>NZ_VOSC01000019.1:0-98 GCF_007997385.1 Seonamhaeicola algicola
TCAATATTTTCAGTGTTTGTATTGTCTATTACTGGCGCTGTTTGGTCACTACCTGTGTGTGTTATAGTTTCACCAGTTAATGTGTTGTTACAATCATC
>NZ_VOSC01000019.1:245-389 GCF_007997385.1 Seonamhaeicola algicola
GCTACAATTATCGCCAGTTAGTTCGGTGTTAGTAAGGTTTACAGAAACGCTTCCGCAGTTATCAGAATAATTTGCAGCTATTGTTGTAGCATCAAAAGTATATGTAGATTGTGCATCAGCATAACATGCATTAGCATTAGTGTT
>NZ_VOSC01000019.1:502-104841 GCF_007997385.1 Seonamhaeicola algicola
ATCATTACCAGTATGTGTTATAGTTTCACCAGTTAATGTGTTGTTACAATCATCAACCACGTTATAAGTATAGGTTAAAGACCAACCACAATTATCGCCAGTTAGTTCGGTGTTAGTAAGGTTTACAGAGACACTTCCGCAGTTGTCAGAATAATTCGAAGCTACTGTTGCAGCATCAAAAGTATACGTAGATTGTGCATCGGCATAACATGCATTAGCATTAGTGTTTCCAGTAGGAGCGGTACCTGTAGGTGCTGTTTGGTCACTACCAGTATATGTTATAGTTTCACCAGTTAATGTGTTGTTACAATCATCAACCACGTTATAAGTATAGGTTAAAGACCAACCACAATTATCGCCAGTTAGTTCGGTGTTAGTAAGGTTTACAGAAACGCTTCCGCAGTTATCAGAATAATTTGAAGCTACTGTTGCAGCATCAAAAGTATACGTAGATTGTGCATCAGCATAACATGCGTTAGTATTAGTGTTTCCAGTAGGAGCCGTACCTGTAGGCGCTGTTTGATCGCTACCTGTGTGTGTTATAGTTTCACCAGTTAATGTGTTGTTACAAGCATCAACTACGTTGTAAGTGTACGTTAAAGACCAACCACAATTATCGCTAGTTAGTTCGGTGTTAGTAAGGTTTACAGAAACGCTTCCGCAGTTATCAGAATAATTTGAAGCTACTGTTGCAGCATCAAAGTTGTAAGTGGTTATTACATCATCATAACATAAATTCACATTAGTATCACCCGATGGTGCAGTCCCTGTAGGCGCTGTAGTATCTGTAATGGTTATAACTTGTGTATATTCAGAAATTGTTACACCACAAGCATCTGTAAATGCCCATGTGTTGGTATAAGTTCCTGCATTTGCACAATTAGTATCAGGAATAAAGCTACCCGATGTTTTAATAGGTGTTAAATTACATTTATCTGCAACAGGCGCTAAACTTTGAGCATTATTTAAGTCTGTAGTATTATCGCATTCAACAGTTCTATTTAAAGCGTTAGG
The DNA here is from genome assembly GCF_007997385.1 of Seonamhaeicola algicola. Taxonomy (GTDB): domain Bacteria; phylum Bacteroidota; class Bacteroidia; order Flavobacteriales; family Flavobacteriaceae; genus Seonamhaeicola; species Seonamhaeicola algicola. The sequence continues at coordinate 1,517 of NZ_VOSC01000019.1, forward strand.
TGAAGTTTGCCATGAAATTGAAGGTTGGTTTATAGAAATTGTTAACGGATCTCTGTTTCCAACCCCACATTCATTTAACGTAGCAGAACTATCGGTTGTTTGAGGCGTTGGGTTTTGATTTCCTGTGTAGTTAGCTTCTAATTGTAAATCAAAATCTAAATCACAATCATCTTCTAAGAAATGACATTCATCTTTTATTCTTAAATTAAAGTTTACAACAACTTCATCATCTCCAGCTTCAACAACGCTATCATCTATAAAAAATTCTAATAGTCTTGTAGTTGTATTATAGTTATAGGTAACTCCGTTTGGTAAAGTAGGTGTAATAGGTTCAACTAAAGAAACCTGAGCCGGTAGTGTTGTAGAAACCTCTAAGCCTAAAGCATCATCATTACCTGTGTTTTCAATGGCAAAACTAACTCCTAGCGTGTCATTAGGGTTGTAATTTGTAGACGGTGTATCTAAGACAAGTTCTATAGGACTTAAGTTAGGAGCCCATACATCTACAGATAAGCCCAATAGATATAAACCATAAGCTTCTTGTGTAGATGTTAACCTTACTGTGGCTGATGTTTGATTGTTGCCTATTATTGAGTTACTTGGGTTTGATAATTCAAAAACAGCAGCATCAAAACCAAGTGTGTTTTCACTGGCAGGTGTTCTATCTGTAAAATCAGCATTATCAATAGTAATTCTACTATTAAAAAAGTTTAATGGGTTTCTAATAGGAAATAACGGAGCTGTTGATAAATTAACAAATACGTTTGATGTGTTTTGTATTTGTAACCTATCACCACCAATACCTCTATCACCTTCTAAAGCACCTATAAGTATGTTTGCATTTACATCACCAGTAGGAACTGTTTGGAAACCATTAAAATCAATATCATAATCTTTAGCTCCGTTTTGATTTAAAACATGTGCATAACCATCAAAAATAGTTACGTTTTTTGCAGGAAGTGTTGGAGATTCATAAACAAATACAATTTGCCAACCACCAGAAACACCAGTAGCTAAACCGTTTTGATGATCATTTAACGAGCCTATTTTACCTTCAACATTAGCAATTTGATAAGTTCCAAATGGGTTTGTTAGTGTAGCAACATCACTTGTAATATCTTTAACACATATGTAAGGATCATAACTAAAATGCGTATCTCTACCTCTATAAATTACTTCATCGGCTGTATAGGTTGTATACGTTGTTTGAGATGGAAGCATTAATTTAACATCATTAAAATTCCAATTAGGTTGGTTATCTCCTCCGGGTGAAGGTTCTTGATCTGAGGCTGCCCAATATAAAAGCACTTTTTTAAGTGTTAAACAACTAGCACCAGGAGCAGGGTTTGAAAAATTAGCATTACTTGAATTGAATGTAGTTGGATCTGAGTCTATATCTACGTAAACAAGATTTGAAAGACTATTATTATCTGCAGTACCATTATAATTACCTGTTGCTGTTGTTGAAATGGTATTGTTAGCAATAATTGTAAAATCTCCATTTACAGCCTCATTAAAACGAGGGGTAAAAGGGGTTTGTAATTGCCCGTAAGCAAAGGCGCATAGTAAAAAAACAACTAGCGGTAAAAGTTTTTTACAATTAATAGAAAGTGTATAGATTTTCATAAGCCTTAAGTTGATAGTTTGCTTTATTAAACTTAAAAGTTTAATTGCCTAAGTTATTTTGGTTAGCAATTACATTTTTAATTATTACAGATTTAGAATTTAAACCTGTATTTTGAGCTGAAATTTTAAAAAATTTAGTTTTTCCTACTTCTGAATTGTTTACGCGTTTCATTTTTACATAAAACTTTTCAGTTTCATTTGGGTTTAGCGTAATAGTATTTAAGTGTTTCGTTTTAGTGCCATCTACAAAAGAAACTTCAATGCTGTTAGCTTCTTCTTTAGTGTTCATTTTATTTGCATCAATTGCAGTATTATTATCTTGCTTACCATGCTGATTTTCTACTACATTTTCATAGGCTTCATTATAATTAGTTACCTCACTAGATAAATTGTAACTAGTTTGTTTGCTACCAGTGTTTTTTAATGAAAGTATATGGTAATGCTCTAAACTAAAATCTGGTTGATCACTGTAACTAATTATTTCTAACTCAAATGAATTAGCAGCATCAAAATTTCCACCTTTTAATTTATTTACTTGTGCATTCAAATTTAAAGTTAGTATACACGTAAAAAGAACATTAAATGCTAATGTATTTATATGTTTCATGATTCGCCTTTGTTGTGTTTTATTCTTATTTATATTTTCTTTAGTTAAATAATGGCTATTAATAGTCACACTATTTTAATCTAATACATTTCATTAAATTAAACAGTAATAAAGTTTTTGAGGGAAAAAACAGTGAGGGAGTAGTACCGTTATACAATACCGTATTTATGTGTAAAATCAGATTTGGGGTCATAATTCTTTAATTAAATAGGTACAGCAAAAAAAACAACCAAATGTAAGGGACTCAAAAATATGTGCTAAATCACTTATATATTCGTTTAAGCGCAGCATAATTGTTTTTAATCGGGTTTTAGTGTTTTTTAAACGATTACGGTTAATAATTATTTAAATGTTAAATAATTAAGCATTTAATAGGGGTAAATATTAGACTTTATATTAAATTTACAAAGTAAAGTAAATGGTTTTAATCGATAAAAATGACTAATTATCGATTAAAAAAGTATTTAATCGACGTTATGAAAACACTTATTTTAGTTAGGCACGCCAAATCTTCATGGGAATTTGATGTAACAGATCATGAAAGACCATTAAAAAAAAGAGGCATTAATGATGCTAAATTAGTATCAGAAACACTAAAACATGAAAATTTTAAATTTGATAAAATATTAAGTAGTGATGCTACTAGAACAAAAGAAACTTCAAAAATATTTCTTAAGCATTTAAATATAAATGGTTCTAACATTGAATATTTATACAAATTATATGATTTTGCCGGTGCAGATTTAACAGATGTAATAAAGAACACAAGTAAAAAAGTAAATAATTTATTAGTTTTTGGGCATAACCATGCTATTACGGCTTTTGTAAACACCTTTGGTAGTGCATATGTAGATAATGTACCAACAAGTGGTGTTGTAATAATTAATTTTGATGTAGATGATTGGAACCTAATAAATGAAGGAGAAACAATTAAAACTATATTTCCAAAACATTTAAAAGATTAAAAAACATGCTATTACATTATTATTACTGTAAGAAAAATTACTTAAATACAGTTTTTTTGCAAAAAAACCGATTAAATGATTGTTTTTTACGATAAAATGTATAAATTTACCCCCAGAACCACAAATCTTAACATAAATGAAAACAAAATTAATCCTACTTGGTTTTGGTTTATTCTTTGTAACTACAGTTAGTTTTGCTCAAAAAGGCAGTTCTAAAAGTATTATTAGTGATCAGGTTGCTATTAAAAAATACCATAGTAAAGAAGAGTTAGACCGAAAAGCTAAAGGTGAGTTATTAGTACTTTACATTGAAAGAATAGAAAGTTTAGTGCAGCTTATGCCTTATATAGCTTTTGCAACTAAGCCAGGTGTAACATTGTCTACATTAGGTATTCCTGAAAATAACGACAATAAAAAAGTTCTTGAAAGTAAATTTGAAGCAACTGATGAGTTTTTAGAAAGTAATAGAGAATTTCAAAAAACAATTCTCCCGTATTCTGATACTAACAATTTAGTATCTGCAATATTGTTTTTTGAAGACACACTTAAATCATTACATGAATATAGTGAATTTCATTAGGTATTCATGTTATTATAAAAATTATGAAGCAGCCTTTTTGGGTTGCTTTTTTATTAAAGTTCATATTTAGTATATAATTCATTAGCTAGTGCATACCAATCATCGATGAAATACATAAAATTTTAACAAAACACAGCATTTTATCGATTTATTTGGTATTTCGTGGATTTTATTCTATATTTGATTTGTTTATTAGAAACCCCATTTCTACTAACAACCTAAATGCTTGATTATGAAAATATTTAAATTAGTAACCTACTTATTTTTTCTAGCTGCTACAACAGTTGTAGCACAACAAGAAAAAGGAATTGTTGGTAAAAACAATTGGCTAGACAACTGGACAGAGTTCAAACCAAGTCAAATTACCTACAGAGAGCCTACACAAATTATTTCTGGAAACATTTCTGAAGACACTAAGCTTAATAAAAGAGATACCTATTTATTAGTAGGTAGTGTATTTGTAACTAATAATGCTACACTTACTATTGAGCCAGGAACGGTGATATTAGCAGATTATACTTCAAAAGCATCATTAACAATTTCAAAAGGAGCTAAAATAATTGCCGAAGGAACAGAAACAGATCCTATAGTATTTTCCTCAAACAGAAGTATGAAATATCCAGGTGACTGGGGCGGTATTGTATTATTAGGTAATGCACCTTCAAATAAATTTGGCAATGGCTCAGTTGCAAATCTTTATTATCAATTAAATCCTGCAAATTATGCTCATGTAAATTTTGGAGGTGATGATGTTTGTAGTAATTCGGGTGTTTTAAAATATGTAAGAATTGAATATGCAGGAAAACGTATTCGAGGTGCAGGATATTTAAATGGCTTGTTAATGGCTGGCGTAGGTAACGAAACTTCAATAAATAATGTAATGGTTAGTTATTGCGCGGGTGATGCTTTTGAAATTTGGGGCGGAGAGGTAAGCATTAATAAAGCTGTTTCATATAAAACAAGTAGCACAGATTTTAAATTAAACTACGGTGCACAATGTAAATTAAATAACTCACTAGCAATTCGCTCACCATATATATCTAGTAGCGAAGGGTCTCGTTGTTTAAAAGTGCTTTCTTATGATAGAAAAGAAGAAGTAGATTTTTCAAAAAAAGGAACATCATTAATAGCAACAAATTTAACATTGCTTAACGATAGTGAAACATTAAAAGACGATATTGATAAGGGTTTGGTTAATGAAGCTGTTTTTATAGGAAAAGATGCATCTCTTGATATGAAAACAACTGTAATTTCAGGCTTTAATCCAGCTGTTATTTTAGATGATGATATTGTAATTGGTCAAGAAAGTTTAGAACAAATACAATTTTCAAATATGTATTTTAATAATTGCAATGGTAATATTTTTGAAGAAAATAATATTAATAATGACGATTTAGAAAACTGGTACGGTAACGCCGCATTTTTTAACGTGTACTCTAAAAGTTCAAATGTTGAAACTTTTATAGATATACAAAATGAAAGAAGACCAGATTACAGATTAAGAATTAATAAAATTATAGCAACAAACATTGATGATATAAACGATTAATTATTTTTTCCTTTAAATCATTTAGACAATTATTTCTCTCTATAAACTATAAACACTAGTGTCTAATGAAACATATTTATGCTATAATCATTTGCTATTTATTTACTGCTTACACGGTAAACGCACAACTTGTTATTGGTAAGCCAAATCTAGGTTTTACCCAAGCATGTGCTAGTGAATCTTTTAATAGTTACAATGTAACATTTTCATTCTCACCAGAAATTGCTTTAACAGCATCAAATAGTTTTATTGTAGAGTTATCTGATGAAACCGGAGATTTTACTGATGCAACACAAATTTATACGTCTGCACCAGGTAGTGTAACAAGTTCTCCAGCAACATTAACGTTTTCAATACCCGAAACAACAGGAGGCGAAGCTTTTAAAATTAGAATAAAAAGTACTTCACCAGCAGCAACAAGCACACCTTCAAATGCTTTTGCAGCTTATTATAAAATACAAGATTCTCCATTCACTATAAATAATTTAGTTGAAGATGCAGTTTTTTGCAGTGGCGAAAGTTACTTATTAACTATTGATAATCCTGGTGATGCCATGAATGATTCACCGCTACAATACCCATCATTAACATATAAATGGTATAAAGAAGTTACTGAAACAACATCGGTTTTTGTAGCTTCAGGTAACAGCTTAGAGGTTTTTGAAGAAGGTACATATTTTGTAGAAACAGATTATGGCACATGTACATCTAACTCATTTTCAAACAGAGTTACAGTAAGTGAAGTTACTGCCGATGAAATAGATGTGACTATTGAATCGTCATTAGGTAATCCTTACTGTCATCAAAATGGGCCAACAGTGTTATCAACCATAAACGGTAATTCACACCAATGGTTTAAAGATGGTGTAGAAATTAGTGGTGCAACAAATCAAACTTACGAAACAAATGAAGCTGGTGTTTTTTCTGTTATAGTAAGTTTAGGTGAATGTTCAGCAACGGCTTCAATAGATTTGGAAAATAGCGGATTTACAAGTAGTATAGATTTTGAAGGCACTTATGAATTAGAGGAAGATGAAATATTTACGGTAACTTTAACTACTTCGGCAACTAATCCTGTTTTCCAATGGTATAGAAATGATGTTTTAATAAATGGTGAAACAAGTGAATTTTTAAATATTTCAACTTCTGGAACTTATAAAGCAACCATTACACAAAATATAGGTTGCGAATCTACAAAAGAATACTCTTTTGAAATAACAGAGCAATTTCCTGATGTTGCAAATATTCCAAATTTAATTAGTCCTAATGGAGATGGTATAAATGATACTTGGATAATTCCTAAAGAGTTTACCGGTGGCTCAAATACTCAAGTAACCATAATTAATGCCCAAGGAAAAATAGAACTATCAACTAAAGAGTATCAAAACAATTGGCCAGAAAATTTAGAGTTTAAAGATGTAAACCCGGTTTACTACTATATAATAACAACTTCTAACAATCAAACCTTTAAGGGGTCTATAACAGTAGTAAAGTAATATGTTTAAAACACTTCTATATGTAATTTTGTTTTTTTGCTTCGTGCAAATAACCTATGCTCAAGAAACTGAAAACGGTGTTGTAGCGTTAGATTTACCTGTTAGAAACTCGCTTAAATTTAATAGATACGCAGTAAATCCAACATTTAGTTTTGTTCGCGAACAAAATAAATACATTAGTTTTAGTAACAAAAGGCAGTGGACGCAATTTGAGAATCCGCCACAAACATATTTATTTAGTTTTACAGGTAGAATAAAAGAAAATATTGGCGCCAGTATTGGTTTATTTCAACAAGATTACGGTGTACAAACTGTTTTTGGTGGTATTTTAAACTTTGCTTACAACGCAGCAATTAACAGAGACAACAATTTAACCTTTGGTTTAAACATTGGAGCTTACCAAAGCGGTATTAATGAAGGTAAAGTTGTAACAAATACACCAGAACCTGTTTTAAATAACATACCTAATAATTTATTATTAACAATTAATCCCGGTATTAATTATGGTACAGAGTTTTTTGATTTCGGATTATCAATAAACAATCTTGTAGCCTACAATTTAAATACTTCTAAAATAATTGAAGATAATCCACAGCAAAGTCTTCAAGCGCATGTAATGTACACTGGTTACATGAATACCCGCGGTTTTTTTGATGAAAGTAAGTTTACTACATTAATAACATCTGAATTTAAAAAAGAAGAAACCGTAATTTCTGGTTTAGCAATGTTAACAGTGCCCAAAGGTATATGGGGGCAAATAGGTTACAATACACTTTATGGAGCCTCGGCAGGTGTTGGTATTAATGTTACTGAGCAAATTGCTTTAGAGTATAACTTTGAAAAATCTATTGGCGATTTAGCCGAATTTGGTACATCACATGAATTTTCTGTAGCGTACAAGTTTAAAAATAATAATAGATATGTTTATAGTGGAGATGATGATGAAACAGCATTATTAGCCCCAAAACGTAAAAAGCGAACTATTGCTAAACGTAAACCAACAACAAACTCAACAAAATCTAAACGCACTAAGTCTGCTGTAGCAAAAACTAGTGAACCACAAGATGTTTCTGGTAATAATGATAATACCGAAGCACAAGCAAAAGCTGAAGCCGAAGCATTACGTAAACAACAAGAGGCAGAAGCGCAAGCAAAAGAAGCAGCAGGTTTACAAGCTTTAGAAGCAGAAAAAGCTAGATTAGCTGAAGCGGCCAGATTAAAAGCGGAGCAAGAACAACAAAAAGCAGTAGAGGAAGCTAAAGCTAAAGCCGAAGCCGAAGCCGAAGCATTACGTAAACAACAAGCGGCAGAAGCGCAAGCAAAAGAAGCGGCACGAGTACAAGCTTTAGAAGCAGATATAGCTAGATTAGCTGTAGCGGCCAGATTAAAAGCAGAGCAAGAGCAACAAAAAGCAGCAGAGGAAGCTAAAGCACAAGCTGAAGCCGAAGCATTACGTAAACAACAAGAGGCAGAAGCGCAAGCAAAAGAAGCTGCACGTTTACAAGCTTTAGAAGCAGAAAAAGCAAGATTAGCAGAAGCGGCTAGATTAAAAGCTGAACAAGAAGCGGCTCAAAATTTAAGTAATTTAGATGAAGAAACTGTTTCTGAAATTAAAAACTTAAATGCTGTAACAGATAATGCTACACAAGCTCAAGGTACATTAATTGAAAAGTTAACTGAAAAAGTTGCTGTTAAGCAAGGTGACTTAGATGCTCTTAAAAAAGAGAATGACTTAAGTGAGCAAGGTATTGTTGTAGCTCCTAGGCCATTTAAAAGTATAGCCGCTGAAAATGCTGAAATTGAATCTATTAAAAATGAATTAGATCAAGTTATTGAAGACCAGCGCATAAAAATTGAAGAGTTGCAAGCTGTATATATTAGCAGAAAACGTAAAGTTAAAGATGATAATGATCCATTAAATGCAGCGTATTTATCAGCTATTGAACAGTTGAAAGCTGAACAATTAAAAACTATAAATGCTAAAGCTAATTTAGAAGCTTCTTTACAAACTATTAAAGTGGCTACTGATGTTGAACGCAGACGAAGAATTAAAAGAGCTGCTTATGATAACCAAAAAGATAGGTTTGTAAAAGATAGTAGTGCCTTGTCTAATATCAAACGATTTACAGATCCGTCAAGTCAACCTTTAACAACTTCAGACTTCGATTTTGGTGAAAAAGCAAATAATAATATTCAAATTGTTAAAAATGTTGCTTATACAGAATCTGGTTATTATATAGTTTTAGCTGTTCATAGTAGTGAAGAAAAACGTGATGATTTCTTAAGAAAAGCAGTGGCTGCCGGACAAAAGGATATAAATTTCTTCTTTGATGTGAATACAAATAAATATTTCATTTATTATGACAAGTTTGATTCTATTGAACAGGCTCAATATACACTTCAAAATGAGTCAAAAGAACCTTATGACGCCAACAGATCTATTGTGAAAATAGAGAACTAATTAAAAAAGCACATATAAAGCACTACCTTTTTGTAGTGCTTTTCTGTTTTAACAATCATTAAATCAGGTTTAAAGGTGTTAAAATTTCGATGAAATGCAAAAAATTACGCTTTTATGTTTTATTCTTAAGAAATTTTAACGATATTTACATCGATAAAAGACATTATTGACAGCTTAATTGTATTGCTTAAGTGATTAATCTTACAATTAAATAGATTTGGATTTAAAAAATAACTAGACATTTTCATTTTAATGCCCCTTAAAGTGAATTAAAACGCCAGCCCATGAAAAAAACTACTTATGTAAAAAGTATTGGCATCTTTGTAATTCTTATTCTATTTTATGCAAAAATATTTGCACAAAATTATCAGCCATTTACTCCAAGATTTAATCAAGATTTAAAAGGTGATATTGTTTTAATTGGTAATAATATTTTAGGGCCAGACAATAATGCATTTAATAACAATTCTACTTATAACCACAATGTTAATATGCGTTATATTGATATTGATGGAGATCCGTCTACATTTAGTTCTTCTAGTGCAGATTTAGTTATAGATAACCCTGCTTGTTATGATATCATACATGCAGGTTTATATTGGGGCGCTGTAAATAGTGGTAGTGCTCCAATTAATCAAGTTAGGTTTAGAGGGCCAACAGGTAATTATCATGATGTTACAGGTACTGTGGTTTATGATGCCGGAACATCATCAGTTGATGGTGGTGATAGTTTTCCATATGCCTGTTATGCTGATGTTACTAGTATTGTAACAGGTTTAGCTTCAAATTTGGGAACATATACTGTGGCTAATGTGTCTTCAGGACAGGGAAGAACACGAAATTTTGGTAATAATACAGGGCATTCTGCGGGGTGGTCATTATTTATAGTTTATGAAGATCCTACACTACCAGGTAAATCTATTACAAGTTTTGATGGTTTTAGTGCCATTAGTGTTGCAGGAGGAAACCCAAATTTAGATATTCCTGTTTCTGGTTTTAGAACAGTACCCGCACCAACACCTGTAAGAGCAAAATTTGCCTTTGCTACATTAGAGGGAGACAAACCTATTAGAGGTGATAGGTTAAGATTAAATGGTTCTACCTTATCAACAACAGATAGAGGAGCAAATAACTTTTTTAATAGTTCGGTTACGCAATTAAATGCAACACCTGTTAACAATAGAGTACCTAATAGTACTAATACGTTAGGTTTTGATACTGGAATTATGCCAGTGCCCAACCCCAGTAACTCTGTAATAGCTAATGGTGCTACTTCTGCAACGGTTAGACTAGAAACTTCTGGTGATACATTTTTTCCTTACTTTTTTGCACTAGCAGTTGATATTATTGAACCCAATATTGTTTTAACTAAAATAGTAGAGGATACCTCTGGAAATAACATTGGTGGAGATACTGTAAATTTAGGTGATGAACTTAATTATGTTATTGGTTTTCAAAATACAGGAAACGATAATGCCACAAACTTAACTATTAGAGATATTTTACCTGTAAATATTGTATTTGATTATCCTTCAGATATAGTATCATTACCACCAGGAGTATCTGTTCAAAGTTATAATCCTGCTACCAGAGAAATTATTTTTAGGGTTGAAGATTATGTTGTTGAAGAATTTGACCCTGTATCAGAAATTAGATTTAGAGTTAGAGTTGTTTCAAACTGTAGTTTATTAAATGATGCTTGTTCTAATATTATTAGTAATCAAGCATTTGCCACTTATGGAGGAACATTAAATCCAGCGTTTACAAAATCTGATGACCCCAGTATAAATAGTAATACAGGATGTTTACTAACACCTGCTGCTACAAACTTTCTATCAGATTTAAATTGTGAATTTAGAGAAGAAGTTATTTTATGTGGTGATAATGTGGTATTAACCGCTGGAGATGGTTATGATAATTACACATGGTCTACAAGTCCATCAGGAACACCTGTAATTGGCACAGGGCAATCAATAACAGTTACAGATGTAGGTACTTACTATGTATATAATGAAGCCATAGCTCCTTGTCAATCTATTACTCAAATTTTTGATGTTATTACTTACGGTGCTGGGGTGCCAAATCCAGTAATTCCATTTGCAGATCAAGTAGTAACCTGTCCTAATGACGGTAAACAATTACCAAACTTCTTTTTATGTGGTGCAAACGATTTTAGAGATATTGAAACAGGTATAACTGATACATCTTCAATTATTTGGGAACGTTTAGATGAGTCTAGCTGTTCGGCAGTAATAAATCAAGATTGTGCCAATGAAGATGCTTCTTGTGTATGGAATCAAGTTGCAACGGGTCCAGATTACACTGTAGACACCGTTGGCCAATATAGATTAACATTAAATTATACAGGAGGGTGTTTTAATCAGTATTATTTCAATGCATATGAAAACGTATTGGTGCCTACAGCAAACTCAAGAGATATTATATGCGATACACCAGGAGAAATTGTTGTTGGAGGTGTACCAAGCGGTTATGAGTATAGTATTGATAACACAAATTATCAGTCAAGCAATACCATAAGTGTAAATACAGCAGGTATTTATACAGTATATATTAGGCAAGCAGGTGTGTCTCCAAACCCGTGTATATTTGAAGTGCCAGATGTACAGGTAAGAGAGCGTAACTTTTCTGTTTCAACAACAGTAACACAACCATTATGTCATGATGATTTAGGAAATGTAGTTTTAGCAGCTAATGATGTTAGGCCGCAATACTTCTTTTCAATATATCAAGGTGCTACCTTAGTAAATAGTGTAGGGCCAATAAATGAAAACAATTACACTTTTAGCAATTTAAACCCAGGAACTTATACAGTAAATGTTTCTACTGAAGATGGTTGTATACATACCGAAGATATTGAAATAATTCAACCACCGTTATTAACAGCAACGGCAGCTATAACACAACCATTAACATGTACTAATGGTGAAATAACAATATACCCAAATGGAGGAACAGCTCCTTATTTCTACTTTATAAATAGTACTACAGATTTTCAAACAATACCAACTATTGATGTAGATACACCAGGTACTTTTAATATAACTGTGGTAGATTCTAATAACTGTACAGCAGAAGTTTCTATTGATATTGATGCTATTGATCCTCCAGAATTCACAATAAACACATCTAATATTTTATGTGCTGAAGATGTTAATGGTGGTGCTATAAATATTAATGTAACTAATGCCAATGGAAATACATTACGCTATAGTATTGATAATGGAACTACATATCAAAATTCACCAACATTTTCAGGCTTAGCTGCAGGTTCGTATGATGTTATGGTTGAATATACTTTTGGTACCGATGTTTGTGAAACAATATCACAAAGCGCAACCATTACTGCGGCATCAGCTATAGATGGAACAGCAACATTAACAACAGATTATACGTGTATTACCGACGGCATAATAACAGTTTCAGGAGTAACAGGTGGTACAGCACCGTACATGTATAGTTTAAATGGTGTTGTATATCAAACAGGTAATATTTTTAATGGATTAACTAACGGTAGTTACACAGTAACAATTAGAGATGCAAATAATTGTACATTTGTTACAGCGCCTGTTACAATAGATCCTTTAGATCCACCAACAGATTTAGATTTTACTCATACAGCATTAAGTTGTCCAGCAAACACGAGTACAGTAACTATAACAGCAACAGGAGGAACTCCAGCTTTAGAATATCAAATTATTGCACCTGCTAGTGCAAGTACAGCATATCAATCTGGAAATTCATTCTCAGGTTTAGCTCCAGGTTCGTATACTTTCCAAGTAAGAGATGCCAATAATTGCGAGTATTCTGAAACATATACTATTGATCCGCTCCCACAATTATCAATAGCTGGTCAGGTAATTGAAAATGTCAGCTGTTTTGGAGCTGCAGATGGCGAAGCACAATTTACAGTTTCTAATACTACATCATTTACATATACAGTAAATGGAGGAACAGCAGTAGGAGGAACTTCTCCAATAAATTTAACTGGATTAACAGCAGGTAATTATACAGTTGAAATTACTGATACAACTACAAACTGTTCAGCCTCTAGTACCGTAACAGTTAATGGGCCAAGTACGGCATTATCTATGTCTTTAAGTACAGATCCGCTCACTTGTGTGTCTGGAGGAAGTGTAACAATAACAGCAACTGGTGGTTGGGGTAATTACACTTACCAATTAGAACAACCAAACAGTAGCATTGTTGGTCCACAAAACAATAATACATTTGCAAACTTAACGCAATCAGGAACTTACACGGTAAGTGTTACTGATGCTAACAACTGTATTATTACAGATACATTTACATTGAATGCTCCTATAGGACCAACTGCAACTATTGATACAAGTTCAGATTATTGTTATGATGCAAGCAACAGTGCAACAATTACTGTAAATGCTTCAAGCGGAAACCCACCTTATGAATATAGTGTTAACAGCGGTCCGTTTACATTAAATAATACATTTAACAATTTAGCTCCAGGAAATTATGATATAATAGTTAGAGATGCTTACGGTTGTGTATTTGCATTACCAACACAAGTAATAGCAGATCAATTAGCTTTAGATGCAGATTTAATTAAAGGTTTAGATTGTTCTTCAACACCTAACGCATCAATATCTTTAACACCATTTGGCGGAACAGCACCATTTACATACGAAGTAAATTATAATGGTGGTGGCTTTACAACTATTACAGGAACACCTTCACCATACACCGCAACAACTGCTGGTACTTACGAATTTAGAATTACAGATACTTTTGGTTGTGAAGCAACGTCTACAGTTACAGTTAATCCTATTAGTAACCCAACAGCAACTGAAACTATTGTAAATCCAACGTGTAATGCTGATACTAATGGATCTGTTCAAATAATAGCATCAGGAGGCGTTGGTCCTTATGAATATAGTTTTGATGGCAGTAGTTTTTCAGCAACATCATTATATAATAATTTAGGAGCTGGAACTTATAATTATGAGGTTAGAGATGCTAATCAATGTATTGGTACAGGTTCTGTTACATTAACAGCACCTTCAGCATTGACCACAACAGCAAGTGCAACATCATTTAGCTGTAGTGCATCAAATACACCACAATCAGCTACAATTACGGTAAATGTTCCAACAACAGGAACAGCACCTTACCAGTATAGTTTTAACGGTTCTGGTTTTAGTTCTAATAACACATATACTGTAAATGATAATGGTAGCAATCAAACTATTAATTATACTGTTAGAGATGCCCAAGGCTGTACGTTTACAGATTCTGTTAGTTTAACACCTTTAAATCCTCCAACAGCATTAACATTAACAGCAAGTGCCGTTACTTGTTCTGCAACAACTAGTAATGTTACAGCAGTAGCAACTGGAGGTATTGGAACTTTAACGTATGAAATAACAGCACCATCGGCTTCGGTAACATCAAATAATACAGGTAATTTTACAGGTTTAGCTCCAGACACTTACGTGTTTAGAGTAACAGATGCTAGTGGTTGTTATTATGAAGAATCATTAATTATTAACCCAGTAGTTAATATTGGTGTAATTGGTGTGTTAGATAGTGATGTGGGCTGTAATGGTGGAAATGACGGTGCGTTAACATTTACTGTTTCCGATTTTTCTAGCACTTACAGTTATACAATTAATAGTGGTACAACTTTAACAGGTCAAACAGCTAATGCCATACCTTTAACAGGTTTATCTACTGGCACGTACACTATAAATGTAACTGATGAAACTACTGATTGTACAGATACAGCCACAATAACAGTAAGTGAGCCATCAACAGCGTTATCATTTACTGCAACAGCAACTAATGTATTTTGTACAAATGACCAATCACAAATTACTGTTACTGCTACTGGCGGAACTCCAAATTACAGATATGCAGCTGTAGTAACTGGTGCACCAGCACCAGCAGCGGGCGCGTATACATCAAGTAATGTAATTACAGTTGACACTAATGCAGCAACAGACTTAGTTTGGGATGTTTATGTAAGAGATATAAACGACTGTGAATTTATGCAGTCTGTTACTATAATTAATGATAATCCTCCAACTTTAGATCCTGTTGCGCAGCAATGTTATGACGGAAGTAGCTTTAATGTAACCTTATCAGGCACCGTTTTTGTTGGAACTGCAGAGTATAGTATGGGAAGTGGTTATCAAGCAAGTCCTACTTTTGCAATTACAGCTCCAGGAACTTACACGTTTAGTATTAGAGACGGAAACGGATGTACAGCTACTCAAACATTAGTAGTTGAGCCAAGTTTATTAGCAAGTGCTTTATTAACAAAAGATTTAACTTGTTCTATTCCTGTTGATGCTACAATAGATGTAACTATATCAGGAGGTACAAGTACTTATACAAACTATGAAGTGTCAACAGATGGTGGTTCAAGTTATAATCCTGTAACTCCTACACCATCAGGGTCATCGTTTACATATTCAACTTCAACTGCGGGTACTTATCAATTTAGAATAACTGATTCTAATTCATGTCAAGTAGAAACTAATAATGTAACTGTAACAGCACCAGCAAATCCTAACATAACAAGTGTAACTCAAATTGACGACGTATTGTGTAGTGGTGAATCAACAGCTTCAATAGATGTTGTTTATGATAATACACAAGGCATACCGCCATTTACAATTAACGTAAATAATGATACCACTGGTACTAATTATGGTTCACAAACAAGTGGGTTACCTGCAGGAGCATATACAATAACATTAACCGATGGTAATGGTTGTACAGATACAGAAACAATAACAATAAATGAACCTACTCCAATAGCAATAACACACAATGTAACTCCAATTACTTGTGGTGCTGGTGGGGTTTCATTAGGAGAAATTGTTATTAACTCTGTAACAGGCGGTACGCCTAATTATAGCTACCATGTAACTGGAGTTAATGGTTATGATGTTGAAAGAACAAACCAAACAGGTGCAACTTCAGTTTTTGAAGTAGTAGATTTTGGTATATACGAAATAATAATTACTGACAGCAATGGGTGTACAGCTATAGTACAAAATATATTAGTAGCATCTCCACCAGATGATTTAGATATAACAGTAACATCGCCTCCAGCAGATTGTTCAACAGGAGGAGAAGCTACTGTTGGTATAGGAACCGCTACAACAGTAACAGGTTCTGGGCCTTTCTATTTTGCTATTTATACTGGACCAGGAATGACTTGGGATGGTATAGTAGGAGGCTCTGCTACTTGGCAATTAGGCACAGGTTCACCAGCATCAACAACATTTACAAATTTAATTCCAGGTGCTTCATATACATTTATTGTTTATGATGATGATACCAACTGTTATTATTTTGAACAATCAACTTTACCTGTACCTACTAATTCAACATTAACAACAAGTGCATTAGTTTCAAACAATATTAC
This sequence comes from Seonamhaeicola algicola, assembly GCF_007997385.1. GTDB lineage: Bacteria > Bacteroidota > Bacteroidia > Flavobacteriales > Flavobacteriaceae > Seonamhaeicola > Seonamhaeicola algicola. The sequence goes on from NZ_VOSC01000019.1 coordinate 18,230, forward strand.
TTGTACAGGTAGTGCTGATGGTAATGTGAGTTTTGATATAAATAGTACCTATGGTACTAACACGCCAGTTAGTTACGAAATTTATGAAACACTTTCTTTGGCAACTACAGGTGTTAGTGGCACAGGTATTGTTCCTGCTAATGGTACATTGTCAGTAACTAATTTAGGGCCACTACCTTTTGGTGATTATATTGTAGTTATTACAGAGACAGGAACAGCTACAAACGCTGGGTGTAGTGTTGTAACAAGTAATTTCCAAATTACAGAATCTGCAATTTTATTGGCTGTAACTGCTAATGCTACTAAAAATGAAAACTGTAATGAATTAGGAATTATTAGTGTAACTGCGCAACACGGTACAGGACCTTATGAATATCAGGCAGTACCAACAGGTGCTGGTGTACCAACTTCATGGTTAAGTACAAATTCTTTTAATTTGGCTGCAGGAACTTATGATCTTTATGTGAGAGATGCGTATGGCTGTATTCAATTTGATACTGAAACAATTATAAGAGATGCTGACCCAACTTTAGACCCTATTCCGCAACAATGTTTTATAGGTTCGCCATTAAGTATCACACTTTCAGGCACAGTATCTGTAGGACCAGCGTCATACAGCATGGGTGGAGCTTTTCAAAGTAGCCCTACATTTAGTATTACAACACCAGGATCATATACATTTACAATAAGAGATGCTAATGGTTGTACTGCAACACAAAGTTTAGTGGTTGAACCACAACTTCAATTACTAGCAGAATTAACAAAAGAATTAGATTGTACAATAACGCCAGACGCAACCATAACACTTACGCCATCAGGTGGTACAGGAACATATACTACTTATGAAGTAGATTATAATGGTGGCGGATTTGTAGCCATTGGTGGTTCACCATATACAGCTGTTGCTGCAGGAACGTATCAATTTAGAGTAACAGATAGTCAAGGGTGTGTAGCTGTATCTAATATAATAACAGTTGATGCTATAACTAACCCTACCGCTTCAGAAACTCATATTGATGTTAGTTGTAACGGCGGTAGTGATGGTAGTATAACTGTAACAGCATCGGGTGGTGTTGGTCCTTATGAATATAGTATAGATAATGGTGTTACTTACCAAACATCAAATACATTTACTGGCTTAAATGTAGCTGGTAATACCTACAACGTAATGGTTAGAGATAGTAAAAGTTGTACATCTTTAGTTATACCTGTAGATTTAATAGAACCATCAACAGTTACAGCAAGTTTAACATTAACTCAAGGTTTAACTTGTGGCACATCAAATACAACACAAGCAGCGGTTTTAACTGCCACTGGAAATAATGGAACGCCTCCTTACATGTATAGTTTTAATGGTGGTACGTTTACATCTAGCAATACCTATACAACTAGCACCTCGGGTCCAGTATCTGTAGTTGTTAGAGATGCTAATGGTTGTTTAAGTGTTGCTGCTACGGAAACTGTACCAGCTTTAGATCCGCCTACAGATTTATCATTCTCGTCAACGCCTGTAACATGTTCTGCCACTACTAGTGATGTAACAGTTACAGCTACCAATGGTGTAGCACCACTAAGTTTTGAAATTATTTCTCCTGCAAGTGCTACTACAAACACTACTGGAGCATCATCTGGTGTATTCACAGGGTTAGCTCCTGATGTTTATGTGTTTAGAGTAACTGACGCTAATGGATGTTATTATGAAGAGTCTTATACTGTTGACCCTGTTGAGAATATAGCCATCATTGGAAATTTAGATACTAATATTAGTTGTAATAGTGGAAATAATGGATCTGTTACATTTACAGTTTCAGGGTTCTCAGGTACCTATAATTATACAATAAATGGTGGTACAGCAGTAACGGGTGTTTCTGGTACAACAATTCCTTTAACAGGTTTAACTGCTAATACATACACTATTATTGTTACTGATGATGTAACAGATTGTACTGCAACTACAAGTGTTGTGGTTTCAGAGCCAACTGTACTAGATCTTACAGAAACTTCAAATATTAATGCAAATTGTAATATTGGTGCACAAGTTACTGTAGAAGCTACAGGAGGTACGGCTCCTTATACTTATGCATTTGTTCAAGATGGTGTTGCTCCATTAGCTACAGATTACACTACTAGTGCTTCAAGTGTATTAGATCCTGCAACAAATACAGATTGGGATGTACATGTTTTAGATGCTAACGGATGTATATTTATGATTGATGTTGTGGTTACTACAGATCCGTTACCATCGGCTACAGTTCCAACATTTGCTTCAAATCAGTGTGATCCATCTGGTCCTTATTCGTTTACAGTTACAAGTCCAACAGGAATTGCTCCTTTTGAATATAGTTTAGATGGCGGATTATCATATCAAACCAGTTCTACTTTCTCTGTAACTTCAGCAGGAACTTATACTGTTACAGTAAGAGATGGTAATGGTTGTTCAGTAGATTTACCTACTACTATAGAAATTTATAATGGCTTAGATATAGCACCTAGCGTAACAGCGTTACCATCATGTAGTAATAATGATGGTGAAATAACGGTTTCGGGTTCTGGTGGCTCTGGCACATACTCATATAGTATAAGCCCTAGTACAGGAATTACTTTTGCAAGTAACACATTTAGTAATGTGCCATCTGGAACATATACTATAACAATTACAGATGTTGTTACATCATGTACAACCGATGTAAGTGTAAACTTAGAAGCAGCAACACCAGTTACGTTTACAACAACAGCAACCAATGTGTCTTGTGCATCAGGAAGTGATGGAACAATTACAGTAAATTTAGATGCTACAAATGATAATCCAACATATACATATGAAATTACTGCGCCAATTACTGTTGCGCCTCAAAGTTCAAATGTTTTCACAGGATTACCAGCAAACACTTATACAGTACAAGTTACCTCAGGGAGAAACTGTGTAGCAACTGCAAACGTAGTTATAAATGAACCAGCTGTATTAACAGCATCAGGTACTGCAACAGATTATAGTTGTAATGCTTCAAATGTTGTGAATACTTCAACTTTAACAATTACAGAAACTGGTGGTACAACACCATACATGTATAGTATTGATGGTTCAAACTATTTTACATCAAACACATTTGATATAATTGATACAGGAAGTGTACAAAATATTGATGTATATGTTAGAGATGCCAATAACTGTATAGCGTCAAACACTGTAACTATAAATCCGTTACCAACATTAACTGCAGCAACTGTTTCTGTCGGGTCGCCAATTGATTGTAATGATACAGGTAGCGTAACCATAAATGTTACTGGTGGTTCTGGTAGTTTTGAGTATGTCATGCTACCAAGCGGAACACCTCAAACATCAAATACATTTAGTATTACAGCTCCAGGCGATTACTATTTTGAAGTTCGTGATTTAACAACTAGCTGTACAATAACAACAGCTGCTTATACAGTTGCACCTTACAATACTATTGAAGCTACAGCAACAGCTACAACAGATATTACTTGTTTTGGTGATGCTAATGGTACTTTTGAATTAAATGTTACTAATTACACAGGTAATTACACATATGAAGTGTTTAACAGTAATGATGTATCTGTAATTCCAGCAACATCAGCAAACACATCTACAAATCCACTTACTGTAACCGGTTTATCTGGTGGTAATTATTATGTTGAAGTAACAGAAACAGATAGCCCTTTCTGTAGTACAACTACAAATATGTTTACTATAGATTCTCCTGCAAGCGCATTAACTTTAGTAGCATCAGAAGATGCTAACGTAACATGCGATAATGATAAAGGCGCCATTACAGCAGTAGCAAGCGGTGGTTGGGGTAGTTATGAATACGAATTAACAGGTGCAGCCACAGTAGCATATTCATCAAACCCAACTTTTACAGGGCTTTCAGCAGGTGCATACACGGTTAATGTTCGTGATGCAGGTGGCTGTATTGCAACATTCAATATAACTTTAAATCCACCTACACCTATAAACGGAACAATTACAGCAACACCATCGCCATTAGCGTGTTTTGGTGATGATAATTCAACAATTACCGTAAGTGGTGTAACAGGTGGGCAAGGTTCAAACTATTCGTATACATTAAATACTATAGCGCCAATTGCAAGTAATTCTGGTCCGCAAGCGTCGCCAGTATTTACTAATTTAGCAGCTGGCACTTACAATGTAACAATAACTGACGGCTATAATTGTACCTTTACAACAGCCGATGTTGTAATAGCACAACCTCCAGCAATTGAAACTAGTTTAGTAAAAGCAACCTCGCAAACATGTACTACCAATGCTACATTAACGCTAAGTGCTACCGGTGGCACAGGTGCTTATGAGTATAGTGATACCGAAAGTTTTGCTACAGTTATAGGCACATTTACAAATTCTGTAACATTTGCAGTAACACCAGGTGATTATATATATTATGTTAGAGATGCAAATGGATGTATTTCATCTGCTTCAAACCAAATAACTATAGATCCGTTACCGGCATTAAACTTAACTTTAGATACTTCAAACGCTACAATTAATTGTGCTGGAGATACAACAGGTGTAATAATAGCTGTTGCCGAAGGTGGTTTAGGTAATTACGTTTACACGTTACAAGATACCATGGGTAATGCTATACCAGCAACGCAAGATAGCCCTGGTGTATTTACTAATTTAGGAGTTGGAAATTACCAAGTACATGTTGATAGTGGTGATTGTTTATACACCTCGGAAACTGTTAGTATAACAGAACCAAGCTTACCTTTAGAAGTTAGTTTTGATGTTACTGATGTAACTTGTAATGGAGAAAATAATGGTATTTTAGAAATTATTGCAACTGGCGGAACAGGTGTAATTAAATATGCTATTTCTCCTCAAATGAATCAGTTTTTTGATGAACCAATTTTTGAAAATTTAGTACCAGGAAATTACCAAGCTATTGTACAAGATGAATTAGGTTGTTATGTGTTATTTGATTATGTAGTTAATGAGCCAGCACCCGTATTAATTTCAATTGTACCAAACTCTTTAATTCCTGAAGTTTGTGAAGGCGATATGAACGGTGAGTTTAGTATAGATATTTCTGGAGGAACAATGCCATATAGTGTGGCTCTAGATGATATAAACGGAACATATACCACAGGAACTGCCACACAAACACAGTTTGATTTTACAAACCTAGTAGGTGGAGACCATATAGTATATATTACTGATGCTGAGGGTTGTCAATCTGAATGGAATATAGCGTTCCCAGAATCTGTAGCATTAAATCCTGATGTAACCGTTGCGTACTGTACTGATATTGCCGATGCTACAAGCAACACAGTTACTGTAACAATTGATGAAAATATTGATGCTAATGAGGTTGATTACTCACTTGATGGTATAAACTTCCAATCTAGTAACGTGTTTATTGATGTTGCTCCAGGAAACAACCAATCAATTACAGTAAGGCACTCAAACGGTTGTGAGCAACAAGTATTCTTTGATGTTAATCAATACGATCCGTTAGAAATTGCATTATCTGATGGTGAAATTAATGAAATCATCGCCCAAGCAAGCGGTGGTGCTGGTAATTATGAATATGCTGTTAGACGAGTAAATGAAGTAGATTATGAACCCTACCAAAATACAGGCTCTTTTGTAATTTATGAATCTGGTGAATACACGGTAACAGTAACAGACAGTAACGGTTGTGTTGCAACTGCAACAAGATATTTTGAGTACATTGATATTTGTGTACCTAACTATTTTGTACCAGCTAATGGCGGTTGGGGTCCTGGTTGTGTTACACAATACAAAAACTTAACCTTTGATATTTTTGATAGATACGGACGCAAAATAGCTACCTTAAATGTAAACGATACGTGGGATGGAACTTATAATGGTAAAGAATTACCAACAGGTGATTACTGGTATTTAGTTAAGTTAAATGACCCAAGAGACGATAGAACTTTTGTAGGCAACTTTACATTATATAGATAGTTTTAAAAAACAAAAAAACATGCAAAAATTATTTACATATCTGTGCTTTTTACTAGTAACATTTACTTACGCACAAGAGCTTAACTTACCAGTTTTTACGCAGTACTTGGCGGATAATAACTTTGTTATTTCGCCAACTTATGCAGGTATTGGCGATAATGTAAAGCTAAGAGCTAATGGGTTAACACAATGGGTTGGTATTAAAAATGCCCCAGATAACCAATCATTTTATGGTGATGTTAGAATAGCCGATAGGTCTGGTATTGGTTTGTCATTATATAATGATAGAAATGGTAATACAATACAAACGGGTGCTAAGTTTTCGTTTGCACACCATTTAGTGTTAGACTATTATGCAAAAATGTACTTGTCATTAGGTATTTCATATAACATAAATAATTTTAGAATTGATATTAATAATTTTAATACCACTTATGAAAACCCAACGATAGACCCTTATATTACTGATGATAGAAGAACAACCAACCACAACTTTGATGTTGGTGCATTATTTAGGCTTAAAGGCTTGTTTGTAAGCTTAAATGTTAATAACATATTAGAGAAAAAACTTGAAGAATCTGAAAGAGTTTTTGAACCTAATTTACTTTTAAACTATCAAGTATATGCAGGTTACACCATTCTGGGACCTAAAAAGAGTGGCTTAGAGTTTGAACCTTCTATTTTCTATCAAATGTTTACAAGTGATAAACGTTCGGCTACCGATGTGAATTTTAAAGTTAGAAAATACGATAGGAAAGAAGATTATATTTGGGGTGGTATAAGTTACAGGTTTTTAAATGATCAGTTTTTTAAACCATTAAATATTGGCCCAATGGTTGGGTTTAAAAAATCACTTTTTTACTTTGGTTATGCTTATCAGGTTACAACTAATGATTTATCGGCTTATAATTCTGGTACCCATGTTGTTACAATTGGTATAGACTTTTTACAGGGTATTAGTAATTGCCCTTGTACGCAAGACCCTGTACACCACTAGTACGTGCGTTAGGGATAGCAGCGGAAAGCCCACAGCGATAGCGAGGACTTGTAGCGTATAGCCCGCCAGCACCATAGGTGATGGAACGCCAAAATTTTTGTTGTTATATTTAAAGGAAATTTAAAGCTAGAGTCTTTATTTTTTATAGTTAAATAGAATATATTTGTTTGCTGTTACATCCTTAAATATATAATTCTGCAAAAATATGATAGCTACCGAAACCGAAAATAACTTATATATAAACCGAGAGATAAGTTGGTTGCAATTTAATGCAAGAGTACTTCAAGAAGCTTCTGATGAACGCGTACCGCTTATTGAACGTTTACGGTTTTTAGGTATTTTTTCTAATAATTTAGATGAATTTTTTAAGGTACGTTATGCCACCGTTAAGCGTATTGTTGAGGTTGGTAAAGATGGTAAAAACCAACTAGGTGGTATTAAAGCCAAAGAACTGCTTGAAATTATAACACAAATTGTTATTAAACAACAGGCTGAAAGTATTAAGGTTTTACATGAAATTGATGCTAAATTAAAAGAAGAAAATATTTATGTTATTGATGAAACACAAGTTGATACCCAACAACATGAATATATTAAAAAGTATTACTACCAAAATGTAAGTTCGGCTTTAGTTACTATTATTTTAAATGATTTGGTACAAATACCAAACTTAAAAGATAGTGCTGCTTATTTGGCTGTTAAAATGGAAATGAATGATGACACAAAGCAGTACGCACTTATTGAAATACCAAAATCTGTAGAGCGTTTTATTGAATTACCAAAGCAAAACGGACACAGTTATATAATAATGTATGATGATTTGTTAAGGTATTGCTTAAGTGATATTTTTAGCATTTTTGATTATAAAACCATATCTGCTCACATGATTAAAATTACACGTGATGCAGAGCTAGATTTTGATAGTGACTTAAGTAAAAGTTTTATTGAAAAAATATCTGATAGTGTAAAACACCGTGAAATTGGTGATCCTGTTCGGTTTGTTTTTGATAAAACTATTGATGATGATACGTTGCAATATCTCATGGAAAAAATGAATATTGAAAATACAGATAGTATTATTCCTGGTGGGCGTTATCATAACAAAAGAGATTATATGAGTTTTCCTAGTTTAGGAAGAACAGATTTGTTATATGATAAAATTGAAGCTTTGCCTGTTAAAGGCTTAAGTTTAAAAAGTAGCAGTATTTTTGAAGCCATTGCTGAAAAAGATTATTTACAACACGCACCATACCATACGTTTTCATATATTATTAAGTTTTTAAGAGAAGCCGCTCTAGACCCTAAAGTTAAAACTATAAAAATTACTATTTATAGGCTAGCGCAAATATCGCATGTAGCTAGTGCTTTAATTAATGCGGCAATTAATGGAAAAACGGTTACAGTTTCAATTGAGTTAAGAGCCCGTTTTGATGAAAAGGCCAATATTAAATACGCTGAACAAATGAAACGCGAAGGCGTAAACTTAATTTTTGGTGTGCCTGGTTTAAAAGTACATAGTAAAATGTGTGTTATTGAACGCGAAGAAGGTAAAAAAATAAAACGCTATGGATTTATAAGCACCGGAAACTTTAATGAATCTACAGCAAAAATTTATACAGATTATACGTTATTTACAGCCAACCAAGGTATTTTAAAAGATGTAAATAAAATATTTAATTTCTTTGATGCTAACTATAAAATATTTTCATACAAACATTTATTAGTGTCTCCGCACTATACACAAAAAAGCATTTTTAAATTAATTGATAAAGAAATTGAGAAAAGTAAAAATGGCGAAGGTGGTTACATTAGACTAAAAATGAATAGCGTATCTAGTTATGAAATGGTTGATAAGCTATACCAAGCCAGTAATGAAGGCGTAAAAATTGATATGATTGTGCGTGGTATTTGCTGCCTAATACCTGGTGTTGCAGGTATGAGTGAAAACATAAACGTTATTAGCGTGGTTGATAAATTTTTAGAGCACCCAAGGGTTTATATCTTTGGTAAAGATGAAGATGCTAAAGTTTACATATCTTCGGCAGATTGGATGACTAGAAATATAGTGAATAGAGTAGAGGTAAGTTGCCCAATTTATGATCAAGATATTAAACAAGAAATTATAGATACGTTTAATATTTGTTGGAGTGATAACGTAAAGGCTAGATTGATTAACACACCAAGTGAAAATGAATATAGAAAAAATGATAATCCGGAAGTACGCTCGCAAATAGCTATTTACAATTATTATTTAGAGAAGCTTAAAAACTAATATGCTTACAATTAAAAAATATGCAGCAATAGATATAGGTTCTAACGCTGTAAGACTACTAATTTCAAACATAATAGAAGAAACCGGAAAACCAGTTAAGTTTAAAAAAAACTCATTGGTAAGGGTACCTATTCGTTTAGGTGCCGATGTGTTTATAAATAAAAAAATTTCCGATGAAAATAAAGAGCGCATGGTTGATACTATGTTAGCTTTTAAATTACTTATGAAATCTCATAAGGTTGAAAAGTATAAAGCTTGTGCAACATCTGCTATGAGAGAGTCTAAAAACGGAAAAGCCGTTGTTGAACTTATTAGAAAAAATGCAGGCATAAATATAGATTTAATTAACGGTGAAGTTGAAGCAGAAATTATTGCAGCAACCGATTTAAATAAATTTATAGACCCCAATAAAACATATTTATACGTTGATGTTGGTGGTGGTAGTACAGAGTTTAGTGTTATTTGTAATGGCGAAAAAAGGGCATCAAAATCATTTAAAATAGGTACTGTACGTATTTTAAATGATATGGTTAAAGACAATGCTTGGGAGAAACTTGAAAAGTGGATTGCCAAACATACAGCCGGCTATGATAAAGTGTATGTATTAGGTTCTGGTGGTAATATTAATAAAATATTTAAAGTATCAGGTAAAGCACTTGGTAAGCCGTTAACGTATTTTTATTTAACTAATTACTATAAATTATTACAAAGTTATACTTATGAAGAGCGTATAACTGAACTTGAACTTAACCAAGATAGGGCCGATGTTATTATACCTGCAATGAAAATTTATTTATCAGCTATGAAATGGAGTAAATCTAAACACATTTATGTACCAAAAATTGGTTTAGCCGATGGTATTATAAAAAGTATATACTATGATACCGTTTCAAGTAATACACAGTAAAATTATGCACTTTAGCCTGTAAAGTATTGCTTTTTAATAATAAAATATATATTCGTGGTAATATAATTACATATATATACCCAAATTTATTACTTATGAAAAAAACAGTGCTTTTTACCTTACTTCTTGTTTTTTCAGTATATGGTTTTGCTCAAGAAAAAACAATAGATACAACTTCAATAAATACTCCAAAAAAACAAGATAACTACGTTTTTAAAGGTGTTAAATATGGTATTAGAGGTGGTTATAATATTTCAAATTTAGATTTTGAAGATACACCACCAATGATAAACAAACACCGTAATAGTATTTACTTTGGCTTTTTTGCTCAAATTGGTTTTTCAAAAACTATAGCTATAGCGCCTGAATTACAATTTTCTGCTGAAGGTGCAAAAGATGAAAAAATTCATTTAGATTATATACAAGCACCTATACTTTTAAAAGTAAGACTAAGTGAAAAAATTCATGTTGGCGCTGGTCCGCAAGTTGGTTTAAAAGTACATAAAGTAGATGATGCTGTAAATAACTTTGCGTATTCTGCTGTTGGTGCAATTGAATATAAAATTAATTATGCATTATTTGCCGATGTAAGATACACATACGGTATTAGAAATGTTTTTGAGGATGCTTCAGGGTTATCGGCAAAAAACACCAATATACAAATAGGTGTTGGTTATAAATTTTAACCGTGTACTGTTTCGTTTTTTCCTAAATCAGACATAATTTCTGCTTCATATTCCAAAAGTTGTTGCCACTTTGTGTCAACCTCTTTTTTATCACCATATTTTCTGGCAAAGCCTAAAAACATAGTGTAATGGTTAGCTTCACTTACCATTAAATTTCTATAAAAAGTAGCTAATTCTTTGTCTTCTAATTCTTCAGATAATAACCTAAAACGTTCACAGCTTCTTGCTTCAATTAAAGCCGCATATAATAACCTATGCACTAATTGCATTGTACGACTTCCTCCTTTAGGAAAAAACTTCATTAATTTAATTACATATTCATCTTTTCGGTCTCTTCCTAAAGTCCAACCACGTTCTAAAATTTTATCATGTACCATTTTAAAATGGCTAATTTCTTCTTTAACTAAAGCTACCATTTCTTGAACAAGCTCTGTATATTCAGGAAAACTTACAATTAATGAAATAGCTGTACTTGTAGCTTTTTGTTCGCAAAAGGCATGGTCTGTAAGTATTTCTTCAATATTTTTTTCAACAATATTTACCCATCTTGGGTCTGTTGGCAATTTAAGTCCTAGCATAAGTGTTTATATTTTCGGTAGTAAAATGGCCATTTTCATCAATAATTATATAAAATGAAATACAGTTTGTGCTTTTTGGTTTGTATAATGAAGCTGTTAAAACAAGTTTGTTGTGTTTTAATGTGGCTTCGTAGTTTATGGCTATGGCATTGCCTACAAAATTATTAGCATTTATTAAGTTTGGTAAATTTGTAGCTATAAAATTTGCATCAATTTTTTCATTAAAAATAATGGAGTTGTTTTTAGTTACCAAAACATCTGTTTCAATACACCTAAAGTGTGTTTTATTACTAACTGCATTATTGGTAATAACATTTGTTATAGTTTTTTTCATATTAGTATAGGTTTTTATACTAACGTTATACCCATTGCTTAAAATAGAATCTTGCACAACTTGGTTGTAGTTTTTAGGTACAAAATTTACAATTTCAATAGGGTCAGAAGTTTTATTAAAATTAGATATAGCAGCTTTTAACAAATCGGTTTTATGTTTATGGCCATCACAACTTAATAGTGCTATAAACAAACTAGCAAATAAAAGGAATGCTATGTTAACAGTTTTTTTAAACATCTAAATTAAAGGTTTTTCTTAATAACTCAATATTAGGGTTTTTTTCTTTAAGTTTTTCAAATTTTTCAGCAGTGGTGTATGCGTATTGCTTTTCTTTAACTTCATTAACAGATATAGATAATTCAATATCGTAATTACTTAAAGACTGCCTAATGAACGCTAATAAATCATATTGGTTACGCTCAATTTCAACTTTATTTGTTGCATTTGGGTATTCTAAAAAAGCCGTTGTGCCCTTAACTTTAGGAGTGTCTATAGATAAAATAGATGCTAAATTTCGTTTGCCCTGATCTAGTAATTTTTCAATGTAAGCTTTCCAAACTTTTATGAACGCCTCTTCTGTAAATGGTTCTTTTGGTAAATCTTCTTCATCAACAACAACATTCATTTGTTTAATTTGATGAGCTTTTTTTGCTTTTAAACTACTTAAAGAAAGGCCAGATGTACGTTTGCCAGATTGCTTTAAAACAATTTTTTGGGGTTGTTCTTTTTGAAATGTATTACTTGTTGTACTGGTCTTTGAATCTTTTTTTTGAGATTCGGTTTCAGGTGTTGTTGTTGGTTTAGCATCAGGTACCGAAACCTTAATTGGTGTAATACCTTTGTTTTTAAAGTATGAAGCCGGAATTATGTAATGTTTGCTATTTTTTTTTTCTCCATCAAAAGTGATAGAGGCAAGTTGCATAAGGCAAAGTTCAACCAGCAAACGCTGATTTTTACTGGTTTTATACTTGAGGTCGCATTCATTAGCTAATTGAATACCTTGAATTAAAAATTCTCGGGTGGCTTTTCTAGATTGTAGCAAATACTTTTGTTTAGTTTGCTCACCAACTTCAAGCAAGGCAATGGTATTTTCGGTTTTACTAACCAATAAATCTCTAAAATGAGATGCTAATCCAGCAATGTAATGATGTCCGTCAAATCCTTTTGACAGCGTTTCATTAAATTGAAGTAAAAGCTCGGGTATTTTATTTTCTAATATAAGGTCTGTACTTTCAAAATACGTTTCGTAATCTAAAACATTTAAGTTTTCAGTAACGGCTTGTCTGGTTAAATTTTTACCAGAAAAACTAACTACTCTATCAAAAATTGAGAGCGCATCACGCATGGCACCATCTGCTTTTTGTGCTATTATATGTAATGCATCATCTTCGGCAGTAATGCCTTGTTCTTCGGCAATGTATTTTAAATATTCCTTAGCATCAGTAACTGTTATGCGCTTAAAATCAAATATTTGACAGCGTGATAGAATGGTTGGTATTATTTTGTGCTTTTCGGTAGTTGCTAAAATAAAAATACAATGTTTTGGTGGTTCTTCTAATGTTTTTAAAAACGCATTAAAAGCTGCCTGCGAAAGCATATGAACCTCGTCAATGATATATACTTTGTATTTTCCTACTTGCGGCGGAATTCTAACCTGGTCAGTTAAGTTTCTAATATCATCAACCGAGTTATTTGATGCGGCATCTAACTCAAAAATATTAAACGCAAAGTCTTCATCAGTATCAACGCCATCACTATTAATCATTTTTGCTAAAATACGTGCACATGTTGTTTTACCAACACCACGTGGCCCTGTAAAAAGAAGGGCTTGGGCTAAATGGTTGTTATTTATAGCATTTAATAATGTATTTGTAATAGCCTTTTGCCCAACAACGTCTTTAAACGTTTGGGGTCTGTATTTTCTGGCCGATACTACAAAATGTTCCATTGAAAACTATTAGAATAACAAATTTAAAAATTCAGTAATTAATTATAAAGTTTGAGGATAATATTTAAAACGAGTTATTAACAATTTGTTTACTTTTGCGCCAAAGTAGGCCGCCTTATCGCTTTTTAATAATGAACGTGTTTTGATATTGAAGAGAGGAAAGTCCGAACACCGTAGTGCAATATAGTGGTTAATGGCCACCAGTTGTAAAACTAGGAAAAGTGCAACAGAAAGTATGTACAGGTAATGCTGTAGTGAAATCAGGTAAACTCTATATGGTGCAATGCCATGTATACCAACGTTTAAGGGTTGCACGCCCAATGTTGGAGGGTAGGCAGCTAAAGTACACTGGTAACAGTGTATTAAGATAAATGATAAGGGTGTTTTTTGTTGTGAATGGTTTCATTCTCAACTTTAAGCATACAGAATTCGGCTTATAGGCTTACTTTAAAATAAACAAACCCTTCTTTTTTATAAGAAGGGTTTTGCTTTTTATTTATTTTCTATAATTTCAAAAAAACTAAACACATTACCACCGTAGCTTTTGGAGTAGCTGTAGTGTTTCAATGCTGATAAATTAGTGTGTTTTGAGTGCTCTACAATTAAAATACCACCTTCTTCTAGTAAATTATTTTGAAAAACTAATTGCGGAATATTAGCAAAAAGCTCTGTAGAAAAATCATAAGGCGGATCTGCAAAAATAACATCATATTTTAGGGTGTTATTTTCTAAAAATTTAAACACATCACTTTTTATAGTTTCAATAGGCATTTCAAAAGCTGTGGCTGTTTCATTTATAAATTTAATACAGTTATAGTTTTGGTCAACACTAGTGATGTTTTCGGTACCTCGTGATGCAAATTCATAGCTTATATTGCCTGTGCCTGCAAATAAATCTAACACATTAATATCATCAAAATAGTATAAATTATTTAATATGTTGAATAATGATTCTTTAGCCATATCGGTAGTTGGGCGTACAGGTAAATTTTTTGGCGCAACTATTTTTCGTCTTTTGTATGTTCCTGATATTATTCGCATTAAAAACTTTTAATTAAAGTAAAAAATGAATGTTTATGCTTTGGTTTTTCAATAAAATTATAGTTACCAATACTATTACCAAACGACACATTTCTAACATATTTGTATGTTATTTTGTAAAACTCATCGGTATCATCAATATCACCAACAAAAACTAAATTAAAAACTTCTGGATTTAATTGTAATTGTTCTGCAGTAAACAAAATATAGTAAATAAAATCTTGTTTTGTAACGTATTCAAACGTATTATAAAATACGAGTTTGTTGTTGTTTACAACAACAAGCTCAAAGTTACTTGTGTTAACATTTATATATACTTTAGGTTGGTTTGTGTGTTTTTCGGCTTCTAAAATATTTTCAATTAATATTGTTGAAATGTGTTTAAAAGTAAATGCACCAAACTTATCATAAATATAATTGTTAATGTTTACGTACGGTACATAAACGCTTACGGCATTACTATTGGTGGTTTCATCAAAAGAAATAAAATCTGTTTGAAATATTTTAGCGTTAAACTTTAAATAGTCAGCTAAAGCATCTTCATTAAATAGGTGTTTTGGTACAAGTGTAGATAATTCGTTTTCATGAATTAGCGTTACACTACTAAAACTATCTTGTAAGCTTTTTTCTGTTTTAAAAATATTTTCTACTTTTTCTAAAAGCTTAATTGGGTTTAGTTTTTTACTAAAATCTATTTTTTTAAGCGCCGTAATGGTGTTTGTGCTTTGGTTTAAAACACAAAAAGAAAGTCCATTCAAACTAATTTGAATGGACAGTTGTTTGTTAGTTAGTTTATGTGTTGTATTACTCGTTAGAGCCATAAGTTTTAGGCCAGTTTCCTATAGTTTTTACTTCTTCCATTGATCCAACTTTTAGTGCATCGCCATTAACACCATCAACTGATATTACTTGATTTTCTTGTACTAAAAGGTCTTTATTTTGATCAAATAAAATAACATCTTTTTTAACTGAAGCTTCAAAAACAGGAATGTTTAAATCGTTTTGTTCAACAAAACCTGCATCCATTTTAAATTTAGCTCCAGGTTCTCCAACAGGAACATTCATCATTGTTTTGTATCTATCAGAGTTTTTAAATAATGAATCTTTAACAGATGCGTATCCTAAGGTATCAATAATTACAATGTCTTTAAACATATCAACACCGTAGCGTTTAGTTTGTTCAACATCTAAAACACTAGAATCTCTACGTTGTGTAATAGTAAATTTAGCAGTATCTAAAAACTTAACTAATCCGTCAAAATCTTTTGAGAATTTGCCAGTTACAGTTTTGTGTGCTAATTGAGAATCTCTAATATCAATTAAGCTTTTAATTACTTTGGCGTAGCGCTTCTGCTTTGTTTTATTAAATTGAATTGGCTCGTATATAGACATGTAAGTTTGGTAGCCCAAAAATCCTATTAACACCCAAAGGATGATGGTTAAAAAAGGTTTAGCTTTTGTTGGTACAAATTTGTCTATTAATTTTACTAATACTATGGTTAAAAGTATAACACCAACTGCAATAAGAATAAATTTTAGCATTGTTATTTTTAATTATTAAGTTATCAAAGGTCTTTCGCAAATCTACAATTTTTTTTTATTCGTTAAAACCTACAAACAAAAAAATCATTTCTATATTTGAATAATTTATTTCTCGGTAAACAATTCATGACGTCTTCAGAATTTTATTCACTCATAAAACAACATTTTCCTTTTCAGCCTACGCTAAAGCAAGATGTTGTATTACAGCAACTTTCAAGTTTTATATTTAGTAAAACGCCCAATAGTTTGTATGTTTTAAAAGGCTATGCAGGTACAGGTAAAACTACTATTGTTGGTGCAATAGTTTCTAACCTTTGGAAAGCAAAAAAGAGTGCAATTTTAATGGCGCCTACCGGAAGAGCCGCAAAAGTGATAGCAAATTACTCAAAAAAAGAAGCGTTTACCATTCATAAAAAAATATATTTTCCAAGAAAAGAAAAGGGTGGTGGTGTTAAGTTTGTGTTACAACCAAATAAACACAAAAACACTATTTTTATTGTTGATGAAGCTTCTATGATACCAGATACACCCGGTGAATCTAAATTGTTTGAAAATGGTTCATTACTTGATGATTTAATGCAATATGTATACTCTGGTCATCAATGTAAATTACTATTAATTGGAGATACGGCACAATTGCCACCGGTTAAACTAGATTTAAGTCCTGCTTTAAATGAAGATACTATTAGCTTAAATTACAATAAAGACGTTAGTAAAATGGAACTTGATGAAGTTGTAAGGCAAGAATATGACTCCGGAATACTATCTAATGCTACCATTTTAAGAGAAGCACTTGCTAATGAGATTTATAATTATTTTAAGTTTAATTTAAACGGTTTTAAAGATATTGTAAGACTTATTGATGGCCATGAAATTATGGATGCTATAAACGAATCATACAGTAATTTAGGCAATGAAGAAACTGCCATTATTGTTAGAAGTAATAAGCGTGCTAATTTATACAACCAACAAATACGAAGCAGAATTTTGTTTAATGAACATGAACTCACTGCTGGAGACTACCTTATGGTAGTAAAAAACAATTATTTTTGGATAAAACCAACTACTGAAGCCGGATTTATTGCTAATGGCGATATTATTGAAGTTCTTGAAATTTTTAGAATTGAAGAACTTTATGGTTTTAGGTTTGCCACCGTAAAAATTCGTATGGTAGATTACCCTAAAATGCAACCCATTGAAACGGTATTGCTTTTAGATACTATTACTGCAGAAACACCTTCATTATCTTATGATGATTCTAACAGGTTATATCAAGAAGTAGCTAAAGATTATGAAAATGAAAGTAATTATAAAAAGTTTTTAAAAATAAAAGCCAACAAACATTTTAATGCGCTGCAGGTTAAATTTTCATATGCCATTACATGTCATAAATCTCAAGGAGGACAATGGAATACCGTATTTGTAGAACAGCCCTATTTGCCTGATGGAATAAACAAAGATTATTTACGTTGGTTATACACCGCAGTAACCAGAGCCAAAGAAAAATTGTATCTTATTGGTTTTAAAGATGATTTTTTTGAAGAATAGCACACATGAATCCAGAAACATTAATTAGCATTTGTTTAGGTATTGGGCTTTCAGCTTCTGTAGGGTTTAGAGTTTTTTTGCCATTATTTGCATTAAGTCTAGCTGCTTATTTTGATGTTTGGCAACTTAATGAATCATGGCAATGGGTTGGCAGTACAACAGCATTAATAACTTTAGGTGTAGCAACACTTGCCGAAATTATTGCATATTTTATTCCGTATATTGATAATTTGTTAGATAGTATTGCGGTACCATTAGCAGGTATTGCAGGCACTGTAGTTATGCTATCTACAGTAGCAAATCTAGACCCTGTAATTACGTGGTCTTTAGCAATAATTGCTGGTGGTGGTACCGCTGCTGCAATTGCAGGAACCTCTGGTACTACACGTTTAGCATCAACAGTTACTACAGCTGGTGTAGCAAACCCGTTAGTATCAACTTTAGAAACGGTTATGTCATTAATAATGTCTATAATATCCATATTTATGCCAATTGTGGCAGTTATATTTACGCTTCTTATATGTTATATTTTTTTCAAACTGTATAAAAAGTTAAAAAAAACCAAGCAGATAGCACCATAAAATGAGTATTTTTGAACACGAATTGATTAATTAATTTATGAAGATAATTTCAATGATTCCGGCACGTTATAGTGCTACAAGGTTTCCTGCAAAACTCATGCAAGACCTTAATGGTAAACCGGTAATTTTAAGAACTTATGAAGCCACAGTTGCCACAAATTTGTTTGATGATGTATTTGTAGTAACTGATAGTGATATTATTTATAATGAAATTGTAAATAATGGCGGAAAAGCTATAATGAGTAAAAAAGAACACCAATCTGGTAGTGACAGGATAGCCGAAGCGGTTGAAAATATGGATGTTGATGTGGTAATTAATGTTCAAGGCGATGAACCCTTTACAGATAAAGAATCACTCTTAAAGCTCATTCAAGTTTTTAAAAATGATGAAGAAAAAACGGTTGATTTAGCTTCATTAATGGTACATATCACAGATGAAGATGAAATAAATAACCCAAATACGGTAAAGGTAATTATTGATACTTTCAACTTTGCATTATATTTTTCTAGAAGTCCAATTCCGTACCCTAGAGATAAAAATATCAATGTAAAATATTACAAGCATAAAGGCGTGTATGCTTTTAGAAAACAGGCGCTCATAGATTTTTACAACTTACCAATGTTAACCTTAGAAGCTTCTGAAAAACTAGAGCAACTTAGGTATTTAGAATACGGAAAGCGCATAAAAATGGTTGAAACTAATATACAAGGCATAGAAATTGATACACCTGAAGATTTAGAACGTGCAAAAAAAGCATGGAAATAATTTTATAAAATGAGTAATTACAAGAATATAAAAGTTATAGGCTTTGATGCTGATGATACACTTTGGGTTAACGAAACCTATTTTAGAGAAGCAGAAGAAGCTTTTTGTACTTTATTATCAGAATATGAAACACCAAATAAATTAGACCAAGAACTCTTTAAAATGGAAATGGCTAATTTAGAGCTTTACGGCTATGGTGTTAAAGCCTTTACACTATCTATGGTTCAGGCAGCTTTAGAGCTTTCAAATTATAACATTTCAAACAAAAAACTAGAGCAGGTTTTAAATATAGGTAAAACTATGCTTAACAAACCTGTTGAATTACTTGATGGGGTAGAAGAAGTGTTAAAAACACTATCAAAAAAATACAAATTAATTTTAGCTACTAAGGGCGATTTGCTAGACCAAGAACGTAAACTTGAAAAATCTGGATTAACATCTTATTTTCATCATATTGAGGTTTTAAGTGATAAAAAAGAAACTAATTACAGTAAACTTTTAAATCATTTAGATGTTAAACCCCAACAGTTTTTAATGGTTGGCAACTCTTTAAAATCTGATGTGCTTCCACTGGCAAACTTAAAAGCGCATGCTATTCATGTACCATTTCATACAACATGGGCGCATGAACTTGTTACTGAAAAGGAAACCAACGGAAAAGAATACAAAACAATAAGTTCATTAAAAGAACTTTTAAATTTACTAGATTAGTGAAAATTATAGATATTGAAAACTGGAACAGAAAAGCGCATTACAACCATTTTTGTGGTTTAAAAGATCCGTATTTTGCGTTAACCATTCCATTTAATGTTACAAAAGCATATCAATTTTCAAAAGACAATAATGTTAGTTTTTTTGCAAAATATTTGCATGATTGCATGAAAGCCATTAATGCTGTTGATAATTTAAAATACAGGATAGAAAATAATAATGTTGTACAATACGATGTTATAAATGCCTCGGCAACTTTAATGCGTAGTGATAATACATACGGATTTTCGTTTATAGATTTTGCTGAAGATTTACAAACCTTCATAAAAAATATAGAAAGTGAAAAACAGCGCATACAACAATCAAATGATTTATATCCGCCTAAAAATACCTTGGACTGTATTCATTGTTCTGCACTACCATGGGTACATTATTCTGGACATAAAGAACCCGTATCGGGCATGTTAGAATCTGTTCCAAAATTATCCTTCAGTAAAGCTGTAAAAAACCAATCAGAATTAATAATGAACGTGTCTATAAACGTAAATCACGCATTAGTTGATGGTTATCATGTTGGATTATTTTCTGAGAAATTTCAACAAAATTTAAATAAATAAACGTAGAAATAGTATTATTTTTACATTTCGAAAAAGAAATTTTAGTAAATGAGTTATAAAAACTTTCCAATGGTGCCAAGAGTTGTTTTTGGCAGAGGTAGTTTCAACCAGTTAAGCGAAATATTAGACCCTAAACGCTTGAGTATAAATGCTCCATTTATATTTTTAGTAGATGATGTTTTTAAAGCAGACGGTAATTTAACATCTAGAATACCATTAGCTTATGATGATAAAATAATATATGTATCAGCTAAAGAAGAACCAAAAACCGATCAGGTTGATAGTATAGTAAAAGATATTATTTTAAGTACAAAAGAAAGACCTTCAGGTATTATAGGTATTGGTGGTGGTACGCTTTTAGATTTAGCTAAGGCAGTATCAATTATGCTTACAAATGAAGGTGAAGCTAAAGATTATCAAGGCTGGGATTTAGTTAAAAATCCAGCTATTTATCACGTAGGTATTCCAACAATTTCAGGTACAGGTGCCGAAGTTTCTAGAACAACTGTTTTAACCGGACCAGAAAAAAAATTAGGAATAAATTCAGATTTCACCCCTTTTGATCAAGTAGTATTAGATTCTGAACTTTTGCAGGGTGTAGATAAAAACCAGTGGTTTTACACAGGTATGGATTGCTATATTCACTGTATAGAATCTTTAAACGGCACGTATTTAAATGCTTTTAGCCAGAGTTATGGAGACATAGCACTTTCACTTTGTAAAGAGGTTTTTTTAAAAAATAATTTATCACAAATTGAAGCCGATGAAAAACTAATGATGGCTTCATGGCATGGTGGTATGAGCATTGCTTACTCTCAAGTTGGTGTTGCCCATGCTATGAGTTATGGTTTATCTTACCTTTTAGGAACAAAACATGGTATTGGTAACTGCATTGTTTTTAATCATTTAGAAGAATTTTACCCAGAAGGTGTTAAACTATTTAAACAAATGAAAGAGCTGCACGGTATAGCATTACCACAAGGTATTTGTGCTAATTTAACTGATGCCGATTTTGATACCATGATTGATATTTCATTAGATTTAAAACCGCTTTGGGAAAATGCATTAGGTAAAAATTGGCAAAAAATTATTACACGTAGTAAACTAAAGGCGCTTTATAAAAAAATGTAACATGCGCTGGTTATCAAAATTTGTTTACTTCAAACTACTACGTTGGAAAGTTGTAGGCAATATAAATCTTTCTAAAAATACTATAAAGAAAGCTGTAATAATAGCGGCACCGCATACAAGTTGGCATGACTTTTATATAGGGGTGCTGCTACGTTCAGTAATTAAGGTTAAAACAAACTTTATAGCTAAAAAATCACTTTTTAAATTTCCTTTCGGTTGGTTTTTTAAATCTTTAGGCGGTACACCTGTTAATAGGTTTTCAAACGAAAATAAAGTACAAGCAATAGTTGAAATTTTTAATAATCATGATGAGTTTAGAATAACTTTAGCTCCTGAAGGTACCAGAAAAAAGGTATTGCAATGGCGTACAGGTTTCTATTTTATAGCTAAAAAAGCTAATGTGCCCATTATAATGATAACGTTTGATTATAAAAACAAACAAAACAAAATTTCTGAACCTTTTTACCCAACAAACAATAAAGAAGCCGATTTTAGTTTTATGCAAGATTTTTTTAAAAATGTAGAAGGAAAAATTCCTGAATACTCATAAACATAAGATAATTAATTGTTTATGGCATAAAATTTGAATACTAATATATTGTATTTAGTTAATGAAACATAAAGTAAACATTGCGTCACTAAAAAGAAACATAAACTTAATACGCTCTAAAAAACAAAAAGCTATTTCTAAAAAGAAATAGCTTTTTTTATGTTAATAAACTACTAATTAAATACTACTTTATTTCTTTTAAAGCATTATCAATTAATGTTCTTAAATGCTGTTTATGTGCTCTAGAAGCTGTGTTTCCGCTAGTGTTAGCCATAGCTCTAATACGTTTTAAATTATATAAAGCCATAGATTTTGATGCACTTGTAAATTTACTAGACTGCTTACCGGTTAACATACTTATTAATCGGCTAGTGTATTCAATTTGTAAATTTTGTCTAAATGAATTTACATTACTGTAAATATCAGCTTTAAAAATAGCATCATTTAAATCTGTCATAAAAGTAGATAGGCTATATTGGTTTCCATAAAGTTCAGAATCTGTAATACGCTGTAAAGTATTTGGGTGCAGTAAATGATTTAGTACATTTTTTTGATAGCTTAAAACTTGACTATGAATTTTTGGGTCTTCAGGCCCTCTCATAAAATCAAAGCCACGGCGTTGCATTGCTAAATAGTTGAATAAATCATTAGGCGTGTTAAAAGCATTTGGTGCAAAAACATATTTTTTTAAGGCAGTCATTGCACGCTTTTGGTCTGCTAAACTAACAGGTGTATAAGGTTGTGTTGCTCCTTGCTGGCCTGCCATAGCTCTATCAACATAAACACCTCCAATGTATCGTGAAATTATATTAGCAGCGCCACCTCTTTGTCCGCTTAACAAACCATAAACACGTCTTAACTCCTCGTAAGATTGACCATCTTTCACAAACTTCTCTTTAGCTGTTTTAAGTAAATCATCAGATAGTTCTATTCTATCAATAGCATATTGTATGGCATCATTTGATTGGTCGTTAGTATTAACTCTTGGGTCAATTGCTTTACCTGGTGATCGCATATCATCAGCATCATTACCAAAAATTAATTCAGGCTCAGTAGATCTGTTTAATAAAAGATTTTTTTCAGCTTCATTTTTAAAAGGTGTATAACCAAACTGAATTGCCCAAACATCATAAGGACCAACAGCTACATCATCATATTGACCTTGCTTGCTTCTGTCTTTTGTAATATTAAGTGTTGCATAATCCATAACAGATGCTGTTAAACATTTACCTTCTATAAACTCAGGCGTAGCTAGTTGTTCAGGAGAAAATAACTGACTTGCTTTCATATTATGGTTTAGCCCAAGAGTATGCCCAACTTCATGCATAATTAAAGCCATCATAGATTCTTTTTTAATACGCTCCATTTCTAAATCTGATGCACCCGTAGCACTGGCAACAGCATTTGCAAACATGATATCATCATGCATAGCATCGCCGAAAGAACAGTAATTATGATTGTGTTCATCATGCGTGTTATTTTCAAATGTTTTGTGCTCGCTAGCCAATTCATACACTTTATCGTAAAACACACGGTTTGTAAAATGCACATATTCTAGCATAATATCAGCTCCAAGAATTTCGCCTGTTCTAGGGTTTACAAAACTTGGTCCGTAACCACCAAAAGGAGGTTTTGGAGACGAGGTCCAGCGTAATACATTATATCTAATATCACCAGCATCCCATTCTGCGTCATCAGGTTGTTGCTTCACAACCATAGCATTTTTAAAGCCTGCTTTTTCAAACGCTTTATTCCATTGCAAAACAGCTTCTTTTATGGTTGCTCTCCATTCATGCGGTGTAGAGTTTTCCATCCACCAAACTATAGGTTTAACAGGCTCAGAAATAGCCGCATTAGGGTCTTTTTTTACTAAATTCCATCTATGTACTAAATCTCTGTAAGCTATTGTTTTTGTAGAAGTTTGGTCATCAACTTGTGTTGTGAAGTATCCAACTCTTGGGTCATCAAACCTCGGTTCATAATCATTATCTGGCATTGCAATAAGGCTATGAAATACCTTTATGCTAACATTTCTACCATCAGAAACTGCACTAGAACCTCTGTTTAAAGCATACGGATTAGAGTAAACATATTCTATTTTTAAGTTTGTGTTTTCAGGGTAGTTTTTAATGGCATTTACCTTGGTTTTGTTTTTATCTAAATTACCCAACTTGAAGGCCATAGGAGAGGTTCCAGGTCTTGAAGCAGGCTTTACAGAAGCAAGTGTTTCTTTTAAAAACAACTCATCGGCTTTAATTAAATACAAACCTCTTTTTTCATCATGTGCTTCAATTTTTAAGCTAGCCATTATACCTTCGCTTATGTTGGCAGATTCTGATTTTGAAATTGGATTTGTTGGATCAAAATAAAACGAGGTATTTTGAAAAACAAATTCAATTTTATCAAAATACTTTTTTACTTTAAATACTTTTGAACCTCTGTAAGACCCTCTATTAATTCTACCAGCATCCATTACACCATCGGCTATTTGGCTAAAGTGAATAAATTCTTTACCCAACTGCTCTTCAGAAATTAACATTTGCAATGAACCATTTACAGTATCTTGATAGATTGTAAACAATCCTTCCATTTTTTTGCTTCGCTTAACAAAGTCAGCAATACCTTTTTTTCTTGGGGCTTTTGGTTTAGGAGCTTCAGTTTTAGCTTGATTTTTTTTCTTTTTCTTTTTTTGTGCCGATACATTTAAGGGCAATAAAATTGCTACTAAAACAAAAGCAGCTAATAGTGTTTTAATTGGTTTTTGTAATTTAATTTTCATGTAATGGAAGTTAATTTTTATTATAATCTGGTATCATTTTCAAAAAAAATGATACCAAATTTACTTAAACCATTATAAAATTGTTAAAACAAAATGTTAAAGTGTATTAATTTATAAGAATTAAAACTAGATTTTCCCTAGTATTTTATCCATAACCCAATTGGTATGTAGTGCTGTTTTTCCTGTTGATGGATGTTTGTAGTTGTTGTAAAGTAATTGATTACGCATACCTTCAATATGAAATTGTTGTATATGTTTTGGGTTCTCTATTTCAATTGATGTGGTTTTTGAAGCTGTTGTTAATACCAATGGTTTTTCATGAAATACAGCAAAATTAATAGTGCCTTTACTACCATATATTGTTACATCATCTAAATGTAAACTACTGGCAAAATTCCATGAAGCACAACCTGTAGCACCGTTACTGTGTAGCCAACTGGCGGTTACGGCATCTTTTGCACTGTATAAACCTTGTTGATTGGTTGCAAAACCAGTAGCGTTAACAATATTACCTAAAAGTTGCGTAAACAAATCTAAGCCATGGCTTGCTAAATCATCAAAATAGCCACCGGGTGCTATATTAGCATCTGTTCTCCAATTATATTCACCTGATTTATCAAGTACACTAGCTGGTTTACATTGTTGCCAGTTTATATGTCTTATTTCTCCAATGGCGCCATTATCAATCCAAGTTTTAATTTGTTTGAATCGGGGTAAAGAACGCCTGTAATATGCCACAAATAAAGGAATGTTTCTTTCTTTAAATGTGTTGTAAATAACTAAACTATCTTTATATGATGGTGTCATTGGTTTTTCAATACAACAAATTTTGCCTGCTTTAGCAACTTTTAGTGCATAAAATTTGTGTGTATCAGGAGGTGTTGCTATATAAACGGCATCAACATCCGTATCATTAATTAACGCCTCTGCATTGGTGTAATACTTTTTTATTTGATGACGCTTAGCGTAGTCTTTTACTTTAGCTTCATCACGACGCATTACAGCAATTAAATCAAAACCTTCGGTTAGTTTATAAGGTGGTCCGCTTTTAATTTCTGTAACATTACCACAGCCAATAATTCCCCATTTAATAGTTTTATTGGGTGGTAAAGCTGTTTCCATAATTTAATATTGAAGTATTATTAAGCAGATTCTTCCATGGTATGATATACGTTTTGTACATCATCATCTTCTTCTAGTTTTTCTAATAATTTTTCAACATCGGCAACTTGTTCTTCATTTAATTTTTTTGTTACCTGCGGTATACGCTCAAAACCTGAAGATAAAATTTCGATATTATTTTCTTCTAAATAAGCTTGAATTTTACCAAAACTTTCAAAAGGTGCGTAAATCATTACGCTAGTTACTTCGTTTCCATCGGCATCTTCATCGGTGTCTTCAAAAATTTCTTCAACACCAAAATCAATCAATTCTAATTCTAATTCTTCTAAATCTAAATTTTCACCTTTCACTTTAAAATTACAAGTATGATCGAACATGAAAACAACAGAACCCGATGTACCTAAGCTTCCATCGCATTTATTAAAATAACTACGTACGTTAGCTACGGTTCTTGTATTATTATCAGTAGCCGTTTCAACTAAAATAGCAATACCGTGTTGCGCGTAACCTTCAAAAAGCACTTCTTTGTAATCGCCTTGGCTTTTATCACTAGCTCGTTTTATAGCACGTTCTATATTATCTTTTGGCATGTTTACAGATTTAGCATTCTGTATAACTGCACGTAAACGGGAATTACTATCTGGGTCTGGGCCACCTTCTTTAACAGCCATTACAATATCTTTACCAATACGTGTAAAGGCTTTACTCATGGCAGACCAACGTTTCATTTTTCTTGCTTTTCTAAATTCAAAAGCTCTTCCCATAATAATATTTAGTTATAAGTTATAAGTATGTGTTTGCTTTAAAGTTTGTGTTTTTAAAGCATTGCGCAAATTTAAAAAATTATTGCTTTTTTGGTAATTTTTGTATTGCTGTATGATAAAATTATTCATCAACAGGCTCTACTATGGCTTCAATGGCTTCAGCAAGTTTAAAATCTTTATCTGTTACACCATTAGCATCATGTGTAGAAAGTGATATGGTTAAAACGTTATAAACGTTGCTCCAGTTTGGGTGGTGGTTAAGAGCTTCGCACTCAAAAGCTATACGGCTCATGGCGCTAAAACAGTCTCTAAAATTATCAAATTCAAATTCAGCATGAATAGCATCATCAAAATATTCCCAATCAGGGAAACGTAAAAGTTTTGTTTCAATGTCTTGTGCCGATAGTTTACTCATTGTGTTTATGTTTTTTGATTAACAGTTTTAAAAATACTGAATATTGCTGTGTAAATCAATTATTTTTTTAAATCTTCTAAAACATTAGTACTAAGAATTTGTAAATGTTTTGGTAGCTTATTAATTTTTGGTAAAACAGCTAAATAACGCTCATCATTGGTGGTAAAAACTCTTTTTATAATAGGTTTTTTTTGTGTTATTATTTGAATTATTTCATTAATAAAATCGTCATGATGCACCAAATCACTACTTCCTAAATGAAAAATACCGTGCTTGTTACGGTTAATTATGTAATGAATTTGTTGCGATAATTTATCAATGTTTGTAACATTCATTATTAAATTTGGGAACACTTCAACGGGTTCATTTTCATTGATATTTTGAAGTATTTCAAGTACTCTAGGAGATTTAGCGCCAAAAACCATTGGTAACCTTAAAACAGCTACTTGTTTTTTAGGTAAGCGTAATAAATTATTTTCTATTTTAATTTTGAAATGCCCATAAATACTATTGCTAAGTGTTTTTTCGTCTTCATAACTTGGGTATTTACTGTAAGCATCAAAAACGTTTGCAGATGATAAGTATATTATTTTGATTTTATTGGCTCTAACATATTCAGAAAGATGCAAATGCAAAAGTACTTGTTTTGAAAAATCGCCTCGTAAAGATGAAATAATAATTGTTGGTTTTACAATTTCTAAAATTTCGTATAAATCATCTTCTTCAAAATTATAATTAAAAAAGTGTCTGTTTTTTTCTAATTGTGTATTTGGTGTACAGTAAGTGCCAAAAGTTTTAAAATAAGAACACAGTTCTTTATAAATGGCATTGCCTATAAAACCACTGGCACCAAGTATTAATATTCTATGTTTTTCATCTTTCATTTTCAATGAGCAACTACAATTTACCCCTTGTAAAAAGGTAATTTAACTACAGTTGCAGGAATGGCTTTTTTTCTAATTTGTATGTTAATTTTACTATCAACCGTTGCAAACACTTTGGGTACATAACCTAAACCAATACCAATACCTAGGCTAGGAGACATGGTACCCGATGTTACGTTGCCTATAATATTACCGTTGCCATCTACAATGTCATATCCTTGACGCGGAATACCACGTTCGTCTAACTTAAAGGCTACTAGTTTACGTTCAGTACCACGTTCTTTTTCGGCTTTTAAAGCTTCAGAATTTGTGAAATTTTTAGTGAATTTTGTAATCCAACTTAAGCCAGCTTCAATGGGTGATGTAGTATCATCAATATCATTGCCATATAAACAATATCCCATTTCTAAACGTAAGGTGTCTCTGGCTGCTAAGCCAATAGGTTTAATACCGTAGTTGGCACCAGCTTTGAAAACGTTATCCCAAATTTGTTTTACTTCAGAGTTTTTGCAATAAATTTCAAATCCGCCGCTACCAGTGTAACCTGTTGCCGAAATAATAACATGCTCAATACCAGCAAAATCTCCCACAATAAAATTATAAAAGTTAATTGCAGATAAATCATGGCTGCTTAAGCTTTGCATAGCTTCAACGGCTTTTGGACCTTGAATGGCTAATAACGAATAATCATCACTCAAATTACGCATGGTTGCACCAACATCATTTTTACTAGAAATCCAGTTCCAATCTTTTTCAATATTACTGGCATTAACTACTAATAAATAGGTGTGTTCTTTAATTTTATAAACAATTAAATCATCAACAATACCGCCTGTTTCATTGGGTAAACAACTGTATTGTGCTTTACCTATTGTTAGTTTAGAGGCATCATTGCTTGTAACTTTTTGTATTAAATTTAAAGCCGTTTCACCTTCAATTAAAAATTCGCCCATGTGGCTAACATCAAAAACTCCCACAGCATTTCGCACAGTTTCGTGTTCACTATTTACACCTTCATATTGAACAGGCATGTTAAAACCAGCAAAAGGCACCATTTTAGCACCTAAGGCTTCGTGAGTTGATGTTAAGGCAGTATTTTTCATGTTTACTAAACGTTTTGTTTAAATTTTGGCAAATGTATCGAAAATTGTTCGGTTTTATAAATGTATACTTAACATTAACTTTCTATAAATTCCATAAGGTAATGCAAGTGTTTCTGTTTTAAATTGTTAGTAATCTGCAATTGTTAATGCTTGTTAAACTCAGGTTAATTAGCGTTAAATTGTTGGAAATTAATATGTTTGAAGTTATACTGTATACATGGAAAATATATTAGTAGCCGGTGCAAATGGCACCACAGGAAAACAAATAGTAAATTTATTAAACGCATCGCAATATTTTAAACCTATTGCTATGGTTAGAAAAGCTGAACAAAAAAAACAATTTGAAGCTGAAAATATAGAAACCGTTTTAGCTGATTTAGAAGAGGATTTAAATCATGTTTTTGATAATAATAAAACCATAGACAAAGTATTATTTGCTGCTGGTTCTGGTGGGAAAAATGTTTTTAAGGTTGACCAAGATGGTGCTAAGCGTTTAATTGATGCATCAAAAGCAAATAATATTAAAAAGTTTGTTATGTTAAGCTCTATGGGTGCTGATAAACCCGAAGAAGCCAATAAATTACATGACTACTTAAAAGCAAAACACAATGCTGATGAATATTTAAAAAGTAGTGGACTAAACTATAGTATTGTTAGGCCAGGAACATTAACAAATAATGCGGCTGAACATAAAATTAAATTAGAAGAATCACTAAATGAACATGGTGAAATTAGTAGGGCAGATGTGGCGCAAACTTTAGTTAAAGTTCTTAATGATGACACAGCAAATAAGGCCACTTTTGAAATAATAAAAGGCCACACCTTAATAGGTGAAGCCTTAAATAAATTTTCAACGGTTGTTTATTAACGGTTAAGCAAATATGATTTTAAATCTGTGTAGCTGCCAATTTTGGTGGCTACTTTTGTTTTATCCATAACAGCCTGAATTTGTTTTGGCAATGGTTGTTTTTCTTTTACAACGTCTTCAACTACATCTAAAAACTTAGTTGGATGCGCTGTTTCTAAAAACACACAATGTGCATTTGGGTTAGTTTCTAAATGTTTTTTACAACCCAAATACCCCACAGCACCATGCGGATCTGCTACATAGTTATAATTGTTATACATTTCTAACATAGCAGCTTTAGTTGCATCATCTGTAAACCAATATGAAGACAAGTTATTTTTTAATGTTTCAAACTTGTTTTTATATATTTCTTGTATTCTAATAAAATTACTTGGTGCACCAACATCCATAGCATTGCTTATTGTTTGAATAGATGGCTTAGGTTCATATAATTCAGATTCTAAATAACGTGTTACAACATTATTAGCATTGTTTGATGCTATAAAGTGTTTAATTGGTAACCCTAATTGTTGCGCCATCATACCGGCACAAATATTACCAAAATTACCACTTGGTACAGAAAATACAATATCGTTATAAGTTTTGTATAATTGTTTGTATGCAAACACAAAGTAGAATAGTTGTGGTAACCAACGCGCCACATTAATGGAGTTTGCCGATGTTAGCTGCATTTTATTAGTTAAATCTTCATCTAAAAAAGCGGTTTTAACCATAGCCTGACAATCATCAAAAGTGCCATTTACTTCTAATGCTTTAATATTTTGTCCTAATGTGGTTAATTGTTTTTCTTGAATATCGCTCACTTTTCCGCTAGGATAAAGTATAACTACATTTACACCTTTAACACCTAAAAAACCATTTGCAACAGCACCACCAGTATCGCCTGATGTTGCTACTAAAACAGTTACTTCGTTATTGTTATTTTTATTAAAATAACCTAAACAACGTGCCATAAAGCGTGCACCAACATCTTTAAATGCCATGGTTGGCCCATGAAACAATTCTAAAGTTGAAATATTATCATTCAACTTTACCACAGGAAAATCAAAAGACAAGGTTTCTTCAACAATTGTTTTTAAAACATTTTCTGGAATTTCAGGTGACACAAATTGTTTAATAGTTTGAAAAGCTATTTCTGCATTTGATAAACTATCTAGATTTTTAAAAAAATCATCAGACAATGGCGTTATGCTCTCAGGAAAATATAAACCTTTATCTGATGCTAAGCCTTTAACAACTGCGTTTTCAAACGTTGTGTTTGGTGCTTTATGGTTTAGTGAGTAGTAGTTCATGTTTAGTTCAATATTTTTATCCCTATTGTATTAATTTTAGACACATGAATATCAAAATCAATTCCAGTGGAGTTGTATACGTTTTTAATGGCTTCTGCAACTTTTTGGGCGGTTTCTTCGCCT
Source organism: Seonamhaeicola algicola (assembly GCF_007997385.1). Lineage (GTDB taxonomy): Bacteria > Bacteroidota > Bacteroidia > Flavobacteriales > Flavobacteriaceae > Seonamhaeicola > Seonamhaeicola algicola. The sequence goes on from NZ_VOSC01000019.1 coordinate 49,760, forward strand.
TTGCAAAGCGAAAAGATTGAGGGTCCGGAACCCGAAATACAAGCACCTAATGCTCCGGCGTTTATCATGCTATTTTTAACCTCTTGATAATGCGGAATTAGTTTGCTTCTGTGCGGCTCTATAATAACATCGTGAAGCGAATCTTTTATTAAATTGTAATTGTTAGTATGTAAGGCATGAATTAAACTACCAACATTAGACCATTGTGTAATGGCATTACTTAACGAAACTTCTTTTGGTAAAACGGCACGAGATTCTGATGTTTTTATTTCAATTTGCGGATGAATAATAGTTGCATACAAATCATCTGGACTCGGAATTTCTAGAATTTGTAAAGGCTTTATTCCTTTAACCAAAGTAAAGCCACCAAACATAGCAGGAGCAAGGTTATCGGCATGTTCGCATTTACTTGCTAAAGCTTCCCCTTTCATTGCAAATTCAGTTAATTGTGTTTTGCTAAACGGTCTTCCTAAAAGTTCGTTCATACCAAATACACTTCCAACAGCACTGGCAGCGCTACTACCAATACCGCTACCAGGTTTTATGTTTTTATAAATTTCAATTTCGAAACCAAAATCTATATCCAGAGCTTCGTACATGGCTAGTGCTGAAACACCAGCTACGTTTTGGTGGGCTTCATAAGGCAAATTGAAACCTTCAATATGGGTTATTTTAATACCTTTAGTTTCAACCTTACGAATAACCATGGTATCACCAACATTGTCTAAACAAAAGCCTAAAACGTCAAATCCGCAAGCAACATTTGCCACTGTAGCAGGTGAAAAAATTTTTATTTCGTTCATGTGTTCAATTAAATAATTTTCGGCGGCACTAGAGCATGAAATATCACTTTCTTTGTGTAATTCCATAGATTTTAATTGTTTGCTAATCTAATAATATCTGCAAATAAGCCTGATGCTGTAACATCGGCACCAGCGCCAGCGCCTTTAATAATCATAGGTTGTTTTGGGTAGCGTTCTGTATAAAACATTACTATATTATCACTACCTTCTAAGTTGTAAAATGGATGTCCTACAGGAATTTCTTGTAAGCTTACACTTGCGTTACCATTATCAAATTTTGCCACATATTTTAACTGACAATTATGCGCTTTCGCGGAAGCAAATAAGGCCTGATAATGTGCTTCATCATCAATTAATGTTTTATAAAAATCATCAACAGTATCACTTTTTAGTCCTGCTTCCGAAAGGAATGATGTGTTTTTAATATCTTCTAAATTCATTTCAACACCACTTTCTCTGGCTAAAATTAAAATTTTTCTAGCCACATCAACACCGCTTAAATCTATTCTTGGGTCTGGTTCAGTGTAACCTTCGGCAGCGGCTTGTTTTACAACATCATAAAACTTAGTAGTATCATTAAAATTATTAAAAACGAAATTTAAACTTCCGCTTAAAACCGCTTGAATAGATTTAATTTTATCACCCGAAGCTACTAAATTATTAAGTGTATCAATAACTGGTAAACCTGCACCAACATTGGTTTCAAATAAAAAGGGCGCATTGTATTTAAGTGATAAACGTTTTAATTCTTTGTAGTTTGAAAATGTACTTGAACAAGCAATTTTATTACAAGCTACAACAGCAATACTTTCGCGTAAATAGTGTGCATAAAGATTGGCTACATCTTTATTTGCGGTAACATCAACAAAAATACTGTTGCGTAAATTTAAAGCTTTAGTTTTTTCAAAAAAGCCTTGTAATGAAGCTTGTTCGCCATTTTTTAATTGGTCTTTCCAGTTTTTTAAATCTAGTCCATTATCATTAAAAATCATTTTCCTAGAATTAGAAAGTCCTGCAATGCGCAAGTTTATTTTTAAGTTTTCTTTTAAATATTTACGTTGCTGTTTTATTTGTTCAACCAAACGTTCACCAACATTACCAACACCTGTAATAAATACATTAAGTTGTTTTGTTTTACTTTCAAAAAACTGTTCATGTAGCACGTTTAATGCCTTTTTAACATCAGTTTCAGCAATAACAACCGATATGTTTTTTTCTGAAGCACCTTGAGCAATAGCACGAATATTAATGTTGTTTTTACCTAAGGCACTAAACATTTTACCACTAATACCTTGGTGGTTTTTCATATTATCACCTACCAAGGCTACTATTGATAAATGCTCTTCAACAACAATAGGTTCAATTTTATTAAGCGCAATTTCGTTTTCAAAAGTAGCATCAATAGCTTCTTTGGCTAATATAGCATCTTTAGCTTCAATACCTAAACAAATTGAATGTTCTGATGATGCTTGGGTAATTAAAATTATATTTATTTTTTCTTGGGAAAGTGTTTCAAACAAACGTTTAGAAAACCCAGGGATACCAACCATTCCGCTACCTTCTAAAGTTAACAATGCTATATTACCAATGTTGCTTATACCTTTTACAGGGTTTGCACCATTTGTTGCTTTGTTTGAAATAATGGTACCAATAGCATTGGGCTCTAAAGTGTTTTTAATATGAATTGGAATTTCTAGGTTTAAAACTGGTTGTACCGTTGGTGGATACAAAACTTTAGCCCCAAAATGCGATAATTCCATGGCTTCTTGGTATGATATTTCACTAATAGGGTAGGCCTGTTTTACCATTTTTGGGTTGGTGGTAAACATACCGCTAACATCTGTCCAAATTTCTAACTGTTCAACTTTTAAAGCAGCAGCTATAATGGCCGCTGTAAAATCTGACCCGCCACGCCCAAGTGTTGTTTGTTCTCCGTTTACCGATTTTGAAACAAAACCTGGTAAAATGGTAATTTTTTGTGAAGCCGCTTTAAAATAATCTTGAATATTTTTATTTGTTATTTTATAGTTAACCTCGGCCTTTGTAAAGTTTGCATTTGTAATTACAAGCTCTTGAGAATTTTTTCTTTCAGCAGATAATCCTCTGCTTTTTATGGTTTCGGCAATAATAAAAGAAGATAACAACTCGCCAAAACTCACTAATTTATCGGATGTTTTAGGTGATAATTCATTTATTAAAAAAATACCATCTAATAAGTTTTTAAGCGCACTAAGTTGTGTTTCAACATAAGCAATGACCGCTTCATTATTTTCTGGAATTAACTCATTAACTATTGCTATATGTGTTTGCTTAATGGTATTAAAAACGTCGGTAAAGTCTGCTTCTTTATTTTGTGCTTTTTTACCAGCTAATAATAATTTATCGGTTATGCCACCAACAGCAGATACAACGCATGCAACAGCGCTGTTTTTTGAGGTGTTTTCTAAAATGTTTATTACGTTATTTATGTTTTTTGAAGAACCTACAGATGTTCCTCCAAATTTTAAAACCTTCATTTTTTAATGAATTGATTATGTAAATATTTTATTGAAACGTGATTTACTGAAAAAATCACACGATAGCCTGAAGTATATATAATTAACAACCCCAAAGGGTAATTGTATTTGTAGTTGTACCAATAATAGAAATGATTCTTTTTGTAGAAAAAGAACGTGTAAGTATCGTATTTTGGTTCAAATGATTCATTATAAGCTATAGTAATATTACTCAAAAGTATTACATTTAACCAAATTAAAAAACTAAAACATTTTTTTTGTAGTATTCTTAAGCATAACACTTTTTATTTTAAGAAATTCAACGTTATTACAAAAGAATTAGAAATTCTATAAACATTACATTAATGAAAATATTCTCTAAGGAACAAATTTACGAAGGAGATAAACTAACCGCAGTAAGACAAAATATTACATCAACCGATTTAATGGAACGTGCCGCAACGCAAATTTTTAACTGGATGCATATGCGTATGCAAGGTGCACAAGTACCCGTACACGTATTTTGTGGTATTGGTAATAACGGAGGCGATGGTTTGGTGTTGGCAAGACACTTAATTACTCATGGCTACAACGTGCACACCTATGTTGTAAACTATAGTGATAAACGCTCAAAAGATTTTTTAATTAATTACGATAGAATAAAAAACGTTACCAAAAAATGGCCAATTTTATTAAAGTGTGAAGACGATTTTCCTGAAATTCACCCTGATGATATTATTGTTGATGCTGTTTTTGGTATTGGACTTAACAGACCTGTTGTAGATTGGGTTAAAGCTCTATTTGTTCATTTTAGAAACACAAAAGCTTTTACATTATCAGTTGATATTCCTTCAGGCTTACACACCGATAAAGTTCCCGAAAATGAAAATGATGTTGTACACGCAGGTTATACCCTAAGTTTTGCAACGCCTAAATTAATTTTCTTTTTACCTCAAACCGCTAAATACACCGTACAATGGGAAGTTTTAGATATTGGTTTAGATACAGAATTTGTTCAAACTACAAACACCGAAGTAGAATTAATTGGTAAATATGAAGTTTTACCAATGTACGTACCACGCGATAAGTTTTCGCACAAAGGTAATTTTGGTCATAGTTTAATAATTGGCGGAAGCTATGGAAAAATAGGAGCTGTTACTTTAGCTAGTAAAGCCTGTTTATCTGCAGGTGCTGGTTTGGTTTCTGTATTTATACCTAAATGTGGCTATAATGTATTACAAACTTCATTTCCTGAAGCCATGGTGCTTACAGATGATAATGAAACACGTATTACTAATATTACATTTGATATTGAACCAACTGTTATTGGTGTTGGCGTTGGCTTAGGTACAAACACAAGTACAGCCAAAGCTTTTGAAAACTTTTTAAAAATAAACAAAGTGCCTTTGGTTATTGATGCTGATGGATTAAACTTATTAGCCACAAACAAAGATTTATTAAAATTATTACCCGAAAATACTGTTTTAACACCACATCCAAAGGAATTAGAGCGTTTGGTTGGTAAGTGGAAAGACGATTTTGATAAGTTGAAAAAAACCAAAGCGCTATCAAAAAAATATAAAATTATTATTGTTGTGAAAGGTGCCAATACTATTACGGTTGCTGGCAATAAATTATATATTAACACTACAGGAAACCCTGGGTTAGCTACAGCAGGATCAGGCGATGTTTTAATGGGAATTATTACTGGTTTAATCTCACAAGGCTACAATTCGTTACAAGCAAGTATTTTTGGGGTTTATTTACACGGAAAATCTGGAGATATTGCTGTTAATGATTATGGTTACCAAAGTTTAATAGCAAGCCATGTAATAGATTATTTGGGTGAAGCCTTTATTGATTTATTTAAACAACCCGAACAACAACAAGCACCTCAAGAGGCTGATGAGGCAGCTAACCAATAGTAATTTATTTAATTATACACTGGTTTTATTTAAATTTAAACATTATAAAACTAGTGTATAGTTTCATTACTTAGTAATAAGGCTTCTTTAATAGATAGTTTCTTACCATTATTAGTAGCTACAATAAATGCATCTTTAAAACCAAGTTTAATTAAATCTTCTTTTAAAGATAGTGCTTCATTATAATGCATAAAATTTCCAACAGCATATTTGTAATTATTATTAACTATACTTTTGGTTATAACGCCTGTTTTATGTTCTTCAATAGCTTTAATATTAAACTTTTCAAATGCACCTATTTGCACACTATATATTAAGCCTTTGTTTATGTTTGTACTAAATACAGTATTAACAATTTCTGGTTGTTTAGTAATTGTTGTTTCATGGTTTACAACCTGTACATTATTATTATAATTATAAAAATAATAGAGAGTGTAAAGCAAACCAAAAAGTAAAAAAACAGCAAGTATAATTAGTATTTTATTAAAAAAATAAACACTTTGTAACTTACTCGTTTTATTTTTTATTTCTTCGGAAGCCAAATCTAAATCTTTCTCTCCTTTTTCTATTAATTTATGTAAGTTAACTAAGTTGTTTTCTTCAATAAATGGCATATTTAGCTAAAGGTTTTGTATTAATATATTCTTAAAAAGAAACTTGTTAGGGAAGTTCTGCTTCAAACAAATATAAGATTTTCAAGTTTTTTTTCAAATTAGTTTAATTAATAAAAAAAGCCTCAAAAAATGAGGCTTAATTTTATATTTTAATATTGAAATTTTAAATATTTAATTCGTTAAAAAGTTCAATAAGTTTAGGGCTTGATGGTCTTGGAGCATCGGCATCAACAACATTACCATCAGGGTCAATAATTATAAACCTAGGAATACCCATAATTTTATAACCTTGCACAAATTCTGATCTCCAAGCATTATCGGCTAGTAATTGCACACCTCCCATGTTTTTATCGGCTATCATTTTTTTCCAACCATCTTTAGCAGCTGCTAAACGAGCTTCGGGTGTATCACCTTTATAACCACGACCCTCATCAACAGAAATACTTACAAATTCAATATTTTTATCATGATACTTTGCTTCAACTTCTTTTAAGAACGGAATTTCGCGTGTACATGGTCCGCACCAAGTTGCCCAAATATCAATGTAAAGGTATTTTCCTTTTAAATCGCTTAACGATGTAGTACCACCTTTAGCGTTTTCATAATTTGTGAAATTTGGAGATGGTTTCCCTATTAAATCATCATACTGACTTGCCATGGCTTTTTGTTGCTTGTAGGCAGTAAGTAAACCTTCTTCCATTTTACTTAAATTTAAGGCTTCATTGGCTTGAATTGTAGAATCTAAACCTTTAGAGTTTTCTAATAATTCGGCAAACTGCTTTTGAACTTCAGATACTTTGGTTTTAAAAGCGTCTTCTTCTAAGTCTAACAAATCGGCAGTTAATGCGGTTTCTTGTAAAAGTGCTTTTTTTGCTAAATATGAACTTGTTTCTGCACCTTCTCCAGAAAAACTGATACTTTCATCAAATTCATCTGTATTTAAAGTCATTTTAATGTCTACACCATTTTTTAAGAATAAATATGTAGATTCTTTTCCATCAAACATATTGTAAACACCAGCTTCTACTTTTAGCGTATCTTTAAAAGTACCATCAGGATTAACATGAATAGTTTTAGTGAAATTTCTAGATCTAATTAATAGCGAGTCACTATTTTTATTAGTTATTTTACCCGAAAGTGTTGCGTAATCTTTAGGTTCTTGTTTGCAAGCAAAAGCAAAAACAGCTAAAGTAATTAATAAAATTTTCTTCATTATTTATTTAAATTTTCAACTCAAAAATACACAATTAGTTATGGCTGCTGTAAATTTTTCAATTTAATTAACAGTTATAATGTTTACAATTTATGAATTAAGGTGTTGTAATCTACTTTATTAGGTATAATATTTAATTTTAGTAGTTTGTTTTGTACGTTTTCAATAGTTTTTTTATCAATAACTTCTTGAGACCACTCGGTTAAAGTGAGCCATTCCTGTACGTCTTCCAGTTTTTGTTCATAGCGGTTTGCAATGGTTTTATCAATACTTGGAATATCTTTAAAATCGGCTGTGGTGTTGTTTATAATATCTAGAATTGTTTTGAGTTCAGTTTCATTATTTTCAATAAACTCTTCTCTAACAGCAATAACAAAACATGGCCATGGAGATGGGCAGTTACCAACGCTTCTAAAAGTACCATTGTCTACCAAAGGTTTGGTTGTAAATTTTTCCCAAAGAAAATAATCAGCTACTTCATTTGTTAAGCCTTCAACAGCGCCATCTAAGTTTTTTATAACTTCAAAATTTAAATCATTATCTAAATTCCATTGGTTATTTTCAGCATTAATATACGCCATTAAATGTGAACCAGATCCGTATCTGCTAATAGCTGCTTTTGTACCTTTTAAATCATTTATAGTTTTATAATTTGATTTTGCCGCTACATGAATACCCCAAATTAATGGTGTTTGTACAAAGGTTTGCACAATTTTGCTTGGGTTTCCGGCAATAATATCTTTTACTATGCCTTCAGTTAAAATAACAGCTATATCAATATCTTTATTTCTTAAAGCTTTACACATGGCGCCTGTACCGCCGTAATAATCATGCCATCGTAAATTAATACCTTCATTTTTATATTCACCATCTTTTAGCGTTAAATACCAAGCCAAATTAAAATGCTCTGGTACACCGCCAATATTTACCTGTTTCATTAACTATTCTACTATTTTATTAAGGGTATATGTTATTAAATTTTCAACAGTTTTATATGGGTTTTTACTAAAATTTCCAGTAGCTCTATTTGCTATAATAGCATTCATAGACACCGCATTATGCCCTAAAAGTTTACTAAGGCCATATATAGCCGATGTTTCCATTTCTAAGTTGGTAACGCGTAGACCATTGTAGTTAAAACTATCTATTTTATTGTTTAATTGCGCATCTTGTAAAGGCAACCTTAACACGCGGCCTTGTGGTGCATAAAAACCACCAGCAGTTGCTGTAACACCTAAAAAGGTTTGATTACTTTTTATTTTATTTTGAAGCGCCTCACTATTTTTAATAACAATAGGTTTAGCCTTATTTGCGCTCCAGTTAGTTTGGTTTATAAAAGCGTTTTCAATATCTGGATGGCTAATATTTTCTATTTGATAACTGTGGAGCATACCGTTTAAGTCTAGAGCATATTCACTTAGTACAAAAGTATCAACAGGAATATCTTTTTGTAAAGAACCTGATGTGCCAATTCTAATAATATTGAGACTTACAAGTGATTCTTTGGGTTGCCTAGTTTTTAAATTTATGTTTACAAGCGCATCTAATTCATTTAAAACAATATCAATATTATCAGGGCCAATACCTGTAGAAATAACCGATATTCGTTTACCTTTGTATATGCCTGTTTGTGTTTTAAACTCTCGTTTTTGAGTTTCAAAATCTACTGTATCAAAATGTTTTGTTACTTTTTCAACTCTATTTTGGTCACCAACAAAAATAATGGTGTCTCCTATATTTTCTGGTTTTAAATTTAAATGATAAACACTACCATCTGGATTTAAAATTAGTTCAGATTCTTTTATTGCCATAGTTTTTTAACCGCCAACGCGTTTTACTTTAAAACCTTTATTTTTTAAAATAGTCATTATTTTATCTCTGTAATCACCTTGAATAATAATTTTATCATCTTTAAAGCTTCCGCCAACACTCAAGGCTTTTTTTATGTCTTTTGCTAATATTTTAAAATCTTCAGTAGCGCCGGTATAACCTTCTAAAATAGTAATAGGTTTGCCTTTACGTTTTTCATATTTACATATAATGGGGTCGTCTTGCATCCAAATATTATCGGTATCATTACCCGTTTCATCAACTGGTTCTTCAGAAACATGATCTGGAAATAAGTTTTTTAACTGGTCTTGTAAATCCATTTTTACTACTCGAAATTTTCCTCAGATAAAATAAATTATAACTGAATGTTTTGAGTTATTATTTAAAATTAGTTTTCGTTTTTTCACCTTCTTTAAAACAAGGTATGGTTTTTTCTATTTTTTTATTAAGCCTAATTCAATTAAGCGTTCGGTTAAAAATTCGCCAGCAGTAATATCATCAAACTGTTTCGGGTTATTTTCATCAATACATTGTTCTAAAACATCTAGTTTCATATCACTTATTGGATGCATAAAAAATGGGATAGAGTAGCGCGAAGTTCCCCAAAGCTCTTTTGGCGGATTTACAACACGGTGAATGGTAGATTTTAATTTATTATTGGTGTGCCTTGATAGCATATCGCCAACATTAATCATTAACTCATCAGGTTGAGCAATAGCGTCAATCCATTCTCCTTTATGATTTTGAACCTGTAAACCCTTTCCTTGGGCGCCCATTAAAAGGGTTATTAAATTAATATCACCATGAGCAGCAGCTCTAACAGCTTCTTTAGGTTCTACTGTTATTGGCGGATAATGAATAGGCCTTAAAATAGAGTTTCCGTTGTGTATGTAATTATCAAAGTATGTTTCTTCTAACCCTAAATGAAGTGCTAAAGCCCTAAGTACATATTTTGCTGTTTTTTCAAGCATTTGGTATGTTTCTTTACCAACTTTGTTAAATTCGGGCAATTCTTCAACAATAACATTATCAGGATATTCTGCTTTCAATGCATCATTATCATCAACATATTGACCAAAGTGCCAAAACTCTTTTAAATCGCCTTCTTTTTTACCTTTTGCACTTTCTTTTCCAAATGACACATAACCTCTTTGGCCACCAATACCCGGTATTTCGTATTTCTGTTTAGTTTCTATGGGTAAATCAAAAAAGTTTTTTACTTCGGTATATAATCTTTCAACCAATGCATCATCTAAAAAATGCCCTTTTAAGGCTACAAAACCTATATCTTCGTACGCTTTTCCTATGGCATTTACAAAGCTTTGCTTTTTTTCAGGATTATTAGAAATAAAATCTTCTAAATTAACACTTGGTATACTATTCATGTTATTTTTTTTAATTGTGATTACTACAAATGTACAAAAACATTACAAGTTTAATGCTTGTTTATTTTAACTTAAATTTGTGGTTAAAGCTTGCTTTTTATGGTATATTTGATTTGTAATTTCTCAAATTATGAGCATTAATTTTGCTAAAAAGCCCTTGATTTATAATAACGATTTAAAAACTAAAAAGTTAATAAATCTTTATGTAAACATGTTAAAACCACGCATGATTGAAGAACGTATGTTACTACTGCTTAGACAAGGAAAAATAAGCAAGTGGTTTTCAGGCATTGGGCAAGAAGCAATTGCTGTAGGTGTTACGTTAGCATTAAAAAAGGATGAGTATATTTTACCAATGCACCGTAATTTAGGCGTTTTTACTACCAGAAACTTACCGTTAAGTAAATTATTTGCGCAGTGGTTTGGAAAAGCATCTGGCTTTACTAAGGGTAGAGACAGATCATTTCATTTTGGCACACAAGCTTATAAAATTATTGGTATGATATCACATTTGGGTCCGCAATTAGGCATAGCCGATGGTATTGCACTTGCCAGCAAATTAAAAAACAAAAACACAGTAACCGCTGTTTTTACTGGTGAAGGTGGTACTAGCGAGGGCGATTTTCATGAGGCTTTAAATGTGGCATCTGTATGGCAGTTACCCGTATTATTTTGTATTGAGAATAATGGTTACGGGCTTTCAACGCCTACATCAGAACAATATAATTGTGAGCATTTAGCCGATAGAGGTTTAGGATATGGTATGGAAGCACATATTATTGACGGCAATAATATCATTGAAGTTTACACTAAAATTAAAAAGATAGCCAAAAGTATGCGTGAAAATCCGCGACCGGTTTTAGTTGAATTTAAAACCTTTAGAATGCGCGGACATGAAGAGGCTAGTGGCACTAAGTATGTTCCGGAAGCACTTTTAAAAACTTGGGCAAAAAAAGATCCGTTAAAAAATTATGAACAGTTTTTAAAAAATAAAAATATTATAACCGATGCATTTGAAGCTAATATTAAAGCTGAAATTGATGCAGAAATTAAACATAATTTAGATTTAGCTTTTACTGAAAACAATGTTGTTTTTAATGAAAGTAATGAATTAAATGATGTGTTTAAATATTTTGATTTTCATGAATTTAACCCAAAAACAGAAGAGAAAGAGCTAAGGTTTGTTGATGCCATTTCTGAAGGGTTAAAACAAAGTATGCAACAGCATAAATATTTAGTTATTTTAGGGCAAGATATTGCCGAATACGGAGGCGTTTTTAAGGTAACCGAAGGTTTTGTTAATCAATTTGGTAAAGAACGTATTAAAAACACACCTATTTGCGAATCTGCAATTATTGAAACCGCTATGGGATTATCAATTGCAGGTATGAAGGCAGTTGTAGAACTTCAATTTGCAGATTTTATTAGTTCAGGTTTTAATCCTGTAGTAAATTATTTAGCAAAATCACACTACCGTTGGCAACAAAATGCGGATGTAGTTTTAAGAATGCCATGTGGTGCCGATGTAGGTGCAGGTCCTTTTCATTCACAAACCAATGAAGCGTGGTTTACAAAAACACCTGGTTTAAAAGTGGTGTATCCTGCATTTCCTTATGATGCCAAGGGTTTGTTAAACACAGCTATTAATGACCCCAATCCGGTGTTGTTTTTTGAGCACAAAGCATTATACCGTAGCGTTAGGCAGCTTGTACCTACAAATTATTACACCATTCCTTTTGGTAGCGCATCGGTAATTAAAAAAGGCACTCAAGTTACTGTTATATCATATGGAGCCGCCGTTCATTGGGCGTTAGAAACACTAACTAAAAACCCAGACATATCAGCCGATGTGATTGATTTACGCACACTTCAACCACTAGATACTGAAACCATTTTTAATTCTGTAAAAAAAACAGGTCGTGCCATTATATTGCAAGAAGACTCGCTTTTTGGTGGTGTTGCCAGTGATGTTTCAGCATTGATAACAGAAAATTGCTTTGAATATTTAGATGCGCCCATACTACGCGTAGCCAGTATTAATACGCCCATTCCGTTTGCAAAACCTTTAGAAGATGGCTATTTGCCCAAAAACCGATTTGAAATTGCATTAAAGAAACTTATTAATTATTAAAATGAACACTTATTTAGAGGCTTTTTACAATGCTTTTATAAATTCTGCTACTTGGACGTGGAATTCAATAACTTTTAACACACCAATACATCAAAATTATTTTTGGGGTTTAATTATTATTTCTTTAGTTGTTTGGTTTTTAGAAATTGTATTTCCTTGGCGTAAAGAACAATCTATTTTCAGAAAAGATTTTTGGTTAGATGCCAGCTACATGTTTTTTAATTTTTTCATTTTCACAATAATTATTAGTGGATTTTATAATGTTTTAGAATTGTTTTTTGAAAGCTTTGGCTTAACAATAACATCATTTCAACTAATAAATTTAAAGCATTTACCCGTATGGTTAGAGTTGGTGGTGTTTTTTGTATTATTAGATTTTGTACAATGGTTTACGCACGTTATGCTGCATAGGTTTGAGTTTTTATGGCAATTTCACAAAGTACATCATTCAGTAAAACAAATGGGGTTTGCAGCACATTTGCGCTACCATTGGATGGAAAATATACTATACAAACCGTTAAAACTATTAGCGGTTATGCTTATAGGTGGTTTTGAGCCTGAGCAAGCTTTTATTGTACATTTTGCAGCAATAACTATTGGGCATTTAAACCATGCCAACATTAAATTATCATACGGCCCATTAAAATATATTTTTAATAACCCTGTAATGCATTTGTATCACCATGCCTATACACTGCCAAAAAAACATAAACATGGTGTTAATTATGGGATTAGCTTAAGTATTTGGGATTATATTTTTAATACCAATTACATACCTGAAGCTAGTGGTAAAATTACCTTAGGTTACAGTGGAGATAGTAAAATGCCTAAAAACTTCTTCAGGCAATTAGTTTTTGGATTAAAAAAACAAAGTTAATTATTTAATTCTGAAGAAAATTTAGGAATAGTTTTTGTGTTAAAAGAAGCTAAAAAGAATTTTAATTTCTAATAATATAAAATATATTTGAAAAAGTAATATAGTATTACATGATTAAAGCACAACATTTTTACTATTTAGTTATTGCATTTTTGCTATTTTCTGTATCAATACAAGCTCAAATTGATTCAAAGAAAAAATCATTTGCAATACCTGCTGTTGAAACAAAAAAAGATTCGTTAGATGCTTCACCATTAACACCTTCAAAAAAAATAGATAATAAGTCTAATCCGTTTACAGGATTATCTGCACCAAAACCTGTTCAAAATTTAAAAATGCCAAAAAAAGAACTATCAATGTTTAGTGAAGATTTTGGAGATCCTGGAGAATTGTATACAAATCGCCTAAAAAAACACGAAAATACCATAAAGCAACAAGAAGGTTTAGGTACAAAAGGTAGTAAGATTGATGTTTTTTTTGGTGATCATAAAACAACTTCAAAAGTTGTAAGAGTAATGTATAGAGATTATGGTTTAGAAGATGGTGATTTAGTACGTGTTACCGTAAATGGTGAAATTATAGTTTACAGAGCTGGTTTATCAAACGCTTTTAGTGGTTTTAAAATTGAATTAAAGCCAGGTGTAAATACTATAGAGTTTTTAGCTTTAGATGAAGGTTACGCATTACCCAACACTGCACATTTTAGAATTGTAGATGAGAACAACAAGGTCATAGCGTCAGATTTGTGGGCGTTATCAATTAATGTAAAAGGAACCGTTAATATTATAAAAGAATAGTTGATGTTTTAAACACCAACTATGCTTTCAATTGTTTGTAATTCTTCTTCAGAAAACTGTAAATTATCTAAAGCTTTTAAATTTTCTTTTAACTGATTTGCAGAACTAGCACCAAGTAAAACAGAGGCTACTTGTGGTTTTCTTAAAATCCAAGCAATGGCCATTTGCGATAATTTTTGTCCGCGTTGTTCAGCAATTTTATTTAGTGCTTGCACTTTTTTAATATTACTTTCAACCGTTTCGCTGTTTAAATAGCTTAAGCTTTTAGCAGCTCTAGAACCTTCAGGAATGCCATTTAAATATTTATCTGTTAACATACCTTGAGCCAATGGAGAAAACGCAATACAACCAACGCCATTATCTTCTAAAGTATCTAAAAGGCCGTTTTCAACCCATCTATCAAACATAGAATAACGTGCTTGGTGCAATATAAAAGGTACATTCAATTGTTTTAAAATGCTTGCAGCTTTTTGAGTTTCTTCTGGTTGATAATTAGAAATACCAACATACAATGCTTTTCCTTGGCGTACTATATCTGCCAAAGCTCCCATGGTTTCTTCTAAAGGTGTATCAGGGTCTGGTCTATGATGATAAAAAATATCAACATAATCTAAACCCATACGCTTCAAACTTTGGTCTAAACTTGCTATTAAATATTTTCTAGACCCCAAATTACCGTATGGTCCGGGCCACATATCAAACCCTGCTTTAGTAGCTATAAAAAGTTCGTCTCGGTATTGTTTAAAATCATTTTTAAAAATGGTACCAAAATTATCCTCAGCAGAGCCATAAGGTGGGCCGTAATTGTTAGCTAAATCAAAATGCGTTATACCAGCATCAAAAGCAGCACGTAAAATTTCTCTGCCGTTTTGCAAGCTATCAACAAAGCCAAAATTGTGCCATAAGCCAATTGAAATTGCAGGTAACAATACGCCACTTTTTCCAGTACGTTTGTATGTCATTGAATTATAGCGTTGTTCATTCGCTTTGTATTCTTTAACACCAGATTTATCATTAATTTGCATAATTTTCATTTTGTGTTGAGATAACAAAAATATGAATTAGATTAATTTTTATTCAATATTTTAAGCCAAACATTCTTTTAAAACTGTATAAAGATGTTATTTTTGCAGTTGTAAAAAATATTACATGGCAGTATCAAAAACAGAACTAGAAGAAAGAAAAACCGGTAAAGATTTATACAGTTACCAAAAAGGCGCTATAGATAAAATTTTTAAAAGTTTTGATGAATCTCCTTCTGATTATCATTTGCTATATCAATTACCAACCGGTGGTGGAAAAACCGTTATTTTCTCTGAAATTGTTAGGCAATATTTAAAAACTCACAAGAAAAAAGTACTTGTAATGACTCATAGAATTGAGTTATGCAAACAAACATCAAAAATGTTAACAGAGTTTGGTGTTGGTAATAAAGTTGTTGATAGTAAAGCCGATTTAAGTGACCAAGCAGAGTATTCTTGTTTTGTTGCCATGGTTGAAACTTTAAATAATAGGCTGAATGATGATAAGTTAGATATTTCGGATATTGGCCTAGTAATTATTGATGAAGCACACTATAACTCATTTACAAAGCTATTTAAGTTTTTTAGCCAAAGTTTTATTTTAGGTGTTACAGCAACACCTTTGAGCTCTAGTATTGAATTACCAATGACCGATAATTATGATGAGTTAATTGTTGGTGAAAGTATTGAATCTTTAATAAGTAATGGCTTTTTGGCAAGAGCCGAAATGTTTAGCTATAACGTAGGTTTAACATCGTTAGTAGTAGGTGCAAATGGTGATTATACTGTAAAATCTTCTGAAGATTTATATACAGATGACAACATGCTATCAAAGCTTTTAAGAGCTTATGAAGAACGTTCAAAAGGCAAAAAAACCTTAATATTTAACAATGGTATTAATACATCATTACATGTATATGATACCTTTAGAAGAGCAGGTTACCCTATTGCTCACTTAGATAATACACACTCAAAAAAAGAACGTGCTCAAATACTAAAATGGTTCAGCAAAACACCCGATGCTATACTAACTTCAGTAAGTATTTTAACAACAGGTTTTGATGAACCTAGCGTAGAAAGCATTATTTTAAACAGAGCTACAAAATCTTTAACCTTGTATTACCAAATGATTGGTAGAGGCTCAAGGGTTTTAGATAATAAAAAAACATTTGCAGTAATAGATTTAGGAAATAATTTCCACAGGTTTGGGCCTTGGGGCGATAATTTAGATTGGCAACGTATTTTTAGATCGCCTAACTATTATTTAGATGCTTTGTTAAGTGATGAAGAGTTAGAAAGCAATTTTAGATATGAAATGCCTGATGATTTAAGAGAAGAATTTGGCAATTCAGACGAGGTGTACTTTGATATTCAAAAAACTTACGTAGAGTCTATTAGAGCAGGTGAATCATCAAAAGTAGTACTAGAACGCTCTATTGCTCAACATGCTAAAATTTGTGTAGAAAACAGTGAAGATGTTTATGATGCGCTAACACTTGCCAGAAAGTTAGGTGATGATATAGATTTTAGAATTGGTCGTTACACAAAATGCATTAGTAAAAGTACATTTAATTTTGTTGAATGGTTAAAAGGTGAGTACCGTAAAAAACTAAACTCATATATTAGAACCAACTTTGATGAAGTTTTTGAAACCGTGCACGGTTATCCACCAGAAGATTAAAATATAAATAGATACTTAAATAGCTTTATTTGGATTATAAACAGGCTTTAAAGTTTATGCTTATTAGTACGCTATCATTTGCGTGCATGAATAGCATTGTAAAGCACTTAGTGCAGTTTAGTGCATATCAAATTGTTTTTTTTAGATCTATTGGAACTTTAATTTTTACGTTTACCATCCTTTTAAAAAACAACATTCCGCTTTTAGGTAATAATAAAAAACTACTAATACTGCGTGGTATTGTTGGGGTAACGTCTATGACATTCTTTTTCATGTCTACAAAATACCTACCCATTGGCACTGCAGTTTCTTTACGATATATGGCACCAATTTTTGCCGCAGTTTTTTCAATTTTCTTTTTAAAAGAAACCGTAAAACCTTTACAGTGGCTATGCTTTATAATAGCTTTTATTGGGGTAGTTATTTTAAAAGGTTTTGATACTCAAGTAAGCACATACGGGCTTATTCTCATTTTTTTATCTGCCATATTTAGCGGATTGGTTTACATTGTGTTGAGTAAAATTGGAAATACTGAACATCCTGTAGTTGTTGTTAATTATTTTATGCTTATTTCGTTATTTGTTGGAGGTGTTTTATCAATAAATAATTGGACAACCCCAAATGGCATTGAATGGCTACTATTATTAGCTTTAGGAGTTTTTGGGTATTTTGGACAAGTTTTCATGACAAAAGCATTTTATAAAGTAGCGTCTGCTAGCCAAATAGCACCTTTAAAATATATAGAAACTATTTTTACGTTATTGTTTGGTATATTTATTTTTGCTGAAGTATATACCTTTTGGAGTTTATTAGGCATAGCCTTAATAATTATAGGTTTAGTTTTAAACGCAAAATTTAAAGAGAAAAAACTATAGTTTTATGAGTTTTAAAAAAGCTATTAATAGTTTAAGGTTTAAGGTAATGGGGCGTTTAACAAAAAACGTTGGCAAATCATACACCACACCAAATACACCATTAACTAGCACATCTCAAATAAAAAAAATATTAATTAGTCGTCCTAATCATAAGCTTGGTAATCAGCTACTTTTAACGCCTTTAATACAAGAGCTTAATAACACGTTTCCAAATAGTAAAATAGATTTGTTTGTAAAAGGAAGTATAGCACGTGTTGTATATAAAAATTACAAACAGATAAATACAATAATTGAATTACCACGTAAACCATTTAACCAATTAATAAAATACGGATTTACATGGTTGAAATTGAAAAAAACAAAATACGATTTAGTAATTAATGTTGATAAAAATTCATCTTCGGGCAAATTATCAACCAAATTTGCCAGATCAACCTATAAGTTATTTGGTGATGTTGATGCCCAAATAATTAATAATTTTGATGATTATGAGCACCTTTCAAAATATCCTATTTACAATTTAAGATTGTATTTACAATTACTAGGTTTACCAAAAAACAACACTGATGTTCCTGTTTTAGACATAAAACTAACAAATTCTGAAATTGAAAAAGGAAAAGAAATTTTAAATAACATAACTAAAAATAACAAGCCAACTATTTGTATTTATACAAATGCAACTGGTAATAAATGTTATGATGAAATTTGGTGGAATACACTTTACAAACGTCTTTTAAACGAATTTCCAAACCATAATATTATTGAAATGCTACCCGTTGAGAATATTTCAAGAATTAATTTTAAAGCACCACACTTTTACAGTAAAGATATTAGAGAAATGGGAGGTGTACTTAATAACACAGCTGCTTTTATAGCTGCTGATAATGGTGTAATGCATTTAGCAAGTGCCTCATTAACACCTACGGTTGGTTTTTTTAAAACAACAAACGAAGCTATTTATGCCCCTTATGGTAATGGTAGTTTTGCTATTAACACTAACAATACAAATATAGATAATTGGATTGCGAGTATTAAAAATTTATTAGATAAAACAACTTAAATTAAGGCAGGTTTTAACAATAAATTGCCTATTTCTTCCCAATTAGTAACGCGTTTGTAACCTGTATCTTTTATATTATGCGGATTGGAAAACAAAAGTGTGTCACCTTCAAAATTTTCTAAATTATAAACTCTATCATCAATTAATAAATCGCCATTTAAAATAAATTTATGGCCACACATAATTTGATGTTCCCATGTTATAAACGGGAAATACTTAGCCAACCAATCGCTTTTTTCCTTTAATGAATTAGGAAACTGCGTAGCTGCTGTTGCTATATAAACTTCATGTTTATTGTATAGCGCTTCCATAACCTCAATGCTATTAGGTATTGGTTCTAATTCATAAAAAAAGCCTGGAGTAAAGGCATGTTGTAAAACACTTTTTTGATGTGCTTCAGGCACATTTTCGTATGCTTCGCCACTAACTATATCTTCTTTTTTTAAATCAGCGTTAAAATCTCTGTTATACCAAGCAATGTGCTTACCAAAAGTGTCGGCTAACACATCATCCATATCTACAAATATTGTCATAAACTTAATTTTTCAACTAAGTTCGGCAATTTTCAAAATAGAAAAAACAGCAAATTGTTAAATAAAGTTAATATAACTGTAAGTTAGTTTGGTATAGGTGTTTAATCGGTGTTTTTTGCAAAAGAAATCAATTTATCGAGTTAATGTATTCATTGATATATTTTTTATTGCTGAACAGTTTAAAAAATATAATTTCAAAGTAAATTAATTAACCCTATGAAAAATTTTGCTTCCCTCATGAGCATTATTACTACGGTAATAATAAGCTCTTCAGTATTAGCCCAAGAGCATAATACGGCTTTAAATGATATGCCCGAAAATTATAAAAAGCGAAGTCCTGTTTATGATTTTTCAGAAAAAAACTTAAACAATACTGATACTATTCCTGATTTCAATTCAAAAAAGAATAAGCTAAAAATAACAGGAACTATTTATGAAAGTGATGGTGTTACACCCGCTAAAAATGTAGTGCTGTTTGTACACCAAACTGATGAAGATGGCAATTTTGAATTAAAACGCCACAACAAAAAACGCTATGTACACCACAGAGGTTGGGTAAAAACTGATGAAGATGGCAAATACACACTTTACACATTTGTACCTGGTAGCTATTTTCATAGCAAAGAACCTAAACAAATTTACCCAATTGTTAAAGAGCCTAACAAACCAGAATATAAAATTGAAACATTTTTGTTTGATGATGACCCATTATTAACCGAAAAGTGTAGAGAAGAAGTTAAAGAAACAGATCCGCAAAGAATTTTAAAATTAGATTTAAAAGAAGGATTATGGGTAGCTAAAAGAGATATTATTTTAGGTAGAGAAATAGATGCTTACTAGAAAATAGATACAATATAAAATTAAAGCAATCAAGTTAGTTTCTTGGTTGCTTTTTTTGTTAATACACATTTAACTTATAGTATTTGTAAAATGCGTACTTTTAAGCATCTCCTAAAAACTAAATTGTTAGCCTAAATTATATAAAATAAATAATATCATGTGGTATAACGATTTAAGACCCGATAATGAACTTACAACAGATAGGTACTCATTAATAATGTTAGATGCTAGCAATAATTATGCTAGAGAAATGACCGATACTGATAAAAAACGAACCATCAGTAATATTTTAGAACTAAAAAAAGGGCTTCAACAAAATATACCCAACAAAACGGTTGACAAAAATTTACTTTTAGCCTCATGGAATATTAAAAACTTTGGTAAACTATTAAACAGAACATCAGAATCTCTTTACTATATAGCAGAAATAATTAGTGCATTTGATATTGTTGGCATACAAGAAATTAACAGCAATATTACACAGTTTAATAAATTGTTACAAATTCTTGGAAGCCATTGGAAATATACCTTAAGCGATGTAACTGAAGGCGACTCTGGCAATGATGAACGTTTTGGTTTCATTTATGACTCTAGGCGCGTTACACACTCAGGATTGGCTGGTGAGTTAGTTATTCCGCCAGAAATAGCAAATAATAACCCTATTATTAAGCAATTAAAACGAACGCCAACTTTTACTGGTTTTGAAAGTGGTTGGCGAAAATTTTCGGTAGTTAGTGTACATTTGCATCCGGGTGATGGCAGTATCAATAAAAACTTACGTAAAGAAGAAGTTAAATTATTACTCAATTTACTAGAAGGCAAGCAAAAGAGTACATCATATGAAAATCAAAACCTAATTATTTTAGGTGATACTAATTTATATGAAGATGATGATGATATTGTAGATTTATTTACTTCAAAAGGATTTTTTGAAAGCAATGGTTTAAAGGGAAAGTTTACAAACACCAGTTTAAATCAAATTTATGATAGAATATTTTTAAACGTACATAAGTACTTTAAAATAGGTACCGATGCTAATGGTAATGAAAAAGGTGGCGTGTTTAATTTGTTTGATTACGTATACAAAAACACCGATGTTAACATTGAAAATTATCATGCACTTATGCTAGCGCACAAAGGGAACCCAGCTACACTAACATCAAACGCTGCGTTTAAAAGTTATTTCAATGCGTATTGGAAACGCAACCAAATAAGCGACCATTTACCGGTTTGGTTAGAAATTGAAGTAGATAGTAGCCCCAGTTTTTTGGCCAGCAAGCTATATAAATTTTAACGCGTTATTTTTCAATAAAAAGTTTTTGCCCAACTTTAATAACAGTTGTTTTTCGTATGGCATTAACTTTACAAATAGCAGCAATGCTAACATTATTGTTTTTTGATATTCTAGATAAAGTATCGCCAGGTTTTACAATATAAATAGAGCGTTGTTTAATTAAACTTGCTAAAGCCTCATCTTTTGTAAGCAAGGGTTTTATAATGCTTTGTTTTCTTGAGTTGTGAAACATAGGTTGTGTCCATCGTCTGGTAACCCAAAGTTCTTTAGCGCGTATTTTATTCTCATTATTAAATTTAAAAAAGTATTCCGGATTAATTGAAACACCTTTATAATTTACAACTAAATGTAAATGGCTACCTCTTGCATTTCCAGATACACCGCCTTTTCCTAAAAAATCGCCTTTTTTAACAGTGTCATTTTCTTTAACACCATATTCTGAAAGGTGAGCGTACACAGTTTCTAAATTATTATAATGCCTTAAAACAACTGTTCTTCCGTGGCCTTTTGTGTATCTAGACATTCTAACAACACCATCAAACATAGCATAAACACTATCACCTGTAACTAAATCTATATCAATGCCTTGGTGCGCTCTTCCGCGTCTCCATCCATATCTAGACGTAACAACCTTGTGTTTTCCTATTGGCGAACAATAGGTGGAATCTTCAAACGTAATTTGAATGGGAAATTGAATATCTACATCTTTATAAGGGTTGTAAGTTGTATGATCCCAACATTCATCAATGATATTATGAGTAGTTATTTTTTCTAGTGATTTTGTAATATTATTGGTAGCAATACTATCTACAGGCACTTCTATAGGCCATGGTAATTTTATAATATCTTTTAAACGATTTTGACCGTAAAAATTAACAGAACATAAAACAACCAAAACGGTTAATACAAGCTTCATTTTAAAAACTAAATGCATAAAAATTTTTGAGATTTTGCGAATTTAGTTATAAATAACGTTTGTTTTACGACGCTATTGTTTCAGTTATTAACAGAAAACGTTAAATATTACAAGCACCACGTTTTAACAACATATATTCACCTTTAGATTTAAATTCTCTAATAGATGTTCCTGCATAACGCTTAAATGTTTTTGATAGATGGCTAACATCTGTAAAACCTAAATCGTCTGCTATTTGAGTTAAAGTAAAATCTGAATTTAACAATCTAATTTCTACTAATTTTAGCTTTGCTTTAATGATGTATTCACGCAAAGACATTTTTGTTTGCTTTTTAAAATACTCACTAACGTAGGTGGCAGACATATTAAAAACATTGGCAAGATTTTCAACCTTAAGTAAATTGGTTTTATCAATGTTTTCATTTATATAAGTAAGCATTTTTGTTATTTTTTCGTCACTATTATCCTTTGGAACTTCAAAATAATTAGCCTTTTTTATGTTTCTAATTAAAATTTCTAAAACACTTGTCATTAAACTAGTAACTAAACTAATTGCATTGGCATTATTACTGTTAGATTCTTGTAATATAATGTTTATAAGGCTTTCAAGATAATCTCTATCTACAGTTTCTTTAATAATATCTCCAGGCAATTGGTTGTAATTAGATAAAATATAGGCTGCTTCTTTGAACCATTCATTTCTATCAATACTCATACTTTTAGCACTTCTAAAAAAAGAATCGGTAAATTTTAAAAACACAAATTTTGTTGGTTTATCAATAGTAAATGAATGACATTTTAATGGTGGTAATAAAAATATACTTCCTTTTTTATAAGGGTAATAGTTGTAGTTTATACATTGCGTACCTTCACCTTGTTTAATTAAAACTAATTCAAAAAAATTATTCTTAACAGGACGTTGTTTCCAATCAGATAATTCAATTTCTTGTATTTCAAAAGGTTTATAGGCTTCTATTACTTGCATTTTGAATATTTTAAAGTCATTATTTTAACAAAACTACTCAAAAATGTATTTATAAAACATGTTTTAACCTTTATTTATACATTTTAAACAATTAAAACTAAGAGGTTGATGTATTGTAATAATCAAGGATTAAAAGTGTTTTAATTGTAAGTACAAGTGTTAATAAAAGCTTAAAAAGTGATTTATTAAGAAAATTTTGTGAAAACATATAGCTAAAACCTCTTTTTGTACTAATATCACCTTTTTTTGTACAAACTTAAATGCTCTTTACGGTAATACATTTGTATTGAAATTAAAAAACACTATTAAAAATATACAAATGAAAACTCCAAACATTGCACAAGAAGACATTTTAAACGCGTTTCAATACCGTCATGCTACTAAAGAATTTGATGCCACAAAAACGTTAACTGATGAACAAATAAATTTTATATTAAAAACAGCCAATTTATCACCAAGTTCTTTTGGTTTTGAACCTTGGCATTTTATAGTAGTGCAAGACAAAGAATTACGCGAACTTTTAAAGCCTGTAGCTTGGGGAGCTCCTGTAAAATTAGACACTGCAAGCCATTTTATTTTAGGTTTAGCAATGAAAGCACCAATGGTAAAGTATGATGCCCAATACATAAGCCATATGTTGAAAGAAGTAAAACAAATGCCGGATGACGTTATTGAAATGTATTCTAAATTTTACAGAGAATTCCAAGAGCGTGATTTTAATTTAGATACCGATAAAAAATTATTCGATTGGTCTTCAAAACAAACTTACATTGCATTAGGAAACATGATGACAGCTGCTGCTTTAACAGGTATAGACTCTTGCCCAATAGAAGGTTTTCATCAAGAAAAAACCGAAGCATTATTAAGAGAAAAATTTGGAGTAGACACAAACAAATACGGTATTGCGTTTATGGCTGCTTTTGGGTATAGAAAAGCAGACCCAGAATTCCCAAAGTCTAGAAGAGCTTTTGAAGATATTATTACTTGGAAATAGAATGTTTTAAGTATTGGAATTTGTCATTCATAAACTCATTTCTAAAGCTACAAAAAAATGAAAGCAATAGCATATAAACAGAATTTACCAATTGATAACGAAAAGTCGCTGCAAGACGTTCAGCTTGACATTCCAGAAGCGAAAGGGCATGATATTTTAGTTGAAATTAAAGCCATTTCTGTAAATCCTGCCGATTATAAAGTGCGTGCAGGAATGCCTTCTAAGGATGGCAACTGGAAAGTTATTGGTTGGGATGCAACAGGAATTGTAAAAGAAGTTGGAGAAGATGTAACGCTGTTTAACGTAGGCGACGAGGTTTTTTATGCAGGCGATTTTACACGCCAAGGTAGTTATGCGCAATTTCAAGTAGTAGATGAACGTATTGTGGGTAAAAAACCTAAAAAATTATCTTATGCTGAAGCTGCTGCGTTGCCATTAACATCACTTACAGCATACGAAATGTTGTTTGATAGGTTAGAAGTATCTAAAAACCATGCCAACAAATCTATTTTAGTTATTGGTGCTGCTGGTGGCGTGGGTTCTATATTGGTACAACTGGCTAAAAAGCTTACAAAGTTAAATATTATTGGTACTGCTTCTCGTGAAGAAACAACATCTTGGTTAAAAGAATTGGGTGCAGATACAATAATCAATCACAGAAATAAGTTAAGCGATGAATTTGAAAAATACAATTTACCTGCGCCAGAATATGTGGTAAGTTTAAATGCCACAGAACATCATATAGATGAAATTGCAAAACTAATTAAACCACAAGGTAAATTCGGGTTTATTGACGATCCAAAATCGCTAAACGTGATGCCTTTTAAATCAAAAGCGGTGTCAACGCACATTGAATTTATGTTTGCACGCTCAATGTTTCAAACCGAAGATATGATTGAGCAACATAATATTTTGAACGAAGTTTCCGAATTAATTGATAACGGAACTATAAAAACCACATTAGGTGAAAATTTCGGAACTATAAATGCTGAAAATCTGAGAAAAGCACACGCTTTTTTAGAAACAGGTAAAGCAAAAGGGAAAATTGTTTTAGAAGGGTTTTAGAAGCAATAAGCCAAATAATTATGAAGAATAAAATAATAGTTTCAATAGCATTACTTTTTATTTGTTTTATAGGAATTGAAGCAAACGCACAAGTAACAACCATAGATTCTGTAGCCACATCAAAAGTACAACATTTCAATTTTGATGAAATGCAATCAGAACCTATTGGTAAAGGCATAAAACGCAAGTGGTTTCACGGTGAAAAAGGACAAATGACCATTTTTAATCTTGAAAAAGGCGCGCATATTCCTTGGCACCAACACCCAAATGAACAGATAACATATATTATGTCTGGCAAGGTGAAAATTAAAACCATAATTGATGGCAAAGAAACCTTTGTAGAAGTAGGCGCAGGAGAAGTTATTGTATTCCCAGAAAATGTGCCACACGAATTTTGGGCGTTAGAAAAAACCGTAGATTTAGATGTGCATGTACCTGTTCGTCAAGATTGGTTAAGCAAAGAATTACCAGCATATCTTAAGAAAACAAAAGAAGAATAATAATTTTATAAAGCGAATCATTTCGTTTTTAATCCATAAAAACAAAAACCATGAAATCAATTACAACAACATTAGCAATACTATTATTAAGTGTTACGGCATTAGCCCAAACACCAACAACAGACCACCGAAAGTCTAAAAACGAAGTCGTTACTGCAGATAACGTAGAGTGGGGTTGGCTAAACCCTTTACGTGGCGATAAAAGTCCGGCTGCAGGAAAACTTTGGGGAGACAGAACCAAAAATGAACCTGCTGGATTTTTAGTGAAATTTAAAAAAGGATTTTCATCACCACCACATATTCACAACATAACGTATCGTGGTGTGGTAATAAAAGGATTGTTACATAATGATGATGAAAATGCCGAAAAACAATGGTTACCAGCCGGATCGTACTGGCAGCAACCTGCTGGCGAAGCACATATTACAGCTGCAGATGCTGAAGATAATATGGCGTTTTTAGATATTCAAGAAGGCCCATATTTAGTAAAACCAACATCGGAAGCGTTTGATAATGGTGAAAAACCAGTGAATGTAGATAAAACCAATTTAGTTTGGTTAAACGCTAATGATATTGAATGGGTTTCAGAAAAAAGTAATGTAGAAACTGCTTTTTTATGGGGAAGTCACGAAAAAAATCAACTGCGTGCCTCGTTAATAAAATTACCAGCTGGTTTCAAGGGTAAAATTAAAAACTTAAGTCCAAATTTTAGAGCTGTGGTTATTTCTGGTAAAGTAACGCATCAATTTTCTAAAAAAGATAACGAAAATGTGTTGGAACCAGGTTCTTATTTTGGTGCAGAAGAAGATTCTTCACCACGCTTAAAAACGGACGTTGAAACGGTTATTTACATTCGTTCCAATGGTAAGTTCAAAATAAAATAGACATTATAGTTTAGTTTGATTGATTAATAGCAGAAAAAGCCACCAAATGTAAAACACATTCTGTGTGGCTTTTTCATTTTTTAAAAGGTTAAATTAATTATAATTATGGCAAGAACGATTTTAGAAAATATTGTTATACAACAGTATAAAGACCAAACATTTTTTTCGTTTTGTGAATATACAAACATCCGTTTTTTTGAGATTTTATATTTTGAATCGGGTAGTGGGCGAATTAAAATAAACGGAAAAACGGTTAACTATACATCAAATAGTGTTTTTGTATTCATTCCTGATGATATTTATATTGTTGAGGCCGAAACTGCAACAAGTAGTATTGCTATTAAATTTTTGAAGAGCTTTTTTAGAAACACCAATGCGCAAAACCAAGAATTACCAGTAAATGATTGGTTTCGTAAAATTGAAGAAATTTTAAATAGCGAAAGTCACGAGTTACGCGACATGCAGTTTGAAACAACATCAGATAGGTCGCATTTAGTATCGTTAGTAAATATGGTCGCTTCAGAATATCTAAATACCCAAACCCACGATATTTTCATTATTCAAAATTCATTGTCTGTAATACTTCATTTAATTGCGCGTAATATTCAATTTATAAATACATCAGAAGTCAAAGAGATTAAATCTTCAAAAATTCAGCAAATCATCAATTACATCCATTCCAATATTTATAATCCTGAGCTTTTAACTACTAAAAGTTTAGCAAATGAATTTTTTATGGCAGATAATTACATAAGTGAATATTTTAAAAAACATACTGATGTTTCTCTTAAAAAGTATATTATCAACTACAAATTAAAATTGGTGGAAACACGTTTAAAGTACACCGATGCGCAAGATTCTGAAATTGCTTTAGAGCTTGGTTTTACAGATTCTAGCCACTTAAACAAAACGTTTAAAGCCTATAAAGGTGTCAGTTTAAGTACGTTTAAGGCTAGTTTAGCTTAATGTTTTATTAGAAACCTTATTTTTTACCAATACCACATTGTTTTCTAACAAAAAATAGCTTGTTGTCTAAAATATCTTTGTAATGTAAATAAGAAACAATAAAACATTAATTATGAAAACAATAGAATATACCAATGCATTACAACAAGCGCTTGCTTTAGAAGTGCCATCAAGAGAATTATCATTAAGACGCGATCCATCGGTTTCAAAATTTTGGAATGATAACCGAAAACTATTAGAAGCTGCTTGGGTGCAATGGGAACAAAAAAATAAAGATAATTTGTTATTACCAGACGAATCTTTACTTGACCCCAAATTACGTAAAGCCATAAACGATGCTTGGGAAAACCCAGAAAAAGAAAATGTTGTAGCCGATTTATGGGAAGAAATTATTCCTGGTGTTTACGAAACACAGTTTTTCGATTTAGAACGTTTAGCAGATTTTAGAACGTACTTAGAAGATGCAGTTAATTCCGGAATTCCAAAACGTGCACCTTACGGTATACAGTTAAATCGTTATGGAATGATGTTAGACCCAAGATCTGAAGGTCATTTGGCTGCACCAAGTTTTCAGGCATTTTATAATGCTATTATGGACCGTTATATGCGTCCGATTTCTCGACTTTTATTAGGAACTTATGGTTATGATAATCAGACTTTTGGGTTTTCAATACAGTACAATCCAGATAAAGACAAAGATTTACACGCACATACCGATGCTTCATCAGCAACCTTAAATATCAATACCAATTTACCTGATGAAAAATTTACAGGCTCAGTAGTTGATTTTTATGATAAAGCTTCTGGTAAAACCGTACAAACTAAATTTCAACCTGGTAAAGCCATAATTCACAGAGGTAATGTGCCACACGCCACACATCCAATTGAAAGTGGGCAACGTAGTAATTTAGTAGTTTGGTTGTATGGCGATAATATGCAAATACCACGCAGAAGTACGAGTAGCTATGGAAACATTAGCAGTAGTTCAATTAAAGATGTGGCATTAGAAAATGTTACAGCACGCCAACGCTGGAGTTTACCTGATGGACCAAAAGATACTGTTGCACCTTTTTAAATGAATAAAATACAATAGAGAAAAATAAGGGAACGTCAGTTCGAGTGATTTTTTTTTAGAACAATTTCTGAAGAAAAATAATATGGATAACTTCTCTCGAACTGACATTTCATCAAAAAATAAAAAAACACAATGAAAACTATATTAATTACAGGAAGTACAGACGGAATAGGGAAACTAACCGCTTTAAAACTAGCCGAAGAAGGACACGAAATATATCTTCACGGTAGAAGTGAAGACAAATTAAATACAGTGATTAACGAGCTAAAAGAAGCTTCAAACAACAAAAACATAAAAGGTTTTATAGCCGATTTTTCAGATTTAAATGCTGTGAAACAAATGGCAAAACAAATTAATAAGGATGTTGATAAATTAGATATTCTTATCAATAACGCTGGTATATACAAAACAGCCACAAACAAAACCAAAGACGATTTAGATATTAGAATGGCAGTTAATTATCTAGCGCCTTTCATATTAACAGAAAACATTATTTCGGTTTTAGAAAAAGGAAATCAACCCAGAATTGTTAATTTAAGTTCGGCAGCACAATCTACCGTTCAAAAAGGTATTCTTTCGGGTGATGCTACGGTAAACGCAAGTGAAAGTTATGCGCAAAGTAAGTTAGCTTTAACTATGTGGTCGTTCAACTTTGCAAAACAACATTCAAATATTACCACTATTGCAGTAAATCCAGGATCGTTGTTAAATACCAAAATGGCTAAGGAAGCGTATGGGCAGCATTGGTCGCCCGCACAAAAAGGTGTAGATATTTTATATTCTTTAGCTATGGATAGCATACATGCCAATAAAACAGGTACTTATTTTGATAATGACAGAGGTGGTTACAATAATGCACATCCAGATGCTTATGATGTAGAAAAAATTAATAATCTTTTAACTAATACTACAGCTGTTTTAACAAATGTTTAATGCTTTAAATTAGGGGTTTAAAGCTTTATTCTTAGATTTAATACAACATTAGTTTTAGAGAAATAAAAAGAAAAATTACTACATGAAAGCATCAGATTTATTTATAAAAGCACTAGAAAACGAAGGTGTAGAATATATTTTTGGTTTACCCGGTGAAGAAAACTTAGATTTTTTAGAATCTTTACGGAAATCAAAAAAAATAAAATTGGTGCTAACACGCCATGAGCAAGGAGCTGGTTTTATGGCAGCAACATATGGCAGATTAACTGGAAAACCAGGCGTTTGTTTAGCTACTTTAGGTCCTGGAGCTACTAATTTAGTAACACCTGCAGCTTATGCACAATTAGGCGCTATGCCTTTAGTAATGATAACAGGCCAAAAACCTATTAAAAAAAGTAAACAAGGTAAATTTCAAATAATTGATGTGGTTGAAATGATGCAACCATTAACAAAGTTTACCAAACAGGTTACGCATGGTGCTCACATTCCGTCTATTACAAGAGAAGCTTTTAGATTAGCCCAAGAAGAAAGACCAGGCGCTGTACACATTGAATTGCCTGAAGATATTGCTGAAGAACAGGTTGACAATGCCGCAATTTTTGATGTGGTAGATTATAGAATACCACATGTAGATACCGAAACCATAACAAAAGCAGCCAACATGATTAAAGCTGCAAAAAAACCGTTATTACTTATTGGTGCTGGTGCTAACCGCAAAAGAGCAAGTACAGCATTAACAGAATTTGTTGACACTCTAGGTATTCCGTTTTTTAATACTCAAATGGGCAAGGGAATTATAGATGAAAGACACCCAATGTATTTGGGTACTGCTGCGTTATCCGATTCAGATTTCCTTCACGAAGCCATCAGTAATGCCGATGTTATAATAAATGTTGGGCATGATACTATTGAAAAACCTCCATTTTTTATGCATACTGAAGATAAAAGGCAGGTAATTCATTTAAACTTTTTTCCTGCTGAAATAGATGAAGTTTATTTTCCGCATTTAAACGTAATAGGAGATATAGCCAATAGTGTTAACCAGTTAACCGAAGCCTTAAAGGTTTTTGCTAAAAGCTGGGATATTGATTTCTTTTTAAAAGTAAAACAAAATGTTGCCAAACATTTAGCTAAATATAAAGAAGATAACAGATTTCCAATTTTACCACAGCGCCTAGTAAATGTAATTAGAAATACACTACCAGAAAACGGTATTGTTACTTTAGATAATGGTATTTATAAAATTTGGTTTGCACGTAATTACCTGCATATATGCAAAACAGTTTAATTTTAGATAATGCTTTAGCTACCATGGGCGCTGGTTTAGCTTCGGCAATTATGGCAAAAGAACTAAACCCTGATAAAAAAGTTGTTTCGGTAAATGGCGATGGTGGTTTTATGATGAATTCACAAGAACTTGAAACAGCTGTTAGGCTGAATTTAGATTTGGTAGTAATTATTTTAAATGATAATGCCTACGGAATGATTAAATGGAAACAAGAAAATAATGGATTTGGTAATTATGGTTTAGATTATAAAAACCCTGATTTCATTAAATATGCCGAAAGTTTTGGCGCTAAAGGTTACAGAGCTTCATCTGTTGCAAATTTTCAAGACATATTAGAAACGTCTTTACAATCAAAAGGTGTACATATAATTGATTTACCTGTAGATTATTCACTAAATCATGAAATTCTTAATGTACGCATAAAAGAATATTCACAAAATTTAAAAAAATAAAAAATGGCAAACACAATAAGTATAAATCCTTCAACTGGAAAAGAAATAGCAACCTACAACCGTATTAATGAAAATGAATTACATGATAAAATTTTAAAAGCAAATGAAACTTTTAAAACATGGAAATTATTATCATTTAATGAACGTGCAGCATATATGCGCAAATTAGCTGAAGTTCTAGAAAATAACAAAGAAACATATGCACAATTAGCTACTGCCGAAATGGGAAAAACCATTGTGCAGTCTAGAAAAGAAATAGAAAAATGTATATGGATTTGTAATTACTACGCTGATAACACAAGCAATTTACTAGCCAATGAAATTGTGGAAACTGAAGCTAGCAAAAGCTATGTTACATTTCAGCCCATTGGTGTTGTTTTAGCTGTTATGCCCTGGAATTTTCCTTTTTATCAAGTTATAAGGTTTGCAGCACCTGCTTTAATGGCGGGTAATATTGGAGTACTTAAACACGCATCAAATGTACAAGGTTGCGCCTTTGCCTTAGAAGATGCTTTTAAACAAGCGGGCTTTCCTGAAGGTACCTTTACAAATTTAAATATAAGTTCTAAACTAGTTAAAAATGTTATTGAAAATAAAGCTATTGCTGCTGTTACTTTAACAGGTAGTGATCCTGCAGGACGCTCGGTAGCATCAATTGCAGGACAAAACCTTAAGAAAACCGTAATGGAACTTGGTGGTAGCGATGCTTATATTGTTTTAGAAGATGCCGATTTAGATAAAGCTACAGATTTAGCAACTTTTGGAAGATTACAAAACAATGGGCAAACCTGTATTGCTGCTAAACGATTTGTTGTAATAGAAAGTATTTATGATGCCTTTTTAGAACAATACAAAACCAAAATGGCAGCCGCAAAAATGGGCAACCCACTAAATGAAGATACATATTTTGGCCCAATGGCTAGAATTGACTTAAGAGACGAGCTACATGAACAAGTAACAAAAACTATAAATCAGGGTGGAAAATTAATATTAGGAGGAAACATACCTGATATGGATGGCGCTTACTATCCGGCTACTATTTTGGCCGATTTAAAACCAGGAATGGAAGGTTTTGATAATGAGCTTTTTGGTCCTGTAGCATCGGTTATTAAAGCCAAAGATGAAGCCGAAGCTATTGCGCTAGCAAATAATTCGCAATTTGGTTTAGGTGCTGGTGTTATAACAAATAATAAAACACGCGGTGAACAAATAGCACTACAGCTAGAAGCGGGTAGTAGCTTTGTAAATAAATTAGTAGTATCAGACCCACGGTTACCCTTTGGAGGTGTTAAAAATAGTGGTTATGGCAGAGAATTGGCTGGTTATGGTATAAAAGAATTTACCAATACAAAATCTGTTTGGATAGATTAAACTGTGTAAAAAGTTAAATAATCACTAAATTTAACAATAGTTATTGTGCAGTGTTATAAAGCGTTATAGTATTGCCAATATTATTTAAATTATGAAAAAAACACTGGTAATTTTTGCACACCCTAAATTTGAAAAATCTAGGGTTAATGCACAATTAGTTAATGTTTTAAAAACAAAAAATCATGTAACATTTCATGATTTATATGAGCATTACCCACATTTTCATATAGATGTTAAAAAGGAACAGACCTTATTAGAGCAGCATGATGTTATCATTTGGCATCATCCGTTTTATTGGTATAGCAGTCCTGCATTATTAAAGCAATGGATAGATATGGTGCTAGAATTTAATTGGGCTTATGGTCCTGAAGGTAATGCTTTACAGGGTAAAACAGTTATGAATGTTATAACAACAGGAGGCTCTAGAGATGTTTATTGCTCTGAAGGTTATAACAGCTTTACAGTAAACCAATTTTTAAGACCTTTTGAACAAACAGCCAATTTGTGTGGTATGAAATATTTACCACCTTTTGCTGTTATGGGGACTCATAAATTACAAGATGATGCGCTTAAAAATTACACCCAACAATACGAAAAACTTATAGATGTTTTGCAATCTGATTTTGTAACTGAAACACTTTCAAATTGCTTATTCTTAAACGATTTACCAATACTATCACACTAATTTTTTATGACGGGAAGTTTACTTTTTGAAGCAATTGTTTTTCTTGCAGGTGCTATAATTTGTGTTGCTATAGCTAAACGTTTAGGTTTAAGTTCTGTTATAGGCTACTTATTGGCAGGTGTATTAATTGGACCTTATGTTTTAGGTTTTATAGGCGAAGAAGGTCAAGATATATTACACTTTGCTGAGTTTGGTGTTGTAGTTATGTTATTTTTAATAGGTTTAGAAATTGAACCAAAAAACTTCTGGAGTATGCGTAAAACCATACTTGGTATGGGAGGCTTACAAGTTGGGTTAACTATGGTGCTCTCATATGGGCTTTTTGCTTTGTTAGGGTTTAGTACTAAAGTATCTTTAGTAATTTCAATGGCCGTAGCTTTATCATCTACAGCTATAGCAATGCAAACAATAAAAGAAAAAGGCCTTATGGAAACCACCTCTGGGACATCTTCTTTTTCAATATTACTGTTTCAAGATATTATTGTAATTTTTATGCTTGGTTTTATTCCGTTACTAACAAATACAGAAACCAAAACAACTAACAGTAATCATTCACAACACACAAGCTTACTAGAAAATTTACCTATTGGGTTTCAAACATTAGCCATCATTTTATCGGTAGTATTAATAATTATTGCGGGTAAATTTTTAATAGTACCTATGTTAAGAAAAGTTGCCAAAACAGGTGTGCGAGAATTATTAATTGCAGCAGCTTTTTTAATTGTTTTTGCCATATCATATTTAATGGAATTTGTTGGAATAAGTCCTGCCTTAGGGGCGTTTTTAGGTGGTGTAGTATTATCTAACAGTGAATTTAAACATGAATTAGAAAGCACTTTAGAACCTTTTAAAAACTTGCTTTTAGGTTTATTTTTTATGGCTGTTGGGGCTTCAATTAATTTTATTGTTATAGCCAAAAGCCCGTTAACAATTGGTGGTATTTTGGTAGCCATAATTGTATTAAAAGCTTTGGTTTTGTTTATAACAGGACATTTTTTTAAACTAAAACTTGATCAAAAATTATTATTAACATTCAATTTATCACAAATAGGAGAGTTTGCATTTGTATTATTGTCATTTGCCTTTGGGCTTCGTATTCTAGAACAAGGACAAATGGATATTATGCTTGTAATTACTGCCTTAAGCATGTCTTTAACACCCATATTAGGTATTATTAATGAGCGTTTAATTTTGCCTAAAGTAGGAACTAAAGAGTCTATAAAACGCCCTATGGACCATATTGCAAAATCACAAAAGGTTATTTTAGTTGGGTTTGGTCACTTTGGTAGCACAGTAGGACGCTTTTTACGGTCGCATGGTGTTGAAGCTACTATTCTAGATCAAGATTCTAACCGTGTAGATTTTTTGAGAAAAATGGGGTTTGAGGTATACTATGGTGATGCTACACGTTTAGATTTATTGGAATCGGCAGGTATTGCTGATGCCAAAATATTAATTTGTGCTATAGATAGCCCAAGTGTAACTAAACAAGTAACCAAACTAGTAAAAGAAAAATTTCCGCATGTTGAATTGATGATTAGGGCCAAAAACCGTTATGAAGCTTACGATTTAATTAATATGGGTATTGACAATATTTACAGAGAATCATTAGATACCTCATTAACATTAGCAAGTGATGCTTTAAGTAAACTTGGTTTTAGAAAGTACACATTAAATAGGCAAGTACAAAACTTTATAAAATACGATGAAGAAAGTTTAAGACGCTTAGCAAAACAGCCTAAAATTGATGATAAAAACTATA
Source organism: Seonamhaeicola algicola (assembly GCF_007997385.1). Lineage (GTDB taxonomy): Bacteria > Bacteroidota > Bacteroidia > Flavobacteriales > Flavobacteriaceae > Seonamhaeicola > Seonamhaeicola algicola. The sequence continues at coordinate 85,011 of NZ_VOSC01000019.1, forward strand.
TATTTCAGGCTAGAAAAGAACTTGCTGAACAAGAAAAATTATTGGAAGACGATTTTCAAAGAGGTATTGTATTACATGATAACCACTGGGATAGTGAACATATTAGACAACAACTAGACAATACCAATAATTTATAGTAAATGCCAAAGGATATTCCAAATATTGAGATTGGGACGTAATGGAAACTATTTTACCCGAAGCCGATAGAAAAAACACCAATGGTAAGTTCAACTTTTAAAAAAATAATTAATGAGATACATTATAATAATTCTATTAAGCTTAACAACTTTAAGCTTTTCTGAAAAAGAAGAAAAAGTAGATTCATATGTATTAGAAATTACCACTTCAAAATAAAATCTACAGTAAACGCTGATGAATTTTGGGTTGAAGATGCCAAAGTAGATGCTAATTATACCAGTAACCAACTGGGTTACATAAGTAGAGAAAGCGCTTTTGATGCAGACACTAATGAAGTTTTAGTAGTTGCTAAATGGACCACAATGGAACATGCCGACAAATCCATGCAAAAGTTTATGAAAGACGCATCTGTAGCAAATTACGCCAATATGATAGATGGAAGTACAATGAAAATGAAAAGGTATATCGTAAAATAATAGGTTTAGATTAATAGCAGAAAAGACTATCATTTTTGATAGTCTTTTCATTTTTATAATTTTAAAAACAATAAATATGTCAGATGTAAGAACGTGCCCAACCTGTGGCGCAAAAGCAAAATATAAAGAAAAAGAAGGTATAGAAACTTTTACAGCAGTGCAAGATGAAGAGGCCTTTAAAAAAATTGGACAGATGAAAAAAGCTATGGAAAAGTTTAAAGCCAAAGCAGAAGCTTTAGAAAAGAAACTGAAAACTTTGAAAGTGTAATAAAACAGGGCTTTATTATTCATAAAGCCCTTTTTTTATTATCATATTAAAAATATGCTGTTTTAATACGCCATAGCCACTATTTTTTTTGCATCTGTTGGCATTAATTCTTGTTTTTCACCAAGTTTCCAGCCACGATCTTCAAAACGTTTTTCTATTTCTTCGGCAGTACCTTCAAACTTATCAGTGTAATCAGACAATTTAGTATCTATACCTAATTGATGAAAAAACGCTTCGGTTTTTTCAATAGCAGCATAAGCTTTATCGTCAATGCTTCCTTCGGTTACATTCCAAACACGTTCTGCGTATTGAGCTAATTTTTCTTTCTTAGCTTCAAAATTATACTTGTAATGGCTTGGTGTAATTACTGCTAATGTTCTGGCGTGATCAATACCAAATAAAGCGGTTAATTCGTGTCCCATCATATGGATGGCCCAGTCACCAGGAACACCTTGTTGTATAAGTCCGTTTAACGCCATAGTACAACTCCACATAAAGTTAGAAGCCGCTTTAAAATCTGTTGGGTCTTCTAATACTTTTGGTGCAACGTCTATTAAGGTTTGCATAATACTTTCGGCAAATCTATCTTGTAATAACGCACCAATAGGGTAGGTCATGTATTGTTCTAATACGTGTGTAAAGGCATCTGTTATTCCGTTTGCCAATTGACGTTGTGGAATAGAAGTAATTACCGAAGGATCTAATATTGAAAACTGCGGAAATAAACCAGGTCCGCCCATAGCTAATTTTTCTTTAGTTTCTTCTCTGGTAATAACTGCGCCAGAATTCATTTCAGACCCTGTAGCAGGTAAGGTTAATACGGTACCAAATGGCATACCATTTTCTGTACGTACTTTATTTATTAAGATATCCCAAGGTGTGTCACCGTCGTAAACTGCTGCAGCCGATAAAAATTTTGTTCCATCAATTACAGAACCGCCACCAACTGCTAATAAATAGGTGATGTTTTCTTCTTTAATGACTTTTAAAGCATTCATTAAAATATCGTATTCTGGATTTGCAGGAATACCACCAAACTCGGTAACATCTACATTAGCTAAAGCGGTTTTTACTTTATCGTAAATACCATTCTTTTTAATACTACCACCACCATAAAGCATTAATACTTTGGCATCTTGTGGTATTTGATCTGTCAGTTTTTCTATTGAATCCTTTCCAAAAATGATTTTGGTAGGATTTTTAAATTCAAAATTGTTCATTTTCTTTCTCTTTTTTTAATTAGTCAATTACGGTTACTAAATCTTCCATAGGTTTTCTAACCTTTACAAGATTTACCAACCAATCATTTTCTTCTTCTCTGTAGCCAAGTGGTAACAATACTGCACTACGTAGCCCTTTTTCGCGTAAGCCTAAAATTTTATCTACAGCTTCAGGATCAAAACCTTCCATAGGTGTAGCATCTACACCTTCAAAAGCAGCAGCAGCAATAGCTTGAGAAAATGCAATATAGGCTTGTTTTGCCGCGTGATTAAAGTTTTCTTCTGCATCTTTTTGCGGATAGGAATTAAGTAACATTTGACGATAGTTCTCCCAACCTTCATTTTTAAAACCACGAATATCGTTGGTTAAATCGAACATGTAATTTATGCGATCTGCAGTGTACGTGTCCCAAGCAGCAAAAACGAGTAGGTGAGAGCACTCTGTAATAACTCTTTGGTTCCAAGCTATTGGTTTAATTTGTTCTTTAATGTCTTGGTTTTTTACCACAAAAATTTCGAAAGGTTGCAAACCACTAGACGTTGGTGCTAATCGTGCAGCTTCTAAAATACGTTCTACTTTTTCTTCTGGTACGGCTTTACCGTTCATTGCCTTAGCGGCATATCTCCAATTTAATTTATCTAATAATTCCATAGGTTGTTTTTATTTTTTTATACTGTTCCAAGCAGCTTCAAAAGCATTTTTAATTAAGATATCATCTAAAGTAATTGCGCCACGTTTTTGAGCTAACATTAAAAAAGCTAACGGGTTTATAGCGTAGGCGTATAAAATATAGTCTGAATATGGTTTTATAATACCTTCGGCTTTACCTTTTGCCCATAAATCTAGTAGCGGTTGTAAATGCTTAATGCCTTCTTGTCTGCTAGCTTCATCTATCATTGGCGTGTTATCGCATGGTGCTAAAAACAAGGCGTGTTCGCATTGTTTTAGTTTAAAGTCTGCAATACGATTCCATATATATTGAAACGCTTCTTTTACAGGAGCATTGGCATCATAATTTTCAAAAGCAAAACGGGTAAATTCAGTTTTCACATCAATATAGGTTTGATTTACTAAATCTTGCTTGTTTTCAAAATACAAATAGATGGTTGCTGGCGATACATTAGCCATTTTAGCAATTTTACTCATAGGTGTAGCATGGAAACCGTTGTTGTTTACCAAATCAATAGTTGCCTTTACTAAAGCGTTACGTTTGTCTATGCTTTTTTGAAGTTTTGCCATTACTTTTTTATTACCAAACAAAGGTACTAAAAAGTGAATGAACATTCATTTTTTTAACAAAGCTTTAGTTTAAATATGATAATTATAACATAATTTTAACTGTAGAGAATAAGAAATACACCAATCATTATACCAGCTAAAGGCACCAGTTTTTTACGTTTATTATGTTCTTTAAAAATAAAGCCACCAACCACAACGGCAATTATAATTTGGCTACGTTTTATTGCTGAAAGTAGCATAATTAAAGCATCAGGGTCTTGTAATGCTTTAAAGTAAAAATAGTCTGCAGCTTGCAATAAAATACCAACTGCAATTATAGTCCATCGGAATTTGAATGCCTTACGTTTTTCAGCATAAGGAAACCATGTAATACTTAAAATAATAAGTAAAATAAGAATAGTGTACAAACAAAACCAAAATTGTAATGTTTGCGGATTTAAACTTAAATTCTGAATTAAAAATTTATCATACAATCCGCTACTAGCCCCTAAAAACGTGGCACCAATGATGGCAAAAATCCATTTATTTCGTTTAAAAATGATGCCTTCTTTTTTTCCAATTTTTGAATATAACATCACCGAAAAAATAATGAGAAAAAAACCTATCCATTGATAAAAATTAGGACTTTCTCTGTAAATAACAATGGCACCTATGAAGGTAAAAAAAGGACCTGCAGAACGAATTGGTGTTACAATAGTTATTGGCAAATGTTTTAATGCTTGATACGCTAACAACCATGATGCTGCCATTATAGCCGATTTTATGATAATAAAACCATGTTGTTGCCATGTAATAACTTGAAAATTATACCCTTTACTTTCTGCATATTCCGGATAAAAAATAGATAGCACATAAAAAACTGCTATAAAAATAAAACCACTTGATACAGTGCCCAACAACACCGGAAAAGCCTCGTTACCCTGTACTGCATGTTTTTTACAAAGGTTGTGTAACCCTAAAAACAATGCTGCTAATAAACCTAAATACATCCACATAATGGGCGCAAATATACTTTGTTATTAGGGTTTACAACATCTGTTTATATTAATTTTACTTAAATAATTGCATTAATTTAAAACCCAAGTTGTTGCCAAATTTAAAAGTTGCTGCTTTTCTTTAATAGTACGTTGCAAAGGCAATTGAGCCAAACCAATTATGCGCCTTATAATTTCAGAACCAGCAAAGGCTTTAACCAATGTTGTATTTATAGGTAAATTGTAATTATCAATAACTTTGTTAAACATTGTTTTTTTGCCTGTAGCCATAACTAAATGTGCAATCATTACACCTAAATCAAACTCAGCAGGCCCCATAAAACTAAATTCAGGATCTAACACAAAAACATTTTTGTTTTGTTGTAACCAACTTCCGGGATAATAATCGCCATGTAAAAGCACTCCGCCCGTTTTTAGGTATAAATTACCTAAGTTAGTAATGTTTTCTTTTAAAGAACTATGGTCTTTTATAGGTTGCGCCAGTTCTAGCAGTCCATTTTGAACGCTGTTTAAAGAAAAACCGTTGTCTGCCAAAAACGGTAAAACAAAAATGTGCTGGTGATTTAGTTTGCGAAGCTCTAAATTTTCAGGAAATGCTTTTGAAATACTAGTACTGTGAATACCGCTTGCTATTTGCGTAAGTGTTTCAGTTGTTTTATCCGAAATATTTCTGGTTGCATAAATGCTAGTCATATCATCACCATAACCTAAATCTTCTATAATTAACATATGGTGTTCAGGAATGAAATGAAGCGGCTTTGGAAAACTACGGTTAATGCTTCCTTTATCTATATTTTTATAAAATTGATGCTCTACCGAAATTCTATCAATTGGCGCCGGAATATCCTGATATTTTTGTACAAATGGACGCGACTGTTTTGCTATAAATGTTCGGGTATTTGTAATAATGCGCAAAACCACATTCATATTACCTTCACCAGGAATTTCTATAGCTTTAACTACTTCATTTTCAAGTAAAATATTATGTTTATTAAAAAAGGTAGTTAATGCAACTGTATTATTTTCTGAAGATAAAATCATAGTTTACTTGTTTAAAAGCGTTTTAAAATGTTGCCAAAAATCGGCTTCCATTTTTTTTGTATCAATATGTGTATAAATAGAAATGTGCCTTTGTGTGTTTTCAGCGGGTGTTAAAAATGTGTTACTCTTTGTAAACTCTGGGTGCGCTAAAGCTTCAATAATAGCTACATCCCACATAATCCATTTTTTTTGTTTGGGGTCTTTTTTTGTCCACCAGCGTTTATAAGTTTCCCATCTATTAACCAAATAATTGGCAATACCACCTTTACCTTTCAACTTTGAATCAACCGTTTTTTTTGTGAACACCAGATGCTGACTGGTGGTGGCTGTCATTACACTTAAATCTAACTTTGGTGTATTTAAAAGTACATTTACAGCAATTACATCATTACCCGAATTGAACTCTTTTTTATTGTAACTATTCGTTTTTGGGTTGTGCCAAAACCCTAAATAATGCACCTTTATTTTTGAAATTATTGAAGGATCTGTTAAGATTGCAGACGCTACATTTGTACAAGAGCCTAAAATTACCACATGCAATTTGTTATTTATAGTAGCCTGATGCGCTTTTTTTATAATAAATGCTGAAGCAGGCGAGGGCATAGGCTTATGTTTATCTGCTAACGGTTTGTTAGCCCCTAGTGGTAAAGCTATGTTTTTAACTTTTAGTAATTCAATAATTTTTTCATTGATGCGCTGACTTTCAACCACCGTACTATCTGTTGCTAATGGCGATGTGTGAAACTGTGCCGAAGTAATGCCAAGTAAATTAAACTCTGGTGCATTTATAGCTCTAACTAGCGCAAATAAATCATCAACTTCATTGGCTGTATCTGCATCAATTATTAAAGGTATTTTAGTTTGGGCTTGGGTTAAGCTAACACAAAACAAAGCCATAAAAACGTATATTAATAAACTATTTTTCATTGTATATATTTTAAAATAAATAACGTGCACTAAATTGAAATTGTCTTGGTGGCGCCGCATTTCGGCTTACAAAACCACTACCACTTGGGCCTTCTTGTATTTGGTTACTTTGGGTAGCATTATTGCTATAGCCACTTAAATTTACAGTGTTTAACGCATTAAAAACATCGGCACGAAGTTCTAATTTTGTTTTTTCCGATAGTTTAAACCTGTATTGCGCCGAAAAATCTAAGGTGTAAGACCACGGTAACCTATCACTATTTCTGCCTTCACCCGGAGACCTATCGCTATTACCCACATAAGCATCTCCAAAAGAGGCGCCATCGCCATTCAAATCTCGGGTAGTAAAACGTTCAAAATTAGCACTATCTATACTTGTATTTGGTATACGGTTAATAGGTTGCCCACTTTGCACCAATGCTGCCATTGTAAACGATAGGTTTTCAATAGGATACACTGAAGCAATTCCGTTAATTAAATGCGTTCTATCATTAATAGCATGCGCGTATTCTGCATCAAAATTATTACTATCCATGGCTCTAAAATTAATATCTTCTGTGTTGTTTTTTGAAGATGACAAGGTGTAATTTAACCTATACCCCAAAATACCATCACCACGGTCTTTTTGGTAATTTAAACTTAGCGCCGTATAACGTGAACGCCCGCCACTTTCAGTAACTACTACGTTTCTTGAAACACCTGTAATACGTTCTCCATTTATAGTAGCGCTACTATTTTCAATAGGAATTGGTCTTGACAAATCGGCTTCTTGAGGTGTTCTAACATCGGTTTGGGTAAAGTTTGCACCAACAGTAAAAGGTGCTGCAGCATTTAGGTTTCTCAGCCTGAATAAATCTCTAGACCAGTTGTGCACAACATCTACATAAAACAAACTATTGTTATTAATTTGCCATTGATACCCCAGTGTTAACTGATGTGTGTACGGATTTTGATAACCATTAGGATTTAATATTCTGCGCTCATTACTAAAAACACCTGCACGGTTATTTTGTAGTGAAGCACTGGTTGGCCCATTTAAATAGGTAATATTATCTGCCTCAACAAAAGCTGCACTTAAATTACCATTAAAAACCACTTTATCTACATTGGTGCTTTCTGGTAAAATACCCAAATTTACAAACTCTTCAATTTGTAATTTATAATCGTTACCTGTTGTATTACTTTGTAAAGCATCACTATAAATGGCATAATTTATTTTATCGTAAAAAATACCATAACCACCACGAATACTTTCATTATCACTTAATGCATAATTGAAATTAAATCTTGGTGCAACATTATCAGTATCGCCTTTAGTGCCACCACCAACAGATAAATTATCATAATCATAACGTAAACCAAAGGTTAAGTTCCATTTATCATTTAAAGCCCATTCATCTTCAAAGTACATTGAATAAATATTTTGAGTTTTACCAAACGATTGCGGGCTTAATTCTACAGCGTAAGCCGTTACAGCAACATCACTTGGAATATCATTTATACTTAAGTTAGCACCTAAATTAGCGTTTTGAATGTTTGCTAATTCATTGGCATTTAAACGTACTGTATAGTTACCGTTAGGGTTACCACCACCAAATAAACTGTGGTTAGATGAAATAAAACCAGCGCCTGCTTTAAGTGTGTGATTTTTAAAGTAATATTTTAATTTTTGTTGAATTTGAAGTGTTTTTTCAAGTTCATCAAAAACAAAACCAGGGTTTCCTAACACGGCAATGGTAGTTTCATTGGGGTCTAAAACTGTTACTTGCGGACTATTATTGGTTTCAGAACGGGCATAATTCCAACGAAAACGTGCATATTGAATATTAGATTGAAAACTAAACTTGTTACCAATAATATCATTTTTAAAAGCAAGGTTGAACGATTTTCTATCTTGAAAATTACCCGCGGATGGAAACGTAACACCGCCTTCTAATCCGCCGCCTTGTCTTTCAATGGCCACTAAACCAACGTTAGCGCGTAGCGAACTTCTAAAGTTTTGCGACCAATTATGATCTATTTTACCCGAGAAATACGAAAAATTATTGTGGCCTGTAACAGTTTCATTTACATTTAAAGCTTCGGAGTTTAATAAATTATCTTTTGTATCGCGTGTGTATTCTGCATTCACAAAAAAGAAAGTTTTATTTTTAACTATGGGGCCACCTAATGAAAACCCTTGCTGAAAGCGCATAAAACCGTCTTGTACTTGGTTACCCGAAAGGTCTTGCTGTGCAAAAGGTGAACTTGCATCAATAATGCTACCGGGTCTGGTAACAAAAAATACTTCGCCAGTAAAATTGTTACTACCAGATTTTGTGGTAACATTTATAACACCATTGTTTGATAAGCCAAACTCAGCAGAATAATTATTGGTTAACACAGTGATATCTTTTGTGAAACCTACTGGAATAGCAAATTTTTGTCCGCCTAAAAACCGTTCGTTATTATCTAAACCATCAATTAAGTAGCTAGTAAAAAGTCCGTTACCGCCATTAATACTTACATTAGGTGCTTCAGAGAAAAAACCTGTTGCTTGTGCAACATTGGGCAACCTAAATAACGCGCGTGTAATGTCTCTTCCTTCAACAGGTAAAGCTTCTAATTCAGCTTTTTTAAGTTCGAAAGCAACCTCGGCCGATGTTCTATTTATTTTAGCACCTGTATTTGAGTTTATGATTATTTCTTGTAAATCTTCGGTTTGCTGTTCAACAGGTAATAGCCATAATTGTGCTGTTAGCTCTTGGTTTGAGCGTACATCAATACGTTCAGATACTTGAGCAGCATACATATTATTACCTTCAAAAACTATTTGATAATTATTTATAACAGGAATAGAATTAAACAATACTTTACCCGAATTATTGGTAGTTTTTATGTTTTTGTAAGATATATTTTGATTAACAAGCGTAATTTCTACATTATTTACAGGCAAACCTGTTGAAAAGTTTATAACACTTACTTCTAAGTCTTCTTGTGCCATAACGGCGCTAATACATAATAAACATAATATGCTTATAATTTTTTTCATAACAATTTAAGAGTGTGCCCAAAAGCACTTTATTTAATAAAATGAATTATATTTTTTTACAATTAAAACAGGTTGAAAACTAGAGTAGTGGCGACCCTTTATTGTTATATTGTGAAGTAAAAAGATAGGTATAATACTGTATTTTAAATACGGTATAACAGTTAAAACCAGTGATAAGTTGCGCTAATAATGCACCTATTGTTTTATTTGATATACCTAATACTGCAATTAACTTTTTTGCCTGTGCAGAAGTATCTAAATCATGAAATATTGGAAGTAAATAGGTTGGTTTACTTAAACTTTGTGTGTTCAAATAGTTGAAAACTTGCTCAAACACATTACTTGTTTGCCATTTAAAGGTCTTAAATTGTGATTTATTAAATTGCGATTTTGTTATGGCTAAAAGATAAAAACCGCCATCAAAACTTGGGCCTAAAACAGGTTGGTTATTTTCAACCAGTTTTTGCGCTTGTAAAATGTGTGCTGTTGTTAATTGCGGGGTATCATTACCAATAGTGATTATTTGCTTATAGCCTAAACTAAAAATAGTAGCTATAGCGTTACTGTAGCGCGCTCCAAAAGAGTCTCCAATTTGGTTATTTTCAGTGAAATGAAAATAATTTAAACCAGTAGCTTTAATTTTATTTAAAGCGCTTTGATTTAGCTTTTTTGATATTTTATAATTTAAAACAGTGGTATACTGCCTTTGTGAAGCCTCAGGCGATAGAGAAAATAATAGTACAGCTGTTTTGGTGGTTGTTTTAATAGCAACAAATTTTTAAAAACTTTTTTGTCTGCACTAAAACAAAACCCTTACTTTAAAAGTTGTTAAAGTTTAATTGAATTGTTTTAAGTTGCTGATAATCAAAACAAAGTAAAGACTTAAAAACATGGTTTTTTTTAAATAAATTGCTCTTTTATGTCTTTGTCTTTTAAAACCTTCGTTTTCAAAATAAATAATACCAAAAAATATACTGATGCAAAGTGTGCTATTAAAATTATAACTGTAAAAGTACGGGTATAAAACAAAAATTCATTCATTGCGCTTAGCCCTATTTGAATAAGCAATAAAATGCCCGAAGCAAGCAAAAGTGTTCGGTTTTCATACACATCATTTAAATAAATAACTCCAATACAAACTATATAAACTACATAAGCCAAAGCACAAATTATAGTAAAAAACAGTTCATTGTTGTTAATGAAATCAGTCATAAATTTTATGATAGTATAAATTAAATAGCCAAAGGAAACTACACTTATTAAAACAGGTAAACTTAAAAATGTTTTTAAACGTCCTTTTAAAAGATATTTTTTTAAAACAATTGAAAAACCAATTAGGTATAATGAGGTTGTAGTTGTAATTAAAATATAAAAATCATTAAAATTTGTTATGGAAAGAAAACTGGAAATAGATGATAAAAATAATGCAGTAACAAATAAAAAGTTATATTTTTTTTTTGATTTATTTAAGTACAATGCTATTAAAGACCAAATAACCAGGGGTACAACTATGTTTAAATCTTGCTTAGGCAAAAAAACACTCATAACAACAGCTATAGTTGATAACGCAAAAAACATAACATCAAAAACGTTAATTTCTGTTACATTTTTTTGCATACTATATTTAATATTTAAGTTAGGTAGTAGTAGTGTTTACTTAGTATAAATATAGGTACAAACTTTTATAAATATGTGATTATATTCAAAAGAAATAACTTTTTAACATCTACAATTCTATAATATACACTCAATTAAAACATAACATATTAAAATTTAAATTGTTACTGTTATTGGAAACACTACTTAAAATATTATTAACCATTTATTGGTTTAGTTTCAACTATAAACTTTGCTAAAAAGTAAAGAGACATAAAATGTGTAAGTAAAATTAAAACTGAAAAAAGTCTGTGCGGATATAAATATTGGTTTATTGTACTAAGAGCTATTTGAAAAAAAAGAAGCATGCCTGAGGTTAAAATAATAGGTCCGTTTTTGTAAGTGTTACTTAAATAAATTATAGCTATTGTTGATACTAAAACAACCAATAAAAAAGCACAAAGCAGTGTTATTAGCATGCTATTACCTGTTATAAAATTCATTAAATAACTCAAAATCATATACAAAACATAAGCAATAAGTATAATACTTATTAAAACATATATTTTAAGAAAATTAGCAAATTTACTTTGGGAAACATATTTTTTTAAGGTTAACGTAAAACCTGTTATATATAATGATGTTAAAAAAACTACAATATTATGAAATTTTGAAAAGGCCAGTAAAGAAACAATGTCTGTTATAATGGCTGTTATTAAAGCAGCTACAAAAAACACGTTTAATTTATACTGCTTATGAGAAAAATAAATAGCTAGAATATTGAAACCCAGCAATGGTATTATGTAAATTTGTTTGTGCCTTTCTAATGTAAAAGCTATTACAGCACCTATTATAAGTAAAATATAAAAGCTTATGTTTAAAGCTTTTTTTATGCACCAACTTGATTTCAAACTTTTATTAATAACAAACATTAAACACGCGTCTCTTTAAATTAAAAAGTAGGTTAAGTTTGATATAACGATTTGGTTTTACAAATATACCTTCAAAATCAATTATAAGTATGTCATGTAGGTTGAACCTGCTTATAAGTGTAGATGAATAAAAATTTAAATACGTTAAGCTGTTATTTTAAATAAACTTTTCTTTTATATCTTCATCATTAATTACGTTGGTTTCAACAAGAAATATCATAAAAAAATAAAGCGCTACAAAATGCGTTATCATAATTAATACAGTAAAAAACTTGTTATAATATAAATACTCATTAATAGTACTTAAACCCATTTGAAAAAATAACAAAATACCAGAAGTTAAAATAGTTAAACAATGCTCATAAACATCGTTAATGTAAATAACAGATACTGCAAACATAAAAACTACAATACTTATAGCACATATTAATGAGAAAAACATATCACTTCCTGTTATAAAATCTACTAAAAAACTTAATACTGAATAAATAATGTAAAGCACTAAAGCAAAACTAATTAAAACAGGAACCTTTAAAAAAGATTTTAAAGGTCCTGTTTTTAAATATTTTTTTAAAACAACTGAAAAAAGTATCAATTGCAAGGTGGTTAAATTTGTTATCCAGAAGTAATATTTATCAAAATTATATAATGACAAACCATTAGAAATTAGAATTAAAACTAAAGCTAAAACAAAAATAATATTCGTGTTCTTTTTACACTTGTGTATATATGTACATATTAATACTAAAACTGTTATTGGAACAATGACATATAAATCCTTTTTAGGAAAAATAAAGCTCATTACAACCACTGTTAATGATAACAGATAATAAACGACATCAAAAAAAGTTATATTTTTTGTTAGCTGTATTTTAAGCATTTTATTTTATGAAATAAATTAAATACCTAAATATAAGCGTTTTACACTTAACAAACATTCATTATCTATTAATATATAACCAGCCGGTTCTTGGTTTGCTATTATCTCCTAGGTTTAAAACATAAAAATAAGTACCAACAGGCAATATTTTTTCTTCTTGTATAGTAGCTCTACCAGTTGATGTACCATTCCAGCCATTAGCATTAGTATAACCTTTCTTTTTAAATACAATATTACCCCAACGATTATATATTTCTAGCGTGTTGTTCGGGTATCGTTCAATACAATCAATATACAATGTATCATTAACACCATCGCCGTTTGGAGAAAATTCATTGTATAACAACTTACACTCGGCTGTTACAGTAGCACTGTCGCTGTTATTAGATAAATTGGTATCCATTCCACCATCAAAGCTATTTATGGTAGCCGTGTTTTCATAATCTCCAAAACCTAACACTTCAACAGTAATTTCTAAAATATGCACATCGCCTTGGTTTAAAACAGGTATAATCCATTCGCCATTAAAATCATCATAATTACCTGCTGTAGATAGTGCTGAAACAAATTCATAACCACTAGGAAGTACTTCTTCTACAACAATGTTTTCTGCAGTAACAGAACCTTCATTAGCTACGGTTATTGTAAAAATTACCTCATCACCAACCACAGGCTCTAAATTATTTACCGTTTTTTCGATACTTAGGTCTGATGAACCTGAGAATATACTTAACGTAGGGTCTTCAAAGTCACCATCATTATCTATATCAATATTTGTATCAATGCTTGGGTCATCTGAATCTTCATCAATTGTGGTATTCGAATTAATAACTGTAGCATTAACATATGCTGTGTTTTCAACTTGCATAGCATCAATATCTGCAGCTGAAATTATATATTCTGCTGTTGTTACAAATTGTTCTTCTGGAGCAAGTGCATTAATGGTATTGTTACCTGTAATGGTTGCTGTAGGATCGGTAATTATAACGTTTAATAAGGTTACCGTTCCTGTATTGGTTACTGTAATAGTATAGGTTAAAATATCCCCAATATTTTGATAAGTATTGAAATCTACAGTTTTAATAATATCTAGATTTGCAGATTGCTGTAACATTGTAATTGTTGCATCATCAGGATTACCGTCTTGATCTGGATCATCATTGGTTGGGTTGTTCGGATCATCTGATACATCTGAAATCGTGTCTCCATTACTATCCTGAGCTGTAATTGTTGCACTGTTTGTTACAAAGCCATCATCTAAATCGTTTTGGGTTATGGTATGAGTAGCCGTTATGGTAACAGAATCCCCCGGTGCCAAAGTACTAATTACATTTGGCATAATGCTTCCTGCATCTGCATTAGCATCGCTAACGGTTAAGTTAGATAACGTTACATTACCAGTATTGGTTACAATAAGCGTGTAGGTTATAACTTCTCCAACGGTATCAAAATTACCATCTTGGGGTGCATTGGCAGATTTAGTTAATTCTAAACTTGGGTTTTGAGTTATGGTTGTTATTGTAGCATCATCTGGGTTTCCATTGCCATTTATATCATCATTTGCAGTATTATCTGGGTCGTCAGAAAGATCAGAAATATCATTACCAAAAGGATCTGTAGCAGATACCGTTGCCGTATTAGAAACCATTCCAGCATCTAAGTCTGATTGTGTAATTGTATGAGCAGCATAAACATTAACAGATTCGCCTGGTAACAAAATTGTAATATTTGCTGGCGAAATACTACCAGCATCTGCATTTTCATCTGTAATTTCAATATTTGTTAAAGTAACATTGCCTGTGTTAGTAACTATTATGCTGTAAGTGATAACTTCATTTACAGTGTCATAATTACCATCAGGTGAAGCTATACCTGCTTTAGAAATACTAATGCTTCCGTTAGTTGGCAAACTTGTAGTAGTTGTATCATCTGGGTTTCCATCATTATTAGCATCAACGTTAGCTGGGTTATTCGGGTCATCTGATCTATCAGTAATAACATTCCCATTTGGATCTTGTCCTGAAACTGTAGCAGAATTATTAACGCGACCAGAATCAATATCAAACTGTGTAATAATGTAAGTAGCTGTAAACGTTGTATTGTCCATTTCTTCAGGTGCTAAATCTATAGAACTTCCATTAACATTTACCAAAGGATCTGATATGCTAATGTTTGTAATGGTTAAGTTTCCTGTATTTGTTACTATAAACGTGTAGCTAATAGTTTCTCCTACTTGGGTTAAACCATCACCATTTTCATCGTTAAAAACCCCTATTTTTTCAAGTGATAATTCAGGTTGTCCTGTTAATGTAGTAACGGTTGGATCGTCTGGATCGCCATCGCCATTTAAATCGATGTTGTCTGGGTTGTCAGGATCATCAGAAAAATCACTTACATCCGTAACAATGCTACCATCAATATCATTACCGGTAACTAGTGCGGTATTGGTTAAATTACCCGAATCAATATCACTTTGTTGAATGGTGTAAATAGCCGAAAATGTGGTGCTATCAACTTGTGCCGGTGCTAAATTTATTGTACTGCCAGTAACAGGCACTATAGGATCTGTAACTTCCACGTTAAACAACGTAACATTACCTGTGTTTCTAACAATAAATTCATATGAAATAGTTTCTCCTGCTTGTGGAATACCATCACCGTTTTCATCGTTAAAAGTTCCTATTTTTAATAAGGTTAATTGTGGCTCTCTTGATAAGGTTGTAACCGTAACATCGTCGTTGTTAGTGGTTGTAGGATCGTCTGATTCGTCTGAAACAGTGTCTCCATTTGGCGCATTACCAGAAGATAAAGCTCTGTTTTCTACAAAACCATTATCTACATCGGTTTGGGTTAATGTGTAATTTGCTGTAAATGTTGTAGAATCTGTTTCTCCAGGATTTAAATCTATAGAACCGCCATTAACAGTAACTAACGGGTCGGTAATTGTAATATTAAAAATAGTAACATTACCCGTATTAGAAACATCAAAAATGTATTGAATTGTTTCTCCTACTTGAGCTAAACCATCACCATTCGAATCTATAAATATTCCTGTTTTTTCAAGGGTTAATTCTGGAGTTGCATTTAAAAGTGTTATGGTAGCATCATCTGGATTTCCATTACCGTTTATATCGGTATTTGTATTGTTATTTGGATCGTCTGAAATATCTGAAACAGTATTCCCAGAAGGATCTTCGCCAGTAACTGTAGCAGAATTTGATATACTTCCTGAATTTAAATCGGCTAATGTAATGGTATAAATGGCATAAAAAGTGGTGCTGTTTTGCTCTGTTGGCATCAAACTAATTGGGCCACCGTTAACATTAACCAAAGGATCTGTAATTGTAATATTACTAACAACAACATTACCCGTATTTTCTACAGAAAAATTATAAGTTATGGTTTCACCAACTTGTGGGATACCATCGTTATTTTCGTCGTTAAACGTAGCTGTTTTTTCTAAAGCTAATGCTGGTACTTGCTCTATGAGCGTTGTAGTAACATCATCAGGGTCTCCATCGCCATCTATGTCATTATTAGTCGTGTTATTAGGATCATCAGATGTATCATTAATAGTATTACCAAAAGGATCTTCACCGGTTACTGTGGCTGTATTATTTACTTCACCTGTATTTAAATCGTTTTGCGTAATTGTATGTGAAGCATTCACAATAGTAGATGCTCCTGGTGCCAATGTATTAATTAGGGCAGGAGATATACTACCTAAATCGGCATTAGCGTCACTAAGTGTAATATTAGTTAGAGTAACATTACCAGTGTTTGTTATGGTTAATTCATAATTAATAATTTCACCAAGCGTATCATAGCTTCCATCAGTAGCAGGAAGCGCTATTTTTGTTAAGCTAAGGCTTCCAGCTGTTGGTATTACTGTTATTGTTGGGTCATCTGGTTCACCATCGCCATTGCTATCTTGATTATTTGGGTTATTCGGATCGTCTGATGTATCGGAAATTGAATTTCCATTTGGAGCATTACCACTAACAGTTGCAATATTAGTAAAAGCACCGTTATCAATATCATTTTGAGTTAATGTGTAGGATGCTGTAAAACTGGTATTATCATTCTCCAACGGGTTTAATGTTATTGGGCCGCCAACAACTGTAGCTAAAGCATCTGTAACTGTTATGTTGGAAATGGTAACGTTTCCAGTATTAATAACGTTAAATACATAACTAATAGTTTCGCCAACTTGAGCAATACCATCGTTGTTTTCATCTTGAAATACACCCAATTTTTCAATACTAATTTGCGGATTTGAATTTAATGCTGTAATGGTAATATCGTCTGGATCACCATCACTATTAGCATCTGTGTTAGTAGTATTATTTGGATCGTCTGATACATCAGTTATAGTTTCACCATCTGGGTTTGTACCAGTAATTACTGCAGAATTCGAAATTTCACCATTGTTAATATCATCTTGTGTTAAGGTATATACTGCACTAAATGACGTATTATCTATAGCATTTGGTTCTAAGTTTATAGGACCACCATTTACGGTTACCAACGGATCGTTAATTATAAGGTTAGTTAAGGTTGTATTACCTGTATTTTGAACCGTAAAATTATAAGTTAATGTTTCATTTACATCAGGAAAACCATTACCATTTTCGTCATTAAACGTAGCTGTTTTTAACAATGAAACTCTAGAACTTTGTGATAAACTTGTTGTAGTAGCATCGTTATCATCAGTAGTTGTAGGATCGTCCGACTCGTCTGAAACATTAGTATTACTTGGTGTTACACCAGACGCTGTTGCTATATTTAATACATTACCGTTATCAATATCACTTTGTGTTAATGTATAAATTGCAGTAAATGATGTATTGTCACTCGTATTTGGGGCTAAGGTTATTGGCCCACCTGTAACAGTTACATTGGCATCTGAAATTACGATATTAGAAATAGTAACATTCCCTGTATTAATGATATTAAATGTATATTCTATGGTTTCACCAACTTGTGGTAAACCGTCGTTATTGGCATCAATAAAAACACCCGTTTTATAAAGCGTAAGCTCTGGGGCTTCTGTAAACGTAAATATAGTTACATCATCTGGATCTCCATCGCCATTATTGTCTGTATTAGTTGTGTCATTAGGATCATCAGACGTGTCACTTACAACATTGCCATCAGGAGCGTTACCTGAAACTGTTGCAGAGTTTGTTAAACTTCCTGAATCAATATTAGCCTGTGTTATAACGTATATCGACGAAAATGATGTACTATCTATCTCATTTGGTGATAAATTTATTGGTCCGCCATTAACAACAACCAAAGGATCTGCTATTGCTATATTGGTAATTGTTACATTTCCGGTATTTTCAACTGTAAAATTATAAGTTATAGTTTCATTAGCTTGAGGCAACCCGTCTCCATTTTCATCGTTAAATGTTGCCTCTTTCAATAAAGAAAGTGCAGGTGTTTGATTTAGTGGGGTTACAGTAGCGTCATCTGGAGTAGTTGTATTTGGGTCGTTTGATACAACACTAACTAATGTCCCACACGGGTCTGTAGCTGTAATTGTTGCGCTATTAATCACTTCACCAGCATCTAAATCTGCTTGAGAAATTACATGAGTTGCTGTAAAGGTAGTTGTACCATAAGCGGGAATTGTTGGAATAGAAGTTGGTGTTATACTATCTGCATTTGCATCGGTTAGTGTAATATTGCTTAATGCAACTTCAGATATGTTTTCAACTGTAATTTCATATTCAATAACTTCTCCTAAAGTATCATAACTTCCATCTGTTGCCGCTAAGGCTACTTTTTCAACTCTTAGTGTTGCTTCAGGACTAATGGTCACAGTATATGTATACGCATTACCCTCACAACCTAAATTGCTTGTTGCAACCACCGTGTAAGTAACCGTTTGTATAGTACCAGAAACATTGATTAAAGTGTCAGAAATTAAATCTGAACTAGTAGGTGTGGTTGTTTCTCCAGAAATACTCGGATTATCTGTAGCATACCATATAAATGAACTCCCAAAAACATTAACATCTGTATTCAAATCATGATTTAGTGCTGCATTACTACAAGTATCGTCACTTGGAGGATTAGTATTATAAGGCTCTGGGTTAACGGTTACTTCAATATCGAAGGTATTACCAGAACACCCATCACTATTAAATGGCGTTATAGTGTAAATTATAGTTTGAGAAGTACCACTAATATTGTTTATAGCATCATTTAAAATAGTCCCATTTCCCGCATTTGCTCCTGTTAAGTTTGAGTTAGAGGAAACAATCCATTCAAAATTAACATTAGATAATGACGTTAAAGATGTTAAGTCAAAATTTAAAGGTTCATCACTACAACTTGTAATGGTAGTATCTTCTATCTCGAGGGTAGAAGTAACATCTATATTATAGGTATAAGTATAAACAGATGTATTTCCAGCACAATCTGTATAGGTAAATGTATAAACTTTTTGGCCATCACATACAGGATCAGCATTTTCAGTGATTACAGGTGTAATTTCGGCGCCACAATTATCTACAACCACAGGTGCTGTTGGTTGAACAGCTTCATCGGTACTGGATACAGTACTAGAATCGTTTGCAGGTACAATTGGGCTCATAGTGTAATCAATTGTATACGTATAGGTGTATTGTGCTGTGTTTCCTGCACAGTCTGTATAAGTAAAAGTATATATTTTTTCACCTTCACAAACTGGACTGGTATTTTCTGTAATCACTGGAGTTATAGTGTTACCACAAGCATCAATTACAACTGGTGCTGAAGGTTGTATTGCATCGTTTAAGCATTCTACAGTTTCAGCGCCGTCGGCATCTGTAATCGTGAAAGCAGGTGTATCAATGGTGTACACATACGCCCAAGTATCTGTGTTACCCGCGCAATCTGTATAGGTGTAAGTATACGTTCTAGTACCTTCGCAAGTTAACGGATCTGGGTTTTCAGTGATTACCGCTGCTGAAGGCGTTAAAGTATTACCACAAACATCGGTTACTGTTGGTAGTGTAAACGTTTCCGTTGCATCTGCGATACAATCTACAGTTTCTGCACCATCGGCATCTGTAATTGTGAATGCAGGTGTATCGAT
>NZ_VOSC01000019.1:105455-105887 GCF_007997385.1 Seonamhaeicola algicola
GTACACATAGGCCCAAGTATCTGTGTTACCCGCACAATCTGTATAGGTGTAAGTATACGTTCTAGTACCTTCACAAGTTAATGGATCAGGGTTTTCAGTGATTACCGCTGCTGAAGGGGTTAAAGTATTACCACAAGCATCCGTTACTGTTGGTAGTGTAAATTTCTCAGTAGCATCAGCGATACAATCTACAGTTTCAGCACCATCGGCTTCAGTAATAGTGAATGCAGGTGTATCGATGGTGTACACATACGCGCAAGTATCTGTGTTACCCGCACAATCTGTATAGGTATAAGTATACGTTCTAGTACCTTCACAAGTTGATGGATCAGCGTTTTCAGTGATTACCGCTCCTGAAGGCGTTAAAGTATTGCCACAAGCATCAGTGACTGTTGGTAATGTAAATGTTTCTGTAGCATCTGCGATACAATC
>NZ_VOSC01000019.1:106040-144005 GCF_007997385.1 Seonamhaeicola algicola
AGACCAAGTATCGGTATTACTCGCACAATCTGTATAAGTATAATTATATGTGATTGTTCCCTCACACGATACTGGATTTGGGTTTTCAATAACATCGATACTTGATGGTGATAACGTATTACCGCAAAAATCGGTTACTGTTGGTAGTGTAAATGTCTCAGTAGCATCTGCGATACAATCTACAGTTTCTGCACCGTCGGCATCAGTAATAGTGAATGCAGGCGTATCGATGGTGTACACATAAGACCAAGTATCGGTGTTACCAGCACAATCGGTATAGGTGTAAGTATACGTTCTAGTACCTTCACAAGTTAATGGGTCAGGGTTTTCAGTGATTACCGCTGCTGAAGGCGTTAAGGTATTACCACAAGCATCCGTTACTGTTGGTAATGTAAAGGTCTCGGTAGCATCTGCGATACAATCTACAGTTTCTGTGCCATCGGCATCAGTAATGGTGAATGTATCAATGTTAATAGTTATATTTTGTTGAATGCTAGAATTATTACCACAAACATCGGTTATAGTGTAGGTACGAACAATATTAATAGGGCAGAATCCAGAATCATTATCAATACTTGATACTGTTAAATTAGCGTTCGAAGTAAAATCATCTGAAATTGTAAGACCTAAGCCTTCTAAAGCAGCAACTGTTGTCACTGCAGGTGTTGCATCAGAGGCTACACAACCTGTTTCTGAAATATCTGATAAAGTTCCAGCAATACTTGGTGCTGTAATGTCAATATTTACCTTATGAACCGGGGAATACGATGTGCTACAAGTACCACTTTGAACTATAGCTCTAAAGTAAGTGTCTTCAGTTAAAGCACCGATGGTGCTACCAGATAGCGTTGTACTTGTTTCAGTAATTGTTGTAATACTACTAAAACTTGCACTGCTAGATTGCTCCCAATTAATTACATTGCCAATAACATTAGATAGAGTAATATCTGCAGGAGTGTTTCCAGAACATATTACTTGGTCTGGACTAATTGTTCCGCCATTACTTTCAGGGTAAACCGTAACAACAATATCAAAAGTTTCGCCGTCGCAAGCAGAACCATCTTCTATTGTTGCTGTATAAGTTATAATAACAGGGTTAGCCGTTGTGTTAACGTATGTATCTGTTATGTTGTTTGAAGATGCTGTTGTTCTGTTAGCACCAGGAGGCACATTAGCAGGGTCTGAGGAAGATACAGTATACGTTACATCAAAAGATAATCCTATGTTTAAGGTTTCGTTAGAACAGACATCTTGATTCAAGTCAGGAAATGGTGGTGATACAATTTGTAATCTAACTTCAAATCTAGTAGGATTTACACAGCCAGTATTAGTATCTGTTATTTCAGCATAAAATGAAAATGGCGGATCTGTACTTGGCGTTACTGTATTAACCGTTGGATTAGTAACTGTATTTCCTCCAGAAGGAGCATCAAACCAGGTTACAGAGGTATTAGGACTTAGTGTTATTGCATTGTTCGCAAATAATTCTTGTGTTCCTGTTTGGTCGTCACAAACAATAATATCGTTATATGAAGCTGGTGTAGGGAAGGGGTTTACTACTACTGTTTCTGAATTTGTTACAGTTGATGAACAGTTGGTAGTAGAATCCTGAACTGACACTAAATTTATAGTGATATTCGACATTACATTATTAAACACTACTGTGGCATCTCCTGAACCATCCAAAGCCACTGTTTCATCTGGATTTCCATTAATGTTGTAAGTAACCGTAGCATCTGGCGTTCCTGAAATATAAAACTCTGCATTATCACCTTCGCAAATATCAGAATTTGTGGTTAATGCATTTATAACGGGTAAACTGTTTACAGTAACAGTAAAAGCATTTGAAGGGTTAGAGGTACAACCGTTGGCATCGGTAACGGTATAAGTTATGTTAGTTGTTCCTGTACTAATACCCGTTACATCTCCATTGGAGTCAATAGTAGCAACTGCAGGATTTGACGAATTCCAACTTATGGTTCCAGAAGTTCCAGGAGTTAAGGTCATACTACTATTTATACACACTTCATTATCACCAGTAATATCTGCAGCAATGGGTAGTGCATTTACCGTAATTGTTCCTGTGGCACTAACGGTATTACAACCTCCAGTTAAAGGAATATCGTAATTAAAAACACCAGATTCTGAGGGTGTTCCTGAAATTGTTATCACATTGGAAGACCATGATGCCGTTACTCCTGCTGGCAACCCTGAAGGCGAACCAATTCCTGTAGCCTGCGTTGTAGTATGCGTAATATCTGTAATTGCTGTGTTAATACATACTGTTGGCGTACTAGATGGTGGAGATGCGGTATTACATGGGTTTATAGTAACATCTTCATTTAAATCGTCGGGGAGATTATTAGTTTCGTTAATAATATCGTCAAAATTATAAGTAAGTGTATTAGTTACCGTGCCCGAAGCATCGTCTTTAGCACGAGCCACAATTTGAAGTTCAAAACGTTCTCCTGGTTGAATGGTACCAATAGTCCAATCTGGAGAAGACCAGGTTGTTCCTGCATCGGGAGTAGCACTTACTAAATCGAAGGCTGTTGGTAATACATCGGTTATTACTAAATTAGTAACTTCGTTAACCGAGAAGCTTTCTGCTGTAATAGTAAATGTTACATTGCTTCCTGCATCAATAGGATCTGCATCATCTGTTTTAATAATTTGTATATCGGGGTCACAACTATAAAATGATACAATATCGGAATCGTATGTACAACCACCAAAATCTGTAACTCGAACAAAATATTCGCCAACACCAGTTAAAGAAGGATCGAAGGTTGCAGGGTTACCATCGGTATCAACAACTAAATTTCCATCTTTGTACCATTCGTACGCAAAAAAACCTCCGGAAACTTCCGCTATTGAAGACCCTGGAAAACACCCACCACCAGTAATTGTTAATTCAACTTCAGGCACTGTATCAAACCCAGAAAAGTATCCTGCTAAACCCGCATTACTTCCTAGGGACATAAACGTGCCTACAGCAATAGGACCAGGAGTTATTACTGAAATTTCACCAGAAAGCCCGTTAACGTAAAATGTTTTCCAATCTGTAGGTACACCATTTTCTAAAACTGGTATTGATGCTGGCGTCGTAATTTGAACACCATCTTGATAGATCTCAACATCAGAGTCGTTGGTTAATGCAGAAGCTATAATTGTTAAAGCAGACTGGTTAGAAAATGTTCCGGCTATTCTATCTATTTCTGAAATTTCGCTTAATGAATTTGGTAATAAACAATTTACTGGGGCAATAAAATTCATTCCAATTGTTTGAATTCTATCAACTTGCCCCGCTAAACATTGAAAAGCATAGGCGTTTTTTGATGTAGTTACATACATATTAGCCCCAGCTGTACTCCCTGAATAAAAAGATCCAGGAATTTCTAGATAATCACCATTATTAATAACGCCTACAAGTGTTCCGTTGGCATAGACCTCTGTATCGTTAAATGTACCAACAATAATGGGGAATTCGGTACCATCATTAGCATCGCCATTACCTCGCATAAACACATATTCCTTACCTAAAAAGTTAGTAGGCACAGGCTGATCTATACCAACATCTCGAGATTGAGAGCTACTGTTAATTCCTACATTTAATCCTCCATTAGCAATAGCTATAGGCTGCGTAGAAGTAATTGTAGCCCCAAGCCAACCATCTATATTTGCAGCATTTGCGGTTGCATTTACACCACCTTGATTTCTAACCACTTCTAATACATAAGTTTGTCCTGCATTTAAAGTGACATTAATAACATCGTTTGTTATACCGTCGGGGTCAATGCCGTTTCTAAACACACAATTGGGGTCGTAACCTGAAATGGTTACAACAGTACCATCAACCGTAGCCATAATACCTAAACTTGTACTTGAGTTTACATTATTATGCTTGTTAGCAATTCCTCCCCATCTAAAATCGGTACCAAGTGCTTTTGTTCCTTTACAAGTTAGCGAGCCTGCTTGTGCACCAGAACGCCCTCTGTAATTAACATAAAAATTTTCACCGCCAGGAGCCTCAAACCTTAAACCAGAACTACTTAAAACTTTACCTGTGTTTGTATTAGTTACTAGAGTTATATTGTTGTTCCTATCGGTAAGACCATTGTTACTATCTATGGTGTATGGGTTACCATTAGATAAGCTAGGTATGGTTAACCATGGCGTTGTTGACGTACCTCTATATACATTAACAACAAAAGGTGTTGTTTCTGGTGTAGATAAATAAATGGCTTGTTGTACTATAGCAGCACTACTTTGATGCGTAGCTCCATTATTAGAGCCTGAAGTTTGCTTTAATGGTGGTAGGTAATGCTGACTATCTAGTTGTGCATAATTTTTAAATACCGCCAATAATAGCAATATTAGTACTAATTTAATTTTCATAGCTATTGTTAGTTTCTTGTAATGTAAATTTATTGTTTATAGGGCTCTTTCATATTTAGAGTTCGTTTAAATTCAATTAAGTGTCGGTAAAATGTTATTATGTTTAGACTAATGCCTTTTTAATTTTGGTAACTATTTAAACTATTACTTCGGTTGTTAGTCTTGTGTACTTTTTTAAGCTACTTAATATTTGATAATATAAGAAAAAAAATAGCTGTTTAGTATTATTTTTCGTATATTATAGAATGAAACATTTTAAAACCATAGCAGCCTATTGTAAAGGCATAAATATATCGCCACCAAACTATGCTTGCTTTGATATTAGAAGTTTTGAAGAAAACATGCCTACTGTGCACCCAAAAATGCCACCTTTTAAGCATGAATTTTATTCGGTTGCTATAAAGGTTGAAGGCACAGGTATTGCTATTTCTGGGCATTTTTCTAATTTTCCTGATGGTGCCACTATTTTTTTTAATACACCTTTTCAAATACTTTCATGGAATATTTTATTAGATTGGAAAGGATACTATCTTATGTTTTCTAGAGAATTCATAACACAATCAAAACATTTAAAAAATGTTTTAAGTGAATTCCCTTTTTTAAAAATAGACAACTCTGTACCATTTACTATTGAACAAGAACATATTTCAAAAATATTAGCTATTTATGAAAATATATATGAAGAAAACCAAAAGCAAAATCCAGATTCACTTTTAATTATTGAATCGCTCTTATTGGTTTTACTTAATTTAGTTCAGAGGCATTTTAATAAAGCCATGGAAGAGAAAGATAGAGTTATTGAATACCAAAAAGCTGATAATATTTTATTGTCTCGTTTTCAATCACTCATAGAAACTAACTTCCAAACAACATCTTCATTAAATAAAAAAAATCATTCACCTAGTTTTTATGCTGAAAAACTAGCCATACACGGAAATCATTTAAACGCTGTAACTAAAAAAATAACAGGTTTAACAGCAAAAGAATTTATTAATATGCATATTGTTAATTTAGCAAAATCTAATTTAGCACAAACCAGATTTAGCATAAATGAAATAGCTTATAATTTACATTTTAATTCTCCTAACAATTTTAGTAGTTTTTTTAAAAAACATACAGGTTTAACACCTATTAATTACAGAAAAAAGATTAATCTTTGATTTTAATACTTTTTTATTTGATTCTTAGTTTTTTAATTTTCTTACAAATTAGAATTTTACAATCTTAAACTTTTAATTATTCAATTAGTATGGATAATAACCTTAAAATAAAACAAACTATAAAAAGTTTTTTTTCATATACTGATAAAAACAATTGGCTTGAATTAGAAACATTATTTACAGATAAAGTTGCTTTAGATTTATCATCATATACAAATAAACCAAGTGCTATATTAAACACAAATGAAATTGTAAATGAATGGCAACATTTTTTACCAGCGTTAAATACTTCGCACAGTAAAATAAACAGTTTTATAACTCAAGTTAATGGTAAAATTGCCCACAGCTACTGGTATGGTTATTCAAACTATTTTTTAGATAATAGTACGTATAACTTGTTTGGTAGTTATGATTTTTATTTAGAAAAAATTAATAGGTATTGGAAAATAACACATCTTATTTTCAACTATAAACATCACGATATTCATAATTTAAAAACAAGTGCTTAATAGTAACAACCAAAAATTAGTTTCTTTATAACCCAAAACGTTTATTACTATTTATAAACCTGTTTTGGGTTATTTTTTTGAGATGATGTTTTTTTAAACTCTTTTATTAAACACTATTTCAGCTTAATGGCTCCAATACCTTCATTCCATAGCTTTTTATTGTACTCAGGAATTTTTGTATTTATTAAATTTTCGGCAGTTTGTTTTAATGCTTTCCATTCTTTATCTAATTCTTCCTTTTGGAGTAGTACTGCTTGTGTTATTTTTGGTAAGCTACTATTTGCTTGATTCATTAAAAACATATAATTGGCTGTAAACTTGTTTTCAAAGTTTTCAACATCATCATAGGCTTGAGACTTTCTTTGTACCATTTTCGCATCCCAATCTTTTATATCTTTTAAAAGACTTTCACCTGTTTTAATGACATCAGAATCTTTATTCGTTTTCTTTAATCTAGTTAATGCCTTATTAATATCTTTCACCACTGAATTTAGCAAGTTCACTTTATTGTGCATATCTGTAACATTGGCTTCAAATTCACTCATAATTTTATCATAAGCTTTGTATTCGTCTTTTGTAATATTGTAATCAGGATTTTCTTTAATTATAGCTTTTGTAGTATAGGTTTTACCATCATAATGTAATGCCATAGTATATTCACCTGGTATTACTTTGTGCCCGTTAAAACTAGCTTCTATATAAACTTTTGGTATGCCTGGTACAATTTTATGTTGCATGTTCCATACAAAACGATTCAAACCTTGCTTTTTTGGTAGCATTGGAGCCCTTGGTGCGCCACCACCATTATGAGGTATGTAAGTAGTATCTTTTTTAGAAGTGTATGTGTTAATTAATTTTCCGTTACTATCGGTTACTGTTAGTGTAACATGTTTTGTTTTATCAACTTTAGGAAGTTCATAATACAGTTCAATACCGTTGGTAGGATTAACACCTACAAAATTTTGCATACCAGTAAATTTATCGGTATTACCATTCATTATACTTCCCCAATTACCATAATAAATAGGCTCCGGGCTATATAGTTTAGTTTCTTTGTTAGTGGTATTATATTGTGATAATAGTGATAAATTATCTAAAATCCAGAACGATCTTCCGGAGGTAGCCACAACTAAATCATTTTGATGAACCATTAAATCTAAAATTGGTGTTATTGGCATATTCCTTTGGAATGATTCCCATGTTTTTCCATCATCAAAAGAAATATAAATGCCCAGTTCAGTTCCTGCATAAAGCAATCCTTTTTTAGTTTTATCTTCTCTAATTACTCTGGTGTGAGCTCCTTGCGGAATGCCGTTATTAATAGCTTTCCATGTTTTTCCATAATTATCACTCTTAAAAAGGGCAGGGGTGTAGTTGCCTAACTTGTACTTAGTAGTGGCTATGTAAACCACAGCAGGGTTGTGTGGTGAAACCTCAATAGCATTAACAAGTGTTTCACCTAAGTTTTTAGGTGTAATATTCTGCCATGTATTACCATTATCTCTGGTAATATGTACCAAACCATCATCACTTCCTGAGTAAAAAACGCCTTTTTCATGAGGCGATTCAATTAAATAACTAATGGTACCATAATTTTCAGCACCAACAGCTTCATTTGTATAAGGACCACCGCCTTTACCTTGTTTTTCATCAATATTTCTGGTTAAATCTGGTGAAAAATGCGTCCAAGTTTTCCCCATGTCGGTAGATTTTAAAACCAATTGTGCCGCATGAAAAATAGTATTTGGCTCGTGTTGAGACCAAACTATAGGCGCATTCCAATTATAAAGATACTTCATGTCTCTGGCTGCTTTACCAAGATACTGAATGGGCGCTGCCATAATTTTAGTACTTACTTTGGTTTTCATGTTTAAAGCTTCAATAGTTCCTAAGTAACTACCACCAACGGTAATAGTTGGGTTATCTTTATTGAAACCCAAAAAAGCACTTTCGCCACCAGCTGCCGAGGTCCAGTTTCTTTCGGTAATGCTACTACCTGTTATATTCATACTTGCAATTTTTACCGAAGAATTATCTTGTTGACCAGCATAAATGTTATACGGAAATAAATTATCAACATTAATACGGTAAAACTGCGCGGTAGGCATAATATCTTGTGAAGACCAATTTTTTGCAAAATTAAAGGATATTGCAGCACCACCATCATTAGCAATTACCATATTTTTAGAGTCTTTTGGATTAATCCATAAATCATGAAAATCGCCATGAGTTCCGGTGATTCTTTCCCAAGATTTTCCACCATCTTTAGAGCGCAAAGCAGGAGCACTTAACACATAAACAGTTTCATCATCATTTGGGTCTACAAAAACTTCAATGTAATACCAAGCACGTTGCGTTAACCGGTTATCGCCACTAACTTGTTTCCATGTTTTTCCGGCGTTGTTTGATACATATAAGCCACTTTTATCGGTTTCAGAATCACTTTCAATAAGCGCATACACTTTATCACTGTTGCTTCGGCAAACAGTAATAGCTAGTTTACCTAGAGCTTTTGGTAAACCGGTTTCTAGTTTTTTCCAAGTTTCACCGGCATCATCAGATTTATATAAACCACTACCATCACCACCACTAATCATTTTCCAAGGTGTTCTTTGGTGATGCCACAAGGCCGCATAAAGTACTTGCGGATTATTCATATCTATTGATAATTCTGAAGCACCTGAGAAGGTGTTTACAAATAAGGTTTTTTTCCAAGTTTTTCCTCCATCAACAGATTTGTATATACCACGTTCTTCGGTTGGTGCACTATATTTTCCTTGAGCTGCTACATATACTATATCAGGGTTTGTTGGGTGAATAACAATTCTAGAAATTTGTTCGGTTTTACTTAACCCTATGTGTTTCCATGTTTTTCCGGCATCGGTAGATTTGTAAACACCATCTCCATAAGAAGTCATTACACCACGTATTGCGTGTTCACCCATACCAACATAAATAATATTAGGATTACTTTCTGAAGCAGCAACGGCACCAACTGAACCTGTTTTAAAAAAGCCATCACTTATGTTATTCCAATGCGCTCCAGCGTCTTCTGTTTTCCAAAGGCCACCACCTGTGGTTCCCATGTAATAGGTTAGTGGGTTGTTTATAACGCCTGTTGCACTAACAGAACGTCCGCCCCTAAACGGACCAATGTTTCTGTATTTCATTGAAGAAAAATACGTGTTTGCCTCTTGAGCAATTATTAAAACAGGAACTAATAATAAAATAAAGGTTATTTTGAATTTCATAAAAATGGTGGTTTGTTTTCCACTAAATTACATCATTTTTTTCTATTAAATCAG
Organism: Seonamhaeicola algicola; assembly: GCF_007997385.1. Taxonomy (GTDB): domain Bacteria; phylum Bacteroidota; class Bacteroidia; order Flavobacteriales; family Flavobacteriaceae; genus Seonamhaeicola; species Seonamhaeicola algicola. The sequence goes on from NZ_VOSC01000019.1 coordinate 115,413, forward strand.
CATCATTCATATCTAGTGAAATTGATAAAATAAAGGTTTATTTTTTTCAGAAAAATTAAATTAAGCACCAACTTTTTATATTAATAACAGTAAAAACTATATTTCGTTTTTTAACTTTTATTTTAAAAAGTAATTTTGTTACTTAATTTTTTTTAAACACAAATATTGGATTCATTAACCCAAATTGTATTAGGAGCAGCAGTAGGTGAAGCCGTTTTAGGAAAAAAAATAGGCAATAAAGCACTGTTTTATGGTGCTATTGGTGGTACAATACCAGATTTAGATGTACTAATAGGAAATTTTACTGATACCATAACAGCCATAGAACTACACCGTGGTTTTAGTCATTCTATTGTATTTTGTGTTCTTATGGCTCCTGTTTTAGGATGGCTTGTTAATAGCATAGAGCGTAAGCACAACCTTGGTTGGCAACCTTGGGCTAAACTTTTCTTTTGGTGTTTATTTACGCATCCGTTGTTAGATGCTTTCACAACTTGGGGTACACAACTGTTCTGGCCATTTAAAACTAAATTAGCGTTTAATACTATTTTTGTAATAGACCCTTTATACACTCTACCATTTCTTACGTGTTGCATTGGGCTTATGTTTTGCAAACGCAATTCTAAACTAAGAAAACGTTTAAATACAATAGGTTTAACACTATCAACAAATTATCTTTTAGTAGCACTTGTTTTAAAGTTTGTTGCGCATGAAAAGATTGAAGATGAATTAAACAAACAAGGCATTGCATATACGGCAATAAGCACACGTCCGGCGCCTTTAAACACCGTTCTATGGAACGCTAATATTGATACTGATGATAATTACCTTATTACAGATTATTCCTTTTTTGATTCCCAACCACTAACATTTAAAAAGTACCCCAAAAACCGGCAATTATCTATTGCTATAACAAAACACCTTAATGTACAACGCCTTATAACTATTTCAGAAGGTTGGTACATAATAGAACAGAAAAAAGAGCAGTGGTACTTTAATGATTTACGTTTTGGATTAATACCCAAGAAAGATGGCACTTCGTTTTTTACATTTTCTTATCTTCTTAAAGAGAAAGATGATAATATTTACGCTACTGAAGTTCCAAAAACAAAACGTGATGCTAGGTTTTTAATAGCAAAACTTTGGAAACGCATCAAAGGAAATTAGTTTTATTGATGTTTATAAGCGTTCTAAAATTGTTTTAAATGAACTATAATGTTCCTGCGTTTTGTAATTTGAGCTTTGGATAAAAGCGAAAATTCTTACTAAAGTTTCTTGAAAAAATTTATTCCCAAAAGTTTCTTTTACGATGTTAATGGAACACTTTTTATGCGTCGACGTAGGAGGGAAGCATAATGTGTGTGGAATGGCTTACGTCTAAAATATTTTTCTTACATTTACGTAATCGCTTTATTATTAGTGATTAATCTCTCCCATTTAAGAATTTACAATAGCAAATTTTATACCCAATATTGGGTATAACATTGTATTTATATTTTAAATAATTTTCAAAAAAATTAAATGTATGATTAGATATTTGCTATTAATATTTCTTACTTTTAACGGAAGTTTAGTACTTTCTCAAGATAATCCTCAAATTGGATACTTCGGAGAAGATGAGTTCTTAATAGATGAAGAACAATCAAATTCTTATGTTTCATTCGATGAAGCCGATTATGATGATTTACCAGATTCTATAGATTTATCAGATAAATTTCCCCAAGCAGGAAATCAAGGGCGAATGGGTTCTTGTTGGGCTTGGGCTACTACATATGCGTACTTCTCATATTACAAAAATACTCTAGGCACTAATAATTTTATATTCAGTCCTACTTATACTTACCATGAGCATAAAAAAACTTACAATGATTGTGAATCAGCAAACTCTTCTTATAAAGTTTTAGGTAAAGTATTAAAAGAAGGATCTTTATTTCATAGTCAAATGAAATATGATGATAAAAACTGTAATGTTAATATTACTAGTGAGCAAAAAAAAATAGCATTAGAAAATGCTATACCTAATTACGAAGTAAAAATGATAATTGATGACTTATTCACAATGAAAAAAATTTTAAGTGATGGAAAAGCTTTAGTTATTAGTATGAAAGTTGATGACAATCTGTTCAAAGTAGGGCAACTTTGGGCACAAGATAAAAAAACTCAAGTACCAATTTGGAATGAGTTTGGCTCAAAACAAGGACATCATGCAATGGTTGTTACAGGGTATAATGAAGCCTACAAAGCTTTTAAAATTTTAAATTCATGGGGAAGTGAATGGGGAGATCAAGGATATATTTGGATTCCATATCATATGGTTGATAAATTTATGAATTACAGCTGTTATGTCAGAGAAAAGAAAACTGATATTAATTTTGAAGAGCTTGCTCAAGCTCCTAATTTTTCACCACAAAAGGATGTAGTGAACAAATCTCTTTTATCTACTTGGGTTAAAAAGAAATATTATAGAAAATTTGATGTTTTAAAAATAGGATTGATACAATTTAAACCCAGTAAAAAATTTGGAATTATCAATATCACATCAAGTCAAAATGAAGATATTTTAAAAACATACATTGAATTAGGAGAGACAGTAGCTTTTTATAATAATGGGATTAAATATAAATTGAAGTTCGATAATATTGGTGGAGCGGGAAAAAACCCATTTAAAAGAGCTATGTATTTTACTGTTTCAAAATCCAGTGTAGAAATAAATTAAATATTAATTTAAACCAGTAATTATGAAAATCACAAAACTCACATCAATTTTATTAATTATTTTATTATCACTATTGACAAGTTGTAATGATGAAAATGTTGATTCAGAAACTCAAGCAAAAATCGACGAAGAAATCAAATTACAAAAAGAGGAACAAGAAAAATTAAATATAATAGATAAATCTATAGGAAAATCTATGGTAGTTCAAGTCGAAATACCTGATAGTCTTAAAATATTTGAAGAATTACAAAGTGATCAATTCGTGAATAAGGGCTTAAGCGATTTAGTTGACGGAAAATTCATCAATGACAAGTTCAGGTATGACCTATTAAAAGTTATTGGACATTCAGCTAAACTAATTAGTTCTAATGATAATAAAGAGGTATATAATGTTGAACCTTTTAATTATCTAAAAGATAAGCCAAAACCCGAAATCACTTATCCAGGTGATAATGGACTACTTTCAGAATTAAAAATCACCAATAAAATGACTGCTACATTAAGTTTTTTTGGTATTGAAGGAGGAATAACTAATGAAGAAATTTATTATGGTTCGATTAGTGAAACTGCCAATATCATTATAGATGATAAACAAATGGATGTGACCAAGATCTTAAGTCAATTTTCAACAGAAGAATCTAGAGAAGGAGTTGAGTTAATAACTAGGGTAACTGTGACTGAATTTCTCCACAAAAAATATAAAAAGAGGGATAAGAAAATAAAAGTAAAAGAGTTTCCAATAATTAAATCAGGAGTATCTCTAGGAACAGAATTTTTCACTGAAAATTCAAGTTTAGAAAGAACTTTTAAAGTGAGTATAAATACAACATCAATAAATGATATTATAGCAAGATTAGGCGGTTCATAATAAAATTATTTCTTTATATTATGTAAAATAGAATCGCGATGTTAAACTTGACCTCATAAAATTTTGGTTAAAACAATAGGTGAGTGTAACGACCATATTTTAGGGGTTTAGTTATACAGTTTATTGATTATTTCTATTTTACATAATATTTCTACATAATCTTAAGTAGTTAGAATGTTTCCTAAAATATAGTGGAGTGAACCGTTAGTTGTTTCCAAAATTATATACAGCCTTGATTTTTTGTTTCTTTTGCATCAAGGCAAAAGATAGCGCATAAAAAGAAAACTTTAATTGGAGTTCTACATATAACAAGTGTATAAAAATTTACTCGCAGAGAATTTTTATACTCTTGTGGCAACTTGTCGAGAATCGCGTAAAATTTTTTTTGACGTACATTTTATTTTGAAACAGTGCAAAAAGTGAAGCTTTTAAACGGCAAATTATAGATAAAATGAATTAACGCTGCGTAGCAACCGATTAAAAAAGTTAAATGACCCAAGCACAATGTTTCATTCATATTTCTACACGTTTTGGGATATTTTACATATAGAGAATTATAGCTATCAAATGTACATTTAGATAAACAGCTATACAAACACATTTGTTCTATAATTTATATTATGTAAAATAGAATGCTTTATAATCTCACTATAATTTCAATAAAAACTATATATTTATACAAAGTTTTATGAAACTAAAACCACAGTTTGTATATATAGCGTTTGATGTGTTTCCTTCAAAAAAAGGTGCTGCAACTCATATTAGCCACTGTTTAAACGCTTTACAAAAAACTTTTAATGTAGGTTTATTAATCTGCTTAGGCAATGATAGCATGCCAACATTTCAGTTTGATGCACAACGCAATTTGTATGTATACCGTTGGAAAGAAAAAATATATAATTTTTTAGAACGTACAACAAAATTCCAAACAGCTGTATCAAACATTTTACAATCAAATATTTGCTCTAATATACAACTAATACATTTTAGAGATATTTGGGGCGGTTTACCTGCTATAAAATCATCAAAAATTGTAAAAACAGTTTTTGAAATAAACGCATTTAATCATATAGAATTACCAAACAGATACCCCAATATTAGTCTGTCTGCCATACAAAAAATTAAAGACATAGAACGGTTTTGCGTTAAAAAAGCTAGTGTTATCATAACACCATCAAGAGTTACAAAATTATTCATTAGTAAATTTGAATCTATTAATTCAAACAAAATTCATGTAATTTCTAATGGCGTTACTATTTATGAGTCTACTAATAACATTGCTTTAAATTTAAAACCTCACTCCTACATATTATATTTTGGTGCCTTACAAAAATGGCAAGGTATAAAAACACTGCTTAAAGCCTTAAAAGAATTAGAAAACACTAATGTATATTTAGTTATTTGTGCTTCTGTACCAGAAAAAAGAACGGAAATATACCAAGAATTAGCACAAACAATTGGAGTAAATCATAAAGTTAAATGGATGTTTGAGTTGGATAAAGAAAACTTATCTCATGTTATCAAAAATGCCGTTTTAACCGTTGCTCCTTTAACTGCTTGCAATAGAAATATTGTACAAGGTTGCAATCCTTTAAAAATTCTAGAGTCATTAGCTTACGGAACACCCGTAGTGGCAAGTGATTTACCTGTAGTAACTGAAATTATAAAAGATAACAAAACTGGCTTTTTAGTACCTCCAGACCGACCTCAAATTTTAGGTAGAACCATTAAAACATTATTAGATAAACCTGAAAAATTAAAACGCGTTGGTAAAAACGGAAAAATAGCTATGGAAAAAAATTATCTTTGGAAATACCAAGAATCTAAAATGATAAACCTCTATAAATCTGAATTAGAATATGTTTGAAAATATTTTGAAACAGGACCTGCAACGTATTGGCAAAACTAAAAAGTTTAAAGCTAAACGGCCAATAGAATACTGGATCATATTTTTAAAAAAAAATGTACTAAAGCGTTCTAAATCTTCCTTTAAGTTTAATCCTCAACAATTATTATTTTTTATACCTGTTGTAATTATAGTAATTATGTTTTTGAAAGGTGTTGATGGAGAAGACATATTCCCTATTTTGTTTTTTTATCCTTTTTATTACATATTTTTATTTCTTATTTTAAATAACTACAAAAAATACAAATTTGTACCTGTTGATGCTTTTCAAGATTTGGCTAAATTTATAATTGCCATTAAGGGAGATGTGCATAAAAACCTAATTAATTTAAGAATTGACTATAGCCCTATTGAACACGAAAATAATTTACTAGACCCTACTAAAATTGGACTTGTAACACGAAAAGGCACAAGCTATAAACCTTATAAAGTAGAAAGATACAATGCACAATTTACCATGAAAGATGGTACTGTTTGCACCACTTCTTTAAATCAAATTTCTATAAAGGTAAAAACCACAAAAAGGCGTTCTAGCGGTAAAATAAAAACAAAATATAAGCACAAACATAAATTTTTCTATGCGCTAACCCTAAAACTTAATCCTGCAAATTATGATATAATAAATGCACATGAAGCAATTAAATTATCTAACAACAAGTATCAGGTTGCTGTAACTACAATAAACAATGCTCATTTTGTTAAGCTTAAGTATAAAAGCAAACCAAGTGCTATAGCTTCTGTACTTAGGCCTCAATTAAAACATTCTAAATCGGCCGTAACAGAAATGTTAACCTATTTAACCAACAATAAAGTAATGATCCAACAACAACTTAAATAACACTTTACTATGAATTGCGAACAAAAATCTGGAGTGTTTTTAAACATGAGTTGTACCAACAAATTTGAAGAAACCTGCTCTAATTGCGGTAAAAAAGTTTGTAAAGTACATGCATACAAAATAGAAACTCAAAAATCTAATATACAAATATATTGTGAAGATTGCTATTGGGAAAATTACCTTTATTCAATTGAAGATAGAAAGCTAAATAACACTAAAAAAGATGTTTTTATAGAAACCAACCACACTCCTACTATCTTTAGTAATACAAGTTCTGAAACTAAAAATCCTGAAGGATTTGAACACGGGTTTGGTGGTGGAAGTTTTGGTGGCGGTGGCGCACAGGCAGAATGGACCGAAGCTGAAATGCAAAGTTTAAATTCCACTGATGATGATACTACCAATATTGCTGGTATACTTGGCGACGATGACACATTTTTTTATAGTTAATAAATAACGAATGGTTATAAGTTGGTTTACAGAAAATTACCCGCCCAATAAAGGTGGAATGGCCAGAAGTTGTGACAGAATTATTAATAGCTTAAGAAAACACCATACAGTTAATATTTATCATTTTACCAATAAAATGAAAGCGTTTGAAACCGTAGCGCAAGTGAATGGTAACTACACAGCTATTCCGGTATTTGAAGACAGTGCACATACTTTAAATACACTCTGGACATTTATTAATAACAATTCAGACATAACACATAGTAAAGCTTTAGTTGCCTACGGAAGCCACTTGTGCTTAAAAGGCCTACCTTTAATAGCAAAATGGACAAAACAACCATTACTAATATGCTTTAGAGGTAACGATTTTGATACAGCTATTTTTTCACAAAAAAAACAAGATGTCTTATTTGCTATTAAACATGCAACAGCTATTGCTTGCGTAACCAAAGAAAAAGTAAACCGTATAAAAGCACTTCAATTAAACAATAATGTGTTTTTTACGCCCAATGCTATAAATACAAACCATTGGAAAGTTTTACCATCAGACTTAGATTTAGCAAAAACACTAACTAAAAAAATTAACGTACCCCAAAACAGCTTAATTATAGGTTTTGTAGGGTATTTAAAACAGAAAAAAGGTATTGATTTTTTTATAAATGGTTTGAAAAAATCTACGCTTTACAAACGTGTACATTTACATTTTGTTGGCGATTTAGAGCCACACATAACATGGCAATTAAACGCACATAATATATCGCACTCAATTGCTAAACCAGAATCACAAACAGATTTAATGGCCAATTATTTAATGTGTAACGCCATTGCAATACCTTCAATTTATGACGGTATGCCTAATGTTATTTTTGAAGCTGCAACGCTAAAAGTACCTATTATAGCTTCAAATGTTGGCGGTATAACCGATGTTTTAAACAACAATAATTCATTTATTTTCAAATCACTAATAGAATCATCATTAATAAACACTTTAAATAATTTTTACGCTACTAACACTGAAACTATTCAACAAAAAAGCAATAAATTAGAGCTTCTAATAAAAACAAAATATACACCAGAATCTGAAATTTCAAACTATTTAAAAATTATAGAAAACATGCATTCTTATGAAAATTAAAAATCTAAATACCCTAGCATTAAACATCATTTTTATTGTTTTAATTACTGCCTGTAAACAAAACACCCATACAACAAATACAAGTTTTGATACACCAAATACTTCAACAAATAGTGCTTCGGAAACTTACACGTCTAAAATGACAAAGGCCGACAAAAAAAAGTACTATAACACAAGTGGTAATGTAGTTTTTGAAATTAAATATAAATCTGATGGCTTTAAACTGAGAACAGCGAATTCAGATTTATTGTGGAAAATTAAGCTTTATGAAAACAAAATGAAGATTAGTGATAATGAAGAAAATTTAAATCCGTTTGAAATTAAATTTACGAACACGCAAACAGCAAAATTGGTAAAAAACGATGTTACATTGGCCAGAACTTCTTATAATTCAGATAAAAATGAACAAATAATTTCTGCGGAAAATGCATCTCCTGAGTTTTATAATCAAAAATATACACCAAGCTTATTAGTATTAAAAATACCTGAAATGCAAGACAATGAAAAACAAATACTTATTAAAGAATTAGCTTTAAAAGGGTATTAATGCATGTATTTTATGCACAAGGTGGTGGTTTAGGGCATTTAACTAGAATTGACGCTTTAATTAAACTGCTTAAAATTAAACCAAACGAGGTTGTTATTATTACACCTTCACTTTTTGTAACATATTTTAATTACCGTTTTGTTAATTTATCGTGGAAAACTCCCGCTATAATCTGGACTAATATTGTACTAGATTATATTAAACACCACAACATAACAACGTTTTATGTAGATGCATTTCCCTTTGGTTTAAAGGGTGAACTTATTCCCGTTTATAAAAAACACTCCACATTAAATTATGTATACATTTCAAGAATTTTAAAATGGCCTTTTTATTTAGACACTATTCAACCTAACATAAAAATTACATTTAATAAAACACTGCTTTTAGAAAAGCTATACAACATACATTATAACTGGATTTTACAACATTCCAAAAGCATAGAATCTTTAAATATATTTGCATGTAAACCTCAAAAAAGCAAGCCTCTTTTAGCTTCACCTCACATTATTATTGTACATTCTGGAGGCAAAAATGATGTGATTAAACTATGTGATTTTGTTGTTAAAAATGAAAATTTAGAACAAAACATTACAGTTTTTGTTTTTACTCAGGTTAATATAAAATACAACCATGCTCAATTTAAAATACTCACAAACTTTTATCCAGTAAGCATATATTTTAAACATGCTGAAAAAATATATACTGGCTGTGGTTTTAATGTAGTACATGAATTAAAAGCCTACAAAACCAAGCATGTTATGTTACCTTTTGAAAAATTATATGATGATCAACACTTTAGGAAAACCGCAGTAAACACAAAGATTTAGCGCGGTTTTTGTGTTAAAAATTTTATAAACGTATGATATTTCTTTAACAGCTAAAAAAAAGAAACTAAATTTGCAGGCCTTAAATTAGTGTATAAAACCATGAAACCTAAAGAAAAGTCTAAAACAGAGCGTAAATCTCGTTTGCAGTTACTGCATCAATACTACAGCTATACGGGCTTTTATAACTTTGTAGGTAAAAGTGTTTTAAAAGCACTACCCTACATAATTATTGCAATTGCGGCTATTTATATTGTGAATCATTTTTTTAATATAAATGAAGCTCTTGTAAAAATAACACAAATACTACCTGTTTATGGTGTTTTACTGTTTTTCTTTATTTCAGAAACCTTACTAGGCTTAGTACCACCCGAAATTTTTATTGCTTGGTCTGGTAAACTACACAATCCGTGGTTATATTTAAGTATTTTAGCAATGCTGTCTTACGCCGGCGGTTTAGTATCGTACTATATTGGCGATTTCATAACCAAAATTCCTAGAGTACACAATTACTTGCAAAACAAAATGGAAAAGCAACTAAAAAACTCTAAAAAATGGGGTGGTTTTTTAATAGTTGTTGGTGCTTTACTACCACTACCCTTTTCAATTTCATGTATGGCTGCGGGTATTATAAATTTCCCATTTAAAAATGTGGTTATTTATGGCTCATTACGCTTGTTACGCTTTGCTATTTACGGACTTGTAATTTTTAATGTTGTTTAATTTTTGTATTAAATTACAACTTTAAAACCGTATTTTTGCTAAAAAATAACCCATGTTTTCTTTATTAAATATTTTTAGATTGGTAGCCTTTTTAGAAGGCGTATCATACATTTTACTATTATTTATAGCAACCCCCATAAAATACCTAACCGAAAACCCTCAATATGTTAAACTATTAGGTATGCCACACGGTGTTTTATTTATGTTATATGTTGTTTTAGCATTTATGATAAAACCAGATTTTAAATGGAACAATAAACAATTTATTACTGTGCTAGTAGCTTCAATAATTCCGTTTGGCACGTTTTATGTTGAGCGTAAACTACTGAAAAGCGCTAATTAAGCCATGAACAACTTTAAATTATCACTTTACAACTACCTAATTGACCATGGTGTACAAGACACTACGGCACAGTATTTAAATATGCTGGCACTATTAATAGTAGCTGTAATTATTGTTTTTGTAGTAGATTTTATAATTAGAAAAATTTTACTACAAATGTTTATGCGTTTTGCACAAGCATCAAAATCAAATTTTGATGATTTACTTGTTGAAAACAAAGTACCCCGAAACATAGCACATATAATTCCGCTTTTATTAGCCTTAGAATTTATACCTGTTGTTTTTTTTCATTTTGATGCTTTTGAAACCGTTGTTGAAAAAGGCGTACAGGTATTTGCCATTGTTTTAACATTATGGATTGTTAGAAGCCTACTACACACTGCAAAAGATTACTTAAAAACATTACCCAGTTTAAAAGATAAACCTATTGCTAGTTACATACAGGTTTTCATGATTTTTGCTTGGTTAGGTGGTATTATGTCGGCTATTGCCATTATTACTGGTATTCCGTTTTTAAAATTCTTAACCGGTCTTGGTGCTATTTCAGCAGTTATAATTTTAGTTTTTAAAGACACTATTTTAGGCTTTGTTGCCAGTATTCAAGTATCAATTAATGATATGGTTAGAATTGGCGATTGGGTAACATTTGAAAAGTTTGGAGCCGATGGTGATGTTATTGAAATTACACTAGCAACTGTTAAAGTTCAAAATTTTGATAAAACCATAACCACCATTCCTACTTATGCGCTTATTTCAGAATCGTTTAAAAACTGGCGCGGAATGACAAGTTCTGAAGGCAGACGCATAAAACGTTCAATAAATATAAAAACCGATAGTATTAAGTTTTTAACACCTGAAACTGTTGAAAACCTTAAAAATATTCAACTATTACAAGATTATTTAAACACGCGTCAAAAAGATATTAATAAGCATAACCAACAACACAACGTTAATAAAACTTTAGCCGTTAATGGTAGAAATTTAACCAACATTGGTGTTTTTAGAAAGTATGTGCAAACGTATATTGAGCAACATTCGGCCATAAATAAAGACATGACCATTATGGTACGCCAATTACAGCCAACAACACAAGGTTTACCAATTGAAATATATGCTTTTAGTAGTGATAAACGTTGGATTAATTACGAATACATTTTAGCTGATATTTTTGATCATGTTATTGCTGCTGTTCCTTATTTTGAATTAGAAATTTTTGAACTACCAAGTAGCTCAACCTTCTCAAAATAACGTTATTAATATATCTTTTTTGTTAATTTTATTAATTTTTTTGTTTAATTTACCTACTTATTAGTACAATATATGAGATTTTTAAATTTTATCCCCATCCTATTGCTGAGTATTTTTTATTGTGAAGCTCAAAATGTAGATTTCGTTTTTCACAAAGATTTTAATGCTTTAATTGTTGAAAAAGAAGGTAGCTCGCCTTATGTATATGAAATATTAAACGAAAAAGGCGCTTCAACAATAACAACAATTCCCGCCACTAAACGCTTAACCGATTATTATAAAAAAACATTAGCTTTTTATAAAAAGGCACAAGCTGACAGTACAAAAATTTCTAAACTTGTAAAAGCAGGTAAAACCAAATCTCAAATAAATAAAATAATTAATATTGATGATGTAAGCCGAAGATTAGCTACCTCGCACCGTATTTTAAGAACTACAAGAAAATATGAACGTGTTCCAAGTAAAGTAATAACCACCAAAGAGAATACATTTAAGTTAAGACGCAATTTATTTAAGCCTGAAACCATTATTCTTGGCAACTTTAAATATTTAGGCAGTTTTTACGTAACCAAAGCTACCAAAGGCTATATGCAAGGTGATTTAGTACCTGAAGCTACAGCTAGTGAAAACAATTTAACTACAACAGATTTTCTTTTTCCAAATGTTTTTGATGTTATTCAAAACATTAACACTGAAGATGTTTATATGGTATATCCAGATTTTTTAAAAAATTACCCAATAAACACTGCTAAATATCACGATGTTAAAACTAATTTAGATATACAAATTAACGATTTAATAAAAGCTTACCGCGTTAAGTAACTTACAAACCTTATTTTTTTACAGCATAAAAAAAGCCCTATCACGTTATTTTGATAGGGCTTTTCAAGTGTTAGTTAGTTGTCTATTTAGTTGTTATTTATATGTTTGAAGCTAACCAATCGCCAACTTCTTTAGTTCCGTAAGCTTTGGCGCCATCCGATAAATCTTCAGTTACAACACCTTCATTTAAGGCTTTATTTACAGCATCTCTAATGGCTTTACCTTCTTCGGCTAAACCAAAGTTTTCAAACATCATAGCTGCCGATAATACGGTAGCCATTGGGTTTGCTATATTTTTACCTGCGGCTTGTGGATATGATCCATGAATTGGTTCAAATAAACCAATATCAGATCCTAATGATGCTGATGGCATTAAGCCCATTGATCCTGAAATTACAGAAGCTTCATCAGTTAAAATATCACCAAATAAATTTTCAGTAATTAATACATCATAATCTGATGGCCATTGCACTAAACGCATAGCTACAGCATCAACAAACTCATAAGATACTGTTACCTCAGGGTATTCTGCTTCTAAACCTTGAACAGTTTCACGCCATAAACGTGATGTTTCAAGAACGTTTGCTTTATCTACGCAGCATAAACGTTTTGAGCGCGTCATTGCTAATTCAAAACCTTTACGCGCTAAACGTGTAACTTCATCTTTTGTATAAACACAGTTATCATACGCCGTATTTCTGTTGTCTCTTCTACCCTTTTCACCAAAGTAAATACCACCTGTTAATTCGCGTAAAAACACTAAATCGGTACCTTCAATACGTTCTTTCTTTAAAGGTGATTTATCTAATAACGAAGGAAAAACAAACGTAGGTCGTACGTTGGCAAATAAACCTAAAGCCTTACGCATTTTTAACAAACCTTGCTCTGGGCGAACCGGTGCAGAAGGATCGTTATCATATTTAGGGTCACCAATAGCGCCAAATAATACAGCATCAGAAGATTTACAAATTTCATGTGTTTCATCTGGATAAGGTTCACCAACAGCATCAATAGCTGCAGCACCTGTTAACGCTGGTTTCCAAGTAATATCATGTCCAAATTTAGCAGCAACAGCATCACTTACTTTTACGGCTTGGTCTATAACTTCTGGCCCAATACCATCTCCTGCTAAAAGAGCTATGTTTAATTTCATGTGTTTATTTTTATAGTTTTATCTTATTTCTCTTAATTATTTACAATATTGAGCATTTTTTCAGTGGCTTTTATGGCAGATACTGTTTGGTCTGAATCTAAACCACGTGTTTTAAATTCTTTATCTGCTTTTTTCCATGTAATTATGGTTTCACAAAGCGCATCTGATTTACTTCCAGGGGGAATCCTTACTGCATAATCTGTTAATTGTGGTAACGTTATGTTTTTCTTTTTGAATATTTTTTTGATAGCATTCATAAAAGCATCAAATTGTCCGTCACCTTGTGCATTTTCTTCAAATTTATCACCTTCAATAGAAATAGCCACTGTTGTTGAAGGTTTTAAACCTTTAGAATGCGTTAATACATAAGATTCAATCTTTACTTTTTCTTCATAAGAACCGCTATCTAAAACATCAGAAATAATGTACGGTAAATCTTCTTTTGTAACCACTTGTTTTTTATCACCTAATTCAATGATACGTTGTGTTACTTTTTTAATTTCTTCATCATTAAGCTGAAGCCCTAATTCCTGTAGGTTTTTTTGAATATTGGCTTTACCAGAAGCTTTACCTAAGGCATATTGACGCGTTCTACCAAAGCGTTCTGGCGATAATGCACTAAAATAAAGATTGTTTTTATTATCACCATCGGCGTGAATACCTGCTGTTTGTGTAAATACATTAGCGCCAATTACGGGTTTGTTTGCAGGTATCATTACACCCGAAAAATTCTCAACCAATTTACTTACCGTATAAAGCACTTTTTCATTAACATCAATGCTTATTTCGGGCATAAAATCATTTATAACAGCAATGGTACTAGCCATTGGCGCATTTCCTGCACGTTCACCCATGCCGTTTACAGTTAAATGCAAACCATCGGCACCGGCTTTTAAAGCCTCCATAGCGTTAGAAACACCCAAATCATAATCGTTATGTGGGTGAAAATCAAAATGTAAATTGGGAAATTTTGTTTTAATTTCAGCAATAAAATCAAAAGACTCTTTAGGTGTTAAAACGCCTAAAGTATCAGGCAGCATGATACGCTTAACTTGTTGTGTTGTTAAAAACTCTAAAAACTGAAATACATAGTCTTTAGAATTACGCATGCCGTTACTCCAATCTTCCAAATAAACATTAGTTGCAACACCATGATTTGATGCTAAATTAATGACGCTTTCAATTTCTTTAAAGTGCTGATTAGGTGTTTTTTTAAGCTGATGTGTTAAATGATTAAGTGAACCTTTTGTTAACAAGTTTTGAACCCTTGCTCCGGCTTTTACAATCCAGTCTATAGAGGTACCATTATCTACAAACGATAACACTTCAACAGCGTTTAAATAACCATTTTCACGAGCCCATTCTGTAATAACTTTTACAGCTTGAAATTCACCTTCTGAAACCCTAGCTGATGCTATTTCAATTCTGTTTACTTTTAATTCTTCAAGTAACAGTTTAGCAATGGTTAATTTTTCAGAAGCAGAAAACGACACGCTTGATGTTTGTTCACCATCACGCAATGTCGTATCCATTATTTCTATATGCTTTTTACGCATAATATATTGTAGAAAAAATTATGTCATTCAGATTAAAAACTAAATATCTAAATAGATTTATCTGTTGCTTTTATTCTTTTATTCTGAATGACAAGTTTTGTAAAGTTTATTTAAAACGGTCTTGTTTCACCAAAAGCAGCAATTTCTTCTTTCATATTTTGAAGATAATCAATATCATCAAAACCATTAAGCATGTTGCCTTTTTTATAACCGTTAATATCGAAAGGTTCAGATTCACCTGTTGATACCAATGTTACAGTTTGGTTTGGTAAATCTACTTTAATTTCAGTTTTTGGATCTGCCTCAATAGCATCAAATAACTTTTGAGCAAATGCTGCAGATACTTGCACTGGTAATACACCAATGTTTAAGCAATTGTTTCTGAAGATATCAGCAAAAAACGATGATATTACACAACGTAAACCAAAATCATATACAGACCATGCTGCGTGCTCTCTTGAAGATCCTGAACCAAAGTTTTTTCCGCCAACTAATATTTTAGAACCTGCGTATTTTGCATCATTTAAAGGGAAATCAGGAATTGGGTTTCCTTCAGAATCATATCTCCAGTCTCTAAAAAAGTTATCGCCAAAACCTTTACGTTCAGTAGCTTTTAAAAAACGTGCAGGTATAATTTGGTCTGTATCTACATTTTCTATTGGTAACGGATACGCTGTACTTGTTAATACTTCAAATTTATCGTAAGCCATGTTATTCTTGTTCTTGTTTTAAAGTTAAAAAGTTTTAATGCTTTTAAAGTTTTAGTTTTTAAAACATCGGCAACTTTACAACTTTTTATTACTTTTTACTTTTAAACGGTTTCTAAAATTGTTCTTGGGTCTGTAACAACACCTTCAACTGCTGTTGCAGCCGCTACTAAAGGCGATGCTAATAGCGTTCTTGAACCTGGACCTTGACGTCCTTCAAAATTACGGTTTGATGTTGATACTGCTAATTTGCCTGCTGGCACCTTATCATCATTCATAGCTAAACATGCCGAACAACCAGGTTCTCTTAAAACAAAACCTGCAGCTTCTAAAATTTTATCTAAACCTTCTTCTTTTATTTGATCAACCACTTTATGTGAACCTGGTACTAACCAAGCTGTAATGTTTGGTGCTTTTTGGCGCCCTTCAATTATAGAACAAAATGCTCTAAAATCTTCAATACGCCCATTTGTACATGAGCCAAGGAAAACATAATCAACAGGTTTGCCAATCATATCATCACCTTCATTAAACTTCATGTAACCTAATGATTTTTTATATGTTGCTACACCACCTTCAACATCTTCAGCCAAAGGAATAGATTTTGTAACACCAATACCCATACCCGGATTAGTTCCGTAGGTAATCATTGGTTCAATATCTGCTGCATCATATGTAAATTCGGCATCAAACGTTGCACCTTCTTCGGTGTAAAGTGTTTGCCAGTATTCC
This sequence comes from Seonamhaeicola algicola, assembly GCF_007997385.1. Lineage (GTDB taxonomy): Bacteria > Bacteroidota > Bacteroidia > Flavobacteriales > Flavobacteriaceae > Seonamhaeicola > Seonamhaeicola algicola. The sequence goes on from NZ_VOSC01000019.1 coordinate 131,984, forward strand.
ATTGCTTTATCCCAATCAGCATCTTTTGGTGTATGCTTTCTTCCTTTAATGTATTCAAACGTTTTTTCGTCTGGAGCAATCATGCCGCCACGTGCACCCATTTCTATAGAAAGGTTACAAACCGTCATGCGGCCTTCCATAGTCATATCTTCAAAAACATCACCAGCATATTCTACAAAATACCCTGTAGCACCTGATGTAGTTTGTTTTGAAATAATGTATAAAGCAACATCTTTAGGTGTTACACCAAACCCTAATTTACCATTTACGTTAATACGCATTTTTTTAGGTTTTGGCTGCATGATACATTGTGTAGATAATACCATTTCAACTTCTGAAGTACCTATACCAAAGGCTATAGCTCCAAAAGCACCGTGTGTTGATGTATGTGAGTCTCCACAAACAATTGTAGAACCTGGTAATGTAATACCATTTTCTGGCCCAACAATATGAACAATACCGTTATTTCTGTGACCTAACCCCCAGTGCGAAATACCATGTTCTGCGGCATTATTAGCTAAAGCTTCTAATTGGTTTGCAGATAGAGGATCTGCCACTGGTAAATGTTGATTCCAAGTTGGTGTATTATGATCGGCAGTAGCAAATGTTTTTTCAGGATACATAACGCCAATACCGCGACTTTTTAAACCAACAAAGGCTACAGGACTTGTAACTTCGTGAATAAAATGACGGTCGATAAAAAATACGTCTGGACCATCTTCTATTTTTCTAACAACATGGGAATCCCATACTTTATCAAACAGTGTTTTGCTCATAAAATGTTTTGAATTAATTTTTGCCAAATTTATAAAATATAGCTTGTTTTACTAGGAAAACCGAGAATCTCTGATACGACAGTCAACATTTTTGTATAATTGTTAATGATTTTAAGCAAATCACTAATAAGTTCAATAAAATAGCGTGTTTGCTGAAAATTTTATAACCTAAAACATGCTGTTATTTTACGAAAGCCAAAAAAATAAAATATTAAAAATAGCCTAGTTTGTAGTAATTATTTCAATCTATCAGCAACATATTCTACTTTTGTTTTTCCGTGTGGTAAGGCTTTACCATCTTTACCTAAGTTCACCATTACAATACTAGCTACAGTAATAATAGTTTCATGGGTCATTTTATTTCTAACTTCACAACTTAACGTAAGTGATGCCTTGCCAAATTTTACAACATCAATACCTATTTCAATAATATCGCCTTGGCGTGCAGACGCTTTAAAATCTATTTCACTTATATATTTTGTAACTACTTTTTGGTTTTCTAACTGTATAATGGTGTAAAGTGCTGCTTCTTCATCTATCCATTCTAACAAACGGCCGCCAAATAATGTGCCATTAGCATTTAAATCTTCAGGTTTAATCCATTTTCTGGTGTGAAATCTCATATGTGTTAATTTATCAATATTTTTTTGAAAGGAAACTGTATGCTAAAGGCATTAAAACAACGCTTGTTGGTCTGCTTCATTAGGTATTTTTAATTGGCACCCCAAAGCGTTGTTAAGTTTTTTTATAAAATAGGCTGATAATAAAGGGGATTCTTTTTCAATATTTTGATGTATAAAAAAATCTATTTCTTTAATGCCTTGTTCTTGCCAAGTTTTAAGTCTTTGTACCCAATCATTTAAACGTGTATAATCGCTTTGGTGATTTGTACCAACATAACGTACAAAGGCTGTAGCATTGGTTAAGCGCATGTGTAATAAATCGCGCCTGCCAGCGGTATCAACAATAACATTAGAAATGTTGTTGGCTTCTAATAATTGAAATAACGCTTCTGAAACTGCTTTATCATTATACCAATCGGTATGGCGAAACTCTACAGCTAAAGGTACTTGTTTAGGCCATGTTTCAACAAAATTAACTACCCTATCAAAATCTTTAGGTGCAAAATTATTATGCATTTGTAAAAAAATAGTGCCTAATTTTTCTTTTAAATTAGACGCATTATATAAATAATGTTCCACTACTTCTTTAGTGTCATTTAAACGTTTCCAATGGCTTATTTCTTGATTTAATTTAGGAAAGAATTTAAAGTTAGCAGGTGTTTTATCATACCATTTAGCAAATTGTTCTGCTGGAAATATTCTATAAAAAGTTGCATTTAACTCTATGGCGTTAAACTGTTTTGAGTAGTATGCTAATTCATCTTTTGTACCTCTTGGGTAAAAACCTTTTAAATCTGCTCTGTTCCATTTAGCACACCCCACAAAAATACTTGGCAAACTATCATCTTTCACAAAATTTAAAACTGTTTTTGTTTTAGGGTGATCTGGCGGTAGTGTAAAATTAATGTCTTGTGGGTTGTTTACGCTTCCAAACTTCATTAAAAAAAAGTTTATTATTAAATATGATTGTAAACTTACAATAATTTAACCATTTACAATTGTTAATAATACCGTTGAAAACTATATTTATACTTGTGTTTTTAAGGCATTTTAATTAATAATTTTATTAAAACTAAAAAAATGAGCCCAAGAGAAATTAACCTAAAAAGCATGCGTCCTGAGATTTCTTCATCAAAAGTAAATGACAATATGAGCAGTGACGAACGCTTCCAAAACTTAGTTTTAAGACCTGTAATTAAACTTCAAAATGATTTACTAATAGCTGTTTTTAAAAATTATATAAGTAAACACAAAGCTGTTTTTTATGATTTAACCATGCAAAAACGTATAGATTACATTGAAAATGCTATACACAAAGACATGAAGTTTAGAAACTCTGTAAAAGGAATGATAATTGGTATGTTTACTATTGAAGAATATACCTTGTATATTAAAAATTCATCGGCATTGAATAAACGCATGATGAATTTGGTGAAAGATAGATTACTAAGCCAAATTCAACTTTTTGAAAAACCAGAATTACTAAAAGCTGTTTAAATCTTATTATTTTTCCTCTAAAAAAGTCACTTAAACCAATTTATTTGCGTTTCAGCGAAATAAAATATGCTTTTTATCGATATTTAAGACTCTTTAACATAATTTATTTTATCGTTTTTAGAAATTAGTAGTGCCTAAAGTTTTGTAATCAAAAAATTAAAGTAATTAACCTTTATATTTTTTAAGTAGAACGCCCTAAACCTACTAATTATGAGAACACTACTATTTTTAACACTATGTATTTATACAATACATTTTAATGCACAAGTAAATTTTAACTACACGTACAATGGTACTGGCTACTGGACAGATACAGCTAATTGGTCGCCTTCATATCCTGGAACTATGGTAACCCAATCATACACGGTAATAATTCCATCAGGATCAAGTATAACCATAGATACACCTACATCTATTTATGGAAAAATTACAGTTGATGGCTCTATAAAAAATACTTCCAATTTTAATATTGTTGGAACGTTTATTTGTAACGGAACATTTACTAATAATTCTCTCTTTTCAAATTTTGGCACATCAACTTTTAATAATACTGTAACAAGCACATCAGTATTTACAAATGAAGGTATAGCTACTTTTAAATCTACATTTGAAAACAACGCGTCATTAATAACAAAAAATGGAGGTGTAACTAATATAGAATCTACATTAAACAACACCTCTTCTATAAAAGTTGAATTTAGTGGAAATCTTTTAAATACGGGCACTATAAATAATACCAATACAGCTAGTATTTCTAACAACGGTACCATTACCAACGAAAATATTATTAATAGCTACACATTTACTAATAATAATACCATAATTAATGATGTTGGTACTATTACTTTTGGTAACAGTGTTTTTTATTTAATGGGAAATAATGTATCACACACTGGTAATAATAGTTTTACAAACAGAATTTCACCTAAAACAACTGTTGATGCTAACTATAACACCATATTTCCGGCAAATCCTATTGGCACCTATACGTTTAATAATAATGCTACATTACAAAATTCTTCTAGAATTGAAATAGATTTAAAAGCAGATAATGATTATGATAAAATTATGATTGGTGGAATAGCATCATTATCTGGTATTGTAGAAGTGCGTTTAGTTGATGGTTATGATCCTGCTATTGGAACTAAGTTAACATTTTTAGAAGCCAATAATGGTATTACCGGAACTTTTAGCAATACAATATTACCTAGTTTAGGAAGCTCAAAAAGTTTCAGAATAAATTATAATGCCAACGGTGTTGAACTGGAAGTTGTTAGTGCGCTTTCAAATAATGATGTTACTAAAAACAACTTTAGCGTATATCCAAACCCTACAAATAACGTATTGCATATTAACAACCTAAAAGGCAATGAAACATTTATTTTAACAAATATTACAGGACAAAAAGTTCTTGAAACTACCATTTCACCCTATAAAAATAACATTGATTTAAGCAACTTAAAACCTGCTATTTATATTGCTACAATTGCTAATAGTTCGTTTAAAATATTGAAAAATTGATTATCTGTTTTTTTATTTTAATCAATTAAAGAAACACCATTTAAATCTGTAGTTAATACATCGCTCATGTAATCAAAAAACGGACGTACCGCTTTAAATGACGCATTAACATCATCAATAAACGTAGCCGATAACACTTGAGCATCAGTATATTTTTTGGTGAAAACATATTGTTTTTTTCTTATTAAATCTATGGCCTTATGGTCTTTACTAAAACCTTTGGGGGCCGTTTTTAATTCATCGCCCTCAAAGGTATTACCCCAAACCGTGTTAAAATTTTTATTAGCAAGTATGGCACGTATATCTTTATCATCCATTTCAAATTCTTTTCGTATGCGCAGTAAATCTTCTTTGGCAGGTTCCCAAAAACCTGTAGCAATAAAACTTTGATTATTAGGTTGAATATGTAAATAATAACCACCGCGTAACTTTGGTTTTGTTCTATGGAATGCGCCACCAAAATGGGTTTTATAAGGTAATTTATTTTTTGAAAAACGCACATCTCTATATATTCTAAACAGTTTCATTTTATCAATATCGTCATGTGCGTTAAGTGCATTAAAAATAGCGGTATACACTTGTTTTACATCTGTTTGTAAAGCTTTAAATTCGTTTTTATTATCATTAAACCAATCTCTGTTATTATTTTCTTCTAATGTTTTTAAAAACTCAAAAACGGCTTTTGGTACGGTTACAGACATGTTTTTTAAAATTATAGTTTGTGTTGATTGAAAACTAAAAATACAAAAAAGTCCTAATTACTTAGGACTTTTTATGGTTTCTATTTCATAGCATTTTTTAACTAGCTACTTACATTGGCTAGTTTATAAATTTTTGTTTCAATAGTATCTGTTTTTTTGTTGTAATACTGAATTACAAAATCACCTTCAGTATTAAAATAACCAACACCTGCATACGTTTCGCCATTTACTAAATAGTGACCGTTAGCATCGGTAGTTATAGCTTCTTCAATAGTTACAAATTTATTTTCATCTTTATTAAAAGCTATATTAAAACCACGTTTGTTGGGTGTAAACAAATACTTTTTATCACCTAATTGATAATAGGTTTCTTTGGTTAACATATCATAATCACCATCAGTATCATTATCAACCATAATCATTTTTTCAACCTTTGAGGCCGATTGTACTCTACTTTGGTTAACACTATTTTTGTCCTTTTCATTTAAAGTAACCTGGGCTGTTTCTCTGGTAATTACTTTTACTTTTTTTTCGGTAGTTTTTTCACCATCTTTAATTTTTACAACCTTAACTTCGGTTTCTTCTTTTGCTTCTTTGGGCTTTTCTTGGGCCACTGCAGCACTTGTAATTAATATAAAAGTGCTTATATATATTAAATTTTTCATTGCATTAATTTTTTAATTATAGTTCTATTTTTCAGCCTCTTCTTTTGCTTCTTCTATTTCATCTTTAACATCTTCAATGGCGTCTTGCACATCATCTGAAGCATTTTCAACATCATCTTCTACCTCATTTATAGCGTTTTCAATATGTTCATCGGGTGTTTTTTTATTATCTCTGCACCCAACAACTAATGCTGAAGTTGTTAATATTAAGGCTAATACTATTGCTACTTTTTTCATTTTTGTTGTTTTTTTGGTTAATATATAATTGAATAATGGTTTAAAGTTCGTCTTCAACTTCATCAACAGCGTCTTCAACGCCATCTTTAACTTCTTCTACACCTTCTTCAATTTTGTCTTCTGTACTTTTTTGCTCTCTACAACTGTTTAAAACTATTGATGTTGTAAATAAAAGAGCTATGGCTATTATGATTTTTTTCATGATTTTAATTTTTTAGTTTGTGAATTGATTATTTTTTAAAAAATATGTATTCTATTTTCTAACAAGTCCTTTTAACAGTGATAATACAAATAACACTAAAAATATAAAGAAACATATTTTTGCAATGCCTGCAGATGCTCCTGCAATACCGCCAAAGCCTAAAACTCCAGCTATTAATGCTATAACTACAAATGTGATTGTCCAACGTAACATAATTTTATTTTTTTAATGATTGTTATTAATAGTTTGCAAAAAAGTGCGCAAACCTACTCTAAACTTTAGAGAATTGTAATATGATAGCTATTTAAGTAATAAGTATTTACTTTATTTACGAAAGAAGCTAACAACCAGATGCTTTGTTAACATAGTTTGTGATTGCTTTACACAAAATGTTAAATTAATTAAGAAATAGGCGCAACTGATGCCTAAACAACAGATTAGTTGTTTGAGAATTGATTTTCAATTGAAGCTTCTTCAAAAGCCAATTTGTTATTAAATTCAAGTGTTCTGATAGGAAACGGAATGTTAACACCTTCTCTATCATAAGCTTTTTTAATTTCAATAATTGCCTTGGTTTTAGCTTTTAGTTTTTCTAGTAAACTTTCAGATTCTATCCAGAATCTACACAAATAGTTTATAGAACTGTCTCCAAATTCAGTATAATAAAATTCTACATTATCAGGGCTTCCAACTTCTTTAAAAGCCTTAGCAATTGTTGTTTTAGTTAAGATTTCTACCGCTTCTAAATCAGATTCATACCCTACACCACACTCTAAATTTACACGCATTCTGTTGGTTAATGAATAATTTTTTAACGGATTTTCTAAAACCATTTTATTAGGTATAATTACTAAGTTATTATCGGCTTCTTTCAACACAAACTCCTTTAAGTTTACATCAATAACCTCGCCTGAAAACCCATTGGTTTCTACCCAATTACCTAACTGAATACGTTTTCTAAATGAAATAACTACTCCTGCAAATGTGTTTGATAATGTACCTTGTAATGCCAAACCAACAGCTAAACCAGCAACACCAGCACCTGCTAATAATGAGGTTAGCATTTTACTTAAGTTTAATATACCTAGCGCTAAAAATAAACCCGTTAGTACAACTACTACAGCTGTTATTTTTGCTATCATGTTAGCTACAGATGCTTGACTAACACGCTTTTTTACAAGTTTTGATACTAATTTTTTAGTATAGATAGCTATAAAATATGACGCTACCATTACTAAAATTGCTAATACTAAGTTTGGAATATTTTGAATAAAAGCACTTAGCCAACCATGAAGTTTATCTACTAAATTGTTGAGTGCTTCTGTTATTGTATCAATCATTTTTTTAGGTTTTAAAGGTTAATAATAAAAGTTAAAAACAGCTATTATTATTCAACCTCTACTAAATTTTCTTTTAAAGATTCTGATGTTTTTTTACTCCAAGCAGTTAACATCCAACTTGTTTTTTCAAGCTCTCTAATGTAAGCACCAATTAAATCTACTGTACCTTCATCTGAAATGTTATTAGCCTCATCAACCACTTTACTCATTTGTTCTAACAAAATTTTATGGTCTTTTAAAGTTTCATTTACCATTTCGGTATCTGTTTTTAAAGGTGTGTCTTCACTAATTGAAGCTGTTTTTAAATAATCTTGAAACTTACTCATTGGGTGATGTTTCAATGTTAAAATACGTTCTGCAATTTCATCAATTTTAACCTTGGCATCATTATACATTTCTTCAAACTTTTCATGTAAATCAAAAAAGTTTTTACCTGTAATGTTCCAATGATTGCTGCGTAACTTTTGATAATATACGTGATAATCAGCTAAAAGGATGTTTAACTCTACCACTACATTTAATAATTTTTCGTCGTTCATTTTCAAATACGTCATAATTTATTTTTTTTAAGTTCTCCATTCAAGTTACAGCATAAACACGTTTTGTCAAGCGCTTTAACAGGGTTTAACGGCGTTAAGTTTTATTTAACTTAAATTATGTTAAATAAAATTGGTTGTGTTAATTTTTTTAAGAAGAAAAATTGCTGTTAGTTAAACTCAACTGTATTTAAAATGAGCCCTGAAGCAGGTGCAATATATGTCATTTTAACATATACATGTGGCTGTAAACTGTGCTCAATATCTTGTAAAGTTAAAATGCCTTTACCTAAATCAAATAATGTACCCATCATGAGCCGAATTTGATTACGCATAAACCCCTTGCCTCTTACACGTAACATATATGATTTTTCAGGAAAATAATTAGCCGTATAAATAGTATTTTCTACAAGCTCACAAGTTTCAATAGTTCTTGTATAAATACCATTATCTGTAGGTTTGTAGCAATATGATTTAAAATTATGTTCACCTTCAAACAATTTGGCGCCTTGTGCCATTATTTCAATATCTAAATTGTTCAAAATGGTTGTCATTATAGGTGCACAAAACGGATGGCATTTTTCACCATACGTAAATAAATAAAGGTATTCTTTAGTTTTAGGGTGATTAATAATGTTGAATTTAGCATCAACCTCTTTAATTGCTAATGCCCTAATATCTTGCGGAAGGTTGTAATTAAAAAGATTTAAAAAAGCATCTAAATCTTCTATTTCATGTTGAAGAAATAACTCAAAGGTAGCATTTTCAGCAGATACCATAGCATCGGTTCTTCCCGAAACTAAGGTTTTAAAATACTTACCTTCAAGAATATAGTTTAAGGTTCTATCAACCATTAAATGCAAGGTTTTAACGTTTGGTTGTTTTTGCCAACCGTGAAAACGATATCCTAAATATTGAAAATTAATTAAATAGTAATATTTTTTTGGCTGAAATTGCATTTGGCAATAATACTACTTTTAATTAATCCAGCAGCCATTCCATGGGGTGTTTTGTTGTAACGGAATATCAAAAGGTTCATTATTGTATGTGTTACCTTGTGCACTACCCGAAACTTCTAAAAAACGATATGCCCAACATGTGTTTGGGTGCGTTACTGCATTGTTTTCTAAAGTTAAATTTTTCATTTCTTTAAAGGCTAAATGACCATTTAACATGCTATTGTTTGTAATGGTTAAATCTGCGCCTTTGTACATATACATACCGCAATTATTAAGCACATTGTTATCAATGTATGTAGTATTTGTATTGTTTTTAGGGCTATCATTAGAATACATAATAATGCCATTCCAATTATTAACCGATACCGTGCGCATGGTAATGGTGTTATTTTTTATTGTAGCACTAGCATTTTTCCAATACACTAAAGGGCCATCAATATATTCACTATCAGTACCCTGTAATAATATATTGTTTTCAATGAGCACATTTTTGCCATCAGTGTTTACAATATCGCCACCTCTATTATTATGAAAATAATTAGCCGCAATAGTTATGTTTTCATTTAAACGACCCGCACCTTCTAAATCAATTCCAAATTGAGGCGATGTGCCGTTGGTATGATGTATTTCATTATTTTCAATAAGTACATTTTTAGCACCAACTATTGATATGCCTTGACGCCTATTATCTGAAAAATTAGTGCGTTTAATGGTTATATCACTAAGATTTTGCGCTTCACCCTTTGGGCTACCTACTAATAAAATACCATCGCCATTGGCTTTTCCTAATACAATATTTTGTACTGTTACATGGTTAGTTTCACCTTCAATACAAATTAAATGCCCCTCATCATGTGCTGTAGCGCCATCATTACTCCTTGGTGTGTAAACGTGATTATCTCTATCTCCTAAAATAGTACCGCCAGATATTACAACAAACGCTTTATTATTAACACTAAGTGCACAATAATTCCATTTGTTATTAGGCGTCATTTCAATAATAGCCTCTTTATCTAATAAAAAGGCCATATTACTGTGCAATTTTAATCCTGCATAGTATATGGCATTGCCTTCTTTCCCTATTAAATAATGGCCTTTAGGTAAACAGATAATTCCGTAGCCTTCACTTACTGCCCAATCTATTGCTTTTTGTAAATTTTCGGTAGTTTTAACAGGGTTTGTTCTGTTATTCGGAATATCCCAACGTTCTAACTCAATACAATACGTTTTATTAGAAATTTCACTGTACGGCATCGTTTCAATTGCGTTTTGAGGGCCATCAAAAGGATTTGGGTTGTTAACATCGGTGTCACTTAAACGTGTGCTTTTAAACGACACATCATCATCAGCATCATTAAAACAAGAAAAAAAGCATAATGAAACAATTACTAAAGTAAAACGTTTTATTGTAGGTAAATAGGAAAACATTAATGTAAGATTTTTGGGTTCCTAAAATATACGATAAAAACGCGTATAAAGTTTATTTGTGTCTGCCTTTTAATTCGGCTTCAATATCTTTTAAAGTGAAGCCTTTGGCTTGAAGTAACATTAAATAGTGAAATAACAAATCGGCCGATTCGTATAAAAATAACGCATCGTTGTTATCCATAGCTTCAATAACCGTTTCTACGGCTTCTTCGCCTACTTTTTGAGCTACTTTATTAATGCCTTTTGAAAACAAACTAGCCACATACGATTTTGCAGTATCTTTATTAGCAACACGTTCTGCAATAATAGTTTCTAAAGTTGAAAAGAACCCATAATTAGGTGTGTTTTCTTCGCCCCAACAATTCCCTGTGCCTTTGTGACACGTTGGTCCTGCAGGATTTACTTGAATTAACAACGAATCGTTATCACAATCGTTTTTAAGTTCAACCAAATTTAAAAAGTTACCGCTCTCCTCGCCTTTTGTCCATAAACGTTGCTTACTACGACTATAAAAAGTTACTTTTTTAGTTTCTATTGTTTTTTTATAGGCTTCTTCATTCATATACCCCAACATCAATACATTTTTTGTTGTAGCATCTTGAATAATTGCGGGTACTAAGCCGTTATTGTCGTATTTTATTTCCATTTTTATTTTATTATCATTGCTAACCGCAAAGCGATGTGGCAATTTATTTAAAAGATTACGTCGTCATACTTCCTCGTAATGACCTCTATAATCGCACTTCAATATTATGTTTTTTTAATTCTTTTTTTAACTCTGGAATAGGAATTTCTCCAAAATGAAAAACACTTGCCGCCAGAGCAGCATCAGATTTTCCTTCTTTAAATGTATCTATAAAATGCTGTACATTGCCAGCACCACCAGATGCAATAATAGGAATATTTAAAGTAGCGGACAATTGCGCTAAAGCTTCGTTTGCAAAACCAGCTTTTGTACCATCATGATCCATTGATGTGAATAAAATTTCGCCCGCACCGCGCATTTCAACTTCTTTTGCCCATTCAAATAAATTTATTTCTGTAGGAATGGTGCCGCCTGCTAAATGTACTTTCCAATGTCCATCAACTTGTTTCGCATCAATAGCAACAACAACACATTGGCTACCAAATTTATTAGCTAATTCGTTTACCAAATCAGGTCTTTTTACTGCCGATGAGTTAATAGAAACCTTATCGGCTCCACATTTTAACAAAGCATCAACGTGTTCTACAGACGATATGCCACCGCCTACTGTAAACGGTATATTTACTTGTTCGGCAACACGCGTTACCATATCTAGAGTTGTGCCTCGGTTTTCTAAAGTGGCTGCTATGTCTAAAAACACCAATTCGTCTGCACCTACTTCGGCATATTGCTTTGCGAGCTCTACAGGGTCTCCGGCATCGCGTAAATCGACGAAATTAACACCTTTAACAGTGCGTCCGTTTTTTATATCTAGACAGGGAACAATTCTTTTTGTAAGCATTATTGTATTTTGGTTGTTGGTTGTTGGTTGTTGGTTGTTGGTTGTTGGTT
>NZ_VOSC01000019.1:144024-203851 GCF_007997385.1 Seonamhaeicola algicola
AAAAAAACTAATAACTAGCAACCTTATTTATTTATTATAAAATTTTCAAGTTGTTTCAAACTTATTTTATTCTCGTAAATTGCTTTTCCAATTATGGTGCCTTCGCAACCAATTTCGGCTAATTTTGGTAATTCATCAAATGTAGAAATGCCTCCAGAAGCAATTAACTTTAAATTTGATTCATTTTCAGTTCTACTGCGCTCTGTGTTACATTCAGCAATCATTTTCTTATACAAATCGAATGAAGGACCTTGTAACATACCATCTTTAGCAATATCGGTACAAATTACGTAGCTAACACCTTTAGCCATATAGTTCTGTACAAACGGAATGAGTTCTTCATCACTTTCTTCTAACCAACCGCTAATGGCTATTTTCTCATTATTTGCATCGGCACCTAAAATTATTTTATCGCTTCCGTATTTGGTTAGCCAACTTTCAAAAACTTCTGGTTTTTTAACGGCAATACTTCCACCGGTAATTTGTTTTGCTCCAGATTCGAATGCAATGTGTAAATCTTCATCAGTTTTTAAGCCGCCACCAAAATCTATTTTTAAATTTGTTTTAGTCGCAATAGTTTCTAACACTTTATGGTTTACAATATGGCTTGCCTTAGCACCATCTAAATCTACTAAATGCAAATGCTCTATACCATGAGCTTCGTATTGTTTCGCAATTTCTAATGGATTCTCGTTATATATTTTTTTTGTGTTGTAATCGCCTTTTGATAATCTTACACATTTACCTTCTATTATGTCTATTGCTGGAATTATTCTCAAAATAGTTGTCAGTTTCTAGTTGTTAGTATTTAGTTCTAAAAAATTCTTAAGAATTTTTTCGCCTTCTTTTCCACTCTTCTCCGGATGAAATTGCACACCGTAAAAATTTTCATGTTGCAATGCCGATGCATAATTAATTTCGTAATCGGTAGCGGCAATGGTTTCATTGCAATGTTCGGCATAAAAACTATGTACTAAATACATGTATTCGTTTTCTTTGATGCCTTTAAATAAATCGGATTTTAAATCTTTTATAACATTCCAACCCATTTGTGGCACTTTTACGCTATTTGAAAAACGCTTCACTTTTGTTTGAAAAATTGCTAAACCATCCGTATCACCTTCTTCGGAATGTAAACACATTAATTGCATACCTAAACAAATGCCCAAAACAGGTTGTTTTAACGTTGGTATCAAAGTATCCAAACCACTTTTTTTAAGCATTTTCATGGCTGAACTTGCTTCGCCTACTCCTGGAAAAATCACTTTATCGGCCGCTTTTATTTCTTCAGCATTATTTGATAAAACAGCATCGACACCTAAGCGTTTAAAAGCAAATTGTATACTTTTTATATTTCCTGCACCGTAATCTATTATTACTAATTTCATTATTTTGTTGTTGGTTGTTCGTTGTTGGTTGTTGGTCAATGAAATCAATTAACCAATAACTAGCTACAAACAATTATTTTACAATAACCCTTTTGTACTTGGTAAAAACATTTTGTTAGCATCGCGTTTTACGGCCATTTTCATAGCTTTTGCAAAAGCTTTAAAAATACCTTCAATTTTATGATGCTCGTTTACACCTTCTGCTTTTACATTTAAATTACATTTTGCGCCATCGGTAAACGATTTAAATAAATGATAAAACATTTCGGTTGGCATATCGCCTATTTTTTCGCGTTTAAATTCGGCATCCCATTCTAACCAATTTCTACCTCCAAAATCTACCGCTACTTGTGCTAAACAATCATCCATTGGTAAACAGAAGCCGTAGCGCTCTATACCTAATTTATTTCCTAGAGCTTTATTGAATAATTCACCAAGCGCAATCATGGTATCTTCAATAGTATGGTGCTCGTCTACTTCTAAATCGCCATTTACTTTTATGGTTAAATCCATAGCACCATGACGCCCAATTTGGTCTAACATATGATCGAAAAACGATAAACCTGTATCAATATCGTTTTTACCCGAACCATCAAGATTTAATTTGATGTAAATTTGAGTTTCATTGGTGTTACGTGTAATTTCTGAAACCCTGTCTTTTAACTTTAAAAACTCATAGATTTCTTTCCAATCGGTACTCGTTAAAGCAATACAATCTAAAATATCTTGTTTAGAAGACTCTATTTCATCGGCTCCTAATTCGGGATCTTCAGACAAATAAATACCCTTTGCGCCAAGGTTTTTAGCGAGTTCCATATCGGTAATTCTATCACCTAAAACAAAAGAGTTTTCTAAATCGTAATCTTCAGAAAAATACTTGGTTAATAAGCCTGTTCTAGGTTTACGAGTATCGGCATTTTCATGCGGAAAAGTTTTGTCTATATGAATTTCAGCAAACTCTACACCTTCCTTTTTAAAGGCATCAATAATTTTATTTTGCGGTGGCCAAAAGGTGTCTTCAGGAAACGAATCAGTTCCTAAACCATCTTGATTGGTAACCATAACCAATTCAAAATCTAATTCGCTAGCAATTTTAGCCATGTATTGAAACACTTTAGGGTAAAATTCTAGTTTTTCAAGACTGTCTAATTGATAATCTACTGGCGGTTCTAGCACCAATGTGCCGTCTCTATCTATAAATAGTACTTTTGTTTTGCTCATGTTAGTCTAATTCTTTTAATGCCTTAATTAAAACTTCATTTTCAGCGTCGGTTCCTACAGTAAAACGCAACGTGTTTTCACAAAGTGGTTGTGTGGTACGGTTTCTAATAACGATGCCTTTTTTGAGTAACTGATTGTAACGTTTTGTAGCATCATCAACCCGTGCGAGCACAAAATTAGCTTCGGTTGGGAAAATAGTTTCTACAAAATTGATGTTTTTTAATGCTTCAATTAAAATTTGGCGTTCTTTTAAAACCGCATTAATTTCGTTTGTAACCGCTTCTAAATTTGAAACACGTTCTAGCGCTCGTTTTTGTGTTAATTCGTTAACGTTATATGGCGGTTTAATTTTGTTTAAAATTGAAATAATGTCCGCGGAAGCGTAACACAGCCCTAAACGAATTCCTGCCAAACCATAGGCTTTAGATAGTGTTTGTGTAACGATTAAATTAGGATAATTATTTAATTCTGAAATCCAACTGTCTTGATTTGAAAAATCGATATAGGCTTCATCAATTACCACTAAACCATTAAAATTTTCAAGTAATGTTTTTATTTTTTCTGAAGCTATTAAATTACCAGTTGGGTTATTTGGCGAACAAATAAAAAGCATTTTGGAATTGGCATCAATAGCATCTAAAATGGCTTCAACATTGGGCTGAAAATCTGTGTTTAACTCAACTTTACGTTCTTCAATCTCATTTAAATTAGATAAAACGGTGTACATGCCATAAGTTGGCGGCAGTGTAATGATGTTATCTTTTTTAGGTTCGCAAAAGGCTCTAAATAATAAATCTAGTACTTCATCACTCCCATTTCCTAATAAAATCTGGTTTGGAGCAACGTTTTTCTGTTCTGCTAAAACAGCTTTTAACGAACGCTGTAACGGATCTGGATAGCGATTTACACCATTTTCGAACGGGTTTTCGTTGGCATCTAAAAAAATCATTTTAGAACCATCGGAAACATATTCGTCACGAGCAGAACTATAGGCTTTCATGGCTTTTACGTTCTCTCTAATTATATTTTGTAAATTAAATTTGTTCATTGGTTTATGCCGAAATGAATTCAGTCGTTATCTGTTTTTTATGAGATGCTGAAACGAGTTCAGCATGACAAAGCAATTTTATTTTAAATCTTTTAACCGAATACTAACCGCATTTTTATGTGCTTGTAAACCTTCGGCTTCAGCCATTAATTCAATAGTTTCACCTATATTTAAAATACCTTCTTTTGATATTTTTTGAAACGTCATGCTCTTCATAAAACTATCTAAATTCACACCCGAATATGCTTTACTAAATCCGTTTGTTGGCAATGTGTGATTCGTTCCAGACGCATAATCGCCTGCGCTTTCTGGTGTATAATCACCTATAAAAACCGAACCCGCATTTCTTATGTTTTCAACATAAAAATCTTCATTTTTAGAACAAATTATGAAGTGTTCTGGCCCGTATTGGTTAATTAAATCTAAAGCAACGTCATCGGTTTCAACAAAAATAGATTTTGAATTGGCGATGGCTTTTTCGGCTATTTCTTTACGCGGCAACACTTGTAATTGCGCTTCAACTTCTTCTGAAACTTTTTCAATTAAAGCTTTTGATGTCGCTACCAAAATTACCTGACTATCGGCACCATGTTCTGCCTGACTTAATAAATCTGATGCAATATAGCTTGCATTAGCGGTATCATCGGCAACAACCAACAATTCGCTTGGGCCAGCAGGCATATCAATAGCCACGCCGTATTTAGTGGTTAATTGTTTTGCCACGGTTACAAATTGGTTGCCAGGACCAAAAATTTTATAAACTTGTGGAATGGTTTCTGTACCAAAAGTTAAGGCTGCAATTGCTTGAATACCACCAACTTTAAATATTTTAGTTACGCCACATAGTTTGGCGGCATACAAAATTTCAGGAGCTAATTTACCTGCTTTATTAGGTGGTGAACACAATACAATTTCGTTACAACCTGCAATTTTCGCAGGAGCAGCCAGCATTAAAACTGTAGAAAATAAAGGCGCAGTTCCTCCTGGAATATATAAACCAACGCGTTCTATGGCGCGCTTTTCTTGCCAGCATTGAACCCCGTTTGTGGTTTCTAATGCAATTTTTTCTGTTTTTTGGGCCGCATGAAATGCTTCAATATTGCTTTTAGCATTTGCAATTGCAGTTTTTAACGCTTCAGGAATGCTTTTAACAGCTTCTTCAATGTCTTCAGTAGACACTAAATTGTTTTCAAGCGTTACCTTATCAAAACGTTCGGTATATGTTTTTATAGCACTGTCACCATTAGTCTTAACATCGTTAAACACCTCGCTTACAATACCTTCAATATCGTCAACGGTTTGTGTTGGGCGTTTTAAAATATCTGCCCATGTGTTTTTATCTGGATTGTTAATTATTTGCATAAAACTTTCTTTTCTTCATTTCCGCAAAAGCGGAAATCTTAAAGTGTGTAAATTTAATTTGAGATGTCCGTTTTCACGGAAATACAAAAAGCTATTATATTAAAGCACCATTTTTTCTATTGGGCAAACTAAAATACCTTCGGCACCGTTGGCTTTTAATTCATCAATAACTTCCCAAAAATCGTTTTTATTAATAACCGAGTGTACCGAGCTCCAACCTTCTTGTGCTAAAGGCAGTACCGTTGGACTTTTCATTCCTGGTAGCAAACTCACAATTTTATCTAACTTATCGTTTGGTGCGTTTAATAACACGTATTTAGAGTTTTTGCCTTTTAAAACCGCTTTCATTCTAAATAATAGCTTATTTAAAATGGCTTGCTTGTCTTCAGTTAATTCTGGAGCCGATGTTAAAACGGCTTCACTTTTAAAAAGCACTTCTACTTCTTTTAAATTGTTTTTAAAAAGTGTGCTTCCACTTGAAACAATATCAACAATGGCATGCGACAACCCAATATTTGGCGCAATTTCTACAGAGCCATTAATAACATGAATATCGGCTTTTTCGCCTTTCTTTTCAAAATATTGATTTACGGTATTTGGGTAAGATGTTGCTATTTTTTTACCGCGTAAATCTTCAATAGAATTATATTCTGCATTTTTAGGTACAGCAATAGATACTTTACATTTTGAAAAGCCTAAACGCTCTACAATAGGTAAATCGTTTCCTTTTTCAATTAATGTATTTTCGCCTAAAATGGCAATATCTACAACGCCATCGCGTAAATACTGCGGAATATCGCCATTACGAAGGTATAAAACTTCCATAGGGAAATTTCTAGCTTCGGCTTTTAATTGGTCTTTACCATTATCGATAGAAATGCCACAATTGTTAAGTAATTCTAACGATTCTTCGTTTAATCGTCCTGATTTTTGAACTGCAATTTTTAGTTTACTCATTGTTGTTGTTTATATGAGTTTGAAACAATCTTGTTGATTTTTTTAAATGAAAAACCCGCTTGATTGTCTCAAACGGGTTTAAATATATTTTCAGTTTATTCAATACATTTTTACTTCGCTTGAGAGCAAATGTAAAAATGATGATGTAATTGAATAAAAGTCATGTCTTTTTGTTTTCTTCAGCAAATATCAAAATTTTAAATAAAATTTCAAACTCTAAAGTGTATATTTTTTAACATTTCACAATTTTTAAATTTTTGTGAAATATTTATATAAAAAACAAAAACTATACAGCGAAATGCTGAAATATATATGGTGTATGTTACTGATTACCTAAAATAATTGGCAAACCGCTATCTCCAGAACCAATAACAATTACTTTACTGTTAGAAGACTCTGATAATTTCATGGTTGCCTCAATACCTTTATCTTGTAAAATTTTATCGGTTAACGATGCACTTAAAATGCGGTTAGCATCGGCTTTACCTTGTGCTTCAATGCGTTGTTTTTCAGCTTCTTTTTGTGCAGTAACTAGCCTAAATTCATATTCTAAAGATTCTTGTTCTTGTTTCAACTTACGTTCAATAGCTTCTTTTATTGTTGAAGGAAGTGTTACATCGCGCACTAAAACTTCGTTTAATTGTACATATTGTTTTTCAAGAATTTTTTTAGTCTCAACAAAAATTTCATCTTGAATAGCATCACGCTTACTAGAATATAGTTGTTCTGGTGTATAGCGGCCAACCACGCTACGTGCAGCACTACGAATGGCCGGTTGAATTACACGCTGTAAGTAGTTTTCACCTAAGGTTTGGTGCAGTTTTCCTAAATCGCCATAAACAGGTTGATACCAAGCAGAGGCATCAATTTGAATTTCTAATCCGTTAGAAGATAGCACCTTCATTTTCTCAAATAATTCTTGTTGGCGTACTTCATAAATATATACTTTATTCCAAGGAGCAACCACATGAAAACCTTCGCCTAAAGGTTCTTCTTCTGTTACAACACCGCCTCCAAAAGTTTTATATAAAACACCTGCTTCACCAGAACCAATGGTTACGGCCGATTTTACTAATATTATAAATAATACAACTGCTGCAATAATTACAGGAAATGCTATTTTGGGTAATTTGTTCATTTTTTATAATTTATATTAATCCGTTATATTTTCTTAAAAACCACTCTGCACTTAGCGCTAAGGCTATTATTGCTAATAAAATTTTCCAATCAATTAACGGTATAGTGGTTTTTATACTTTTTTGAATGGCTGTATATCTTTGATCATTAATTAAATCTTCAGCCAAAGCGTTGCTTGAGTCAATAAAATAACCTTTACCATTACTATTAGTAGCTAATAGTTGTAATTTTGTTACATTAGCATTTAAAAATTGTTGCTCAACATGATATTCTAAAATTGTAAAACTACCTGATTTACTAATATTTGCTGTATGCGCTTTAACAGTAAAATTGTATGAGCCAGCTTGCAAACTACTTAAATCTACCTGATAATTATTGTTTTTTAACACCAACGGAAATTCTGTTTTAACATCAGTTTTGGTGTTAGTAACAGTTATTGTAAGGGTTTCTCTAGTGTCAAACACATAATTTTTATCAAAAAACTGCGCATTAATAACTACATTGCTATTACCTATGTAAAACGATTCAAAATCTACATTTAAACGATTTCTTTTTTTAGCTGTAGCTAAATATTGTACTAACGTTCCTGTGAAATTATCAAAATCGGTAAAAGATTTTGTGTTTAAATAGCTTTGTGCACGCCATTTCCAAATATTTTCACCAAACAAAACAGCCTCACGCCTACTTTCATTTTCAATAGTTGCCAATAACGATTCTTTTGTAGCAACATCTCCAACACGTTTTGTTAATATATTTTGATACGGTACATAAAAATTAACAGACCCATAGTTTGATTGCAAAGGCGGAAACGATTCAAAATCAATATTATCTATTTGAAAAGGCACATAATTACTATTAAAATTGGCTTGATATTCTTCAATTTGTGGTAATAATTCATGGCTGTATGCCGAAGTATTTTCATTAACAAAAGCTAAATTGGTTTTAGTGCCAATAACCACTAATCTATTCAAATTCAAACTATTTAACAATGTATAAACGTGTTTAAAATCGGCATCTGGTTGATATAGAATAGCTAATTGAAAATCATTTTGTTGCGCTACATAAGTTTCAGGTTTTACTATTGAAACCGCACGCTGTTCATTGCTTTCAATACTCTTTTTTAAAGCACCAACATCCGGATGTAATATATTAGTAACAATGGCTATGTTTGTTTTTTGGTCTATAACATTTACAGCAAAATTTTTAACGTTATTAATGGTGTTTTTTTCGTTTTCTATAGGAACTAACTTTGCCGAATAGGTATTTGTACCAATAGAATTTGCGGGTAAAGTAAGATTTACAATTTTTGAATTGTTTGCTTTTGAAAACCTAACAGCTTCAGAATGCACAACAGTGGCCCCTTTATAAATTTGTAATTTAGTATTTACTGTGGCATTGCCTTTGTACACTAATATGACCTCAATAGGAAACCTATTTTTTAAATAAGCATATTTGTTAACGTTTAATTGCTCAATTTTTATATCGGTATACGTTACGGTATCACCAACAATTACAGGATAAATGGGCTGTTTAAAACGAGATGTTATAAACTGATAATCATTACCGTAGGTTTGGTTTCCATCGGTTATTAAAACTGTAGGCGTATTAGTATTTTTATATACATGCGCTATTTGCTGTAAGGCAGCATGTATGTTGGTTTCTTTTTCTTCAAATTGTAAACTATCAGAAGCTTTTAAATCACTACCAAAAACGTATGTTGCAATGTTAAATTTATTTTGAAGTGCTGTATTATTTTTTAAACTATTAAAAATACGAACTGTTTGTGCGTCTCTTTTTAAATGTTTAATAGACGAAGAATTATCGGCCAGAATTACCAAATTTGGTTTTTCTGTATGGTATTTAACACTATTAAACTTAGGATTTACAAGCAGTAATAACACCGAAAACACTGACAAAAACCTTAAAAAGGTGAAAATAACAGTATGCGTTTTGTGTTTTAATTTTGCTTTATACTTATACTGAAAAAGCGCTATAAATAGCGCTATTATTCCAGATATAATGATATAAATTACTGTTTCTGAAGACATGAATAAATTCAAGTTTTACGGATTTTGATGCACCTTTAAAATAATATATAAATTGTATGTAGGCAATCTAAATTCGTAATTTTAAGTTAGCATTCCGCCATCAACATGTAACGTTTGCCCTGTTACGTACGCTGATAAATCACTAGCTAAAAACACACAAGCATTAGCTACATCTTCAGGTGATCCGCCACGTTTTAATGGAATTCCGGCACGCCATCCCTTAACAACGTCTTCATCTAATTTAGCAGTCATTTCAGTTTCTATAAAACCAGGAGCAATCACGTTACTTCTAATATTTCTTGAGCCCAACTCTAAAGCAACAGATTTTGAAAAACCTATAATACCTGCTTTACTAGCAGCGTAATTAGTTTGGCCTGCATTACCTTTAACACCTACAACCGAACTCATATTGATAATAGATCCTTTGCGTTGTTTTAGCATAGTACGTTGTACTGCTTTGGTCATATTAAAAACCGATTTTAAGTTCACTTCAATAACAGTATCAAAATCTTCTTCACTAATGCGCATTAATAAATTATCTTTAGTAATACCAGCGTTATTAACTAATATATCAATACTGCCAAATTCTTTTACAACTGCATCGGCTAAGGTTTGCGCTTCATCAAAACTAGCAGCATTACTTTGGTAACCTTTTGCTTTTACACCTAGTTTTGTTAATGCGTCTTCTAAAGCTTTGGCTGCATCAACTGATGAGCTATATGTAAACGCTACATTTGCTCCATGTTGTGCAAATACTTCTGCTATACCTTTACCAATACCTCTACTAGCGCCAGTAATAATAGCCGTTTTTCCTTCTAATAATTTCATTTTAATTATATGTAATTTTTAAAATAGTTGATATCAAATATACTAATTACATGCTGTATGAAATAACAAAATTGTAAAATTAATACACTATTTTATTTGTAAATAAAAAAATCCGTTGATTTAAGTTATCAACGGATTTGTATTATTGTTGTGCCTTGTTTTATTATGCTAAAACTTCGGCTACTTTTACACCAATTTTTGCTGGAGAATCTACTACGTGAATACCACAATCTCTCATAATAGCTTTTTTAGCCTGCGCGGTATCATCACTACCACCAACAATAGCACCAGCGTGCCCCATTGTACGGCCAGCAGGCGCTGTTTCACCAGCTATAAAACCAATAACTGGTTTTTTACTACCGCTTTCTTTGTACCATTTGGCAGCATCGGCTTCTAATTGCCCACCTATTTCACCTATCATTACAACAGCTTCAGTTTCTGGGTCATTAATTAATAACTCTACCGCTTCTTTAGTAGTTGTTCCAATAATTGGATCTCCACCAATACCAATAGCTGTTGTAATACCTAAACCTTGTTTTACAACTTGGTCTGCAGCTTCGTAAGTTAATGTACCAGATTTAGAAACGATACCAACTTTTCCTTTTTTGAAAACAAAACCTGGCATAATACCAACTTTTGCTTCACCTGGTGTAATAACACCCGGACAGTTAGGGCCAATTAAACGGCAATCTTTTCCTTTTATATAATCTGCTGCTTTAATCATATCAGCAACAGGAATACCTTCTGTAATAGTTATAATTACTTTAATACCTGCATTAGCAGCTTCCATAATGGCATCGGCAGCAAATGCTGGCGGAACAAAAATAATGGTAGTATCTGCACCTACTTCTTTTACAGCTTCAGCAACTGTATTAAAAACGGGCTTATCTAGGTGTGTTTGCCCACCTTTACCGGGTGTAACACCACCAACCACATTGGTACCGTACTCTATCATTTGGCTAGCGTGAAATGTACCTTCACTACCAGTAAATCCTTGAACTATTATTTTTGAATCTTTATTTACTAAAACACTCATACGTGACTATTTGAAGTTATTGAATAAATACGAGCAAATGTAATTTTTTGAATTAATTTTTTAAAGGAATAATGCAATTATTTTTAGAAAAAAACTAAATCTTTGCCTGTGTTTTTATATAATCTAAAATCTCTGGAATTTTTTTAATAGAAGCTATTTCTTTGTATTTACTTCTAAAATCATCGGCAGGAACACCAAAATAGCTTTTATGTCCTTCTAACGATTTACTAACACCTGATTTTGCTGAAATTACAGCCTTTGCACCAATAGTAATACCGCTAGTAATACCCACTTGACCCCAAATGGTTACGTCATCTTCAATAACAACACAACCGGCAATACCAACATGCGATGCTATTAAACATTTTTTACCAATAATGGTATCATGGCCAACCTGTACTAAATTATCAATTTTAGTACCTTCTTTTATAGTAGTATCTCCGGTAACACCTCTATCGATAGTACAATTAGCACCTATATCAACATGGTTTTCTATACGGATACTTCCGCATGATAGCAACCTATCAAAACCTTCGGGCCTTTTTTTGTAATAAAAGGCATTAGCACCTAAAACAGTGCCTGCATGTATGGTTACATTATCACCCAAAACAACATCATCATAAATACTTACATTAGAATGAATGACACAATTTTTACCAATAACCACATTATTACCAATAAATGTATTGGGTTGAATAACAGTGTTATCACCTATTTTTGCAGAATTTGAAATTTGCGTATTAGCTGCTTTAAAAGGTTTAAAGTGATTTGATAGTTTGTTGAAATCTCTAAAAGGATCATCACTTACCAACAGTGCTTTTCCTTCAGGGCACGCCACTTTTTTATTTATTAAAACAATTGTTGCGGCCGATTGTAGTGCTTTATCGTAATATTTTGGATGATCAACAAATACAATATCTCCGGGTTCAACAACATGAATTTCATTCATGCCTAATACCGGAAAGTTTGCATCACCAACAAAGTCTGCATCAATTAATTCCGCTATTTGTTTTAAGGTGTGTGGTTTTGGAAATTTCATGCTTTAAATAGATGAAAAACGGGCTGTTTTAAAGATAAACAATCAGTGGTAATACTTAAAAATAGCCCATTAAAATATTATTCTTTAATACGTTCTTTGTAGGTACCTTTATCTGTTTCAACCTTAATTTTATCACCTTCGTTAATAAATAAGGGTACATTTACAATAGCACCTGTTTCAACTGTAGCAGGTTTTGTAGCATTTGTTGCTGTGTTTCCTTTAACACCTGGTTCTGTATGTGTTACTTCTAAAATTACGTTAGCAGGCATTTCTACTGATAATGGTAAACCATCTTCAGCATTAATTAAAACGGTTACAACTTCACCTTCTTTCATTAAATCAGGACTATCTAAAGTGGCTTTTTGCAATGCTATTTGCGAATAATCATCAGTATTCATAAAATGATAGGTCTCCCCTTCGTTATATAAATATTGAAATTTATGCGTTTCAACTCTTACGTCTTCTAATTTATGTCCTGCAGAAAATGTATTATCAATAACTTTACCTGTAGTTACGCTTTTAAGTTTTGTTCTCACAAAAGCAGGTCCTTTTCCAGGTTTTACATGTAAAAATTCTATAATTTTAAAAATATCATGATTGTATCGTATACATAATCCGTTTCTAATATCACTAGTACTTGCCATATAATTAATTTGATTTAAAATATCCTTTCATAATACCACGGTGAGAATTCTTTATAAATTGAAGAATTTCATCACGCTCTGGTGTTGCTTCCATTTCAGCTTCAATTATTTCTGAAGCTTGGGTATTGTTATAATTTTTTTGGTACAGAATTCTGTAAATATTCTGAATTTCACGTATTTTTTCTGTATCGAACCCACGTCTTCTTAAGCCAACAGAATTAATACCAACGTATGATAATGGCTCTCTAGCAGCTTTTACAAACGGAGGCACATCTTTTCTTACTAAAGATCCGCCTGTTACAAACGCATGATTACCAACAGATACAAATTGATGTACAGCCGTCATACCTGCCAACACCACATAATCGCCCACAGTTATATGGCCTGCTAGTGTACTATTGTTTGAAAAAATACAGTTATTACCCACAATACAATCATGTGCAATGTGGCAATATGCCATAATAAGGCAATTATTACCAATAACAGTTTTCATTCTATCAGCTGTTCCTCTATTTATGGTTACACATTCTCTAATGGTAACATTATCACCTATTTGTACTATGGTATCTTCACCATTGTACTTTAAGTCTTGTGGGTTTGCAGAAATAACAGAACCTGGGAAAATATTACAATTTTTACCAATGCGAGCACCTTCCATAATGGTTACATTGCTTCCTATCCATGTGCCTTCACCAATAACAACATTATTATCAATGGTAGTAAAAGGCTCAATTACTACATTTTTAGCAATTTTTGCACCTGGGTGCACGTACGCTAAGGGTTGATTCATTTTCTATTTTTTTATTAAGTAAGTATAAATGTTGTAACGCAACGTGTAAAGTTAATACTATTTAACTTTTGTTATTTGCGCCATTAATTCTGCCTCTGCACATAATTTACCATTAGCATAAGCATACCCTTGCATATGGCATATCCCACGACGAATAGGCGTAATTAATGAACATTTAAAAATTAAAGTATCACCTGGCATTACCTTTTGTTTGAATTTTACGTTATCCATTTTCATGAAAAACGTTAGATAATTTTCAGGGTCTGGTACGGTATTTAAAACCAAAATTCCACCGGTTTGTGCCATAGCTTCAACTATTAACACACCTGGCATTACAGGAGCTCCTGGGAAATGTCCTTTAAAAAACTCCTCATTCATGGTAACGTTTTTGGTGGCTGTAACGTGATTATCAGTAAGCTCAAAAACTTTATCAATTAATAAGAATGGTTGCCTGTGAGGTAACATAGCCATTATTTGGGTAATATCCATTAATGGCGTTTGGTTTAAATCTATATTAGGAACGTTGTTTCTACGTTCATTTTTTATAATTTTTGCTAATTTTTTAGCAAATTGTGTATTTACAAAATGTCCTGGCTTATTAGCAATAACTTTACCTTTTATACGGGTTCTTACCAAAGCTAAATCTCCAATAACATCAAGTAATTTGTGCCTTGCAGCTTCATTTGGGTAGTGTAACGTTAAATTATCTAAAATACCATTGGGCTTAATAGCAATACTATCTTTTTTAAATGCTACTTTTAGTTTTTCCATGGTTTCTTCAGATAAAGGTTTATCTACATAAACTATAGCATTATTTAAATCGCCTCCTTTAATTAAGCCATGCTCTAAAAGCATTTCTAGTTCGTGTAAAAAACTAAAGGTTCTAGAGTTTGCTATGTCTTCTTTAAAATCAGACATGTGCTTTAAAGTAGCGTTTTGAGTACCTAAAACTTTTGTACCAAAATCAACCATAGTGGTAATTTGATACGCTTTTGAAGGCATTACTAATATTTCACTGCCCGATTCTTCATCAGTGTAAGATACAATTTCAGTGACTTCAAATTCTTCTCTAAACGCATCTTGTTCAACAATACCTGCTTTTTCAATAGCTTCAACAAAAAACTTTGAAGACCCGTCCATAATTGGTGGTTCAGAAGCATCTAGTTCAATAATGGCATTATCAACATCTAATCCTACAAATGCTGCTAAAACATGTTCTGAGGTTTGAATTTTAACGCCATTTTTCTCTAAACAGGTACCACGTTGTGTGTTGGTAACATAATTAGCATCGGCTTCAATTATTGGAGCGCCTTCTAAATCTACGCGTTTAAAAGCCAACCCAAAATTAGCGGGTGCTGGTGTGAATTTTAGTGTAACATCTTTACCGGTGTGCAAACCAACACCTGTTAAAGATATCTCGCTTTCAATGGTTTTCTGTTTTACATCAGTGTTTATAATTCCCATTATTATTTTTCTATATCGTTTAGTTGCTTAACTATTTTTGGTAAGTTTTTAAAGTGTACGTATGATTTGTTATAATCTGAATACGGTAACGCTGGTGAGCCTTGTAGTACTTCGTTATCTTTTACATTTCGGCCAATACCAGATTGTGCTTGTATTTTTACATTATTACCAATGGTAATATGGCCAACAATACCAACTTGCCCTCCTATTTGGCAGTTCTCACCAATTTTAGTAGAACCCGCTACACCTGTTTGTGCTGCTATTACAGTATTTTTTCCAATTTCAACATTGTGTGCTATTTGTATTTGGTTGTCTAATTTCACACCCCTACGAATAACTGTTGAACCTAAGGTAGCTCTATCAATAGTAGTGGCTGCACCTATATCAACAAAATCTTCTAAAATAACATTACCTATTTGAGGTACTTTATGGTATTCGCCTTTTTCATTAGGTGCAAACCCAAAACCATCAGCACCAATAATAGCGCCAGAGTTTATAACACAATTATTACCAATTATGGTTTCAGAATATATTTTAGCACCGGCAAATACTACGGTATTATCACCTATGCTTACATTATCACCAATATATGAATTTGGAAAAATTTTAACGTTGTTGCCTATTGTTACGTTTTCACCTATATATGCAAACGCACCAATATAAATACCACTGCCGTAAGACGCTGTATTTGCTATAAAATGCGGTTGCTCTATACCTTCTTTATTATTTTTAACCTCGTTATAGTACGCTAAAAGTTTTGAAAACGATTTATAAGCATCATCAACCTTAATTAAGGTGGTGCTTATAGTGTCTTCGGGTGTAAAACTTTTATTAACAATAGCAACTGTGGCTTTTGTTGTATATATATGTGAGGTGTATTTAGGGTTTGCCAAAAAGGTTAATGAGCCTTCGGTCCCTTCTTCTATTTTTGATAGTTTAGATACTTCGGCGTCTGGATTACCTACTACATCGCCCTCTAAAATACCTGCAATTTGTTGTGCTGTAAATTTCACACTGTCTTGAGTTTGTAGTTACTTGTTAGTTTGGTAGCGCAAAAATAGAAAAAATGTACTAAAATTTGCTATGTACCATTTCTTATTAATTTTTATTTACTTAATACCTGCTTTAGGGAAACATATATAATACTTAGTTACAGGTTTTGAAAGTGTTTTTAAATTAAGGTGATCTGAGGCTTTTACAATGTCTTCAATCTTTCCATTTTTATATAAAATATTAATACCTTTGTGTTTTAATTGATACGCCTGATTTGAAATACTACCCGTAAACACAAAATAAGCAGCTTCATAACTGGTTATATTATAGGTTTGCATTAATGCCTGCATGTGGTTTTCTAAATTATTAATTTTAGCAGGTTTCTTTTTAAGTTTAATTTTTAAAAGATTTCTATTAATAATCATTTCGCAAAGGTTTCTTAAAACAAAATCATCTTCATATTGCCATTGTTTCATTGCCGAAATAATATCGTAATCATCTAAACGCGCAAAAATATCTAATGTTTCTGTGGTGAAATTAGTTTTGGTTATTTTTGTATCTAAAAAATACACAAGCGCTTTACTAGCATATAATTTATGGCCATTTTCATGAAGCTCTTTAGCGCGTTTTAACACCCTAATTAATAATTGTTCGGCCACTAAACTAGTTTTATGTAAATACACTTGCCAGTACATTAAACGTCTTGCAACTATAAATTTTTCAACACTGTAAATACCTTTTTCTTCTACAACCAACTCATCATCAACTACATTTAGCATGGTTATTAAACGTTCACTGTTTATGTTTCCTTCGGCAACGCCTGTGTAAAAACTATCGCGCTTTAAATAATCGGCTCTATCCATATCTAACTGTCCTGAAATAAGCTGACATAAAAAATTACGATGATATTCGCCTTTAAAAACAGCTATGGCAAGCGTTAAAGTTCCGTTAAATTCTTCATTTAAACGCTCCATAAAAAGCAACGAAATTTCTTCATGCGATACATTATTTACAATACTATGCTCCATGGCATGCGAAAAGGGTCCGTGGCCAATATCATGTAATAAAATGGCTATGTAAAGGGCGTTTTCTTCGTCATCAGAAATGCTAACACCCTTAAAACGAAGCACATTAACAGCTTGCTGCATTAAATGCATACAACCAATAGCGTGATGAAATCTGGTATGATGAGCGCCTGGATATACTAAATACGATAAACCCATTTGGGTTATTCGCCTAAGTCTTTGGAAGTATTTATGCTGAATTAAATCAAAAATTAACGAATTTGGAATGGTAATAAATCCGTAAATTGGGTCGTTTAATATTTTAAGTTTATTCAAACTTTTAAAAAAATTGCGGTTATATTTTACAAATATAATTATTACAATAACATATAATAGAAAGCTTTAATGAATACAATACATATACTTTGGGTTGATGATGAAATAGATTTACTAAAACCCCATATTATTTTTTTAGAACAACGCCACTATAAAGTTACCACATGTAAAAGCGGCACCGAAGCTTTAGATGCTTTAAATGATACAGCTTTTGATATTGTTTTTTTAGACGAAAACATGCCCGGGTTAACAGGCCTTGAAACTTTAAATGAAATTAAAGAAAAAAAAGCCAACCTACCCGTTGTAATGATTACTAAAAGTGAAGAAGAATACATCATGGAAGAGGCTATTGGTAATAAAATAGCAGACTATTTAATAAAACCTGTGAATCCTAACCAAATACTTTTAAGTTTAAAAAAGAATTTAGACCATTCTAGACTGGTTTCTGAAAAAACAACGTCTAATTACCAACAAGAATTTAGAAAAATAGCTATGGATTTGGCCATGGTTAACACCTATGATGAATGGGTGGAATTATACCGAAAGCTAATTTACTGGGAAATTCAATTAGAAGATATTGAAGACACCGGAATGTTTGAAATTTTAGAATCTCAAAAAAACGAAGCCAACATACAATTTGGTAAATTTATAGAGAAAAACTACCCCAAATGGTTTGAGGCTAATACTAATGCCCCCGTAATGTCTCACACATTATTTAAAGAGAAAGTAGTGCCCGAAATAACCCCCAAACAACCTACATTATTGTTGGTTATTGACAATTTACGGTACGACCAATGGAAAGCATTTGAACCCATAATAAGTAACTATTACAAAAAAGAAAAAGAAGACGCCTTTTTTAGCATTTTACCATCAGCAACACAATATGCGCGAAATGCCATTTTTTCAGGTTTAATGCCAAGTGATATGGAAACCTTGTTTCCGCAATTTTGGAAAAATGACACCGATGATGGAGGCAAAAACCTACATGAAGCCGATTTTTTAAACGCACAAATGAAACGTCTAGGTTTAAACAACTTAAACTATGAATACCACAAAATAACCAATTTAAAAAACGGAAAAAAACTAGCAGAAAACTTCAGTGCTTTAAAAAACAACGATTTAACGGTGGTAGTTTACAATTTTGTTGACATGCTATCGCATGCTAAAACCGAAATGGAAGTTGTAAAAGAATTAGCTTCAAATGATAAAGCTTACAGGTCTTTAACCCAAAGTTGGTTTAAAAATTCGCCTTTATTAGATATGATACAGCAAGCGCAACAATTAGGGTTTAAACTTATTTTAACAACAGACCACGGTACTATAAACGTTAAAAACCCATCAAAAGTTATTGGCGATAGGGAAACCAGTTTAAATTTACGCTACAAAACCGGAAGAAGTTTAACCTATGACCCCAAAGAAGTTTTTGAAGTTAAAAACCCCAAAGCATTGCATTTACCGTCTATAACCATGAGTAGTTCTTTCATTTTTGCTAAAAGCGATTCGTTTTTTGCCTACCCCAATAACTACAACCATTATGTAAGTTACTACAGAAACACGTATCAACATGGTGGTATTTCAATGGAAGAAATGATAATTCCATTTACAGTATTAAACCCAAAATAATCCATGTAACGCATAAAATATCCGATGAAATACAATTTTAACTAGGAAATTTAAAATTATATGCTTATAATTGCATTAAAATATGTGCATTTTGGAAATTAATTACACCATTGAAAACATTGCGGCTATAGCACAAAATGTAGTTAACAATTTAACTAGCAATACAATACTACTATATGGTAACATGGGTGTGGGTAAAACCACATTAGTAAAACATTTAGTAAAATGTTTAGGAAGTAATGATGAAGTGAGCAGTCCTACGTTTTCAATTGTTAATGAATATGAAACAAATACTGATACGTTAGTATATCATTTCGATTTGTACAGAATAAAAGATATTGAAGAAGCCTATAATTTTGGCATTGAAGATTATTTATATAGTGAAAACTACAAACTAATTGAATGGCCAGAATTAATAGAAAAAAATATAGATGATCATTTTAATAGAATTGATATTGTTATGAATCCTGACAATTCAAGAACATTAAAATTACATTAACCAACAAAAAAAAAAGCAGAATAACGCTGAATTTGTTACGCTAAACCAAATGTTTTAAAGTGTTTTTTTTTGATTTACGGAAAAACCATAGTGAAATTATACAAAAACCCTCTTTTTAACATTTCTTTAACATTTTGACACATACTTAAGTTTAGTCTTTGGCTACTTTTGGGGTAAATAATTAATTAATTTAAATCCCTTAAAAACATGAAAACTAAAAAGTATTTAATCGCTTTAGCGATTTTCGGAGGAATGGTATTTTTAGCACAAGCAGCTGATTCTTTTAACGATAATGGAGCAGAAACAGCAAAAGTTGACAAAAGAAAAATCAAAGTTCCAACACACGGATAAAAAAGGCTTAATAATAGGCAGTATTGTTGCTACCATAATAGCTAGTACGCCTTATTTATTCTACCTATATGAAAGTGTTCCAAACGAAAAAGTTTGGAACACTTTTTTATTTACATACAACAGTGGTTATTATGAAGACGCCAATGTGGCTATGTGGATTATTACAAGTAAATCTATTCCCTTAATTTTACTTGTTTTATGGTTTTTTACGTGTAGGCATTGGTGGTACCATGTATTATTAGTGCCCATAGCCATGTATGCTTACCAATTATTCAACACCCTAAATGAAGACCAAGTATATTTTGATTCTAACCAACTTGTATATTTAATACCTGTTATGGCTGTTTTTATTCCTTCAATATATTTAATTAGAGCACGTATTTTTAATAAAATTAACGATGCTGAAAAATCTTTAGAAGAATTAGAAGATGAGTTAAAATTATCACCAAAAAATTTCTGGCAAAAAATAAGGCAATACTTTTAATTTATTTATCATTACGTTCCAAACGGTCACGTTCTTCCAATTCAATAATGCGCTTATTAGTTTTTAGTTTGGTATTACCAAATTTATAATGAAATCCTAAAGTAAAAAGTCTATTTTCAATATTAGATTTTGTTAAAATATCTTGGTTTAAATAATTGGTACTATAATTAAAATTAAGCGTATTAAAAATATCAGTAACTCCCAGGCTTACAGAGGCCTTATTGTTCCAAAAGGCTTTTCTAAAAATCACATCCACACCCAATCGAGAGCTTGCTTCCGATGGGCCATCAACTATTGGCGAGATATAAAACAATGATGCTTCAGCACTCAAGCTTTTATCTTTTAAAAAGCTTAAATAATTTACCATCTGCATTAAATATGTCCACTTTTCAAAATTTAATACTGCATTATCACTTTCTAAAGCCACAAACTTATTATCATAATAAAAAATACTAGATAACACATACACACTCCAATCTTTAATTATTGGTGTATAAGTTGTAAAGTCAAACCCGTATGATACACTATTATCAATATTAGTACTAATGTATTTAATAAGGTTTTCATCATTATCTTGAAAACTCACTTCTAAAGCAGGATTATTTTCATAACGGTAATACAATTCAAATGTAAATGTGTTATTTAAATTATACCCTAACGTATATACATCGTCTATTTGCGGTAATAAATTAGGGTCTCCACTTATATACGTGTTATCATTCAAAAAGAATTTAAACGGATTTAATTGGTTATATCTTGGTCTATAAATCCGTTTTTTATAATTAAAATATACTTCGTGGTTTTCATGTATTCTATGTA
This sequence comes from Seonamhaeicola algicola, assembly GCF_007997385.1. Taxonomy (GTDB): domain Bacteria; phylum Bacteroidota; class Bacteroidia; order Flavobacteriales; family Flavobacteriaceae; genus Seonamhaeicola; species Seonamhaeicola algicola. Next base: position 165,096 of record NZ_VOSC01000019.1, read on the forward strand.
AAAGGTTGAATGATGGAAATAACTTAAAATAGTTATTGGTATTCGTTTGGTGCAGTGATGCTGATACACTAGAAATATCGGTGTATTCACCCCGAAAACCGGCTTTAAAACTCCACGTTTTCCAATCTTTTTCAAAACTTACATAGGCAGCATAATTTGTTTCATCATAATTAAAAACATCAGAGTTATCAATATCGTCTTGTTTAATATCATTTTCAAATGAAAACTGATTTAAAACACTTTCTGAATCAATAGTAGATACCTTCACCCCTGTTTCAAACAAGGCATTATTAGGTAATGGCCATTCAAAATCAGTTTGTGCCGTACTTAATTTTATAACCTGACTTGAAAAGGTTTGGAATTTATTATTTCTAAAAGCAGTAATGGCATTGGGTAAAAAATACCCTGTATTTACATCTTGAAAATTTGAAAAATCGTAATTAGTATGATGCAAACTAGCCGATAATTGTGCGCCTTCTTTATTAAATTGGTGTTTATAATCTAACGTAAACGCCATATTAAAAAGCTCTAACACAGCATTATTTGTTGTATGAAATGTAGAATCTAAATTTTTATTAGCATCAAAAACTTCTGTAAATGAATCTACATCTGTTTGCGATGGTGTTCTGGGAGAAATCAGCAGGTTTGTGTTAAAACTCAAACTATTTTTAGCATCAATGTCATAATCAATATGAGCATTTATTGTTTTATTAGCCGATTGCCTGGTGCGTTTATAGTCTGTTTCCCAAGAAGTTGTTAGGGTGTTATTAGTATAAAAATTCACAAACTCATCATTGTTTCTATAGGCCTTTTGCGGGCTATCGCTAAAATTAAGATACGTGTTTAATTTGTTTGTTTTAAAAAAGTGACTCGTACCGTATGAAAACTTAGGAAACTGAAAACCTTGTTTGTAATTACCATAAACACTACCATGATACCCAGCTACTAAATTTTTAGTTGTTACAATATTTAAAACAGCGCCACCTTCGGCTTCATATTTTGCGGGCGGATTGGTAATAACTTCAACAGATTTTATGGTATTGGCAGGTGTAGCCTCTAAAAGCTGCATAACTTCACTAGCCGATAAATGTACTTTACGGTCGTTTATATAAACCGTGGGGTTTGAATTTTTAATAGTTATGCGGCCGTCAAACACCAAAACACCGGGTGTATGCTTTAACACATCTAACATGGTATTGTTTGATAATGTAGAGTTTTCAACATTAAAAACCAACCTATCAACCATACGCTTTATAGTTGGTTTTTTAGCCACCACTGTAACACCTTCAAGTGCTTCTGTAGCATCTTTTAATGTAACAACACCTAAACTAGTAGTGCTAAATATTTGTAGGTTTTTTTGGTGCGCTTCATAACCTAAAAAACTTATTTTAAGTTTATATGATCCTTTATTAATGTTTTCAAATACAAAATCACCATTTTCATGAGTCGTTGTACCTTTAATAACAATAGCATCCTGCATTAAAACAACATTAGCAAACGCTACAGGTGTTTGTTTCTCGTCTAGAACCTTACCTGTTACTGTATATGCTTGAGAAAACACTATATTATTAAGAAAGATAATAGAGAGGAGTAGTATTTTTTTTATCATTAGGTTAAATTCTAATTACAAAAATACATAATTTAACACATAAGCACTTCGGAAAAACCACAGAATACATCAATTAAACTATACCTTTTATCATATTATTATTTTTTTAGTAAATAAATATATTTTGTTTTAATTAGCATTCAAAAAATTATTTGTAATTTGATTTTTATAAACAAACTAAACCATGTCAAATCCATTATCGCCTTTTACTAAGCAACAGCTTATACCTCAAGAAGAAACGCTAGAAATTTTTAAAAAGAAAGGTGATTTATTTATTGGTATCCCCAAAGAAACCGCTTTTCAAGAAAAACGCATTTGTTTAACGCCCGATGCTGTTTATGCCTTAGTAAACAATGGGCATCGAGTATTGTTGGAGGCTGGCGCAGGCGAAGGTGCTAGTTTTACTGATAAAGATTATAGTGAAGCTGGTGCAGAAATAACCAAAGATACTGCCAAGGTTTTTGCTTGCCCCATGATATTAAAGGTAGAACCACCTACGTTAGAACAAATAAAACTTATAAACCCAGGTACTATATTAATATCGGCACTACAATTAAAAACACAAACGAAAAAATATTTTGAAGCCCTTGCAGCAAAACGCATTACGGCACTTGCTTTTGAATTCATTAAAGATGCTGACGGCACATATCCTGCCGTAAAATCGTTAAGTGAAATAGCTGGTACAGCCTCGGTATTAATTGCTTCCGAGTTATTATCAAACCCGCATACAGGTAACGGCCTTATGTTTGGCAATATAAGTGGTGTACCACCCGTAGAAGTAGTTATTTTAGGCGCTGGTACTGTAGGCGAATTTGCAGCAAGAGGTGCCATGGGCCTTGGAGCAAACGTTAAGGTTTTTGATAATTCTATAACCAAACTACGCTGTATTCAAACACATTTGGGGCGTCCATTTTTCACCTCTACCATTCAACCCAAAAACTTAACCAAAGCTTTAAAACGTTGCGATGTGGTTATTGGAGCTGTAAGAGGTAAAAACAGATCGCCTATAGTAGTTTCTGAAAGCTTGGTACAAACCATGAAAAAAGGGGCTATTATTATTGATGTAAGTATTGATATGGGCGGGTGTTTTGAAACCAGTGAAGTAACATCACATAAAAATCCTACCTTTGAAAAACATGGTGTTGTACATTATTGCGTACCTAACATTCCTGCTAGATACCCAAAAACAGCCTCAGTATCAATAAGTAACATTTTTACACCCTATTTAATGCAAATTGCTGAAGATGGTGGCTTAGAAAATTCATTGCGAATAGACCGTGGTTTAAGAAATGGATTGTATTTTTACCACGGCATTTTAACAAGCAAACCCGTTGGTGAATGGTTTGATTTAAGCTATAACGATGCCAATTTGCTCATTTTTTAAATAGCGCTTACAAAAGTAATACACAATACATGAAATTAATGCAACGTTTAGGCTACTATTTGGGTGGCTTTTCAGTAGGTTTAATCATTTTAGCTTTTTTTTTAAGCGGCAAAAAAACATCATGTAGCTACGGCCCTGAAGCACGTGTTTTAAAAAACATACATGCAAAAACTTTAGATTATACCCCAACATTTATTAAAGATTCTGTAGCTATTAAACAGGTTTTAAATACAGGCAACGTGGTGTTTTCAAAAAGCAACCCAAGGCAAACACCTTGTGGCACTTATTTTATTGAAGGCCAGCATAATGATTATATGTATGAATTAACCATACAAAACTGTGATAGCACTGCCACAGTTTTGCATTTTAACCACGCCCCGTAACATGCTAAAACGTGGTTTTGATATTGTTTTTTCGGCACTAGGTATCATTGTAACAGCGCCCTTATTAGCTGTTATTGCACTACTTATAAAATTAGACTCTAAAGGCCCTATATTATTTATACAAGAGCGTGTTGGTAAAAACAATACAGACTTTAATATTTATAAATTTAGAACCATGCGCGTACGTTCTGAAACCTCAGGATTGTTAACGCTTGGTAATAATGATACTAGAATAACCAAAGTAGGCTATATTTTAAGGCGCTATAAATTAGACGAATTTCCGCAGTTATTCAATATTTTAAAAGGCGATATGAGTTTTGTAGGGCCACGACCAGAATTACGGTATTATGTTAATTTCTATAGTGAAGATGATATGAAAATTTTTGCTGTTCGCCCAGGTATTACGGGGCTCGCGTCATTAAAATACCGCAATGAAGTAGAACTTTTAGAGGCCGCCGATAACCCAGAGCAGTATTTTATACATACCATTATGCCTGATAAACTTCGCTACAACAAAACCTATATCAAACAACAAAGTTTATTATTAGATATAAAGCTCATTTTACAAACTATTATAACCGTTGTTACCAAATAGCGTTTCAATAAAACCCTTTTTAAACACTATAATGTAGCGTTGTTTGTAAAAAAATCATTACTAGTTAAATCCATGTGAATATAACATCTTGAGATAGCACATTCTTTTCAAAGCCAACACACTTAAAGTTAAAACATCGTATATTTATCCTAACAAGCGCCATTTAATTTTAAAATATACATGACCCCAAATACATCCCATTATTTAGACCACCTTTTTAATACCTGCGAAGAGGGTGCTGCACAAATCCCAAATATTCCACAAAATAGCACGTTTAATTTTTCTGAAGATACCATTTTAATAACAGGTGCTGCTGGCACAATAGGCAGTGCGTTAACAAAACGTTTGGCTACTTCAAATGCAAAAAAAATAATAGCCGTTGATATTGCAGAATCGCCACTATACAACCTTAGTAAAGCTTTAGAACATACTACAAATAAGCATATAACGTATGTGCTTTTAGATATTTTAGATACCGAAGCCTTAGAAAACCTATTTAAAACGCACAACCCCACACTGGTATTTCATACAGCGGCATATAAGCATGTACCGCTTATGGAAAGCGCTCCTTACAACGCTGTAAGAGTAAATATTTTAGGCACTAAACATGTAGCCGATGTAGCGCACACATACAAGGTACAAACCTTTGTTTTTATATCTACCGATAAGGCTGTAAATCCGTCTGGTATTATGGGTATGAGCAAAAAAATAGCCGAAAATTATATACAAGCATTATCCCATAAAAGCAGCACACGCTTTACAACAGCCCGTTTTGGTAATATTTTTGGTTCAAATGGTTCGGTGGTATGCCAATTTAAACAACAAATAGCCTTGGGTGTGCCGTTAACCCTTACAGACGAAAATATTACGCGCTATTTCATAGCTATACAAGATGCTTGCTCAGGTATTTTGCAAATAGCTAGCTTTAACAACAAAGCTTATACACTATATAGCTTTAATATGGGGGCACCTATTAAAATTATAGATATTGCTACCAAGCTTTTACAGCTTCACAATAAAACCATACACGGAAACATTACCATTACAGGTTTAAGAGCTGGTGAAAAATTTTCAGAAACATTAGTTGCTGATAATGAAACCTTAATACCTACCAAAAACAAGGCAATTTATAAAGTTGAAACAGACACAGCAACCAATAAAAATATTGATATGGCGGTGTTTAAATCTGTAAAACCCCATACAAATCCCCAAAGTATCAAAGCGTTATTACAAGCATCCTTATAAGTTATAAGGTAGTAATCACCACGCTACATTAGGTCTTTCTACGTTTTTTTTCTTTTGTTAGCAGCGCCAATTCGCGTCCCGTTTGTCCTGCAACCGATGTGTTTTCTTCAGCCCTTCTAATTAAATACGGCATCACATCTTTCACAGGGCCAAAAGGTACATACTTTGCCACGTTATAACCACGGTGTGCTAAATTAAAGCTAATATGATCACTCATACCATATAATTGTCCAAACCAAACTCTAGGATCGTTATTAGCAATATTATGCGCCTTCATTAAATCCATAAGTAAATAAGAACTATTCTCATTATGTGTACCCGCAAATAAGGCAATGGTATCAATATGTTCCATAATGTATTTTAAACCCGCATTAAAATTTTCATCAGTTGTAAATTTGTCTTTGCATATAGGTGATGTATAACCACGGTCTTCAGCCCTATCATTTTCCTTTTCCATATACGCACCACGTACCAGTTTATACCCTAAAAAATAGCCTTCGGCAACAGCTTTTTCATGTTCTTTTTTAAGAAACGCCATACGGTCGTGCCTATACATTTGTAAGGTATTAAAAATAAGGGCTTTTTCTGTGTTGTAGGTTTTCATCATGCGTGTAACCAACCCATCGGCCGCATCTTGCATCCAGCTTTCTTCGGCATCAATTAAAATAGCCACATCATAAGCTTTCGCTTTTTTACAAACAGCATCAAACCTGTTTACAATACGTTGCCACTCCTCTTGTTCTACTTCAGTTAAGGGGGTACCTGCGCCTACTTTTTCGTATAAACTAATTTTACCAAAAGCCGTAGGCTTAAAAACAGCAATGGGTATGGCCTCTAAATTTTTAGCGAATTCAATAATGTATAGTATTTTCTCTAGGGTTGTATCAAAATGCGCTTCGTTGTTTTTACCTTCAACAGAATAATCTAAAACAGAACTCACCCCTTTATCATACATAGCATTAATAACGGGCAAACAATCGTTTTCATTAACACCACCACAAAAATGATCAAACACTGTAGAACGTATTAAACCTTCAATGGGCAAATGGGCTTTTAATGCAAAATTAGTAGCCGCTGTACCTATTCTAACCAAGGGTTCAATAGAAATCATTTTAAACAAAAAATAAGCACGTTCTAATTGCGCATCGTTCTTTAATGAAAAAGCAATTTCAGTATTATCAAAAATTTGATTGTTTTGTTGCATTATCTTTAAAATTTTCGGCAAATATAATTAACCTTATGTTACCATTTTATATAAAAACGCCGTAATTTCACAGCTTTAAAAATTTTAACTTTTTTTATGGATTCTATTACTTACAAAAATTGTAAAATTCATTTCAATACAACGTGTTATACGGCTATAAATGCGCATATACAACAGCATAATTTTTCTAAAATATTCATTTTAGTTGATGAAAACACCCATACCCATTGTTTACCACTATTTTTAGAACAATTACATACTGATATAGCTATTGAAATTATTGAAATAGAATCTGGCGAAATACACAAAACAATAGATACCTGTGTGGGTGTATGGAACACACTATCAGACTTGGATGCCGACAGAAAAAGTTTAATGATAAACATTGGCGGTGGTGTTATAACAGACCTTGGCGGTTTTGTAGCATGCACTTTTAAAAGAGGCATTGCCTATGTTAATGTACCTACTACCCTATTATCAATGGTAGATGCATCGGTGGGTGGTAAAACGGGTGTAGATTTAGGGCACTTAAAAAATCAAATTGGTGTTATTAGTGATCCTGATATGGTACTAATAGACCCTAACTTTTTGCATACATTACCCGCAAACCAAATGCGTTCTGGTTTAGCCGAAATGTTAAAACATGGCCTCATTAGCAGTGATGCGTATTGGCAAAAATTTCAAGAGTTATCGGCATTAACATTAGCAGATTTAGATATGCTGATTTATGAATCGGTAATTATTAAAAAGAACGTAGTAGACGAAGACCCGTTTGAAGATGGTATACGCAAAACCCTAAACTACGGCCATACACTTGGTCATGCTATAGAGTCGTATTTTTTAAGCAACCCCAATAAAACCACACTTTTACATGGTGAAGCTATTGTAATAGGTATGATTTTAGCCTGTTATATTTCTACCGAATTAACTAATTTTCCTAAGGCATTAACTGATAGTATAAAAACACTGTTTATAAGTTACTACGGAAAAGTCACTATAAACAAAGATGAATACGCACCTATCATGGAGCTTCTTAAATATGATAAAAAGAACAACCATGGCAATATCAATTTTGTATTGTTAGAAGCTATAGGTAAACCAAAAATAGATTGCAAAGTTGATAATGATATCATTATTGATGCGTTTGAATATTACGCCAGTTAATTAGTAACAATAATGTCGTCATTACTAACACCGTAAAGCAATCCAATACTTTAAAAATCAAAAAAACGTCTGCAATTATAAAATCACAGACGTTTTTTTATTTATAATTATCCTTAGCTTTTAAGCCTTCCCTTTTCTAAACCAGCCTTTCTTTTGTGGAGTACCATAATACCCATAACTACCACCATATCCAAAATTAGATTCTTGTACATCATTCACTACAAGCATCATACCGTTTAACTTATTATCAGCATGCAGTTCTTTAGCAAAGTTTAAAATACGCTTTTCAGTGTAGCCTGCTCTAGTAACATAAATAGTATGGCCGGCGTACTGGCTTATCAACAACGTATCGGTAACTAACATAGCAGGAGCTGTATCAACAATAACATAATCGTATTCTTTTGATGCATTCTCAAATAATGCTTTCATACGGTTGCTCATTAACAACTCTGCAGGGTTTGGTGGTATTTTACCAGACAGCATAATATCTATAGTAACCTCATTCATAGTGTAAGAGTTTACTGTATCTTTAATGGTTACAGCATCATCCACCAAATAATCGGTTAAACCCGTTTCAGCCGCTTCTGTATTTACTTTACTTTTAATAGCTTCAAAAATTTGTGGGTTTCTAATATCAGCACCAATTAGCAATACACGCTTTCCAGAATTAGCCATGGTAAGGGCCAAATTCAAACTTACAAACGATTTCCCTTCACCACTAATAGTAGAGGTAACAAAAATAACATTATCGTTATCTTTAACCTGTCTGCCTTTAGTTATAAAATCAATATTGGTACGAATAATTCTAAAAGACTCCGACATGATAGAGCGGTCGTTTCGTCTTACCAAACCATTGGCTTTCTTTCCAAAGTTTGGTATTTCTCCTAAAACGGTCATATTAGAAATTTCCTGCTGTAAATCTTCTTTATTATGAATTTTAGTATCTAATAAATCTTTCACATATATAATACTAAACGGAATAAACAAGCCTAAAAAGAAGGCGCCAAAAATAAGCACCGTAGGTTGTGGTGCTATAAAACTTCCTAAACTATACGGACTTTCAACTATTTTAATTTTAGGTGAAATGGACGAAATAGATATGTGGGCCTCTTCACGTTTTTCTAATAGAAAAATATACATAGATTCTATAATGCCTTGCTTACGTTGTATAGAGCGCAGTGTACGTTCTTGGTTAGGCGCAGAATATAATTTAGAGTTTATTTTACGCGAACTACTTTGTAAAGCTCCTAATTGTATGTTTAAGGTTTGCTTGGTATTATTAATACTTTGCATTAAATTTCCACGAATTTGTCCCAACGTATTATCTAGCTCAACCACAACGGCATTATTTTCACCGGCACTTTTTAGGTAATTACTACGTTGCGCTAGTAACTCATTATAGCGGCTTGCCATATTGTTTATAGCGGCATCACCCCCACCAATGTTTGATGGAATACTCTCATACGGGTTATCACCTAAAGCACCTCCCATATAATCTAACAAGCGTAATTGCGTTTTCGCATTTTGAATAAGCTCTTCATTTTGAACACTAGACGTAAATGCTTGTTCAGAAGTACTTGCAATATCAGCAATACGGTTGCGCGATTTATATCCTACAATACTATCATCTACATTTTCAAGATCAGAGGCAATAGATTGCACACGCTCATTAATAAAGTTGGCAGTATTTATAGCTTGTCGTCGTTTTTTATTAATAGAAGCCGTGTCATATTCATCAATAAGTGTCCCAATAATATCAATGGCTTTTTTCTCTACGGGGTCATCCATAGTAATATTCAATACCTTTGATGATTCCCCACTAGGATACACACCTATTCTATTTTTTAAACTTTGTGCAACACGCTCTACAGGTATAATATTTACTTTAATAATTTGATTAACATACCCACTAATATTATTATTAGGGGTTAAAATCATGCCGCCAAAATGCGTGTCTACCTTTTCACCAAACGCCAGTTGTTTGGGGGCATCGTCCTCATGCAGTCTGTAATTAAAGTTTGTATTAGATGTCGCTTCAACATAAAACGTAAAACCCACTTCATTAATTAATGAATCAGAAGCTATAAAGTTTATTTGAAACGGTTTATTGGTGTATAATTCGTAATCTTTAACACGACCAATTGAAAAATACTGAATGTTTAAATTGAGTTTATCAACAATATTTCTTAAAAATTCTCTAGATTTTATAACCTGAATTTCGTCATCTATTTTAGCAGCATCATCGCCTGAAAAAATAGTTAAATCTTTAATAGCCGCTTTTCCGGTTTCATTTTCACCATCGTCTAACACCATAATTTTAGCCATGGCAGTATATTCAGGCACTAAAGAACGCATTTGAAAATAGGCTAATACTAAACAAATTAATACCGAAAGTGCAAACCACTTCCAATGTTTGGTATATCCGCTTATAAACTTTTTAAGATCAAAATTTTGAAATCCGTTTCCTTTAGGTGTTTGGTTTAAAGGTTCCATATAATAGTAATTGTCTTATCGGGTAAGTATAACTGCTAAACTAACTATAATACCGGCCACTGATGATATAACGCCAATACGTGAATCTCCAGATGCTCTACTAATACCGCCTTTGTTTGGTTTTACATACACAATATCATTTTGTGTTAAATAAAACACGGGCGAATTAAATACTTCTTTACTCGTTAAATCTATCTCAGTGTAAGTTTTCGTGCCATTAAAGTCTCTAATAACCATAATATCTTTACGCTTGCCATTTATATTAAGGTCGCCTGCCATAGCAATGGCTTCTAATATAGAAATACGTTCACCACTTATAGGGTACACACCAGGGTTATTTACCCAACCTAAAATACTTACGCGGTAATTTTTTATACGCATAATTACCACCGGATCTTTTAATAATTGCCCTTGTTCAAATTTCTTTTTCAAAAGTGCTTTGGCTTCTTCAACCGTAAGGCCTATCATTTTTATCTTACCTAACACGGGGTAATCAATATTACCATCGGCATCAATAAGATAATCAATTAACTGGCCTCCACCATCACCACCAGTGGCCTCCACTAAATTATAAGGTTTGGTGACTTCAAGGTTTAAAGTAGATACATTAATACTTAAAATATCGCCAATTTTTAATTTGGCTTTAAAGGTATCAGTATCCACAATGGTTTCAAAATTTTTAGCATTTTGAAAATACACCACATCTTTTTTGGTATAGCACGATGTAAGCGTTAGTATAACAATGCAAAGGCATAGCACCTTGCATCTATTAAAATAGGTGATCATACAATTAAAAATATTTGGGGAAAATAATAATTTTAAACCAGTTATTAAAGGCTCTTTGAGGTTTTGTTTGCTTTGGTATCCTGCGTTTGCGCTAAACTTTTAGCTTTCTTGTATATTTGCACACGCTTATCAAAACGCTCATAATCTGAGTTATTTGATTTATACTCTGGTATAAGTTCCTTCATTTTTAAAACAATATTATTGTTTTGGAAACGATTGGTAATACACAGCTCCTCTATTTGCGCTTTTACCTGGGCATAGTCTAAATCTCTGGTTTTACTAATCATTATTTTCTTATGGTAAGTTGATAACGTGTTTTCACCATTCGCTAATAATTCTTCGTATAATTTCTCACCAGGTCTTAGGCCCGTAATTTTAATATCAATATCATCAGGATAATGTAAGCCTGATAGTTTTATCATGTTTTTGGCTAGGTCAAATATTTTAACAGACTCACCCATATCAAAAATAAATATTTCGCCACCTTTACCCATAGTACCTGCTTCTAACACTAACTGTGACGCTTCTGGTATCGTCATAAAATAACGCGTAATATCTTTATGAGTTAATGTTAAAGGCCCGCCTTGTTCAATTTGCTTTTTAAATAATGGAATGACAGAACCGTTAGAACCTAAAACATTACCAAAACGTGTGGTAATAAACTTCGTTTTACTTTCTTTTTGTAAACAGCTAATATACATTTCAGCCATACGCTTCGTAGCTCCCATAACGCTGGTAGGATTTACCGCTTTATCAGTAGATACAAAAACGAACTTTTTAACATTATAGCGCGATGCTGTATCTGCTAAAAGCTTCGTACCATTCACATTAATTTTGATAGCCTCATAAGGCGATTTTTCCATTAAAGGCACATGCTTGTAAGCCGCCGCATGAAACACCATAGTAGGGTTGTAATACTGAAAAATAGCATCCATACGTAACCCATCTCTAATATCGGCTACTATGGCTGTAAAATTATGTTTCCCAGCACGTTTTAAACCTTGTTCTACATCGTATAGCGCAGATTCTGCCTGATCTACTAAAATTAAATGCTTAACATCAAAGTTTGAAATTTGATTAACCAACTCACTACCAATAGATCCTGCAGCACCCGTTACAATAACCGTTTCCCCTTTAAACTCATTTAATAAATTAGGGTTTTCTATCTCAATAGGTTTACGCCCTAATAAATCTTCTATCTGGAATTGCTTAATTTGGTTGGCACTAAACTCGCCATCAATCCACTTTTCAATTGGTGGTACTTTTTTAACCTCTACATCTAAAGCGGTTAAACTATCCACTAAACGTATAATACGTCTGGGTTCAATAGTTTGCGCCGCTACAATAATTTCATCAATAGCATGCTTCTTAATAAAACGGGTATCTACATTTTTTGAAGGTACTATACTAATACCATTAATTAATTTACCACGTTTTTTGGCATCATCATCAATAAAATTAATAATGTTAAACTTTTTATCTGTACCACTTAATAAGGCGTTATAAGTAACAATACCCGAATCGCCTGCCCCATAAATTAATATATTTTTAGATGTTTTAAACTTACATTTTAACGTATTGTAAATTAACTTAAACGCTAACCTACTGCCAGCCAATGCTACAAAGCTTAATAACGCATGAATCACAATAATGGTTAAAGGAATGGTAAACTTAGGTAACAAACCAAACGCTCTATTAACCAATACACTTATACCACAAATGGCCGCTATAAGTGTTACAGATTTAAACACATTAACCACATCGGTAAAACCGGTATGTCTAATCACACTTTTATGTGAGCCTACTATTAAAAAGCTCACACCAGCTACAAAGGCTAAAAATGGTAATTGTACAAAAAATTGATTCGTATCAAAGTTTAGTGTAAAATTAAAGCGTATAACGTACGCTACAAATAAGGTAGCTAATACAATTGATAAATCAATTAAAAACACCAGCCATTTTGAGGCATAGCGTTGTGATAACTTAAATAGGTAGTTTTGTATCATGATAAATTAGGGGTTTTCAATATAATATGTAATATACGTTCTAAATCATTCGGGGTTAAATTAGAACCACTAGGTAAACAAAGGCCTTTTTCAAAAAGGTCTTCAGATACACCGTTGGTATAATGCACACAATCTTTAAATACTGGTTGGGTGTGCATAGGTTTCCATAAAGGTCTCGATTCTATATCGTCTGCCAATAAAGCCAAACGTATGGCTTCGCGTGTTTCAAAACTATCGGTTTTAATACACGTTAACCAACGGTTTGAGAAAAACCCAGCAGGTTCCTCTAAAAACGTTATGTTTTCTAAATGTGATAACTGGTGTTTGTAAACATCATAGTTGTGGCGTCTGGCCGCTACACGGTCGTCTAAAACTTCCATTTGGCCTCTACCAATGCCAGCAACCACATTACTCATACGGTAATTATACCCAATAGCAGAATGCTGGTAGTGTGGTGCATCATCGCGGGCTTGTGTGGCTAAAAACACCGCCTTATCTTTCATAGCCTGTGTATTGGTTATTAAAGCACCGCCACCCGATGTGGTTATTATTTTATTACCGTTAAATGACAATATACCCATATCGGCCAAGGTACCACAAGGCTGCCCCTTGTAGGTACTACCTAAAGCTTCAGCACTATCTTCAATTACAGGAATATCGTAGGCTTTAGCAACCGCATTAATAGCGTCTGCGTTGTATGGCATACCATATAAATGCACCGCTATAATGGCTTTTGGTTTTTTATTATGAGCTAAACGGTCTTTTATAGCTGCTTCCAACAAGGCAGGACACATGTTCCAAGTATCAGCTTCACTATCAATAAAAATAGGCGTAGCCCCTTGGTATACTATAGGGTTTGCAGAGGCTGAAAAGGTAAAACTCTGGCATAGTACCTCGTCACCTGCACCAACGTCTAATAATTGTAATGCTAAATGGATAGCTGCGGTACCTGCACTTAAAGCCGCTACATGCTTGGTGTTGCCTAAGTAGCCTTTAATAGCATCCTCAAAACCATTCACATTAGGTCCTAATGGCGCAATCCAATTCGTATCAAAAGCCTCATTCACATACTGGCGCTCAGTGCCGCCCATGTGAGGTGATGATAAATAAATTCTGGTTTTGGTTAGCATCTACATATATTTTTGTAAGATAAAACATGTAAACCCAACTGTTCACTAGGTAGTAAAAAATAAAAGCTTGTAATATGTTCCCTCTTAATCATAAATAAATTAATATCAAATCTTTATATCTATAACTGTTAATAATACCTAAAAAGTCTTCGCGCTTGCAGCATGAAACATAAACCTAGAGAGACTTTTCAATCTAAAAGAACTTTTAAGTACTGTATTAAACAATTAAATCAACTTGCTATTAATCAATTCAATCTTGTTTGTTTCCGGGTGTAAATTTAGTAATAGTTTTTATGTGCAAAACAGGGTTTTTACTTATTTCGCCAAAAGCTATATTAATTTCGGTTAAATACATCAAGGCATGTGTTAGATAGGTATTCTTTAGCGGATGGTCGATAGTACCATGGGCTAAGCACCACACAAACGCCTAAATAATACTAGGTAATATACTACAATTGTTATTTTTTAGGCTTTTGCAAGCATAACTCAATACAATTTAGCATCTTTGAACTCTCAATACTTCTATCACTATGAAAATACTCGTTACAGGTGCTGCGGGTTTTATAGGCTTTCACGTATGTAACCGCCTTTTAGAACAAGGACACCACGTTGTTGGTTTAGATAATATCAATGATTATTATGATGTGCAATTAAAATACGCACGCCTACAGCAACTTGGTATTTCTAAAGACGATGCTGCGGTATTTTTAAAACACACCAGCAGCCGAACTTACCCGCACTTTAGCTTTGTTAAAATGCATTTGGAAGATCGGGAGGCGCTCCCTAAGCTTTTTGCTTCCGAAAATTTTGATGTGGTATGCAATTTAGCCGCACAAGCAGGCGTACGTTATAGCATTGAAAACCCTGAAACCTATATTGATGCTAATATTGTAGGTTTTTTAAATATTTTAGAGTGTTGCCGCCATCACCACATCAAACACTTAGTATACGCCAGCAGCTCTAGTGTATATGGGCTTAACACCCAAATACCTTTTGCTACCAACCATCAGGTAGATACCCCCATCAGTTTATATGCCGCTAGTAAAAAAAGTAACGAACTTATGGCGCATACCTATAGCCATTTATTTAAGTTTCCTACCACAGGATTACGCTTTTTTACCGTTTACGGCCCTTGGGGCAGACCCGATATGGCCATGTTTTTATTTACAGATGCCATTGTAAAAGGGCAACCCATAAAGGTGTTTAATAATGGCCAGATGGCACGCGATTTCACCTATATAGATGATATTGTTGCAGGTGTTGTACGTATTATTGAAAAAGACACCACCCCCAGAACCACTACCAATCAACTGTATAAAGTGTATAATATAGGTAATAACAACGCCGTAAAACTTTTAGATTTTATTGAAGCTATTGAAACACATTTAGGTACAACAGCTCAAAAGCACATGCTCCCTATGCAACCGGGTGATGTCGCACAAACCTGGGCAGATGTTACAGATTTAATGCGCGATTACAATTACAAACCCCAAACACCTATTAGCAATGGCGTTAAAGCGTTCATTAATTGGTATAAAACGTATTACAATGTTACCTAAATGTTAACACAGGGATTTCGTCGGAAAAAATGTATAATTAACATAATAAGTATGCTGGTTTAATATTTTTTCACATATTTGCCGCAGCTATTAAAAAAACCCAAATTGCATGTTACAAGCACTACAAGGCAAAACTGTACTCGTTACTGGAGGCGCCGGCTTTATAGGCTCAAATCTTATTGAAACCTTATTACACAACAATATTAAAACCGTTTGTTTAGACAATTTTGCCACAGGCAAACGCGCCAATATCGCGCCGTTTCTAAACCATGCTAATTTCACCCTCATTGAAGGTGATATTAGAGACATCAACCACTGCCACACCGCCTGTAAGGACGTTGATTTTGTGTTGCACCAGGCTGCTTTAGGCTCTGTACCTCGCTCTATTAATGATCCGGCTACCACCAATGATGTGAATATTTCAGGCTTTTTAAACATGCTTATTGCGGCTAGAGATGCCAAGGTAACACGCTTTGTATATGCCGCCAGCTCCTCTACCTACGGTGACCATGAAGCCTTACCTAAAGTAGAAGACACCATTGGCAAACCGCTTTCACCTTACGCCATTACTAAATATGTCAATGAATTATATGCCGATATTTTTCATAAAACCTATGGACTAGATACTATAGGGTTACGCTATTTTAATGTATTTGGTAAACGTCAAGACCCTAACGGGGCCTATGCCGCGGTAATCCCTAAATTTGTGCAGCTATTGGTAAAACATGAATCGCCGTATATTAATGGCGATGGTAGCTACTCACGTGATTTCACGTATATTGATAATGTGGTGCAAATGAACCTAAAGGCCATTACTACGTCTAATCAAGCGGCACTAAACCAAGTGTATAACGTCGCCTATGGCGAACGCACAACGCTCTTAGAGCTCACAACACTATTAAAAAACTATTTATCGGAGTTTGATCCAAAAATAGCCGATGTACCTATTAAACATCGTGATAACAGAGCCGGCGATATTCCGCACTCGTTAGCATCTATAGAAAAAGCAAAAACACTACTTAATTATAATCCAGAATACAGCGTAAGCCAAGGCTTAAAAGCCGCCGTACGTTGGTATTGGGATCATTTATAATATTACCATAATTACATGACTATTAAAAACATTTGTTGTATTGGCGCTGGCTATGTAGGAGGCCCTACCATGGCCGTTATTGCGCAAAAAAACCCACACATAAAGGTAACCATTGTAGATATTAATGCTGCCCGTATTGCCGCATGGAATGATGCCGACCTTACCAAACTACCAGTATATGAACCAGGGTTGGCCGCTATTGTAGGCGCTACCCGTGGAAAAAACCTGTTTTTTTCAACAGACATAGACCAAGCTATTGATGCGGCCGATATGATTTTTATCTCCGTAAACACCCCTACTAAAACCTATGGTAAAGGCAAAGGGCAAGCGGCCGATTTAAAATACATTGAATTGTGTGCTCGTAATATTGCTAAAGTTGCTACTACCGATAAAATAGTGGTAGAAAAATCAACCTTACCGGTACGTACCGCCGAGGCTATTAAAAGTATTTTACACAATACAGGCAATGGTATTAATTTCCATATTTTATCAAACCCTGAGTTTTTAGCCGAAGGGACGGCGGTTGATGATTTATTACAGCCCGATCGTGTCCTTATAGGGGGCGAAAACGAGGCGGCTATTAACAGTTTAGCCACCGTGTATGCAAGTTGGGTGCCCCAAGCACGCATCTTAAAAACCAACCTATGGTCGTCAGAGTTATCAAAACTTACGGCCAATGCCTTTTTAGCGCAACGCGTATCCTCTATCAACGCCATATCAGAGCTGTGTGAGCTTACAGGTGCTAATGTAGATGAAGTAGCCAAAGCCATCGGGACTGATTCGCGCATAGGCCCTAAATTCTTAAAAGCCTCTGTAGGTTTTGGGGGCTCATGCTTTCAAAAAGATATTTTAAACCTGGTATATATTGCCCGTTCCTACAACCTACATGAAGTAGCCAATTATTGGGAACAGGTTATTATTATGAACGATCATCAAAAACGCCGGTTCGCCGATAGGCTTATAAAAACCTTATACAATACCGTATCGGGTAAAAAAATTGCCGTACTGGGGTGGGCGTTTAAAAAAGACACCAATGACACCCGAGAGTCTGCAGCCATTTACGTAACCGATCATTTATTAAACGAACAGGCGCACATAGCGGTACATGATCCTAAAGTGCCTGCAGAAAAAGTATATACCGACCTCAATTACCTAAACACCCGTACCGAGGCTGAAAACCAAAACAACGTAGCCGTATATACCAATGCCTACGATGCTGTTAAAGACGCCCATGCCATTGCAATTATGACGGAGTGGGATGCCTTTAAAACCTTAGATTGGGAAGCTGTTTACAGCACCATGCAAAAACCGGCCTTTATTTTTGATGGCCGTAATATATTAGATAAACACACTATGGAAGCCATTGGTTTTGAATACCATGCCATTGGCCAATAATACATACATACCATGAATACACCACATATTGCTATTATAGGTTTGGGTTATGTGGGCTTGCCCCTAGCCCGTTTATTTGCCACCAAATACCCTGTTGTTGGCTTTGATATTAATGAGGCCCGCGTTGCAGAACTTATGCAAGGGGTTGATAGTACTTTAGAGGTTGAAAACAGCGTATTACAAGCCGTTATTAAACCCGAAGCCAATACCAACAACGGCTTATACTGTACCACACAGTTAGATGCTATAAAACACTGTAATTATTACATCGTAACCGTCCCTACGCCTATTGATAAAAATAACCGCCCCGATTTAACACCCTTATACAAATCCAGTGAAACCGTGGGCAAGGTCTTAAAAAAAGGCGATGTGGTTATTTATGAATCTACGGTATACCCGGGGGTTACAGAAGATGAATGTGTGCCTATTTTAGAACAGGTTAGCGGCCTTAGCTTCAATACCGATTTTTACGTAGGCTACTCACCAGAGCGTATCAACCCTGGTGATAAAGAACATACCGTTGAAAAAATATTAAAAGTAACCGCAGGTTCTACGCCTGCCATTGGCAAACAAGTAGATGCCTTATATGCCAGCGTTATTACGGCCGGTACCCATTTAGCACCTACTATTAAAGTAGCTGAAGCAGCTAAAGTGATTGAAAACTCGCAACGCGATATTAATATAGCCTTTGTGAATGAGTTGGCTAAAATTTTTAACCTTATGGGCATTGATACCCATGCGGTATTAGAAGCCGCCGGTACTAAATGGAATTTTTTACCTTTTAAACCCGGTTTGGTAGGAGGCCACTGTATAGGGGTAGATCCGTATTACTTAGCACAAAAAGCTCAAGAAGTAGGCTACCACCCCGAAATTATATTAGCAGGCCGCCGCGTTAATGATGGTATGGGGCATTATGTAGCCTCTGAGGTTATTAAATTGATGATTAAAAACGATATTACCATTAAAAACGCCAACATATTGGTATTGGGCATTACCTTTAAAGAAAATTGCCCCGATGTACGTAACACCAAAGCCGTAGATGTTATCACACAATTACAAAGCTATGGTACTAACATCACCATATACGATCCGTGGGCAAACCCTGAGGAGGTCATGCATGAATACGGTTTAACAACCACACAAACACTGGGTCACGCTAAACCTGCCAATAGTCACGCTGAGCTTGTCGAAGCGCAAAATGAGCCTACCGAAAGTCATCCTGAGCCTGCCGAAGAACACCCCACATACGATGCCATTGTACTCACCGTAGCGCATCAGGACTATTTAAACCTGCACCTACACAGCTTGTTAACACCCAAGGGCGTGTTATATGATGTTAAAGGCGTGTTAGACCCCACACAAACTACCGGAAGGTTATAACACCGCTATAGCATGAGTCAAATTAAAAAAGGAGTTGTTTTAAATTACACAACTATCATTTTGACGAATGTAGTTGGTCTATTACTGACTCCTTTTATACTGAAATCTTTAGGGCAAGCAGAATATGGAGTATACACAGCTATTGGGGCTTTAGTTGGAACTATATCTTTACTAGATCTTGGTTTAAACAACACTATTATTAGATTCGTAGCTAAATATAAGGCTGAAAAAAACAGACAGAAAGAAGAAAATTTTTTAGCTACAGTAATGCTGATTTATTTAGTTATTTCTGTAGTTATTCTGATATTAGGTTTTTTGTTTTACAATCATTTAGAGACCTATTTCTCAGAAATGGATAATAACGAAATTAAAGTTGCGAAAACTATATTCATACTTTTAATAATTAATCTTGCCGTAGGTATACCAGGTGGAAGTTTCAAAGCTATTTGTTTTGGTTATGAATCATTTGTTTTTCCAAAAACATTAGATATAATTAGGTATGTTTTAAGATGTTTAGTAGTTGTATTAGTGTTACTTTCTGGAGGAAAAGCAATAGCTCTTGTAATTATAGATACAATATTTAACTTTCTAATAATTCTATTAACATTTTATTACATTCATTTTAAATTAAATGTACGCTTCAAACTTATTGAGTTAAATAAAAATTACATAAAAGTAATTTTTAATTATTCTATATGGATTTTTGTTTATGGTATGGTTTCTCAATTTCAATGGAAAGCAGGTCATATAGTTCTTGGTAAAATCAGCCCTCCTGAGGTTCTTGCTGTTTATGCTATCGGAGTTATGCTAGGGAGTTATTACGGCGCATTCTCTTCTGCTATAACAGGAGTATTGCTACCTCGTGCTACTCAAATGACCATCAATAAAGCTAGTTCCGAAGAATTAACATCAATGATGATAAAAGTTGGTAGAGTTTCACTAATTGTACTTTTATTTATTCTTGGAGGGTTTACTTTATATGGAAAACAATTTATCTATTTATGGGTAGGAGAAAATTATTATCAATCTTGGGTTATTGCTTTATTAATAATGTTTGTATACACAATTCCCCTAGTTCAAGGTTTTACAGGGCCATTAATAGAAGCTCAAAATAAAGTTGCTTTTAAATCACTTACTTACTTATTGTTCATGATTATAGGAACAACTATTGGATATTATGCAGCACTAGATTATAAGGGAATAGGTATGATTATTGGGACTTCAATTGGATGGCTTGTAGCTCAGAATGTTATGAATATATTTTATCATAAAGTTTTAAATCTTAATATCTTTAAATTCTTTAAAGAGCTATTCAGAAAGACCTTAGTTTCTTTTATAATAGTAATGATTTTAGGTTATATACTAAATTTTATACCTGGTAACAGCTGGTTTAATTTTATAATAAAATGTTCATTATATATTCTTATTTTTTCTGTTGTTATCTATAAAATTGGAATAAATAATTACGAAAAAAAATTATTTCAAAATATCTTTAATAAAGCCTTTAAAAGAAAATGATAATAGCTCATATTCGAAATTACTTATGGAGACTTTTAGGTGTTGATTATAATCACACACTAAGTATACATGACTATGTATTTTTAAAAAGAGATAAATATACTACCATGGGAACAGGTACCTATAACAATGGCGCCTTGGTATTTCGTTGGACAAAAGCCCCTTTAAAAATTGGTAATTACTGTAGTATTGCAAATAATGTACGCTTTATTGTAGATGAAGGTTATCATAAAGCATCACCTATTACCAACTTTCCTTTGGTAAATAATTTATTCAAAGATGAGATTACTCTCAAATCAGAGGGTTTAGCCAATAATATTATAAACAATATAAAACAAAAAGAAGGTATTACCATAGGCAATGATGTTTGGATTGGCATGGGAGCTTTCATTATGCCTGGTGTTACCATAGGCAATGGCGTAACCATTGCAGCTAACGCTGTAGTAACTAAAAACATACCTGATTATCATGTTGTTGCAGGAGTTCCTGCTAAAACAACTAAAATTAAATATGATGATGAAACTATATCTAATTTAAACAAAATTGCTTGGTGGAATTGGGATAAAGCTAAAATTAAAGACAACATAGGTAGTTTTTACTCTACCAATGTAAAAGAGTTTATAAGTAAGTACAAATAAAAATAAGTATAAATAAAAAACTGAATTTTAAAATTGAAAAAAATAGCTTTTGTTATAGAGTCTTTACATTGTGGTGGTGCTGAAAAAAGTTTAGTTACATTACTTCAAAATTTAGATTACACCAAATACAACGTCAGTTTATATTTACTCCTTACAAACGGTGAATTCCAGAAATTTATCCCTGATGAAGTAACTGTAAAAACAATAACAATTAATAAAACAAACTTCATTAAGCAAATACTAAAAACAGTAAAATTTAGAGCACTCACTAAACTAAATAAGTTAAATAAAAAAAACAAGTACCACCCTGCGCAAGTTTTTTGGAAATCCAAAAACAATAACTTTAGTAAAATTAATACTTTATATGATGTTGCAATTGCTTATAATCAAGGATTTGCTACCTATTTTGTGTCAGAGAAAATAAAAGCTAGAAAAAAAATTGCATGGCTTAATACAGATTATATTAAAGCTAACTATAATATTAATTTTGATTATAAGTTTTATAAAAATTTTGATGATGTTGTGTGTGTGTCTGAAGAGAATAGACACTCTTTATTAAAATCGCTAAACAAACAACAAACAATTTCTACGTTAGTTATAAAAGATATCGTTGATGACCGTTTAATTCATCAATTAAGTAAAGAAGTAGAATACCCATTTACAGATAAAGAAAACAACAAAATAATTTTAACAGTTGGTAGACTAGCAGATGCGAAAGGTTTAGATTTAGCAATTCAAGCTTGCCATATATTAAGACAAAAAAAATATAATATAAAATGGTATGTAATTGGTGAAGGTCCAAAAAGAAAAGAATTAGAACACCTTATAAACAAGTTAGATATATCTAAATATTTTATTCTATTGGGTTATAAAGAAAACCCATACCCTTATATAAAATCATGTAATATATATACTCAAACATCTTTTTTTGAAGGCTTAGGGCTTACTTTAATAGAAGCTTCAATTTTACAAAAACCTATTGTTACAACTAATTTTCCTACAGCAAGTAAAATAATTGAGCATGGAAGAACTGGATTAATTTGTGACATGAATGCAGATGCCATAGCAAATTCAATTGAAGAATATATTACAAGCCCTAAGCTTGTAAATAAATTTACAGAAAACTTATCAAAACAAAAAAATAACGATAAGGTGCTATCTTTAGCTAAAGTTAATGAGTTACTTCTAAAAAATTAATTGGACGAATGAAAATCAAAACTATTACCTGTCACGAAGTTTATAATCATGGAGCTAGTCTCCAGGAATATGCCTTATTAAAATATTTGGAATCTTTAGGGCATGACTCAGAAACTATTCATTATAAACCCCACTATTTAAGTAATCATTTTAATTTTTGGCGTATATCAAACCCACGCTTCGAAAAAAACATATTCTTAAAAGCCATTTATCTTATTATTAAATTTCCTGAACGCTATAAAATGCTTGGAAGGAAAAGAAATTTTGATGCTTTTTCTAAAAAATATATAAAGTCAACACAAAAGTTATATAAAAATAATGATGAGTTAAAATCTGATATACCTGAGGCAGATGCCTACATTTGCGGGAGTGATCAAATTTGGAATTCATTTTTTGAAAACGGAAAAGATCCATCTTTTTACCTTGATTTTGTGCCTGACAACAAGCTTAAAATATCATATGCTGCTAGTTTTGCCATTGATCAATTGGAGGATTCAATAAAACCGTTTGTAAAAGAAAAGGTATCTAGATTAAATGCTATTTCAGTTAGAGAATCTTCTGGTTTAAAAATATTAGAAGAGCTAAACATTAAAAGTGCCAAACAAGTTTTAGACCCTGTTTTTTTATTAAATCATGATAACTGGTTAAAACTTATGGCTGAATATAAACACGTAAAGCCTTATATCTTTGTCTATGATTTTGACTCTAATCCTCTCATAAAAAAAATGGCTAACAAACTAAAAAATGACCATAATTGGGATATTATCACAGTCAATTCAAATATTAATTATGCCGATAATAACTTCCATTTAGAAGGACCTGATATCTTTTTGAATCTAGTTTATAATGCCAGCTTTGTAATATCTAATTCTTTTCATGCTGTTGCTTTCTCTATTATTTTTAAGAAAGATTTTGTAGTTTTTAACAGATTATATAAAATTAATACCCGCATGAGGGATATGTTGAATTCGATAGACTTATTGGATTTATTAATGACAGACGAAAAGATGATTGATGTTCATCAAATAAATAGCATTAATTACAGTAATAGTGAAAATAAATTAAATAAATTAATTACGTCTTCAAAGGAATTTTTAACAACGGCTTTAAAAAATGACTAACTTGTTATACATTACCAATGGTATTAACGGCCCTGGTGGTTTAGAGCGTGTACTTTCTATTAAAGCAAGTTTATTAGCTGATGAATATAATTATAATGTAAATATAGCTACATTAAATCAATACTCTCAAGACCTTTTTTACAACTTTAGCAGTAAAATTACATTTCATAATATCTCAGCTCAGGGTAATTATATTAAATACTTCAATGAATACAGAAAAGGTCTAAAAAATCTTATAAAAAAAATAAACCCGCAAATTATTTTAGTTTGTGATGATGGTTTAAAAGGGTTACTATTACCTTTTATAATTGGAAAGCCCTGTAAAATGATATATGAACGTCATGTATCAAAAAATGCAGAACTACAAAAAAATAACCCAAATATATTCCAAAAGCTTATAAAAACTATAAAATTTAAACTTATGGATATTGGTGCTAAACAATACGATACATTTGTAGTATTAACTAATGGAAACAAAAATGAATGGAATATAAAAAATATAAAAGTAATCCCTAATCCTTTATCTTTTTACCCTAATAAAGTAAGCACTCTTAAAAATAAAAATGTATTAGCTGTTGGCAAACAAAGTTTTCAAAAAGGTTATGATCGACTATTACATTCATGGAAAGCTATTCAAGATGAATATCCTGATTGGCGCTTAAATATTTATGGAACCATAAACAAAAATCAAAATTTAGAAATATTAGCTAATGAACTTAATATCTCTAAAACTGTAACTTTTCACAATCCAGTAAAAAATATTGCTGAGAAATATGAACAAGCTTCAATCTATGTAATGTCTTCAAGATATGAAGGATTTGGTATGGTATTAACAGAGGCTATGGCTTATGGTGTCCCTTGTGTGTCATTTGACTGCCCATATGGACCTAGTGATATAATTGAGAACAATATTAACGGATTTTTGGTAACAAATGGAGATTGTGCATTATTGAGTCAAAAGATTAAAGAACTTATAAAAAACCAAAACTTAAGAATAGCTTTTGGAAAAGAAGCCAGAATATCTACAAAAAAATATTTGGCTGAAAATATTGTAAATAAATGGGATGTGTTATTTAAAACTCTATTAAAAATTTAGTATGAACATTGTATTTATTATAGATCAGGTGTACTTACATGGAGGTATAGAAAGAGTTTTATCTATAAAGGCTAACTACTTTGCTGCAGACAAAACGAACAAAGTAAACATTATTACTTCAGAACAAAAAGGTAAAAAACCATGCTATTACTTTGATGAAGCCATCAATTTTAAAGATTTAAATATTAATTATGATAGAAAAATATCATATTTTAATCCTTTAAATGTTTTAAAAATACCTAAACACATATATAGATTACGTAAGTATTTAAAAGAACTTAAACCTGATATAGTAGTTGTTTGTAGTCACAGTGTTGATACTTATTTTGTTCCTTTTTTATTAAAGGGAACTCCTAAAATAAAAGAATATCATTTTTCAAAATCAATAGAAATTCCTTATAGAACAAAAGGTAATAAATCGAAAAAAAGATATTTTTTAAAATTTGCAGATTACATAGATAAAAAATATGATAAAATTATTGTTCTAAATAAAGACGAAGCTACATATTACAAGTCAAATAATACAATTGTAATACCTAATCCTAATACTTTTTTTCCCGACACAATATCAAATCATTCCTCAAAAATTGCAATAGCCGCAGGAAGAATTGCACCCGTTAAACAATTTGATCAACTAATTGAAATATGGAATTTAGTAGCTAAAGAAAAAAAGGAATGGCAATTACATATATATGGAACTGGAGATAAAGGTTTATTGGATAATTTACAATATAAAATTTCCAATTATAAGCTAGATAATAATATAATTCTGAAAGGAGCCACTAATAAAATAAAAGATAAAATGCTAAATGCTTCAATGTTTTTAATGACTTCTAAGAATGAATGTTTTCCACTGGTCCTATTAGAAGCACAAGCTTGTGGTTTACCTATAATTTCCTACAATTGTCCTCATGGTCCTCAAAATATAATCAATGATAAAAATGGTATTTTAATTTTACAAGAACATATAACAGATTTTTCAAAATCTATTATTAATTTGATTGATAAGCCAGATTTAAGAAAAACACTTGGTAAAGCTGCTAGGTTAAATGCATTAAATTATAGTGAAGATAAAATAATGCACAAATGGAAAAGTGTGTTCAACCAATTAACTAATATTTAAATATGCGAAAAATTTTATATGCTATTTTCAAATTGACCTTGTTACCGCATTTATTAATGTACTATACATCTCGTAATAAATACTTAATTGACTTAGATTTAAATAGGTGGAGTGAAGAAAAAAAAATAAAAGGCGTAAAGGCTATACTATTATTACATTTTTTAGCACACTCTAAAGATTTCAGAACTATTTTCTATTTTAGAATCAACAATTCCATAAAACACATATTAAAACTATATTGTAAAGGTGAGCAAAACTTTACAATAGATGTTAATACTAAATTAGGAGGTGGTATACTTACAGGACATCCTTATGCTACAATTCTGAATGCGGTTTCAATTGGTGAAAATTTCTATGTAAATCACTTGGTGACCGTTGGTGAGGTTGATGGAAAAAAGCCCATAATTGGTAATAATGTTTCTATATTTACAGGCGCTATTGTTATTGGAGGTATTACCATAGGTAATAATGTAAAAGTGGGTGCTGGGGCTGTTGTAATTAAAGATGTTCCTGATAATGCTACAGTAGTTGGTAACCCTGGCAAAATATTACTCCAGCCTAATGATGTTTAATAATTAATTTAGTAGTAAAAGGTAATTATGTCTAATTTAATACCATCTATATACCACTATGAAACATATATATATTTATGTTTATTTTTATTAGTATTTACACTAATTCATGCCCTCATTTTACGTATTCATGATTTAAAAAACGTTGCCTTCATAAACACTGTAGGTTACAGCCTTTTAGTTTTCTTTATTTTATTTATTGGACAAAGAGAAATTACATCGCGCTATGGCTTTGGTGATACAGCCAATTATTATAAAGCTTTTGACGCTTTTAGTAAAGGAGCCCCTATCAAAGAAGTTAAAGATTTAGGATGGCAATTATTTATGAAATCATTAGCAACTTTCACTACTGCTCATACTTTTTTTACTATTTGTGCTTTTCTTTATATTTTCCCATTATATAAAGTTAGTAAAGCGTATTTTAAAGAATATTGGTACTATTGTTTTTTTGCATTTTTGGTGTCATTTTCCTTTTATACCTATGGTGTAAATGGTGTTAGAAATGGTGTTGCTGGTTCTTTATTTTTATGGGGCTTATGTTATAAAGATAAAAAATGGCTTATGATTTTACTTTTTGCTTGGGCCATTATGTTTCATAAAACCATAACGCTACCTGTTATTGCGTATTTATTAACATATTTATATAATAACCCTAAAAGTTATTTAATAGCTTGGTTTGTAGCCATACCTCTTTCTTTAGTAATGGGTAGTGTTTGGATTGGTATATTTGCAAGTTTAGGTTTTGATGACCGATTGTCTGGCTATTTAGCAGGAAGCACAACTGGTACTACTAGTTTCCGTTGGGATTTTATTTTTTATAGTTCTTTTGCTGTTTTTGCAGGCTGGTATTTTATTTTCAAAAAGAAGTTTAAGGATAGGTTTTATAACCAACTATTAAACACCTATTTAATTTGTAATGCCTTTTGGATTTTGGTGATACGGGCCAACTTTTCCAACCGTTTTGCCTACCTCTCTTGGTTTATGATGGCAATAGTTATTTTTTATCCTTTTTTAAAAACACGCCTATTTAAAAACCATCATTTAACATTAGCCAAAGTATTAATAGCTTATTTTATGTTTACCTTTTTAATGTTCTTTATTTATTACGCCGATAAACGCTAACCTTATGAAAACACTCACCGTTTTTACTCCTACTTATAACCGTGCCTATTGCTTGCACCAATGTTATAACAGTTTGGTTGCCCAAACCAACCAAGATTTTACCTGGTTAATTATTGATGATGGCTCTACCGATGACACCAAAACCTTGGTAGAAGGTTGGATAGCCGACAACAAGATCAGCATTCGCTACCACTACCAAAACAACCAAGGCATGCACGGGGGGCATAATGCGGCCTACCGCTTAATTGATACGGAATTAAACGTGTGTATTGATAGTGACGATTTTATGCCCCCAGAGGCCGTACAGCATATTATTAGTTTTTGGAACAGTACGCCTAAAAAAGACACCATTGCTGGTTTTATTGGCTTAGATGCCTATAAAGATGGTACTATTATTGGGCAACGCCTGCCCAAACAGGGCACAGAAACTACCTTAGAAGCCTTGCACAATATCCATAAGGTGACGGGCGATAAAAAATTAGTATTGCGTACCGCCGTGGTTAAGCAATACCCGCCCTACCCCATATTTCCTAACGAACGCTTTGTACCCTTAGGTACCTTGTATTTGTTGATAGACCAAGACTATACCCTATTATGCCTTAACGAGGTTTTGTGTGTGGTGGAATATATGGAAGACGGCTCCTCACGCAATATCATTAAACAGTATTACAGGCACCCTAAAGGCTTTCAGTACGCCCGTAGGTTATACTTAAAACACAGCCGCTTTTTTAAAGTGCGGGTAAAAAATGCCATCCACTACATATCGCATAGCATCCAATTACGGGATGCTAACTGCATACGAAAATCACCCAAGCCTTTACTAACCGTGGCCATGATCCCTTTTGGTATTTTATTACACCTATATGTGTTACATATAAACAAACTAAAAAAGTGAGACTCTTACAAGTTATAAATTCATTGGGAGCTGGAGGCGCTGAAACTTTGGTAGCCAATACCAGCATACACTATAAAAACGCAGGGATAGACGTGGCTATATTGGTACTAGACCCCACGCCTACGCCTTTACATACTAAGCTACGGGCGCATAACATACCCATACTCAGTATTAATGCTGTAGGTAAAAGTATTTACAACCCCTTAAACATACTAAAGTTAAGGCGGCTGTTAAAACCCTTTCCGTTAGTACATGCGCACTTATTCCCCACCGCCTATTGGCTAGCCTTGGCAAAATTATGGGGCCATACAAACATCAAACTACTTTATACGGAACATAACACCACCAACAGACGCCGCAAGTTAACCGTATTCAAACTATTAGACCGTTATATTTACAAGCAATTTGATAGTATCATTAGTATATCGGATGCGGTTGATAGCAGCTTAAAAACACACTTAGGCGCAGCATTTCATCCAAAAATCACTAAAATATATAACGGTGTAGATGTGGCTGCATTTACCAATGCCCAACCCTATACCAAAACAGCTCTAGGGCTAGCTGCAACCGATGTACTGGTTATACAAGTGGCTAGCTTTACCGCGCAAAAAGACCAAGCCACCGCCATTAAAGCGCTCACACTAGTACCTGCGCATATAAAATTAGCTTTGGTAGGTACAGGCCCTTTACTGCAAGCGGCGCAAGCCCAGGTACACGCCTTAAACCTAACGGCACGGGTACACTTTTTAGGCGTACGTGATGACGTGCCGCAGCTTTTAAAAACAGCCGATGTGGTGGTATTAGCTTCACATTACGAAGGTTTATCATTATCCTGCATTGAAGGGATGGCATCGGGCGCTCCTTTTATTGCCAGTGATACCCCCGGCTTAGGTGCCATTGTAAAACACCATGGTTTGGTATTTCCTGATGCCGATGCTGAAGCCTTAGCCAACCATATTACAACCTTGCTAGATAACCCAGCACTGTATACACAAACCGTAGCCAATTGCTTAAAACGAGCGGCAGATTTTGATATACATAAAATGATTCAAGAACATATCCAACTTTATAAAAGATTAAATTAATAAAAAAAAGGCTTAAAATTAAGCCTTTTTTTATACTCTATAATAATGTATTCTATTTTTCAACAACTTCATTATTGGATATCTGTACAGAAGTAGATAACGTTAAGCCGTCCTTATAATTTATAGGTTTTATTTTTAAAGGTGTTTTTGATGTGTACAAAATAATCGTATTATCAGTAAAAGAAGAATTAGGACAATCCTCATTAAAAACCAAACCATCTTTATTAATTTC
Organism: Seonamhaeicola algicola; assembly: GCF_007997385.1. Lineage (GTDB taxonomy): Bacteria > Bacteroidota > Bacteroidia > Flavobacteriales > Flavobacteriaceae > Seonamhaeicola > Seonamhaeicola algicola. The sequence continues at coordinate 195,121 of NZ_VOSC01000019.1, forward strand.
TGCATCAATAACGTTACCTGTAAAAACAGTATTTTGCCCGCCTGTAATTATAGTACAACCTAATTTATTATTGGTCACACGAATGGAATTAGCACCAATAAGACTTGTGTGTGCTCCACTTTCATTTGTTCTAGTTCCAGTAACAATATTATTATTTACTACAAAATTAGAGCTACTATTTTCAGACCAAGTGTTATACAAATTTAAAGCAAATGTACTACCTTCTAACATTTCTATAGTATTGCCTTCAATTAATGTGTTATTAGTTGCATTAATAGCCATAATACCTCGGCTTTTAGCTTTTATGCTGTTATTGGTAATTGTGGTATTAGAAACGCCCAAGCTGCTATCTTTAGCCCCTGCGCCTAGATAAATACCTATATCTCCTTCAATATCATTATCATAAATATCGACACCGTTCCCTCCAACAACAATACCGCCATATACTTTATTTCCATATACTTTATTTCCGAACACAAAATCAGTTCGGTTATAATTGGATGGATTACCTGCTTTTATATATTTATTTACAACATTATTTCTAATAATAACGCCTTCTGCAGTTGTATAGGACACTGAAGAATCAATAGTATTATTCTCAAATATAATAGGACCATTACCATGAGATATATTAAATCCACCTCCTGTAGCTCCTGTTAAAATACCTTTATTATTACGCATATACACATCACTTACGCGCTCATATTCTACTAAAGTACCATTATCCCAATGCCTTACAGGTTCAATATTAAATTGACAAGAAGGTGCTGTTCCTTTAGAGTTAGGTGTATCAACACCTCCATCTATGAATTCATTGTTTTCAATATATATATCTTCACAATTAACCAACGTTAGGTTGATACGTCGCGCTCTTAAAAATTTATTATTTATGATTCTAATGTTTTTTGAACGAATATGTCTTGAATCAAAATAAAAATAAATACTTGATATCGATATACCATCTCCAGTGGCATCTTGAAAAGTAACACCATCTATAACTATATTTTCACCCCCTTTAATAGCCATAGTATGAACCCATTCATGACTTCCACTTGTAGTTCCATCAGAATCAACAAAGCCAGAATTATAATTATGCTCATTACGTTCTCCATGAAGAAACCCTCCTCTTACAGTAATATTCTTTTCATCATAAATAGCCATTAAACTTGCTCTAAAATGACCATTTGGCTGCATGCGTAAATGTGTATTATCTGTCATTTCGAGGGTAAAATCTGAAGGTAAATTAACAGCATGTACTTCTGGTACTCCTTCGTTTAGGTAACCATCAACTTTAAAATAGGCATCCATTGCATCAATTTTAACCGTAGCAATACCTAAATCGTGCAATTTAAAAAAGGTGGCCTCTAATATATCTCTATTATTTCTAGCAACCTCATCATTCACCTTACCTTCTACAATCCCCCAACGTTCCGGAATTAATTGAAAATAATCGGCTTTCACTTGTGGGGTGGTTCCTGTAATGGTAAAAGTATCATTGAGCAGCTCACCGCCTATTTCGGCATCGCCTAAAAAGTTAAGCGTTCCGTTAATGATGTCTCCACCTTCATACACAATAGTAACACCTGCAGGAATATCAACCGTGGCACCTTCTAAATCCATAATACAATTAATAATAACGGTACTGTTGGGCGCTAAATTGGTTAAGGTAAAATCACAAGGTTGGGTAGGGTCTGCAGCCACCGTTTCTTCAGTAGTGTCAGTATCGTCTTCTGTAGGATCTTCCTCAGTATCTTCTGGGGTCTCTTCGGCTTCTTCTTCGGGGGTCTCTTCAATAAGGGTTTCTTCAACAAACAATTCTTCATTGTTGCAAGAAACCACATTAAAACTAAACACGCATAAGGCTAATAGGGGTAATAATACAAATGTCTTTTTCATGGTTCTAAATTTTTGGGGCATTCATTAATGGTTTAAAAGTATGTGTTTTTTTAAAAGTATCGTTAAAACGACAAAAGTTTTCGATTAAATACATGATTTCCATGGTTTTGTAGTCGATGAAATACAATTTTAACAGTTCTTTACAATTTAAAAGGTTACAAATGCTTTTATATACGACCAAATGCAAAATTTAGACGTTGTAATCCCCTATTTTTTTTTAGCGCCGTAAAAATACGTAAAACGTCCTGTGGTTTAAGTACTTAATTGGGGCTAATTAAGCAGGAGTTGTTAACAATGCTTGTTAATAACTACAGGGGTAACACCTTGGTAATAGGTAGGTAACAAAAAATTAATGTGATGAACGCTATTAAATTAAAAAACACTCATAATCAATACGTTATGATATATATAAATTAAAATAAGTAAATAAGACTAAAAATGTAAGTTAAAGCGTACTCAATTGTTAAATACTTGTTGAAAAGGTTTTTAAAATAATTGTAAAACTAATGAAAATTATAAGCAACTTTGTAAGGCATATAGGCACTGACATACAGTGTACTACGCAAAACTTAATTTATAAATTTTTAATTTTTTTTTTTATGTCAATATTGTTTAGAGTATTGCAAAGAAGAAACCCTCAGGACATCACGTTACCTGAGAAGTTTTACGCAGCTGCCATAGGAGATGGCAGTGTAGACATGGAAACGCTCGCGGAGCAAATTGCCTACCAATGTACCATAACACAACCCGATTGTTATGCGGTACTTATGGCCCTAGAACGCAACATTGTAGATGCCTTAAAACAAGGACGCATTGTTAAATTAGGCCACTTGGGCAATTTTCAAGTAGGTATTAGCTCGCAAGGGCGCGATACAGCTGAAGAACTGGATGCATCGGCTATTACAAAAGCCCGTATTTTGTTCCGCCCCGGTAAAAGTTTTAGACAGTTACTTAAAAACTTGTCCTTTAGAAAAGCCCGTAGTTAGAATCCCGCGGTTTTTTGAATTTTTAGTATTAAGGTCTTGCGTGTCTCACCACGTAAGGCCTTTTTTTATGGGGTTTAGCCCCAAAAAACCGTCCGTACGAATAAAATCAACCGTCCGCATGAACCGTTTAAAGCGTCCGCATCGTTCAAAATAACCGTCCTGATGATTTTAAACACCCACAAATACCTGAAAAACACTCCCAAATTAGCATAAAAACGCTTTTAAAAAGAAGTGTTATCTTACAAAAAAACCTGAAAAAACCCGTGATGTTTGGCAAAAAAACATAAAAAAAGCTCAAAAATTTGCTTAGAATCCCGCGGTTTTTTGAGCTGTTTGTATTAAGGTCTTGAATAGTCTCACCTACTCGATAGCTGTCATAGCTACATCAAAAATACATGCAAATTACTAATATAGCAAGCTATATATGTAATTTTAACATAAAAAAATACAAAATACGGGCTACCAACAGACATACACAGCCTACCACCATTGGTCTAAAAAAGTGTACCATAGCACTAATTTTTAAGGCGGTTTACCGTATTACTTTTCTATATTTGCGCTGCTATTAACCGGTTGACACAGCAAAAACTATGAAAACACTCATTAGAATTACGACCATACCAAACTCCTTAGGCGGATTACTAAAGGGCCAATTGCAATTTATGACACAGCATTACAGGGTATTAGGCGTTGCAGACCCTGGCCTTGATAATAAACTACAACAGGTAGGCCAACAAGAGGGTGTAGCTACCATACCCGTGCCTATGACCCGAAAAATAACGCCGCTTAAAGACCTTAAAGCCGTATATCAACTCTACAAACTATTTAAAAAAGAACAACCGTTTATTGTACATTCGCACACCCCAAAAGCGGGTACTTTAGGTATGATAGCTGCTAAATTGGCAGGGGTACCCCACCGGTTACACACCATAGCTGGCTTACCCTTAGTAGAGGCTACTGGTAACAAAAGGCGGTTGCTAAACCTTGTTGAAAAAATAACGTATGCCTGCGCTACTAAAATTTATCCCAACGCCTATGGCTTGGTTGCTATTATTCTAGAAAACAAATTTACCCATAAGGGCAAGTTAAAGGTATTGGCTAGTGGTAGTTCTAACGGTATTGATACCAACCACTTTGACCCTGCCTTATACACTAACGCGACCAAACAAGCCACCCGCGCCCAATTAAATATTCAAGATGATGATGTGGTATATGTGTTTGTTGGCCGTATGGTAGCCGATAAAGGCGTGAATGAATTAGTAACCGCTTTTAACCGATTACAAGGCTTACATAGCAATACCAAACTGTTACTGGTGGGCGATTATGAAACTGCATTAGATCCGCTATTACCCGAAACCTTAGACATTATTAATACCAACCCTCATATTATTAGCACCGGATGGGTAAACGATGTACGCCCCTACTTTGCTATTGCCAATATACTAACCTTCCCCAGTTACCGCGAAGGCTTCCCTAATGTGGTGATGCAAGCAGGCGCTATGGGCTTACCTGCCATTGTAACCAATATTAACGGCTGTAACGAAATTATTATTGAGGGTGAAAACGGCACAATTATACCCGTAAAAGATAGTACGCTACTGTATGAAAAAATGAAAGCGTTTTACATACGCCCTAACCAATACACCACCGCAAAGTGCCGCCAGTTAATTGTAGACCGTTACCAACGCCAAAAGGTATGGGATGCTATTTTAGAAGAATACCAACAGTTAACATAATGCCGCATACACCTACTAACGCACTATTTACAACAGCTCCGTTTTTAAACGTTTGGAACAGGCATTTTAATAACAACCGCCCAAACATACAGGTACCCGGTATTACAGGGCTGTTTTTTTTTAAACCTACCCGCCTGCCCCTATTAAAAAATACCGGCGCTACGCTTACCCACGGGGTTAGCTATGGTATAACAGCCAACTACGCACCACAAAACAAGCAGGTGCATGTGGTATACGATGTACCAGAACACGCCCCAATACCAGAAACAGCACCCACAAAACATATAGGGCTAAAAAAAATTAAACAATACCCCGGGTATGTTGTAGAGGTAGCTAACTATGCATCTATACAGCAGTACATGCATACCCGCATGCGTAGCAAAAGCCGTTGGAAATTGAAACGGGCCCAAAAACGTTTAGAAACCTGTTTTAATATACGCTATGAAGCCCTTAAAGGTCATGCTATTACAGAAAGTACCTTTATACAGCTATTTGAGAGTTATTATAGCTTATTAGAAAAACGGACACTGCAGCAACAGCGTTTTAACCATTGGCTATTGCCCCATAAAAAAGCGTTTTTAAAAGAGCTTCTATGGACGTTACTTAAAGACCATAAAGCCATTGTATTTGTAATATACAAACAACATACCCCCATTAGTGTAACCTTTAACTATCTGAGCAATACCCGTATGATATTGGGAGCACCTGTGTTTGATACCGATTTTGAAAAATTCAACCTAGGCTATATCGGATTTTTAAAACAACTAGCGTGGTGTATAGATAACCATATAGAGACCTTCGATTTTTCCAAAGGGCATTACAACTATAAAAAACGGTTGGCAGATGCTCCATACCTCTTTTACCACCATATTATTTACAATAAAACAGCTATCACATCGCGCTTACTAGCAGGTATCATAGCTACTACATACCGCTGCAAGCAATGGTTGCGCGAACAACATATAGACCAGGTATTTAACAAATGGATGTTTACACTAAAACATAAAAAAACACCACAACCACAGCTACACGTAACCCCATTAGAGGCCTTACCCAACCCAAACACATTACTACCTATTGATTATAATGACACGGCCTACGCTTTTTTAAAACCGACTATATACAACACCTTGTTTGCAGGGTGCACACCCGAAACGGCTTTAACAGTTTTTAAAACCAAACACAGTAAAAAAAGCTTTATATTACAAGCGCAAACAACCTACCTACATATACAGGTTGTTTAAAAACCTAAACACCCTAAGTACCCACATGTACACCCTATTAAACGTTTTAAGACGCCGAAGTTTTTGGCTGAAAGACCGCCTGTTAAACAACTGTATTGCAACCCATTTGCACCATATACAAACCACACAACAGTACCCCCCTAACAATACAGCCCTAACAGCTTTATTACAGCAGGCTTGCAGTAACACGGCATTTTACGCCCCGTATATAAACAAACCTTTATCAGCATTTCCGGTTATTACCAAGAATACGGTTCGCAACCAGCTATCCGATTTTAAAGCGTGTAATTTTGTAAATAAAACACTAAAAACGGTAAAAACCAGCGGCTCTACGGGGACGCCTTTACAAATAACCCATAACCGCAAAAAAGTACAACGTAATACGGCCGATACCTTATATTATGCCCGTAAAATACAGTATATGGTGGGCGACCGCTTGTATTATATGCGGCATTGGCTAGACCATTATAAAAAACCAGCTTGGGCGTACAAACTTCAAAATATAGTGCCCATTGAAGTTTTAGACCTTAACGATGCGCATATAGCACAACGTTTAACACAGCTTAAAAATGACCCGAGCCCTAAAATATGGCAGGGTTACGCATCGGCTTTTGATATGGTGGTACGTTATTTAGACCGTACCAAAGCAACCCCCATACAAATACCGCGCTTAAAGGGCATCATCACCATGTCTGAAAGCCTAAACCCCTACACCAAACAGCAGTTACACTATTATTTTAACGTGCCTGTAGTAGCCCGTTATTCGAATACTGAGCAAGGCATTATTGCCCAACAAGCCCCTAACAGCAATAACTACAACATAAACTGGAGTAGCTATTATGTAGAACTGTTAGATGTAGATACCGATACGCCTGCGGCACCCCATACCTTAGGACGCATTGTAATAACCGATTTATACAACTATGCCACCCCATTAATACGCTATGATACGGGTGATATTGGCACTATAGATTATAGCGTAAATCCGCCTGTTTTCACACATATTGAAGGCCGAAAAACAGATGTTATTTATAACACCAAAGGTGCATTGGTTAGTGCCTTTATAATCATGAACACCTTTAATTACGAGGGTATTTTACAAAGTCAGCTTATCCAAGACGGAAAAACCCAGTACACCTTAAAACTGAATGTTACCAAGGCATTTAACCAAGAAGCGGCTATTATAAACTGTTTTAAAGGCTTTTTAGGTAACGATGCCCACATACATGTAAGCTATGTAAACGAAATACCCGTACTAGCCTCTGGTAAACGTAAAGCCACTGTGAATAATTATATGAAAGCGTAAGGTAAAGGATGTAAGGTTTAATGTTGTAACGTTGAAAGGGTTAAAAGGACTAACGATAACTTACTTTCTAACTTTCTAACTTTTTTACTTTCTAACTGCCTACTGCTTACTTACTACAGTCTTCAGTCATCAGTCTTCAGTCTACAGTCATCAGTTAACCAATAGTTTAAAAGTTTATAAAGTTTAAAAGCTAAGGGGTTAACCATAATTAACTTTCTAACAACCAACAACTAACAACTAACAACCAACAACTAACTGCCTACTTACTACAGTCTTCAGTCATCAGTCTTCAGTCTATAGTCATCAGTCGACCAATAGTTTAAAAGTTTATAAAGTTTAAAAGCTAAGGGGTTAACCATAATTAACTTTCTAACAACCAACAACTAACAACTAACTTCTGACATAAGTACTTTTTTAGTCCACAAAGGTTTCTTTTATAACTTCTTTGCATTTTTCTATTTCAGATGTTGTAAGACTTTCATAAACGCGGATGATTCTAGCTTTATCAACTGTCCGAATTTGGTCTATGGCAATCATGCCTTTTTTTTCGTTGTGCTTTACCGACACTCTGGTTGGATATTTTTTTAAGCTCGTTGTCATTGGCGCTAGCACAATAGTGTTCAAATATTTATTCATTTCATTTGGAGAAACAATAACACAAGGTCTGGTCTTTTTAATTTCGCTACCAATTGTTGGATCAAGATTTACAAGAACAATGGCATATTGTTTTAAATCCATTCTTCAATGTTTTCATCATCAAACACATCGCTCATTAGCAACTTATCATCTCCGGATTCGTTCATTTTTTTAAATGCTTTTTCCCAATTTTTTCTTGGTGTAGCAACTGGTTTAAGAATAATGTGTCCTTTTTCGAGAATAAGTTCCACTTTGTCTTTGATGTTATATTTCTCTAAAATAGTTTTGCTCAAACGAAGCCCTTTTGAATTTCCAATTTTGATTATTGCTGTTTCCATAATGTTACAAATGTTATTACAAAGTAAATACAATTTGTTTGAATATCAAAATTCATTCCGTATTAACACCAATACTTTAGCATAGGAACAGTAGCGGATTTTTAACCTAGTAATGATACGGGAGAAACGTTTATAAGTTTATAAAGTCAAAAGGTTTAAAAGATATAACGATAACTTACTTTCTACTTTTTTACTTTCTAACTTTCTAACTGCTAACTAAATACAGTTGAAACGTTTAAAAGTTTATAAAGTTGAAAAGATACAACGATAACTTACTTGCTAACTTGTTAACTTTTTACTTTCTAACTTGCTAACCGCCTACTGCTTACTTACTACAGTCTACAGTCAACAGTCAACAGTCAACAGTCAACCAATAAGTTGAAAAGTTGAAACGTTTAAAAAGACTAACGATAACTAACTTTTTTTACTTTCTAACTGCCTACTGCTTACAGCTTACTAAATACAGTTGAAACGTTGATAAAATTCAAAAGATATAACGATAACTAACTTTTTACTTTCTAACTGCCTACTGACTACTGCTTACTAAATACAGTCATCAGTCTACAGTCATCAGTCTACAGTCATCAGT
>NZ_VOSC01000019.1:203863-682066 GCF_007997385.1 Seonamhaeicola algicola
AACCAATAGTTTAAAAGTTTATAACGTTGAAAGGTTTAAAAGATATAACGATAACTTACTTTCTAACTGCTAACAACTAACAACAAATTCTCCCCTTAGGGTTTTGTAATTTCATAATTTTATAGAATATTAGCCTTTTTTAACACACCTGTTTCCTTGTAACAATGTATGCCTTATGAATACAAAGACTTTAGAGTTTGGTTCCTTTTTTCAACAACCTGAAAATGCAGCGTATAAAACCCATGACATCGCATTTAAAAATCAGGCGCTATTTTATAACGGGCGGCATGCTGTTAAATATTTAATAGATGGTATTATGAGCATGCATACAGTAAACCGTATTTGGATTCCTGAATATTACTGCCAGCATGTAAGCCATTGGTTAAAAACATGTTACAACACCATAAAAACATACCCTGTAGACCCTAACAACCAACCGAAAGGCGTTATAAATATCCCTGAGGCAAAAGACCATGACATTGTATTAATTAACAACTTTTGGGGTACAGCCAATTGCAGTATAAACACCTTAGGTAAAACCTTAATTACTATAGAAGATCATTCTCATGGTTGGTTAAGCAACGCTTGCCTAAACAGTGCTGCCGACTATTGTTTTGCGTCTTTAAGGAAATCATTACCCATACCTCTTGGCGGTATGGCATGGTCAAATACACACACTTTACCTAAAATTACCTACAATACAGAGGCCGACACATTTAAAACGATATGGGACACCACAGCCAAAGCCATGACCCAAAAAGCCGATTTTTTAAAAGCAAAACACAGTAGCGCTAAAAAAGAGGTGTTTTTAGAGTTAATTAACACAGCTGAACTTGCTATGCATAATCATCACGCTATTGAAGCTTTACCTCCTGAACATGAATCTATAATAGCGCAATGGCTAAATTTTGATCCCCTTTACTACAAAAAACAGCATGAAACCCTTTTAAAAACACTTGTAAAACCTGAAATGCACCCCCAATGGTGTGCCGCTGAAGGCACAAATTTTGGATGGATATATCACTTTGAAACGTATGACCACTTAACCCGCTTTAAAAATTATTTGATTGCTAATAAGGTGTACCCCTCTTTACTATGGCCCGATAATCCTGAAAACTATGGCTATTATTTGAATTTGCATATAGACTTTAGGTATAACGAAGCACATATAGCACACCTAGCCAACATACTGAATAATGCCGTTTTGTAATATTTTAAAGTTGAAACGTAATAAGGTTATGACGTTAAAAGGTTTAAAGATACAACGATAACTTACTTTCTAACTAAATATAGTTGAAACGTTTAAAAGTTTATAACGTTTAAAAGTACTAACGATAACTAACTCTCTAACAGCTAACAGCCAACAACTAACAACTATCAACTATCAACTATCAACAGTCTTCAAACAAGGTTTAAAAGTTTAAAAGTTAAAGGCGTAACCATAATTAACTTTCTAACTGCTAACAACCACCACACACGGAATATCGAGTTTTAAAGACATTTAAGCTAAATTTAAACGTGCTTTCGCTTTTAGTATTATTTTTGTAGTAAAATAACCCCAAGTAAAACACCTGTATGTATTCGTATATCAAACCAATCATTGATTTTTTAATTGCTTTTACAGCCTTAGTGCTATTATCCCCAATTTTTATAACGGTGGCTATCATATTGGCTATATCAAATAATGGCAGTATTTTCTTTTTTCAAGAGCGCCCTGGAAAACATGAACGCATATTCAAAATTATTAAATTTAAAACCATGCGCGATTTAAAGGCTAATGAAGATTCTAATGGCCTTAATAGAGTGACTAAAACAGGTAATTTTTTAAGAACCTACTCGTTAGATGAAATTCCGCAATTAATTAATGTATTAAAAGGCGACATGAGTATTGTAGGGCCTAGACCTTTAATGGTATCTTACATTACACGCTATAACGATTTTCAAAAACAACGTCATCATGTAAAACCCGGTATTACAGGATGGGCACAAGTAAAAGGACGCAATGCCATTTCTTGGGAAAAAAAATTTGAATATGATGTGTATTATGTACATAACCAATCATTTGCTTTAGATGTAAAAATTATGTTATTAACCTTTTTAAGGCTAATTAAACCGCAAGGCGTTAATAGTAATGCCAATGTTAATATGCCTGAATTTACAGGAACCAAATGAAAAAAAACATCCTCATTATAGGCGCTTCAGGCCATGCTAAAGTAATTATTGACATTATAGAACGCACCGCTATGTATCATATTGTGGGGTTGGTTGATAGTTATAAAAGCACTTCAGAAACCTTATTTAATTACAAAATATTAGGTACGGAGCACGCCATACCTAATCTTATAGAAACCCACAACTTATACGGTGGTATTATTGCTATTGGTGATAATTATACCCGCATGAAATTGGCTAAAACTATAAACGACCAGCATACTAATTTTAAGTTTATTAATGCCATTCATCCGCAAGCTATTATAGGTAAAAATGTACAAATAGATGCGGGCTCTTGTGTCATGGCAGGTGCTATTATTAATGCCGATGCCAAAATAGGCACACATTGTATTATAAACACCAAAAGTTCTGTTGGGCATGATTGTAACATAAAATGCTATAACAGTATTGCCCCTGGGGCTACCTTAGGCGGTAATGTGCATATTGGCAAATGCTCATCTATATCTATTAATGCCACGGTTATTGAAAATGTACATATTGGCAAACATACCGTTATAGGGGCTGCGGCCTTGGTTAACAAAAACATTGGAAGCAATAAAGTGGCCTATGGTATACCTGCAAAAGTGGTTAAAGAACGCAAAAAAGAAGACAGGTATTTAGGGCTAGTAACTACTAAAAACACTAATACCTTAGAGTTTCATACCATTACAAACGCGGCAGATATTGAAACCTACAACAACACTTTACAAGCCATTGACAACGACCAAGTATTTTACACCTTAGCCTATTGCAACACCCTACCTGATAAAAACATTAGCTATTTTGTACTTAAGGACAACGATACACCCGTAATTTTAATGCCTATACATAGGAATGCTATAAAACGTAACATACCCGATGATACTACCGTGTATTATGACGTTACAGCACCATATGGCTATAGCGGCCCTATGTATCACACAGCTAATAAAGATAAACTACCGGCATTTTGGGATGCGGTAGATGCTTGGTACAAAACCAACAATGTAGTTACAGAGTTTATGCGTTTTAACCTTAATGGTAATTACAAGTGTTATTCTGGGCAAGCCATACCTTCATTAAACAATGTAAAAGGTAATTTATCTATAGGCTTTGAAAGTATTTGGGATAATTTTAAACAAAAAGTACGTAACAACTACCGCAAAGCCCAACAAAGCGGCTTACAGGTACAATTTTACTATAAAAATATAACGGACGACCATATTAGTAGCTTTTATGCAATTTATATTAGCACCATGGTGCGAAATAATGCAACGGATAACTATTTTTACCCAAAAAGCTATTTTGAAAATTTAATACAGCAAAACAAAAACCATATAGTATTGGTTATTGTATACCACGAAAACACACCTATTTCGGTAGAGCTTTGTATTATAAACAATAAAGCACTTTACTCCTATTTAGGTGGTACTTTGGCCGACTATTTTGCCCACCGCCCTAATGATTTCTTAAAAATTGAAACCATTAAATGGGCTATAAAACACGATATTTACTATTACATTTTAGGTGGTGGTAGAAAAGATGGCGATGGCTTATATAATTATAAAAAGGCCTTTTTTCCTAAAGATGAGGATGTCACCTTTTACACAGGAAGAAAAATTATAAACAAAACCATATACAAGCGCTTGTTAAGCACTATGGGTGTAAATACTGCAGATGCAGCAACCTTTATAACAGATACCAACACCTATTTTCCTTATTACAACCAACAACATGTTACCCCAACACACTAAATTAGATATCATTACTGAAAAAAATGCGTGGGATAGGATACTAAAAAACATACAAACATATGATGTGTACCACACCTACAATTACCACCATGCCACCAAACATGAAGCGCATCAAGCGGTATTACTAGTATATACCACAAATACCAGTACCATAGCCCTCCCCTTGTTACTGAGGCCCATTGAAGGTACCCCGTATTTTGATGCAACTTCAGTATATGGCTATGTAGGTCCGTTAGCAAGTGGTAATTTACAACCTGATACCTTAAAAGACTTTAAACAATTACTCCAAGCGTTTTTTGAAAAAAAACATATTGTATCGGTTTTTTCGCGTTTACACCCATTTGTAGCACAAACAGCTATGTTAGATGGTATGGGTACCACAACACACATTGGCAATGTAGTAAACATTGATATTACCTTACCCGTAGATACGCAACGCACCTTATTTTCAAAAACCACCAAGCGGTATTTAAATAAGTGTTATAAACAATTTCATGTAAAAACAGGAAAAACAGCCGCAGATATTGCTGCCTTTATGGCACTATACTATGAAAACATGGACAGGGTGCAAGCTACAAAAGCCTACTATTTTTCAGAGGCCTATTTTCAAAAATTACTAGAGAGTACTGATTTTGATACCCAGTTACTAATGGCTATTGATAATACTACCAATACTGTAGCGGCAGCTGCTTTAATGATACAAACCAACACCATAGTACAATACCACCTCTCGGGCACTAATGCAGCATATTTACACCTATCGCCTATTAGATTATTAATAGACACCATGCGCATTAAAGCTACAGAAGCCCAATGTACCCATTTTAATTTAGGCGGTGGTTTAGGTGGCAGTAGTGATGATGCGTTGTTTAACTTTAAAGCCTCGTTTTCTAAAGATTTTAAAGCCTTTAAGGTATGGAAATACATTGTAAATACAGAGGTTTACAATGCGTTAGTTACTCAAAACAATATACAAGAGACTAATGATGATACTTACTTTCCGTTATACCGTAAGCATGAAGCCGATTAAGGTGTTTTTACAATACCATGCGTTTTTAAATAATCAGCAATAGCTTTGGCTACAAGTGTTCTGCCATGATCATTCCAATGCATATCATACACTAAATTGGTTTTGGTTTTAGACTGCGCCAATAGTTGAGAATAATCTATATACTTATAATTATGGGTATGTAAGTAGTTTAAAAACACATCGGGTGTTTTAGATGCATCTAACAATAATATATTTTTAGCTTTATTATAATTATAGGTAGTGGTTAAGGCTATAAAATTATCAAGACGTTTTTGATAGATAGCCAAACTATCTACAGATGAAACCGCTTTTTGAGGCGCTTGTTTATCTGATTTAAAACGCCCCTTAACCGTATTAATTAACTTACCTGGTAGCGCTTTAATAGGATTTAAAGCCCCTATGTTTTTAGCATAGTTAAGCAGTTTAAACTGACGCAAGCGACGGTAAAATGGTGTTTCAAAACGCATACGATCTGTTAATACGGAGTAGGTATCACGCTCTAAATCATCTTTAAATGTTAGATTTAATATCACACAATCTATAGCTTCAAAGGTGTCTTTATATGCATCTACTAAATGCACCTCATCAGCAAAATCGTAACCAGCATACCCATATTCATACACGGGAATGTTGTTAAAGTGCGCTTCTATTTTTTTTCCTATGGAATTATAATACGGCTGATGAAAACCTTCTATAAAAGAATCGCCCACCAAGGCTATCTCAAAGTGTGTTTTGGAAGGCTTATAGTCTCTGGAAGAATTAAAGCCTGCACTATTAATATGAAATTCTGAAAAATTTTGGCGTCTATTCCCTGTTACAGAATACCCTGTTTGATGTGGTTGCCATTTTTCTACCTCCTGAGCATCTACAATACGCACAGGATAATCTTTTGTTAAATGAAAAGCGCGTACCAACAACTCTAAACTTAAAAGCATCAGTAAACCGTAAATGCATAAACGTACTATTAATTTTTTCATGCGGTTTGTTGTTTTGAAATAATAAAATCACCAATAACAAGACTGTCAAGACCCGTTGAAAAAAAGCACCTAACAGCATCTTGCGGAGACTCTACAACAGGCTCACCCTGAATATTAAAACTTGTATTTAAAACTACGGGAACCCCCGTTTTATCGCCCAATTTTTTAATAAGATTATAGTATTTGGGGTGTAATTCTTTTTTAACGGTTTGCAACCTTGCACTACCATCAACGTGTGTTACAGCAGGTATAACCGCTTGTTTTTCTTTTAAAACATGACATACTTTTAGCATAAAAGGTGCTTCAACAGTTAAATCAAAAAAATCATTTTTAGCCTCTACAATGGCAGAGGGCGCAAAAGGCCTGTAGGCTTCTCTAAATTTTACTTCAGCATTTATTTTATCTTTCATATCAGGAAATGCTGGGTTTGCCAATATACTTCTACTCCCTAAAGCTCTTGGACCTATTTCCATAGTGCCTTGAAACCAGCCTATAATTTGTCCTTGTTCTAATAAGGTAGCCGCAGCTTCACAAACATCATCATGCTTTGTATAATGTAGTTTAGCTCCTTTAAGCACCTGTTCAATAGCTTCATTACTGTAGGTAGTAGCCACATAAGGATTATTGTGTACAAAAGTTCTAGGTTGCTTTAAAATACCATTATATAAATAATAAGCCGCCCCAATAGCTGTTCCGTTATCACCAGCAGCGGGCATGACATAAACATCTTTAAATTTACTATCTCTAACAATACGTCCGTTCATAACACTATTTAAAGACACACCGCCAGAAATTACTAAATAGTTGGCTTTGGTTTTTTCATATAAAATATCACAAATTTCAAGGACCTTATCTTCTAAAACCCGCTGAAAAGCGGCCGCTACATCCATATGATGTTTTTGAAAAGGTTCTCCATGCTTTCGTGGTGTTCCAAAAACTTCGAAAAACTTAGGCGAACAACGTTTCCAACTAAAATGCTGATAATTAAAATAGCTTAAATCGAACGTTAATTGGCCGTTTTTAGAAACGGTTATAATGTTTTCAACCTCAGCTTTAAACACATCAGGATCACCCATAGGTGCTAACCCCATGGTTTTACCTTCATCATAACTAGTTCTAAAACCACAAAACTGGGTAACAGCCTCATAAAAAGACCCTAAGGAATGTGGAAAAAAACTTTCACTAATACACGAAATATGCGCGTCTTTTCCGTAGCCTAACCAAGTAGTAGCCCATTCACCAGAGCCATCAACACCCAATAGTGCTGCCTCCTTGTAGGGGGATACAAAAAATGATCCTGGAGCATGACTGTAATGGTGCGGTATAAAATGTACTTTAGGCCCCTGCTTTTTGGTATCCCAATGGTATTTAAACCAGTTCCAAAAACTTTTTTGCTTATTGTAAGCATGCACAAACTCATGGTTAATAAAGGTTTTTAAACCCTTTACGTTTTTTAAACAGTGTACAATTTTTTTTCCAAGATTATGTGTTGGCTTTATGGAAACGGCTATATGGTTTATATCATTGTAAGTTAGGCCTGCTATTTTAAGACATCTATCTATAGCTTTATGCGGAAACACACGGGTGTGCTTATCTCTATTAAGGCGTTCTTCTTCAATGGCTGCTATAAGCTTACCATTAACCACAATACAAGCGGTTGAGTCATGAAAATAATAGTTTAAACCTAGTATAACCATAATACTTATCTTTTAATTAAAATTGAAAATAAATGAACGATTTATCAATACCGTCATCATAAAACAACAACATTAAAAATAGTAGTAGTGTATATATAGCAAACCTTACAGCTTTGTGTTTAAAAGGAAATGGATGGCGTGGATACTGCCTAATTATAAATTCATACACCACAAAAAGTATAATTAGCACATAATAATCAATCATACGATATCCCATAGGGTGTGCATAGGCTGTAATATCTGTTCGTGTAAATATACCGCCAATATAGGCCATAGCATGTGTAATGGTATCTGCTCTAAAAAAAATCCATGAAAAGGTTACTAAGGCAAACACAAAAAGCATTTTTAAAAGCTCAGAAAACGTTGGTAATACACGGTTTTCTGCAACAATAGTATCTTTATACTTTTTATTGTTGCCAACAACAAATAAGGGTATAAAAGCTAAAGCATGAAAAGCACCCCACGCTATAAATGTCCAATTAGCACCATGCCAAAAACCACTAATTAAAAAAACAATAGCAACATTTCTAAGCGCTTTAAAGCGTCCTTGTTTTGAGCCCCCCAAAGGAATATAAATATAATAGCGAAACCACTCAGATAATGATATGTGCCAACGCTGCCAAAATTCAGCTATATTTCTAGATAGGTATGGGAATTTAAAATTAGTCATTAACTCCACACCAAATAATTTAGCAGTACCAATGGCAATATCTGAATACCCAGAAAAATCACCATATATTTGAAAACTAAATAATGTAACCCCTAATATAAGTGTGGTTGCTGGATATGTATTGGCATTGGCAAAAATGTCATCAACAATAGGTGCCAACGCATCGGCAATCACTATTTTTTTAAAAAGTCCCCACAGTATGAGTTTTAAGCCTTCAACCGTTTGGTTATAATTAAACTTACGTGCATGGGTTATTTGCGATAATAAATTAGAGGCACGCTCAATAGGGCCCGCCACCAATTGCGGAAAAAAGCTAACAAAGGCCGCAAATGCTATAAAATTTTTTGTAGGCTTTAATTGTTTGTAATAAATATCAAATGCATAAGACATGGTTTGGAACGTGTAAAATGAAATACCTACGGGCAGGATAATACGAAGCGTCCAGGTACTTTTAATGTGGTAGCCCATAAGCGCTGCCATATCTACCCAAGAATCTACAAAAAAGTTAAAATACTTAAAAAACCCTAACAAGCCTATATTAAAAACAACACTTACCCACAGCCACTGCTTGCGCTTATGTTGCTGTGTTTGTGCATATATTTGTTGCCCCACAAAATAATCGACCACCGTACTTAAAAAAATAAGCGATAAAAACCGATAATCCCACCAGCCATAAAATATATAACTAATAATAAGTAAAAACAGGTTTTGAGCCTTTAAGTGCTTTTGAAACACCTTCCAGTAAAGCAAGTAACTTATAACTAAGAATATAAAAAATTCTACCGAATTAAATATCATGGTATTAGGGTTGGTTTATTGCAATCAAATATCACAGATTTAAATAGATACATCAAAACTTTTCTTCAAAATACCAACAAAACCCCACAAAATGCATAGGAATAAAAACACATAAAATAAGGGACAAAAAAAGGCATTCATTACAATAAAAAGTAATTTCATCGAAAAAAGTAATGGCATTAAAGCAAGTACTGTATTTTAGCCTTAAATTTTAAGAATAATACCATGATTAACCCCAAATCATTTTTTAAAAGCATCCCTACAGAGGTAAAGCGCTTTCTTGGTAAAGCCCTCCTCTTCTTTATTGTATGGAAAGTTGTGTATAATATTTTTTTATACGACTCTAAATACCTTGACCACCCACTTACTACACACGTAGGGAATGCCTCTGCTTGGTTAATAAACCAACTAGGAGACATGGAAGGGTTTACTGCTAAACGCGAAGTAGTCAAACATTATTTTGAAGGTGGTGTTAACTTAAATGAATCATCGGCTATTTACCACCATGACCGTATTGTATTGTATATAGCTAATGTTTGCAATGGTTTAGAACTTATTGTGTTATACATAGGTTTTATAGTATGTATGCCTGCATCATTTTTAAGAAAATTAAAATATATTGTAATAGGGGTTATTATTTTAGACCTAACCAATATTTTACGCTGTACGGGCCTTATTTACTTACGTGAATATTATGAAATTTACTTTGACTTTGCACACCATTACCTATTTAACACCGTAGTATATACAGCTACCTTTATTATGTGGTACGTGTTTAGTAGAAAAATAACATTAAAAACAAAACACATTGAAAAAACTGTACAAGCAGGATAAGCCCCGTTTTATTATTGGCCTAATATTAATTATTTTAATATACTCTAGTTATTACATCTTTTTTGCCGAAAACCCAGACGCAGGTGCCATACCCAGAAAACTAAGACATGTTATTAAATTAGGTACAACCATTGTGGTGTATGTTATAGGTTCTATACATTTAGGTAAACTTAAAGACCAGTGGATGGCGGCATTATGGCATATTATACACATAAGTGGTTTAGGCGCTATATTTATAATAGGTGGTTATGATTGGCTTATTAGCGAATCTACATTACGCTTAAAGCTATTAGCACAAAGCATACAAGAAATGCTTATTTCACCCATGCTATATTTAGCTATGGGGTTACTTAACAGAAGTTTAAATAAAGGTAAGGCATAAAAAAAACCGTCCGAATACCTATAAAAGTATTTGGACGGTGTTTTATTTAAGATTATTAATGATTACATCTTACAAATCATTAAAAATAGAATGCATTAAACGCTTTTTATCATTAATACTTTCTTCTAAAGAAATCATTGTTTCCGTTCTGTAAACACCCTCAATATCATCTAATAAAAAGATAACCTCTTTAGCGTGCTCTGTACTTCGGGCTCTAATTTTACAGAAAATATTAAACTTTCCAGTGGTTATATGCGCCACGGTTACATAAGGAATTTCATTAATACGCTCTAATACAAACTTGGTTTGCGATGTGTTATTCAAATACACCCCTACATAGGCTATAAATGAATACCCAAGCTTTTTGTAATCTAACATTAACGATGACCCTTTAATAATGCCGGCTTCTTCCATTTTTTTAACACGTACGTGCACGGTACCAGCAGATATTAAAAGTTTTTTTGCAATGTCAGTAAACGGAATTCTTGTGTTATCAATTAACATATCAAGAATTTGATGATCGATTTCGTCTAATTTAATTTTCCCCATAATAAAGTATTCTTAGATAAAAATCAAAATTAGCATATTTTTATTAATAATTACGCATATAAAGTACGTTTTATTTTGCTTTTAATACGATTTTTTCATTTTTCAATATTACGATAACGTTTTCGTTACCTTCAGCTAACATTTTATGCGTTTCATCTAACAGGGTTTCACCTTGTGCATCTATTTCTTTATGACCATAAAAATCATGCAGCACACCAATTTTTTCAACAACAGGTACAAATACTAAGCTAGTACCCTGTAAAGTTTCTTTAAATTGTATGGCTACATCCACCAAATTAGCCGCATAACCTGATACATTGCGTATAATGATATCAAAAAATAACTTTTCATTTTCAGGAATATCGTAATACGGCTTATAATGCGTGCCTGTAACATCATGCGCCGCTATATAGTTTAAAGATGTTATATAAGACCTATAAATGAGTTCTCGTGTATATTCCCTATCGTAATCGCCTTCAAAATGGCCTGCTTCAAACAATATAGTAGGCGCATGTTCACTTTGAAACGTATCACCTACACAATTCAAATTAAAAGCATCATCATACACGCCCACTTGCCCAGGAATGACATCTTGTAACATAGTATTCATTTGTGCAATAACCTCCATAGCTTTTTTTCGGGTAGCCGTTACGGTACAAGCGGCATCTTCAGCAGGTGATAGAAACGATACGGTAGCCGATTTGCGTGCCTTACCAGCACTAAAAATAGTGCGTTGCCCATGTAAATTATAGCAAAAATGAGGTTTAAAGCTGTTAAAAACGTGGCGTAACACTAAACTTTCGGGTTGTGTAAGGTTTTGAGCATCGCGGTTTAAGTCTACTTGGTTGGCATTAACCCGTGTGTAAGCCTCAGCACCGTCTGGGTTTAAAATAGGAATGATGTTTAAAGTAACAGCTTCTAATAGGCTATTACTAGCAGCCGATGCATTACACAAGGTATTTAACAAGTCGAATAACGCTTTGGTGGTTGTAGACTCGTTACCGTGCATTTGAGACCACATTAAAATACGCTTTTTACCAGTACCTATAGTAAGCCCGTAAATAGGCTTATCACGTACAGAATGCCCAATAGTATGCACAGTACATATGTTGGGTAAAGCATTTAATAAAGGGTGTATAGTATCATTGGTTATATACCGACCAAATAAGGCGGTTGCTTTATGGGTTTTATAAAGTGTTTGTAAGCTATCGGTTTTCATACATATGAGTTTGGATACAAATGTAAACAATTACAATTTTACAAATGTAAACAACAAAAATACACTTAGTTGATTACAGATGTATACAGATTAGTAACTGCTAATTCACAAAAAACATCTGTAAGTTCGATAAAAACTAAAAAGCATTGTTTTTCAGATACTTAAATATATTTATATAAACTTTAAATTTAACAAATATGCATATTTAACATAAGTTTACAGATGTTAATTTAATTATTTTTTACATTTGTAACAGTTATACCTAAACCCTATTGTTTACAATGATAAACAACAAAGATTTTGCTAACAGATTAAAAAAAGTGATTGATTATTACGGAGAATCGGCCTCGTCATTTGCTGAAAAAATTAGCGTACAGCGCTCCAGTATTTCACACATACTATCAGGAAGAAATAAACCGAGTTTAGACTTTGTTTTAAAAATTTTAACCACCTATCCTGAAGTAGATTTGTATTGGTTGTTAAATGGCAAAGGCAGCTTCCCTAGCCAACAAAGTACATTAAATTTTAATGATACTAATACGCAACAGATGCCGCCACCAAAAAACGAAGACACAACACCAAAAGCCCCGTTACCTTTACAAGAGGCATTACACCATAATACAGACAATACAAAAGCTATTGA
The DNA here is from genome assembly GCF_007997385.1 of Seonamhaeicola algicola. Classification (GTDB taxonomy): domain Bacteria; phylum Bacteroidota; class Bacteroidia; order Flavobacteriales; family Flavobacteriaceae; genus Seonamhaeicola; species Seonamhaeicola algicola. The sequence continues at coordinate 216,607 of NZ_VOSC01000019.1, forward strand.
ACGCATTGTAATTTTTTATACCGATGGAAGTTTTAAAAACTTTCAAAATTAGTATAAGTTTGCATTTTAAATATTACGTATGCGTTTTATATATATGAGCCTTTTTGTGTTGCTTTTTAATTGTTATCAGGTAGAAAGACAATGTACTGATTACAAAACAGGCACGTTTTACAGTGAAATTACTATAGATGGTACGCTGTACAAATCTACCTTTACAAGAACCGATACCTTACAAATTGAAACCTATAACAACCATGTAGATTCTACCAAACTGCGTTGGATTAATGATTGTGAAGTTATTTTTAAAACCATTAACCCTAAAAGTATGGCTGAAAAAAAAGATGTGCACTTAAAAATACTAACAACAACTGATAGTTCGTACACTTTTGAATATTCATACGTAGGCGAAACTAAAAAACAAAAAGGCGTGGCTTATAAAGCTACAACACCTTAATCAAAAGGATACAAAAACGATTCTACCAAGGTAAACGTAACCGTATGATTGTTGTTTATTTGGTAGGTTAAAAATACTTCGCCCCAGAATTCGCCATCTGAAAAATCGGCAATAATCCATTTATGGTTAAGCATTTTCACGGTGTTAATCATCATTTTTCGGCCTTCACTAGAACCATAAGGCACAATAGGATGTTGGCCTTTTACCTCATTTAGCTTATATAATTCATCTTTTACAAGCGGTATAAGGCTATCTATGTTATAACCATCGGCTTCAAAATAACTTATAGCGTCTTCATTATGTGCCAAATTAAAATGCGCCGCGTTTAAATAGGCGTTTTCTAAACTGGCTACAGAATCTTTATAGGTTAGCAATGCAGCCTCTCGTTTTTCTAAAGTAGTGTTTAAATTTTCAAAAACACGTTTGGCGTTCACATACTGAAATAATATGAGTAATACGGAAAACACAAACAGATACATAAAAATACGTTGTTTCATAATATACGTTTAAATGGTAATTTGTAATTCATCATAAGCTAAAAACACATTATTGGGCAAAGTTTTCTCAACAGCGTCATGAAACCCTAACATATGGCTTATGTGTGTTAAATAGGCTTTTTCAGGATTTACCTGTTTAATAAATGCTAAAGCTTCAGCTAAATTAAAATGCGATTGGTGCGGTTGTTCGCGCAAGGCATTAACCACTAACACCTTTACGCCTTTAAGTTTTTTAATTTCTTTGGGGGCAACCGTTTTCATATCTGTTAAATAAGCAAAATTGCCAAACCTAAAACCAAATACTTGTAAAGTACCATGCTTACCATTAATAGGCACAATGGTATGATTATTAATAGTAAAGGGCTTATTTTTAATCTTGTTTATAACCACCGTAGGTGCCCCAGGATATTTGTTTTTTGTAACAAACACATAATCAAAGCGTTTTTTTAAGGCTTTTATAACACGTTTGTGGGCATATATGGGGATATCGCCCTGCTTAAAATAAAACGGCCTAATATCATCTAACCCTGCAACATGATCAGAATGTTCATGCGTAAACAACAGGGCATCTATTTTTTCACAACCGCTACGCAGCATTTGATATCTAAAATCGGGGCCACAATCTACCACATAATTACAAGCATCCCATGATATTAATACCGAAACACGCAAGCGTTTATCTTTGGGGTTGTTACTTAAACACACCGGATGCGTGCTTCCTATTATAGGAATACCTTGTGATGTGCCTGTACCTAAAAACGTTACTTTCAATTACAATGTGTTTTGCACAAAAATAGCGTTATTTTTTTGTTTGCTTCACTTATTTAATAACTTTGCATAGAACGTATGTAACCTATTATTATATGGATATTCACATTAAAGGCGATAGAGAATTTGATGACATCCCTTCAATAAAATCTAAAGCACTTCGCGTAAACTTAAATCAAAATATTTACGGAACATTTGCCGAAATTGGCGCAGGCCAAGAAACATGTAGGCATTTTTTTAGAGCTGGTGGTGCATCAGGCACTATTGCCAAAGCCATGTCTGCTTATGATAAAGCCTTTAGTGACGCTATTTATGGTGCTGAAGCTGACGGACGTTACGTAACAGAATCTAGACTTCGCAAAATGCTTAGTCATGAAATGGATTTAATGGAAAAGCGTATTACTAGAGACGTGAATCCGGATAAAATTTTCTTCACCTATGCCAATACGGTAGCTACCATAGATTTTGCTAAACAGTTTAAAGGCCATGGTTGGGTAGGTATTAGGTATCAAGTAGATGCAGAACAAAAGGAATATAATGAAATAACATTACACATCCGTTTTAAAGAAACCGATGCCCGTTTACAACAAGAAACCTTAGGTATATTAGGTACAAACCTTATTTACGGCGCGTTTTACCACTACCACCAACCCAAAAAATTACTGCGTTATCTATACGATCATTTAGATAAAGACCAAATTGAAATTGATACTATTAATTTCTCAGGTCCCATATTTAAAAGTGTAGACAACCGTTTGATGAGTTTACAGCTTGTAAAAAATGGTATGACCGATGCTGTTGTTTTTGGGCCTGATGGTACAAACGTATTGCCCGCCAGAATTTTTTATAAGAAAAATATTTTAGCATTGCGCGGAAGTTTTAGACCCGTAACAAAGGTGAACATGGCTATGTATGAGAAATCATATGAAATGTTTACTAAAGAGCGTAAAGTAGATGCCAATAACACTGTAACTGTTTTTGAAATAACCTTATCAAACTTAAGAGCTGAAGGTGAAATTGACGAACAAGATTTTATTGACAGAGCCGATTTATTATGTGCCCTAGGCCACTCTGTAATGATATCAAATTTTCAAGAATATTTTAAAGTGGTTGAGTATTTCTCTAACTACACCAAAGCACGTATGGGGCTTGCCATGGGCGTAAGCAACTTGGTTGATATTTTTGATGAAAAATATTACCGCCATATTAGTGGTGGTATTTTAGAAGCCTTTGGTAAATTATTCTTTAAAGATTTAAAGGTATACCTATACCCTATGTTTGACCCTGAAACAGGTGAACTCATTACAAGCGAAAACCTTAAAGTATACCCACGTATGAAAGAATTATACAAATTCTTTAAATACAACGGTAAAGTGGTAGATATTGAAGATTATGATGAAAGTATTATGAATATATTTTCTAGACAAGCCTTAAAAATGATTGATAAAGGTGAACCTGGTTGGGAAGATATGTTGCCCGATGGTACAGCCGATTTAATTAAAGATTATCGTTTATTTGGCTACACCCGAAAACCACTGAAACCACTGGTTATAAAACGCCGAAATGCACGTAAAAAATAAAAAAAAGCCCTTTTTAAGGGCTTTTTTTTATGCTTAATAATTACAACAAACCTTACTTTAAAATTTGGCTGGTATGATCTTTAGTTTTTACTTTGGTAATAACATCTTCTATCACGCCATCTGCATCAATTACAAAGGTAACACGGTGAATACCGTCATATTCGCGCCCCATAAACTTTTTAGGCCCCCAAACACCAAAAGCATTAATAACCGTTTTATCTTCATCAGCCAATAATGGATATGGAAAATTGTATTTATTTTTAAAGTTTGATTGACGCTTAGCACTATCGGCACTTACACCTAAAATACGATATCCTTGCGCCTCAAAACGCTCATGGTTGTCACTTAAATTACAAGCTTCGGCAGTACAACCAGGTGTACTTGCTTTAGGATAAAAAAACAACACGAGCTTTTTACCAGCATAATCACTTAAACGAATGGTGTTTCCATCCTGATCTTGGGCTTCAAAATTTGGTGCCTTATCACCTATTTTTAATGTAGTCATATTTAATATCTTTGTTTTTTGTAAAAATACAACTCTATGACAAAACAAGAAAGTGTAAACTTTGTTATAAACACTTTATACAAACTATATCCTGAAATTCCTATTCCGTTAGACCATAAAGATCCGTACACACTGTTAATAGCCGTACTTATGTCTGCACAAAGCACCGATGTACGTGTAAACCAAATTACTCCACTGCTTTTTGAACGTGCCGACAACCCTTATGACATGGTGAAACTAACAGTAGATGAGATTAGAGACATTATAAAACCCGTAGGCTTATCACCTATGAAAAGCAAAGGTATTTACGGTTTATCAAAAATTTTAATTGAAGAACATAACGGTAACGTACCACAAAGTTTTGAGGCTTTAGAGGCCTTACCTGCTGTTGGCCATAAAACCGCCAGCGTTGTGATGTCTCAAGCATTTGGTATACCGGCATTTCCTGTAGATACGCACATACACCGGTTAATGTACCGTTGGAATTTAAGCAATGGAAAAAATGTTACACAAACCGAAAAAGATGCCAAACGCCTATTTCCTAAAGAATTATGGAATGATTTACACTTACAAATTATTTGGTATGGCAGAGAATATTCGCCGGCACGTGGCTGGGATTTAGAAAAAGATATTATTACCAAAACCATTGGTAGAAAATCTGTAATTAACGACTATTACAAAAAGAAAAAGACTGTTTAGAGCTTACCAAACAGTCTTTTAACACTTAATTTTGAAGCATTTCAAACGTTAATTTATTACAATTTATAACACGTAATGCCTTTGAATAGTTTAAAATAAATTGAACCGTATCTTCTGTAGGCTCTAATTTGTTTAAGTTTTCAGAAAAATGTTTTTCAGAGTAAAGTTTTGCCATTATATCAATTTAAGAATTATACCATTGATAACGCAGCAAAAATTACTTTATTGTATTAGTTGGTTAAAACAATATTGTGTTTTTCTATTATTTTACGCAAATTAATAAGCGCGTAGCGCATTCTACCTAAAGCTGTATTAATACTAACACCCGTTTTATCTGATATTTCCTTAAAACTCATATCCTTGTACATGCGCATAAGCAATACCTCCTTTTGGTCATCTGGAAGTTCATCAACCAAACGGCGTACATCATACGCTATTTGATTTTTAATTATAGACGTTTCAGCATTTAGCGTAGCATCACTAAGCACAGAAAAAATGCTAAATTCACCTGTATTATCAAACTTAGGCATGCGGTTATGTTTTCTAAAATAATCTATCACCAAATTATGCGCAATACGCATAACCCATGGTAAAAACTTACCTTCTTCATTATAAGAACCCTGTTTTAAGGTTTTTATAACTTTTATAAAGGTGTCTTGAAAAATATCTTCGGCTAAATCTTTATCGTAAACCTTAGAAAATATAAAACTGTAAATTTTTTGTTTATGTCTGTAGATTAAGGTTTCTAAAGCACATTCATCGCCTTTAATGTAGTTACTTACTAAAGTAGCATCAGGAATAGATTGATGTTGCATAATCATTACTTTTAATACAAGAAACGTAGCTTCGTTGCTTGGGGTTATCTTTTTTAAAAGTAATATTATACTATAGGCTACTCGTTTTTAGTGGTTTATTATAATCCAAATATAACAACAATCATTCCTAAAAAACAAAATTTATAGATTTTTTTTATGCTACCCTTACGTTTACCTATACTTTTTAAGTTCAAATTCTTGTAGTATCTTTGTTAGGTTATATCTTTAAAAAGCCCATGAGTACTGACATTTTAGACGTAAACCCCAAAGAAAACATTATTATTAAAGGTGCTAAATTGCACAATTTAAAAAATATTGATGTTGTTATACCTCGTAATAAATTAGTGGTAATCACGGGGTTATCAGGTTCAGGAAAATCTAGTTTAGCCTTTGACACCTTATATGCCGAAGGCCAAAGACGCTATGTTGAAAGCCTATCAAGTTACGCACGTCAGTTTTTAGGGCGCTTAAACAAACCCAAAGTAGATTATATTAAGGGCATTGCACCCGCTATAGCTATTGAACAAAAGGTAAATTCTACCAATCCACGATCTACTGTTGGTACTACCACCGAAATTTATGACTACTTAAAACTTCTGTACGCGCGTATTGGTAAAACCTACTCGTCTATTTCTGGCCAAGAAGTAAAAAAAGAAACGGTAACCGATGTTATAAACCACATTAAAACCTTTACTGAAGGCGATAAGTTATTACTTTTAGCGCCTATTTTTTTAGAAGAAGGACGCAGTATAAATAACAAGCTACAAGCACTTAGCCAACAAGGGTATGCACGTATACAAGTAAACAAGCAGGTGCAGCGTATTGATGAGGCTGAAGTTACCGAAAACGATACAATTTTGTTAGTAGTAGACCGTGTTATTGTAAAACATGAAGACGATTTTTACAACCGTTTAGCCGATGCCATACAAACCGCTTTTTATGAAGGCAAAGGCGTATGCTTAATTGAAACGTTAAAAAACAACCAACAACGCACATTTAGCAATAAATTTGAGTTAGATGGCATGACGTTTTTAGAACCTAATGTACATTTATTCAGCTTTAATAACCCCTATGGCGCTTGCCCTAAATGCGAAGGTTATGGCGATATTATTGGTATTGATGAAGATTTAGTGATACCCAATACAGGCTTGTCGGTTTATGAAAACGCTATTTTCCCATGGCGAGGCGATAGTATGGGTTGGTATAAGGACCAACTGGTAAACAATTCACATAAATTTAATTTCCCCATTCATAAACCGTATTTTGAATTAACCGATGCCCAAAAGCAACTTATATGGGACGGTAACCAACATTTTGAAGGTTTAAATAGCTTTTTTACAGAATTAGAAGCCAAAGCCTACAAAATTCAAAACAGGGTTATGTTGTCGCGCTACCGCGGAAAAACAACATGTAAAGCCTGCAACGGTAAACGTTTGCGTCCGGAAGCTAATTACATTAAAGTTGGTAATGCCACCATTACCGATTTGGTGGAAATGCCATTAAACAAGCTATCGCAATTTTTTAAACATTTAGAACTTAACGATTATGATGCTAAAATAGCAGCCAGACTTTTAACCGAAATTAATAACAGGCTGTCTTTTTTAACCAATGTAGGTTTATCATATTTAACATTAAACAGACGCTCAAACACCTTATCTGGTGGCGAAAGCCAACGTATAAACCTAGCCACTTCGCTAGGTAGTAGTTTGGTGGGCTCCATGTATATTTTAGACGAACCCAGCATTGGCTTACACCCCAAAGATACAGAAAGGCTCATTTCGGTATTAAAATCGTTACGCAATTTAGGTAATACGGTTATTGTGGTTGAACATGATGAAGATATTATGAAAGCTGCCGATACTGTTATTGATATTGGCCCAGAAGCAGGCACCTACGGGGGAAAGGTAGTGGCACAAGGCACGTTTAATGATATGCTGACCTCAAACTCTTTAACCGCGCAGTATTTAAATGCATCTTTAAAAATTGAAGTACCTAAAACACGCAGAACTTCTAAATATCATGTAGATATTATAGGTGCTAGAGAAAATAATTTAAAAAATATTGATGTTAGCTTTCCGTTAGGTATGCTTACTGTTGTTACAGGTGTTTCTGGCAGCGGAAAAAGTACATTGGTTAAGAAAATTTTATTTCCAGCACTACAAAAACAGCTAACAGATTTTGGTGATAAACCCGGACAATTTTCAGCATTAAAAGGCAACTATAGCAATATTAAAACCATAGAATTTATTGACCAAAACCCTATTGGGCGTTCTTCACGTTCTAACCCGGTTACCTACATAAAAGCTTATGATGATATTAGAAGCCTATTTGCCAAACAAAAATTAAGCACCATACGAAACTACCAACCCAAACACTTTAGTTTTAATGTAGATGGCGGACGTTGTGAAACTTGTAAGGGCGAAGGTGAAGTAACCATTGAAATGCAATTTATGGCCGATGTGCATTTAGAATGTGAAACCTGCAAAGGCAAACGCTTTAAAAAAGACGTGTTAGAGGTTACATTTGCCAATAAAAATATTGATGATATACTTAACCTAACCATTGATGATGCTGTTGCCTTTTTTGAAGCTAATAATCAACCCAAAATAAAAAACAAACTACAGCCTTTACAAGATGTTGGTTTGGGCTATGTTACCTTAGGGCAAAGTTCTTCAACCTTATCTGGCGGTGAAGCACAACGTATTAAACTAGCTACTTTTTTAGGAAAAAGCAACACCAAAGACAAAGCCTTATTTATCTTTGATGAACCCACTACGGGCTTACATTTTCATGATATTAAAAAATTATTAAAATCGTTTGATGCTCTTATTGCTAAAGGTCACTCTATTATTGTAGTTGAGCATAATTTAGATTTAATTAAATGCGCAGATCATGTTATAGATTTAGGACCTGAAGGCGGTGAAAATGGTGGTAACATTGTTGCTTTTGGCACACCTGAAGCACTTGTGAAAAACAAAAAATCTGTTACGGGCACGTATTTAGAAGATAAGTTATAAAATAAAAAGAACGCCTACTTAAGCGTTCTTTTTCCCAACAAACTAATTAATTACGTATTTTAAATTACTTAACAAATTTTAGACTACCTCCTGCTGTTGATAAGATATAGAGTCCGGGTTTTAAAGTGCTTACGGCAATTACTTTTGATACAGCCCCCCTTAAAACCTCTTGCCCCATTAAATTATAAACAGCATAATCACCGGCAATAGTAGCATCTTTAAAGACGATAGCTTCTGTATTGGCGTTATAGTAGGCTTTCAATTTATTTTTATTAAAACCAGACGTTGATAACGCATTTATTTCTGCCTGACTTCTTATATACACCAAAGTAGGATCACTAGCGCCAGGGCCGCCATAAATAGTAGCACCTCCATCGGGTGTATACGCTAAATACGTTAATAGTCTATATGTTAAATTAGCATTTTCTGAACTCAACTGTGCATCTGCAGGAATGGTATAACTAACCGTAGTAACACCACCTGCTCCTGCCCCTGGATACACGTAATCGTTAGGTTGCGCTACAGTTTCATTAGCCCACGTACCATTAATCACATCATGATTAGCTATAGGTTCATCTTGCAAGCCCGCAAGCATAAAATTAAACGCATCATTAGTGCCGTTAGTGACTCCTAGTGTATACGTTATTTCAACAGTAATATTATCACCGGGTTTAAAGGTAACTGCTGTTTCGCCGTTAATTTGATAATCAGCTTTATTAGACCAATTAAAAGTTGGCTCTACTCGTTGCGCAAAAGCCATTGAAATAAAAAAAAGTAATAGCAATGTAATGTTTTTCATATATGCTTAATGTATTTAGTTAATAGTTAAACCAAATGTAATTAACCACACAAAACAGCACATAAAATAATACTCGATATAAACTTGACATTAAAAAAATAGATTCAAAATTGCAATTATTCATAATTTTGATACTTACCAAAAACATCCATTCATTTTTTTGGCACGCTGTTTGGTATTACATAATCGTATTCACATTTAAACTTACAGATTATGAAAAAAATACTATTTATTTTAGCCGGATTTATCCTTACAGGATTTACTGCTAATGCCGTTACAACCACCAAAAAAAATAGTAACAACACATCTGCTTATATTGGAGGCTACAGTAATTCTTTCATATTTGTAGAAAACGGAATAGAATTCTCGGTATTTAGAGATGGACAATTCGATTTTAACATTGTGAGAGGTAATGCCAGATTTAACGTATCAATTGGTTCACCTAACGTTCATGTTAGTTTTAATTCTGGGTATGATTATAATGCTTATGTGCAATATGACGAATTTGGCGCTATTATTCAAATTGAAAACACACCTATTTATTATGATCATTACGGGCGTATAGTACAAGCAGGAAATGTAAACATATACTATAACAATTTTGGGTATGTATCTAGAGTTGGCGGACTATATGTACACTACAATAGATATAATACATTTTCACACTGTACAGGCTTTATAAACATTTACAATAGAAATTACGTATACCGCCCATGGCATAGATACTACGCAGTACCAGCTGTTAATTACTGTGTGGTTTACAACAGGCCTTATAGAAGATATTATACACCTGTTAGATATGTGTACTCAAGACCTTTTTACAATAATTACAGACCAAGAACTGCTGTTGCTAGCAGACGCGGACACAACATTATAAGAAACAGAAGTTATGCTACCGTAAACCGCAGCAACAGAAATGTAACACGCGTTAACCGATATGCTACAAACAGAAACTATAAAGCTTACGCTAATAGTTCTAGAAAAAGTAACAACACATACAATAGAAATAACAACACTTCTAGAAGTGTATCTAATAACAATAGAAACTCAAAAACTATTATTAATAGACATACTACCATAAACAGATCTAGTAATACAAACATTACCAGAAAAAGCAACAAATACAATAAACCACAGACTACTACATCTAGAAATTATAACAGTAGTAACACAAGAAGAGCACCACAAGTAGCTAATAAAACTACAAGAACACCTCAAAAAAGTTATCAAAGATCAAGCAGTACACAACGCAAAAGCATGCCGCAAAGAACCATAACAAGAGGTGCTAATAAAAATAACAACGCTAGGGTTTCTCAAAACAGAAGCACGTCTAGCAACAATACACGATCTACTTCAAGAAGAAGATCATAATAACTTTGGTTGGTTAGTTGGAAAGCCCTGTGATACGTTTGCCTCAAAGCAGCATCATGGGGTTTTCTTTTTTTACTTTTTTAAGAGTTTTTGCATAGCATACGTAATATCTTCAGATAACCTAAACCTATAAACCACAAAAAGATACAACACGCTAATTAAAGTAGATTTTAAAATAACACTTACAATGGGCGTAAAAGGGAAATCCCAAAAATAAAACAACACTACACAAGCTAACAACAACACCCCTACTTTTAAACTTTGCTGTGTGAACGGTTGTATTTTGAAATATTTATACACAAAAAATAGTTTAGCAGAGTTATAAAAAACAATAGCTAAAAACGTTGCTATAGCTGCCCCATTAATACCATAACGTGGAATAAAAACAATATTTAAAACAAGTGTTAATACCACCAACACAACACCAAGCACAAGTATTACCCTGTAATAATCGCTGTTAAACAAAATTGCATTGTTACTACCTAGCATAGCATCATATAATTTTGCAGTACTAATTAACAAAACCACATAAATACCAACACTGTATTGCGGATCTATTAAAAAATAAAATTGTTTTACATTAAGCACTATTAACAAAAAGATAAATCCGCTTACAATCAATAAGTTTAAAGAACTTTTTTTATACAAGGCATCCAGCGCATCAAAATCTTTTTCATTTAAATACTTAGCTGATAAGGGCATTAATATTTGATGCATAGAACGTTGAGGTACTACTATAACCGTTGCTATATAAACCGCTACATTATAATACGCTACGTTATTTAAATTAACTAATAATTTACCCAACATCACCTTATCTACATCCAATAAAATACTAGCTACCGAGCCTGCTATCAATATAAGTGACGTATATTTTAGTATAGAAGATACATTACCTATTTTTTTAAATGTTATTACCGGCAAGCGTATACTGAATGCGTACATTTTCATAATAAGCATGCGTAGCAAATACATACAGACCAAACCCACCATAAACTGCTCTACATTTAAAACCTCTAAATACAAACCAAACAACAAAACCATAGAAGCAACTCTATGAAAAACTTCTTTCATAAAATTACCAAACACGGTTTTCATTTGCACTTTAGCCCAAGCAAAAAACACTTCAAAATAAGCTAAAGCAACAGCTATAACAATGGTATGCCAAACATAATTTTTAATGAGTGTATTTTTTGATGCTAAAAAATTACCAATAACATCATAAAACACATACCCAATAATACTAACCGGTATAATAACAAGCATGGGTAACAACACCATAAGCGTTAAAAAACTATTTAATGACACACGTGTTTTGAATGAACTGTAAAATTTAACCAACGTATTATGTACACCAAACGCCATTAAAGGCATCATTACATGTGCTGCAGATAGCATTACACCCACCATACCATAATACTCATCAGACAAGAATTTGGTATATAAAAACAGCGTATTTATAGCACCTATTATGAAACCTAAATAGGTTGAAGCTACATTTTTTAAAGATTGAGATGCAACAATACCCATTATAATATTTCAGCTAGTTGTTGTGTTAATTTTTGTCTGCTATACTTTTGCAAACCTACAGCATGCACTTTTAAACTATCATTCTTATAGGCTTTGTAGTGATTTAAAATAGCAACTTTTAACGCTTCATAATTAGCGTAATTAAAATAGGCGCCTGTATTGGTTTCTTTTATTATTTTTTCAACATCAGACCCCTTTGGCCCTAAAGCTATGATAGGACGATTTGAAACCATATACTCAAACAATTTACCAGGAATAATACACTTAGTTTCTTCGGAATCAATTTCAACAAGCAACAGTACTTGTGATTTTTTTTGAAACACAATAGCTTCTTTATGAGAAACATAACCAAACTCATTCACACAATTACTTAAACCATTTTTTTCAATATACTGCAACACATCATTACTAACAGCGCCTATAAAATTGAGTTGTAAATCCTTTTTAAATTCAGGATGTTTCTGAGCTAAGTCTCGTAACACCCGCCATAAAATTTCAGGATTCCTTTTTGACAATAGTGACCCTATATGTGCTAGTGAAAATTTAGTATCTAAAGCCACTGGTGGTACGTTTTCATAATCATAGCCATTAGTAATAACATCAATAGGCTTATTCGTGAGTTTTAAAAACTCTTGCTTAGTAACAAAACTAGTTACCACCACCCTATCTGCAGTGTTTAATACTTGTTTTTCTAAAAACAAATGCTTCTTTTTTGCAGGCTTTGTTAGTTTTAGTTTTTTATGATACCCAATGGTTGTCCACGGATCCCTAAAATCTGCTAGCCATTTAACGTGTAACTGATTTTTTAATTGCATACCAATTAAGTGCAAACTATGCGGCGGTCCTGTAGTAATAACCACATCTACCGGATTATTTTCAATATACTCACGCAGAAACCGAACAGCAGGCGATACCCAATTTTTCCTAGCATCGGGAATAAAAAAGTTACCACGAATAAACAACATGACTTTTTCTATAAAGCTCTGATTTTTATAATCAGAAATAATACCCTTACTTATGGTATTTGATTTCTTTTTTGAAAGAAAGCGCGCTAGTTTATACGGCTCTTTTATAGGGAGTTTTAGCAGTTTTAAATCTTTAGACACATCTTCAACCAAACTAGGGTCTGTTAACGCATAATTTGGATTTTCAGGAATAAAAACTATAGGTTCAATATTAAAATCTGGTAAATATTTTACAAACTTTAACCAGCGCTGTACACCAGGACCACCAGCAGGCGGCCAATAATAAGTTATTATGAGTGCTTTTTTATGCACGTTGTTGGCGTGTTTTTTTAAATTCAAAAAACAAACCACCAGCTAGCAAAAACACCAGCAACATAGAACTACCCAAAGCAATACTACTACCTGTTTTAACAACCTCAGGATCAAAAATAAATTCAATGGTATGCGTACCTTTTGGTATTTGCATGCCACGCAACGTGTAATTAACACGCATGTGTGTTGTTGGTTTACCATCTAAAAGGGTTGTCCAGCCATTTCCGTAATACACCTCCGAAAATACCGCAAACCCATCATTTTTATTGTTAGATGTATACTTCAAATAATTAGGCGCAACTTCTTGTAATTCAATATTTGACAAAGAATCTACTGTAAACATATGCTTCGCAACAGATCCTTGTGTATAAACAGCTTTGTTTTTAGTATCTAAACTATCTAAAGCTAAAATTTCGTCATTAGCTGTAGCTACTTTTCTTAAGGTTTTAACAAACCAAGCATTACCATTTGCTTCATCATTTAATAATGCCGAAGGCCCTTTTTCGCCATCAATTATCACATACTTTGTATTAAGCATGTTAAGCACATTCATATTGTTTTTTGCAATATAAAAATCAAAAACTTCACGGTAGCGTTTTAATTCTGCTGCATTATATCCGTTTAACGAATTATGAAAATATGATGCTCTGGTTCTATTTTGCAAACCTTCATTAGTAATATCAAACACCCTAAAATGTCCTTCGTCTTTTAAAATATCACTATCGGCAGCAGTTGCAGAAAATGGTTTATTTACTTTAATAGCTGCTACAAAATCATCATTATTAACATATCGCCTATCAACAACCACCAAATCGAATACAATAAGTATAGCGAAAACAGCAATGACACCGTTTTCTTTAATTTTATTTTTTAGAAAGAAATATACAGTACCCGCAGCCAGCAATACTAAAACCAATGTTCGTAAAGTATCGGCAGTAAAAATAGATTTTCTATCATCTTTGACAGCGTTTATAAAATCTTGCCCATAGTTTTGTAAATAATACCCATCATTTGCACCAGAAAATGTAAACAATGTGTTTTTAAACAACAAAAACACAACAGCTAACCCCGCTGTAATAAGGGTAGTGTATTTAAGCGCGTTAAGTTTTTCATGGTCTTTTTCAAAATTATTTAACAAGCGTGCTAAAGCAAATATGGCTAACACAGGCACACACAATTCTAATAGTACTTGAATAGAACTTACGGCTCTAAACTTATTATAAAACGGCACATAATCAATAAATAAATCGGTTAAAAAGCCTAAGTTTTTTCCGTAAGACAGAAGTAACGACAATAGTGTACCGCCTACTAACCACCATTTTAAACGGCCTTTAACTAAAAATAGCCCCAAAACAAACAAGAAAAGAACAACAGCACCTACGTATGCTGGTGCTTCTACAATGGGCTGATTACCCCAGTAAGTTGGTGCTTCTTCAGATCGGAATTTTTTATAGGTTTCAGAATCTTTTCCTACGTGTTCAAAATTACCACCACCCATAAAACGTGGTATAAACAAATTAAAAGTTTCAACAATACCGTAACTAAATTGTGTAATATAATCTCTATCTAAGCCCGAAGTGACTTCTTTTGGAGTGCCATCAGCATTTATAGTTAACTCACTTTTACCTCTGGTACTTTCTTTTACATATTCTTGGGTAGCCAAAACTCCTGTAGCGTTTAAACCAATTGATAACACTACCGCTAGCACTAAAATACCAACCGACTTAAAATAATGTGGTAATAATTGTTTTTTAAAAGCATCAATTAAATACACGACCCCTAAAACAATAACCAATAATAGTAAATAATAGGTCATTTGAAAGTGATTAGATACAATCTCTAACCCCATAGCCACAGTAGTTAGTAAAAAGCCTGCTATATATTTTTTTTGAAACGTAAGCAATATACCACTTAAAACCAATGGCATATAAGCAATAGCATGCGCTTTACTGTTGTGCCCTACACCTAAAATTATAATTAAATAGGTAGAAAAACCAAACGCTAAAGCACCAACAGCAGCTAGTTTAAAATCTACTTTTAATACCAGCATCAAAACATAAAAACTTAAAAGGTATAGAAACAAATAATCGGCTGGTCTTGGTAAAAACCGCAATGCTAAATCCAACTTCTTAATGTAGTTATGCGGATATTTAGCCCCTAGTTGGTAGGTTGGCATACCACCAAAAGCACTGTTTGTCCAGTAGGTTTCTTCACCTGTTTGTGCTTTATAATCTTTTTGCTGTTTAGACATCCCAATATATTGCTTGATGTCACTTTGAAAAATAGCTTTTCCTTGTAAAACAGGACTAAAATAGGCTAATGAAATAACTACAAACCCCACTAACACAAGTATGTGCGGCCATATTTTTTTAAATGAAAGTTGCATGAACGTGCTTTAAAATCAATGATTGTGAAATTAATCAATTTCTTCGAAATCCACATAATCTCCAACATCTTTATTTGAAGTCTTACGTGTTGGTATTTTATCTATGGTGACTTCGCCTTCTTTTTTAGGTTTTTCTTGTGGCTTTCTATTTTGAAAGCCGCCATTAAACTGTTGCCCAAAACGCTCTTCTGCTTTTTTAGCTACAAACTTTATTAAAAAAGGCGAAAACAAGCGTGCCAATATTTTAACACCAAAATAAATTAACAAAATGATGAGAATCATTTTTACTAAACCTGTGGCAGATGCAAATTGTTGCATGAAAATTCTTTTTTAAACAAAAATACAATTCTATATACTTAAAAAACGTTTAAAACTGATAAAAAAACTATAAAATATATATATTTGGTAACCAAATTTAAGGTAACAGCCCCATGTGTTATACCTTATTTTATTCTTTATAATACTTAATTTTTATGATGAAGCCTTACAAATCTATCCTTTTAGCCTTAATGTATTTTATTACTATACACGCCTTTAGTCAATATACTGATGTTATAAACTCAAATCGCCCAGGAGTATCTAGAAGTGCTTTTTCAGTTGGAAAAAACGTTGTACAGTTTGAAGTTGGCCCTTATTTTGTGAAAGAAAAACGCACACCTGCAACTACTTACGAAGTTTCTGGCTTAGGAGCTGATTTTGCAGCTCGTTATGGCTTTTTATTTGAGCAATTAGAAATTAATATTGAAGGTACCTACCAAAACGATACAAAAACATACACCTACCAAGCAGGCGCCGAAGATGATAGAGCCAACTTTAAACACTTAGCGTTGGGTGCTAAATATTTAATTTTTGATCCTTATAAGAACGAAGAAGCCAACAAACCAAACCTTTATAGCTGGAAAGCCAACCACCGTTTTAAATGGCGTAATTTAATACCCGCCGTTTCTATTTTTGCTGGTATAAACTATGACACTAAAAACAATCCTTTTACCGCGCCGGGTATTGAAGGCATAAGCCCTAAAGTAATGATTGCTACGCAAAACAATTTTGCTGGCGGTTGGGTTTTTGTAATGAATTTAATTAAAGACCGTATTGGCACAGACCAATCTGATTTTCAATACATACTAACACTAACACACGCCTTAAACGCTAATTGGGTTATTTTTGGTGAAACGCAAGGTATTAAAAGTGATTTTTATGCCGATAACTTATTTAGAGTTGGTGGTGCACGCTTATTTGGTAAAAATTTTCAATTAGACACCGCTATAACCTTTAACACCAAAGATACACCTTCGGTTTTTAACGCAAGCATTGGTGCTTCATATAGATTAGATTTTCATAAAGACCCTGTAATAGATAATGGCACAAGTGCTGAAGATGAAGCTGGCAGACGCGACAGGAAAAGCGGCAAAAAAAGATCAAAAAAAGCATCTAAAAAAAATAAAGATACCAATGATAATAGCCCCAAGAAACAAAAAAAACGAAGCATAGACTTTGATTAAACTAAATAACACAAAAAGACGTTAACTGTATATGATTACAATTAAAGAAGTTAGCAATAAAAAGGATTTAAAAACCTTTGTTAAATTTCCGTTTACACTCTATAAAAATTCTCAATACTGGACACCACCAATTTTAAGTCAGGAATTAAAAACTTTTGACACCAACGAAAACCCTGTATTTAATGATGCCGAAGCTAAACTTTTTTTAGCCTATAAAAACAATACCGTAGTTGGTAGAATTGCTGCCATTATTAATTGGCTTGAAGTAAAAGACCAAAAACAATTAAAAATGCGTTTTGGTTGGTTTGATTTTATTGATGATTTAGAAGTATCAAAAGCATTATTAAACAAAGTTGAAGCAATAGGAAAAGCGCATAATTTAGAGTATGCCGAAGGTCCTGTTGGGTTTTCAAACCTTGATAAAGTTGGCGTAATTACCGATGGTTTTGAGCACAATACCCCAATGGTAACATGGTATAACCACCCCTATTATGCTAAACATTATGAAGCTGCAAATTATAAGGTTGAAAAAGGATATATAGAAAGTAAATTTCCATTTAGTAATGTAAAACCTGAAACCTTTGAAAAGGCACAAGCACTTATAAAAAGACGTTACCAACTTACCGCATTAAACTTCACAAAAACATCTGAAGTTATGCCGTATGTAGATAAAATGTTTGATTTATTTAATGAAACCTACGCCTCATTATCATCATTTGTAGCTATTACTGATATTCAAAAGGAATATTTTAAAAAGAAATTTATAAGTTTTGTAAACCCTGAATATATAAAGTTTGTAATTGACAAAGACAATAATTTAATAGGGTTTGCCATAGTAATGCCTTCATTTGCAAAAGCCTTACAAAAAGCCAATGGCAGGTTATTTCCATTTGGTTTTAGGCATATTTTAAAAGCAAAAAAACACAGTAAAGACGTTAACTTTTACCTTATAGGTATTCACCCAGATTACCAAAATAAAGGTGTACATGCAGTAATTTTTAATGAATACTATAAAACTTTTACTGAAAAAGGCATTGAATTTTGCTATAGAACACCCGAATTGGAAGACAACATAGCTATTCATCAAATTTGGAAGCATTTTAGTCCTGAAGTGTACCGCAAGCGTAAAACCTTTAGAAAAGATTTATAAAAACAAAAAGTCCGAATTTAAAATTCGGACTTTTTTATGAGAATAATTAATTTATTTATTACTCACCCATTGCTGCCATAACAGCGGCAGATAAACGCTTATAAGTACCGTTTTCTAACCTGTCTCTAATCCCTTCAAAGGCAGCAAGTGTTTCATTTACATCATCTAACGTGTGTGATGCCGTAGGTATTAATCGTAATAAAATTAAACCTTTAGGAATTACAGGATATACTACAATAGAGCAGAATATACCGTAATTTTCACGTAAATCTTTAACTAAAGCCATGGCTTCCGGAATACTTCCTTTTAAATACACTGGTGTTACACAACTTTGTGTTGTACCAATATCAAAACCACGGGCTTTTAAACCAGATTGTAAAGCTGTAACATTTTCCCAAAGTTTCGCTTTTAATTCTGGCATGGTTCTTAACATTTCTAAACGTTTTAAAGCACCAACTACAAGTTGCATTTGTAGTGATTTAGCAAACATTTGAGAACGTAAGTTATATTTTAAGTAATCTATAATTTCTTTGTCACCTGCAATAAAAGCACCTGTACTTGCTAACGATTTTGCAAACGTAGCAAAGTACACATCAATATCATCTTGCACACCTTGTTCTTCACCAGCACCAGCACCTGTAGCGCCTAATGTACCAAAACCGTGTGCATCATCAACAAATAATCTGAAATTGAATTTCTTTTTTAAAGCTACAATTTCTTTTAAGCGTCCTTGTTCACCACGCATACCAAACACACCTTCAGAAATAACTAAAATACCTCCGCCTGTTTGTTCTGCCATTTTAGAGGCACGCTCTAAGTTTTTTTCTAAACTTTCAACATCATTATGCTTATAAGTAAAACGTTTACCCATGTGTAAACGCACACCATCAATAATACATGCGTGCGCATCAACATCATACACAATTATATCATCTTTAGAAACCAAAGCGTCTATGGTAGACACCATACCTTGGTAACCAAAGTTTAAAAGGTATGCAGCCTCTTTATTAACAAATGAAGCTAATTCATTTTGAAGTTTTTCATGCAAATCTGTGTGACCAGACATCATACGTGCTCCCATTGGATATGCAGAACCGTATTGAGCAGCAGCTTCAGCATCAACCTTTCTTACTTCAGGGTGGTTTGCTAAACCTAAATAATCATTTATACTCCAAGTAATAACTTCTTTCCCTTGAAATTTCATTCTATTTGAAATTTCTCCTTCTAATTTAGGAAATACAAAGTACCCTTCTGCTTGTGATGCCCACTTACCTAATGGCCCTTTGTCTTTATAAATTTTTTCAAATAAATCCTTCATTTAAAAATGTCTTAACGCTATTTAATTCTAAGATAATACTAATTAAGGTGATTGTTTACTGTGCTAACACACTATTTTTTTACGGATAAAAAATATTTAGTTTAGTACCTTAGTTAGTTGGTGCAAAATTAATTATTTAATTGTTTTGAACATAATTTTTAGCACGCAATTATTATAAAATAAAAGAGATTAAATTTTGCTTTAAAACAAAACACAATCTCTTTTATTGAAAAGTATATTTTTTACTTTATATATTGAACTTTTTCTAGTGTTTCTTCATTTACACTATCAAAAAATCCTTGATCGTTCATCCATTTATCACTGTATACTTTACTCATATATCTTGAGCCATGATCTGGAAAAATAACCACTACTTTATCATCTTTTTTAAAGGTTCCTGCTTCTCCTAATTGCTTTAAGCCTTGTACTACAGCGCCAGAAGTATAGCCAACAAACATGCCTTCTGTTCTTGCAATTTCTCTTGCTGTGTGCGCACTTTCTTCATCGGTTACCTTTACAAACTCGTCTATAACATCAAAATCTGTTGCTGCAGGTATTAAGTTTTTACCTAAACCTTCAATACGGTATGGGTAAATTTCTTTTTCATCGAACTCACGTGTTTCGTGATATTTTTTAATAACAGATCCAAAAGCATCAATACCAATAACTTTAATGTTAGGGTTTTGCTCTTTTAAATATCTTGCTGTACCTGAAATAGTACCACCTGTACCACTACATGCAACTAAATGTGTAATTTCTCCTTCGGTTTGTTGCCAAATTTCAGGACCTGTAGAGTGGTAATGTGCATCAATATTTAATTCGTTAAAATATTGATTTATATATACTGAACCTTTACGCTCTTGGTGTAAACGTTTTGCAACCTCGTAGTAAGATCTAGGATCATCGGCACTAACGTGTGCAGGACACACATATACTTTAGCACCCATAGTTTTTAACATATCTATTTTATCTGGTGAAGATTTAGAACTTACTGCTAAAACACACTCATAGCCTTTTATGATACTAACCATGGCTATACTAAAGCCTGTATTGCCTGATGTGGTTTCAATAATAGTATCACCTGGTTTTAAAATACCTTTTCTTTCGGCTTCCTCTATTATATAAAGTGCTATTCTATCTTTTGATGATTGACCCGGATTGAAAGATTCTATTTTAGCATAGAAATTACCTTCAAATTCTGAGGTTATTTTATTAAGCTTAACAAGCGGCGTATTGCCAATTAAGTCTAAAAAACTGTTGTAAACCTTATTGTCTTGTTTCATTAAATGCTTTTTAAAGGGCGCAATGTATTATTAAAACGCGACTTAAAACCTGACAAAAATAAGTTTTTTTTTTAAATTAAGCATTAATACCTTCTAAATCTAATAAAAAAGCATACTCTAAGGCTACTTCTTTTAAGCTTTCAAATCTGCCCGAAGCACCACCATGGCCAGCATCCATATCAGTATGCAATAATAAAATATTTTGGTCTGTTTTTAATTCGCGTAGCTTAGCTACCCATTTTGCAGGTTCCCAATATTGTACTTGCGAATCATGCAAACCTGTAGTTACTAATACATTTGGATAAGCTTTAGCTTCTACATTATCATAAGGAGAATATGATTTCATATAATGATAATAGGTTTCTTCATTAGGGTTGCCCCATTCATCATACTCACCTGTTGTTAATGGTATGGTTTCATCTAACATGGTAGTAACTACATCAACAAACGGTACTGCTGCAATAATACCATTATACAATTCAGGATTCATATTCATTACAGCGCCCATAAGTAAACCTCCTGCTGACCCGCCATATGCGTATAAATGTTTATTTGATGTGTATTTGTTTTCTATAAGATATTTAGATACATCAATAAAATCATAAAACGTATTCTTTTTTGTAAGTAATTTACCGTTTTCATACCAATCTCTTCCTAAATACTCACTACCTCTAATGTGTGCTATGGCATAAATAAAACCACGATCTAATAAACTTAATCTAATGGAAGAAAACGAAGGATCTACGGTAGAACCATAGGAACCATATGCATACTGTAATAGCGGATTTTCACCATTTAAAACCAAATTGTTTCGGTATATTAAAGACACAGGAACTTTAACACCATCGCGTGCGGTAACCCAAACACGTTTTGTTATATAATTGGCTTTGTTAAATGTGCCGCCCAATACTTGTTGTTCTTTTTTTATGGTGCTTTGCTTGGTTTCTAAATCATAATCAATTACCGAACTTGGTGTGTTTAATGCATTGAAACCGTAACGCAATGAATTGCTTTCAAAATCTGGATTATTACCTATGTATGCGGTGTAAGTTTCAGAGTTAAACGGCAAGTAATAATCTTCTTCACCATTCCAACTTATAATACGTAGTTTATTTAAACCATTTTCACGTTCATTAACTACCAAATAATCTTTAAAAATTTCAATATCCTCTAACAAAACGTGATCTCTGTGTGGTAAAACTTCTTCCCAATTATTAATAGCTGTAGCTGTTTCAGGTGTTTTTAAAAGTTTAAAATTGGTAGCACCATCATTATTAGCCATAATATAAAAGGCGTCATTATAATGCGAAATATTATACTCTAAATCGGGTTGTCTTTCTTGAAATATTGCAAAATCGGCCTCAGGCGTATCTGCATTTATAAATCTGTATTCTGTAGATAAGGTGCTTGATGAACCAATAACAATGTATTTTCTAGATTTTGTTTTATACACAAAGGTATTGAAGGTATCATCAGTTTCATGAAATACATCAACATCATTACTAACAGGCGTGCCTAAAACATGTTTGCATATTTTGTGCGAACGTAGCGTAACGTCGTCTTTTAAAGCATAAAAAAGCGTTTTATTATCATTTGCCCAAGTAATGCTACCTGTGGTGTTTATAATAGTATCTTGCAGAATATTGCCTGTGGTTAAGTCTTTTATTTGTACTGTGTATTGGCGCCTACTTACCAAATCGGTTGTAAAAGCGGCTAACTTATTATCTGGACTAATAGCTATACTACCTAGTTTAAAATAAGCTTGGTCTTTGGCCATTTCATTACAATCAAACAGCAATTCTTCATCGGCATCTAGTGTTCCTTTTTTACGTGTGTAAATGGGGTAACCTTTATCTTTTTCAAAACGTGTAATGTACCAATAGCCATTTAATTTATACGGTACAGTTTCATCATCTTCCTTTATGCGGCCTTTCATTTCTTCAAAAAGTAAATTTTGAAAAGCTTCAGTATGCTTTAAAATACCTTTTGTATACTGGTTTTCGGCCTCTAAATAATCTATTACTTCTTGGTCTTCTCTATTATTAAGCCAAAAGTAGTTATCTATTCTAATATCGTTATGCGCCTGAAGTTGTTCTGGCTTTTTTTTTGCTTTTGGGGGCGTTATTGTATTTTTCAATTTATTGTTAAATTTTAGCGCACAAATATAAAATTAAATAGTTTTGCATTTATAAAATTTGATACCATATGTTTGGAGATATGATGAATATGATGGGGAAACTTAAAGAAACCCAAAAAAAAGTAGAAGAAACTAGAAAACGCTTAAATACGGTTTTAATTGATGAAGCGAGTTCAGACAATAAACTTAAAGTTACTATTACTGCCAATAGAGAAATTAAAGGTTTAGAAATAGACGACACCCTACTTGAAGACAAAGAGCAACTTGAAGATTACTTGGTTTTAACACTAAACAAAGCTATTGAAAAAGCCACCAAAGTAAACGAAGCTGAATTAGCTGCCGCCGCCAAAGAAGGCTTACCGAATATTCCTGGTATGGATATGTTTAAATAGAGTTGTTAGTTAAAATTAGTATTTTTTAAAACCCTTAACAGTATTTCATGCATATCATTGGTGTAATTTAAATGTGTTACCATACGCAATTTATTACTACCCATACTAATAATATGAATGTTATTTTCAGTTAGTTTATTAATAAAATGTGTTTCGTTAACATCGGGGTTTAGCTCAAAAATCACAATATTAGTTTCAATTGGTTCTACTACCTTAATTATTGGTAAACTATTAAGTGCATTACCAATTTCTATAGCTTTTTTGTGATCATTGGCTAAGCGTGCTATATTATTATCTAGCGCATAAATACCTGCGGCTGCTAAATACCCTGCTTGCCTTAAATTACCTCCAAAAACTTTACGAATTCTTTGGGCGTTTTTCATAATGGTAGCATCGCCAACTAAAACAGATCCAACAGGGCACCCTAAACCTTTACTTAAACAAACCGATATGGTATTAAATACAGCTCCGTACTGTTGTGTAGTTTCGTTTTTAGCCACTAAGGCATTCCAGAGTCTGGCCCCATCTAAATGAAGCCCTAAATTTTTATCAATACACAGGTTTTTTATTTTTTCAATTTCACTAAAATCCCAACAAGCACCACCACCTTTATTGGTTGTATTTTCTAAAGCTACCAAACGTGTTTCAGCATACCAATAATCTGTAGGGTTTATAGCGGCTTCAACCTGTTTAGCTGTAAATCGGCCATTATTACCATCTAATAGTTTACAAGACACACCACTGTTAAAAGCCACACCACCAGACTCATAATTATAAATATGTGCATATGCATCACAAATAACTTGGTTACCTGGTTGTGTATGTAATTTTATAGCTGTTTGATTTGCCATAGTGCCACTTGGAAAAAACAAAGCCTTATCTTTACCAAACATACGGGCTACCTTTTGTTCTAAGAGGTTTATGGTTTCATCTTCTCCAAAAACATCATCGCCCACAGTAGCTTGCATCATAGCATCAAGCATTTGGGCGCTTGGTTTGGTAACAGTATCACTTCTTAAGTCTATTTTCATTACTCTGAGAAATTTAAAAAGATAAAACTAAAAAAATATCTAAAGTTTTTTCCTGTTAGGTATTAATTATATTTTTGTTCAAAATATTCAAATTATGATTACTTCAGATCAAATTAAAGATCTTAATACCCGCCTTGACAAACTAAGGCACTATCTTTGACATAGATAGGAAATTAATTGAAATACAAAACGAAGAAGAAAAAACCTTCGACCCTAATTTTTGGGACAACCCCAAAGAAGCTGAAATTGTAATGAAATCGCTCAGGGTTAAGAAAAAATGGGTTGAAGATTACAAAACCTTAAAATCGCAAATTGAAGATTTAGAGGTGCTTTATGAATTTTATAAAGAAGGCGAATCTACAGCAGATGATGTTACCACGCATTTTAATAAAACAGCTACCTTTTTAGAAGATGTAGAGTTTAGAAACATGCTATCTGATGAAGGTGATAACCTAAGTGCTGTATTACAAATTACAGCCGGCGCTGGCGGAACTGAAAGTTGCGATTGGGCAAGTATGCTTATGCGCATGTACTTAATGTATGCCGAAAAAGAAGGCTACAAAGTTAAAGAACTTAACTACCAAGAAGGCGATGTGGCTGGTATTAAAACCGTTACTTTAGAAATTAATGGCGATTTTGCTTTTGGTTGGCTTAAAGGTGAAAATGGAGTGCACAGGTTGGTAAGAATATCTCCTTTTGATAGTAATGCTAAACGCCACACAAGTTTTGCTTCGGTTTACGTGTACCCTTTAGTTGATGATACCATTGAAATAGCTATAAACCCAGCCGATATAGAAATTACAACCGCACGCTCTAGTGGTGCTGGCGGGCAAAATGTAAATAAGGTTGAAACAAAAGTTCAGCTATTACACAAACCAACAGGCATACAAATTCAATGTTCAGAAACACGTTCGCAACATGATAATAGAGACCGTGCTATGCAAATGTTACGCTCTCAATTATATGAAATTGAGCTAGAAAAACAACGCGCGCAACGTGATGATATTGAAGCTAGTAAAATGAAAATTGAATGGGGAAGCCAAATACGTAATTACGTAATGCACCCTTATAAATTGGTTAAAGATGTTAGAACAGCACATGAAACAGGTAATGTTGATGCTGTTATGAATGGCGACATAAACCCATTTTTAAAAGCCTATTTAATGATGATGGGCCAACAAGAAGAAAACACAAACGAGCTTTAAAATGAAACAAATAGACACTGTTATTTTTGATCTTGGTGGTGTTTTAATAGACTGGAATCCGGAATACGTTTATCTTAATGAATTTAATGGCAATCGTGAAAAAATGCAATGGTTTTTTAACAATGTTTGTACTATGGATTGGAATGAAAACCAAGATGCCGGCTACCCTATTGCTAAAGCAACAGAAGAAAGAGTAGCCATGTTTCCGGAATATGAAGATTTAATTAGAATGTATTACGGGCGTTGGGAAGAAATGTTAGGTGATGCCATTTCTGGAACAGTTGATATTCTTAAGAAAATGATTGCTTCAAAAAAATATAAAGTAGTAGCTTTAACAAATTGGAGCAATGAAACCTTCCCTATTGCACTAAAAAGATTTGAATTTTTACAATGGTTTGAAGGCATTGTAGTTTCTGGTGATGAAAAAACCAGAAAACCTTTTAAAGATATATACATCACTACGCTAAACCGTTACAATATTACTGCCGAAAACGCTATTTTTATAGATGATAACATCCGTAATATTCAAGCAGCAAACACATTGGGTATTAACGGTATTCAATTTAAAAATCCTGAACAGCTTATTTCAGAATTAAAAACATTCAACATTAATATTTAAACGTTAAAAAAATGATTACGATATACCATAATAATCGTTGTAGCAAATCAAGACAAGGCCTAAGTATTTTAGAGGCTTCTGGTAAAGATTTTGAAGTTATAAAGTATTTAGAAAACACACCTACAGAAACCGAATTAAGAGCCATTATTAAACTGTTAGACATTGCCCCAATTAACCTTGTTAGAAAAAATGAAACTATTTGGAAAACAGATTTTAAAGGTAAAGATTTATCTGATGATGCTATTATTTCGGCTATGGTAAACCACCCTAAACTTATAGAAAGACCTATAGTAATAAACAACAAAAAGGCCGTTATTGGCAGGCCTCCTGAGAAAATTAAAGAGATAATTTAACATTTCAATCTTCAATTTAGCACAACTTTAACTAAAATCGGTTTTACCTAATTATATTTTTGGAGTCTTAAGTCTAAACTATAATTATGTATAAAATTTTTACACTCTTTTTTTTATTAACAAGTGTTATAAACACTAATGCCCAACCAAAACCCCAAGAAAATTTAGTAATAAAAACATCAACCATAAAAGATGTTACCGTTACAGGTAAAGTTTTAGACAAAGAAACCAATGACCCGTTAGAATATGCAACCATTTCATTTTTTAGTAAAAAGGCTAATAAAGTTGTAACCGGCGGTATTACTGATATTAATGGTAGCTTTAGCATTCCTGTACCACAAGGCACTTATGATATAACTATTGAATATATTTCATACAAAACACAAAAACTATTCAATCAAAATATATTTAAATCGCAAAACCTAGGTACTATTTTTTTAGATATTGATATTGCCTCTTTAGGCGAAGTTGAAATTATAGCCGAAAAAACATCGGTTGAAATAAAGTTAGATAAAAAAATATACAACGTAGGTAAAGATTTAACCGTAAGTGGCGGCAGCGTTAGTGATGTTTTAGATAATGTACCCTCGGTATCTGTTGATGCTGAAGGCGGTATTGCGCTTCGCGGAAATGACAACGTACGTATACTTATTAACGGCAAACCATCTGGCTTGGTAGGTTTAAATTCATCAGACGCCTTACAGCAATTACCAGCTGATGCTATTGAAAAAGTTGAAGTTATAACCTCGCCTTCAGCAAGGTATGAAGCTGAAGGTACTGCTGGTATTTTAAATATTATTTTACGCCGTAGTAAATTACAGGGTTTAAACGGCTCTGTAACAGCCAATGCTGGACATCCAAAAGCCGCTGGAATTTCAGGTAATATAAATTACAGAACAGGCGATTTAAACTTTTTTAATACAACATCCTACAGATACAATGAAAGACCCGGACGCTGGTATAACGATGTAGAATATTTTGATATTAACACACCCGATTTAAACGAAAGACGCGATTTTACCAGAATTAACAATGGTATTACCACAAATGTAGGTTTAGAGTGGTATGTAAATGAAACAGCTTCTATTACCACATCGGTTGTTTACAGAAACAACAACAATGAAAACAACTCTGTAAACCGCATGATTCAGTTTGATAAAATAAATAATACCACAACTACCGATATTAGATTAGATCCGGAAGATGGCGATAGAAAAACCATTCAGTATGCCTTAAATTTTACGAAAGATTTTGAAAAAACAGACCACAAACTTACGTTAGATTTTCAGTATGAAGATAATGATGATAATGAATTTTCATTAATTAACTTTAACGGTACAGACACCGATATTTTAGAAAATATTGAAAAGGAATCTAAAATTCTTTTACGTTCAGATTACGTATTGCCAATAGGAAACATGAGCCAAATTGAAATGGGTGTTCGTGGTGATTTCAATAATACTTCAACCGATTATAATGTTGAATTATTAAACACTAACACTAATGAATTTGAAGTAAACACAGATTTATCAAACGTATTCAACTTCAAACAATATTTAATGGCTGCATATGCGCAATATGGTAGTAAAATAAACAAAGTTTCATATTTATTAGGTGTAAGGTTAGAAAACACACGTACTACCCTAGACCAACCTACAACTGGCGATTTTAAACGAAAAAACTTAACAGGCCTATTTCCAACGGTAAATATAAATTTAGAATTAAGTGATGATGAAAGTATTACCTTGGGCTACAACCGCCGATTAAGAAGACCCGGTGGTTTTATGTTAAACCCATTCCCCTCACGCTCAAGTATTACAAATGTATTTCAAGGAAACCCAGATTTAGACCCAACTTACACCAGCAAATATGAAATTGGTTATTTAAATAGGTTTGGTAATATTACCTTAAGTTCGGCTGTGTATTATGCCCACGCTACCGATGTTATGGCCTTTGTAAGTAGAGAAACTGGTGAAACTGCTATGGTTGGTAATGAAGCATTTCCTGTAATACAAAGAAGCCCTGTTAATGTTGCTACAGATGATAGTTATGGCATAGAATTGAACCTTAACTATAGCCCTTCTAGAAAATGGCGTATTAATACCGATGTAAACTTTTTTAAATTTGAAAGAGAAGGCAGTTTTGAAGGTATAGATTTAGGTGCTGATAATTTTACATGGCGTGGAAGAATTTCAAATAAAGTAACGCTTCCTTTTGATATAGACTGGCAAACCATGGCTAATTACCGTGGCCCAAGTTCAGATAATCAAAACGACAGAGAAGGTGTGTTTTCAGTAAACCAAGCGCTAAGTAAAGATTTATTTAATGATAAAGCATCTATAGCCTTTAATGTAAGAGATGTTTTTAACAGTGGCTACTCTAGAAACAATATTACTGCCGATACGTTTAGAGCCTACCAAGAAATACAATTTAGAGGAGGTACAATTTATAACGTATCATTTACATACAGATTTAACCAACAGAAAAAACGCGAGCGTAATGGCGATTATGATGGCGGCGGCGATGG
This sequence comes from Seonamhaeicola algicola, assembly GCF_007997385.1. GTDB lineage: Bacteria > Bacteroidota > Bacteroidia > Flavobacteriales > Flavobacteriaceae > Seonamhaeicola > Seonamhaeicola algicola. Next base: position 245,822 of record NZ_VOSC01000019.1, read on the forward strand.
CATGGAAATGTAAAAGCCAAATAATAGGCATAAAAAAAGGAAGCTAATCGCTTCCTTTTTTTATTTAAAGTATTTTTGAAATTATGCTTGAGCACGTTTAGCTTTCTTTTCCTCTATTATTTCTTTTAATCTTTCAATTGAAGATCCAAAAATCCAGTAAGGAATTACAAACGTTAATAAAAATATCATTAACCAAAAACCTATTGTTAAAATGGTTAAAAAAGCTAAAAATCCTAAATATTGGTCAAATTCAAACATAATTGTAAGTTCTCTTTTAATAAACTGTTGCAAAGATAATGCAAAGCTATTTGTTATACAATATAGTTTTTAAATTTATTAACAGAGTTTTTAACTAGTTTAAATTAGGTTGTGGTGTCATGCGTAAATAAGGTTTCACTTCATTAACACCTTTTGTGAAAATGGTTTTAGCATCTTCAGTTGAAATTGCAGGACTTACCACAACATCATCACCATGATTCCAGTTGGCTGGTGTTGCCACTTTATGGTACGCTGTAAGTTGTAAAGAATCTATAACACGAAGTAATTCATCAAAATTCCTACCTGTTGATGCAGGATATGTTATAATTAACTTCACTTTTTTATCATCACCAATAATAAAAACAGATCTAACAGTTAAATTACTATCGGCATTGGGGTGAATCATATCATAAAGTTCAGATACTTTTTTGTCTTCGTCGGCAATTATTGGAAAATTAACCGTTGTATTTTGGGTTTCATTTATATCATTAACCCAACCTTTATGAGATTCTAAACCATCTACACTTAAAGCTACTACTTTGGTGTTACGTTTATCAAATTCATCTTTATATTTTGCTACAGTACCAAGCTCAGTAGTACAAACGGGTGTATAATCAGACGGATGTGAAAACAACACCCCCCAACTATCACCTAACCATTCATGAAAATTTATATCACCTTCAGTTGATTGCGCTGTAAAATTTGGAGCCGTATCTCCTAACCTTATTGTTGCCATAATATTTAAATTTTATATAGTTTTTTATTTCCTACTAAATTAGTAGATTTTACAATGCAACGAAAAAAATTTGTGTTATATATCTGTTAAAAAAAATAACAAATATCATAGATAAAAAGTTAGTAAACAGTAAATTTGTGTTATACAATTAAAACGTATTAAACATGAGTTTCAGAATAGAAAAAGACACCATGGGCGAGGTAAAAGTACCTGCCGATAAAATTTGGGGTGCACAAACAGAACGATCTAGAAATAACTTTAAAATTGGTCCGGCTGCTTCAATGCCGCTTGAAGTTGTTTACGGATTTGCGTATTTGAAAAAAGCCGCAGCTTACACTAACTGCGAATTAGGCGTTTTAGCTATTGAAAAGCGCGATTTAATTGCCCAAGTTTGTGATGAAATTTTAGAAGGAAAACATGATGACCAATTTCCGTTAGTTGTTTGGCAAACAGGTTCTGGTACACAAAGCAATATGAATGTAAATGAAGTTATTGCAAACAGAGCACACCAATTGGCTGGAAAAACTATTGGTGAAGGTGAAAAAACAATACAACCTAATGATGATGTTAACAAATCGCAATCATCAAACGATACCTTCCCTACAGGTATGCACATTGCTGCCTATAAAAAAATAGTAGAAGTTACTATTCCTGGTGTTAAACAACTTAGAAACACACTAGATAAAAAATCTAAAGCATTTAAAGATGTTGTAAAAATAGGTAGAACACACCTTATGGATGCTACACCTTTAACTTTAGGGCAAGAATTATCGGGTTATGTAGCACAACTAGACCACGGCATTAAAGCTTTAGAAAATACCTTGCCGCATTTAAGTGAACTTGCTTTAGGTGGTACTGCTGTAGGTACAGGCCTTAACACGCCTAAAGGATATGATAAACGTGTAGCTGAATATATTGCAAAATTTACCAATTTACCATTTGTAACAGCACCTAATAAGTTTGAAGCATTAGCAGCTCATGATGCTTTAGTTGAAACACACGGTGCTTTAAAACAATTAGCGGTATCATTAAATAAAATAGCTAATGATATTAGAATGATGGCTTCTGGACCAAGAAGTGGTATTGGAGAAATTATAATTCCTGCCAATGAACCAGGAAGTTCTATAATGCCCGGAAAAGTAAACCCAACACAATGCGAAGCTTTAACGATGGTTTGCGCACAGGTTTTTGGTAATGATGTAACTGTAACTGTTGGTGGCACTCAAGGCCATTATGAATTAAATGTTTTTAAGCCAGTTATGGCAGCAAATGTTTTACAATCGGCTCAATTAATTGGAGATGCCTGTGTGAGTTTTGATGTTAATTGTGCTGTTGGAATTGAGCCTAACCATACTGTAATTGAAAAACTGCTTAACAACTCATTAATGCTTGTTACTGCTTTAAATACCAAAATAGGGTATTATAAAGCTGCTGAAATAGCAAATACAGCGCACAAAAATGGTACTACTTTAAAAGAAGAAGCTATTAATTTAGGTTATGTTACTGCTGAAGAATATGATGAATGGGTAAACCCTAAAGACATGGTTGGTAGCTTAAAATAACACCAAAAAACACATACTATTTATAACAAAAAACCAGGTTAATTAATTATTACCTGGTTTTTTTTGGTTAGTTAGCTATCAATCCTTACATAAATTACAAATGTTACAAGGAATATATCTCAAATATATAATTATTGATGTTTTTAATAGTTAACAAATGTTAACGTGCTTCAATTTTTTTTCTAATTCGGCTTAATTGTACGGGTGTAATACCTAAATATGAAGCTATATGATATTGCGGAATAATAGTTTCTAAATCTGGAATTTCTTTACGTAAAGCTAAGTAGCGTTCAGTAGCATCAAGCGTTATTAAATTTAACAGGCGTTTTTCATAATTTATATACACATACTCTAAAATTGTAGCGTTTAAATTACTAAGCGCTAAATTGGTTTTACACATATCTTTAATTTTATGATAATCTACTTCATAAATTTTACAATCGGTAAGTGTTTCAAATACAAATTTTGATGGTTTATTAGTAACTAAAGCTGTTAAAGAAGCTACAAAATGGTTTTGTAAATAGAATGATTTATTAAACTCTTTTCCTTTTTCGGTAGTTACATAACACCTTACAACACCACCTACTAAAAAATAAAGTTTAGTGGGTACTTCGCCATGTTTTATAAGCTGTGTACCCGCTTTTAAGCGTTTAAACTCTGTAATGTTTGCAATTTCTAAAAATGTTTCTTCAGATATATTACCAAGTTTGTTTAAAAAATGAAAGTTAGGATGCATTAAAATTTTGTTAGGGTAAATTGGTTAAACTAAGTTAAAATGTTTATTAATTTATCACAATTATTTCCCTACTATTTACCAATAATCTTGTTTAATAGTAAAAATAAAAAGCCCCTAGCAGAAAACTAGGAGCTTAACTTTAAGTGTTATATTAATTTACTTTAGCGTAAATTCTGAAGTTGAAACTAAATCTTTTTCATTGTATATATTTACAACGTAACGTCCTTTTTCAAAATCTTCATCGGCTTTAACTACAAACTCACAAACATTTAAATTAGCGTTTTCATAATTAAACTTACTAATAGTACTGTAGTTTAATGTTTGTCCGTCAAATTGTACCTGTTCATTTAAACCTAAAATATTGTTTTGAGGGTCTATAACTTGTATATAAAGTTCTTGATCTCCAGCTTGTACTAAATTATTTTTAGCTACGGTAAAACATACTCTAATTTTATCGGTTCTACCAGCTCTTTCAGTAGGAATTAATTTACCCGAAGTTCTTTCAATTACCCCAAATCCTTTTAATCCAACTGTACCTAAAATTGCAGCATTTTCAACAACTTCGGCTAAAGCTGTGTTTTGTACTAATAATGAATCTGTAAACATTGTACGCTCTTCTAACCTTACGCGTGTACTATCTAATGATGATGCTAAGTAGCTGTTTTCAACACGTAATGAATCATTTTGAGCTAACAATACATCCATTTCTTTTTGTAACGATAAGTATTTCTTTTTATAACGCCATAGGCTTCTTACGTTAGTTTCTGAAATTTTTAAAGAATCTATTAATCCCTGAATACGTTCTCTGGCATCAACTAAATTTTTATTAGCTGTTTTGTTTTCACCAATAGCCTCGTCATATTGTTTAGCCATAGCATCTAAATCATTCATTACTAGCTGTTTTTCAGCCATTAAATCGTTTTTAGTTTGCTTGCTTTCATTCATTAAATTCATGGTATAAAAACCAAGTCCTAAAAATAAAGCAAAAGCAATACCTAACGCCACCTTAAGCCCTGTGTTACCTTTATTTCCTTCCATAGTTATGTGTTTTTTAATGTAAAATTTAAGTTTAATTTATTGTTTTCAATGTAATGCTTTTAAATAATTATTTAGTGTATTTTTATATAAAAATTTCCACCAAATGGATAAACTTGTTTTATTAGATAGCGTTACTAAAAATAAACTTATAAATAAGCGTTTAGGCGAATCTAAATTTGGACAACATGTTAAATTACTTTCAAGCATTTCTAACATATACGAGCAACTTGTTAATTTAGATGTTTCTTACGTAATTTTTGGTATTTGTGAAGATGTTGGCGTATATGCAAACTACGGAAACACAGGAACTCACAAAGCCTGGGAAGCTACCTTACAGGCTTTGCTTAACATACAAAGCAACCGTTTTACTAAACCCGAACGTGTTTTAATTTTAGGGCATTTAAACTTCACTGATGCCTTAAACCACATAAAGCCTTTAAACAGCAAAACACAAGCCAACATAAAGAAAGCCCGAAATTTAGTTGATACTATTGATAAAGATGTTACGCATTTAGTACATACTATTATTGCTGCCGGAAAAAAACCTATTATTATTGGTGGTGGCCACAATAATGCTTACGGAAACATTAAAGGAGCCGCATTGGCTTTAAACAGCCCTATAAACGCTATTAATTTTGATGCTCACACAGATTTTAGATTTGACAAAGGAAGACACAGTGGCAACGGATTTAGTTATGCTTATGCAGAAGGTTTTTTAAAAAAATACTTTGTGTTTGGTTTGCACGAAAACTACACCTCTGAAGCTGTTTTAACTTCATTAAATATAGTTAAAGCTGTTAAATATAATACATTTGAAAGTATTGAAATAACTAGCACACTTAAGTTTAAATCCGAAATGGAACGCGCTTTAAACCATATAAGTAAATTTAATTTTGGTATTGAAGTAGATTGTGATGCTATTGAAAATATAACAAGCAGTGCTATGACACCCAGCGGATTTAGTGTTAGTAAAACACGAAAATTTATAAATTATTTTGCTAAACACGAAAACGCTACCTATTTACACATTTGTGAAGCCATACCAAAAAAGAAAAATCAACAACAAATTGGTAAACTAATAACTTATTTAATAACAGATTTTATAAAAGCAAATGAACATTGAATTTGATACTTTTAAACCTGAATATACAACGCATTTTTACAGTTTGAATATTGAATGGTTAAAAACATTTTTTGTGGTTGAACCTTTTGATGAAAATGTTTTAAGCAATCCTGAAACATATATTATTAATAAAGGCGGCCACATTTTTTTTGCTAAACTAAACAATACCATTGTTGGCACAGTAGCTTTAATGCCTATTGGTAATAATGGCCAGTTTGAGCTCACAAAAATGGCGGTGTCAACTACACATAGAGGTTTAAAAATTGGTCAGAAATTATTAGAGCATTGTATAAATTTTGCAAAACATACTATGAAACTACCTAAACTCATACTCTACTCTAACACAAAACTTGAAAACGCTATTTATATTTATAAAAAATTTGGCTTTGTTGAAATTCCTGTTGAACCTAACTCACCTTATAAACGTAGTGATATTAAAATGGAATTGATTTTTTAAAACAAAAAAACCGAAGCTAAAACTTCGGTTTTTACAAACAAACTAAATTAAAAAGACTAACTATTCGTCTTCTAACTTCCAAGTTCTTACCCAATCAACTCGCATAGTGTTAATTGTATCATCTGCTAAATCAGATTTTGGTGGCAAACCACCTAACCAACCAGCTTCATTGGTCCATAAATCAAAAATAATTTCTAAATCGCGGGTAAACACTCTGTCATAAGTATTTCCATCGTTATGTTCTCCTACAACAACACTTCCTGCAGGTTCACCATCTAAGTAAAATTGTATGTGTTTAGCATCTTTCCACCAAACGCCGTACGTATGGTAAGCTTCATTCCACCCTTTATTTTTTAAAGGATTTGCATCAGATAAATCTGCTCTAAGATAGGTTCCTTTATTTCTAATGGTTTGCGGTGTTTCATTCTCATCTGCCTGAAAATATTGTGAATTCATTCTTTCAGGAAAAATTTCGGCATCGCAATTAGTGCATGAAGGTTTAGAGTTATTTTCAATAATATCAATTTCATCTCTATTGTTAATATCACCGTTGTTTAACCAATACGTATTATATGCTGAAATATGGGCTGTTTTTATACTAGCCTCAGTGTACATGGGATATTTGGTTTCTGCTTTTGAGTGAATTCTTGCAGTTTGAAACCATCTATTTTCTGGATTACTTTCATTTAAGGTAGCTTTAATCCATAATTTACCATCAGTAACTCCTGAGTTTGTAGCTGAATTTGACATAAATACAGGTGCGCCATAATGCCATGTAGATTTAAACCATTTTGTACTATCCCAGGTATCAAACTCATCAGACATGGGTTCATGTTTTACCCATTTTTTTCCTGTTGGTGTTGTATTTTCAATAGAAACAAATGACGGGAAATTTGGGTCAATGTTATTAAAATCTTCTGCTGTTGGTCCATTAGGAACCTCAGTAACTGTTATGGTTACTGTGGCTTCACTTGTATCTCCATCTTCATCTGTTAAGGTATACACAAAACTATCTTGCCCACTAAAATTTGTATTGGGAATATATTCAAACACACCATCAGAAACCTCTGTAACGCTGCCGTTTGTAGCATTAGTTTTTATGCTATAATTGTTAGTATCGCCACCATCATTACCAATATCATCATTTTGTGATACATCAATTTGATTAGCGGTGCCAGATGTACTATTTTCTAAAACTGTTAAAGTATCATTTTTAGCTGTTGGTGTATCATTAGGTGTTTCGGTTTGTTCTTCCTCATTAGAATTACTGCTAGAACAACTATTACAGCTTACTACAACACCAAAAAAAATAGTAAAAAGCATTATATATGCTTGTACGTTTAACTTTAATTTCATCGTTATTAATTATGATTTATTCAAAATTAAACGACAACTAAAGTTAATACTAAAACGTATGGTTATTGCAATGAAACAAATGTTTTGTAAATGCCAAATAAAACTTGACAAAAACTATACATTTAACATAATTAACTGTTAATTAGATGATTTTAAGGAATCTATTTGTTTTTGAAGTTGTTCTATTTGAATTTCTTTTTCTGTTTTTATGGATACAGACGTAGCGTCAATTGTTTGGGTTTCAACATCAATATCTTTAGTTTCTTCAACAAAGTAGTAACCAATACCCTCGCTTGCTCTCCAAGCTTCGCCTAATTGATTGTAAACTGTTTTATCCCATTGGCTTGGATGCTTAACATCTATCCAAATAACATCTCTATATTCACTATCTATTAATGCCAAATCTGGAGTTGCAGACCCATCAAACTTTTCGGCTTCATTATCTCTTATAGCAGAAATAGTTCCTAAGAAAAACATACGTTTTCTACCTGCAATACTCTTAATATACGGCCTAAATTCAACAGGTTTATTAACAGACCAATCAAACTCTTTTCTAGATTCAATAACTTTTAATGGCATTGCCGATACGCCTGCATATCCTTGTTTTTTAGCAGCATGATTATAGTAGTAAAACTTGTTTGTACCATCGGCAGGCACAAAAACACTAAAGGTTAAGCTTGTACGCTCGTCACCAACGGGCTCTAAACCAAACCAGTGATATAAACCGCTGTAAGCATTTGTGTTAGTGTCAGAAAAATCAAAATCTGTTACAAATGGTTGTTGATTTTGGTCATCGGGTAGTATAGGAATTTTAACAGCGGTTTCCATATTCCATGGTAACGGATCACTAAAACCACCTAAAAACTTTAACGATTCTGCCTGCAAGCGTGATACTTTTTCAGCTAAGGTATTTTGGCGTGTTAAATATGGATAATTACTCATGTTTTCTGGACTAACATAGGTGCCTTTACCTATGGCAATGCGCTCTAAATAATCCTTTAAATTATGCTCGCCATTATCAATTACCATAACACCACCAAAGGTTGGATACGGAAATAAAAAACCTTTCCACTTTATTAAACTAACAACTTGCACCCATTGTCCATTATCATTTTTCATATAATAGGTATCACTTGGTTCCATGGTAAACAACTGAAAAAAGTTAAAGCGCTGTACTACGGCATTGTATGTGTTTCGGCTAAATTTTAACGACTCGCCAATTGAGAATGTAACCGGAATACGGTTTTCACTTGAAAATCTAGGAAAAGGCGTGGTACTGGACACCGCAAAAACTTCTTCTGTATTATCTGTCATGCCTTGCCAAACGTATTTTTCGGTTGGTTGTATGGCCATGGTCCATTTATTTTCATTGCCTATTCTAACTAAATGTGGTAATGATACATCTTTGGTTTCGCCAACACTTTCATTGGCCATTGAAAAAATATTGCGTAATGGCTGTATACGCTCGTTTTGTGTTAATGGCAACTCATTAATTTCAATTTTATTTAAACTATTAAATACATTATAGGTTTTCATGTAATTATACATGTTGTAATGCCAACCAACTACATATAAAATACCAAAAAACACAACTAAAAGTGCTAAAATGCCCAATCTGCCACCTGTACTAGCGGTATTTCTAAATTTTCGTAATCCAAAAAACAATACCAAAGCACTCAAAAGAATAACAAAAATAAATTTTCTAATAAATAATAGTGCTGGTTGATAATCATCTCTTAATACAAAAAGGAGTATGAGTAAAATTAAACCAAAAATTATGGTGTTACGCTTTTGTTTTGCGCCTTTATTCCAGTAAGATTTTATCATTTTATTATGGCTTTATCACTAATTTTTAATGCTTTTTATTAACTATTTAAGGTACCCTTTATCTTTTAAGCGTTCTCTGGCGCTTTTTTTAGTTTCATTATCTGTGTTACTTTCAGGTACGTTTTCTTTGGTTGGTGTTACATCATCAGCAGCAACTTCTTTTGTTGTAATGTCTTCAATTAAATCTTTACCTTTTTCAACAGCGTCATTAACTAAATCTTCAACAACATCGGCTTTTTCTTCAATAACTTTACCCGATTTTAAAACGAAATTAGCCACATACGTACCAATTAAAACCCCAACAACCACCGATGAAAACGCAGAAATACCATTGTAATTGGTAAAAATTTTAAAAGGTGTTAAAAACTGAACTATTAAGCCTATAATTAAAAAAATGCCTACTACATACACTAATCTTGGTAAAAAAGCTTGCTTAAAAACAAAACCCTTTTTATCTGTTGGTTTCATTTGAAGTGCTTTACTGTTGAAAATTTTATTGAAAAACCTGTATAAAGCATTGCTTTGTGATTCACGCCAATACACAAGAATTCCTACTAATATAGCGCCAATGAAAATTACCAATTCTAATCCCATAGTTGTTTGTTTGTTTGTTGTTGTTAGTTGTTTGTTACGTTATAACCGTTTACAATTATTAGTATAAAATTTTTATACATTGTTACTAATAGTTTGTACTACCCAAGTTTTTAATGCATTATTCCATGTTTCAAAATGCTTGTAAAAATCTTGTTTATCATACCAATACCAATATAATACATCTTTTGGAGCTATGTTTACCAAGAGTTTCCAAATTAAATCTTGGTGTTTTGTTTCTAATGATGAATGTGGTTTATGCAATGCATTAAACATTGCTGGGTCTATTATATCGGCAATTTTATACTGGTTGCTAGTTTCTAATTTTTCTAAATAACGCTCTACACTCATTACTTTTTTTCTGTCTTCAATAGTCAATTTATTTAAGTAACTTTTAAAAAGTATGGGGTTATTTAAAATATCGTTAATAGGATGCTCGGGTGCTTTTAAATGTTGTGCTAACTCAAACTTTTTTATACGTTGGTATTGTTTTGTTTCAACAGATTTTTCAAGATCATACTCTATAATCATGTGATCTCTTAACTTATCCATTAATTCTTTTTGTTGAATATGAAAAATTAACACATCATAATTAGTGTCTTTTATAGCTTCTTTATGCCATTTTTTATCTTCAAAAATAACTATTGGCGATATAAAATCTCTTAAAACATACACACCACCAAAGGCTCTTGTATAAAAAGAACTTACTGAAAAATCGAGCGCTGGTAAATCTAAATTCCTATCTCGTAAATCGCCATAAGTTTTAACAGATTTTAAAATTTCATTGTGAATATCTTCATTTATAAAATTATGGTGATGTTTAAACTTATCAATTAAAGCAAGTTGCTCTTTTTGTTGATGATACAAGTTATTCATTAAATGAAAATTTATATGAATAGTATTGTATTTAAGCACATCTAAAGGTTCATAGAATGCATCAATTTTCTGATCAAAATCAATACAAATGGCCGAGTCTCTGGTTATATCTTTAATTTGATGTTCATACACTTTAAAAATATGTTTCATCATATCTCTATCAAATGTATGAAATGGTAAATACACTGGTTTGCCTTTTTGCAATGGCGAAATTATAATTCCGTGTGGGTTTGCTTCTCCATTATTTAAGTAGTTTATATTGTTTTTTTCTTCGGCAATTTCAGGGCTCCAGCCTATACCGTCAATTAAAAAACTGGTAAGTTTTGTTGGTGTAAAACCAAGTTTCACCAAGCATTTGTTGTAACGCTCTACCAGTTTACCGCTTACGGGTATTAATTCACTTCGGTATAAATTGGCTTCTATTAATTTTTCCATATTTCCATACTGCTAAAGCAGGAATGTATTTTTACTTTGTACACTTAATTTTTGTGATTTATGCCTTTAAACGACATAACAAAATTATTCTAATAACTTATTAATAATGGCATATTGTAGCAAAACTATGGTGCGTGTGTCAACTATTTGGCCATTGTGTAACTTATCTATAGCTTCATTAAAGGGCATTTCTAGCACTTCAATATCTTCATGTTCATTAGCTACGCCTCCACCATTATTTACCTTCATATCATCAGTATATTCACCTACAAAAAAATGCATTTTTTCGGTCATTACACCCGGTGATGAGTAAGCTTCATAAACTTTTTCAATACTTTTTAAACGGTAGCCTGTTTCTTCTTCGGTTTCTCTAATAATACAGGCTTCTGGGTTATCTTTATCTAACATGCCTGCAGCAATTTCAACCAAAAAGCCATCTTCATTGTCATTTAAATATGTAGGCATTCTAAATTGTTTTGTTAAAATTACGGTGCGCTTTTTTTTGTTATATAGAAGAATGCCAGCACCATCACCTCTATCATACACCTCACGCATGGTATTAACCCAGCGTCCGTTTTTCATCAAATAATCAAACGTTACTTTGTTAAGAATATAATAATTATCTGAAAGTAGCGTTTTTTTTATGTTTTTTATGTATTCTTTAGGCATTGTCAAAAGTTTTACGGGCTTCCATTTCAATATTTAATTGGTTTACTCTAGCATCAACTTTTCGTTTAAAATCGGTATCAGCAATAGTGGCCACATTATCTAAATAACGTACTACTTCTTGACGACGAATTTCAGAAAAGTTTAAACCTTTCATGTTACTACGCATTAATTCTTGTAGCATGTTAAATTTAGTATCATAATCTTGTTTGAAATAAATTTCAGGATTTGTAAACCAGTCTTCTTCTAAATCAAAATCGGTTAAACGCAATGAAATGGCGCTTTGAATGTTTCTAACATCACGCGATGAAAAGAACGGAAATTCATCTTGCATAGCTTTATACAAGTTTGCAAAAAACAAATGCTGATTGGTTTTAAATTGTTTCTCTACCGCATCATAAATAGCATGAACACGGGCTTCAGTTGGTTTTTCAACATGACTTAAAATTTCACCCATATTTTTAGCCAAGCCTTGATTTTGTAAATAGCTGTAATTTTCAGGCCCTTGCATGTTTACAAAATTAGGCATGGTATCATCTAATTTACGCCACCACAGGTGATCTTGATCTAAAAAATCATGCTCAGTACGTGCGCCATCAATTTTAAAACGCCCTTGTACACGCGAAATTACTGCTTTATCAAGCATTTCGGGTAAATTGGTAAACAACCCAATAGAACTGTTACCATAGTTTACTGCGTAAGCACCTTCAGTGTAACGTAAAAATACACCAATAACTTCTTTTACACCTGCTGATACGCCTTGTGCTGTACGTTCTTGTAAGTTATTTTCAGCATCATCAATAGGTGCAAAAATTAACTTTGAAGGGTCTTGCATTGGTTTCATCCATTCTACCATTTTTTCGGCAGAACCGCCCTGAAATGTGCTAATTAGCGTATCGGGCATGGGATGAAATAGAAACGGAATGTCTAATGCATCACAATGTTCTTTTAATCTGGTTGCAATGGCTGCAATAAGCATGCTTTTTCCAGTACCGGGAATTCCATAGCCCATAAACACAGGCATAAAACCACCTAATTCTTGAAATGGGTTTTTCTTTACTGAAAAATCATAACTTAACATGCGTTCGGTTAAGCGGCGGGCAAAGTGTTTAGCATCACGGTTACCTACAATTTGTTCAAACTTAATTTTATTGAATTCTACGCTTTTTGCAGTGCCAGAAAACACATTGCTCCAGCCTGCTACAGCAAATTCACTGTTTTCTAGTTTATATGTTCTGTCTTCAATGGTTTCAGTGTATTCTAAACTATTTTTACGAAGCTGAATTTCATCAATTAAAGCTTCAAAATACACCACCGTAAAATCTATAACATCTTTATCAGATTTAATAATATCTGGATGGCCCAAATACTTATCAAAGTAAAATAAGGCACATGATATACCTTTTATAGGCGATAGTAATGATACTTCAGGAATGCCCGCAAACTTCTGTTTCATAACACTTAAATCATCTGAAGCATGTGGTTTTAAATCGTGCAAAATTTTATAGGATGTTGCAAACAACATAAATGCTGTTGCGGTGTGCATTTTACTTTCAAACTCACGTTTTCCTGTAGCATCTAAAGCCGATTTGTTTTGGTTTAAACTTGTTAAGCCTGAAGCGTCATAATAACTATCTTTAATCCAAATACCCAACGTTAAGCCTTCTTGCACTACAAATAGTGTTTGGTTTAAATACACCGGTATTGCTACAGAATCTGGTAATAAACGCTTTTTTAAAGCTAAAATAGTTTTTGATACTGATGTTATTTCAGTGGTGCTTGTTCCATTATTAGCACGTGATAAATAGAGTAAAATAGATTCATCTTTGTTGTTTTTATCTCTACTTTTTGCTTTAGCACCTTGCTCCCATTGTATGCTTTTTATGTATGAGGTTGCTTCATCACGAAGCATATCTAATTCAGTTTGTTTTATAGGAAATGTTGAGTTGTGTTCCATTTTTTTTAGTAAAAAGTTATTGGTTGAGAGGTTAAAAGTGTAATGACTCTATTTTAAAATATAATGCTTAATAGACTTAACTAATTTTTAACTTTTTCAATCTTCAAATCTGCCATTTCAATTGGCGGAATAGCTAATTTGTTCATTAATTCTGGTGTTTTATTATAGAATAGTTGAATAATTCTGTGTGGTGCAAATACATATTTTTGTTTAAAAACGTTATCCCAACGTTGTAATATTTGTTTATTAAAAAAGCTGCCTTCTTTAAATTCACTTTTTGATGTTACTTCGTCTATTTTTAATGATAAAGCATAAGATTCTAAAGGGATTTCTTTTTTACTTAAGCCCTCTAAAATTGTGTGAGTTAAATTATTTTCATCTTTAGCAAACATATTATGAAGTGGTCCTAAATCTATGCGTTTTATAAGTTTAGGTGATATTTTTTCTAATTTTCTATCAATACCATAAGCCATAGTGTCTAGGTTCATTTTTCTATCTGCACTATGTTTTAAAACTTCATAAATTTCGTTTTTATAATCGTTTATTCTATTGCCTTCATAATTAAAGTACATAAAACATACAAAAGGCCTGTTAGTAGCTACATCGTAAAAACTCCAACTGGTTAATAAACTGGCAGGAGCATCTTTAGGTGCGCTTACAATTTTACCTTGTACAAACCGGTTAAATATAAATTGTTTATTAACTGATGTGTAGTACACAATTGATGCTGCTTGAAAAAGTTTACTGCGCTGTATAGGTTCTTTTTTGCGCATAAGTGTATCTAAAAACTCGTTTTGTAGTACTGTTATTGGTGTTAGTTTTTGCAAATATTCGTTACGCAATTCTAAATCATTAAACAGGTACCTAAACTCTAAGTAATTAGGAAAACCAGATTCGGTTAAATCAACCTTCATGTTATCTTCTTCATCATACATGTATTTTACGCGCATAGCTTCTACTGAATACAATAACAAATCACAGTATTGTTTAAACATGTTTATTTCTTGTGAATTGATAAGTTTATGGCGCTGTATGGCAACTATGAGTTCTTTGAATACAAAATCTACCATTTTATGGTAAAATATGTAATGTTCTTTAGAGTCTAAAGTTGCGGAATCTAATGGTGTTGTAATGTGGTTGATTGACATTTTTTAATATTGAGTGTACAATTGCGAAGGGCAGAAAATACATTGTGATTTTTGCTTTTGTTAGCAAATAGGTGCGTTAAGGATTGTAGTGGAAAGCCCACAGCGAAGCGAGGACTTGCAACGAAAAGCCTGACCCCGATTTTTCATCGGGGTAACGCCCTTTATGTTTTAAGACAACAAATCATCTTCAGTTGTTGATGGTTTTGGGTTGCCTTCTGGGGCACCATCATTGGCTGGTTTGTTAGCATCTGCTTTATAATATTCTTCAAAAATTTCTTTCATGTCTATACCATAACGCTCTGCAAAATTCTTTTGTATATCTACGTCTTTTTCACGAATTTCTTGTAAGGCTTCGGCATAACTGCTGTAAACACCTTGCATTACTTTTTCGTGTACCGGAATGTTGTCCATCATATCTTGACGTGCTCTGGCACTTGCGGTATGCATTGCTGCTAGGGTTTCGCCAATATGCTCATCGGTTTTTACACCTAAATGCTCTAAAATTGCTGCAAATTCTTGGTCTGTTCGTGCTTTTAATGCTACTACGTAACCATCATAATATTTTAAACGCTCTTCGGTATCACTCTTTAATTTAGCGCGGTGTGTTTGCAAGTTGCTGCGTAATGATGTTAGTACTTTTATTGTTAAGTTATGTTTATGTACAAAGCTATCTTTACTGGCAGCTAAAGTTGTGTAGGCATTTTTTAAACCTTCTAATTCTTCTACTTTTTGCTCTAAAGTGGTTACTTTACCAATGGCCTCGGCATACTCGGTAGATTGTTTATCGGCTATATCTTCTAAAGCTTGTCTTGCTTGTTTAAGCAGGGCGTATTGCGCTTCTAGTTTGGCTTCAACTTCTTTCTTTTTTTCTAAGGCTTTGGTATGGTTTTTAGTGGCCTCAACAATGGCGTCTTGTAACTTATCTTCTACCTCTTTTATTTCAACCTCACGGTTTTTAAGGCGTGTTACTGCTGCTTGACTTTTATATGAAAGTTCACTTAACAGTGTTTGTACATCGGCACTTTCAATACGAGCTTGAAACATGGCTTTGGCTTTATTATCGGCGGCAGCTCTAGTTTTTTCGGCTGCTTTAAGAGCTTCTTGTGCTTTTTTTATTTTGCTTTTACGGCCCCAAAGGTTATTCCACCATGTGTCTGGTTTGTTTTCTGCATCTTCAAGTTCAACTTTAGCGCGTTCTAAGGCTTTTTGTGCATCATCAATTACTTTTTGCTCGGTGGCGTTTAATGATGAGAATTTTTCAAAAAGAATACCAACTTCGTCTTGATAATCGGTTAAGTCTTTAATAGCATCTAAAAGTGTGGTTCTGTCTTTTTCGGCCATATTAACCACATCATCTAAAGTGGCATTTAATATTTTTTGACGTACTTCGGGGTCATCTTCTTGTGCTAATTTAGATTTCATAGTGTCAATGGCTTTTCCCCAATTAACATCTACTTTTTCTGTTTTCTCATTTGAGTTGGTTTCTAATAAATCAAAATCATCAGACATGGTAAGTTTTCTGTATTAAGTTGAACAATTTTATAGTTAAGCAATTTCGTTAAAAAAGATGACTTTTAAAACAGTTATTGTGCTAATAATAAGTACAATTTATTATTAAAATGTTACAATAATATTATGTTTTCGATGAAATGCACAATAAAACACGTAAGATTTTTTTCTGTTAATAAGTAAGCTAATATAGGTTAAATAAAGTGGTTTTATAAAGATGTTTTTTCTTATATTAACAATAATATGTTCATATTCTTTTCATTATTAATGCTTTAGTTGATTTTTTTATTAGTATATTTGATAAGTTGAACCTATTTATACCCTAACAATGCTATTTTTAAAAATCCCTTTCTATCTCTCCCTAACTGGTTTACTAATTAGCCAAAGTGCTATTTTGACGGTACTTATTATTGTTGTTGTATTTTTTAGTGTGCTTCTTTTACTTGGTATCAGAAAATCGCATTTATTACAAAAAGAAAACGAACGTTTAGACAAAATAAGCGAAGAAATGGCAAAAAAGAGTGAAAAGAAATATAATGATTTCACTGAAGGACACATGTACCAATAACGTGCATGTTATGATAACTTAACTAATAGCAACGTATAAAAATTAAAAAAGCTCACTTAAATTAAGTGAGCTTTTTTGTAAAACTATATTTATCTTGATATTATCTTACTAGTTTTTTGTATTTAATTCGTTTTGGCATGATATCGCCACCTAAGCGTTTCTTTTTATTTTCTTCGTAATCTGAAAAACTACCTTCAAAGAAATACACTTGGCTATCGCCTTCAAAAGCTAATATGTGTGTACAAATTCTATCTAAAAACCAGCGGTCGTGACTAATTACTACGGCACATCCTGCAAAGTTTTCTAAACCTTCTTCTAGAGCACGTAATGTATTAACATCTAAATCGTTTGTTGGCTCATCAAGTAACAAAACGTTACCTTCTTCTTTTAATGTCATTGCTAAATGTAAACGGTTACGCTCACCACCTGAAAGTAACTTAACCTTTTTGTTTTGCTCGCTTCCTGAGAAATTAAATCGGCTTAAATAGGCTCTAGAATTAACTTGACGCCCACCCATCATAACCAGTTCTTGCTCATCACTAAAGTTTTGCCATATGGTTTTTTCAGGATCTATGTTAGAGTGACTTTGGTCTACGTAAGCAATTTTAGCAGTTTCGCCTACCTCAAATGCACCTTTGTCTGGTGTTTCTTCACCCATAATCATTCTAAAAATGGTTGTTTTACCAGCGCCATTTGGCCCAATAATACCAACAATTCCTGCTTGGGGTAAGTTAAAGTTTAAATCTTCATATAGTAATTTATCACCATAGCCTTTGCTTACACCTTTGGCTTCAATTACATTTGTTCCTAAACGCGGCCCGTTTGGAATGTAAATTTCAAGTTTTTCGTCAAGTTGTTTTTGGTCTTGACTCATTAATTTATCGTAATTTTTTAAACGAGCCTTTTGTTTGGTTTGGCGTCCTTTTGCACCTTGCCTTACCCATTCTAACTCACGTTCAAGTGTTTTTTGACGTTTTGAAGCACTTTTGTTTTCTTGTGCTAATCGTTTTGATTTTTGATCTAACCACGAAGAGTAATTTCCTTTCCAAGGTATACCCTCACCTCTATCTAACTCTAAAATCCAACCTGCAATGTTATCTAAAAAATAACGGTCGTGAGTAACAGCAATAACAGTACCTTTATATTGTGCTAAGTGGTGTTCTAGCCAATGTACAGATTCTGCATCTAAATGGTTGGTAGGCTCATCTAAAAGCAACACATCAGGTTCTTGTAACAACAATCTGCAAAGTGCTACTCTACGGCGCTCACCTCCAGAAAGTACACCAATTTTTTTATCGCCCTCAGGTGTTCTTAAGGCATCCATGGCTATTTCTAATTTGGTATCTAGTTCCCAAGCATTAGCAGCATCAATTTGATCTTGAAGTTCAGCCTGACGGTTCATTAGTTTTTCCATTTTATCGGGGTTACTATACACCTCTTCTAAACCAAACATATCGTTTATTTTGTTATACTCATCAAGTATAGCAACAGTTGCTGCAGCACCTTCTTTTACAACTTCTAAAACGGATTTATTTTCATCTAACTGTGGCTCTTGCTCTAAATACCCTACAGAATAATCTTGAGAAAAAACCACATCACCTTGATAATTTTTATCTACACCTGCTATAATTTTTAGTAAAGTAGATTTACCCGACCCATTTAAACCTAAAATACCAATTTTAGCACCATAGAAAAAACTTAAATATATATTTTTAAGCACTGGTGTATTTGCACTTTGAAATGTTTTAGTTACACCAGACATTGAGAAAATTACTTTCTTATCGTCACTCATTTTTTTATTATTAGTTGCTAGTTTTTGTTTTTTATTTATTGTAATAAGAGAAAATAAAGTTATAAAAAACTATGTTTTATACTCTGCCTTTTAATGCGTTAAATACCCATGCAATTGCAAAAAAGCCAACACCAACAGCTGCAAAGCCATAACCTGCTACTTCTTGGTATTTAAAAGCGCCTAATGCAATTAGTGCTAAACCTACAAAAATCATAATCCACGTTGCCCATGCTAACACGGTATTTTTATTCATTGCCATAATAATTTAATTGTATTTAATTTAGAATAGCAAATATCGGATTTTTAAACAAAAAAAGCATTCAAAAATTTGAATGCTTTAGCTATTAATTGTTTTTAATGTTATAAAGAAATCATTGGAACCTCAATAAACAATACCTCAGAATCATTTAAAGCATTGATTGTAAATTTATTAGTATCTGTAACACCAAGCGCATCTCTACTGTTTATTGTGGTGTTATTTAACTCAATTTCACCCGAAATATTCATAATATAAACACCATGTGTATCACTTTTTAAATTATAAGTAAAGGGCGTGTTTTTCGCTAAAGTTATACGTGATAATTTTGCATCTTGATGAATTTTTAAGCTTTCAGTATCTGTATCATTAAACGATGTTACAAGCGTTTGAAGTTTTCCTTGTCTGTCTTCTGGTTTAAACGTTTTTTGATCGTAACGCGGCGCTACTCCTTGTTTATCAGGAATTATCCATATTTGAAACAAACTCAAATATTCATCATTAGACCCGTTTATTTCAGAATGTTGCACACCCGTACCCGCACTCATAACTTGCACTTCATTAGGTACAACAGGTATCCATTCATCTCCCATATTATCACGGTGTTTCAACACGCCTTTTAACGGTATGGTAATAATCTCCATATCATTGTGCGGATGTGTACCAAAACCCATTTTAGGAGCAATAACATCGTCATTTAAAACGCGTAAAGCACCAAAATTTATACGCTCTGGATTAAACCAACCTGCAAAACTGAATGAATGATTGGCTTGCAACCAACCATGATTTGCAAACCCTCTAGTGTCTGCTTTGTGTAATATAGTTTTCATAGCTTATGTATTATCTAATTTTATCTAAAAGACTACTTAATTGGTTAGCTTCTGTGGTAGTTAAATTTTCTAATAAGTCTTCTTTTAAATCTTTATCAATAGCAGTTAAAAGTTTCAAACCTTCATCTGTAATAGTTATATGCACCACACGCCTATCGTCTGGACACGGTAACCTATCAATTAAATGTTTAGCATATAATTTATCCATTAAACGCGTTGCATTGGGTGCACGCTCAATCATACGTTCTTTAATAGTTTGCACTTTAATAGGCTTTGCTGCGCCACGTAAAATTCGTAAAATATTAAATTGCTGTGGCGAAATACCAAAGGGTTTAAAAAACTCGTTTTGTTTACTATTTATCCAATTGGCGGTATAAATAATGTTTATTAATGCTTTTACTTTGCTATTAGTAAATGTTGAATTGATATCTTTTGAAATATTCCCCATAATTGCAATAATTTTTTATAACGCATCTTTTAAAGCTGCAACTTGCGCTTTCAAATCATTGTTCAATGTTGTATTGGTTATTTGCCCGTTTGAAAAATTGTCTCCAAATGAAGGTAAACTAAATTCTGCCACAATATTACCGCCCATAAACGGAAAACGGCCTTTTGCTACTTCTAAAACTGTGGCTCCTCCTCTAGCTCCTGGTGATGTTGCCATTAATAACATAGGCTTATTGCTCCATAATTTTCCATCAATTCTAGACATCCAATCAAATATATTTTTAAATACCGTTGCATAGGCGCCATTGTGTTCTGCTAAAGACAAAACAATTCCATCGGCAGATTGAATTTCACCTAAAAATAAGTGTGCGTTTTCTGGTATACCATGTTCTAATTCATAATCAATACCATATAAAGGCAACTCATAATCGTTTAAATCTAAAATTGATATTTCAGCATCATCAACCAAGTTTGCTGCATATTCCGCTAACTGTTTGTTAATTGATGTTTTACTATTACTGCCTGCAAATGCTACTATTTTTTTCATATATCTGTTTTTTTGTTGGTATTACAATTTTCTGTTTATCAATTTCATGGTACAAATTTAAAATAATTTAAAATATATTCCAAGGAATATATTTCCTAAGAATTTAATTTATGAATTTATTAACATTGTTTTACATAAACATCTTGTTTTGTACTTTAGCAGGAAACAAAATTGACTATGGACATCAACTTCAATAAAAACGAAGATTACAATAAACTTTTAGTATCCGACTTAAAGAAAAGACTAACAAAAGTAAAGCTTGGTGGTGGAAAAAAGCGCATAGAAAACCTGCACGCAAAGGGTAAAATGAGCGCTAGAGAACGTATTGAATATTTGTTAGATAATGATACTAAAAGTATAGAAATTGCTGCTTTTGCAGGCGAAGATATGTACGCCGAACATGGTGGATGTCCTTCTGGTGGTGTAGTTGTTAAAATTGGCCATATTAAAGGCAAACAATGCATTGTTGTTGCCAATGACGCTACCGTTAAAGCTGGTGCTTGGTTTCCAATTACAGGAAAAAAGAACTTGCGCGCCCAAGAAATAGCTATAGAAAATAAACTACCAATTATTTATTTAGTCGATTCTGCTGGCGTGTATTTACCAATGCAAGATGAAATTTTTCCAGACAAAGAGCACTTTGGGCGTATTTTTAGAAATAACGCTATTATGAGCAGCATGGGCATCACACAAATTGCTGCGGTTATGGGTAGTTGTGTTGCAGGTGGCGCCTATTTACCTATTATGAGTGATGAAGCCTTAATTGTAGATAAAACTGGTAGTATTTTTTTAGCAGGAAGCTATTTAGTTAAAGCCGCCATTGGTGAAAGTATTGATAATGAAACGCTTGGTGGCGCTACTACACATTGTGAAATTAGCGGTGTAACCGATTATAAAGCTAAAGATGATAAAGACGCCCTTGATAAAATTAAAAATATAGTTGATAAAATAGGAAGTTTTGATAAAGCTGGTTTTAACCGCACAAAAGCACTTAAACCACTTGAAAAACAAGAAGATATTTATGGTATTTTGCCAAAAAGTCGCGCCGATCAATATGATATGTATGAAATCATAAAGCGCTTAGTTGATAATTCTGAATTTGAAGAATACAAAGCTGGTTATGGCCAAACCATTATTACCTGTTATGCGCGTATAGATGGTTGGGCTGTTGGTATTATTGCAAACCAACGCCAAATAGTAAAAACCAAAGGAGCCAAAACAAAACCTGCCGAAATGCAATTTGGCGGCGTAATTTATAATGATAGTGCAGATAAAGCTACCCGTTTTATAGCCAACTGTAACCAAAAGAAAATTCCGTTGGTCTTTTTACAAGACGTTACTGGTTTTATGGTTGGTAGCAAAAGTGAACATAGTGGTATTATTAAAGATGGCGCAAAAATGGTAAATGCTGTTAGTAATTCGGTAGTACCTAAATTTACAGTAGTTATTGGCAATAGTTACGGTGCTGGTAATTACGCTATGTGTGGTAAAGCCTATGACCCACGTTTAATAGTTGCATGGCCTAGTGCAGAATTGGCAGTTATGAGTGGTAAAAGTGCCGCTAAAGTTTTACTACAAATTGAAAAAGCTTCTTTAGAAAAACAAGGCGAAACATTTACCAAAGAAAAAGAAGAAGCGCTCTACAATAAAATAAAAGCTAAATATGACAACCAAGTATCTCCTTACTATGCTGCTGCTAGAATATGGACAGATGCTGTTATTGACCCTTTAGATACTAGAAAATGGATTAGCATGGGCATTGAAGCAGCTAACCACGCTCCTATTGAAAAACCATTTAATTTAGGTGTTTTACAAGTGTAATTTAAACCTAATAAAAATAGGCAAATACACGCTTTTAAACTAGCTATTTTCATGCCATAAAGGTATCTTTGTAGTACTTCAAAAAAACGGTGCTATTATGGATAATTTAGATGCAGCAAGACTGCAAATGGCATTCACACTTATTTTTCATATTGTGTTTGCTTGTATTGGTATGGTTATGCCATTTTTTATGGTTGTAGCTCATAAAAAGTGGTTAAACACCAAAAACCCTATTTATTTAACGCTTACAAAATCATGGCAAAAAGGTGTTGCCATTTTTTTTGTTACTGGCGCAGTATCGGGTACCGCCTTATCTTTTGAGTTAGGCTTACTTTGGCCCGAATTTATGAAATATGCTGGACCAATTATTGGTATGCCATTTTCACTTGAAGGTGCAGCCTTTTTTGTTGAAGCCATTGCCCTTGGTTTTTATTTATATGGCTGGAATAAACTGCCCGAAAAATTTCACTGGTTTACAGGTGTTATTGTTGGTATTGCGGGTGTTGCTTCTGGTATTTTAGTGGTATCTGCAAACGGTTGGATGAATGCACCCTCTGGTTTTGATTATATTAATGGAGAATTCACCAACATAAACCCCATAAAAGCCTTATTAAACGATGCTTGGTTTACACAAGCCTTACACATGACTTTAGCTGCATTTACAGCCACAGGTTTTGCTGTTGCTGGCATTCATGCCTTTCAAATTTATAAAAAACGACACGTAGAACTTCATACAAAAGCTTTTAAAATAGCTATTACTTTTGGCGCAATTGCTGCTATTTTACAGCCCTTAAGTGGCGATTTATCTGCTAAAGACATTGCTAAAAGACAACCTGTAAAATTAGCTGCTATGGAAGCGCATTACCATACTCAAAAAGGTGCTCCTTTATACATTGGCGGTATTGTTAATAACGAAAAAGGCGAAGTAACCCATAAAATTGAAATACCTAAAGCCTTATCTTTTTTAGCTTTTGGTAATTTTGATGCCGAAGTAAAAGGTTTAAATGATTTTCCTGATGATGTAAAACCTAAAAATATAGCTTTAGTACACTATGCATTTCAAACCATGGTTGGCTTAGGCACCTTACTCATGTTTGCCGGTATTTTATTTTTTATTAGTTTGAAGAAAACACATTGGATGCAAAATAAACGTTACTGGCTACTCTTTTTTTTATTAGCGCCTCTTGGCTTTTTAGCTTTAGAAGCAGGCTGGATTGTTACCGAAGTTGGCAGACAACCATGGATAATTCATAATGTAATGAAAACAAAAGATGCTGTTACACCAATGCCAGGTATTGTTTATAGCTTTTACATGTACTTAGTGTTGTACGGTATTTTAACAGTAGCCGTAACATGGTTAATGCTTAGGCAAATTAAGTTTTTAAACAACTCTAAAATCTCATAATTATGCTATACGTTGTTTTATTTTTTTTAGCATTTTCATTGCTTTTATATGTGCTTTTAGCTGGAGCCGATTTTGGTGCTGGCATTATTGAGCAGTTTTCTTCAAAACACAACCGTACACTTACTAAAAAAACTATTTACCGCGTTATTGGTCCTGTTTGGGAAGCCAATCATATATGGATTATTATAGTTATTGTTATTCTGTGGGTAGGTTTTCCGGGGTTTTACAATATTCTTATGGTATATTTACACATACCGCTTACCTTAATTTTACTAGGCATTACCCTTAGAGGTGTAGCTTTTGTTTTTAGGCATTATGATGCTTACAAAGATAAAACACAACTTTTATATGATTGGATGTTTAGAGTATCTAGCGTTGTAACACCTATATTTTTAGGCGTAACTTTTGGCGGTTTAATTTCAGGGGATATTGAAATTACTGCAAACCTAGAAAACACCAATTTTTACAGCGCTTACATTGCTTCTTGGTTTAATTTATTTTCATTATTTGTTGGTTTCTTTTTTGCAGGTATTTGCGCCTTTTTAGCCAGCATTATGCTTATTGGTGAAGCTAACAAAACAGAACGCCGTTTATACGTTAAAAAAGCTAGAATTGCCACTATTACAGTTATAATTTTAGGCTTTTTAGTATTGGCCGTTGGGTTTGTACAAGAAAAAGTTTTTGTTTTAAGTTTTTTTAAAAACCCATATGCAATAGGTCTTATTGTTTTTTCGGCATTATTAATACTACCGCTTTTAAACAGTATTAAAAACGAAAGACGTATTATAACCAGAGCTTTAGCAGGACTTCAGGTTATATTAATTTTATTAGCTGCTTTTGTAACGCATTTTCCTGATATAATTATAACTACAAACGGCAGTGTAAATATTTTAGAAACTGTAGCTACTAACCAAGTTATAAAAGTATTAGGTATTGCTCTTATAATAGGCGGTGCTATAATTTTACCAGGATTATTTCACCTTATGAAATCATTTAAAATGATAAAAATTTTAGAATAGAAATTAGCACAAAAAAACGCAACTCAATGAGTTGCGTTTTTTCATTTAGCTTTCTGTCTGTTAACTTTAAGCTTTTATTCAGTATAAGTAATTCTATCAATATTGAACATTTCAACATTGATTAAGTCCTTACTTTACTTCTTCGAAATCAACGTCTTCAACATCGCTTCCTTCGTTTGTGTTTCCTCCAGCAGAAGCATCAGGTCCTGGTTGAGCACCACCAGCTTGTTGTGCTTCAGCTTGTGCTTTATACATTTCTTCAGAAGCAACTTTCCACGCTTCATTCATTTTTTCTAAAGCAGGTTCAATTGTAGCTAAATCTTTAGTTTCGTATGCTTTTTTCAATTCTTCTAAAGCTGCTTGAATTGGTTGTTTTTTATCATCTGATAATTTATCACCAAATTCTTCTAATTGCTTTTCCGTTTGGAAAATCATAGAATCTGCTTCATTTAATTTTTTAGCAGATTCTGCTGCTTTTGCATCTGCTTCAGCATTTGCTTCAGCATCTGCTTTCATTTTTTGGATTTCTTCTTCAGTTAATCCAGAAGATGCTTCAATTCTAATATCTTGTTTCTTACCTGTTGCTTTATCTTCAGCAGATACTTTAATAATACCGTTTGCGTCAATATCAAACGTTACTTCAATTTGCGGTGTACCACGTCTTGCTGGTGGAATACCATCTAAGTGAAAACGTCCAATAGTTTTGTTATCGGCAGCCATTGGTCTTTCTCCTTGTAACACGTGTATTTCAACAGATGGCTGATTATCGGCAGCTGTAGAGAATACTTGCGATTTTTTGGTAGGAATGGTTGTATTTGCTTCAATTAATTTAGTAAATACGTTACCCATAGTTTCAATACCAAGTGATAATGGTGTTACATCTAAAAGTAATACATCTTTAACATCGCCTGTTAATACACCACCTTGAATACCAGCTCCTAATGACACAACCTCGTCTGGGTTTACACCTTTACTTGGGGCTTTACCAAAGAAGTTTTCAACGGCTTTTTGTACAGCAGGAATACGTGTTGAACCACCTACTAAAATAATTTCGTCAATATCACTTTTACTTAAACCGGCAGCTTTTAAAGCAGACTGACAAGGCTCTATTGTACGTTTTACTAAATCGTCAATTAATTGTTCAAATTTACTACGTGTTAATGTACGTACTAAGTGTTTTGGTCCGCTTGCTGTAGCAGTAATATATGGTAAATTAATTTCGGTTTGTTCAGAAGATGATAACTCAATTTTTGCTTTTTCAGCAGCTTCTTTTAAGCGTTGAAGTGACATAGGATCTTGTCTTAAATCCATATTTTCTTCAGCTTTAAATTCTTCGGCTAACCAATTGATAATTTTATCATCAACATCATCACCACCTAAGTGTGTATCACCATCGGTAGATAATACTTCAAATACACCATCTCCTAGTTCTAAAATAGACACGTCATGCGTACCACCACCAAAATCAAATACAACTATTTTTTGGTCTGATCCTTTTTTATCTAAACCATAAGCTAAAGCTGCAGCTGTAGGCTCGTTAATTATACGCTCTACTTTTAAACCTGCAATTTCACCGGCTTCTTTTGTTGCTTGACGCTGAGAATCATTAAAGTACGCAGGTACTGTAATTACTGCTCTACTTACGTCTTGCCCTAAATAGTCTTCAGCCGTTTTCTTCATTTTTTGAAGAATCATGGCACTTAATTCTTGTGGCGTATATAATCTGCCATCAATATCAACTCTAGGTGTATCATTATCACCTTTTACTACTTTATAAGGTACACGTTCTGCTTCGTTTTTAGACTCAGAATATTTGTTACCCATAAAACGTTTAATAGAATAAACGGTTTTTGTTGGGTTTGTTACTGCTTGACGTTTTGCAGGATCACCAACTTTTATCTCACCGCCTTCAACAAATGCAATTACAGATGGTGTAGTACGTTTCCCTTCTGCATTTGGGATTACTACAGGATCATTTCCTTCCATTACTGAAACGCAAGAGTTGGTTGTTCCTAAATCTATTCCAATAATTTTACTCATAATATTTTATACTTTATTGTGTTGAATGTTCTTTTTTATGTTCGGTTTATACTAGTCAATCTTTATGCCAACAAAAAAATACTGACACAGTGTCATATTAACAAATTGTAACCCATATTTAAATTTAAGTTTTATGAAATGTTAACACATTTATATTTAATAACATTAACATAGTATTGCTGCATGTTGTTTTAATGTTTACTTAAAAAATAAGCTTTGTAAAACATATAACTTGCTTATTTGAAAACAGATGCTTTTATGAAACGTTTACATACCAAAAACTTTTTAAAAACTTTAAGTTTAACTAAGCTTTACCATAAGTACGTTACATATAATTTTAGAACTATTTCTAAAGGAAAAGTATATAAAAGCGGCGTTATTAACCCCGACAAAATTGTTGATTTTTTAACTGAACACAATATTAAAAGTGTTATAGATTTGAGGCTTCCTGGTACATCAGACTTAAAAAATAATCCTGAAATTACAACCGAAGTTAATGCCGAAAAATTAGCGCTTGAAAAAACAGATACCATTACATATTTTTACAACGGTACAAAACAAATACCCAAAAAAAAGCAGTTAAAATCGTTTTTTAAAATTATGGATAACCCCAATAATTATCCTGTTTTAATACACTGCCACCATGGTGTTGGAAGAGCAAAACTATTTTCGGCATTATACAGAATAGAATATGAAGGTTGGAGCAACACAAAAGCAAGAAAACATACAAGATTTATAACTAAATGGAGTTCATTTGCTATAGGCAAAGGCAAAGGTGATTTTTTAAACAATTACATTAAACGCACTGACAAACAACCAACTGTAATTAAATTAAAAGTTAAAAAGAAAAGACCATTTAAAGTTGCCACTTAACACCTTGTAAAGTCTTTTGTAATTATACTAAATTACATAAAAAAACACGCTATATTTGCCCAAACTATAACGTTGTAGTAAATGGAATGTATCTCAGTTTTTGATATGCTTAAAATAGGTATAGGGCCATCAAGCTCTCATACTTTGGGGCCTTGGCGTGCAGCCGAACGATGGATAAATAAATTAAAAAGCACTAATAAATTTCATTTAGTAGAAAAAATTACGGTTAATCTATACGGTTCGTTATCTTTAACAGGAAAAGGGCATGCCACAGATGTTGCCGTAATACTTGGGTTAAGCGGAGAAAACCCTGAAACTATAAACACATCAAACATAAATGCTACCATAAATACTATTAAAGCAAACAAAATTTTATTGTTTGGTGCTGAAAAACCTATAGCTTTCAATCCTGAAACTGATATTATTTTTAACCGCGAATTTTTGCCTTTTCATGCAAATGGCATGAGTTTTACAGCAGTTATAAACGGAAAAAAAATCACTAAAAAATACTATTCTATTGGAGGTGGTTTTGTGGTAAAAAAGAAACGAAAAAACGCCAAAAAAAACTTCGAGATAAAATGCACATTCCCCTATCCTATTGAAAAAGGCACGGAGTTACTTCAATTTTGCAAAACATTAAATATGTCGGTTTCTGAAATTGTTTTAGAAAACGAAAAATCAATTAGAACCGAAACTGAAATTAATTACCAATTAAAACGCATTTGGAATGTTATGCTAGATAGCATGTATACTGGCTGCCATACCGAAGGTGTTTTACCTGGAGGTTTAAACGTAAGGCGTAGGGCTTTTGACATGCACCATAAATTAATTGGCAACAAAAGCTATGCAAATGCTACTGAATGGATTTATAGCATTAGAGATACCGAGGTTAAATTCCGTCAAATTATAAAATGGGTAAGCTGTTTTGCCTTAGCTGTTAACGAAGTTAATGCCTCACTTGGGCGTGTAGTTACAGCACCAACTAACGGTAGTGCTGGTGTTATTCCGGCAGTTTTAATGTACTATTTAGTAATTGAAAACCACGATGGCAATTTTGAAGATATTAAAAAATTTCTTCTTGTAGCTGGCGAAATTGGCAGTATTTTTAAAAAAGGGGCTACTATTAGTGCCGCCATGGGTGGCTGTCAAGCTGAAATTGGCGTATCTTCTGCCATGGCAGCCGGTGCACTTTGCGAACTTTTAGGCGGTACACCAGAACAAGTTTTAATAGCTGCCGAAATTGCTATGGAACACCACTTAGGGCTTACCTGCGACCCCATTGGTGGACTCGTACAAGTACCATGTATAGAGCGCAATGCCATGGGTGCCATTAAAGCTATAAATGCCGCTGAATTAGCACTAGATACCAACCCTGAAAATGCCAAAGTACCTCTAGACAAAGTGGTTTCTACCATGTGGGAAACCGCTAAAGATATGAATACCAAATACAAAGAAACTAGCGAAGGTGGTTTAGCTGTAGGTGTACATTTAAGCGATTGCTAAGCCACTAAAGATATCATAATTTAAAAGCCTTTACAGTTAATTTTATTACTTTTACAATCAATTACTAAACTAAAAAAAATGTCTACAGCAAAAAAAGAATACAAGCGTGTTACAGTAAAATCATTAGTTGATATGAAACGTTCAAACGAAAAAATATCAATGCTAACAGCCTATGATTATACCATGGCAAAAATTGTTGATGGTGCGGGTGTAGATGTTATTTTAGTTGGAGATTCTGCTAGTAACGTTATGGCAGGACATGAAACAACGCTTCCTATCACTTTAGATCAGATGATTTATCATGCATCATCAGTAATTAGAGCCATTGACAGGGCTTTAGTTGTTGTAGATTTACCATTTGGAAGCTACCAAAG
This sequence comes from Seonamhaeicola algicola, assembly GCF_007997385.1. Lineage (GTDB taxonomy): Bacteria > Bacteroidota > Bacteroidia > Flavobacteriales > Flavobacteriaceae > Seonamhaeicola > Seonamhaeicola algicola. The sequence continues at coordinate 275,572 of NZ_VOSC01000019.1, forward strand.
TGACCCTAAAGAGGCCTTACGTTCTGCCATTAGAATTATGAAAGAAAGTGGTGCGCATTCTGTAAAACTTGAAGGTGGTAAAGAAATAAAAGAATCTATTAAACGTATTTTACACGCTGGTATTCCTGTAATGGGGCATCTTGGTTTAACTCCGCAATCTATTTATAAGTTTGGCACTTATACCGTTAGAGCTAAAGAGGAAGAAGAAGCCGAAAGGCTTATTGAAGATGCCAAAATGCTTGAACGTATTGGTTGTTTTGCCATTGTTTTAGAAAAAATACCTGCTTCGCTTGCTAAAAAAGTAGCCGAAAGCGTAAGCATTCCTATAATTGGTATTGGTGCAGGCCCTAACGTTGATGGGCAAGTTCTTGTTTTGCATGACATGCTTGGCATGACACATGAGTTTAATCCGCGTTTTTTACGTAGGTATTTAAATTTATATGAAGATATGACAAATGCTATGAAACAATATGTTGCTGATGTAAAAAGTGTTGATTTTCCTAATGAAGAGGAACAATACTAAAACTATTAATTGTTTTTTGGTGCTTATTTATAATTTGTAATAATCTGTACAATTAGTGTCTAATAAAGTTTTATCAAATAAAGACAACCTTCAAGTTATTTATGAAGATAATCACATCATCATTATAAATAAACGTGCTGGCGATATTGTTCAAGGCGATAAAACCGGTGATACCCCTTTAAGTGATGTTGTAAAAAATTATATTAAAGACAAATACAACAAACCCGGTAATGTGTTTTTAGGCACTGTACACCGTTTAGATAGGCCAACTACAGGCATTGTAATTTTTGCCAAAACTAGTAAAGCTTTAACACGGTTAAATAAATTGTTTGTTTCAAAAGGTATTGAAAAAACTTATTGGGCTGTAGTTAATAACGCCCCTTCAAAACCTAAAGGCACACTAATTAACTGGCTAAAAAAGAACCCTAAAAACAATAAATCTTACGCCCACAAAACCGAAGTAAAAGATAGCAAAAAGGCCATTCTTCATTATAAATTATTAAAAGAATTAGATAATTATTGCTTACTTGAAGTTAATTTAGAAACAGGAAGACATCATCAAATTAGGTGTCAGCTCTCAAATATTGGTTGCATTATTAAAGGCGATTTAAAATACGGTGCACAACGCAGTAATAAAGATGCCAGCATACATTTACATGCCAGAAAAATACAATTTGAACATCCTGTTTCAAAAGAAAACTTACAAATAATTGCGCCTTTACCAAATGATACTGTTTGGGCTGCTTGTTCTAACTAATTTCTTATATTTAAAGAAAAAGTTTTAATGAACATTCCTGAAATAATCAATGCCCAAAAAGCATTTTTTAAAACGCAACAAACTAAAAACGTTGCTTACAGATTACAATTATTAAAAGCCTTAAAAGCTGAAATAATTGCTAACGAAGATGCTATTTATACAGCACTGAATAATGATTTCAAAAAACCAAAATTTGAAAGCTTTTTAAGTGAATATGGTTTGGTTATTTCGGCATTAAATTTAAGTATTAAAAACTTAAAAAAATGGGCTAAACCACAACGTGTTAAGGCATCAATACTTATGTTTTCTTCAAAAGATTACATTTACAATGAACCCTACGGTACCGTACTTGTAATTGGCCCATGGAACTACCCGTTTTTACTGGCTTTAGAGCCTCTTATAATGGCCATAGCCGCTGGTAATACTGTTATTTTAAAACCTAGTGAACTTACCATAAACACATCAAACTTAATTGAAAAAATTATAACAAAAGTATTTCCTGAAACTGTTGTTAAAACAATACAAGGTGGTGTTGATACTTCTACAGAATTACTTGCCCAAAGATGGGATTATATTTTTTTTACAGGAAGCGTACCAGTTGGTAAAATTGTAGCTAAAGCAGCTGCTAAACATTTAACACCTGTAACCCTAGAATTGGGAGGAAAATCGCCGTGTATTATCGACCAAACCGTCAATTTAAAACTTACTGCTAAACGCATTGTTTGGGGTAAATTTTTAAATGGCGGTCAAACATGTGTAGCTGCAGATTATGTTATTGTACATAAAGCCATTAAAAATGATTTTGTAGAAGCTTTAATAACCGAAATTAAAAATGCCTATGGTGAAAATGTAGAGTTTTCAGAGGATTTCCCAAGAATAATTAATGAAAAAAACACCAAACGGTTAGCAAACATGCTAAATGGCGCAAACATACTTTATGGTGGAAATGTTGCTATTAATAAATGCTATGTCTCCCCTACTTTAGTGGCTGTTAATGACATGAATACTCCTTTAATGAAAGAGGAAATTTTTGGACCTATACTTCCTATTTTAACTTATGAAACTGAAACTGACATTGAAAACATTATTTGGCATTATGAAAAACCATTAGCTTTTTACATATTTTCAAACAACAAAACATTTGTAGAAAATACTTTAGCTAAATTTGAATTTGGTGGTGGTGTTGTTAATGATTTATTGATTCATTTAGCTAACCATAAATTACCTTTTGGTGGTGTTGGGCATAGTGGTATTGGCGCGTATCATGGAAAACATGGTTTTGATACCTTTACCCACAAAAAAGCTATAGTTAAACGAGGTAATTGGATAGATCCGCCGGTGCGTTACGCGCCCTACTCTTCTAAAAAATTTAAGCTATTAAAAACTATGTTTAAATGGTTTGGATAGGCTTTAAAAATAGTATTCATTGTTATATTGCTTAGTTAGCAATTATTTAAAAATTAACCTGTTAAAATGAATTTAAAAAAAGAAGAAGAAGAAAATTTTAACCAGTTATCATATTATACCTTGACTCACAAGGACTCTTCTTTCATTCATCAACATATTGTAGATGCTTATGGAGCTCAAATAGCTAATCAAACCACTAAGAAAATACGAACTATCTTTTCGCTAGTTGGACTTTATTTGTATTTGGAAATGGACTACACTGGAAGAAAGGTGCAAGAATTTCATACGCTAATGTCTAAAAATAAAATGGAATGGCCTAAAATAGATTTCCCAAAATATCGTGGAGAAATTGGCGTGTCAGATGTGTTAGCTACTAAGCAAGGTTTTGAAAGAGATAATATGATACGAAATTGGTGTTTTTCAGTTTGGAAAGAATATGAAGAAAACAGAAATTCAATTATTGAATTAGTTAAAAAATACAACAATAAATAGGCTAAAAAATAAAAAAACTAACTACTAAAAATGCTTATAAAATTGACAAGATGTTTATAAAACCAAGAATTTCAACTAATTTCTAACTTTATATTTAATCAAAAATTCTGAGCTTCGAAATCGCCTACTTTTCATATACTATCCGTATTAACAACTTACCTAGCCTTAAATTAAGGCTATAAAAATTATTCAAACGGATAATTAATTGTAAGCTCTACACCTTTACCAACTTCTGCTTGTAAATGTAATTGGGCGTTTACTAATTTTGCTCTACTTTGCATATTTAATAAACCTGCACCTTTTTGTACGGTATTAATATTGAAACCTTTACCATTATCTTTTGCAGTAATAATAAGGTTGTCTGGTTTATAATTTAATGTGATATTTAGGTTTTCAGCTTCTGAGTATTTTACTGAATTTGATAGAAACTCTTGTAATATTCTAAATAAAATAATTTCATGTTGCCTATTTTCAAATGGCTTTTTAGCTCCTAAAACTATTAATTCGGCTTTAGCAAACTTCATCTTTTTTAAACGTTTTAATTCGTTATCAATAGATTTTTCAAAACCTATATTTAAAACAACTTCATTATTTAACGTTCTTGATAATTGGCGTACTTCATGCAAACTTTGGCTTAAAGCATCACTAGTGTCTTTAAATTTATTTCTTAAATCTTCATCTGCTTGCATTTTTAAAATACTCAATTGCATGCTTGCAAATGATAGTAACTGCCCTACATTGTCATGCAATTCCCAACCTATATTTTTAAGGGTTTGTTCTTGGGTTTCGGTTTGAGCCAATACTATTTCTTTTTCAAAAGCTTGTTCTTGGGCTATTTTATCAAGTAGTAATTTATTTTTTCGTTTTAAAAACACCACAAAAAAAACAATAACTAATGAGGTTATAATTACCAAAACAGCAATCATATATACTAATAAATAACGCTCTGATGCGGTACTTGCTAATTGTTCAGTAGTTTGAAGTATAACACACATAAATGTATTTTTTTAAGTTACAAAGTTTTACTAAACCTCTGTAGTTTTGTCTTCTGGTTTGCAAAATATTAAGGCGAAGGTAAAGGTACTGTACATTATAATGTTTGATAAAATATAAATTAATCGTCTTATTCCTATATAAACCATATCTCTATGAGACATATAAATATCAAAAAAAACAATAGGTGTTATTATAAGCCACCATATAAAAATAGCTGCACTAATATAAAAATTCATTGACTTATAAAATGTTAGAATTCTATCTGATAATAGTGTTTCTATAAAATAGAATACGGAACACAGAAATACTATAATAGCTCCTAAAATACTTATCCAAGGTAAATATTGCTTAAAAAAAGCTTTAAAGTTAAAAAGGATGTAAGATACTGAAAACAGTAAAAACAAAATTGTACTATACTTAAGTATGCTTTTAAATTTTTTATTGGTTAATATTTTGTTGTAATAAAAAGCAAAAAAAATAATGGCCCCAATATTCCAAAATAACGTTGACCACCAATAACTTTTTTCTAACAATGTGCCTTTAAGAAAACTTAAAAAGGTTTTTGAACGAACAAGCAAAGGATACCAGTTTAAAATATCACAAATAGTTAAGGCTATTAAAAAAAAAATAAAGTATTTAATAGTTAAATGCTTGTATTTAGAAAATAAAAACACACCAGTTAAAGCAGCTATTGCTTCAACAGAGTGTGTAATTATAATATAATTTTTTAAAAGAAATTCTTCCACAGAAATTTAAGGATAAGGTTCTCCTCCACCGCCTCCATTGTTTAAAGGTGGTATTGGTAATTTACCATCGTCTTGGGCAAAATTATAAAAACTACTAGCTTTAGATGTATTTTTAACACCTGTAGGTACTATAAATAAAGTATTTCTGTTTTTTTTCTTCGGGTTTAAATTTTTACCATAGTTACCCATATAAACAGTAATACCTGTCATTTTAAACCCTAAAGTATCAGCTTTAGCTTCAGCATATGCTAAATATTCTTTTACAACATCTAGAGACCATGCTACATTAGTTGTTATTTTACGTGGCCCTTCAACATCTATTAAAGAATCTATCTCTGTTGGATTGTTTTTTTGCCAATTTTTAAACAAACTTGTTGCTTCAGCCACAGAAATAGTGTCTTTTGGTGCTTTTTCTGAAATATGATTATTGTTCATATTATCTGCGTTTCTTGGGCAAAAAAAGTATGTTAGTAAAGCGCCTATTACCAAGCCCAAAAGAAGTATTATAAAATTCTTCATAAATTAAAATTATTTTAGTTAATAGCATAAGGGCTAAATGTACTAATTTTTTTAAATATTGAAATAATTAAGTAGCATATACTATACTTATTTAGCCTGGAAAACCCAACATACTCCCCATGCCTACAGTAAACAACCAACAGCCATATAATGCATGTTCTATTGAAACCAGAAGCGTAGAATTAGTTTTTTTATAAGTATATGAAAACAATAAGCCTCCTAAAAAAGTTAACACCAATACCAATATATTTTTAAAAAGTAAATGTGCTAAAGCAAAAACTACGGCATTTACTAATAAAAATAATTGTGTGTTTTTAACTAAACTTTTATAACGATTAAAAAAGAATGTACGATAAATTACTTCTTGTGGATAAACCGATAAAAATGTATAAACAAATAAAATAAACACATACAGTTTTGGCTTATTAAGTAACACGTAAAACAACGCATTCTTATTAGTAATCCATACAAAAATGGTAGTTATAAAAGCTATTATTAAAAACTTTATAAACGTTTGTTTAATGAAACGTTTCCAATTTAAATTTTGGGCTATTTTAAATTTTAAACCTTCTACTTTAAGTAATACAAATATCACATACACAAAGCCTAAAACACCTAAAGCAAACTTAACTAAGGGTAAATAATTCCATGTAAAACTTACTGGTATTAGTATAAAAATAATAAGGCATTCAATGTATTTATAAATAGCCGTTTTCATAATTTAAAAATTAATAGCTGTAGTGTGTTTTACTTCATTTATTACAAACATACTATGTGTACTGCCAATATGCCTTATTGTTGTTAATTTTTTAACCATAAATTCTCTAAAAGCAGCCATATCACTTACTAAAACTTTTAGTAGGTAATCATAATCGCCACTCAAATGGTAACATTCTAAAACTTCATTTAGTTGGTTTACTTCTTTTTCAAAACTAACCACATATTCTTGTGTGTGCTGTATCAATTTTACATGGCAATACACGCTAAAATTTTTAGCAACTTTTTCTTTGTTTAGTAATGCTACGTAGCTTTTAATAAATCCGCCTCTTTCTAGTTTTTTTATGCGCTCATAAACAGCAGTTACAGATAAGTTTAATTTGTTTGAAAGCTCTTTGTTTGTTTGTTTACTATCGGCTTGTAAAAGCTCTAACAGTTTTTTATCTATTGTATCAAACACCATAGTTGAAAATTTTTCGGTTTAAAGTAACTTAAAATTAATATACAGAATATTTTTCACAATAAAACAAAAAATTAAGATTTATTTAAACCTAAAACACAATACTATTGATAAATAGACTTTAAATTCTCAATTTTACTTAAAATAAAACATAATAACATGAGTTTTAAACCAGCAAATAACATACAAGATTTACAATATTTTGGCGAATTTGGAGGCGTAAATCCTTCCATTTCAGATTCATCAACCTATACATTTCTTTCAGCTAAAACAATGTTTGACACCTTTGAGGGAAATGCCGATGGCTGCTACTTATATTCCAGACACTCATCGCCTTCAAATTTATATTTAGGTGAAGCTTTAGCTGCAATGGAAGGCACTGAAACCGCCAATGTTGCGGCTTCTGGCATGGGTGCTATTACAGCTACTTTAATGCAACTTTGCAATGCCGGAGACCATATTATTTCTAGTAGAACTATTTACGGTGGCACGTACGCATTTCTTAAAAATTTTGCTCCTAAATTTAATATTGAAACAAGCTTTGTTGATATTACAAAACCCGAAAGTGTTACAGCTGCTATAACTAAAAACACTAAAGTTATTTTTTGTGAATCTGTAAGTAACCCGTTATTGGAAATAGCCAATTTAAAAACCCTCTCTGAAATAGCAAAAAAACATAATGTAAAGCTTGTTGTTGATAATACATTTTCACCTTTATCTATTTCACCAATAAAATTAGGTGCAGACGTTGTAATACATAGTTTAACAAAATTTATTAATGGTGCAAGTGATACTGTAGGCGGTGTAGTTTGTGGTACTCAAGCATTTATTAATGACTTAAGAAATGTAAATGATGGGGCATCAATGCTATTAGGCAGTACTATGGATAGTTTGCGTGCTGCATCAGTACTAAAAAACCTGCGCACTTTACATATTAGAATGCAACAACACAGCAAAAATGCACTTTTTTTAGCTGAAAAATTTGAAGCCAACGGACTAAAAACGGTGTATCCTGGATTAAAATCGCATCCTGCACATAAACTATTCAAATCTCAAATGAACGAAGAATATGGCTTTGGAGGTATGTTAACCATTGATGTTGGCTCTTTAGAAAAAGCAAATGAACTTATGGAAATGATGCAACAAAAAAACCTTGGCTATTTGGCAGTAAGTTTAGGCTTTTATAAAACGTTATTTAGTGCTCCCGGAACATCAACATCATCTGAAATACCTGAAGAAGAACAAAAACAAATGGGATTAACCGATGGTTTAATACGTTTTTCAATTGGTTTAGATGCTGATATTGACAGAACCTACAACATGATGAAACATTGTATGGAATTCCTTAATATTTTATAAAACTACTATTATTAATTTTTTGAAAGATGGTTGAAGCTTGCAGTTTCAGCCATTTATTATTTCTACTAAACAAAAGTGTAGTCAATTTTTGTCGTTGAAATAATCATTAGTATTGAAATCATGCTTTTTCCTTTTTTTTAATAATTGAGAAGTGGTATCAAAAGAAAAAAAAAGGCACACCAAAACAATTAAAGCCATACTTAAAGTAAAAAAAAGCATACAGTTTGAGGGTATTGGTTACATATTTAAGACACGTAAATAACTAAAAGTCACATACTTTAATAAAAAATCTTAAATATTTACCTAAACGGTGTTTGCTTTTTATTTCTAGTAATATAATCAGGCGAAATTTCAAAATCGTTATCATCTTCAATGTGCGATGTATAACTATCAATGTAAAAGAAAAATCCTAGTAAAACTAAGGCTGTAATTGAAATTATTAAAAGAATCATAATTTGAGAGTGTTTGAGAGGCTTCTTTTAAAAGAAATTAAATTAGCAATTATACTTCAAAGCAACAATTAAAAAGAAATTACTACTTTCACGCTAAATATAGAAATTATTTATGGAAAGTCAAAACATTAAACCAAGAGAACCACAAGATGAAAACATTATAACCAACAAAAAACTAAGCATATGGGAAGCTTTAATACCTGTTTTTGCATTGGTTATTATGCTATTCTTTAATGTTTTTTTTGTTTATGGTGATGATGCTTTAAGCGGTAGCAACCAGTTTATTTTACTTTTAGGAGCTGCTGTAGCTGCTATTGTTGGTTTTTTTAATAAAGTAACGTATGAACAAATGCTTGATGAAATTGCTGAAAATTTAAAATCTACATCGGGGGCAATTTTAATACTTTTAATGGTTGGCTCTTTAGCAGGAACATGGTTAATAAGCGGCATTATACCTACCATGATTTATTATGGTTTACAAATTTTAAATCCTACTATATTTTTAGCAGCGTGTGTTGTTATTTGCGCCATTATATCGGTTGCAACAGGCAGTAGCTGGACCACCTCTGCCACCGTTGGTATTGCTTTAATTGGAATAGGTGAAACCTTGGGGATTTCTTTGGGCATGACAGCCGGTGCTGTACTTTCTGGTGCTTATTTTGGTGATAAAATGTCGCCGTTAAGTGATACTACAAATTTAGCACCTGCCATGGCTGGAGGCGATTTATTTACTCACATAAAATATATGGCCTTAACCACTATACCAACCATTGTTATTACCCTAGTTGTATTTATTATTATTGGCTTAAGTATTGATACTACAGGCACACCCGATATAACAGACAAACTAACAGCCATTAATCAGGCTTTTAATATAACACCTTGGCTATTTGTAGTACCTGTGCTTGTAATTGCTTTAATTATTAAAAAAACCCCGCCATTAGTAGCACTTTTAGTAGGCACGCTCCTTGGTGGTATTGCTGCCGTTATTGCACAACCAAATATTGTTATGGCTGTTGCCGAAACTGATAATTTAACATTTACATCGGCATATAAAGGTGTTATGAATGCAATAACTGTTGATACTGCTGTTGAAACTTCTAGTGCAGAGTTAAACGATTTATTTTCTTCTGGTGGTATGAATGGTATGCTTGGTACCATTTGGTTAATTATTTGTGCCATGGTATTTGGTGGCGTTATGGATGCTATTGGCGCTTTATCTAGAATAAGCGAAGCATTACTACGTTTTGCGTCGTCTGTTTTTGGTTTATTTGCAAGTACTGTTGCTAGTTGTTTAGCTTTAAATTTTACAGCTTCAGACCAATATTTAGCATTAGTAGTACCAGGTAAAATGTTTAAAAAAGCTTACGAAGATAAAGGTTTAGCTCCTGAAAATTTAAGTAGAACTTTAGAAGATTCTGGAACAGTTACATCGGTTTTAATACCATGGAATACCTGTGGCGCCTACCATTCTGGGGTTTTAGGTGTTCCGGTTGTAGATTATGTGTTTTTTGCCATTTTTAACTGGTTAAGTCCGTTTATGACATTGCTTTTTGCTGCCTTCAGAATTAAAATAAAACAACTTACTTCAAAAGAAAACATGTAATTAATCTTATTATCTTAACCGATAATTTTGTTGTACATCTTTTTTATTTCATTTAAAATTTTAACTGAGCAATATTTGTTATCAATGCTATTAACAAATTTATGGATGCTTATAAGATTAATAAAATAGAACGATGCTCTGGTATATCAGAGAAAGAGTTCTACAACAAATTTGTAAAAAAATCAATTCCTGTTGTTATATGTGATAAAGCCAAATGGGTTTTTTCAGAAAAATGTACACCTGAATACTTTAAAAAAAACTATAACCATGTTACAAAAGTTGTAAATGGTACCAAACATTCTTTATCAGAAATAATTGAACTTTGTCAAAATTCAACACCAACCAATAAAGCTCCTTATCCAAATATCTATGATATACCTAAGCATTTTCCAGAATATCTTGATTTAATTCCAAAAATTCTCTTCGGAAAATCTAATCGTATTTTCAGTAAACTACTGCCAAATATTATAGCTAGTAGAAATAATCAAATTGAATTTTTCTTTGGCGGATATGGCTGCTCATTTCCTTATTTACACATTGATTATAATTGGGTACATACACAACTTACCCAAGTTATAGGAGAAAAAGACTTTATCTTGTATCCTCCAAGTCAAACCAAATATTTATATCCAGATAAAGATGCTCCCAATAAAAGCCCTGTAAATATTATAAACCCTGATTATGAAAAATATCCTGAATTTAAAAATGCTAAATCTGTAAAAGTTACTCTCAAACCAGGCGAAACTATTTTTATTCCCTCAGGTTGGTGGCATACAACTTATATTCATAATTTCAATCTTACTTTTGCTGTAGACCATGTAAATAAATATAACTGGAATACTTTTTTGAACAAGAATTATGATGTTGCAAAAAAACACATTCCTAAAGTTGCTTGGTCTTTAAAAATTTACAAAGTTATTTTTGGTACTATATTCAATATCAAAGAGTTTTTATTCAATAAATTAAAATAAAACAACTCACTTTAAAATAAGAATAAATTATCGTTTAAAAAACAAACTATAATTAATATCTATTGATTGATAAAAAATTAAAATTTTATTTTTCAATGAATTCTTAATGCTGTTTTATATTTGTAGTGAAAAATTTAATAACTATTTAAATATAAAAACATGTCATTAGTAGGTAAAAAATTCCCTGATTTAAACGTAGACGCCATGAACGAAATGGGCGATACTTTTAAAGTAAACGTATTAGAAGAAGCTGTAAACAACAAAAAGAAAGTTGTGCTTTTTTGGTATCCAAAAGATTTTACTTTTGTATGCCCTACAGAATTACACGCATTTCAGGCTGCATTACCAGAATTTGAAAAACGCAATACAATTGTAATTGGCGCTTCATGTGATACGCCAGAAGTACACTTTGCGTGGTTAAATACTGCTAAAGATAACGGTGGTATTGAAGGCGTTACTTACCCAATTCTTGCAGATAGTAACAGAAACCTTTCTAGCATTTTAGGTATTTTAGATATTACTAATGAAAAATACGATGAAGAAACTGGTACTGTGCAAGTTGAAGGAGATAACGTTACTTACAGAGCTACCTATATTATTGATGAAGAAGGTACAGTACAACACGAAAGTATTAACAACATGCCATTAGGTAGAAATGTTGGTGAGTATATTAGATTAGTTGATGCCTTAACACACGTACAAGAAAAAGGAGAGGTTTGTCCTGCTAACTGGGAAGAAGGTAAAGATGCCATGAATGCCAATAGAGATGGTGTTGCATCATACTTAGCAAGCCACTAAAAAAATAACCACAATCAAGGTAGATATCTTTCTACCTTGATTTAAAAAAAGTTGCTATGATAAAAGAATTAGATCAAGATAATTTAGCCAGTATTGTTTCAGATAACAATACAGTAATTGTGCAATACTCTGCCACATGGTGTGGTAATTGCCGTATTATGAAGCCAAAGTTTAAAAAATTAGCTTCAGAAAATGAAAACGTATCATTTGTAATTGTTGATGCTGAAAAATTTCCAGAATCAAGAAAATTAGCTACCGTTGATAATTTACCAACCTTTGCTACTTTTAAAAACGGAAATAAAGTAAACCAAGTACAAACCAATAAGTTTGATGTTTTAAAAGAACTTGTTGACGAAGTCATTTAGTTTTAAGCACAGATACATACACAAAATAGTTTTCGCTACAGCGGAAATACAAAATAATAATCTATATGAAGTTACCAGTAATTAAACATTTAACGCAGTTTATTGAAGAAAACGACGAAGATTTTGTTAATGAAACAATTGAAACGTTAGAAGCTTTAACCGAAGTACCATCTTTAAAAGATGAAGAACTTGATGTTATTGGAGAACTAATTTCTAACATGTACGGTGCTGTTGAAGTTAATAAAATGATTAAAGACGGTACGCCTAAAAAAGAAGCATTAAACAATTTTATGCAACGTGTTTTAGGCTCTATTGACAAATAGAAGTTATAGAAAAAGAAAAATTTAAAACCACTTTGTTTGTGCAAAGTGGTTTTTTTATTTTTAAAATTAACCAAAGGCAACCTGTAAATCCACTAGTAAAAATGAAGCTAACAAAACTATTGAAAAGGTTAATGCTTGCACAAAATTATTGTAAATAATAAGTCATATAAGTTTATTCCTAAAAAAAGAACTTTTAATCTTAAAACAACAACTACCTTTGGTATTACTTTAAGCCAACCATTATGCATGCAAAAAAGCTATTAATAATTTCAATACTATTAACATTTACAGCTAGTTTAATGATATATATTAAACTAAGCTATTTTTTTTGGAGCTCAAAGTTCGATTATATCTTCAACCTAAGCACAGGTATATTCTTAATGGCTGCGCTACTAGCTTTAATAGTATGTATTAAATCTTCAATACAATTTTACAACACCCAAAAATTTCAATGGCTCTGGTTTTTTAGCACCACATTAGCCATTTCATTTATTACTGCTTTTGTATATTATTTAATTAATAAATAAAATAGAAATACATTAGTTAAAAACGGGTACTTGTAAAGCTAAAGAACGAATCTACCATTACAGCTAATATAATAAAACACTTAATTTTAAAATTTCGTTAAAAATTTGGAATAAATATTCCAAAAATTATATATTTGCCTTGTGAATAAAAAAGAAGCCATATTATCTGCCGCCATTACCTTACTAACAGAAAAAGGTGTGCACAATACACCAATGTCTGCTATTGCAAAAGCTGCAGGCACAGGCATGGGAACCATTTATAATTATTTCCCTAATAAAGAGGCATTAATTAACGCTATATATGTAAATATTAAACAACAAGAAACTAACGTTTTTATAACGTTTGATGTTAGCAAACCTATTAAAACACAGTTTGAAAATTATTATGCAGCAATAATAGACTTTTTTATTGCACATCCTACTTACTTTCAATTTATGGAACAGCTTCAAGCATCACCAATAATTACTGAAAGCTCTAGAAACGAAGGACAAAAATCTATTACTGAAGTTTATAATTTACTAGAAAAAGGCCAACAACAACGCATAATAAAGCCTATTAACATAAATGAGTTACTTATGTTTATTGGTGGCTCTATTTTATCATATTTACGCTGGTATTTTAATGTAAACGAAACTAAAAAAGCAGCGCTTAACAATCAAATTAACCTACTTTGGGATGCTATAAAAGCATAAAAAAATTTACTATTAATTTGGAATGAATATTCACTCCACAAAATAAAACTTATGAAAAAAAACATTTTAATTACAGGAACATCAACAGGCGTTGGTTTTGAAAGCGCCATACTATTTGCTAAAAACAATTATAAAGTGTACGCAACCATGCGAAACCTAGATAAAGCTGTAGATTTAAAAAAACAAATAGAAGCGCACAGTCTAGATATCCATCTATTACCTTTAGACGTTACAAAAACCGAAACTATAAAAGCAGCTGTAAATACTATTATTAAAAACGATGGAAAAATAGATATGCTATTAAACAATGCAGGTGCTGGTTTTGCAAAAACAACAGAGCAAGCCACAGAAGCTGAAATTAAATGGGTTACAGACGTAAACTACCTTGGTGTGGTATATTGTACACAAGCAGTTTTACCACACATGCGTAAACAAAAATCGGGACAAATAATTAGTATAACCTCGGTTGGTGGTTTAGTTGGGCAACCATTTAACGAGTTGTATTGCGGTGCTAAATTTGCGGTTGAAGGTTTTATGGAAGGTTTAGCAGCCTATGTTAGCGATGCCTTTAATATTAAAATTTCTTGTGTAGAACCTGGCGGAATTTCAACAGAATTTATGGCTTCGGCAATAGAAAAAACAGCTGTAGAAGGACAATTTGCAACCGGCGAGTACGCTCCTATTTTTGAGCGTTATATGGCAGGAAACCAACAAAGAGCCAAAGAAAGTAAAATACAAGTGTACCAAACTGGTTTAGAAGTAGCTCAAGTGGTTTTAAATGTAGCACAAAGCGAAAATCCACCATTACGCATACGTACCTCACAATGGGCCGAAGATTTTTGCAAACTAAAAACACAAGCAGACCCTGATGGTACAAAATTAGTAGCACAAATTAAAAACAGTTTTTTATAACATTTTATAAAACTGAATTTTTAAAACCACTTAGCAAACGCTTGGTGGTTTTTTGTTTTTAATAACTTGTTATTGTTTAAAAAATGTACGAAAACAAAGAAGCCTTTTGCATATATTTTTTGATTTAATTTGGTAAATTCGTGGGAGCTATTAATTAACTATCCACTATGTTAGATCAATCCTTTTCAAGTAGTAATTTTAATAAAATCTTTTTAAAAGAAAATCGAAAAGGGAATTTTGACAAATCCCACTTCACTGAAGAATATTTAAAGAAGCATCAAGAGTTTAAAAATATTGTAGGGGAAAAATTAAACCTAAAGAAAACCAGAGCTCTAACTGAAGAAGAATTAGACAATTTTGCTGAAAGGTTAGAGAAAATTAATAATGAAAAAGAAGAAATTAGACTATCTGTTTTTGAAGATTATTCTAATGTAATTAACAACCAAAATACTCCTTTTCAATTCAAAATAGTATATAATTCTACAAAAGAAGTTTATACTGTTGAAAACGATGCTGCTTCCTATTATGCAATAAAACAACTCCAACGAAATATCTACAAGACTTTTAAAGTTATTCAAGCGGATAGAAATAAAATTATAAAGCAAATTTTTAATATTGCTTCCGATGGATTTCCTAAAGTAATTATAAAGACTGATATAAAATCATTTTACGAGTCCATTCCTCAAGATAAACTCTTTAAAAAAATAGAGAATAATACGTTGCTTTCACCATTTTCTAAAAAATTGATTAAAAGGCTTTTTTATGAGTTTGAAGATAAAAAAGACAAAACTAAAATACCTTTAGGAAAAGGTGTACCGAGAGGAATTGGTATTAGCGCATATCTATCTGAATTATATATGCGAGATATAGATAAAGAAATTAAAACATTAGAGGATGTAATTTATTATGCTCGTTATGTTGATGATATTATTGTAATTATTTGCCCAAAAACCGAATCAAAGAAAAGAGATTATTTAAGCGAAATTAAAAGAATTGTGAATGAAAATTTATTGGAGTTAAAAGATGGATCTGATGGAGAAGAGAGTAAAACTAAAGAAATACCCCTATTTGAAAATAAGGAGAATAATGATCCAATCTCTGAAGAATTTAAATACTTAGGTTATAAATTCATTTTAAAGCATTTCCCTAAGAAATGTAAAACAGATTTAACCTTTGAAATAAGCGATAATAAAATCAAAGAGAAATATATTAATCGATTAGAAGCTTTAGTTGAAACGTATAATAATGATTCAAAATATAATGAAAAGAGGGCTCGCAAAATTATGCTTGAAAGAATAAAGTTCCTTACCGGAAATTTTCACTTAAATAACAATAAGAAAAATATAAAATCAGGTGTGTTTTATTCTAATAGAATGTTAGAATTAAATTACAACAACTTTGAAAGTTTAGATTTCCTCAATTCTGAATTAAGTAGAATAATTAATAATCTTTCTCCTCCTGTCATAATTCATAATGAAAACAACAATTTTAAAGAAAAACTAATTGATCATATCTTAAGTAACTATGATTTTAAAAAAGGTTTTAAAAACAAAGAAAAATTCTTCTATACTTTTAATTTTAACTCAAAGGAAGAATCTTCTTTTTATTCAAAAAAATTCAAAAGAATAACAAACAAATTTGAAGTAATTAAATCTATTTGGAAGTAATGAGTAAAAAGAAAAAACATATAAAATATCCAAAAGAACGAGCGATACTTTCTGATGTTCTTCCTTATGAAATTCCTATTACTTTTTCTAATAGATATTTCTACAGATTTTTGGTTAATAATGAAATAGAGCTTATACCATCTTCAAAATTTAATATAAAAGGTATAGTTCAATCGGATTTTCCTAACCTAAGTTTAAAAAATTCAAATGGGTTAATTAAACATAAATCAAAATTAAAAGGAGAGAACCTTGAGGCATTAGAAATAATTTTGAAGGTATTATTTTCAACAAATACTAATAATGTAAATACTAGAAAAATTCCTTTTACTTATAAAATTAGTCATAAGGAAAAAGATTTTAGAGAACTTGCTTTGATTCATCCAATGAATCAACTATTACTAGTTAATTTCTATGAACAATTTAAAGAATCAATCATATATTCTTGTTCATTAAGTAACTACAGCATAAGAAGACCTGATGGTGTAGCTAAATTTACTTTTTTTAATGATAAACTTCATCAGTCTAACAAAGGTGATTCGTCTGATTTTTTAGAATTGAGTGGTAAAGAATATGAAAATTTAAAGACTTTTTTTTCTTACAGTAAATACACCAATATTTATCAGTTTTTTGAAGATTACAGATATCAAAGAGCTGAAAAAAAATATAATCATTTATTTAAATTTGACATTTCTAAATGTTTTGATAGTATTTATACCCATTCAATATCTTGGGCTGTATTAGGTCTAGAAGTTGTTAAAGAAAATTTTAAGTTTTCTGAAAATTCATTTTCAGGAAAATTTGATAGATTTATTCAAAATACTAATTATGGTGAAACTAACAGTATTTTAATTGGTCCAGAATTTTCTAGAATATTTGCGGAGATTATTTTACAAAAAATAGATATAACAATAGAGAAAAAATTAAAAGAAAATAATTATTTACTTAAAGTAGACTACGAAATGTATCGTTATGTTGATGATTATTTTCTGTTCTGTGATGATAGTGTTTTAAAAGACGAAATATTAAAACTACTTAAACACGAATTAAAAAAATATAAATTATCAATTAATAATTCTAAAACAGAAGAATATAACAAACCAATTATAACTGAAATAACAATTGCTAAAAATAAAATTATTGATTTATTTTCTGAAAATCCTAAATTTAAAATAACGGAAATAGAAGAAAAGGAAGTAGACAAGAAAGATAAAGATGATGCAGATGATGAAGTTTCTTTACTGAATCATAAATTTGAATTATCATTCAATCCCAATAAATTAGCAACACGTTACAAAATAATCATAAAAGAATCTCAAGTTGATTATAAAGATGTTTTAAATTATAGCTTAGCTCTTCTTTCAAGTAAAATTGAAAAAAACTTAATTTCTTTTGAAAAAATATATTTTAAATATCTTGAAGATAATGACGAAAAGGAGTTCTCTAAATCTGATTTGTTAAAACTTAGAAAAACGGAAAGTTTGTTTACTTCCCATATTGAAGGTGTAATTGATTTTATTTTCTTTATTTATTCAGTTTCCCCAAGAGTAAACTCAACAATTAAAGTGAGTCTTATTCTTTCAAAAATAATACTACTTTTTAAAGAAAAAAATAAAACGACTAAACAGTATAAAATTAGTCAAAACAACAGAGAACGTGTATTCAAAAAAATACTTGATGAGTCTAGTTTTATATTAAAGAAAAACGCTCTAAATGAATATGCACAAGTAGAATCTCTTTATCTACTTACGCTATTAAGAGATTTAGGAAAAGAATATAGATTACCTGAAGAAATATTGATAAAATTCTTAAACGCTTCTGAAGAAAACAATTCGGAAAAAATTACAATTAAAAATAATACGTTAAATTATTTTTCAATTGTTGTATTGTTCTATTACATAGGACATTCTCAAAAATATAAAAAGGTAAAAGAAGCTTTAATAGCTTATACTTTCAATTATATAAGAGAATACCCAAATGAAAAAAGAGGTAAATCTTCGGAAATGGCACATTTAATACTTGACTTATTAGCTTGTCCATATTTAGAATTTAGAATAAAAACAAAACTCTTAATTTATTATCGCGATGATAATAAATTTTCACAAATAAAAAAGACAATTTCTGACTCTAAAAAATTACATAAATTTCATAAAAATCATAAATATTGGTTTACTAAATGGGAAAGGTTTAACTTAGCGAAAGAATTAGAAAATAAAAAGAGTCAAGAAGTTTACTCTTAACAATAATGCCAATGCCAATCTTCAGGTTATATCAAACGTTTATGTTAGATATAATTATTTTCACACACTTGCAGAGGCAACAGTCCTTGGTAAAAGAGGTCAAAAACAAAAAGGTAGCGGGAGATTTTGCTACCTTTTTTTTATAAAATGTTACCCCAATATACTTTAAAACCAAAGCCCTTAAATTTAAATCCTCAGGTTTTTTGTAAAAATTTCATAAACATCAGTAAAAATACAATTTACAGTTTCCACTGTTTATCCGTTTAAGGCATTAAATTTAACAGCAACTAGTCTGTGTAAAACACCATCATTACAAAACCTCAAACAATTTTAGGTTTTAATGTTTCAATATTAAATATATCTATATATACATAGTAAAACAATATTGCAACAAAGTTGCATTAATATCATGTTGATTATATTTGTTAAGTAAATAAAGATACCTATGAAAAATATATATGATGTTATAATAATTGGCGGTAGTTATGCTGGTTTATCGGCAGCAATGGCTTTAGGGCGCTCATTAAGAAATGTATTAATTATAGATGCCGGAAAACCTTGTAATCGTAACACGCCACACTCACAAAATTTTATTACGCAAGATGGCGAAAAGCCACATATTATTGCCGATAAAGCAAGAAAACAAGTATTAGCTTACAGTACTGTAAAACTAGTTTCAGATGTTGCTAAAAGTGGTGAAAAAACAGAACACGGTTTTAAAATTAGTACACAATCTGGCACCTATTACGAGGCTAAAAAACTTATTATAGCCACAGGAATAAAAGATATTTTACCCAATATAAAAGGCTTTAAAGATACTTGGGCAAAGTCTGTTATACATTGCCCGTATTGCCATGGTTACGAATTTAGAAATAAAAAAACGGCCATAATGTCTAATGGCGATAAGGCGTACCATATGATACCTTTAATACACAATTTAACAAAAAAATTTAGTGTAATAACACAAGGAAAAGCGCATTTTACAGAAGAACAGCTAATGCATTTAAAACAACATAATATTCCTTTAATTGAAAAAGAAATATTAGAAATAGTACACGAAAATGGTGCAGTAAAACATGTAATTTACAACGACGGCACTACTGAAGCTTTTGATGCTATTTATGCGCAATTACCATTTGAACAACATACAAATATACCTAATGAATTAGGTTGTGAACTCACAGAACAAGGTTACATACAAGTTGACGAGATGCAGAAAACAACGGTTCCTGGAATTTATGCGTGTGGTGATAATACCAATAGGTTAAGATCTGTAGCTAATGCTGTGTATTCTGGTAACCTTACTGGTGCTGTTTTAAATATGGAATTAGCACATGAAGCTTTTTAGCTTAAAAACATGTAGTATCTGCTAATTAAGTTATTGTTTAATAAAAAAAAGGAATGGATTTATAATAAATACCATTCCTTTTTTATTGTGTGTTAATGTATTTTATTTTACATCAAAACGGTCTGAATTCATAACTTTAGTCCAAGCAGCCACAAAATCATTTACAAACTTTTCTTTGCTATCATCTTGGGCATAAACTTCGGCGTAAGCCCTTAATATAGAATTAGAACCAAATACTAAATCTACACGTGTAGCCGTAAATTTAGTGTTACCAGTACTACGTTCAACAATATTAAATATGCCATTAGTGGCTGGCTTCCATTGGTAATCCATATCAGTTAAATGCACAAAAAAGTCATTAGTTAAAGCGCCTTCATTATTTGTAAACACACCATGCTTTGTATTGCCGTAGTTAGTACCTAAAACACGCATACCACCAATTAACACGGTCATTTCTGCAGCAGTTAACCCCATTAGTTGTGCTCTATCTAAAAGCATTTCTTCGGGAGTAACGGCATATTCTTGTTTAAGCCAGTTTCTAAAACCATCGGCAACAGGCTCTAAAGGTTCAAAAGATTCGGCATCTGTCATTGCATCCGTAGCATCACCTCTACCCTTTTCAAACGGAACATTTACATGTAATCCTGCATTTTTTATAGCCTTTTCAACACCAACATTTCCAGCTAAAACAATAGTATCGGCAATACTTATATTAAACTCTGAAGCAATTGGTTGTAAAACATGTAATACTTTTTGAAGCTTTTCAGGCTCATTACCTTGCCAGCTTTTTTGAGGCTCTAAACGAATACGGGCACCATTAGCACCACCTCTAAAATCTGAACCACGAAACGTTCTTGCACTATCCCAAGCGGTTGAAACGAGTTCGCCTATGGTTAAATTAGTTGCAGCAATTTTAGCTTTAACAGCTTCAACATCATAATTAGTATTTCCTTTTGGCACCGGATCTTGCCAAATTAAATCTTCAGTTGGTACATCGGGCCCTAAATAACGATCTTTTGGCCCCATATCTCTATGTGTTAATTTAAACCAAGCGCGGGCAAAGGTATCGGAAAAATAGTCGTGATCTGCTCTAAATTTTTCCATATAATCTCTGTAAATAGGATCTACTTTCATAGCCATATCTGCGTCCGTCATCATAGGCATTGTTAAAATTGAAGCATCTTCAACATCAACAGGTTTATTTTCATCTTTTATATTTACAGGCTTATATTGTAAGGCACCTGCAGGACTTTTTGTAAGTTCCCAATCATGGTCTAGTAACATTTCAAAATAACCACCATCCCATTTTGTGGGGTTTGTGGTCCATGCGCCTTCTGGCCCACCAGCTAAAACATTTCTGCCAATTCCTCTAGATTTTGTATTCATCCAACCTAAGCCTTGAAATTCAATATTTGTACCTTCAGGCGCTGGTGTTAAATCGTCTGCATTACCGTTACCATGGCTTTTACCAATGGTATGGCCTCCTGCTGTTAAAGCTGCTGTTTCCTCATCATCCATAGCCATTCTTTTAAACGTTTCTCTAATCATAGCAGCTGTTTTTAAAGGATCTGGTTTACCGTTTACACCTTCAGGATTTACATAAATTAATCCCATTTGTACTGCTGCCAAAGGGTTTTCAAGCGTTTCAGGTGTTTCAACATCATCATACCTATTGTTACTTGAAGCAAGCCATTCTTTTTCTGCACCCCAATACACATCTTTTTCTGGGTGCCAAATATCTTCTCTACCAAAGGCAAAACCAAATGTTTTTAATCCGGCAATTTCATAAGCTAATGTACCTGCAAGAATTATTAAATCTGCCCATGAAATTTTATTACCGTATTTCTTTTTTATAGGCCAAAGTAAACGTCTGCCTTTATCTGTATTAGCGTTATCTGGCCATGAATTTAAAGGTGCGAAACGTTGGTTTCCTGTTCCTGCACCACCTCTACCATCGGCAAGCCTATAAGTACCTGCTGCATGCCACGCCACACGCGCCATCATACCTAAATATGAACCCCAATCTCCTGGCCACCAGCTTTGACTGGTTGTTAATAATTCGCGTAAGTCTGCCTTTAAAGCATCTACATCTAATGTCTTTAAGGCGTCTTTATAATTAAAATGTTCTCCAAGCGGATTGGTTTTAGTGTCATGTTGGTGTAAAATATCTAAATTTAGTGATTTTGGCCACCACTCTGTAACAGACTTTTCTGCAGCAGTATTAGAACCGTGCATAAAAGGGCATTTTCCTGAGGTTTTGTTTGTTGAATTTTCCATGAGCTTATTTGTTTAATGTTGAAATGATTACTAAAAAATACTGATTTTTAATAAATCATCGTGATTTATAAAAGTTAAATTTATATTATAAAAACAACACAAATTGCTATAGCTAATTTCAAAAAATTATAACAATATCGAAATAAATGATAGTTTAAAACAAAAACTATAATTAAAAACTATAAAAGCGCCAAAAGGCGCTTTTATAAACTAACTTAAAAAAAGTTGCTTTAAGGGATGCTTCTTAAGATTTTGGTAATAAAACCGTGTCAATTACATGAATTACACCATTTGATTGGTTAACATCTGCAATTGTAACTTTAGCTGAGTTTCCGTTTTCATCATTCACATACACATGGTTACCTTTTAACCATAATGTTATTGTACCACCGCTAACAGTTTTTACTTCGGCTTTTCCATTGTTGTCTTTAACAAGTTTTATTACATCTTTAGCGTTCCACTTTCCTGCTACAACATGATAGGTAAGTATGGTTTGAAGCATTTTTTTGTTTTCTGGTTTTAATAAATTATCTACTGTTCCGTCAGGTAATTTGCTAAAAGCACTATTAGTTGGTGCAAAAACTGTAAAAGGGCCTTCTCCCATAAGTGTTTCTACCAAATCAGCTGCTTTTACAGCGGCTACTAATGTTGTATGATCTTTTGAATTTACAGCATTTTCAATTATATTTTTTGTTGGATACATAGCTGCACCACCAACCATTTTGGTTTTTGATGTTTTCATACTTGATTGCGCTACTACTGATGTTGTTGCTAAAACTAAAGCTAGCATTAATGTTTTTGTAACTAAATTAAATCGTTTCATATTTTTATTTTTTTTATGATTTACACTATTAACGATATTTTTAAACCAGCGGTTTTAAAAAAATTTAATTTTAACATCCATTAACACTATTTTAGCAATGCTCACACTTATAATCATTACTTTTATAAAAAATTAAATAAACATTATGGCAACAGTAACATTAAAAGGAAACCCTATAAACACATCGGGCAGCTTACCAAAAGTTGGAGACAAAGCACCTGATTTTACATTAACAGCAACCGATTTATCTTCAAAAAGCTTAAAAGATTTTGCTGGTAGCCGCGTGGTTTTAAATATTTTTCCGAGTGTAGATACCGGTACATGTGCACAATCTGTTAGACAATTTAACACTGAAGCTAGCGAACTTGAAAATACAAAAGTACTTTGTATATCGCGCGATTTACCGTTTGCACAAGACCGTTTTTGTGGTGCCGAAGGTTTAAACAACGTGGTTAACTTATCTGATTTTAAAACTGGTAAATTTGGTGAAAATTATGGTGTAAACTTTGTTGATGGACCGCTTGAAGGTTTACTATCTAGAAGCGTAGTAGTTATTAACGAAAATGGCGAGGTTTTATACACCGAACAAGTAGCCGAAACCGTTGATGAACCTAACTACAAAGCAGCGTTAGAAGTTTTATACTAAAACAGTATATGCAAAAAAAAGAATCCTTCTTAGTAAACCGGCTTAAAAGTATTGGTTACGCATTTAAAGGTGCTTTATATCTTATAAAAACCGAAGCAAGCATTAAAATACAAGTTTGCATTACCTTAATGGTTACTATAGCAGGATTCTTTTTTAATATTTCTGCTACTGAGTGGGCGTTACAGTGTTTTGCCATTGCACTTGTTATGGCTACTGAAGGTGTTAATACTGCCATTGAAGCCGTTGCCGATTTTATTCACCCAGAACACCATCAAAAAATTGGCATTATTAAAGATGTTGCAGCTGGTGCCGTTTTTATAGCGGCTTTTTTTGCAACTATAATAGGTGGCATTATCTATCTTCCTAAAATTTTATAACCTAACTTGCATTACATTAATTGAGGCTGTGCAATTTTTCAAAATAAAGTTTCGTTAATGTTAGTAATTTGTATTTTTGTCACATCGTTTTAATTTCGATGCAAACATTTTCACACGTTAACCGTTAATGGCTAAGAAAAAAACCAATACCAAAAAAACATCAAGTAAAAAAAAACTTAAAGCTCCAAGTTTAAAACTATCAAGCCAACAAAAACTAATATTTGGTAGTTTTTTAGTTATACTTGGCGTGGTTTTATGCGTTGCATTTGTATCATACTTTTTTACGGGTATTGAAGACCAAAGTACCTTAACCAACTTTACTTCTAGAGAAGTAAAAGCACAAAATTGGTTAAGTAAAACTGGTGCATGGTTAAGTCATTTTTTTATACATAATGGTTTTGGTGTTTCAGCTTTTATATTTGCGGGTCTTTTCTTTTTATCGGGTGTTTATGTTTTAATGAATTTACCCAAAACACGCTTAAGAAAACATTGGTTTTGGGGCATATTAATAGCCATTTGGATAGCTATATTTTTTGGTTTTTTTGCCCATAAAAATGATATGCTTGGTGGCACTATTGGTTTTGAAATTAACAGCTTTTTGCAAGATTACATTGGTAAAATAGGCACATCACTCCTACTATTACTAGGTTTAATAACCTATTTAGCCATTAGGTTTAAAGTAACGTTTGAAGGTATAGTTAACGCCTTTAAATCGGCTAAAAAAGAAGTAACCGATGAGTTATCAAAAACAAAAGAAGATGTTATAATTGCTGTTGATAATAATTTATCAGAAGAAGCCGAAGCAATAAAATCTGCTTTTGAAGTTTCTTTAGATGATAATAAAGAAACAACACCCAAAACATCTTCAACCAAAGAACCAATTGTAAAAGTTGAAGTTACACCAACGGTAACTGAAGATGAAGATGTTGAAGAAGAAGACACTAATTTAGAAATAAAAGTTGAGCAAATTGCCGAAGAACAATCTGAAACCGATAATTTATCAAACAAATTGGTTGAAGATTTTGGTGAATTCGATCCTACTTTAGAGTTAAGCAAATACCAATTTCCGCATTTAGAGCTTCTTAAGAAATATGATACTGAAGGTATTACTATTAACCAAGAAGAATTAGAAGAAAACAAAAACAAAATTGTTGAAACCCTTAACAATTACAAAATTGGTATAGCTAGTATAAAAGCTACCATTGGGCCAACTGTTACACTATATGAAATTGTACCAGAAGCTGGTATTCGTATTTCAAAAATTAAAAATCTTGAAGACGATATTGCACTGTCATTATCTGCTTTAGGTATTCGTATTATTGCGCCAATTCCAGGAAAAGGTACCATTGGTATTGAGGTGCCAAATAAAAACGCCACTATAGTATCAATGCGTTCTGTAATTGCTTCAAAAAAGTTCCAATCCTCTGAAATGCAATTGCCTATAGCTTTAGGTAAAACTATTAGTAATGAAACCTTTGTAGTAGATTTAGCTAAAATGCCACACATGCTTATGGCCGGTGCCACAGGCCAAGGTAAATCGGTTGGTTTAAACGCTGTTTTAACATCATTACTTTACAAAAAACATCCAGCTGAAGTAAAATTTGTGCTAGTAGACCCTAAAAAGGTAGAGCTTACTTTATTTAATAAAATTGAACGTCATTATTTAGCAAAATTACCTGATAGCGAAGATGCTATTATTACAGATAACACAAAGGTTATAAATACTTTAAACTCACTTTGTATAGAAATGGACAACCGCTATGAGTTGTTAAAAAATGCCATGTGCCGTAACATTGCCGAATACAACCGTAAGTTTAAAGACCGTAAACTAAACCCAAATGACGGGCATCAATTTTTACCATACATTGTTTTAGTTGTTGATGAGTTTGCAGATTTAATTATGACTGCCGGAAAAGAGGTTGAAACCCCTATTGCACGTTTAGCACAATTAGCACGTGCCATTGGTATACATTTAATTATTGCAACGCAACGTCCATCCGTAAACGTAATTACAGGTATTATTAAAGCTAATTTCCCTGCTAGAATTGCTTTTAGGGTAACATCAAAAATAGATTCGCGTACCATTTTAGATGGCGCTGGTGCAGACCAATTAATTGGTAGAGGAGATATGCTTTACACACAAGGTAATGATATGATACGCATACAATGTGCGTTTGTTGATACACCCGAAGTTGAAAAAATAACCGATTTTATTGGTGCCCAAAAAGCATATCCTGATGCGTATTTATTACCAGAATATGTTGGTGAAGAAAGTGGCACAAGTATTGATATAGATATTGCAGATAGAGATAAATTATTTAAAGATGCTGCCATAGTTATTGTAACAGCACAACAAGGATCGGCCTCTTTATTACAACGAAAATTAAAATTAGGATATAACAGAGCAGGCAGATTAATTGATCAGTTAGAAGCTGCTGGTATTGTTGGCCCCTTTGAAGGCAGTAAAGCAAGACAAGTTTTAATACCAGATTTAATAGCACTAGATCAGCATCTTGAAAACGAAATCCAGTAAAAAAACATTAAAAATGAATTTTATAAACACAAATATGAAACTTATAGCTACTTGTTTAGTGCTACTATTATCAGCAAACGTTTTTTCACAAAACAAAGGCAAAGCCTTGTTAGATGACGTATCAAAGAAAGTTAAAAGCTATGATAATATTTCAATAGAATTTAAATATACACTTGAAAACATTTCAGAAAACATCAAACAAGAAACACGAGGCGATGTTGTTTTACAAGGCGAAAAATACAAATTGAATATTCTTGGAATTACCCGTTTGTTTGATGGATCAAAATTATACTCCATTAGTCCTGAAGATGAAGAAGTTACCATTTCAACAGGTGGCGAAGATGAAGAAGACGCCATAACACCAAGCAAAATGCTATCATTTTATGAAGATGGTTACACCTACAAATTAGATATTCAGCAAAATATAAAAGGCCGAAAAATTCAGTATGTAAAACTTACTCCTATAGATTCAAATTCTGAACTTAAAAGCATATTATTAGGTGTTGATGCGCAAACAAAACACATATACAACCTAATTCAAACAGGAAAAAACGGTGCAAAAACTACTTTAACTGTAATTTCTTTTAAAACAAATGAGCCTATATCAAAAACCTTATTTACCTTTGATGCCAATAAATATCAAGATTATTACATCAATAAACTAGATTAGGTTTTACCTTGAAAATACTAGACCGTTACATATTAACATCGTACCTCAAAACTTTTATCAGCGTGTTTTTAATACTCATGCTGATATTTATTTTACAAACCATTTGGCTGTATATTAGAGAGTTATCTGGCAAAGATTTAGACCTCATAATTGTTGGTAAATTTTTAATTTACTTTATGCCAAAGTTAATACCGCTGGTATTACCACTAACCATTTTGCTAGCATCTATAATGGTATTTGGTAACTTTGCAGAAAACTATGAATTTGCCGCTATGAAATCTACAGGTATTTCATTACAGCGCGCCATGTCTGGTTTAAGTGTTTTTATAGTAATACTAGCAACCACAACATTTTTCTTTTCAAATAATGTTATTCCATGGGCAGAGTTAAAATCTTATAATTTAAGACGAAACATAGCCAAACTAAAGCCAGCCATGGTAATTGCCGAAGGCCAGTTTAACGAAATAATGAATTATAACATTAAAGTTGAAAACAAAAGTGGTGATAGAGGTCAATATTTAGAAGATGTTATTATACATATTAAAGGTAACGATGGCCAAAAAAATGCCACAACCATAAAATCTGAAACCGGTGAATTAGCAAGTTCCGAAGATTCAAACGTTTTAAAACTTATACTTTATAACGGAAATTATTATACAGATATAAATCCGTCAAAACCTGAAGACCGCAGTAAAAAACCATTTGCAAAAAGTACTTTTGAAAAATATATAATTAACATTGATTTGTCAAACTTAAATGATGTTGATTTAGATGAAGAATCGCAAACTGATAAGTACAGTATGCTTACTGTTAGAGGCCTAAATAAAGCCATTGATTCTTTAGAAAAACGAAAAGATGAAGATATTTTAGCCTTATCAAAAACACTCATGCAGCGCTCATCAGTAAGTAGGCCTGTTAGAGTAAAAAAAGACAAAGACAAAATAGAAACCATTGAAAAAGATTCTCTTTTCTCTGGTAATATTTTAGACCTTTTTAATACACGAAAAAAAATAGAACTTATTGATGCTGCAAACAGAGCCATTGTTAGCGCAAAACAAATTGTGGCATCAAAAAAATCAACTCAAAAAAAATCAAATGAGTGGTTATACAGGCACTACATTTCATTACATGAAAAATTTGCTTTAGGCTTTGCTTGTATTATTCTATTTTTTGTGGGTGCACCTCTTGGTGCTTTAATTAGAAAAGGAGGTATTGGCTTACCTATGGTTATTGCTATACTACTGTTTTTAACCTACCACTTTATAGGTATTTTTGCTACCAATAGTGCAAAAAAAGGAGGCTTTAACCCAATACTTGCTAGTTGGTTTTCTACACTTGTTATGCTACCTTTAAGTATATTTTTAACAAGACGCGCCACTGCCGATAGAAACTTATTTGAATTTGGTAGTATTACTGAGCCACTTCGTAAAATATTCAAAATAAAAGAAAAAGATAGTGTTGATTATAAGTTTTTAAACAACTTAACCAATAATGAACTTTATAATATAATTGCCAATTATGAAACACTTGGGCATGAAGAAAATGTACGTTTTGAAGCCATAAAACTATTAAAAAACAGAGACGTTGATAACACTACTCTTACTGAAAAAGTACATTTAAACGCACGTTATACAACTGCCGAAACTACTTCAAAAAATTATAAAGACCACGCCAAATTTGCTATATGGCTTTTTGGTGTTGGTGCTGCACTTTTAATATTACATTTTATATTTAAAAACAATAAACTACCACATTTAGCCTCAGCATCTATACAATTAAGTATTGTATCGTTTATACTATATGTTGTTTATTACATAAAATCACTGTTAAACTTAAAACAGTTTTACAAATTAATAAATAAGACTAAAAAAATGCCAAACGGTATTCTTTTATTACTAGGCTTCCCTTTTTACATGATTACGTATCCTTTTTTAAATGTAAAAATTAAGGAAGACTTAAGGATTTATTGTTTAGAATCTTTAAAATAAGCAATATCTTTGCTAAATGATAGCAGAAACTATGACACACAACCAAAAGCAATTTAAGCTTAACTCTATACATGAAGCCATTGAAGATATAAGAAATGGCAAAGTTATTATTGTTGTTGATGATGAAAACAGAGAAAATGAAGGCGATTTTTTAGCGGCTGCCGATAAAGTTACACCGCAAATGATAAACTTTATGGCTACCCACGGTAGAGGTTTAATTTGTACACCTTTAACCGAAAACCGTTGTAAAGAGCTTGAATTGAACATGATGGTTAGAAACAATACAGACCCTATGGAAACGGCTTTTACCGTATCGGTAGATTTAAGAGGAGGTGGTGTAACTACAGGTATTTCTGCAAGTGACAGAGCAAAAACCATACAAGCTTTAATAGACCCAAACACAAAACCTTTTGAATTAGCACGCCCTGGTCATATTTTTCCTTTAGTTGCAAAAGAAGGTGGTGTTTTACGCAGAACAGGACACACAGAAGCTGCCATAGATTTTGCAAGATTAGCGGGCTTAAAACCTGCTGGGGTTATTGTTGAAATTATGAACGAAGATGGCACTATGGCCCGATTACCTCAACTTATTGAAGTAGCCAAAAAATTCGATTTAAAAATTGTTTCTATTGAAGATTTAGTTGCTTACCGCATGCAACACGATTCTTTAATTGATAAAAAAGAAGATTTTCAAATTGAAACACGTTTTGGTAGTTACAGAATAAGAGCTTATAAACAAACTACCAACAACCAAGTACATATAGCTTTAACTAAAGGTACCTGGAAAGACAATGAACCTGTTGCCACCCGAATTAACTCTACGCTAATAAACAACGATATTTTAGGCACACTTACTAATAACGCTGATAAGCAATTAGACGATATGTTTAAAGCAGTTGAAAAGGAAGGCAAAGGCGCTGTTATTTTTATAAATCAGGAATCACAATCTATGAATATATTAAACCGTCTTGCGTTTTTAAAAAGTAACCAAAAGCAGCAAGAAGTAACTAAAGCCCCAAGAATACACATGGATAATCGTGATTTTGGTATTGGCGCTCAAATATTGCATGATTTAAATATTCATAAATTAAAACTAATATCAAACTCAACACAAACCAAACGTGTTGGTTTAATTGGTTATGGTTTAGAAATTGTAGATTATATAAACTATTAATAAAAACCGAAAAAGGAGCTTTTTTAAGCTCCTTTTTATTTAAACTAATTTTGTATTTATTTACAATACCGCTTTAATAATCTCTGCCATTTTTTGGCCTCTTGCCCTCACCTCTTCTTCCGTCCAAGATAGTTTTATTAAACAGGAAATATTTCTGCCAATATAATGATCAGACATTTCAAAACTTTTAGTTTCTAGGTGTTTTAAACCATCTTTTACTTCTTTTGATATTGGATATAATGATTTTAATTGCTTTAAATGATCCCATTTACGAATGTAATGCCAGTTATTATCAAAATAATTCCAACAAGCATCTACACCGCCATTTTTAAAACCATCAATTACTTTTCGTGCGGTTTCTAAATTTGGTAAAAAGAAATTGAAAAAAGCACCACTTTCTTCACCGCCTTGTGGTACGGTTCTAAAAGTTACTTCTTTAATATTGGCTAAAGCTTCTTTTAAGATATTTAGGTTTCGTTTTTGAATTTGTAAAAACTCTGGTAAACGCTGTACTTGTGCTAAACCAACGGCTGCATGCAGCTCTGAAATTCTGAAATTATAACCTAAAAAAGGATGTGTTTCTGCGCCGCGATCATTCCCTATGTGGTCATGCCCATGATCACTGTAATGATCGGCGTTTAAATAATATTGTTCATTATTGGTTATTACGGCTCCGCCTTCGCCACAGGTTATGGTTTTTACAAAATCGAAAGAGAAACAGCCTAAGTGCCCAATGCTACCTAGTGGTTTACCCTTGTAGGTTCCACCAATGGCTTGACAAGCATCTTCAACCAACAACACGTTATGTTTTTGTGCTATGGTTTGTAGCGCACCCATATTGGCCATACTACCGCACATTTGCACTACCATAATGGCTTTTGTTTTTGGGGTTATGGCCTCTTGTACAGCTTTGGGGTTAAGGCATAAGGTATCATCTACATCAACTAAAACGGGTATAGCGCCTAAGGCCATAATGGCTTCAAAGCTAGCTACAAAAGTAAAGGTTGGCATTATAACCTCATGGCCTGCGCCTACACCTGCTGATGCTAATGCTACGGTTACGGCTGCTGTACCGCTAGATACTAATTGTACGTGGTTGGTTTGAAATGTTTCTGATAGTTTGTTTTCTAATTCTTTGGCTTTGTAGTGGCCGTTACGCATGGCATCAAAGCCATAGCGCATTAATACACCGTTTTCTAAAACATCGTTTAGGTGTTTGCGCTCTAAGTCTCCAAATAATTCAAATCCTGGCATAATGTGTGTTTTGTGTGCGTTAGGGATTGTAGTGGAAATCCTTTTTTAGCCTTAAAGCTAAAAAAGATTGCAACGTAAAGCCCGACCCCTTGTGGGTAACGCCCTAATATTTTATAGTTCTATTATGGTTTCGTTTAATGTCATTCTTACTTTTTCAAAGTTTGCAAACATATCGTCATCGGCTCTGTGCCCTACGGGTAATAATAATACTGATTTTAGGCCTTTTTCTTTGAGGTTTAGGGCTTGGTTATAGGCTGTTGGGTTGAAACCTTCCATGGGGCAGGCATCTATACCTTCTACGGCGCAAACGGTCATTAAATTACCAAGGGCTATGTAGGCTTGGTTTTTAGACCATTGTTGTTGCTGCTCTAAGGTCATGTTTTGCAACATGCTTGTTAGGTTTTCTCGGTAGGGTGCTAGTATTTCTTCGGGGGTGTTTCTAATGGTTTTTATGTTGTTGAAAAAGGCGTTTACGTCTTCTTTTAAAACGTGTTCTTTTATACAAATTACTAATAAATGTGAGGCGTCTTGTACTTGTGTTTGATTGTAAGAATGTGGCACAAGTGCTGTTTTTAATGCTTTATTTTGAATAATTAACAGTTTTGTGGGTTGTAAACCGTATGACGTGGCTGTTAAATTAAAGGCTTGTTTTAGGGTGTTTACTTGTTTGCTTGTTAGTGTTTTTTCTGGGTTAAATTTTTTTGTTGCGTAACGCCAGTTGAGTTTATCTATGATGTTCATTTGACAATTTTCTTTATACAAATGTACTATTTGCAGCGTTATTTTTTATGAAATTGTGGTATAAAATGTGTTGATGTTATGTGTGTTAAAATTATTTTTTGAAAAAAGTGACATTTTATTTGATAGAAACGAAAAAGGATTTTATATTTGCACCCGCATTGAACAAATAGTTCATGAGGCACTCAAGGAGAAATGGCAGAGTGGTCGAATGCGGCAGTCTTGAAAACTGTTGAGGGTCACACCTCCGGGGGTTCGAATCCCTCTTTCTCCGCAACAAAAGCTCTACTTTAATTAGTAGAGCTTTTTTATTTTGGTTATTTTATAAATAACTATAAAAAAGCCCTAAAACAATAGCTTTAGGGCTTGGTATTTATTTTAAATAATGTATTCTATTACTTTAACTCTAATTTTTCAGTTTTACTGAAGTCTTCACCTCTTAATTTAACGAAGATTTCATGCATTTCCTTTAACTTTTCAGGGTTAGCCTCTGCTAAATTGTTTTTCTGACTTAAATCGCCTTTTAAATTGTAAAGTAATGGTACATCACTATTACCAACTTCAATATTTACTTGAGTGTTTAAAGGTTTACCACCATAAGCCGGAATGTAAATATAATCACCACTACGTAGTGCGGTTCTTGAGGTAGCTTCTATTATTAAATGTTCTCTACCAGTATTACTTTTTCCTAAAAACACATCTAATAGATCTTTACTATCGGTTGTTGTTTCTTCGGTACCTACTAATTTGGCTAACGATGCTAGCAAATCTATTTGACACACTAAAGCATCAGAAGTAGTTGGTTTAATGTTACCTTTCCAATAGGTTATAAACGGCATGCGTGTACCAGCTTCAAACAGACTATATTTACCACCTCTTAAAACACCTGCCGGTGTGTGATTTCCTATTTTAGTATCGGCATCGTCATAATATCCATCGTTTAAAACGGGTCCGTTATCACTTGAAAAAACAATTAAAGTATTTTCTAAAACGCCTTCTTCTTCTAAGGTTTTTATAAATTCTCCAATACACCAATCTGCTTCTAAAATAACATCGCCTCTTGGCCCCATACCAGATTTACCTGCAAACCTTGGGTGCGGTGTACGCGGTACATGCGGTTGTTGCATGGCATAGTATAAAAAGAAAGGTTCATTTTTATGTGTTTTTACATAGGTTTGTGCTTTTTCTAAAAAGTGATCAGCCATATCAACATCACTCCATTTTGCTGCTTCACCACCTTTCATATACCCAATTCTAGGTATGCCATTTACAATGCTATTATTGTGTCCATGATGCCATTTCATGGTTGTTAATTCTGGGTTATCTTTTCCTGTTGGTTGGCCTTCAAAGTTATTTTTATAATCAACCTCTATAGGGTCATTAGGGTCTAAATTAACTACATGTCCGTTTTTAATATACACCGTAGGAACGCGGTCTTGCGTAGCAGCAAGAATGTATGATTCATCAAAACCAACTTCATTTGGTCCTGGTGATACACGCTCATTCCAGTTAACGTTACCAGTGCCTAAACCTAAATGCCATTTACCTACAATAGCTGTTTGGTAACCTTGCTTTTTAAGCATTTTTGGTAACGTTTGTTGTTCTGTACTAATTATTAATGGCGCTGTGCCAGGTAAAATTTTAGCATTTTTATTTTTCCAAGGGTACATACCCGTTAGTAATGCATACCTACTTGGTGTGCATGTAGCTGATGATGCGTAACCGTTTGTAAAACGTATACCACCATTAGCCAAAGCATCAATATTAGGTGTTTGTAATTCTGTGGCGCCATAGGCACTTAAATCTCCGTAGCCTAAATCATCTAAATAAATTACAACTATGTTTGGTTTTTTAGTGGTTTCAGTTTGCGAAACTTCGGCCGTTTGCTTTTTGTTTTTTGCACAACTAACCATAAAAAGTGTGCTTAAAAGAAATAATACGAGCTTATTCATTTTTAATGGTATTAATTTATTGTTTAGTGTTTATGTCATTACAAATATTGCATTTTTTTTATCATACAATTAACCATATACTTTTTTGTGTACCTTAAATGGTTAATATACCCCTAAAAATTGCTATTTAATTACAACAAAGTAAAAAAAGACGTTTAATTTATTGTAGTTATCTGTTTAATAAATGTAGTTACTAATAATTTTGCGTTACAAAGTTTTAGGCTTACTCAAAATATTAAACCCTAAAAAAAGACAACAAATGGGTTTATTATTATTTTGCCTAACAATTGCCTAGGTTTTGTATAACCTTTTTTAATAATAAATTTTTCTTTTGCTTAATACTTACTTTAAATTTAGCGTAAAACATAAAGCCTAACCATGTTTCAAACAATTTATAAGATATTTTTTCTTTTTTTTATTACCAATATTATCTATTGCCAAAGTGTTCCCGCCATTCAAGGCAGTGTTTTTGATGAACAGAACTTACCATTAGAACTTGTTTCGGTGGCTTTTTTAAAACAAAAAGATTCTACGCTTATAAATTACACAATTACTGATAGTAATGGCTATTTCTCTATGACAGATGTACCAAAAGGTAATATTACCGTACAAATATCATTTATGGGCTTTAATACATTTAAAAAAAATATTACTTACAATAGCACACCAATAAATTTAAAAACTATTATACTAAAAGAAAGTCCTAGTGTTTTAGATGCTGTAACAATATCGGCTGTTGTACCTGTACAAGTAAAAAAAGATACACTTGCCTTTAACGCAAGTTCTTTTAAGGTAAATCCTGATGATAATTTAGAATCTTTACTAACAAAATTACCCGGTTTAGAAATAGAATCTGACGGAAAAGTAGTTGCACAAGGTAACCAAGTAACCAGAATATTTGTTGATGGCAAAGAGTTTTTTGGAGGCGATCCGGCATTGGTTTTAAAAAATCTTTCAGCCGATGCTATTGAAAAAGTTGAAATAATTGATAAAAAAAGTGAAGATGCTGAACTTACAGGTGTTGATGATGGCAACAAAGAAATGATTATAAACTTCACATTAAAAAAAAGCAAAAAAAATATGGGTTTTGGTAAGTTTGCCGCTGGTATGGGTTTAGATAGCCGCTATTTTAGCAATTTAAATTACAATAAATTTAACCCTAAAACTCAAATATCTTTAATTGGTAAGTTTAACAACATAAATATAACCGGTTCAAACATTCAAGGCTTTTTAGAAAATGCCAACGGTATTGCCGATGAAGATGATGATGATACTAACAACACACCAAAACCCCGAAGCTTAAGTGGTTATTTAAAAACTGAAGTTGCAGGCGCCCACTTTGGGCACGAGTTTAAAGAAAAAGTTGATGTTAATGCCGATTATTTTTATAATCTTTCTGATAATCAAGGTGCTTCTTCTTCCAAAAGAGTATCATTTACTAATGCAAATAATTTTGATTTTGCATCTGAAGATACGTTTAACAGATTATCAAAAAATCATAATTTCAATTTTAATTATAAACACCGTGCTAATAAAAATAATAGGCTTATAGTTAGAGGAAAATTAAATGCTACTGAAAACATAAGTAATGACACCAAAAACGGAACATTTACCAACAGTAATGGCGAATTAACAACCACAAACCAGCAAAATCTTCATAATAACAACACACGTAATACAGCCAATTTTAACATAGATTATTACCAGAAACTACAAAAAAATGGGCGTAGTTTTAATACGGGATTTAACACCGTTTTAAACTCACAAAAAAGAGAAAACAACCAATATACTTTTACAGTACGAAATTTACATAAAACAACACCAACCGAACGTGAAATTGAAACGGTTAGAGATGAGAAATTTAACAATAATAACTATAATTTTAATTTTAGATATACAGAACCTATAGTAGATAAACATTACTTTAAACTACAGTCTTTTTTAAGATTTAAAACTGAAAAAGAAGATATATACCAACTAAAAAACACCATTACTGATAACGAAGAAGAGCTATTAACCTTTAAGTATAAACATTTAGAAAACAGTTTTCAAACACGATTTGCCCATAATTATGTATCACCAAAATTAAACATTTTTAGTGCTTTAGAACTTCAAGATTTAAGCCGCAATTTTGGCATTATTACTGAGCCTTCAATTACCAAACATTTATTTTTTTTAAATCCTATTTCAAACATTCTTTACAAACCTAAAAAAGGGCATAAATATAGATTAGCCTATAAAAAAGTAATACGAAACCCAAGAAAACACGAAAGTTCTACGGTTGTAAATGATTTGAACCCGTTTTATATAAGACAAGGAAACCCAAATTTAAAGGCCGAAAAAATGAATGAAATAGCCCTTACCGCCAATGTTTTTAATTTTAAATCTTCAACAACTTTTTATAGCCGAATTTTATACCAACATGCTACTGATGCTATTGTACAAAGTATAGATATTGATGATAGTTTTGTAAGAACCCGTAGTTACCAAAATAGCGGCAATAGAAAAGTATTTACAGCCAACTTTAGCCTTAGCAAAAAACTAAAAGGTCTTGGCGTTAGGTATACATTAAAAAACAAAAATGCTTACAGAACATCAAACTCCATTATTAATTTAGAACTAAATGACGTTACATCAAAAGATTTTTTTGTTGGTTTATTGCTTGAAAACTCTAACAAAAATGTAGTTGATTTAAAATTTGGCGCAGATTATAGCGTTAATAACACCAATTTTTCTTTAGAAGAAGATTTAAACCGTACTTATAGGCAGCAAAAATACTTTTCAATGTTTGATTATGATTTAACCAGTAAATTAAACATAAACACACAGTTTGATTATATTGTTTTTTCTGACAATCAATTTTCTTCAAACACTACATTGCCTATTTGGAGCGCTGCATTTTCATACAACCTTTCAAAAAACAAAAAAAATATTTGTAAGCTTCTTTTAATTGATTTGCTAAACAAAAATGTTGATGTTTACAGACGTAGTACCACCAATTATTTTGAAGAAACCACCTCTGAGAGTTTAGGGCGCTACGTTATTTTAAGTTACACTTATAAACTTAATAGTAAACCCAAAAAACAAAAACGCAATAATGCTTAACTTATTTTTTTGTAATGTAAATATAATACGTACCCGCTATTACATTATTTTCACTGTTTAGCATTTGCCCTTTAACACTTGTGTTTCCTGCTTTTAAAGGCACTTCAAAAACAACAGAGGTATCTGTAATTTTAACAGGTTTTGTTTGGTTGTAATCCCCTACTTGTAAAGCTATAGCTTGCACAGGCAACGCTACCATTGTATTACCATAAATAAGCTTTTTTACTCCGCCTTGAGGTAACCAAGCATCTACTGTTTTATTTTTAAAACTAGGCACTCCGGCTATTGGTGCTTTGGCTTCACGCGGCCACCTAGATACTTCAAATGTGTAAGTTGCATTAGTTTCAACAGTAATATGCCATTCTCCAACTTCTGAAAAGCCTTTTGCAACTTGTGAATGATTCCAAGGTACTGCTGGTAAATACCAATCTGATGGTGTTAAAAACACTTCAGTATCTTTTTCACTTCCAATAATTGGTCTGGGTACTTCTCTATCATTAGGTGTTACTTTTTCCCAATAGTTTTTATGAGCAACTCTTAAATTTTTTACAACATCAGGATACTTATTAATAACGTTGGTTGTTTGTGCAAAATCGGTTTCCATATCATACAACTCAGTGTTATCAATTAACCGCCAACGATTTGTCATTGCGGCCATATTAACCCAAGGTTGCGCTTTAAATGTTCTTTGATTTTCTACAAAAAGTATACGTTCTTCTAGTTTCTTTTCTGGGTTATATAATTGCTGCTTAAAGCTTCTTCCATCAAAATTTATAGTATCATGAGTTTTAGTTTTTAAGCCACACAAATCTATAAGTGTAGGTAGTACATCAAAATGAGATGTTAAATCTTCTACATCTTTACCATGCTTTATAGCACCATTTTTCCAATGTATAAAAAAAGGTACTCTATGCCCACCTTCATAAGCCTGTCCTTTTCTACCTTTCATGCCGGCATTATACATTTTTACACCTTCTGTTCCTCCATTATCGCTCATAAAAATGAGTATGGTATTATCTGCCAATTGTAAATTTTCAAGCGTTTTTCTTAATTTTCCAATATTCCTATCAATTCGCTGAATGCCTGCATAAAAATAAGATACATTTTTTGGTACTTCAGGCCCAAAATTATTGGCCATTGAAACATCTGGCACCGTATGTGGATGATGAGGTAAATACGTTGGTAAATACACAAAAAATGGTTGTTTAGATTCCTTTTTCTGCTTAATAAAATTTATTGCTGCATTGTAAAAAACATCAGGTGCATATCCTTCAATTTTCTTTTTTTCACCGTTGTGCCAATAATAGTCATTTACTCTATCATTATCAAACCAATCATCGGTAGTTCCTGTTCCGCCATCACCTTGCCCAAGCCATTCATCAAAACCTCTATCTATTGGCCTATAAGGATAATTTGCACCTAAATGCCACTTACCAAAAAGCCCTGTGGCATAACCAGATTCTTTAAAAACATTAGCCATAGTAAGCTCATTAGTTTTTAGATGATTCCCGCCTGCTATTGTATGCCAAACACCAACATTATGTGCGTATTTACCTGTTAGTAAAGCGGCTCTTGTTGGTGCACAAGTAGGATCTACGTGGAAATCTGTAAAACGAACAGATTCTTCATGTAACTTGTCCATATTTGGTGTTTTAAAATAGGGGTTACCATGGCAACTCAAATCTCCATAACCTTGATCATCGGTTAGAATTAAAATTACATTAGGTTTCTCTTGTTTTTTAAGCTCATAATTTTTTGAACATGCGCTCATTAAAATCATTACTATGAGAAAAATGAAACTTGAGTAATGTAGAGTTTTTAAGTTATGGTAATATATTTTCAAAACAGTATTAATTTTTTAATTAACTTTTTTATTTTATCACTATCATCTTTCTTAACCTTAATAAAGTACAAACCACTGGCAAAAGTTAAAAATCTATTTTTGTTTATACTCAAACCAATCAAAACTTGCGGTTTTGCTACTTTTATTACCTTCAGAAGTAGCATACATACCAATATAAACACCGTTAAAACGTTGTGCGACATCATCAGAAATTACCGTATAATCCTGTATGTTTCCAATTACTTTTAAACTGTTTTCATTTTCACCATAATAAAACTGTGCGTTTATACTATTTACGTCAACTTTAAAAATGACTTCTTTTTTTGTATATGCTACTGAAGCTATTTTTTCTGATTGAAAATCACCTTTATTATCTTTTTGTAATGTTTTTAATAAAATAATTTCATTTTTAGTTTTTAGTAATTGAAAATGATTACCATGTCTTCGGTAAATAACTAAACCTGCTTTTTCATTCTCTTTATTTGTTTTAAATACTAATTTAGTAGAAGCTATATAATTATGATGACGAGTACGTTGAGCTATAAAGGAAGGATTTACTAATTCTGAAACTGTTTCAGGACGTAATTGTAACTCTAAATCACCATTAATTATTTTGTACCACTCATACTTTGGTGATCTTAAAAAGTTCCATTCTAAAGCTAAATTATTTTTATTAAAATCATCTTTTTCGGGAATTTCAGGTACAGGTGTCCATGGTAAATTTGGACGTTCTTGTACTGCTTGCAATAAACCTTTACCTGGGTTATAAATTGGTGTTATACCACTTTCTTGTTGTGTCATTTCTACTTTTGCCAAAAAAGTTTCTCTAGCAAGTGTTATAAAACCATCAACCCGTCTTTTAGCTAGCATAACACTCCACCAATCGCCGTTTTGTGTTTGTACCAAATCGGCATGTCCTGTTTGACCAATGAAATGTGTTTTTCCTAAATGACGATGCGTCATAACAGGGTTAGAATGGTTGGGTATATATGGCCCCCATAAACTTTTACTATTAAAAACAGTTACAGCATGGTATTCTCCAGTTCCTCCTTCTCCAATTAATAACAAATACTCGCCATCAATTTTATATAAGTGAGGCCCTTCAGCCCAACGTGCATTAGATGCATGCCCATAAGTTAATTGTTTTTTTTCGCCTAAAAGCACCCCTTTGTCGGGGTCTATTTCTTGCATCCAAATACCGTTTTTTCCAGGCCATTCTTTTTGGGTTCCATCAACAATGCCAGCTCCTGTGTAATAACAGCGTCCATCGTCATCCCAAAACAAAGAAGGATCTATACCAGGTGCATTATCAATCCACATTGGGTCACTCCAAGGTCCTTCTGGGTTTTTAGCTGTAATAATGAAATTACCTTTTTGCCCTACCATTGTTGTTATTATATAAAAAGTACCATTGTTATATCTAATAGATGGTGCAAAAATGCCATTTGAATTTCTAAGGCCATCTTCATAAACTATTTGATCTGACCTATGTAAACCATAACCAATTTTTTGCCAATTAACTAAATCTTTACTTTTATGTATTGGTAAACCTGGGTACCACTCAAAAGACGAGTTTACCATATAATAAGTATCATCCACTCTACAAATTGAAGGATCTGGATAAAACCCAGACAAAATTGGGTTTTTAAAAGTTTCAGGTGCCTTTTGTGCTATTACTAGATATGAAAACAGATATAATAAAAATGCTGTATGTTGTTTTTTCATGCTTATATAAATGTTTAGTTTATGTTTCTATTTTGGAACCAATTAAAAATGGCCCAATTACTACTTTTTATATTGTTTGAAGTAGCGTATAATCCTGCTACAGTACCATTAAATCTTCCAGCAATTTCATCACTAACAATAGAAAAATCTTGAACTTTACCTATTGGTTTTAAAGTGTTTTCATTTTCACCGTAATAAAACTGAAGATCTAAATTATACCCTTTCACCTTTAAAACAACATCGTCTTTTGAATATGGTACTGTAGCAACAACCGTTTTTGTTGATGCTGTTCCTGTTTGTTTTAATGCTACAGTTTTTATTAAAGAAATAGTGCTTTTTTCTTTCAATAATTGATAATGTGTACTTGATTTTCGGTAAACCACTAAACCAGCTTGCTCATTATTTTTTTTAGTATTAAACGTTAATTGTGTACTTATTTCAAAATGATGAGAACGAATACGCTGTGCCCAAAACGATGGATTTACCAAGCTATCAATTACTTTAGGTCTTAATTTTAGTTTTAATTTTCCTTCTTCTAATTTATACCAATTTTCGATGGGCGAACGTAAACAAATCCATTCAAACCCCAACTTTTCATTGTTAAATTCATCTCTTTCTTGTATTTTTTTAACCGGTGACCATGGTAAATTAGGTCGTTCTTGTTCAAACTGAAGCAAACCTATTCCCGGATTGAAAACTGGGGTAACTCCACTTTCTTGATTAGTCATTTCTACTTTTGCTAAAAATGTTTCCCTGCATAAAACCGATTGTCCTTTAATAGGTCTTTTAGCATGTAAAACAGCCCACCAATTTCCTTGTTGGGTTTGGACTAGATCTCCATGACCTGTTTTAACTATTGGGTATGTATAGCCCAAGTGTCTATGCGTCATTACAGGGTTAGCATGGTTAGGAATATATGGTCCCCATAGGTTTTTACTATTAAAAACTGTTATAGCATGATTTTCATTAGTACCTCCTTCAGCTACCATTAAAAGGTACTCGCCATTTATTTTAAAAAGTCTTGGTCCTTCTGTCCACATAGCATTTGAAGCATGCCCATGTGTAAGTTGTATTGGCTCTCCTAATAAACCACCCGTTTTAACGTTTATTTCCTGCATGAAAATGCCATTTATTCCTGGCCATTTATTTCTGTTTCCATTTACAATGCCAGCAGCTAAAAAATAAGATTTACCATCATCATCCCAAAACAGTGTAGGATCTATGCTCCCCGGACCTTTAATCCAAATAGGGTCTGACCATGGACCTTCAGGGTTAGTTGCTGTAACAATAAAATTACCATTACAACCCACGCAGGTACAAATAACATAAAATGTTCCGTTATTATATCTAATACTTGGAGCAAACATACCCAATGAATTATCTAAACCATCAGGAAAGTGTATTTGATCTACCCTTTCAATAGCGTGTCCAATTTTTTCCCAATTAACCAAATCTTTACTGCGCATTATAGGTAATGCAGGAAACCATTCTAATGTAGGATGTGTCATATAATAAGTATTACCTACTCTACATATTGAAGGATCTGAGTGAAAACCTGAAACAATTGGGTTTTTAAATGTATTTGGAGTATTCTGAGAAAAAATAAAACCACTTAATAAAAAAACTACTATTTTGAATACTAAATGCATTTCTTTTTAATCTTTATACCCATCAGCAAACTCTGCTTTGGTGTTTCTGTTTCTTGAAAAACTAAATCTTGCCAAATATTGATCTCCTGCCCACCAAGGTTTGCCTGGGTAATTTTTAGACATATGATGAAGCCCCCAACTTAAAGCCTCGGTTGGATGCTTATCATTATCTAAAGTGGTAACAAGCCCCATAGCTGAAGGTACCCAGTTTACATAAGCCATTATTTCAAAATTAATACCATCTGGCGCATATTGTATGGTTTGTCTTTCTGGTCCGTCGTGTGATGATACCATAGCAATACCCTCTTTGTATTTCCATACACAAAGCTCATGCCCACTATGTGTAATTGGGTTGTATTCAGATTTTACATAAGGTCCCGTTATACTATCGGCAATGGCAACACCCCAACGAATTTCGCGTCCGCCAGCTGTATTTCGTTCACCCATGCGCTCGCCTTTGTAATACAAATAGAATTTATTTTTATAGTATAGTAATGTTGGGTCATGTACCTTCTGGCTATCAAAGCTTCCTTGAGATTTTACTGCAAACCTACTGTCTTCT
Organism: Seonamhaeicola algicola; assembly: GCF_007997385.1. Classification (GTDB taxonomy): domain Bacteria; phylum Bacteroidota; class Bacteroidia; order Flavobacteriales; family Flavobacteriaceae; genus Seonamhaeicola; species Seonamhaeicola algicola. The sequence goes on from NZ_VOSC01000019.1 coordinate 318,763, forward strand.
TCTCCTAACCATTCGCCATCTTTTGAAGCTTCTAAAATAGGTGCTTCAAGTCGTTTCCATGGTCCATTAGGGCTATTAGCAATAGACATGCCTACCGTATTAAAAGTTCTGTTTAAATACGGTGCTTTAACACATTGATACACCAAATAATATTTGCCGTTATGTGCTAAAATTTCAGGTGTAAAAACAGATCTATCGTCATAAGCGCCTTTTGGGCCATAGGTAATAGCTACACCTTGTTCTTTCCAATCCCAACCATCTTTTGACGTTGCATACCAAATTTCGGTTTTATCCCAAGGGAATACTTTTTTTTCAGGATCACCCGTGCCAAACCCATATGTTTTACCTACAGATTTTGAATACCAAGTGTAATACAAACCATTAACCTGAATAACCATTGTAGGATCGCGGCGAATAACACCTTTTTCATAACCTATATCTCCTTTTAATTCGTGATTATTGAATGTGCCAAACCACTGGTCATTTTTATGATAATTGTTTCTTAGTGCTCTTTTTGATGCAGCACTCATCTTATTAGGGTTTCCTATGGCAAGAAAATCATAATCTTCTTGGGTGTATTGCGGTTTAGTTTCTGTAATATTTTCAGCTTTTGATTCTTGCTTAGTATTACATGAAAAAAGTAGTGTGACAAAACACAAAATGGTGATAAAAAACTTCATTATTTTTAGTTTATTATTTTATGCTTTAAAATTGTTTATTGAAAGGTTTACCATAAATTAATCATTCCAATGTTTATCAACTATTGCTTGAATTTCAGGAAAGTTTTCATCAGTTTCATTTAAATCAATACGTTGTTGTTTAAGTTGTACTTTCATTTTATCAATAATAGCTTTGTATTCAGGATCGTTATAGCGATTATGCAATTCTTCAGGATCGTTTTTTAAATCATAAAACTCCCATGTATGGGGCGTTTCGCGTTCAATGCCATAATATTGTGTTGCCCAATAATGCTTTTTAAAATCTTTTTCTGGTAAATAATGTTTTCCGTAGTAAAACATAAGTTTATAATCTTTTGAACGCACCCCAAAATGTGCTGGCACATAATGATGTATAATATGCATCCAGTAACGGTAATACGTAGTTTCTCTCCAGTTATTTTCTTCTTTACCTTGTAAGGTGTTTATAAAACTTTTACCTTGCATGTACTCTGGTGTTTTTCCGCCTGCAAGTTCTATCATGGTTGGGGCATAATCTGTGTTGTTTATTAACAAATCTGTTACGCTTTGTGGTTTTATCATTTTTGGGTAGTGCATTATGTATGGCATGCGCATAGACTCGTCATACATCCAACGTTTATCTTGTAAATCGTGTTCACCAAGCATCATGCCTTGGTCTCCTGTGTAAATAATAACAGTGTTCTCCCAAAGGCCTTCCTCTTTTAAATAGGCAAATAATCGGCCTAAATTATCATCAACACCTTTTACACAGCGTAAGTATCTTTTTAAATAATCTTGGTAAGCTACGTGTGCAGAGTTAGCGCGCCCTTGTAAACTATCTTCATGAAAAAACTTGTTGTAGTTTCTGTACATATGCCTGTTAGAAATGGATGTACCTATATAATTTACTAACGAATCGTTTTTCCCTCTTGTTCCTTCTGAGCCCCAATTAGGTTGATAATATAAGCTTGATGGTTCCGGAATTTCTGTATTGGCTAAAAAATCTTCGTATCTAGGTGCATATTCAAACATATCATGTGGTGCTTTGTAATGATGCATTAAAAAGAATGGTTTATTTTTATCTCTATTTTTTAAATAATCAATAGAGGCATCAGTAATAACATCGGTTGAATGCCCTGTAGTTTCTACTTTATTTTTTTTCCATGGGCCTTTACCTTTTTCGTAAAACGAAGGATTAAAATACTTACCTTGACCTGGTAAAACTTTATAATAATCAAAGGCCGAAGGTTCTATATGTAAATGCCATTTTCCTATTACAGCTGTTGAATACCCTAACTTTTTCAACTCTTTAGGTAAATATTGCTTTTCAGGATCTAGAGCAATATCTAAATCTAAAACACCATTAGTTTGCGGGTATTGTCCTGATATTATTGAAGCCCTACTTGGTGTACAAATTGAATTGTTACAAAATGCATTTGTAAAACGTATACCGTTGTTTGCTAACGTATCTAAATTAGGAGTTAAATTTAAGTTTGAAAGTCTGCCTCCATAAGCTCCAATGGCTTGTGAGGTATGATCATCAGACATTATGAAGATAATGTTAGGCTTTGATGATTTTTTTTTAGTTGCTTCTATATTTTTTTGTGCAAAAGCAAATGATACCAATAACCCTAATAGCAATGGTAATACTTTTTTCTTATAGTGTCTTTTTATAACGTACATTTAGTTTTAATTAAATATTATATTTTCAAACCTAAAAATTAAATATTTCATCAAAATCTTCAGGTGTTTTTTTACTAGAATTATAATTAGGTTTAGCACAGTTGGTAACTAATAGAATGCAACCAATAAAAAATACAAATCCTTAATCTTATTTATTATTTAAAATTTTTATTGGTATTTGTACATTCCATGAGTGTAAAACCCCCTTAGTATCTAAAGTATCGGCTGCACAAAATAAAGCTATTGGCTTTCCGTTTTCAAAAAACATTTGCGGACGCTCTAAATGTTTAAGTTTTTGTATGCTACCGTCTTGTTTTGTTATTTCTAATTTAGAAACTAGTGGGTTTTTAGATAGTTTCCAATCAAATCCATCTAAAGCATTTTCATCTTCACTGGCATCTATAAGTGGCTCATCAAAACGTTTCCAAGGGCCATTTGGGTTATCAGCTACCGCTACTCCGATGCGTTGGTTATTTCTATGAGTCCAATTATATTCAATCTTTCCAGGTACACATGGGTTTACATCATCACCAGTATTACCCATATAGTAAAGATAATATTTACCTTCAAACTTATGTGTTGTTGGATTATGTGTACACAAACCATCCCAATATTCTGCGCCTCTTCTAGGAAAAACTACATCTTTATGTTTAAATGGTCCGAATGGAGATGTTGAAACCGCATGAGCTATTTCAGAATGTGTTACCCAAGCCCAACCTAAATTCTTCTTCCAACGAGAATAAAACATGTGATATAAACCATCTTCACCTTTTATAGCTGAACCTCCCCAAACAGTAATATTATCAGTATCAGTAAAATTTGAAAAATCAGATACTTTACCCAATTCTAGGGTAATATCATTATATATATTTTTTTTAGTATTTATATTTTCACTCACTTTATTTGCACAAGATATTAATAAGTAAGAATAAAAAATTAGCTTAGTCATCTATTATTATTTTTTTAATTTATAAACACGTATATAATCAATAAGCTGTTTTATCTTCATCACTTAATTCATGAACCTTTACCCTTGATTTACAAGTGTTTTGGGCGATTTAGAAAAAGTAGTTACAATAATCATACAAATAAATATAACCGTCAATTTATATTTAAAATTAAATGTTTCACTATTTAATTTTAAGGTTTATTCTAAAATTAGTGTTAAAACATCACTTTTTATATTACCTAAACTAGCTGTAATATTTATGGCTCCTTTTTGTGCTTTAGAACGAATAATACCCAAAGCTCTACCTTTATGTGTTTGTACTTTATTTGTATTATGAGGACTTACATTCATTTCCCAACCATTATCTACTGCTATTAAGTCTGCTCCCTCAGATACATCAAACGTAATATCCTCATTAACGTTTGTTACCTTATTTCCTGCTTCGTCGTATAACGTAACGTATACGTGTGCTACATCATAGTTATTTGCTTTTAATGTGGTTTTATCAGTATTTAGTTTTATTGAAGCTGGAGCACCTGTTGTACTAATTTGATACTCACTTACTACTTCACCTTTATTATAACCAATTACCTTTAGCTCTCCTTTCTTGTATGGCACTAACCATTTTATAATATTGTCTTCTTCTTTAAAATCGGCTAAGGCTTGTTTACCTAGGCTTTTTCCGTTAAGAAATAATTCCGCTTCTTCACAGTTTGTATATGTTTGAACAACTATTGGCTCATTATCATTGTAATTCCAATGTTCATTTACTTTATACCACTCCCACAACCTCAGCTTATTCCAAACTGGAGGTGGTGTGTATTGTATATCAAATTTCCATCCTTCGTTTTTTGTAAAAGAAAATTCCGATTCAGAAGCAGGCGTTGTTACCATATATACTTTAGGGTCTTCTTTCCAAAGGCACTCAAAGAAATGGCCTCTTGGATTCTTAAATCCTGCAAAATCGAATAGTGAAATGTTTAGTCCTTTTCTTGGCCATGGGCCTGCTTCTCCTAAATAGGCAAAACCAGTCCAAACGAAAATACCAGGAATAAAATCACGCTCTAGAGCAGCTTTCCATTCAGAATAAGCTACCCAGTTTTCTGAACCTAATAAACATTTCTCTGGAAAAGCTTTATGGGCCACATCATAATCAATGGCTCTATAATTTAATCCGAGTACATCTACTGCATCGGCGTAACCACTTGCAAAAGCTACTGTTGGTCTCACACTTCCACAAACAACAGGTCTTGTAGTATCTTCTTCCTTAACCCACTTGGATAATTTGTGAGCTACAATTGATAACGAATCTACACCTCCTGTTAATTTATTAAATACTGGTTTTATTTTTGATACATCATAAGTTGGAGGGCCTTTATATTCATTAATATCTCCTTCTACTTCACTATAAGTTTTAGAATAATTAGGAAAAGTCCATTCAATTTCATTGCCTATACTCCACATTATTACCGAAGGGTGATTAAAATCTCTTTGAATTAATGCTTTTAAATCTTTTTCAGCCCATTCAAAGAAAACACTGCTATATCCTTTAGAAATAGTATCTTCTGCAGCATTGTCACCTAAATAGTTAACACTTTTGGCTTTAGGGTTGTGCCACTCATCAAAAAACTCATTCATAACCAACATTCCCATTTCATCACAAACTTCCATTAATAGAGGTGAATGCGGATTATGTGCCATACGTATTGCATTAACGCCTATAGATTTTAATTTGGCAACCCTATACTCCCAGATTGATTTAGTAGCTGCTGCTCCAACAGCTCCAGCATCATGATGAAGGTTAACCCCTTTAATTTTAACGTTTTCATCATTAAGGAAGAAGCCTTTATTTGAATCAAAACGGAATTTTCTAATTCCGAATTCTTGTACTACTTTATCAACTAATGCCCCGTTGTGTTTAACCGAAATAATGGCAGTATATAAATTAGGTGTTTGTATACCCCATAAAGTTGGGTTCTCAACATTTAGAGTTTGAATACATTTGTTTCCTTCTGTTAAGATATCTGTTTTCTCAAAGGCTACTTGGGTACCGTTTCCATCTAAAATTTGAGTTTCAATTTCAACACTATCATTGGCACCAACAACTCTTGATTCAATATGTACTGAAGCTCTACTTTTATCAACATTAGGGGTAGTAACTCTTACTCCCCATTGTGGAATATGAACTTTTGAAGTTTTTACAAACCGTACATCTCTATAAATTCCAGACCCTGTATACCACCTAGAATCTACATAAGCTGTGTGATCTACTCTCACAGCTACCACATTATTTTCGCCATAGTTTAAATGCTCAGTTAAATCATAAGAAAAACTGGCATAACCATTGGGTCTAAAACCAAGTTTTGTACCGTTTATCCAAACCGTAGCGTTATTATAAATACCATCAAACTCAATCCAAATAGCTTTTCCTTCATCAGTTTTTGGTACTTGAAATTCTTTTCTGTACCAACCAATGCCTCCCTCAGAAAAACCAGTGCTTGCTGCAGTATTCTCTTTTTGATATCCTGCGAGGATACTCCAATCATGCGGAAGTCTAACAACTTCCCAAGAAGCATCATTATAACTTAATATTTCGGCGTTTGAATGGTCTCCCTTTATAAACTTCCAATTAAAATTGAAATCTTCTATACTTCGTGGTTGAATATCAGAATTAGAACATGATGCTATTATTGATGCTAAAACTAGCAATATAATATACGTTTTGCATTTCATTTATTTACTTTTTTATTTTAAACACCCAAGCGTTTTTAAGATTTGTGTTTTCTGGTAATGAAATGTTTAATCCATTTTCTGTTTGATTAAACTTAATTTCACCATCAAATCCTAAAAGTTGGACATCTTTCACATGTAATTTTGTAGTTGAAAGGTACTTAATATTAATGTCTTTTGTAGGCGGAACTAAAATAGTTGCGTAAATAAAACCATTTCTTGTAGTGAAACGAATGTCTTGTTCTGTAAAGCCTTTATTTTTACCTTCAGACAGATGTCCTGTTTCAGTTTTTGTTGGTCCTTCGCCGTAAACATCATAATATTTAGAACCGTAAACAGCCTCTCCATTTATTTTTAACCACTCGCCTATTTCTAATAATGTTTGTTTTTGATCATCGGGTATAATGCCATCTTTTCTTGGGCCAATATTTAACAATAAACACCCATTTTTACTCACAATATCCATTAAATCTGCAACTAAACTTTCAGCCGATTTTGGTATCCAGTTTTTAGCGTAATACCAAGAATTTTTACCTATAGAGGTGTCTGTTTGCCAATAATCTTTACGTAATGAGTCCATTTTACTACGCTCTAAATCTAGCATGTGTGTTCCTGGTTTAAAAGACTCATAATGTAAGTTTTTGGTTTGAAGAACCACATTTTTGTTGCGTTTTAAGCCTGAATTGTAATAGTAAGCAGCTAGTTTTTTATGGTAAGGAGCAAACTCCGGACGGTCTAAATAAAAATCGAACCAAAGAATATCTGGTTGGTATTTATCAATAATTTCTTTAGTTCTAGGCCACCAAGTATCAGCTAACCATGCTGCACTTGCTGGCGAATACGGTTCATGCTGTGGGGCATATAAAGCGGCATATTCTGGATTTCCAGTATCAAATCTGTCGCTTTGCGTGTAAAAGTTCCAGTTAAAAGCTAAATGAGAGCTTACACCACAGATGAGTCCTTGATTTTTAATTTCGTCTGTTAACTCTTTTAAAACATCCTTTTTTGGCCCCATAGCAACAGCGTTGTATGGTGTTATGCTAGATTCATATAGAGCAAAACCATCATGATGTTCTGCTACGGGAACTACATATTGAGCACCTGCTTCTTTAAATAAATCTACCCAGGCTTTGGCATCAAAATTTTCCATAGTCCACATTGGTATTAAGTCTTTAAAACCAAATGTTTTTGGATCTCCAAATTTTTCTTTGTGATACACAGATGCCGGATGCGGAATATCATTTACTTTCTTTCCTGTTGTATGATCTACATGTCCTTCATCTAAATACATCCAACGCGGATACCAATCGGTGTGTAATTCTGCTACAGAGTTTGGCCCCCAATGAATAAAAATCCCAAATTTGGCATCTTTCATCCATTGCGGAATTTCGTATTGTTTTAAACTTTCCCAGTTTTCTTTATATTTTTCGGTTCCTGCAATTTCTTCAGTAGCTTTATCTTGATTTTGGTCTTTACATGCGAAGGCCAAAATTGCTAAAAGAACTATAAGTATTTTTTTCATTTTTTTTATTTAGTATGTTATGATTTTCGTTTAATTTTAAAAACGCAAGCATATTTTCCTTCAAAATTAGCTGGCATTTGTAATGTTAAATTATATGGGTTGTGATGGTATTCAATTTTTGCATCACTACCAATTAGTTCAAGAGAAACAATATCATTTTTATTCAATCTGGCATTGCTTCCTAATGAATTTATTGTTATTTCGCCTTTAGGTATCCCTAGACATATAGCATATAAAGTGTTATCTTTTTGAGTAAACCTAAAATCTTTATCTGTATATTTTGCATTTTCTCTTTTCTCTGAATAATGCCCTGTTACTGGTAAATACGAAGGCCCTTCTCCATAAATGCTCCAAGGCATTGTACCGTAAATAGCTTCTCCATTTAATTGTAGCCAATCACCAACTTCATACAATTCATCTTTTATGAATTGCGCAAAAGTACCATCAGGTTTAGGAGGTACGTTTAATAGAAGTATCCCGTTTTTTGCAGTAATGTCAACAAGCATGTCTACTAGTAAATTAGCTTTTTTAATACCTATGTTTGGTTTGTACCACCAACTTACTGGGTTACAAATATCTATATCTGTCATCCAAGTGTCATAGGTTAGTTTATCAATTAATCCGTTTTCAAAATTTCTCATACCAATTCCCGGAGGAATATCATGTTCTTTGTAAACAAATTCTACTTCTTTATTTTTTTCAAGCGCATTATTAAAAAAATGACTCAAATATTTTCGTTGCCTAACTTCATCATATCCTCCAAAATAAAGGCTATCAGAAAGTGTTTTACCATGTTTAAATTTGCCTACATTATGTGCCCAAACCGAGCCTCCAAATGAAACATCGGCCCAAGAAATATCGGGGGAATATTTTGTGGTAGACTCCATCATTTTTTTTAACCACAAATCACTATAAGTATTGGAATATTTTGATTGTTTTTCAGCGTGGTCTTTCCAAGGTGTAAAATTGGTAACATTTTCATCATGTGGTTCTCCATACAACTCGTAAAATTCAGGTTTTTTTCTACCAGGATTATCTCTGTCTAGTAATGCCCTATACCAATAACCAGTATGAAAAGACATTAAGAATTTCATGTCTCTTTTTGTAATCTCTTCTTTTAATAATCCAGTGATGTCCTTTTTGGGGCCCTTATCAACCACATCAAACTCTGTAACATCACTATTCCAGTGTACCATGCCACTACCATGCCAAGCAACTGGTCCAGCAAATTTTGCACCAGCGCGCTTAAAAAGTTCTGCCCATGCTGCGGCATTAAAATTCTCAAACTTAAACTCATTTAAAAGTTCATGAAAGTGTTTATTTTCGTTTCCATTTTTAAACCTCATACTTTCTAATGAAAAATGTGTGTAAATACCAAATTTAGCGTCTTTAAGCCATTGAGGAGTTTCGTGCTGCTGAAGCGATGACCAAGTAGGTTTATATACATTTGCTTTTAATGCATCAGTATTATTAGAACCTTTTTTGGAATTGCAGCCTATAAATGATAAAACTAATATAAAAAATAAACCTTTTTTCAACTTACCCTTTTTTAAAATTTACTGAATTTCTATACTTCACTGTTTGTAAGTGCTCACAATATAATACTAGTTCTCCTGGTTGTTTATAAACCTCATAACTCACAGTTATTAAGCCCATTTCATCATACTTAGGTGTTTTATTAAGGTGTGTTCTAACTGTGTAAATTGTGTCTCCAATAAAAACAGGTTTTATAAAACGTAACTTATCATAACCATAACTAAACGTATTAACATTGTTATTGGCCATTAAGCCTAAACCTAAGCTGAATACCATTGCTCCTGCAACTAAGCGTTTTCCAAAGAGGCCTTCTTCTTCGGCAAATACTTGGTCTCCTACATAAGGGTGCATATCTAATACCAAACCATTAAACATCATAGCTTCGCCTTCTGATATTGTTCTGCTTATTGATCGGTCTTTTTGGCCTAATTTAAAATCTTCATACAACCATGTTTCCGTGTTATATAATGGAATGTCTTTATGTTGTTCTAGTGGCGTGTTTTCTGGCATAACTATAATTTTTAATTGATTTTAAACACAAATGCGTGCTCACATGGTTTAGTATCTGGTAATTGAATACTAAGTGCGTCTATGGTCTGTTTATGCTTTAATTTACCATTATGACCTATTAATTCTACGGTTTTAATGTTTCCGTTATACTTGCTAGTGCTTAGGGATTTTATCGGTAAAACTCCAGATTCTGGCCAACCTAAGGCAATGGCATATAGCTGGCCATTACGCGTAGTAAATCGAATATCTTTATCACCGAAACCATCAAACTGCATATCGGCTAAATGTCCTGTTTTTGTTTCGGTTGGGCCTTCTCCATATATTAACCATGGACGGCTTTCATAAATAGCTTCTCCGTTTAGTTTTAACCATTTACCCATTTCTCTTAAACGCTGCTTCTGTTCATCAGGAATAGTGCCATTAGGATGTGGTGCCACATTTAATAGTAGATTACCATTTTTACTTACAATGTCAACCAAATCGTCTATTAAATTATTGGTTGGATAGCATTTTAAGTCTTTATGCCAAATCCATTTTTGTTTAGAAATAGAATTGTCTGTCAACCACGGTTCTGGATAAATATCAGGCATTCTAGAGCGTTCTAAATCTACGGTTCCTGTTCCCAAAGGAAAATCTGGCCGCTTAAATGTTAGAACAAATTCTTGTTCTTTTTTGGCTGCTTCATTGTATGCATAGGCCATCATCTGTTTACGTATACCTTCTGAAAGTATTTGAATACGATTATCAAACCAAAGTAAATCTGGCGAATAACCATCTACTACCTCTTTTACCTTTTCTAGCCATACACGCTCAAATGCTTCACTTGGCATTGGATTTACGGTGTACCATGTACTTCCTTTGTCTAGTTGCCATGCGGTTTTAGGTACCTTTTCACCATATAGTGAAGCATTTGCTGGGTCTGCGCAATCTGTGGTTTTATCCCAGGTTGGGAACCAGCCCCATAACCAAGAATGGTGTAAGCTTACAACATATTTTAAACCACGCTTACGAATGGCCTTTTCTAATTCGGCCGTTATATCACGTTTAGGTCCCATTTCAACAGAGTTCCAAGGGTTTACTTTAGAATTCCACATAGAAAAACCATCAGCATGTTCACCTGCTGGTCCAGCAAAACGTGCGCCTGATTCTACAAACAAATCTGCCCATTCATCTGCATTAAACTTTTCTGCTTTAAAAAGTGGTACTAAATCCTTGTATCCAAATTCTTTTTGGTCACCATAAGTTTCCTTATGATACTTGTAGTTTGGATGTGTTTTATTATACATATGCGTACCATACCAGTCAGATTCAGTTTCTGGTACGGAGTAAACGCCCCAATGGGTATAGATACCAAATTTGGCGTCTCTGAACCACTCAGGACATTCGTATTGTTGTAAAGATTCCCAAGTTGGTTGAAACTTTTCGGCAGACTTTTGGGAATACCCATTTTGACCAAAGTTTAAAACCATTAGCCCTAACAGAATTAGTAAACGTTTTTTCATTGTTTTAGTTTAAGCTTTAAAATTTTATAGTCGTCTCATATCCTGCCATTTTTCTTGAATTGAACTGTTGGGATCAGTTCTTTGAAATTTTGCTACATAAGCCTGCCACTCCTCCTCTCGCGGTAATTTTTGCCATTTAGGGCCTACCTCATCTAAATTGAAATCTGGTTTGGTATCCATTATCAAGATGGCTTGTGTACCTGAAAGGTAAATTTCCATGTCTTTTACACCAACTGTTTTCATATTGTTGGTTATTTCTGGCCATGCTTTACCCATGCTGTGAACTTCTTTGTATTCTTCTATAAGCGTTTCATCTTCTTGCAATAATAGTGTCCATACAAAGCGTTTTTTTTCTCCAATGCGGGTTTTTAATTGTCCTTCTTTGGCTTTGTAAATTTCTTTTTGTTCAAATTCATATATGCGTTCTAAAGCATTTAATTGGGTTGAAAGTATTGTACTAACCTCATCATTTGTTAGATGAACTTCAGTATCTATTAAAACAAAATAGTTTGGTGATTTTTGATAAACTTCAATAGATAATATTCCTGACTTTTTTATATGTTTCTGAAAATCTTCAGCATTTAATTTTTTTATTACTTTATACGCTGTACTTTCTTCAGAAAACAAATATGTAAAGCGTTTAAATTTTTTAGCACTCATTATTTATGCTTTTATCTTAACCTTATACCCCTTTATTCCGAAGAATAATAAATACACATAACAAATTAACGGAATGATAAATGAATATTTTATACCAACAGTATCAGAAATATACCCCATTAATGGTGGTACTATAGCGCCCCCAACTATACCTAATAAAAATACCGAAGACCCTGTTTTTGTATACTCTTTAAGATCTTGCATACTTAAACTAAAAATAATTGGGTAGATAATTGAAGTAAAGAAGCCAACAATAGATAAGCATGTTAACGAAAAATAACCATTAGTAACTATGGCTAATGTTACCATAGCAAATGCACTTACACTGCAAACAACTAATACATTTTGCGGCTTAAATTTCTTTAAAATGTAAACACCTAATAACCTACCAACAAGTACTAAACCCATAAAAGCTGTAATAAATTGCGCTGCTTTTTGTTCTGTAAGTTCTGGAAGGTTAAACCACTTTGCATAACGAATTATAAAACTTACAATACCAACCTCTGCGCCAACATAAAAGAATTCTGCACCAACACCATAAAGGGTGTGTTTAAATTTTAAAATATCTTTTAATGGCTTTTTACTTCCGCCTTGTTCTTCTTTAATTATAGGTAGTTTAGTAAATACAACAACCAAAGCAATTACTACTAAAATAGCTCCTAGCACAATGTAAGGTGGTTTTACCAAATCTGCTTCACTAGACAAAAAAGTTTCTAACTGGCTTGGTGAAAAAGCATCAATGGTGGCTTGCGAAACATCTTCTTCATGTAATAATAATAACGCCGCTAATGAGGGCGCTATTGTTGCCCCAACAGAACCTATGGCCGCTGCCATACTTAAACGACTTGATGCGCCTTCAGGACTACCTAATTTTGTGATATATGGTGATGCTGTTACCTCTAAAATTGCAAAGCCTGCTGCCATAACAAATAAGGCTAACAAGAAAAAGGAATATACCCTTGTTTCGGCTGCTGGATAAAACAAGAAGGCTCCTATTGCGGCAATTGCTAAACCTGTAATCATTCCCATTTTGTATCCTTTTTTTTGGATATACCATCCTGCAGGCAATGCTGTTACGAAATAAGCTCCGAAAAAGGCAGACTGTACTAATGACGATTGGAAATCTGTTAACTGACACGCTCTTTTTAAGTGTGGAATTAAAACATCATTTATGTTTCTACTTAAATTCCAAAAAAACATAAGTGCCATTACTATTATTAGTGGAACTAGAAACTGTGAATAATTGGCTTTTTTTTCTTGCATTTAGTTTAGTTTTTAGTTTAGTTTTTGATAGCTCTAACGTGTTTTAGAGTCATATTTTTTTTACAAATAATGAGATGCCGAAACAAGTTCAGCATGGTATACAATTACTGTTAATTAACTTCAATAATTGCTTTTATTAAATCTTTTTGTTTATATAATTTTTCAAATTCAGTGGACACATTATCAAAATTTATTCGATGTGTTATAAATGATGAAGCGTCAATTTTACCAGCTTCAATTAGTCTTATAATTCTACCAAAATCTTCTCCCATGGCTGCTCTACTGGCTTTAAGTGTTAATTCTTTTTTATGAAAAGAAGGATCGTGAAACACCACATCGCCCATGAACAATCCTATAAAGACTATTGTTCCTCCTGCCGCTGCATATTTAAAGGTATTCATCATTGAGTTTTTATTGCCAGTTGCATCTAAAATAACGGTTGGTAAATAGCCATTAAGAAGTGTGGTTAATTCTTCTTCTACATTACCCAACGCATTAATAGTGTCTTTTACTTTAGTAATTTCTTGACATTTTTTAAGTTTAGCATCATCAACATCCATAGCTATAACTCTTGCGCCTTTTAACTGAGCAAACTGAATAGTACCTAAACCAATTGGCCCAACACCAATTACTAAAACAATATCATTTTCTTTAATATCGGCTCTGTCTACAGCATGACAGCCAATTGCTAAAGGTTCTATCATTGCCAATTGATCATCAGACAATGAATTTGTTGCATGTAAAAATTTGGCTGGATACACAAAATACTCTTGCATTCCGCCATCAACATGCACACCTAACACTTGTAAATGTTCGCCGCAATTTGTTTTACCTCGTCGAACTGCTTGACCAATAATATCGTTGTAATAAGGTTCAACAGAACATTTATCACCTACCGATACATTAGTAACGTCATTTGCAACTGCAACTACTTCAACCGCTAATTCATGCCCTAAAATTCTAGGGTAATTAAAAAAAGGTTGTTGCCCCTTAAAGGCGTGCAAATCTGTACCACAAACACCTATTTTCTTAACCTTTAATAATGCATTACCTTTAGATAATGCTTCATTTGGTTTGTCAACCTCTAATTGTTCCCAAACACCTGGTTCTTTTAGTCTAACTACCTTCATCTTATTTTGTTTGAATACAAGCTGTTACTTCATTAAATAATTCCTCAGAAAGTTTACCAGCATTCCAATCATCAACAGTTGCCTTTATTTGCGCTGGTGTTCTGGCTCCCATTACTACTCTATCTGCTTCTTTTATTGAAAACAAGTAACGTTGTGCTAGTGTTGCTAGAGGCATTTTATATTTATCAGCTACTGCTTTAACTCTAATGGCATTTTCCATATCTAATTGAGTAATCCACTCACCATCTACCCCTTCAGATTTATATTTTTCAAAACGATTACCCAGAAGCGAAAAGTGCAAAGCAGAAGCTGCATAATAAGCAATACCTTCTTTATGATAACTTTGAATTTCGCCATTAAAAGCAGAAAGATTACAAGCATCCATGTGAAGAAAACCTGATACTACATCAAAATTTTCTTTTGTTATATATGGTTTGAAAGCTTCGGAAGGATTGCCACCAACACCTAATGAATTTACTAAACCTTGAGCTTTAAATGCTTTTAAAGTATTTAAAACTTCATCTATATTTTCCATTGGCACTAACTGAGGTTCGTGTAAAAACAGCAGGTCTATTTTATCTACCCCTAAAGTTTTTAAACTGTTATCTAAGCTACGCTTCATACCATCGGTACTATAATCTAGTTTCACTTCAAAAGCATCTTTGCCTTTTAATCGTCCTATTTTAGTACTTACAAAAGGTTTAGCGCCTTTCCATTCTCTTAATGCCATTCCTACATAATACTCTGCATTGGCGTAAGATGGCGCTGTATCTAAAGCAGAAATTCCGTTTTCAAAAGCATATAGTAATGCATCAATAGAATCTCGCTGATCAACTTTTCCCCAGACGCCTCCCAAACCAGAAGTTCCGTAAACTAATCGGGTTTGATTATTAAATGCTGGACTGATAGAATGATCTCCTGTTATATATGTTGGTTTCATAATTTACTCTTAGTTAAGTGCGTTAGAAATTCACAGTTGCGCCACCATCTACTGGTAAAATAACACCTGTGATATACTTAGCGCCTTCTGAACTTAAAAATACAGCTGCGTTACCAATATCTTCTGTGGTTCCAAAATGATCCATGGCAATTCTATTGGTTATTTGCTGTTTACGTGCTTGATCTTTGTTAACTGCATTTAAAAACATGTTAGATGTTATCCATCCGGGAGCAATAGCATTTACGCGTACATTATCTTTAGCAAATTCCGTTGTTAAGCTATTAACTAAACCTGTTAAAGCTGTTTTTGATGCACTGTAGGCAATAACCCTATCTATACCAAACAAACCAGCCATAGAACCAATCATGATTATAGATCCGCTTTTACGTTCTATCATTTTTTTAGCACATTCTCTAGTTAGTGCAAATACGCTAATTAAGTTTGTTTGTATAACGCGTTCAAAATCTTCATCTGTTGTATCTTGTGCCCATGCTTTATGATGAATTCCGGCATTGTTTACTAAAATATCAATACCACCAATATTAGTTTCAATATCATCAACTAAAGCGGGAATAGAAGCTCTATTAGTAATATCATTTACTCTGTAAAAAGCATTAGTTCCTAATTCATTTACGGCTTCTTTTAAAACAGGTTCTCTTCTCCCTGTTATAACAACTTTAGCACCCGCTTCAGCAAAGGCTTTTGCAATACCTAAACCAATGCCAGTACCACCACCTGTTACTAAAGCCAATTTATTTTTTAAAGAAAAAACCTCTAAACTCATTTAAAACTTAATTTCGGTTAATTTATCATCAATAAAATTAAAGCCCCAACCTGGTAAATTGTGTGGTTTTGCATATCCATCTTGCAATACCATAGGATTATCAATTAACGGGTCTACCCAATCAAACGATTCTGCGCCTACACCATTTGAAATAGTACACAATAATGGTACATCATAATCTTTATAATAGTGTGGTAATACAGGTAAATTGAAGCTTTGCGCTAATGCGGCACTTTCACGCCATTTTTCAACACCACCAATTCTTAAAATATCTGGTTGCCAAATATCTAATGCATTTCTGCATGCTAATTCTCTTAGAGGTAAGGTATCATATTCACGCTCTCCCATAGCTAATGAGATTCCGGCTTGATTTTTTAATATTTCAAAAGCCTGGAAATTCTGGTGATTAACAGGTTCTTCAAACCAATTTATATTTAATTCTTTTGCTTGACGAGATAATTTCATAGCAGATGGTAAATCCATGCCTTGGTTAGCATCCATCATAATATCTACCTTATCACCAACAGCTTCACGAACTAGTCGTAAACGCTCCACATCGGTGCTTACTTTTGGCGACCCTACTTTTATTTTAACCGCTTTAAAACCTCTGCTAGCATAATCGGTAACTTCTTCTATTAGTTCATCGATAGTATAAGATATCCATCCGCCACTGCCATAAATAGACACTTTTTCTTTACAAACACCTAAAATTTCATGAATTGGCTGGTTTAGAGTTTTTCCCCAAGCATCCCACATTGCAATATTTACAGCTGCTTGTGCCCAACGGTTAATGCCTTGGTTTCCAAAATACTCTCCTAAATGGTCTAATTTATCATAAACCACGCCCATGTCATTGGTTTTATGGCCTATTATATGTGGTATAGCATCTTTTAGCGCGCCTACAATTGCATTTGGGGAATATTGAAATGATAATAAGTACGACTCTCCAACCACGCCATTTTCTAGCTGAATTCTGAGTACTAAAAATGAAATTTCTGTTAGCGTATGAGTGGCGTCAGATATTGGTTTTTTTAAAGTTGTTGCTGCTTTATATATTTTGGCTTCTCTAATTTTAATGTCTTTGGACATGCTTTTTTCCTTTAAAATTTAAATTGATTAGTTATTGGTATTTACAAATTTATGTATAATGGTTTTGTTTGTTTTCCACAATAACGCTATTTTTATACACTATTTTGGTTTAATACATAAAATGTAAGATTTAACACTCCCAAAAACATATACTTTTTAATAAATGAAAGCTAAATATCATGACATACGAAATTCACCTGGAAGCTCTTTTAGAGTTACTTTATTTGAAGATAATGAGTTTCCTGCTGCATGGCATTTTCATAAAGAATACGAATTAACATATATTATAAAAAGTACAGGTATACGTTATGTTGGCAACAGCATGGATACTTTTGAAAATGATGATTTAGTAATGGTTGGCGCTAACTTACCTCATTGCTGGAAAACTATTGGAGAACAAACAGAACCTGTTACTTGCATTATTATTCAATGGGATGAAAGCTTACTACAAAATTGGTTAGATAAAGAAGAAATTCAGCATATACACGAGTTATTAAAGCGCTCTCAACGTGGTATAAAATTTAATATTGAATTTGCTAAAGCTATAAAAGAACACCTTTTACAGTTAGTAGAAGCACAATCATTTGAGCGGTTAATTATATTTTTACAAATTTTACAAAAACTAGCCACTACAAATGCTTTTAATTTATTAGCAGGATCTAGTTTTTCAGAAAGTTTATCATCAACCGAAAGTGAACGTATTAACACTATTTACACATACTTAAAAGAACACCACTTAGACAAAATAACCTTAAATGATATTGCTAACGAAGTTGCCATGAGTAACGATACTTTTTGTAGGTTTTTTAAAAAAACCTTTAACACATCATTTTTTTCTTTTTTGAACGAATATAAAGTAAGTATTGCCAGTAAAATGCTTATTGATACTGATTTATCGGTTTCTGAAATTGGTTATGAAACGGGGTATAACAACCTCACTTTTTTTCATAGACAGTTTCAAAAACACGTGGGTATGTCTCCCTCAAAATACAGAAAAGCATATAGGCGTATTCCTATTGTTTCAAGTTAAATGCTCTAGTAGAAACTTTATTAGCAGTTGGAAAATCTTCAGGAATACCAATAGTTACTTTACCTGTAGCTGCCCACTCTGTCCCACGTAATAAGGTTGTTATAAAACCTACACATTCAAAGGCTTTGGTATCATGCCCCAACGTGGTATGAAACACACGCCCTTTATGATAGTTAATAGTCATTAACATAGGCTCTGCTCTGTTAGATTTTGAACTTACAGCAGTACCTAAAATGGTTACATTTTCCGCAGGACCTCTTAAAAGCGCGTAACACTCATCAAAAGCATGCATCCAAGTTTTAGGTATGCCTTTAGTTATTGGGTGTTTTGTATTATACATGCTTACTAAAAACTCTTCAGCTTTACCGTGAGCACCACCGTAACCATCAGAAACAGTATCTTTAACAACTTTACCTACTTCATTTACATATAAATAAGGACCATGCTTTTTATTTCTATCCCAACCGCCAATACCAATGGCTTTGTTATATTCTTTCCATTCTGGAAAACAATTATCGGCAGCGTGTACGGTTACAAATCCGCCGCCATTTTTTAAATAACTTTCAAAAGCCTTTTTAGTTTCTTCTGGCCATGGAGCTGTACGCCAGCCAAAATTTGAAATAACTACATCATATTTTGAAAAGTTTGGAATAAAATCAGGGTCTGTTTTCGCCTTTTCAGTTTCAACACCTTCACCTGCATTTGCTAATGGTAAGTACTTTGCTTCTCTAGTACTTTTCCATAAAAACTTTGTTCTTTCAATATCTACTTTAAACAACCCTGTTTCTTCTAAATACTGACGCATCATGATTGTAGATTTTGGCCATACAGCGTGGTTATTTTGCCCGTCAATAATTAAAACTTTAATTTTTTTCTTATGAACAGCATTACAAGCTGTGCTTATAGTTACTAATAAAATTAGTAAAAAAAGACGTTTAAATTTCATTTGTTTAGTTTAAGTTTTATGCTGCTAAATTAATTTAAGTTTTTGTAAACAGATATCCTTTTGGTTAGAAATGTACAACAAATGAGTTTGTAGTGTACAACTTTAAAGTATTTTATAATAAAAAAAGCCTGACAATAAAAATTATCAGGCTTTAATTTGTCGGGGTGGCAGGATTCGAACCTGCGACCTCCTGCTCCCAAAGCAGGCGCGATGACCGGGCTACGCTACACCCCGAAACATAAAAGCGGAGAGACCGGGATTCGAACCCGGGCAACACTTACGCGTTGACAGATTAGCAATCTGCTCCATTACCACTCTGGCACCTCTCCTATTAAATTCATTTATGAACGTTTGCAATTTAAAATTGCGGTTGCAAATGTAACTTTTACTTAACAAGCACGCAACTATTTTTTCATTTTTTTCAAAAAAATTATTCAGGATATTCTATTCTTAAATGGTAAATGTTTGCTAGCTTTTGTTTTAGCACTTTTTTTATAGATTGAATTTCTTTAAAAGTTATGTTAGCATTTAAATATTGCCCCTCTTCTACCTGCTTGTTTATAATATTTTCAACAAATGCATCAATTTTTGTTGATGTTGGTTCTTTTAAGCTTTTTGATGCTGCTTCAATACTATCACACATCATTAAAATAGCCGTTTCTTTACTAAATGGCTTTGGCCCTGGGTAACTAAAATCTTTTTTATCTACCATTTCAAAATCTTCTTTTTCCTTCATATAAAAATAATATACTACGCTAGTACCGTGATGTGTACGTATAAAATCTATTACTCTATCTGGTAGTTTGTATTTTCTAGCAATTTCAATACCATCAATTACATGGTTTACAATTATTTTAGCACTTTCTTTAGCCGAAAGCTCGTCATGCGGATTTATTCCGGTAGATTGATTTTCAGTAAAATACGTAGGACTTTTCATTTTACCAATATCATGATACAAAGCTCCAACACGCACTAACATAGCATTTGCACCAATTTCATTAGCTGATGCTTCTGCTAAATTTGCTACATTTAATGAATGATGGAATGTTCCTGGTGCTTTATTTGATAGTTCTTTTAATAGTTTTGAATTAGTATCAGATAATTCTAATAATGAAACATCAGACACTAAACCAAATAGTTTTTCGTAGGCATAAATTAAAGGCTGTACAAAAAGTGTTGCCAAACCACATAATATAAACCAAATAAAGGTTTCCCATTGTATTGAATCTACACTACCTTCGTGAATTACAATAAATGCAAAATAAGCAATAATATAAATTAATGTTATTTGCCCTACTGATATAAACAAATTAGCACGTTTATAAAGCTCAGACACAGTTAAAATAGTTACAATACCCGTTATTATTTGTAAAAACATGTACTCATAGCTATTGGGTACTATAAAACCTAAAAGCAATACGGTTAATACGTGTGTAAAAAGCCCTAACCTAGCATCAAAAAAAGCTTTTAATATTAATGGCAAAACGCAAATTGGTACAACATATATAAACTTTGCATTATAATTTACTACCATAGTGGTTATAAAAATAAGTAAGGCTACATTAAAGAAAATAAAGGTTACTTTGGTATTGTTTTCATAAACTTTATTACGATACTTTCTTAAAAAAAGAAGTAGCATAAGCATTACCAATGATACTAATAATGCATAAGCAAATAACACCCAATTGTAACTGGCATCACTCCAAACTTGCGATTCGTATTCAGATTGTAATGATTTTAACTTCTGATATTTATCTCCTTCAACAACTTCACCTTTTGAAACAATTAAAGTGCCTTTTTCAACACTACCTCTTGTGTAAGACATTTTACTTAAAGCCTCCTCAATAGCCTTATCTGTTAAAGATTTATTATATGTTAAATTAGGCGAAACAATATCAAAAAACAATGATGTTATTTGAGGTTTATATAACGTTAAAGAAGCATTTTTTAACGCTTCATCAATAATACCCGATACTTGATTTTGCTCAATTAAGTTTGAATAAAAAGCATCGTGTTTTTTTGTTCTATTATCTAAAATAGTAACAGCTCTATTGTCATCAAAATCATAATTTTCATTTAAAACACCAAAAGCATATAATTTGTTTAAAACATTTGTACCAACCTTTCGTAATTGCGCTAAAGTATTGGGGTTAATAGAGTCTTTAAACGCTATTTTAAAAGCATTACTAAACGCTTTATTTACACGTGGCTCAACAGTATTATCTACATTAAAATATAA
This sequence comes from Seonamhaeicola algicola, assembly GCF_007997385.1. GTDB lineage: Bacteria > Bacteroidota > Bacteroidia > Flavobacteriales > Flavobacteriaceae > Seonamhaeicola > Seonamhaeicola algicola. The sequence goes on from NZ_VOSC01000019.1 coordinate 339,953, forward strand.
TGCTACATTGCTTGTTATAAGCTGTTTTTCGGTGTTAATTTCATCATCTGTTTTCTTTATTGCAAAATCAAAAGGTGCTAATAAATTTTCAAATTGCCAAGGTTTTCCTTTTTCAAAATCGTATTTAAATTTTCCACTTTTAGGAAACAGGTATACTATTAAAATTGTGGTAGATACAAATAGAAGACTTTTATAAATTAATGAGTGATTTTTGTATAGTTTATTTATAAAGTCTTTCATTTAAGAAGTAATAATAATTAAATTATGTTTGAAATTTTTAAACAAAAACTCAAGATTAAAAACAAGCGGCATTTGTAACCTATTAGTTATCACTTAAAAAAATAATATCAGTTTCAAATGTAGTAAATTATTGTGTTTTTAGATTTTTATAATAATGGAATCGTACCAAAATCTATTAAAAATTGATTATTTTCGTTGCAATTATTTCAAATATTTAAAAAATGGGTAAAGAAGTCGTAATTGTTTCAGCAGCTAGAACTCCAATTGGAAGTTTTTTAGGTGCACTATCTACAATTCCTGCCCCTAAATTAGGAGCTATTGCCATTCAAGGCGCTTTAAATAAAATTAACTTAAAACCAGAAATGGTTGAAGAAGTTATTATGGGTAACGTTGTACAAGCAGGCACAGGGCAAGCTCCAGCAAGACAAGCTGCTATTTATGCTGGCATACCTAACACAGTACCTTGTACTACTGTTAACAAAGTTTGTGCTTCTGGCATGAAAACTGTTATGCAGGCTGCACAAGCAATTGCGCTTGGTGATGCCAATATTATTGTTGCCGGAGGTATGGAAAATATGAGCTTAATACCACACTATTTGTATGCTCGTACGGGTACTAAATTTGGTCCAACATCATTAATTGATGGTATGCAAAAAGATGGATTAGTTGATGCTTATGACCAAAATGCAATGGGTGTATGTGCTGATGCTTGCGCTACCGAATATAATTTTTCAAGAGAAGATCAAGATGCATTTGCAATACAATCATACCAAAGATCTGCCGCTGCTTGGAATGCTGGTAAATTTAACAATGAAGTAGTTCCTGTTGAAGTTCCTCAACGTCGTGGTGATGCCATTGTTGTTTCAAAAGACGAAGAATATTCAAACGTTAAAATAGAAAAAATACCAAACTTACGCCCTGCCTTTACAAAAGATGGTACTGTAACCGCTGCTAATGCTTCTACCATAAATGATGGTGCAGCTGCACTGGTTTTAATGAGTAAAGAAAAAGCTTTAGAACTTGGTTTAAAACCTTTAGCAACCATAAAAAGTTATGCCGATGCTGCTCATGAACCTGAATGGTTTACAACAGCACCAGCAAAAGCGCTTCCAAAAGCTTTAAATAAAGCGGGTGTTAAAATTGAAGATATTGAGTTTTTTGAGTTTAACGAGGCCTTTTCTGTTGTTGGGCTTGCAAATATGAAAATTTTGGGCTTAAATGATACCAATGTAAATGTAAACGGAGGCGCGGTTTCTTTAGGGCATCCATTAGGTTGTTCTGGTGCCAGAATTATAGTTACATTATTAAATGTTTTAGAACAAAATAACGCAAAATTAGGGGCTGCTGCAATTTGTAATGGTGGTGGCGGTGCTTCTGCTATTGTTTTAGAAAGAAATTAATACAGTTTAATGCAGTACGGAATTTGTAGTTTAAGCGTTGTTCCTTTAAGAAATGAGCCTGCCGACACCAGTGAACTTGTTACCCAAGTATTGTATGGCGATTTTTTTAAAGTATTAGAACAACGAAAATATTGGAGTAAAATACGATTAGATTTTGATGCTTATGAAGGTTGGATTGACAACAAACAGTACATTGAAATTTTAGAAGAAAACTACAAACAATTACAAGATAGTCCTCTAAAACTATCGTTAGATTTAGTAGAATTTATTCAAGATACCAACAACCAACTACACCCTATATTGTTAGGTTCATGTTTAAGTGGTTTACAGTTACTAAATCATACGTATGATGGCAACACAACACAAGGCCAAATAGCCAAAGAAAACATTATTACAACTGCTTTTTCATACCTAAATGCTCCGTATTTATGGGGCGGAAAAACACCTTTTGGTATAGATTGTTCTGGTTTTACTCAAATGGTTTACAAACTAAACGGATATAAATTATTAAGAGATGCTTCACAACAAGCAACACAAGGAGAAGCCCTAAGTTTTATTGAAGAAAGTGAACCTGGTGATTTAGCTTTTTTTGATAATAATGAAGGTATAATAACACATGTAGGCATAATTATGAAAGATAATTATATTATTCATGCCCACGGAAAAGTAAGAATTGACAGACTTGATCATTCAGGTATTTATAATGTTGATAAACGCACACACACACATAAATTACGGGTCATTAAAAAAATTATTTAATAAAAAAAGGCTGCTTTAAAAGCAGCCTTTTTTTTGTTTTAAAAGAAACTGATATTAGTTTCCAGATTCAATAGAATCTACAATTTCTTTCATTTCTTTTTGCTTTGCAGTTTCCCCTAAAATACTATAAATATTCATTAAAGTTTTTGCTGCATTAATGTTATCACCATCCATTTCCAAAGCTTTAGTTAAGTAAGGAACAGCTTCTCTATATAAGTTTTGTCTTTCTTCTCTTAACTCATCATAACGTTTATCATCAGCTGCAGAACTTCCTAAACCATTCATTTCTTTAATAATACCTTCTTCTTTACCTAAAATTAAAGCAGATAAGTTAATGTAAGCATTACTATAAGAAGGATCTAACTCTATTGCTTTTTCATAATAAGATTTAGCGGCATCATTATCGCCAGATTCTGAAGCAATAACACCTAAATTATATTGTAACTCAGCGTTATCAGGGTCCATTTGAGTTGCTTGCTCTAAAAGCTTTTTAAACTCCTCTGTATTACCCATTTTAAAATGCACATTAGCTTCAGATAGTAATAAATTAATATCATCAGGACTTTCAGCTCTTGCATCTTTCATTGCTTGTAATGCTTTTTCATTATCACCATTACTTACATAAATTAATGCAATATTTTTTACTATTTCAGGCTTTTTAGATTCTGTAGTTTTTTCAAAAGGTTTAATGTGTGTTTTAGCTGATTTTACAGATAAATCACGTAATTCTTTACTTTGAAAAACTTCCTCTTCTTGTGTGGTTTTGTTAACAGCATAGTATTGTGTACCAATACCTGTGTAACCTAAATCTCTTAATTGCTCATATAAACTTAAAGCTCTGTCATACTCTTTTACATTAACTGCTGTAGCCGCAGCGTAATATAAATAAGCAGTATCTTTTTTGGTTACGTTATATGCTCTTTCAAAATACTTTGACGCTGAAGAATAATCGTTCTTTTCATAAAAACCATTACCTTTTTGAAGTAAAGCGTTTGTAATATCTTGTTTTAATTTAGCAATTTCAGCTGGGTAAGCAGATTTTACGTTACCGAAACTTTCTAAAGCAGCATCAAAATCGGCTAAATTACCCGCGCCGTTAGAGTATAGGGCTTGTCCTTTTAAGAAATAAAATTTGTCTTTAGACTTATCGTCCATTGCAGACATTAAAGATTCTGCTTGATTAATTGCGGTTTTAGCTTCTGCAAAATTGTTACTTTTAATAGCTTTTTCTGCTGCTTTTAATTCTTTTTTTTGAGCAAATGAAAAGCTGCAAATTGCTAAAGATAAAGCTACAAGAGTTTGTTTCTTCATTTTTAAAAATATTATTTATTAATTATCAGTGTTATCGTTATTAGTATTATCAATAGTTGTGCCATCGTTGGTAACATCATTATTTTCAGCACCTTCAGCGTTTTCTACATCATCTTCATCATGCATTACTTTGGCTACCGCAGCAATAGAGTCGTTACCTTTAAGGTTTATTAATTTAACACCTTGGGTGGCTCTACCCATGGTTCTTAAATTTGCAATTTCTAATCTAATGGCAATTCCAGATTTATTAATAATCATTAAATCATCATTATCTGTTACTGTTTTAATAGCAACTAAACTACCTGTTTTATCTGTAACAGAAATTGTTTTAACCCCTTTTCCGCCACGGTTTGTTATTCTGTAAACAGCTTCACCATCTTCTGGATCATCAATAAATGTACGTTTTCCGTATCCGTTTTCAGAAACCACTAAAACAGTTTCTTCTTGAGGGTTGTTTATGGTAACCATACCTATTACCTCGTCTTTATCATGTGCAAGTGTAATACCTCTTACGCCTGATGCACTTCTACCCATTGGTCTGGTTTTAGCTTCTTCAAACCTAATGGCTTTACCAGATTTTAGTGCTAACATTACTTGGCTATCACCTGTGGTAAGTTTAGCTTCTAAAAGTTCATCTTCTTCTTTAATTGTAATGGCATTGATACCGTTTGTTCTTGGGCGCGAATACTGCTCTAAAGCAGTTTTTTTAACTTGCCCGTTTTTGGTTGCCATTATTACGTAGTGGCTGTTTATGTATGCTTCATCTTTTAAATCTTGAGTACAAATGAAAGCTTTTACTTTATCATCTTGTTCAATATTTATTAGGTTTTGAATAGCACGCCCTTTGGATGTTTTACTTCCTTCAGGAATTTCATAAACACGCATCCAGAAACATTTTCCTTTTTGTGTAAAGAATAACATGTATTGGTGGTTTGTGCCAACAAATAGATGTTCAAGAAAATCTTCATTTCTGGTGGTTGATGCTTTTTGGCCTACACCACCTCTATTTTGTGTTTTGTATTCAGTTAACGATGTACGTTTAATATAACCAGCATGCGAAATGGTAATAACCACTTTTTCATTTGGTATCATATCTTCAATACTCAAATCGCCTCCTGCATATTCTATTGTAGATCTGCGCTCATCGCCATATTTTTCTCTTACAACTTCAAGCTCTTCTTTAATGATATCCATTCTGCGTTCTTTTTTATCAAGGATATCTTTTAAATCTTCAATAGTTTTTAATAACTCATCATACTCCGCACGTAATTTATCTTGCTCTAAACCGGTAAGCTGGCGCAAACGCATTTCTACAATTGCTTTGGCTTGTATTTCGGTAAGTTTAAAGCGCTCCATAAGCTTTTCTCTAGCTTCTTCGGCGTTTGATGATGCTCTAATTAAAGCTATAACTTCATCTATATTATCTGAAGCTATTATTAAACCTTCTAAAATATGTGCGCGTTCTTCGGCTTTTCTTAATTCATATTGTGTTCTTCTTACAACAACTTCGTGCCTGTGTTCAACAAAATAATGTATTAAGTCTTTTAAGTTTAATAATTGTGGGCGCCCGTTTACTAGTGCAATGTTATTTACACTGAATGATGATTGTAAAGCTGTGTACTTATATAATTTATTAAGTACAATATTTGGTATGGCATCACGCTTTAATACGTATACAATACGCATACCTTTTCTATCAGATTCGTCTCTAATAGTTGCAATACCTTCTAACTTTTTATCATTAACAAGGTCGGCAGTTTTTTTAATCATGTCTGCCTTATTAACTTGATAAGGTATTTCGTTAACAACAATACACTCACGCCCATTTACCTCTTCAATATTAGCTTTACCACGCATTACAATACGGCCTCTACCGGTATGGAAAGCTTCTTTTACGCCATCATATCCATAAATAGTACCACCTGTTGGAAAATCAGGTGCTTTTATATGTTGAATAAGTTCATCAACTTCAATATCGTTATTTTCAATGTAAGCTATTGTACCATTAACAACTTCTGTTAAGTTGTGTGGTGGCATATTTGTTGCCATACCAACTGCAATACCAGAAGCACCATTAACTAATAGGTTTGGTATTCTTGTTGGTAAAACGGTTGGTTCTTGTAATGTATCGTCAAAATTTAATTTATGATCTACAGTTTCTTTTTCAATATCTGCCAACATGTCTTCAGATATTTTTTGCATACGCGCCTCTGTATAACGCATTGCTGCAGGACTATCGCCATCTATAGAACCAAAGTTTCCTTGGCCATCAACTAATAAATAGCGTAAGCTCCACTCTTGTGCCATACGCACCATAGTATCATACACTGATGTATCACCGTGTGGGTGATATTTACCTAAAACTTCTCCTACTATTCTTGCAGATTTTTTATGTGCACTATTTGCTTTTACTCCAAGCTCATGCATACCATATAGTACACGCCTGTGAACTGGCTTTAAACCATCTCTTACATCAGGTAAAGCACGTGACACAATGACTGACATTGAATAATCAATGTAAGCCGATTTCATTTCATCTTCAATGTTAATAGGAATCAATTTCTCTCCTTCTGCCATAAATAATCTATTAATATTTTTATGAGTTTTTCAAAACATGCTAATATAAGTATTTCAAAAGTGCTAATAAGTGATTAATGTTAGTTTTTTAACACTATTTATTAACAATTTCACACCCTTTTTTAGTTAATAAGTAAAAGTTTGAAAATTTTGATTTTCTAAAGATTTTTTTGTCAATTAGCATTCTACTTATAATTTAAGGTATAGTTTTTGCCTTTACTAACTATAATTAGTATTTTTAATGCAGAAAGGAATTTAATTATGGATGATAATTTTTCACCAAGAGTAAAAGATGTAATTGCTTACAGCAAAGAAGAAGCATTGCGCTTAGGTCATGATTTTATTGGCACTGAGCATTTAATGCTAGGCCTTTTGCGAGATGGCAACGGTAAAGCTATTAGTATTTTAAACGCTTTAGATATAGACTTAAACCATTTGAGACGTAAAGTTGAAATTTTAAGTCCGGCAAATCCAAATATTAGTATTGCTACTAACCAAAAAAAGAACTTGCATCTAACAAGACAGGCTGAACGCGCCTTAAAAACAACGTTTTTAGAAGCCAAATTGTTTCAAAGTACCTCTATAAATACAGCACATTTATTATTGTGTATTTTAAGAAACGAAAATGACCCCACTACCAAGCTTTTAAATAAGCTGAAAGTTGACTATGATAATGTTAAAGAACAATTTAAATTTATGATTACAAACGATAATGATTATATAGAACCGAAAGCTGAATCTTTTCAAGATGATAGCTCAACCCCTGAAGATGATGCTTCAAAAGATATTTTTAATACACCATCTAGCAAAACCAATAAAAAATCTAAAACACCCGTTTTAGATAATTTTGGGCGCGATTTAACTGCTCTAGCCGAAGAAGGCAAACTAGATCCCGTTGTTGGACGCGAAAAAGAAATACAACGTGTGTCTCAAATTTTAAGCAGACGAAAGAAAAACAACCCACTTTTAATAGGTGAACCAGGTGTTGGTAAAAGTGCCATTGCCGAAGGTTTAGCGCTTAGAATTGTAAAGCGTAAAGTTTCTAGAATACTGTTTAACAAACGTGTTGTAACGCTAGATTTAGCCAGCTTAGTTGCCGGTACTAAATACCGCGGACAGTTTGAAGAACGTATGAAAGCCGTAATGAATGAGCTTGAAAAGAATGATGATGTCATCCTTTTTATTGATGAAATCCACACCATTGTTGGTGCAGGTGGCGCTACCGGTAGTTTAGATGCTTCAAACATGTTTAAGCCAGCTTTAGCCCGTGGTGAAATTCAATGTATTGGTGCCACAACGTTAGATGAATACAGACAATATATTGAAAAAGATGGCGCTTTAGAGCGTCGTTTCCAAAAAGTAATTGTTGAGCCAACAAGTGTTGAAGAAACTATTGAAATTTTAAACAATATTAAGGCTAAATATGAAGACCATCATAACGTTGATTACACACCCGAAGCTATTGAAGCTTGTGTGAAATTAACTAACAGATACATGACTGAGCGCTTTTTACCAGACAAAGCTATTGATGCTTTAGATGAAGCAGGCTCGCGTGTACATATCACAAATATTGATGTGCCTAAACAAATTATTGAACTTGAAAAACAACTGGAAGACATTAAAGAAACCAAAAATGCAGTTGTAAGAAAGCAAAAATATGAAGAGGCTGCTAAACTTAGAGATGATGAAAAACGCTTAGAAAAAGAATTAGCCATAGCCCAAGAAAAATGGGAAGAAGACACCAAACAACATAGAGAAATTGTAACTGAAGATAATGTAGCTGATGTTATTTCTATGATGACAGGTGTTCCTGTAAACCGCATTGCTCAAACCGAAATTAATAAATTGGCAGAGTTACCAAACTTAATTAAAGGTAAAGTAATTGGTCAAGATGAAGCGGTAAGCAAAGTTGTTAAAGCTATACAGCGTAACCGTGCTGGTTTAAAAGACCCTAACAAACCAATTGGTTCGTTCATTTTCTTAGGGCAAACTGGTGTTGGTAAAACGCAATTAGCTAAAATACTTTCAAAAGAATTATTTGATAGTGAAGATGCCCTTGTTAGAATTGATATGAGTGAATACATGGAAAAATTTGCCATTTCAAGATTAATTGGTGCACCTCCAGGATATGTTGGTTATGAAGAAGGCGGACAGTTAACTGAAAAAGTACGCCGTAAACCATACGCTGTTATTCTATTAGATGAAATTGAAAAAGCACACCCTGACGTATTTAACATGCTTTTACAAGTGCTTGATGACGGTTATTTAACTGATAGTTTAGGTAGAAAAATTGATTTTAGAAATACCATTATCATAATGACATCAAACATTGGAGCCAGAAGACTTAAAGATTTTGGTACAGGTGTTGGTTTTGGTACATCGGCACAAAAAGCACAAGAAGATGCCAATGCCAGAAGCGTTATTGAAAATGCTTTGAAAAAATCATTTGCACCAGAGTTTTTAAATAGAATTGATGATGTTATTGTTTTCAACCCGCTTGAAAAAGAAGACATCAACAAGATTATAGATATTGAGTTAGAAAAACTTTTAGCTAGAATTAAAAATCTTGGTTACATTTTACAATTAACTAATGAAGCTAAAGATTATATTGCCGAAAAAGGTTTTGATAAACAATACGGAGCAAGACCTTTAAAACGTGCTATTCAAAAATACATTGAAGATGCTTTAGCTGAAGAAATTGTATCAACCAATGTACAAGAAGGTGATAAAATAACTATTGATTTAGATAGTGATTCTAATGAATTAAAAATTTCAGTTGAAAAAGCTGAAGAATCTGCAGAGTCATAAACATAAATAAAATAACTCACACAAAAAGAGCTAACTATTTAAGTTAGCTCTTTTTTTATTCTATTAAATTGGCACAGCATAATCATGCTTTATCTCACCCATTACAAAGGTACTATGTGCACTACCTATATTTTTTATGCTGCCTAGGTGGTCTAAAACAAAATTTTGATACTCCTTCATATCATACACCATAATTTTTAATAAAAAATCATAATCACCAGAAATATTATAACACTCTACAACTTCTTTTAGCGCCATTATATCTTTAACAAATTGGCGCCCTATGGTGCGTGTATGTTCTTTTAAAGTAACATTACAAAATACAACTAAGCCTTTATTTAATTTCTCTGCGTTTAAAATAGCAGCGTACTTTTTTATAAATCCGTTTTTTTCTAATTTCTTAACACGTTCAAAAACCGGGGTTGCAGATAAGTTTACTTTAGCACCAAGCTCTTTAACGGTTAAATTTGAGTTGTGTTGTAACAATCTTAAAAGTCTTAAATCAATATCGTCAAGTCGTGGTGTAGAATTATTTTCCATAGAAATACTTTTAAATAACAAATAAAAGAATTTTATTCTTTAATAAAAACATTAAAAAGTTATTTAACCCAATATTACAGAGTTATTATTTGTTTTTATTCTAAAAATATAATTTTGAACAGTAATAAAAACCATTTAAAACACCATGAAAACTACTATTTTAGGCTACCCAAGAATTGGCAAAACCAGAGAACTTAAAAAAGCTTGTGAGCAATATTGGGCGGGTAAAACTACCGAAACAGACTTAATAAATACTGCTTCAAACATTAAAAAAGATAATTGGTTAAACCAACAACAAATTGGTATAGACAGCATACCATCAAACGATTTCTCTTTTTATGACCAAGTTTTAGATACCTGCCTAACTTTGGGTTGCATACCTGAGAGATTTAAAAAAATAAACCACAATAATTTACTAAATTTATATTTTGCAATGGCCCGCGGATTGCAAAATGACCACATTGATGTTACTGCCATGGAAATGACAAAGTGGTTTGATACTAACTACCATTATATAGTTCCTGAATTTGAAAAAAACCAGAGCTTTAGCTTTTTCTCAAAAAAAATAATTGATGAATATAAAGAAGCGCTTAGCCATGGCGTAAAAACTAAACCCGTAATTATCGCCCCTGTAACTTTTTTACTTTTAGGAAAAGAAAAAGAAACTGGTTTTGATAAACTAGACTTGCTTGAAAATTTACTTCCCGTATATTTTGAAATTTTAGATGAATTATCAAAACTAGGAGTTGAATACATACAATTTGATGAACCTTGCTTAGCTTTAGATATAACCACAAAGGCACAAGATGCTATTACATACACCTACAAAGCTATCAGCGAAAAATTTCCGCATTTAAAAATATTTTTAGCTAATTATTTTGATTGTTACGGCAATAATTTAAATCTAGCTTTAAACTTACCTGTACATACTTTACATTTAGATTTGGTGCGTTGCTCACTTCAAATTGATGATATTTTACATACTGAAAATTTCAACCCAAAAACCCATATATCATTAGGCTTAGTTGATGGTAGAAATATTTGGATAAACAATTTTGAAGATTCATTAAAAATTATTGATAAAATAACAACTAAAATACCAGCTGATAAATTATGGATTGCAACATCATGCTCTCTATTACACGTACCGTATGATTTAAATTCAGAAAAAAACATACAACCAGATATAAAACAATGGCTTGCCTTTGCACAACAAAAACTAGAAGAAGTTGTAGCTATAAAACATTTAGCAAGTGCTGATAATAATGATTTTGTTTATTTATTTGAAGAAAACAAACTGGCAAATATTAACAAATCAAAATCTAAAATTATACACAATTCAAACGTAAAAAACCGTGTAAATAATCTATCTGCTTCTTACAGCGAAAGAAACAGTACTTTTAAAATTAGACAAGCAAAACAAAAACACAGTTTAAAATTGCCCCTTTTTCCAACAACAACTATTGGTTCTTTTCCACAAACAAAAGAGGTTAGAAATTGGCGATTACAACACAAAAAAGGACAACTTTCAACAGAAAATTATAATAAAAATATTGCCGAAGAAATTGAAAAATCTATACGCTTTCAAGAACATATTGGTTTAGATGTTTTAGTTCACGGTGAGTTTGAACGTAATGATATGGTTGAATATTTTGGCGAACGTTTAAACGGTTTTGTATTTAGTGATTTTGGTTGGGTACAAAGTTATGGCTCTAGATGTGTTAAGCCGCCTATTTTATTTGGCGATGTATCTAGAAAAGAACCACTAACAGTTGCTTGGTCTACTTACGCACAATCTTTAACACCATTACCGGTAAAAGGCATGTTAACAGGCCCTGTAACTATTTTACAATGGTCTTTTGTTAGAAATGATCAACCCCGTGCAACAACCTGTAATCAAATAGCTTTAGCAATTAGAGATGAAGTAGCCGATTTAGAAGCGAACGGTATTAAAATTATTCAAATTGACGAACCTGCAATTAGAGAAGGTTTACCTTTAAGAAAAAACGAATGGCAACATTATCTTAATTGGGCTATAAATGCTTTTAAAATTTCGGCAAGTGTAGCAAAAGATGAAACCCAAATACATACTCACATGTGCTACTCTGAATTTAATGATATTATTGAAGATATTGCTAAAATGGATGCCGATGTGATAACTATTGAAACCTCGCGCTCTGAAATGGAATTATTAGACGCTTTTGTTAATTTTAAATACCCCAATGAAATTGGCCCTGGTGTGTATGATATACATTCACCTAGAGTACCTACGGTAACCGAAATTGAAATACTGCTAAATAAAGCTAAAGAAGTTTTACCAAAAGAACATATATGGGTAAACCCAGACTGCGGCTTAAAAACCCGCCATTGGCTCGAAACTAAAACCGCCCTAAAAAACTTAGTTTTTGTTGCCAAAAAACTTAGAGAAGAAGCATTGCAACTTGCTTAATTTTTTTTAAACTTAAAAAGCATTTATGTTACAAAACATAAATGCTTACTTTTTTAAAATTAAGCCTTTTCGGGTACTTTAAATAATAGTACAATACCTAGTAAAAAGAACACGAATAGAAACAAAATAGCTGAACGCATACTTGCTATTTGATCTACAACTGCAAAAATTGTCATACCTATTACTATGCCTATTTTTTCGGCAACGTCATAAAAGCTAAAATACGATGTTGTATCATCAGTTTCTGGCAAAAACTTTGAATACGTAGATCTTGCTAAAGATTGTACACCACCCATTACAAAGCCAACTATTACAGCTGCAATATAAAATTGCACAGGCATTTTCATAAAAAATGCATAAAAGCAAAGTGCCATCCAAATTACATTTATTGCAATAAGTGTTTTTATGTTTCCGTATTTTATAGACATTCTAGATGTAAGTACAGCACCACCAACAGCCACTAATTGTATAACCAAAATACTTACTATTAAACCTTGAGTTTTTTCATCGTTATTAGCCCAAGCTATTTCTTTTTCACCAAAGTAAACAGCCATTAGCATTATGGTTTGTACAGCCATACTAAATACAAAAAAAGCATTTAAGTAACGTTTTAACCTTTTATTAGTTTTTAATTGCTGCCATACTATTTTTAATTCTCTAAAACCATTAAAAACTACATGCTTAGTTACTTTATGGCCTTTTGAGCTTCCTTTTGGTAAATAATAAAAAGTGTATTGGCTAAACAAAATCCACCAAAGCCCTACAGTTACAAATGAGTATTTCATCATTTGCATTTTTGCAGCACCATCTGTTTGGCTCATAACCATGGCTAAATTCACAATAAGTAAAATAACACTACCAATATAGCCCCATGAAAAACCTTTAGCACTTATACTATCTTGCTGTTCAGGGAAAGCAATATCGGGCAGGTATGAGTTATAAAACACCAAACTACCCCAGTAGCCCAATAACCCCATAAAATAAAAAAGTACACTTGTGTGTATATAACTTAAATTGAAAAAATATAAACCAATACACCCTAAACCACCCATGTAGCAGAAAAATTTCATAAAATTCTTTTTATTACCAACATAATCTGCAATACCCGATAAAATAGGAGATAAACATGCTACAACTAAAAATGTAAATGCTGTTACAATAGATATTAAAACGGTTTGTTTCATTTCAAAACCAAAAGCATTTACTAATTGGTTTTTGTCTTCAAATAAGCTAGAGTAAAATATTGGGAATATTGACGAAGCTATTGTAAGGGTATAAACCGAGTTTGCCCAATCATAAAACGCCCAAGCATTTAGCAATTTTTTACTTCCTTTTTTTAGTGTAGCCATAATAAAAAAGCTGCTCTTTATTGAGCAGCTTCTAAAGTATAAAAATATTTTTATTGAAACCCAATTTAGAGACGCTTTTAAAGAATACTCAAAAAATTGTTTTCAAAAATAAACCCGATGTACTAAAGGTTTTATATAGTGTGTAATATTTTAATAACTATTTTCTAAAAGAGGTAACACCAAACTTTGCAGCTTCAGCCTTAGCTTTTGGCGCTAAAGCTTTTAAATTAGCTATACGCGAATCATTAGACGGGTGTGTACTTAACATTTCAGGTGGTGCTTGTCCGCCGCTATTAGCTTTCATACGTTCCCATAACAATGAGGCTTCATCAGGTGTATAGCCAGCAATAGCCATTAAATAAATACCAATTTTATCGGCTTCCGTTTCATGGCTTCTGCTAAATGGTAGCATAACACCAACTTGAGAACCAACACCGTAATATTGGTTAAACGCATTTCTAGATTTTTCATCCTTTATGGCAATGTTTCCGGCAACAGCAAGTCCTGCTTGCAAGTAACCTGCACTCATACGTTGTTGCCCATGGTTTGCCAATGCATGAGCCACCTCGTGCCCCATAATTGCTGCAACACCTGCTTCATTTTGCGCTATTGGTAAAATACCCGTGTAAAAAACAATTTTACCTCCAGGCATACACCAAGCATTTACAGTTTTATCATCTACTAAATTATATTCCCATTTATAATCATTTAAATAGCCTTGATGCCCATTGGCGTTTAACCAACGCTCTGCGGCTACAGCTATTTTTTGGCCAACACGCTTAATCATTTCGGCATCTTTTGTACCTGTAATTACCTTGTTTTCTGTTAAAAACTGATCATATTGTGCAAAAGCCGTTGGAAACAACTGTGAGTTTGGTACCAAAGCCAATGTTTTTTTTCCTGTAAATGGGTTGTGGGCACATGCTGTAACAATGGCTGCAACACCCAATAATGCTATTACGTTTTTTAGTTTCATTTTAGTTATTTTATTTCATTATAAAAATACAAAAATTGTTGTGCTATATTTTTTAGACACTTACTTTTTTTGTTGGTCACAATAATTTATAAACGTTATATTTAATATACGTGTTATGAATTACTTTGGATACCGACTTACTTTAAAAAAGAATAAATTATGAAGAACGCACTTGTTATATTTTGTTTTAGCTTTTTATTTAGCTGTAATGGACTTGCTCAAAAAAAAGAACAAAAAAAGGAAACATTTGAAATTACAAAAACTGATACCGAATGGAAAACACAATTAACTGAGCAAGAATATTATGTTTTAAGAAAAGCAGGTACAGAACGTGCGTTTTCTAGTTCATTAAACAAAAACTACAAAGATGGTATATATGTTTGTAAAGCATGCGAAACACCTTTGTTTAAAAGTGAACACAAATACGATTCTGGTAGTGGTTGGCCTAGTTTTGATAGAGAAATTAAAGGTAATGTTGCTTTTTCTACAGATTATAAAATTGGTTACGCCCGCACCGAAGAACATTGTGCTACTTGCGGTGGCCATTTAGGGCATGTATTTAATGATGGCCCAAGAGAAACTACCGGAAAAAGACACTGTATTAATGGTGTTGCGCTTAAATTTATACCTAAGGAATAAGTGTTTTTGAAATTTAACATTGGTTATTTATTAGTAACTTGTTGCTGCTAATTATGAATTTATTTACCAATGGAAAGTTACTTACCTAGTATTATAAAACAATTTGAATACTACAAAAGTTTAGGCAATAAAACCTTTGAGCAATTAACATTTAATGAATTACAGCATGAATTTGCTGCTGATGCAAACCCTATTTCGGTTATAGTGAAGCACATGGTTGGTAATATGTTAAGCCGTTGGACTAATTTTTTAACTGAAGATGGTGAAAAAGAATGGCGTTATCGTGATACTGAGTTTGAAAACACTTACACCTCTAAAAAGGAATTAATTACTGAATGGAATAAAGGTTGGAATTGCTTATTCAATGCTGTTAAAGCGCTTAATGAAACTAATTTAGAACACAATTTATATTAGAATCAGGGGCATACGGTTACTGAAGCTATTAACCGTCAATTAGCACATTACGCTTATCATGTTGGGCAAATTGTGCTTTTAGGTAAACTTATAAAAGGTGAAAATTGGCAGAGTTTATCTATACCCAAGGGCGCATCTAATATGTATAATTTAGAAAAATTTAGTAAGAAAAAAACTAGACAACATTTTACTGATGATGTATGAAATACGTTTACTGATAAGCACCCGCAAGAAGGATTGAGGCATTTGTTGGAGCTCTCCCGGTTACGGGAAGCGACTGCCGAAAGCCTGTTTGCCCTTAGGCAACTTGCCATAATTGTTACAAAAATGTTACTCTTCTTCTACTCTATGTATGCTTTTAAAGGGCCTTATTATAAGGCGAGCTTCTCTATCAAAACGGATGTAATTATAAACCCAATTTACAAATACTACCATACGGTTTCTAAACCCAATTAAAAAGAAAAGGTGTACAAACATCCACACGTACCATGCAAATACACCTTGAAATTTATATTTTTTTAGGTCTACAACAGCTTTGTTTCGTCCTATTGTAGCCATAGAGCCTTTGTCTTTATAAACAAAGGGTTTCATTGGTTTTTCATCTATTAATTGTAGTAAATTATTGCCCAATTGTTCGCCTTGTTGTATGGCAGGTTGCGCCATCATAGGTAGGCCGTTTGGGAAATCTTCGGTTTTCATACAGGCAATGTCTCCAATGGCAAAAATGTGCTCAAAACCTTTAACTTGGTTGTATTGGTTTACTTGTATACGGTTGCCGCGTGTTACAAAATCTGCACTATCTAAACCGTTTATGGTTGCACCTTTTACGCCAGCTGCCCATACTAGGGTTTGGGTTTCAAAAGTTAAATCGGTATTAGTGGTAACGGTTTTACCATTATATTTAGTTACACGCACGTTTTTCCAAATGTTAACACCTAGTTTTTCAAGAAAATCTTCGGCTTTTGCTGAGGCTTTGTTGCTCATACCTTTTAAAATTCTATCGCCAGATTGTATGATGTGTATTTGTGCTAAACGGGTATCTAAATCAGGGTAATCTTTAGGTAAAATACCTTTTTTAATTTCGGCTAAAGCACCAGCAAGTTCAACACCCGTTGGCCCACCGCCTACTATTACAAAATTCATTAGGGCGTTGCGCTCGTTTAAATCTGAAGTTAATAGGGCATCTTCAAAATTTTCTAGAATTAAACTGCGTAAATTTAATGATTGTGGTATGGTTTTCATGGCCATACTGTGCTTTTCAATTTCAGAATTTCCAAAATAATTAGTTGCAGAACCTGATGCTAGCACTAAGTAATCAAATTTTAAATTACCAATGTTTGTTTTTACTGTATTGCATGTAGTATCAATATACTCCACATTTGCTAACCTAAAATAGAAATTTGGAAAATCTTGCAAAACTTTTCTAATAGGGTATGCAATAGAATCGGGCTCTAAACCACCAGTAGATACTTGGTATAATAGCGGCTGAAAGGTATGGTAGTTATGCTTATCTAACAATACAACTTGTACTTCTTGCTTTGATAATTTTTTGGCTAAAGCTACGCCTGCAAAACCACCGCCAATGATAATAACCCGCGGATAACTTGTTCTAGGAATATTCATATAATTACACTTGGTGTGCAAATGTAGTAAAAGATACAAATTTATAATGTTCTAAATTCTTTATTAAAAAAGCATTTTGTAAATTCGTAGCCTAAATTTTAACACATGAGTAAATACGATATTATAGTTCTTGGAAGTGGTCCTGGAGGGTATGTTGCAGCCATTAGAGCATCACAATTAGGTTTTAAAACAGCAATTGTTGAAAAAAGCGAACTTGGAGGCATATGCTTAAACTGGGGGTGTATTCCAACAAAAGCCCTTTTAAAATCTGCTCAAGTTTTTGAATACCTTAAACACGCAGAAGATTATGGCTTAAAGGTTAAAGATGCAGAACATGACTTTGATGCTGTAGTAAAACGTAGCCGTGGCGTTGCAGATAGTATGAGTAAAGGTGTGCAGTTTTTAATGAAAAAAAATAAAATTGACATTATTGAAGGTTTTGGCAAACTAAAACCAGGTAAAAAAATTGATGTTGATGGTACTGAATATAGTGCAGATAACATTATAATTGCTACTGGTGCACGCTCTAGAGAATTACCTAATTTACCACAAGATGGTGAAAAAGTTATTGGTTATAGAGAAGCCATGACCTTAAAAAAACAGCCTAAAAAATTAGTGGTAGTAGGTTCTGGTGCTATAGGTGTTGAATTTGCGTATTTTTACAACTCTATAGGCACTGAAGTTACTGTAGTAGAATATTTACCTAATATTGTACCTATTGAAGATGAAGACGTATCAAAACAATTAGAACGTTCATTTAAAAAGAACGGTATAAAAGTAATGACATCGGCCGAGGTAACTAGTGTTGATACTTCAGGCAAAGGTGTTAAAGCAACTGTAAAAACTAAAAAAGGCGAAGAAATTTTAGAAGCCGATGTTATTTTAAGTGCTGTAGGTATTAAAACAAACATTGAAAATATTGGTTTAGAAGACGTAGGTATTGTAGTTGATAGAGATAAAATATTAGTAAACGATTTTTACCAAACTAACATACCAGGTTATTACGCCATTGGTGATGTAACACCTGGGCAAGCTTTAGCACACGTAGCATCTGCTGAAGGTATTTTATGTGTTGAAAAAATTGCCGATATGCATGTTGAACCAATTGATTATGGTAATATTCCTGGTTGTACTTATTGTACTCCTGAAATTGCAAGTGTTGGTTTAACTGAAAAACAAGCTAAAGAAAAAGGCTTAGATATTAAAGTTGGTAAATTTCCTTTTTCAGCATCTGGTAAAGCTAAAGCTGGTGGAAATTATGAAGGTTTTGTAAAGGTAATTTTTGATGCTAAATATGGCGAATGGTTAGGTTGCCACATGATTGGTGCTGGCGTTACTGATATGATTGCTGAAGCTGTTGTAGCCAGAAAACTTGAAACCACAGGGCATGAAGTTTTAAAAGCAATTCACCCACACCCAACAATGAGTGAAGCTGTTATGGAAGCTGTTGCCGATGCTTATGATGAAGTAATTCATTTATAAAATAAAAGATTTTTAAAAATCTATATAAAAAAAGCGGATAGAAACACTGTTTCTATCCGCTTTTTTCTTCTTTCTTATGTTTACTTTTCAGGTCTTTATGTTGTTCTTTTTGTTTTAATAATGCTTTCATAGATTTAAACAGAAGAAACCCTAAAACTAATACAAAACAAATAAGCACACATACAAGTAGGTTAATTTGCATAATTTACTATTACTGATTTGGTATAAGTTTATGACACTACCAAATAAAATACGTCACAACACAATTATTACATAAAGCTACCTATAGCCAACTCATAACTTTGTAAACCAAACCCCAAAATAACACCTTTAGCGTTAGGCGATATATATGATTGATGCCTAAATTCTTCTCTACCAAATGTATTAGAAATATGTACTTCAACAACTGGTGTTTCAATACCTTTAATAGCATCGCCAATACCAATTGATGTATGTGTATAAGCACCAGCATTTAAAACTACACCATCATAACTAAAACCAACTTCATGTAGTTTATTAATTAACTCACCTTCTACATTAGACTGGTAATATTCTAAACTTACTTCAGGGTATTTACCTTTTATTTCTTTAAAATAGTCTTCAAAAGTTAAACTACCATAAATTTCTGGCTCACGTTTGCCTAATAAGTTTAAATTAGGCCCGTTTATGATTATTAGTTTTTTCATGTGGTAAATATATTTAAAATTAGGGCATAAAAAAAGGAAGCTTTTTAGCTTCCTTTTGTGATTTTTATTTGTGTTTGAAATTATAGTCCAAATTCCACACCTAGGTTTAAAACATCAAACGACCCCCCGTCAAGACTAACTCCTCTATACGATAATACAATATCTAGAGATTCACTAATACTATACTGGGCTCTAGGAGCATAATAAAAACCTCCATCATTGCCTTCACTTATACCAACAGCATAACCTAAATCAGCTCCTAAAGTAAATTGATCTGAAACACCAAAACGAGCTGCTCCTGCTATAGGTAAAAATTGAGCATCTTCAACATCGATAGTACCGAATCCAGTATCTACACTATCACCAAAAGAATGAGAAAAACCAGTAGCTACACCAGCTTGAAAATTTTCACCAGCATCCCATAAATAGTTTACATCCAATGTTACATTAAAAGTCCAACCATCTCCAGCATCTCCAATAGGTAATCCTAAGTTAACACCAGCATTTAAGTCTCCCTGAGCATTCATAGTGAATCCAAAAACTGCAAAAGCAGCCATTAATAAAATTTTTTTCATTTTTAAATAATTTAAAGATTAGTTGCAGCAAACCTAAATCTAAATTTTCATTTTACCAAATTAATTTTACCGTTTATCTGAATAAGAATGCGTTTAATCGATAAAAAAGCACACTTTACCTATACTAAAACGTTAAATTTCATACGCTTATGAAAGAAAATAAATTCAATAAAAGATAGTAATATTTTAAGTATTTTTACATTTATGAAATGGAATAACGCTTTAAACGATTATAAGCTGTACTTAAAAATAGAACGTGGCTTATCTGCCAACTCAATTGAAAATTATGCCAGAGATGTACAAAAATTAATAAAATATTTAGAAGATAATAATATAACTACATCGCCTATTTCTATATCTTCTGAAGTTATAAAACAATTTATTTATACCATAGCTAAACACGTAAATGCACGTTCGCAATCTAGAATAATTTCTGGTTTACGAAGTTTTTTTGGCTACTTGGTATTTGAAGATTACAGAAATGATAACCCACTAGAACTCATTGAAGCCCCTAAAATTGGCAGAAAATTACCTGATACTCTTACAGAAGAAGAAATTGACAATATTATTAATGCAGTAGATTTAAGTAAACCTGAAGGCGAACGTAATAGGGCTATGCTTGAAACACTTTATGGTTGCGGTTTACGTGTAAGCGAACTTGTTAGTTTAAAATTATCAGATTTATTTTTTGATGAAGGTTTTATTAAAGTTACTGGTAAAGGCAATAAACAACGTTTTGTACCTATTGTTGAAAGCACACAAAATTATATTAACTTATACAAAAACCAAGTTAGAAACCACTTACCTATTAAACCTGGTTTTGAAGACACCTTATTTTTAAACAGGCGCGGTAAACAACTAACTAGAGCCATGGTATTTACTATTGTGAAGCAATTAGCTGAGAGTATTGGGCTAAATAAAAGCATATCGCCACATACTTTTAGGCATTCATTTGCTACACATTTACTTCAAAATGATGCCGATTTACGCTCAATACAATTAATGCTTGGACATGAAAGTATAACCACTACCGAAATTTATGTACACGTAGATAAAAGCCATTTAACTAAAGTGGTTGAAACGTATCACCCTAGAAAGTAGTTGCTTGTTGTTAGTTGTTAGTTGTTAGTTGTTAGTTGTTAGTTGTTAGAAGATATACCGAAACCAACTAACTTTTAACTTTTAACTTTTAACAAATCTAATTATTTAGCAATATTAACTGCTCTGGTTTCTCTAATAACAGTTACTTTAACTTGCCCCGGATACGTCATGTCTGTTTGTATTTTTTGCGAAATGTTAAATGATAAATCTGCTGCTTTATCATCATTTACTTTTTCACTTTCTACAATTACACGTAACTCTCTACCGGCTTGAATTGCATACGCCTTTTTAACACCGCTAAAGCCAAAAGCAATGTCTTCTAAATCTTTTAAACGCTGAATATAACTATCTAAAACTTGACGGCGTGCTCCTGGGCGTGCTCCAGAAATGGCATCACATACTTGAATAATTGGCGCTAATAAAGATTTCATTTCAATTTCGTCGTGGTGTGCTCCAATGGCATTACAAACTTCAGCTTTTTCACCAAATTTTTCTGCCCATTGCATACCTAAAATAGCATGTGGTGTTTCCATATCTGCCTCTGCATCTGGCACTTTACCTATATCATGTAGTAAACCAGCACGTTTAGCAAGCTTTGGGTTTAAACCTAACTCTGCTGCCATTACTCCACAAAGTTTGGCTACTTCACGCGAGTGTTGCAATAAGTTTTGGCCGTATGACGAACGGTATTTCATGCGTCCTACCATTTTAATAAGCTCTGGGTTTAGGTTGTGAATTCCTAAATCTATTACCGTACGTTTTCCTACTTCAATAATCTCTTGGTCTATTTGTTTTCTTGTCTTTTTTACAACCTCTTCAATTCTTGCAGGATGAATTCGTCCGTCTGTTACTAAACGGTGTAATGATAAACGCGCTACTTCTCTTCTTACAGAATCAAAACATGATAAAATGATAGCTTCTGGCGTATCATCAACAATAATTTCAACACCTGTAGCAGCTTCAATGGCTCTAATATTTCTACCTTCTCTACCAATAATGCGTCCTTTAACATCATCAGATTCTATGTTGAATACAGACACGCAGTTATCAACAGCTTCTTCAGTTCCTATACGTTGTATAGTATTAATTATAACTTTTTTAGCTTCTTGTTCTGCTGTTAATTTAGCTTCTTCTAAAGCATTTTGTATGAATGCCATAGCATCATTTTTAGCTTCACCTTTTAAAGATTCAACTAATTGCTCTTTGGCTTCTTCTGCAGATAAACTTGAAATAACCTCTAGTTGCTGTACTTGACTTTTATGAAGACGGTCTAGCTCTTCTTGTTTCTTATCAAGTACATCAAGCCTATGGTTGTAGTCTTTAATTTTGTCTTCTAAACTCTGACTTAATTTTTTATTTTTTGAAAGCTCGCTAGAAACTTGAGACTCTTTATCTCTAGTTCTCTTTTCGGCTTCGGCCATTTTTTTATCTCTAGACAGTATTACCTTTTCATGCTCAGCTTTAAGCTCAATAAACTTTTCTTTAGCTTGTAATATTTTGTCTTTCTTAATGTTTTCTCCTTCACTTTTAGCTTCTTTAATAACTAAATTGGCATTTTTTTGTGCTTCTTTAATTATTTTTGATGCTTTATTTTTTTCTAGAACTTTAGCTATAATAAAGCCAATAACTAAGCCTAAAACTATTCCTCCTATTGCAAATATGGTTGCGTTATCCATTATTAATTAGTTGTTTATATATAAAAAAAGCCTACATCAGTTGAAAGTTTTGTATAAACTCCTTAAAAACAAGTTTAGGGCTAACAAGCTGATCAAGGATCTGCTAAGTACTAGGTACGGCAGCCTGCTTTTACAACTTAAACTCACCCTTTTTAAAGAATTAACGTTGAGTTTATCAAAAAATAATAACTAATGTAGGCAGTAACTTTTAGTTTATTTTAAAGAACGTATTTAAGAGTTTAAATATGAATTTAATAAAGAATCTAAGGCTTTTAGCTTATCTTCAACATGTTCATTCACATTATTTTTATCTATAGATTTCTGTTCAACTTGAGATGCAAATTGTAAAGCGCACATGGCTAAAACATCTTGTTTATCTCTAACAGAATAACTTTGCTCAAACTGTTTTATCATATAATCAATGTTTTTAGCGGCTCTTCGCAAGCCTTCTTCTTGGCTTGGTTCTATAGTTAAAGGATATACTCTGTTAGCTATAGAAAGGCGTATTTTAAGCTTTTCAGACATTGAATTTATGTTACATTAATCGGATAATTGGGCTATACAATAGTCTAAATCTCTAATTAATGCGTTTATTTTAAGCTTAGTTTCTCTTTTATTATCGTCACTACCAAGTATTGAATTTGCCATTTTAAGCGCATGATATTTTTCTTCCCACTGTGTTAACAACACTTTTTGGTTTTGAATTTTTGTTTTTGAAGCGTTTAATTCTTCAGTTAATTTAGCGTTTGCTTGTTTTAAAAGCTCTAATTTGTGTAATACCTTGCTAGTTTTATTCTCTAAAGAATCTACAATATCTTCAATATTACTCATTTACAAAAATCAATACTTATCTCACAAAGTTAATACACCTTGCTATAAATTACAATTGTTTTTCAATAAAATTTTAAAATGTTCTTTTAGGTACATTTTAGTTAAAACTATGGCTTGATTTTTGTTTTACCTTTGCGTTTTAACTTCAAATTAATATTTTAGCTGTAAGTACTTTTTTATGAGATTTTTACTAATTGCCCTATTTATTTTTCCAGGTTTAGCTATTGCACAAAACCCATATCCGCAAGATTATTTTAGCAATCCGCTAGAAATTCCTTTAATATTATCGGGTACATTTGCAGAGTTACGCTCTAACCATTTTCATTCTGGTATAGATATTAAAACACAACAACGCGTAGGTTTAAAAGTAAAAGCTTCGGCAGACGGTTTTGTTAGCCGTATAAAAGTATCGCATTACGGTTATGGTAAAGCACTTTACATTACTCACCCTAATGGTTATACCACAGTATATGCGCATTTACAAAAGTTTTCGCCAGAAATTGAAGCTTATGTAAAAAAGCAGCAGTACAAAAAAGAATCGTATGAAATTGAATTATTTCCTAGTGCAGAAACACTGCTTGTTAAAAAAGATAGCTTAATTGCTTACAGCGGAAATTCGGGTGGTTCTGGTGGCCCACATTTACATTATGAAATTAGAGATAACCAAGAGCGACCTATTAACCCTATGCTTTTTGGTATTGATATTGCCGATACTTCGGGCCCTTACGTAAAATCTGTTTACGCTTACCCTTTAGATAAAAATGCCTTCATTAATAATAGTAATGAAAAACAAAAACTACGCCTTATACCTTTAAATAATGGTGATTATGCTGTTGAAAACATTCAAGCTGTTGGAAATATTGGCATTGGCATTGAAACTAACGACAGGCAAAATTATGCTCCAAACGCTAATGGAGTTTATAACATTCAAACCTTTTTTAATGGCAACAGAAATTTTGAGTTAGATTTTAAACGCTTTTCTTTTAGCGAAACAAAACATATTAATCAACTTATAGATTATGAACATTATGCAACAAAAAGGCAACGCATTCAAAAATTATTCAAAAAAAACAATCCGTTAAGTATTTTTAAATCGGTTGTAAATAATGGTGTTTTACATATAAAAGATAGTGCCTACGCGGTTTATAAAATTAGAATTGCCGATTTTAAAAATAATGAAACGTGGGTTACGCTAAACATTAAAGGTGAAAAAAGCCCAACTGCAAAACCTACAGAAACTAAAATAACACCATATTACATTAAAGCTAACCAAACTACCAATTTAAAAGAAGGCGCGGTATCTGTAGATTTTTATAAAGATACTTTTTATGATGATTTTTATTTAGATTTTGAATTACACAATGATACACTAAAGCTACATAAAGATGTAATGGCGGCTAAAAAATATTTCAATATTACTTATAATGTTAGCAACTATAACACCACCGATAAAAGGAAACTTTATATTGCGCGTTTGGTTGGTAGCAAACAATATCCGGCATACACAACAACCAAACGAAAAGAAAACACATTAATAGCCAGCACCAAAACATTGGGAACTTACGCCCTAGCTACAGATACCATTAACCCCACAATTACACCTATTAATTTTAAAAACAACCAATGGATGAGTAACTACCATTATTTAAAAATTAAAATTGATGATGTGGGCTCAGGTATTTCAAATTACAGAGCCACCGTAAACGGAAAATGGATTTTAATGGAGTATGATTATAAAACAAAAACACTAACGCATAGCTTTAGTGATGGTGTTGTAACCGATACTAAAAACAATTTAAAACTAATTGTTACTGATAATGTTGGAAATAATTCTACTTTTGAAACGTTGTTTTACAGAAAATAAATATTAACCACCATTGAAACCAAAACATCTTTTTTTAGTACCTCTATTTTTTTTAACTATAAGTATTTGTTTTTCGCAAACAGCAACCTTAAAAGGTGTTATCTTAAACGAAAACAACAAACCTATTGAAGGTGTAAACATTAAAACTAACAATGGCAATGGTACACAAACAAATAGTAATGGGTTTTACACATTAAATATTGCTGCAAACACTAATGTAATTGTTAGTTTCACGCATATTTCTTACAAAAAAGTTGAAGCTACATTCAACCTTAAAAATGGAGAAACTTTTGAGTTTAATCCCGTAATAAAAACAGCTTTAGAGCAAATTGCAACCGTAGTTGTTAGCTCTAAAAAACGAAAAGATGTTGAAGGTATTGTTACACTACAGCCCGAAACTATCAGGAAAATTCCTGGTGCAAATGCTGGTGTTGAAAACTTATTAATGACGCTTCCTGGTGTTAGCAATAACAATGAACTAAGTACACAGTACAGTGTTAGAGGTGGTAATTTTGATGAAAACTTAGTATATGTTAATGATATTGAAGTTTACAGGCCATTTTTAATACGCTCTGGCCAACAAGAAGGTTTAAGTTTTGTTAATACCAATTTGGTGCAAAATGTAGAGTTTTCTGCTGGCGGTTTTCAAGCTAAATACGGCGATAAACTATCATCTGTTTTAGATATTACTTACAAAACACCTTATCAGTTTGAAATTAATGCCGATTTAAGTCTTTTAGGTGGCAGTGTTTCATATGAAGATGTTAGTAAAGATTCAAAATTTACAAGCATCATTGGGGCACGCTACAGAGACAACAGTTTATTTGTAGATGCCAAGGAAACTGAAACCAACTTTACACCTACTTTTGCCGATTTGCAAGCCTATTTTACCTATAAATTCACTAATAAATTTCATTTAAGTTTTTTAGGAAACGCCTCTATTAATAAATACAACTATGAACCCCAAACACGACAAACTAATTTTGGTACTTTAAGCGATCCTATTGCCCTTTTGGTGTTTTATGAAGGCCAAGAAAAAGACCAATACCAAACCTATTTTGGGGCATTCAAAGGCACCTATTTTGCAAATAATAATTTAACCTTAAAACTTATTGCATCTACATACCATACAACCGAAGAAGAGTATTTTGATATTTTAGCGCAATACCGCTTAGGCGAAGTAAATACAAATATAGGTGAAGAAGATTTGGGTGAAGTTGAGTTTAGCGAAGGTATTGGAAGCCAATTAAACCATGGCAGAAATGATTTAGATGCATTAATAACAAACATTGAACACAAAGGCAATTTTAAACTAAATGATAACCGCTTTGAATGGTCTGTTAAATACACACATGAAGACATTAGAGACCGATTGGTTGAATGGGAAGTTATTGATTCTGCTGGGTTTTCAATTCGTCCACCAAAAACTATACCTGTAAATGAACAACCCTACACCGCGTACAACGCACCACTTGAACCGTTTTCAAACGTAAGAGCCTCTAACAACACTCAAATAGATAGAATACAAGCGTATGCGCAATGGAGCAAACGTTCAACTATAGGTAATAGTGATGTTTGGTACAATGCAGGCATTAGAGCTCACAACTGGTCTGTTAGCGGTACAGGAATTAATACTTCAAACCAAACGGTATTTAGCCCCAGAGCTCAATTTGCTATTAAACCAAACTGGAAAAAAGACATGCTTTTTAGAGCTGCTGCTGGCTTATACTATCAGCCACCGTTTTACAGAGAATTACGTGATGCCACAGGAACTGTACAATCAAATGTTAAAGCTCAAAAATCTATGCACGTGGTTTTAGGTAATGATTATAGTTTTAAAATGTGGGACCGCCCTTTTAAATTAACTTCAGAAGTATATTATAAAAATTTAACCAATGTAAACCCATACACCATTGAAAACGTGCGCATACGCTACAGAGCCAATAACAGTGCCAAAGCCTATGCTTATGGTTTAGATATGCGATTGAATGGTGAATTTGTTCCGGGTACCGAGTCATGGTTTAGTTTTGGGTATTTAAAAACTGAAGAAAACATAGAAAACCAAGGATATATTGCAAGACCAACAGATCAACGTTTAAAATTTGCAGCATTATTTCAAGATTACGTACCCAACATGCCACATTTAAAAATGTATTTAAACTTGGTTTATAACACGGGCGTTCCTGGTGGATCGCCTAGTTACGCAAACCCTTATGTGTACCAAAACAGGCTACCTGATTATAAAAGAGCCGATTTTGGCTTACAATTAGTATTGGTTGATGCCAAAAAACAATTTAACAACGGTTGGAAAAAACCGTTTAAAGAGCTATCTTTAGGTTTTGAAATATTCAATATTTTTGATGTACAAAACTCAATTACAAACACTTGGGTTAGAGATGTGTACAGCAAACGCCAATATGCCATACCAAACTACTTAACACCACGTGTGTTTAATGTAAGAACGACTATGAAGTTTTAATGGAAACCTATTTTATACTTACGTTTTCTGAAAATATCACTAAAGTATCTGTCCCTGCGCCAGTTAAACGTTGTGCATAAACTTGTATAGCTTCTCCGTTAGCCAAATTGGTATTGGTGCTTAAGGATACATTTTGTATTTGGTTGTCATCTTCTATACGTACAACAGCATTAGATTCTGCAATTACAACATTATCCTTTGCTATGTAAAATGCATAAAAATTAGTTGAGGCTCCATTCACTCTAATAGATAACGATGCGTTTACTTGAAATTGACGTTCTTTTACACCATCATAAACAAGCTCATTATTACCTCCTGTACTTGTAAACCTAAACAAATTATTAGCTACAAAAGTTCCATTTCCTTGAACTTCAACCGCCGTTCCACTTGATATAGTTTGCGTAAAGCCTGTAGTTACTGGTCTGTTTGAATAAAAATTTCCAGCTGCAACACCGTCGGTTTCAACTAGTAATCCTGGGCAATTCACATCCCACTCTCTGGTAAAATTATAACCTGTGTATGGTGATGTTCCGTTAATATAATTTCCGCCACCATAAAAAGCTACATCTGCTAAAGTAGCACCTCCTGAAATAGCAGTAACACCAGTAACATCAAAACCAGCTGTAGCTCCAATTACTTCACTAAAACCACCTTGTTTTGCTATTACTTCAAAATTACCAACCATGGTTTGGTAAGTACCTGCGTTTGTACCATCCCATCCTTCAGAATTCAATAATAACTGATTAATATCTGTATAGGTTATACCGGCTGAATTATTAACAAACTGCAAAATGCTATTAAAAACTAGGTTAAAATCTGAAATAGTACCAACACTTGCTGAGTTTACTATAAAACTATCTCTTAATATTAAATTTTCGGTACCTGTACCTGTTAAATTAAAAACTACACCTCCAATACCCGGAGCTGTTAACGTTAAATTTCTTATTGAACCACCTGCGCTTCCTGCAAATAAAGTACCACCAGAGCGCACAAGTACATCTTCATTGGTATCTCTACCTGTAACGTAAGCACTATTTAAATTAATAGGTGCTGCTAATAATATTGTTCCGTTTATTTCGTAAAGCGTATTGGTTGTTAATAAATACTCGGTACCACCACCAGCAGTAAGTTCATCAGCTAAATCGGCGGCACTTTTTACTAATTTATAATTATCTCTTTGTTGGTTTGAAAGCGGCAACCATGCAGATCCGCTGTAATAATAAAATAAGTTATCATCAGTATCAAACACTAAAAGTCCTTCTGCGGGTGTTGCAATGGCATTTCGTTGTGTGGTTGTCATTCTTGGGGTTAACATACCTTGTGTAGTTGATTCTACATCTAAAACAGAAGATGCATTTGGGGTAACTGTACCAATACCAACTTGGGCAGATAAAAATGACTGAAATACTAATAAAACTAGAAAAGAAAAGTAAATGTTGTAGGCTCTCATACTATCAATTTTAGACTTGGGTAAATAAAATGTGAGAGACTTATGTTTTAAAAGTACAAAAACAACCTTAAAAAACAAAGAAATTACTAAAAATTAAGCGTAAAACTATTTATTTAACAATAAACCCCTTTAAGGTTTCAATAACATAGTCTACATCTTCTTTAGTATTATATATGCTGAAAGAAAAACGTAATGATGGTTTTTTAATAGCATCTTTATTTAAAATTTCAGCTAAAACATGCGATGCTTTTGTACTACCACTTTGGCATGCACTACCTCTAGAACAAGCAATGCCTTTTAAATCTAATTGAAATAAAATCATGGCTACACTTTCAGGAGGCATAGGTAAACAAACATTAACTAAATTATAAGCACTTGCATTTAAATTTGAAGATAGTCCGTTGAAAATTACCTGAGGTATTTCAGCTGAAATTTTATCAATAAAATACTGTTTGAGTGATGTAATATATATAGTTTCAGCTTCTAAATTATTGTAAGCTATTTTAATTGCTGTTTCCATGCCTACAATATTATGCACACTTTCGGTCCCTGCTCTTAAACCACGCTCTTGTTCGCCGCCTGTTATTAATGATTTTAAGCCTGAGTTTTTGCGTACAAAAGCAAAACCAATTCCTTTTGGTCCATGAAATTTGTGTGCCGATGCTGCTAAAAAATCAACCTCAATAGCTTGCAAATCTATAGGATAATGTCCAATTGCTTGTACAGCATCGGTATGAAACAAAGCATCATATTGCTTACATAATGTTGCGGCACGTTTAATATCTAAAATATTACCAATTTCGTTGTTAATATACATAAGGCTTACCAACGTTTTGTCATGGGTTTTTAGTGCCTTTTCTAAAGCTTCAAAACTTATATTTCCATGAGCATCAACATCTAAATATGTTAGCTTAATCTTGGCCGTTTTTTCTAAATCTTTCAAGGTATTTAAAACGGCATGATGCTCTATTTTTGTTGAAATTATATGGGTTACATCTAAACTATTTACAGCACTTTTCAATATTAAATTATCGGCTTCAGTACCGCCCGATGTAAAAATAATTTCACCTTCAGAAACATTAAAAGTAGTAGCAATGGTTTTTCTAGCCTTTTCAATTAACACTTTTGATGCTCTACCCAAACTGTGCGATGATGATGGGTTTCCGTAGTTATTTTGCATAACTGCTGTCATTGAGGTTACTACCTCGTCTCGTAGTTTTGTAGTGGCAGCGTTATCAAAATACACAGTTTTCATTTTAATAAAATTGAAGCTTTTTAAGTAGCAAAAATACTTGAAATAAAATTATTTTCAATAACATACGTTATAAATAACAATTCTATTATTTTTGCTGTAAAATTAACACCTATGCGCCACATATTTTTAGTTTTATTTTCATTGTGCTTAACCACTATTTATTCATGTGATGATGGTGATGTTATTACCGTTAGTCTAGATTTTGAAGATACGTTTCAGGCGTGTAATGGCGTTAGTGGTATTGTACTTTATAAAACTAAGAATGACCCGTCTGAATCACTTTCAGTATTTATTAGTAATTACACTGTAGATGCTATGCTAAATGTAGGTGATGATAATACTTTTGAAGAAACTAAAACCGGAACTTTTAACTACAGAACTTACAACAACGCCACAATTTCTGGCGGAGATTTATTTTGTAACGACGTACCACCTTCTGACGTTGAAATAAGAAGTGATGATCAAAGTGCTTGTTCTGTATTTTTTAGAACTGTTTTAACCGAAGATGATAACGATGGTGTACCAACAGAGCTTGAAAACCCAGACCCAAACGGCGATGGCATTTTTGACGATGCACAAGATACTGATGGTGATAGTATACCCGATTATATTGATTTTGATGATGATGGCGATAATGTTCCTACCGCAAATGAAAACCCAGACCCTAATGGCGATGGCGATTTAAGCGATGCTCAAGACACTGATGGTGATGGTATACCCGATTATTTAGATGATGATGATGATGGCGATGGCACCCTAACACGCGATGAAGAAAAAGGTGTGCAAGACCAAAATCCTACAAATGATGAAACTAATGAAGCCGTAGGGCCAGATTATTTAAACCCTGATGTTAGTGATGTTTTACCTGCAACAGCTTACAGACAACACAGCTATACTAAAGCATTTTTAGTTACAGCTACCATTTTAAATTTAGACCTTTCAAACTTAACGCAAGACGAGTTGTTTTTTGGTAACTTAACCGGTGATAGCAAAACATCAAAAACAGAAACTTTAACGCCTAATTTTAATTAACTAAGGCGCCATATTTTGGTAAATATAAACTTCGGTAGCACCTAAACCGTATTTTTGGTAATTGGCATCATAAAACTTTACATTGTTATAACGCCCAAAAAGATATGCTAACTCAAGTTTTAAAACACCTTCACCCACACCATGAATAAACACTATTTTTTGTATGCGTTTGTTTATGGCAAATTCTAACTGCCTTTTAGCTGTATCTAATTGCAGTGTTAGCATGTCATGATTACTCATACCGCTTGCATTTTTTACTAACTGGTTAATATGCAAATCTACCTCCATTGTAGGCTGAAAACGTTCTTTAGCTTTCACTTTAGGCTGTTTTTTGCGTTTTTTTTCTTCTTTTTCAGAAACTACAGCATGCAAGCTTTTGTGCGAAAAAATAGATGTTTTTAAAGCAGCAGGTTGTTCTTTTACCAAAGCACTTGCCTCAAAATTTAATAAAAAACCATCTTCTGTTTCAACAGTAATTGTTGTACCAGAAATGTTTGTAACAATACCCGATAAATTTTCATCTAAAACAGAAACTGTATCGCCTTTTTTAAAATTCATTTAATCAGTTGTATTATCAAATTCATTATTATTTTTTTTGCTTGGTATGGTTGCAGATATACGGTAAATACCAAGCATAAGTACAATTATACCTATTATAAGCAAATATACATTTTGTGTTTTGCTGTTGTTGGCATACAAAGCAATAATAGCGCCTAAAAGCGTTAAAAAATAGTTAAAGCATTTCATTTTAAATATTAATCAAAATTAACTCAAATTATAAGCAATTACACATCAAAATAAAGTAATTTTTATTATTATGATTTTTTTTGTATTTTAGAGTCATTCATTTAGCCCCAAAATATGAAAAATTTTATCACACTTGCAAGCTCTTTGCTTTTTGTTTCCCTTGTTTTTGCACAAGATTTGTACGTTGGAAATAACACTGAATTGTATGCACTTGATGTGCCTATTTTTGTAACTAATGACATTAGGTTAGAGTCTGCCTCTTCAAATTTTTACTTGAGAGGCGATGCCCAATTAATACAAGATGTTGATATTAAAAATTCTGATGCAGGTGAAATTTCTATATACCAAAACCAAACCACCAATGTTTATGAATACAACTTTTGGTGTTCGCCAGTTGGAGTTAGCGATAACACATCAAACCAAAACGTAGATTTTAACGGTACAAATATACACGACCCTGCTGATGATACTGATGTTAGCAATGTTACATCTATTCCTTACGGATACACAACAAGCTATGAAGGTACAGCCACAGAACTTTCAAATTACTGGATTTACAGTTTGCGCGATGGCGAAGGCTACTACAGTTGGCAGCAAGAATTTGATATAGGGAATATTGAAACAGGCTATGGTTTTACGTTAAAAGGAAGCCCAAATACTGATAATGTTTTAGATTTTAGAGGCCGCCCAAATAACGGAACTATTTTAGTAAGTTGTAGGTTTGATGGTGTTGATGATCAACCATCAGGAATACCTAACAGTGCACAAACGTTAACAGGTAACCCATACCCTTCTGCACTAGATTTAAAATTGTTTTTTGTAGAATCAGTAACAAATCAAGCTATCCTTTTAAATGAAATTTATTTCTGGGAGCAAAAACAAAACAACTCGCATTTTTTAGCAGATTATGAAGGAGGCTATGGTGAATATATACCTGGTGATTTAACTGATGATACAGATAATGGCACTTACACCTTTGCACCTTTTGAAAACTATAATGGCGATGGCACAACAAATGGTACTACTACAGGAAACACAATTGATTTTAGCGGAAATAACCAAAGACGTTTTGCTGCCGTTGGGCAAGGTTTTATAATAGCCAGTGACCCTATTGGTCTTGGTGGTGATGCTGAATTTACTAACGCTATGCGTGTTTATTTTGAAGAAGACTCAACACCAGGTGGTAACGGTTCTATTTTTGCAAAAAACAGTAAAAAAACAGGTAAGAACACACAAACAAAAAACTACCCCATGTCTCACAACGGTGTAGATTATAAAAAAATTATTGATAACCCAACAATAATACCTGAAATACGAATACATACACATGTTAATAATACTTTTTACAAAGAGAATGTTATTGCTTTTAGAGCAGGTACACCCAACAACAATACCTACAATAAAGGTTTTGATGGCTCAAACGTAAACACCTTAAGTAGTGATGCGTATTTAATTTCTGAAGATAAAAATTTATCTATAAAATCTATTAACTATTCTGAAAGCACAAGATTAAAATTTGGTTTTAAAACCAACCAAGACAATACGCCTTTTAGTGTTACCGTAAATAAACTAAACAACATACCTAATGATGTGGATGTTTATATTTTTGATAATGAAACCAATATATACACTAATATTAAAGAAGGAAGTTTTAACGCCGTTTTAAACAAAGGTGTGTATAATGATAGGTTTGAAATTACGTTTGCTAAAAG
Organism: Seonamhaeicola algicola; assembly: GCF_007997385.1. Classification (GTDB taxonomy): domain Bacteria; phylum Bacteroidota; class Bacteroidia; order Flavobacteriales; family Flavobacteriaceae; genus Seonamhaeicola; species Seonamhaeicola algicola. Next base: position 373,928 of record NZ_VOSC01000019.1, read on the forward strand.
CACATTAAACACTACTGAAGACACTTTTAGCAACTTTAAAATATACCAAAATAACACACAAGCACAAGTTGTAATTAACAACCCAAATAGTTTAAAATTAAAGGAACTAATACTATTTGATGTTAGTGGAAAACGTGTTTTATTTGAAACTATTAACTCTAATAATAACACACTATCATTTTCAACAAAAAACCTAAGCACAGGTGTATATGTTGCAAAAGTTACAACAGACAACAATGCTGCTAAAACTCAAAAAATTGTAATTAACAACCAAAAGTAATACGTTTATAATTTAGTACATTAGCATAAATTTTTAAATAGCTATTACTCTATGGAAGAATACATGCTTCCTTGTTTAAATAAAAAATTTTTTGGTGTAGAATGCTTTGGTTGTGGTATGCAGCGTGCTTTAGCCCTCATATTTAAAGGCGAATTTGTACAAGCATTTTACATGTATCCTGCTATTTACACACTTATTTTACTAGTTGTTTTAATAACAATAAATGCTTTTAAAAACAACAAACTTTTATCTAAAATTAATACTACTTTAGCTGTAGTAAATGCTATAATTATTATTTGCAGCTTTATTATAAAAACTTTTTTTAACCAATAAATCATTACACATGGAACAAAAAAAATTACCTAATGCAACGCTTATTTTAGTATTTGGAATACTATCAATTGTTGGCTGTTGCTTTTACGGTATAGGCATAATACTTGGTGTAGTTGCCATTGTATTAGCTGGAAAAGCAATAAAAATTAATGCTGAAAACCCTGATGAATATACAGGTATTCAAAATGTAAAAGTTGGTAAAATACTATCAATTATAGGTATTATTTTAAGTGCTTTATATTTATTATTAATTATTTGGTTTGTATCAACATTTGGTTGGGAAGCTATGCAAGACCAACAATTAATGCAAGAAAGACTTCAAGAAATGATGGGACAATAACCCGTACCATATTCTAACCATAAATAAAAATGGACTAATTTATAACTAAACTAGTCCATTTTTTTATGCTTTATTTTTCTTTTTTAAAATAACGAAGCCCCTATAACAGCTCCTATTATAACCAAAATATAAAGTGAAATTAACACTATAGAAAAAATGCCTAAAAACTTATAATGTGATTTTAAGCTTGAAAAAGCTTTAGCAAAATCATTATTATTTTCTTGTTTTAAAGCACTTTTCATACTTTTTGAAAACCTAAACAAATACATAACAGGAAAAAAGTAAACAGCGGCAAGAATAATGTAAAACAGCGCTATACCCGAAGCATAACCAGCACCGTATGCTGAAGCTAAACCACTAGAAGCTGCACCCGTTATTCCCATGATAATACCTGCAAATATCATGAGACCAACACCTACAAAACCAAGTATTGCTAAAAAAGATGACCATTTTACGGTTTCAGTTAAATAGTCTTTAATTTCCGAGTTAATGCCAAGTTCAAAACTTTCAAAAGCAGATGTTTCTTTCATAAATTAATTTTCAAATTGTTTAAATGTTTTTGTTATTATGCTTACACAGTCTAACAACTGTTCTTTATTCATAACTAAAGGCGGTGCAAACCTTATAATGTTACCGTGTGTTGGTTTTGCTATTAATCCGTTATCTCTTAAAGCTAAACACATATTCCAAGCAGTTTCGCTATCTTCAGTATCATTTACAACAACAGCATTTAACAACCCTTTACCACGTACTTTGGTTATAATGTTACTGGTTTCAATATATTTATTCATTTCACTTCTAAAAAGTTCACCTAAAATACGTGCATTTTCAGCTAGATTCTCTTCTTTAACAACCTCAAGCGCAGCAATAGCTATAACAGCCGCTAATGGGTTTCCGCCAAATGTACTGCCATGCGTACCGGGTGTCATTACATCCATAATATTATTATTTGCCAATACGGCACTTATAGGGTAAGCACCTCCACTTAAAGCTTTGCCTAAAATTAAAATATCAGGTTGTACGTTTTCGTGGTGTACAGCCAATAGTTTGCCTGTTCTGGCAACACCGGTTTGAATTTCATCTGCAATAAACAATACATTATGCGCTTCGCACAGTGCTTTTGCTTTAGCTAAATAACTTTCTGAAGGCACGTAAACACCAGCTTCACCCTGTATAGGTTCTACTAAAAAACCAGCTACATTATTGTTGTTTTTTAACGCTGCTTCTAACGCATCTAAATTATCATATTCAATACGAATAAAAGCATCGGCATAAGGCCCAAAGTTTTTATTAGCAGTACTATCACTAGAAAATGATACTATTGTAGTTGTACGCCCATGAAAATTGTTTTTACAAACTATAATTTTAGCTTGGTTTTCGTCAATACCTTTTACCTCATAAGCCCATTTACGGCATACTTTCATAGCAGCTTCAACAGCTTCGGCACCAGAGTTCATTGGTAATAATTTATCAAAACCAAAATACTCACACGTGTATTTTTCATAAAGCCCTAATTTATCATTGTAAAATGCTCTAGAAGTTAAGGTTAATGTTTGGGCTTGCTCAACCATAGCATTAATAATTTTGGGGTGACAATGCCCTTGGTTTACCGCTGAGTATGCCGAAAGAAAATCGTAATAACGTTTTCCATCAACATCCCACACATAAACACCTTCGCCTTTACTTAATACTACGGGTAGCGGATGGTATGTGTTTGAGCCATACGTTTTTTCTAATTCAATTGCTTGCTGTGATGTTAATTTTTGTAAAACAGCCATTTTAAAAAGTTTTAATTGTTAATAAAATAACCATTCCTACTCTACCTTTATCCTTTCAGAAAAGACTCCGAAAATTCAGCGTGGGAGAGAAATCATCCCTAGATAAGTACTGCAAGTTACAAATATTATTTGTTTATTTATTTTTTAAGTGAAAATGAAATAAACTTAATTTAAATTAATATACATTTATTTGCCGCTATTATTATTTTTGCAGCATGCCTAGAAGAGAACGAAACAAGTTTGTAAAACGCGGTGAAATAATTGAACTGCTTATAGAAGATTACGCCTTTGGCGGTAAAGGAATTGGACGTATTAGAAACGAACATGGCGAATTTGTTGTGTTTGTACCCAACACCATACCAGGGCAAAAGGTTAAAACGCAAATTAAAAAATCTAGTAAAAAATATGCGGAAGGCAAATTGCTTGATGTTATTACTAGAGCTGAAAACGAAACAACTATACCCTACCAAGATATACCGGGTGCACCCTACATTTATTTGCCTATTGAAAAGCAACATGAATATAAGCAAACCAGCACTTTAGAACTTTTTAAACGTATTGGTAAAGTACAAAACATTGAAAGCCTGTTTGATGAATTTGTAAGTTCACCAAACACTTTTCATTACAGAAATAAAATGGAATACGGTTTTTCGGCCATTGGTTATAACAGAACCGAAAAAACCGATATTGATGCCTTTACCCTTGGTTTTAAAAAACGTGGAACTTGGTGGTGTGCCGAAAATTTAAATAATGATAGCGGCTTATTTGATGCCCAAGTTGAAAACAACCTAAAACACATTAGAAATTACTGCGAGCAAACAGGTTTAGCACCTTGGCATGCTCCTAGAAAAGAAGGTTTTTTTAGGTATTTTATTGTTAGAAAATCACATAAAACCAATAAACTGCTTTTTAATTTGGTTACCACATCATATGATTTACCAAAATTCAACCTTACTAAATTTGCCAATTATTTAGTAGAATTATTTGGCAATAGAGTTGCTGGTTTTCTTCACACTATTAATGATGAAATTGGAGACCGTACCATTGCCACAACAGGAAGTATAAAACTTATTTATGGCAATGATAAAATTGTTGAAGAATTACTGGGTTTAAACTTTGAAATTAGCATAAAAAGTTTTTTTCAAACCAACCCAAAATGTGCTGAAAAACTTTACAGCAAGGTTATTGATTATGCATTAGAAAACAAAGATGCTGTTGATAACACTGTGGTTTTAGATTTGTTTTGTGGCACCGGAACTATTGGGCAAATTTTAGCTTCAAAAAGTAATAACACCAAAATTGTAGGAGTAGATATTGTTGCATCGGCAATTGAAGATGCTAAAGAAAACGCCAAAAGAAACAATATTGAAGGTTTAAAGTTTTATGCCGCCGACGTTGGTAAATTTCTAACAGAACACCCGCAATACAAAAACAAAATACGCACAATAATTTTAGACCCTGCAAGAGCTGGTATTGCACCAAAAACACTTAAAAAAATAATAAACCTAAATGCAGAACGTTTGGTTTATGTATCTTGTAACCCTGCAACCCAAGCACGAGATACCGAACAATTAATGGCCGAAGGTTACAGCATAAAAAAAATGAGTTTAGTAGACCAATTTCCGCATACAGCACATATTGAAACCGTTGTGCTGTTTGAAAAGAAATAACTAATTTTTTATTAAGAAAAACTAAACTAACAAACGTATTAATATATACGCAAACTAATGAAACACTTAAAATTAATTATACTGCCAATTGTAATTTTTGCAGTGGCATTTATAAGTTGTGAAAGAGACGATATTTGTCCGGAAAGCACACCAACAACCCCATCATTAATCATAGATTTGTATGATTTTACAAACCAAGAAAACCGTAAAAATGTTTTTAATTTGGTAGTAGTTGGTGTAGATAACGATACTATTTTACCAGGCTATGAATTTGTAACTGCCGATGATTTTATACTACCCTTAAAAACAGATGCCAACTCAACGCAATACCGCCTTATAAAAGACGCTACCGTAAACAATAACGGCACACCTGATGATAGTGAAGATGATTTTATTGAGGGCAATATTGATATAATTACCATTAATTATACAACTGAAGAGGTTTACGTATCTAGAGCCTGTGGTTACAAAACTATTTTTAATAATGTAGAAGTAGTTATTACTGATGATGCTGATAACTGGCTTTTAGGCAACCCAATAAACTTAACCAATAACCAACCAGTAGAAAATGAAAACGCAACACATTTTAACTTATTTCACTAGTATAGCTTTAATATTTGCGTTTAGCACCACTACTTTTGCCCAAAACGATAGTATTGTAAACGCAACCGATTCTTTAAAAATTAAACAAAAATATGGCCTTAGAATTGCTGGTGATGTTGGTAAATTAATACGCTCTTTTTTAGATGAAGATTATTCTGGTTTTGAAATTGCTGCCGATTTTAGACTAAAAAAAAACATGTATATAGCTGGTGAAATTGGTTTTGAAGAAAAAAATACTATTACAGATTATATGGATATTACAACCAATGGCTCGTACTTTAAAGGTGGTATAGACTTAAATATGTATGAAAATTGGTTAGATATGGATAACATGGTTTATGCAGGTTTTAGGGTTGGTGTTAGCAGTTTTTCGCATGATTTAAACAGCTTTTCGGTTTATAGTACCAATCAATATTGGAATCCGCAATTTTCATCAATCAATACTCAAGAATTTAGCGGCTTAACAGCTTTTTGGGGTGAACTTATTTTAGGTATGAAAGTTGAACTATTTAATAACCTTTACATGGGTTTAAACGTACAATTAAAAATATTAGCAAGTGAAACGGATCCTGATAATTTTGAAAACGTTTATATTCCCGGATACGGCCGCACATATGATAGCACTGGCCTAGGCACTAGCTATAGCTACACTTTAGGTTACAGAATACCTTTGTATAAAAAAGCTAAAAAGTAATTTAATAGAAGTTGTTTTGGTGTTAAAGTATTAATTAATCTTCATCAAAAAACACTTCTTTTAATATATCTATTCTTAGTTTTAGTAATTGGGCATTTTCAAAAGTAGGCTCAATTGGTACAGGAAAACATGCTTCAAGTGAATTTTGGTTTATTACATTATCAACCCAATCATACATTAATTGACAATATATAGCAACAGCCTCTTGTGCCGATGTAACAGATTTATCTAAATACACAAAAGGCAAATAGCCTGCTACTACCCAAACAAAATCATCAACATCATTATTAATAGGCTCAATTTCAAACAGAAAAACACCCAATAAATCATAAGAGCTAAACTCAAAATCATACCATGATTTTTTTACTTCAACACACCAGTCATTACTTTCTATATAAGCCTGTGCCTCTTTTTGTAAATTTAAAATAGTTTGAAGTTCTGCAGTTTGAATTAAACCATTTTAAACATCTTCATTCATATTTTTATGTGTAGTTTTAAACTAAAATTATTTCATATACTTACCTTTCTTACTTCCTTCATACATAACATACTTAACTAAGCGCGATTCTAATTTGGCATTAAATAGTTGTATTTTTCTTGAAGGGCGTAAACCAACAAATTTTAAAGCATCTAAATTTGAGGTAATAAACCAAGCATCGGTACCTGGATAGTTTTGTTTTAACGTATCACCTATATTTTTATAAAACTGCTCCATATCAATATTTAAACGTTCGCCGTACGGTGGATTAAATACCATATGTAATTTGGCGTTACCGCCTTTTTGAGTTTTGAAAAAATCTTCGTGCTTCACCGTGATAAAATCATCTAATTGTGCGTTTTTAATATTGTCTTTAGCTTTGTAAACGGCACTAGGCGCTTTATCATAGCCTATAATTTTATAGTGAAAATCGCGCGTTTTTTTAAGCAATGATTCTTCAATTTTTTCAAATAAATCAACATCCCAATCCTGCCAACGTTCAAAAGCAAACTCTTTACGCATTAAGTTTGGCGGAATATTACAGGCAATCATAGCAGCCTCAATAAGCATGGTTCCAGAGCCACACATGGGGTCCATGAAATCACATTGACCATCCCAACCAGACAGCATAATCAAACCAGCAGCTAACACTTCATTAATTGGTGCAATATTAGTAGCTGTTTTGTAACCACGTTTGTGTAAAGAATCTCCTGAAGTATCTAATGATACTGTGCAATCATTTCTATCAATATGAATATTAATTTTTAAATCAGGAAATTTTAAATCTACATTAGGCCTTTGCCCGGTATTATCTCTAAACCTATCAACTATAGCGTCTTTAGTTTTCAGGGCTATAAATAGTGAATGTTTAAATACTTGCGAATGTATTGTAGCATCTACCGCCAATGAACCTGATGATTTTAAATAATTCTCCCAAGGCATTTTGTATATATTATTATACAAATCTTGCTCATTAAATACTTTAAATGAATGAATGGGTTTTAAAATTTTAATAGCAGTACGCAAACCTAAATTAGCTTTATACATAAAGCCTTTATCGCCCACAAAACTTACATTACGCACACTTTTTTTAACATCTTGCGCACCAAGTTGCGTTAACTCATTTGCTAATAAATCTTCAAAACCAAATAATGTTTTGGCTACCATTTTGAAATTTTCATCCATTTTTTACTACTACTTAATTACGTGTATAAAAATGCAAAAATAACGTAATTTTTTTCTGCATAAAGTAAACTTTGAGTTTTAAAATTTTAAAGTATAGCCACATAACACTAACATCATTTAAGTGTTGTGTTTTTATATGATAAAAATTGGTGTACTTTTGCAGTAAATTTTGAGCACACTTAACTGGGTTAAGGTTTAGTAAGTTACTTTATTGTTTTCATTTTTTGTAAAAACTATTTTTAATAAAAAGTAACAAAAAGCCTAACTGTACAATTTCCATACATATTGAAAATTTACACAGTAACCCCATAAAAAGGACAATGAACACAGATACATCTACTTGGTTTTCATCATGGTTTGACACGCCATACTACCACATTTTATATAAAGATAGAAACGATACCGAAGCACATGCCTTTATGGACACGCTTACCAACTACCTTAACATACCTGAAAATGGTACTATTTTAGATTTGGCTTGCGGACGCGGAAGACATGCCAGATATTTAAATAAAATTGGTTATGATGTTACTGGTGTAGATTTAAGCGAAAATAGCATTGCTTATGCTAAAAAATATGAAAACCATAGGTTAAAATTTAAGGTTCATAATATGTGCCAGCCTTTTAACAAACAATTTGACGCTGTTTTTAATTTATTTACCAGTTTTGGGTATTTTGATGATGATACTGATAATCTTAAAACTATAAAAGCCATTAAAGCTAATTTAAACGATTTTGGTTTTGGAGTCATTGATTTTATGAATAGCGATTATGTTATTGAAAACCTAGTACCAGAAGAAGTTAAAACCGTAAACAACATAACTTTTAATTTAAAACGCTATGTTGAAGGAAACCATATTATTAAAGATATTTCATTTACCGATAATGACCATTTTTACAATTACAAAGAACGTGTTAGAGCTTTTACCTTAGAAGATTTTGAGCAATTATTTGAAGAAGCTAACGTACACCTTCTTGATGTTTTTGGCGATTATAACTTACGTAAGTTTAGTAAAAAAACTTCCGAAAGATTAGTAATGATTTTTAAATAGTAAAACCTAATTAATGTTTACAGCAATTTCGGTTAAATTTTTCTATGAATAATTATCTTTTACCTTTTTTAGCAGTAGTTTTAGGTGTAATAATTGCACGCTTTACTAAAAACACAAAATCTTGGAATACTAAATTACTACTATCTTTTAGTGGCGCTTTTTTATTAGCACTAACGCTGTTTGAACTATTGCCCGAAGTATATCATCACCTAGAAACAAAAACAACAGGTCTCTACATTATGGCTGGTATTATGCTTCAAATAATTTTAGAACTTTTCTCAAAAGGCGCTGAACATGGGCATGTACACAACAATGAAAACGATAAAACGTTTCCATACGCGTTGTTTTTAAGCTTATGCATTCATAGCTTTTTAGAAGGTTTCTCTATACACGACCATAATGATATGGTTTACGGTGTTTTAATTCATAAAATACCCATTGCTACTATTATAAGCATGTTTTTGCTAAAAAGTAATTATGATAAATTTCAAATAGGCGCTTTTTTAATAGTATTTGCATGTATGACCCCTTTAGGTACACTTATTTCAAATATTTACGGAGATATGCATAACACCATAAGTATAATAAATGCTTTTGTAATTGGTATGTTTTTCCATATTTCAACAACTATACTATTTGAAAGTAGTGATGGCCACAGATTTAATACCTCAAAGTTTATAGCTATAATTTTAGGTGTTGGTATTGCCTATTTAATATAAATGCACATTTTATTAACTAAATAACATGTTTAGTAAAGAAGAATCTAGATTACTGAGACAAGAATTTTGGACTAGCTTTGGAAAATCTTTCCCTAGAAAATGGATATTATACAACACCAAATTAAAAGGTTTTAGTTTTAAATTTCATTTTGATACAAAAAAAGCTTTAGTAGCACTAGATTTAGAAGACGATTTAGAACACCGCATTAAATACTGGGAAAAACTAGTTGCCTTAAAAACCATTTTACAAGACACGTACTTACCCGAAGCCATTTATAATGAAACCTATATTTTAGAAAACCATAAAGAAATTTCTAGAATTTATATTCCTTTAGAACAAAAAGTATCTATTCACAACAAAAACACGTGGCAAGATGTTATGATATTTTTCAATGAAAAAATGAGCCTTTTTGAAGCTTTTTTTGAAGAATATAAAGATGTTATTGAAGGCTAACCTACCTATTACAAACCAATTACATACGCACTAGTATTTTTTACAAACGGCAAACAAAAAATACAGGTAACAAAAAAACATAATGCAACCATGTTGCATTAAAACAATTAGGCTATATTTGCAATACAGTTGCATTAATTTTTATAAATGAAAATAGCCATAAAAAAACCTGACACTTTAGGTGCTTTAGCTAGCACACTTTGTTTAATACATTGTTTATTAACCCCATTTATATTTTTAGCACAAACTAAAGTTGCTGCTTGCTGCGCAACTAACGGTGTTCCTAATTGGTGGAAATCTATAGACTTTATTTTTCTAATAATTTCATTTTTTGCAGTATATCAATCAGCTAAAAACAGTACAAAAAAAACTGTAAAAATGGCTTTGTGGTTTTGCTGGAGCCTTTTATGCTTTTTAATTATAAATGAAAAATTAGCGTGGTTTCACCTCCCTGAAATACTTATATACCTAACCGCAATTTCTATGGTTATACTTCATGTTTACAACCTTAAATATTGCCAATGTAAAACTGATAATTGCTGTACAAATAATGAATAAAGATTTAATAGAAAATATAGGAGACAATCACATTTCTTCAAATGTAAACACACCACTATTACCAACTGCTTTTGATAAAAATGATGATGAAAAAATTAAAACCATTCAGCATCATTTTTCAAAAATAATGGAAACATTAGGCCTAGATTTAACTGATGATAGTTTATCTGGCACGCCATACCGTTTTGCTAAAATGTATGTAAAAGAATTATTTTATGGCCTAAACCCAGAAAACAAACCTAAACTATCGGTTTTTGAAAATAAGTACAGCTACAACAAAATGCTTGTTGAACAAAATATAACTATAGATTCTTCTTGCGAACACCACTTTTTACCAATTACAGGGCACGCACACATTGCATACATACCTAAAGATAAAGTTATTGGGCTATCAAAAATTAATAGGTTAGTTGATTATTACGCACACCGCCCGCAAGTACAAGAACGCTTATCACTTCAAATTTTAAAAGACCTCCAAACTATTTTAAACACTGAAGATGTTATTGTAATGATAGCCGCAAAACACCTTTGCGTATCTTCCAGAGGTATAAAAGATAAAGATAGTTTTACAACAACTATTGAATATGGTGGCTGCTTTGAAAAAAAAGCTTACCGAAATGAATTTTTAAACATTGTAAACAATACAACCAAATAAAGACGCTAATCAATATCAACATGAAAAAATTACCCGTAACCGTATTAAGTGGCTTTTTAGGTGCAGGAAAAACCACGTTGTTAAATCATATTCTTCATAATAAAGACGGTTTAAAAGTAGCCGTTATTGTTAATGATATGAGTGAAGTTAATATTGATGCGCAATTTATTGAAAATGAAAACACATTATCTAGAACTGAAGAGAAATTAGTTGAAATGAGCAACGGTTGCATTTGTTGTACCCTACGTGAAGATTTGATGGTTGAAGTTGAAAAACTAGCAGCACAAAATAAATTTGACTATTTATTAATTGAAAGCACAGGCATTAGTGAACCTATTCCTGTTGCCCAAACATTTACTTTTGAAAGTGAAGACGGCACAATTGATTTAAGCCGTTTTAGTTACATTGACACCATGGTTACTGTAGTTGATGCTTTCAATTTTTTAAAAGACTTTTCAAGTCCTGATTACTTAACAACAAGAGCGCTTACAAATATTGAAGGAGATAACCGCACCATTGTTAATTTACTAACAGACCAAATAGAATTTGCTAATGTTATTTTAATAAACAAAACAGATTTAGTTACTAAACAACAACTAGAAGAATTAAAAGCCATTATTAATTCATTAAATCCTGAAGCAAAAGTTATTTTCACAAAACAATCTAATGTTGCGTTAAATAACGTTATTAATACTGGTTTGTTTGATTATGCTAAAGCTGAAGCATCGGCAGGTTGGATAAAAGAATTAGAAAACGAACACACCCCTGAAACCGAAGAGTATGGTATTGGTTCTTTTGTTTTTAGAAGCAAAAAGCCATTTCATCCAGAGCGTTTTCTAAACTATTTAAACACAGCTTTTCCACAAAACATTATACGCAGCAAAGGTTTATTTTGGCTAGCTTCAAGACCCAAACAAGCGCTTATTTGGAGTTCGGCAGGTGGTTCTTGTAAAGCAGACAACGCCGGTGTATGGTGGGCATCAATGCCGTTTTCTGAACGTATAAATTATGCTGCTTTTATTGAAAACCAAAAAGACATTGAAGCCGGTTGGGATGCCCAATTTGGAGACAGAAAAATAGAACTGGTTTTTATTGGCCAATATTTAGAAAAAAACGACATAATTAATCAACTAAACACCTGCCTTTTAACCGATGATGAAGTAAAACAATGGAAAAATAATGCATTCACAAAAATTGATAGGTGGCCAATTGAAAATTTTGAAACTTCAAATGCTTAACTTTAGCAATTAAAACATATGTATGTCTGCTATTAAAATAGGAATTATTACTGTTAGTGATAGAGCTAGCGCTGGCCTTTATGAAGATTTAAGTGGTAAAGCCATTATAAATACCCTAAATAACTATTTAAAATCACCTTGGAACGAAGTTTACAGCATTATTCCTGATGAACAAACAATTATTGAAGAAACCATTATAAACATGGTAGATAATGAACAGTGTTGTTTGGTTGTTACAACAGGAGGCACAGGACCCGCTAAACGCGATGTTACTCCTGAAGCTACCGAAGCCGTTTGTGACAGAATGATGCCTGGGTTTGGTGAACTTATGCGTGCAGAATCTTTAAAATATGTACCAACCGCAATTCTTTCAAGGCAAACTGCAGGCCTTAGAGGTAGTAGTTTAATTGTAAACTTACCTGGAAAACCAAAATCTATTCGCGAGTGTTTAGATGCTGTTTTCCCTGCAATACCATATTGTATTGATTTAATGGAAGGTCCTTTTTTACAGTGTAATGAGCAGGTTATAAAACCATTCAGACCTAAAAAATAACCAAAAAATGGAAGCTATTATTACCATTGTTGGATTTTTAGGTGCTGGCAAAACCACACTTTTAAAGTATTTAATTGAAAAATTTCAAGCTGAAAACTGGCAGCCATTTGTAATTTTAAACGATTATGAAAACGCCAATATGGATGTACAACAATTTAGAGAGCAACTTAATTTAAACACCATAAAACCTTTAAGTGGTAGCTGTATTTGTTGCAGTGGTATTGTTGAACTTAGAAACACTGTTAACCGCATTCCTGAAAGAAAAAATGGCATTACGCTTATTGAGGCTAACGGCACTTCAGATGCTTGTAGCTTAATGGAATTTTTGGGTGTTGGCCTAAACAACAGGTTTTTACCACCAGTACAAATTTCGGTAGTTGATGTTAAAAATTGGCAAAAGCGCCATGAGCATAATGAATTAGAAGCTAACCAAATACAAGTATCTTCACTCCTAGTTCTAACACATTTAGATGCTGTTAGTTTAAAAAGGAAACAAGCCGTTGTTTCACAATTGAAAATATTAAATCCTTCGGCTGAAATTTTTGATGCTAATAGCTTAAATGTTTCATTGCTTCCAAAACTTGTACCTTCAAAAAACACATCAAATAAAATAAATCATTTAAAATCGCATTGGGCGTCATGCTCTGTAGATTTACCTATTTTACCTTCAGAAAATAGTATTAAAACTATTTGCAAAGCTTTACCAAAAAGTATTTTACGTGTTAAAGGTTGTGCAAAAATTGCCAATAATGAAAACTACACGTATTTTGAGCGTAAACCAGACGGTAATATAACCATAAGGCCTTTTAAAGGACAACCAATTACGGGCGCAAAACTACTTACCATTGGTCCAGGAAGCAAACCATCGGTTTTAGAAAACGCCATTCAATCTAGTATTCATTTAGTAAAATAATCTTTTATTTTTGCATTTTTTATCATGATTCAAACGCAAAATTTAACGTTTCAATATAAAAATAGTTCAAATGTATTATCATTTCCCAACATACATTTAAAAACAAACGAACACTTACTTATTTTAGGAAAATCTGGCATTGGCAAAACTACCTTGCTGCATCTACTAGCTGGTTTATTAAGCCCAAAAACAGGTAATATTGCTATAAACAATGTAAATATTTCTACTTTAAACAGTAAAAAACTAGATAAATTTAGAGGTAGTAATATTGGTATGGTTTTTCAAAAAAAACATGCCATACCTTCGTTAACCGTTTTTGAAAATTTAAAGGCACGTTTATACTTTTCAAAAAAAGAAAAACCAGATAGTTATTTAAATCAAACTTTAGAACAATTACATTTAACCGACTTTAAAAATAGTAAGGTGAATGAAATTAGTGAAGGACAATTACAACGCTTAGGCATAGCACTTTCGGTAATACATAATCCGCAAATTATTTTGGCCGATGAACCCACTTCTAGTTTAGATAATGAAAACTGTAAAGCCGTTATAAAACTACTTATAGAACAGGCCGAAAAAAACAACGCGCACTTAATTGTTATTACGCATGATGAGCGTATTATGCCATTTTTTAATAACACCCTTACATTATGAATATTTGGAAAATAAGCATAAAAAACCTAAAAAATAAAGCATTTTACACAGGTTTAAGCATTATAATTTTAGCCTTAAGCATCACATTACTACTTGGTATTAAACAAATACAGCAATCTTTTAAATATCAAACTGAAAATAATTTAGGTAATATTGATATGGTTATTGGCGCAAAAGGCAGCCCATTGCAACTCATTTTAGCATCGGTATTACACATTGATAATCCTACTGGAAATATTTCGTATACCGAAGCAAAAACGTTGGCTAAAAACCGATTGATAAAATCGGCTATCCCAATATCTTATGGCGATAATTACAAAGGCTACAGAATTGTTGGAACCAACAACAACTTTTATACACTTTATAATGCTGAATTAAATAACGGCCGTTTTGCAAATACAGCCATGGAAGTTGTAATTGGTGCTACCATTGCCAACAAGCTAAACTTAAAATTAGGCGATACTTTTAAAAGCGCTCATGGTTTAATTGATAATACTGTTGATGTACACGATAACGAGTTAACCGTTGTTGGTATTTTAAAACCTACAGAAAAAGTAATTGACCGCTTAATTATTACTCCCTTAGAAACCATTTGGGATGTACACAACCACAATGATGAAGTGCATAATGAAAATGATGAAAATGAACATAATCATGATGAAGATGCTCATAAAACTGAAGAAGAACACACACACGAGCATACCCACAATGATACACATGAACATGAAGAGCATCATAACATCGAAAAACATTCAGATAATCATGAAGAAGATCATGCGCATGAAAACAAGCAAATTACAGCTTTATTAGTAACCTTTAGAAACCCTATGGGCTTACTAACTTTACCCAGAAAAATAAACGACACTAGCAATTTACAAGCTGCTTTACCTAAATATGAATTAGATAGATTATATGAATTTACAAGTATAGGTTTTAAAACCATTACCTGGATAGCCTATTTAATTTTAATAATTTCTGGCATCACAATTTTTATAAACTTATATAAAATGGTAAAAGAACGCGCTTATGATTTGGCCTTATTACGCAGTTATGGTGCTAGTAATTTTCAGCTAATTAAAATGGTTTTTTATGAGGGTTTTATAGCCGCATTTTTAGCATTTATTCTTGGGCTAACTATTGTTAAAATTGGCACTTATGCCCTAATTAAATTTAGTAACTTAGGCATGAAAGCACACATTATTCAACCATTAAACATACAAGATGGTATACAAATTGCGGTATTAGTTTTTATAATGGTAACTTTGTCTATAGCGTTTGCTATTTACCCCATTTTAAAAATGAATATTTCAACTATTTTAAGTAATGAAAAATAAAATATTAATTGGCTTATTATTAACAACTTGTGTTTCATTCAGTCAAACCAATATAACTTGGAATGATTTGGCAAAAGTTACATTTGAAGAGAAATTTTTACCTGCTTATGATGAAGCTTTTTTAGTACCAACGTTTTCAAACACTTTAAAAGCTTTAGAAGGAAAATATGTTACCATTAAGGGATATTTTTTAAATATTGCTCCAGAAGAAAAAATATATATACTTTCAAAAGGCCCTATGTCTTCTTGCTTTTTTTGCGGTGTTGGTGGCCCAGAAACAGCAGTAGAATTAGAATTTGATAATACGCAAAACTTCAAAACCGATAATATTGTTTTAGTTACCGGCAAGTTAAAATTAAATGCCGTTGATGTAGATCATTTTAATTATATATTAACAGATTGCACTTTAAAATTAACACAGTAGGTTATACTTAAATAATAGTTTTTACCATTTCATAATCATCCATAACAAAGCCATTTCCAATATCTGCAACCACAGATCTTTTGTTTATAAAACCTAATGCTTCATAAGCTTTTATTGAATTTTCATTATCAACATTAACCGTTAATCTTATTGCTTTTAGGTTGAATTTTTTAGCTTTATCTTCAATAAAATTCATGGCTGTTTTTCCTATTTTTTTTCCTCTACAGCTACTCAAAACATAAATTTTACTTAAAAATAATATTGTATCTTCTTTTTTTATTGAAATATATCCAACAGGCTTTTTATTGTATTCAAGTAAATAATACATATAATGATTGGTTACCTGTGATTTTATTGCCGCAGCAGATTGAAATTTTTCAAGCATATAATCAACCTGTGCCAACCCAATTATTGGTATGTAATGCTCGCGCCAAATTGTATCGGCCAATGTAGCTATGGTTTCAAAATCCTGGTTTGTTTTTGCAATAGAAATAGTTATCATGTTTTAAATAATGTAAAAGAAAATCATAAAAAAATGGCAAATAGCGCCAACCAAAACAAAGAAATGCCAAATTACATGATTAAAAGGTATTTTTTCAATAGCATAAAAAACAATACCACCCGTATATGCTAAACCTCCTGCAAAAAGTAATAAAATGGCATTATAATTAACAGTACTTGATAGCGCTGTGAAATCAAATACAATTAACCAGCCCATTACAAGGTATAACAGGGTTGAAAATGCCCCAAATTTTCCTGTGAAAAATAATTTTAAAACCACACCGAAAGCGGCTATAGCCCAAACTAAATAAAAAAGCAACCACCCTTTACTATTTGCTAAAGAAATAAGACAAACTGGTGTGTAAGTGCCTGCTATTAAAAGGTAAATACTTATATGATCTAAAATTCTAAAATAGTGTTTATTTTGTTCATTTTTTACAGCATGATATAAGGTTGAAGCTGTAAACAACACTATTATTGAAACTCCATAAATAATTACACTAAAAAGGCTATTTGGTGTTTTTTTGGTATCAAATACTATAAGTAGTGTTAATGCTAAAATGCCAAAAACAGCACCAATACCATGCGAAAATGCGTTAAGTTTTTCTTCAAAAGCAGTTTGTTTACGCATTTATTTGTTGTTTTTCCATTTATTGGTTAATTCATAAAAATCGAATTCAACTGCCGATTTTTGTGCCTCTAAGCGTCCGTTTTGAAAATTTCGTTGTAAAATATCTTCAATTAAATAATCTTCTTCAACATTAATGGGGTCAAACTCTTTTTTTAAAGAAATATTAAACATACTTGCTGTTGTATTATACCAAAATGCCCGCCAACCGCTACGCAATTCTTTCACTAAATTAAATGCCGTTTCGCCTGTTTGCCTGTGTATCAGTTTAACTAAAATTTGCCCTTCGGTACGCGACATTTTTTTTAATTCATCTGAAAATTCACCTTCAATATATTTTTGAATACGTTTGGTATATCGTTTTTTTTCACGCTTGCGCTTTAATCCTTCTAATCGTTTATTCATAGAATCTAAACGTACGGCGGCAAGTTTTGCGTATGGATAAACTTTTAAGGTTTTTCGGCGTAAAATTAAATACCTAATACGGGCTTCTCTACTATCAAATTTTAATTTATGTAAAAGTTTAACTTCCTCTAAACCAATGCTAGTTCTAGGCACAGAGTCGCCTTCAATAATTAAATACTCAACCGTATCAGTAGTATCACTAACCACTTCTGTTGTTTGGGCAGCAATTATTATAGGAAAGAATAAAAGAAAAACTTTAAAAATTCGCATGAATTAAAATTGAGGCTTCATAAATTCAAAATTACTAATTTACACTTAGTATAACGTTTTTTTAAGCCTGTTATTTTTTTTACAATTAAATGTAGCTTTATATTAAATTAGTATTTTAGTGCAAAACTTTAATTTATGGCAAAAAAGAGCATTCTTAATAAAAAATCTATAGAATTTTTAGAAAAATATTTAAACAATGCCGCCCCTACAGGTTATGAATGGGACGGACAAAAATTGTGGATGGACTACCTTAAACCCTACGTTGATGAGTTTATTACAGACACTTACGGAACCGCTGTAGGGGTTATAAACCCAAAGGCTAAATACAAAGTGGTTATTGAGGGGCATGCCGATGAAATTTCATGGTATGTAAACTACATATCTGACAACGGATTAATTTACGTAATTAGAAATGGTGGTAGTGATCATCAAATTGCACCAAGTAAAGTAGTTAACATTCATACAAAAAAAGGTATTGTAAAAGGTGTTTTTGGTTGGCCAGCAATTCATACCAGAAATCGTGCTAAAGAAGAAGCCCCTAAACCTGATAATATTTTTATAGATTGTGGCTGTGCAAATAAAGAAGAAGTAGAAAAACTAGGCGTTCATGTGGGGTGTGTTATTACGTATCCTGATGAGTTTCATATTTTAAATGATGATAAATTTGTGTGTAGAGCCATTGATAACCGTATGGGTGGTTTTATGATTGCTGAAGTTGCACGTTTACTAAAAGAAAATAAAAAAGAATTACCTTTTGGGTTGTACATAACTAACGCTGTACAAGAAGAAATTGGTTTACGTGGTGCCGAAATGATTACTCAAACCATTAAACCAAACGTGGCTATTGTTACTGATGTTACGCACGATACCACTACCCCAATGATTGAAATGAAAAAAGAAGGGCATTTAGAAATTGGTAAAGGCCCTGTTGTTGCTTATGCACCTGCTGTACAACAAAAATTACGTGATTTAATTATTGATACTGCTGAAGATAAAAAAATTCCGTTCCAACGTTCTGCATTATCTAGAGCAACAGGAACAGATACTGATGCATTTGCTTACAGTAATGGCGGTGTAGCTTCGGCACTTATATCTCTACCATTGCGTTATATGCATACTACCGTTGAAATGGTTCATAAAGATGATGTTGAAAATGTTATAAAATTAATTTATGAATCGCTTTTAAACATTAAAGACGGCGATACATTTAGTTATTTTGAATAATTTAAATTCCCGCGAAAGCGGGAATATTTTTTCTATTTAATTAAAAACATGGATGAACTCATAGACATTGTAGATGCTAACGGTAACCCAACAGGTAAAACGGCTTTAAAATCTGTTATACACCAAAAAGGCTATTACCACAACACCTGCCATGTATGGTATTACACCAAAAGCGGCTCTATTTTATTGGCCCAACGTAGTGCAAAAAAAGCTATTTGCCCGTTAATGTGGGATGTATCAGTTGCAGGACATATTGATGCTGGCGAAACTGCAGAACAAGCAACTATTAGAGAAACAAAAGAAGAAATTGGGTTATCAATTACCAGCAATGAATTGTTTAAAATTGGTGTTTTCAAATGCTTTTCAAACTATAAAAATGGGTTAATAGATAATGAGTTTCACATCACCTTTATTGCTCAAATTAACACACCCATTAATAAGCTTACACCTCAAATTGATGAAGTTGATGCTTTAAAATACGTTTCAATTAATGAATTTCAAAAGCTAATTGATACCATTGGCAATAACAATAATCATTTTGCACCTTCAAACAAAACGTATTATCAAACTGTTCTAACAAAAATATCTCAAAAGCTCGCTTAATTAAATGCCGCTACTTTTACTTGCCATTGCTCCTGTTTTTGCTATAATTCTTTATATAAATTATAAAGATAAATATGAAAAAGAATCTAAAAAACTACTATTATACAACTTTATTTTAGGTGCAGTTGTTAGTGTTATAATAACAACCATTATATATTATGTGTTTGATATTATACTACCGTTAGCAGACCATACTAGTGTTTTTCAACAATTTGTAAAAGCCTTTTTTGTTGTTGGTTTAACCGAAGAGTTTAGCAAGTATATTATAGTTAAACTATTTGCACAAAAAAATAACGCCTTTAATGAACCCTTTGATGGTATTGTATATGCTGTTATGGTATCAATGGGATTTGCAGCTACCGAAAATATTTTTTACGTACTTGAAGGCGGCTACCTAACTGCTGTATTAAGAGCCTTTACTGCAGTGCCTGCTCATGCAACTTTTGGTATTTTAATGGGATATTTTATGGGTAAAGCTAAGTTTTCAAATTCTAGAGTTTTATTAAACTTAACTGGGCTATTTTTTGCCATTGTTTTTCATGGTGCTTATGATTTTTTTCTGTTTATAGATTTTATTCCCGGTATTTGGGTTGGAGCTTTTATATCACTATTTATTGGTATTATTTTATCAAGAAAAGCTATAAAAAAACATCAAGAAAATTCGGTTTTCAAGTAAGTATACTTTCTATTTTAAAATATATTTAATAATGTTCTAACACATTATAACTATATTTATACTTTAACCAATTTTCTATTTATATGACAAAAACTTTTAAAACAAAGGTTAATGACACTTTTGATTTTGAAATCACTACTTCGCAGGCATCATCTTTAGATGCCATACAGGTTTCAAACGCAACATACCATATCCTTCAAAATAACACATCGTATAACGCTACAATAGAAAAAACAGACTTCAACAAACGTTTTTACAGCGTTAAAATTAACAACAACACCTATAACGTTTCTATTAAAAATGACTTAGATACACTCGTAAAATCTATGGGTTTTTCTATAGGAGGCACCAAACATATTAATGCCATAAAGGCACCAATGCCAGGTTTAATTTTAGAAATTAATGTTGAAAAAGGCACTAAGGTTAATGAAAACGATACACTACTAATTTTAGAAGCCATGAAAATGGAAAATGTAATAACCGCACCGCGTGATGGTATTATAAAATCAGTTTCTGTTAAAAAAGGTGATGCTGTTGAAAAAAATCAGTTGTTAATTGAGTTTGATGCCTAAGCATCTGTTTTAAAATTTAAGTTTAAAATGAAAAAAATATTAGTTGCTAACAGAGGCGAAATAGCTATAAGAGTTATGAAAACGGCCCGTAAAATGGGTATAAAAACCGTAGCTATATATTCTGAAGTTGATAGAAATGCACCACACGTAAAATTTGCTGATGAAGCTGTATGTGTTGGTAAAGCACCTTCAAATCAATCGTATTTAAAAGGCGATAAAATTATTGAAATAGCGAAAAAGTTACACGTTGATGGCATTCACCCAGGTTATGGTTTTTTAAGTGAAAATGCCAATTTTGCTGAATTAGTTGAAAAAAACAACATTACATTTATTGGTCCGCGCTCAAAAGCCATAAAAATTATGGGAAGCAAATTAGCCGCCAAAGAAGCCGTTAAAAAATATAATATTCCAATGGTGCCAGGAATAGACAAAGCTATTACTGATGTTAAAAAAGCAAAAGAAATAGCTAAAAACATTGGGTTTCCTATACTTATTAAAGCATCGGCAGGTGGCGGTGGTAAAGGTATGCGTGTTGTAGAAAAAGAAGCTGATTTGCAATTACAAATGGAACGTGCCAATAGCGAAGCTACATCGGCCTTTGGTGACGGTTCTGTGTTTATTGAAAAATATGTTAGCTCGCCAAGGCATATAGAAATTCAGGTTATGGCCGATAGCCACGGTAATATTATTCATTTATTTGAACGTGAGTGCAGTATACAACGCAGACATCAAAAAGTTGTTGAAGAAGCACCATCAGCCGTTTTAACGCCACAATTAAGAAATAAAATGGGCGAAGCAGCTGTTAAAGTAGCTAAATCTTGCGATTACCTAGGAGCAGGCACCGTTGAATTTTTAATTGATGATAAACACAACTTCTACTTTTTAGAAATGAATACCCGATTACAAGTAGAACACCCTGTTACAGAGTTAATTACTGGAGTAGATTTGGTGGAGTTACAAATAAAAGTAGCACGCGGTGAAGCGCTTCCTATTAATCAAAACGATTTAAAAATTAAAGGACACGCTCTTGAATTGCGGGTTTATGCTGAAGATCCGCTTAATAATTTTTTACCAAGTGTTGGTAATTTAAGCACTTATAAAATACCCACAGGCAAAAATATTAGAGTTGATAATGGTTTTGAAGAAGGTATGGATATTCCTATTTATTATGACCCAATGTTAGCTAAATTAATCACCTACGGAAACACACGCGAGGAAGCTATACAATTAATGATACAAGCTATAAATAACTATCATATTGAAGGTGTTGCTACTACCCTGCCATTTGGCAAATTTGTTTGTGAGCATGATGCTTTCTGCTCGGGTAGTTTTGATACACATTTTGTTAAAAACCATTACGTGCCAGAAATTATTAAGCAACAAACAGAAAACGAAGCTAAAATAGCTGCATTAATAGCATTAAAAACCTATTTAGAAGACCAAAAACTTTTAAGACTTCCAAACTAAAAATCTATGAACTCTAAAATAAATAAACTTAAAGAACTTAATGCCTTAGCGCAATTAGGTGGTGGCCAAAAACGCATAGATAAGCAACATGCAAAAAAAAAGCTAACCGCAAGAGAGCGTATTCAGTATTTATTAGACGAAGGATCGTTTGAAGAAATAGGCGCTTTAGTAACACACAGAACCACCGATTTTGGTATGGATAAAGAAATTTATTACGGTGATGGAGTAGTTACCGGCTACGGTACAGTAAATGGTAAATTAATTTATGTGTACGCTCAAGATTTTACAGTTTTTGGTGGAGCACTTTCTGAAACACATGCTGAAAAAATTTGCAAAATAATGGATTTAGCTGTTAAAGTTGGTGCGCCTATTGTAGGGCTTAATGATTCTGGAGGTGCTCGTATACAAGAAGGTGTAAAATCATTAGGTGGTTATGCCGATATTTTTTACCGAAATGTTCAAGCATCTGGTGTTGTGCCTCAAATTTCGGCTATAATGGGACCATGTGCAGGTGGTGCTGTATATTCTCCTGCTATGACGGATTTTACACTTATGGTTGAAGATACTAGTTATATGTTTGTAACCGGACCTAATGTTGTAAAAACAGTAACTAATGAAACCGTTAGTAGTGAAGATTTAGGAGGTGCGCATACACATGCATCAAAATCTGGAGTAGCCCATAAGACATCGGTAAATGATATTTCTTGTTTAGAAGATGTTAAGAAACTTTTAAGCTACTTACCTCAAAACAACACTGAAACAACCGAAAAGTTAGCGTTTTCACCTAAAGATGAAGTTAGACAAGCTTTAAATAACATTATACCAGATAACCCTAACAAACCATATGACATGCATGAAATTATAACAGGAATTATTGATACAGATTCCTTTTATGAAATTCATAAAGACTATGCCGAAAATATCATTGTTGGTTTTGCGCGTTTGGGTGGCCGTAGCATTGGTATAATTGCCAATCAACCTATGTTTTTAGCAGGTGTTTTAGATGTAAACAGCTCTAAAAAAGCCGCTAGATTTACACGGTTTTGCGATGCTTTTAATATTCCGCTACTTGTTTTAGTAGATGTTCCTGGTTTTTTACCTGGAACAGACCAAGAATGGAACGGTATTATTGTTCATGGCGCTAAGTTACTTTACGCTTTAAGTGAAGCAACAGTACCACGCGTTACAGTTATTACTAGAAAAGCATATGGCGGGGCTTATGATGTTATGAATTCTAAACACATTGGAGCAGATTTTAACTATGCATGGCCTGGAGCGGAAATAGCCGTTATGGGCGCTAAAGGGGCCAGTGAAATTATATTTAGAAAAGAAATAGCATCAGCCAGTAATCCTGAGGCAAAATTAGCTGAAAAAGAAACAGAATATGCTAACACATTTGCTAACCCTTACAGTGCTGCTAAACGAGGCTTTATAGACGAGGTTATATTACCAGAAAATACCCGAAGAAAGTTAATTAAAACATTTTCTATGTTAGAAAATAAAAAAGTGAGCTTACCCAATAGAAAACACGGAAACATACCGTTATAAAAATAAAGAAAGTAATAAACCATTTAAAAAGAAAAAGGAGGCTCCCTAACCTGCCTCCTTTCTTTTTTGCTAACCAAACTTAATAAATAGTTCGATATTTATTTGTTAGTCTTTAACCTGTTTTAACTTTGTTTAACAAAAATTAAACTTATAGCCTTGCTTAATTTTATCCAACCAATAAACAAAGACGCAGGCGCTTTGAGAGTACTAACTGTTGATAATAGCGTTACACAAATATCAACAAAAGAGACAAAAAATTACACAAAAACAACTACGCATTTACTACGCACAAGTGTTTTTTCTTAACTTTTTATTGATATTTTCTTAATAAACAAAATAAAAAACCTTCAAAAAACCATTAATCATCAAAATTATCGTACAAAAAAGAAGCTAATGATGTATTTTTATCAAGATTCATTTTTTTGGTAATTCTATAGCGTTTACTTTCAATTCCTCGTATTGATGTGTTTAAAAACACTGCTATTTCTTTATTTTTAAAACCTATATATATGTGATAACAGATAATAATATCAGAATCATTTAAACTAGGAAACATCTTTTTAAGTTTATTAAAAAAGTTTATGTTAAAATCGTTTATTAACTCTAAATGGTTTCCTTCATTTAAAACTGTTGATGACTCTAAACGAATATCTCTGTAAAAATCTTTAATCATATCTCTTTGTGTGATTACATCATTTACAGAAGAAATAACTTTAGCCTTACTTTTTAAATTATTTATATAATCTTCTAAACCTTGAACTTTAACGGTTAACTTTTCATGATTATTTTTTAATTGGTTTAGCTGTTTATTTTCTTCATCGAGGTTGTTTAATTTAACTTTTTGCTTTTTATAAAACACAAAATATACTATGCTAATAAGTAATAACACTGCAAAAATAGCTGCTAAAAAAAATTCAAAGAAGGTATTTTTTTTACTCTCTTCTTCAAGTTTTGTTTCAACTTTTAACAGTGAATGGCTTATTTGGTGACCAGTGTCTATTAAACTTGAAAATATTTTGTCTTCAAATATTCGTAATGAATCAATATAATTTTTAGACTTTTCAATTACACCATCCTTTTTATAAACATCAGAAAAAATCATTAAATAATCTCTAACAGTACGATCTGCCATATAATTTCGGCACTTTGAAGCCTTTTTTAAATAATGTAATGTAGAGTCTATATTCTCTTTTCTATTGTAATAATTGGCTAAATTTGTATTTATACTGGAATTGAACTCTTTAAAATTATAAAAAGATATTGTTTTATTATTTCTCAACTTTTTAAACTTATTGAAATAATATTTAGCTTCTTTTATATTATTTAAAGATAAGTGATTAGAAGTAATCATGTAAAGAGCAAACATATAAAAATAAGCATCATCAGTGATATTTTCATATTTATCTAAATTACTTAAAAGCAAATAGTTTGTTTCTTTATGATTTTTCTGTAAAAACTTTATATAAATTTTAATTTGCTCAACTTCAAATAACCCGTTTGTGTAGTTAGTTAATTTAAAAAAACTATTTGCTTCATTTAAATAAGTTTGAGCTAAAGAATCTTTTTTTGCATTTGATAAAATAGCATATAATTCAAGACATGAGCGTCCGGCTACTTTGTAATTTTTCTCTATTTTACCATATTTTAGCGCAAGCAAATGACTTTGATATACTTTTGGATACTCATTAAACTCATCATACATTAATGCTTTAATTGAGTAATACTCACTTAATCTACCCGTTAAATTATTATCAATAGGATGAGGAATTGAGTCTAAAAAATATTGTGCCGAAATGGAACTTTTTTGAATATGAAGTTTAGCAGAATCTAAAAACCTATAATATTCATTTTGTGAAAACGACAAATAACACACTAATAAACAACATGTTACTAATAAAATCTTATTATTTTTTGAGAGATAACTGTGCAAAACTTAACCTGTAATAAAACCGCAATGCGTGTAAGTGCAAAATTACAAAATAGTTTATTATATTAACATAGTATAATTTTAAATTTTAGTTTTTTAGATAAAATACAAATATTAATAGCCAAGTTTCATAAATACTCATTTTTTCCATTTTAAAACTTGTTTTTACATAAAAAAAGAGCACCCTTTTAACAAGAATACTCTAAGCTATTAATTAATTTATTAAAAAATACTTAAAATTTAAGGGTAGCTATTAAATCAAACTCATTATCAATAGCTTTATCTTTTAGGTTATCAAAAAAACTAGATGAACCATATTTTACATCAAATTTAGTTCGGTCTATTTTTAAAGAAGCAATAGCTACGTTATTATTTACTTCTATTTGAAACTTAACAGGGTTTGTTTTCTCTTTAATTGTTAAATCTGCCGAAACAGTATAAACGTTTTTTGAGGTTTCTATAACTTTAGTAAAAACTAATTTTGAAGTTGTATGTGTTTCAACACTAAAAAAATCTTCTGATTTTAAATGTCCATCTAATTTAGCTTTCCAATCGCCTTCCAAATCAGTCGTGTTAATTGTTGTCATATCAATAACAAACTCACCGCCAGTAAGTCTTTCATCATCAAAGTTCAAAAATCCAGATTTAATTTTTATGGTACCTTCATGTGAGCCAGCAACCTTATATCCTTTCCAGACTATGGTGCTCTCATTTGTGTTTACAACTTTTTTATTTTCTTTTTTTGTTGTGAAAGACATGGTTAAACATGCCATTACTGCTACTAATAATACTTTAATACTATGTTTCATTTTTTATTGTTTTTAATGAAACAAATTTCATAAACATACATGCAACAAAAAATAACATAGTTTATAAAAAAAGATTAAACTAGTTTAACTTTTAATCATTAAGTAACTGGCGTTTTATTTTACTTAAAAACTCTTTAGTTATACCTAAATATGAAGCAATCATGTATTGTGGTATGCGTTTTTCAATTTCAGGATATTGTTCTTTAAAATATATATAACGCGCTTTGGCTGTTAGGCTAAAGTTTCTAACTAAACGCTTATTGGTTGATACTAATGCTCTTTCTATTATTAACCTAAAAAAGCGTTCTAATTTGGGTATTTTTTCAAATAACACTTCTCTATCTTCATATGAAAAAGTAATTACTTGTGTAGGTTCTAAGCATTGTACATGATAGTCTGATGGTAATTGAGCTATGTAACTTCCTAAATCTCCAGTCCACCAATTTTCAATTGAAAACATAATAATATGTTCTTGCCCAATATCATCTAAGTAAAACATTTTTGTGCAACCCTTTACTACAAAATAACTGCTTTTACAAACATCGCCTTGTTGTGCTATATATTGGCCTTTCAAATAATTTCTAAAAGAAATATTCTGCAATAATATATCAACTTCTTCATCAGTTAAACTGATAAAATTTTCTATGTAGTTTAATAAGGGTTGTGCCTTAATTTTGTTCATTTTATGTAAAAAAATACTTGTGACTTTATGAAAAAACAACACTATTTTAAGCCTTAAACTTTGTGAATTCTTTAACTTATAATGATGGTTTTTAAACACAAAAATAAATATTATTAAATTACTTTTGCGCCATGCAAAATAACAACTCTTTTAAAATAGAATTTGTAGCTTTAATGGCAGCTTTAATGTCTATTGTTGCACTTTCTATTGATGCATTATTACCAGGTTTACCAGCTGTTGGAGCATATTTGGGTGTTACCAACCCAAATAATAACCAATTACTTATAACCATGATTTTTTTAGGTTTAGGTTTTGGGCAGTTAATTTTTGGCCCCTTATCTGATAGTTTTGGAAGAAAACCTATTGTATATTTTGGTTTTATACTTTTTATTATTGCCAGTTATATATGCGTTACTACTAAAAGTTTTGAAGTAATGATTATTGGTAGAGTATTACAAGGCATGGGTTTATCTGCACAAAGAACGTTAAGTTTGGCTATAATTAGAGATTCTTACAGTGGTGATTATATGGCTAAAATAATGTCTATTGTAGTAATGGTTTTTATTTTAGTACCCGTAATAGCTCCGGCTTTAGGACAATTAATTTTGAATTATTACGATTGGAAAGCCATTTTTTACGTAAATCTTTTTTATGGGCTAATAGTTATTATTTGGTTTTGGAAAAGGCAACCTGAAACGTTGACTAAAGAAAAACGTATTAAGTTTTCATCATCTTTATTCATTGATGGTGTAAAAGAATTTTTTAAATATAAAGATGCTATAGCTTACACATTAGCTTCGGGATTTATTACAGGTTCATTTATGGTGTACTTAAGCACCTCGCAACAAATATTTGAACAACAATATAACCTAGCCGATTTATTTCCTTATATTTTTGCTAGTTTAGCTATTTCCATTGGTCTTGCAACGTATTTAAACAGTGTTTTTGTTGTTAAATTTGGTATGTGGAAAATAGCTTATATTGCCACTATTGCCTATGCTGTTATATCACTTTTATATGTAATAATTTTTCATGCTGGCAACAACCCACCTATAAGTGTTTTAATAGGCTTTTTTGTATTGCAATTTTTTTCAGTTGGCTTTTTATTTGGAAACTTAAGAGCTTTAGCCATGCAACCTTTAGGCCACATTGCGGGTATTGGAGCTGCAATAAATGGCTTTGTTTCAACCATTATGGCAGTGCCTATTGCAAACTATATTGGTAGTTATGTAAGCCAATCTGTATTACCGCTTTTTATTGGATTTTCATTATTTGGCACACTCACATTAGCCACTTTTTTGTATTTAAAAAAAACTAATAAAGCAACTACAAATAGCGCTGCTTAATAATATTTACATGATGTTTGTAATGCCCAAGTGTTATAAACGCTAATGCCCTAGCCGATACCGGTGCACCATTTACTAGGCTAATTTGCATTAAATCTTCAATTGATACACTTTGTAATAAGGCTATAAACCCTTTATGCAAAATAGTAAACTCACCTATAAGTGTTTCTATAGATTTTGTGTTGGCTTTTGATGGTGCTATATAATCATTTTCTTCAAAGCCTGGTAATGGTGTTTTGTCATGTCTGGCTATATGAAAACATCTAAATTGAAACACACGCTCGCAATCTATCATATGTTGAAACACTTCTTTAACAGTCCATTTATCTACATCATATTTGTATTCTAATTTTTCTTGCGGAATGGCATTAAAAAAGGTTTGTATTGCATGTAAATTATCTTGAAACCCCATAATTAAATTGGTTTCTGCAGGAATCATATTTAAATAACCGCTGTAAAATTGATTGTATTCTGAAGGTTTTACATCTTTACGTGTCATAACTTTAATTTTAATGCTATTAAATATACTGCTTATTGCATTAGGGATTGCAGTGGCATCCTTTTTATTTTATTTTTTTGACGAAGGAGAAAATATAACATAAAAAGATATAACGGAAAGCCCGACGCCTATGGCGAAATGCCCTATTAATCCATAAACAATTTTGGTAAATACAATGAAATTTCAGGAATTAGTGTTACTAACGCTAGTACTATAAAACTTGTTAGTAAAAAAGGTAAACCGGCTTTACTTACTTTTCCTATTGATACTTTACCTATGCTTGATGATACAAATAAACACACGCCCAATGGTGGTGTTGTTAAGCCTATCATTAAATTTAAAAGGGCTATTACTGCAAAGTGTATAGGATCTACTTGTACTGCTAGCGCTACTTTTAATAAAATTGGAAACAGTATTAATAGTGCTGCAATGGTTTCCATAAAGGTGCCTACAAAAATAAGCAGTAAATTAATTAATAGTAAAACTATGTATTTATTGTTTGAAAAATTTAGAATTTGAGATGATACTAATTGCGGTAACTGTTCTGTAATTAAAATCCAGCCAAAAAGATTTGCAAACCCAATAAGCACCATTAATGATGCCGAAGTTTTCATAGAGTCTAAAACAATAACTTGTAGGTTTTTAAAGTTAAGTTTTTTGTAAATGAAGGCCCCAATAATTAATGCATACACTACAGCTATAATTGAGGCTTCAGTGGGTGTGAATACACCGCCAATAATGCCAAAAAGTATAATAAACGTCATTAACAACGACCAAAATGTGTCTTTAAAACTAAGCAGAATTTGTTTTAAGCTACTTTTAGGGTGCTTGGGGTATTTTTTACGTTTGGCAATAAAATAGGTAACACCCATAAGCCCAAAACCTAATAAAAATCCAGGAATTGCTCCTGCTAAAAACAATCTGCCAACTGATAAGCCGCTTAACGTTGCAGCAATAATCATAGGTACACTAGGTGGAATTATTGGGCCAACTGTTGATGATGCAGCGGTAATGGCGCATGAAAACGGTGCATCATACCCTTCTTTTTTCATTGCCGGAATCATAACTGAACCAATACTGGCTGTATCTGAAATTGCTGTACCTGAAATACCAGCAAATAACATTGATGCTCCAATATTTGCCAAGGCCAAACCACCACGAATATGCCCTGTTAAATGATTACAAAAGGTTATTATTTTGGCTGTTAATCCGCCCTGATTCATAAGGTTTCCTGCTAAAATAAAACCTGGTACACTTAGCAATACAAACACATCAATACCAGAATACATTTTCATAGGCATTACTATTAACGGAATACCAGCAAATATTAAATACACCAAACATGATAAGCCTAATGAAAAGGCTATTGGAAACCTAAATAGTAAACATACTATAAAAACGAGTATTAATAACCAAATCATATTTACTGCTTTAGTTTTTTTAAGTGCTTTATAAAATCCCAAATAGCATACATAGTAATAAAAACACCCATTATTACTATAGACCCAAATGCTATAGCCATTGAAAAACCTACACTTGGTGAACGTTCGGAAATACCAACATTTACAAATTGTAAAGCATAATAGGTTAATATTAAAAACAATAAAATACTAAGTAAAGACACTATGAAATTTAACACCAATTTTTGCTTAGTATTTAGTTTATTATAAACAACATCAAACTTTACATAGTAGTTACCTTTCATGGCTAAACCTGCAGCAAAACTCATGGCATAGATAAAGAAAAAGCGTGCAGCCTCTTCTGTCCATGATGGTGCGCTTTCCATAAAAAAACGCGCATAAACTTGCGCCATGGTTACTGCAATAAAACAAAAGCTACTAACTAAGGTTCCGTATTTTAAAAATTTACCTATGCCCTTTTTTATGGTCATTGCGCTCTTAATTTTAAAATATCATTATACACTCTTTGCATTTCGGGAGAAAGACTTTTATAAATAGCTTCTCGGGCAGCTTCACCAAAGGCATCTTTATCAACCTCAATTATAGTCATTCCTGCAGCTTCTAATTCAGATACTATTTTTTTTTGGCTTTCTAAAAATAATTTATGCTCATAAGCAACCATATCTTCAACAGCTTCTAAAAAAATTGTTTTTAAATCCTCAGGAAAAGCTTGAAATTGCTTTTCGCCAATAACAGGATAGGTCCAACTAACTACATGCGCTGTTTTATTAACATACTTTTGTACCTCATAAAAACCAGCCGCTTGTATAATAGCAAAACCGTTTTCTTGAGCTTCAACGGTGCCTTGTTGCAATGATGTAAATACCTCAGAAAACGCCATAGGCGTGGGTTTTGCGCCTAAAGCTTCCCAAGCAGTAACAAATGATGGTACATTGGGTACCCTAACAATTAATCCTTGTAAATCATCAGGGTGCTTTATAGGTTTATTGGAAGTTAAATGCCGTGGTCCTCCAGGGAATTGCCCCAAAGGCCTCAACCCTATTTGGTTTATCATTTCTTGTTCCATACGCTTACCAATACTACTATTTATAAGCACGCGCATATCAGTAGAATCTCGTAAAAGAAAAGGTAGCTCACAAAAGGTTAAAATTTCTACCCAATTGCTTAACGGAGATCCAGTTGTGGTCATATCTATAACACCTGCCCTAATTAAGCGTATAGCTTCTATTTCTTTAGCTAATTGTTCAGAGTGATAATTATCTAAAACTATGCGGCCTTTTGTACGCTTTTCTAAAATTTCAGAAAAATATTCAAATGCCTGAAACCATGTATGGCTTTCATTTACTAACAAACTAGCTCTTAAATGGAACTCTGGTTCGTTTTTATTGTTGCAATGCATAAACAATACAGCCATAAGAACTATTAATACAATAGTTTTTACTTTAATAATGTATTTTGAAAAATGCCGCAAACTAGATAACAAAATATTTTAAAATTGTTTTTTTGAAGTTTGGTTTCCAATATATTAAAAATTGGTTAGTTTGTACCACATTTTTATGATAAAAAGCAGGATGTACTCTTTGGCATTTTATTATTTTTAGACCTTCAAATTAAACAAGAAAAAACATGAAAATTATTGGTATTGGTAAAAACTACGTTACCGACAAAAACGAAATTGCCGATTTAAAAGATGGGCATCAATTAATTTTTTTAAAAGCTGACAGCACTTTGGTTACAGATAATAAAGATGTGGTTTATCCATCAGATATTACAAACCAAATTGTTTATGAGGTTGAGTTAGTTGCTAAAATTGGTAAAGTTGGTAAAAACATATCGGAAGCCGATGCGCCTTCTTATATAAGCGAAATTGCTGTAGGTATGGATTTTACTGCTAAAGATATTTTAACAGACAATAGAGACAAAAAATGGCCCTGGGCTTTAGGTAAAGGGTTTGACGGTGCTTCTCCAGTATCTGCATTTAAGCCTATTGCTAACTTCCCAAAGTTAAACGATATTAATTTTGATTTAAAAATTAACGGTAAACAAATTCAGGTTGGCAATACAGATTTTATGATTTATAATTTTGCCGAAATTATTGCCTATGTTTCAAAATATATGACCTTAAACCCGGGCGATTTAATTTTTACAGGAACACCTGCTGATGGTATTGGAATGATTGAAAAAGGCGATCATTTACAAGCGTCTATTGAAGGTGAATTATTGTTAGATTTTAAAATGATATAAGGTTTATTGCCTATGAAAAACTCTATTGCAGACCGCGTTGCCCATTTTTTAAGTGGTTTTCCTCCTTTTGATTTGCTTAGCCTTAACAGCTTAAATAAAATTGCTGTTGAAACAAGTATTATTTATTTAGATAAAGGCGATGTACTTTTTAAAAAAGACGACACATATCATCAACATTTTTATGTAGTTAGAGATGGGTCTGTAATGTTATATCATACGCATGAAAACGAAAAACTTATTGCCGGTATTAATGATACCGGCGATATTTTTGGTTTACGCGCTTTAATTACCAAAGAAAACTATAAACTTAGTGCCATTGCCAATGAAGAAGCTATTGTATATGCCATACCTATTGAAGTTTTTGAGTCTGTTACTCAAAACTTAGTAAAGGTTCAAAAGTATTTAATTACGGCATTTGCAAGTAATTCTCATGACCCTTATACGGCCGAAGAAAATAGCCGCATTTTTGTTGATTATCTTCCTAATTCATCACAAGATTTAGCTAATTTTCAAACCGCAAACTATACCGAAAAACCAGAAACTTGCAATGAAAATGCAACCTTACAAGAAGCTGCCATTGCAATGAGTAACCATAGCATTAGTTGTATTATTGTGGTGAATAATGATAAAATTCCGCTTGGTATTATTACAAATAGCGATATAAAAAATAAAGTTGCTACTGGTAAATTTCCTATTACAACCAAGGTTACAAATATTATGTCTGCACCGGTAATTACAGATAGCCCAGGCATTACTGTAGCAAGTGCGCAGTTACAAATGATACAACATAACATTAGTCATATTTGTATTACTAAAGATGGTACACCAAACACCAAATTGGTAGGTATTTTAACCCACCATGATATATTAGTTACCTTAGGTAATAGTCCATCAGTAATTTTAAAAGATATTAAACGCGCCAAACGTACAAGGCATTTACGACAAGCCAGACTTAAAGCTAACACACTATTAAAAAGCTATTTAGAGCAAAACATTCCGCTTTCACACATTATTAAACTTATTTCTAAAATTAATGATGCAGTTACAGAGCGTGCCATAATTTTAGCCATTAGAAAAATGGAAACGCCACCACCAGTAGCATTTTCATGGCTTTCAATTGGTAGCCAAGGCAGAAAAGAACAACTTTTGTTTACAGACCAAGATAATGCACTTATTTTTGAAGATGTTGATAAAACCAAATACAAACAAACCCAAGCATACTTTATTAAATTAAGTAAGCTAGTTACAAAAACATTAAATGTTATAGGTTTTGAGTATTGCGAAGCAGATATGATGGCTAGTAACCCAGAGTGGTGCAAATCTGTATCACAATGGCAACAACAATTTAAAGAGTGGATAGAAAAACCTGATGAAAAAGCCATTTTACTAGCGTCTATATTTTTTGATTATAACCATATTTACGGTAACAAAACATTAGTTGATGCTTTAACCAATAGCATTTATAAAGCGTTAGAAAACTCATCATTATTCTGTAGAATTTTAGCAAAAGATGCACTTAAAAATCCGCCGCCACTTGGCTTTTTTAAGCAGTTTTTAGTAGAACATAATGGTGAACAAAAAGATTTATTTAATATTAAAAGCAGAGCCTTAATGCCTTTAATTGATGCTGCTAGAGTTTTAACCTTAAGCAATAAAATTAAAGACATAAACAATACTGCTGAACGTTTTGAAAAACTAGCCGAAATTGATCCCAACAATGCCGAACTTTTCAACTCTTGCGCCTACGCCTCAAAAGCGCTTTTAAAATTTAGAACCAAACAAGGCTTATTACATGATAACTCTGGAAAGTTTATAGAATTAGAAAGTCTTTCAAAAGAAGAAAAACTAAAACTTAGGCGTTGTTTTAAACCTATTTTAGATGTTCAAGAAATACTAAAAATTAGATTTGATTTAAAGAATATTTTATAAATGGCATTTAATTGGTTTAAAAGAAAAAAGCAACGCAATTA
The DNA here is from genome assembly GCF_007997385.1 of Seonamhaeicola algicola. Classification (GTDB taxonomy): domain Bacteria; phylum Bacteroidota; class Bacteroidia; order Flavobacteriales; family Flavobacteriaceae; genus Seonamhaeicola; species Seonamhaeicola algicola. Next base: position 408,635 of record NZ_VOSC01000019.1, read on the forward strand.
CCCTAACTTTTGGCTAACATATTTAGAGGGTTTTAAAACCACCTCAACATTACCCATTGAAGCTACACGTTTTATTGCTTTTGATACTGAAACCACAGGTTTTGATCAATATAAAGACCGTATTCTATCTATTGGAGCTGTTAGTATTCAAAATAAAACCATTAAAGTAAACCAAAGTTTAGAGCTGTATTTACAACAAGATATTTTTAATCCTGAAACTGTTAAAATTCACGGATTAATGAAACACGGCAGCCTTAAAAAAGTATCTGAAATTGAAGCTATTGAAGCCTTTATAAACTACATTGGAAATGCTGTTTTAGTAGCGCATCATGCCCGTTTTGATTTTGGTATGGTAAACGCCATGTTACAAAGGCATAAACTTGGTAAACTTAAAAACGAGTTTATTGATACTGGTGTGCTTTTTAAAAAATCAAAGCACATAATTTATCAAAACGATTTAAAAAACTATTCGCTAGATGAATTGGCTACAGAATTAAATGTGCCCATTGCAGATAGACATACCGCTAGTGGCGATGCTTTAATTACTGCTATGGTATTTTTAAAAACACTATCTAGATTAAACAAAAAGAAAAGTGATTTACAATGGGATTATTTAATAAAAACCTAACTATTCCCACCATAACTTTTCAGGGTATTCATCTCCTATTACAAAAGGTTCTCCAATTATAGGCGTAGCTATATTTACATGCTTACTTTTAGCCGCCTTTAATGCACGTTCTACAGGATCTACCCATGTGTGCAACGCCAATTTAAAAGCACCCCAATGTATAGGCATCATATAGTTTGCTTTTACATCAATACTGGCTTGTATGGTTTCTTCGGGCATCATATGTATATGCGCCCATTGTTCATTGTACTGCCCACATTCCATCATAGCAAAATCAAAAGGGCCATACATATTTCCAATAGTTTTAAAGTGTTTTCCATAGCCACTATCACCACTAAAAAAGATACTATTGTTTTTAGATTTTATAACCCATGAACACCAAAATGTTTTGTTTCTTGTAAAACCACGTCCTGAAAAATGACGGGCTGGTGTTGATACAAATTCAATATTATTAAAAACTGAAGTTTCCCACCAGTCAAACTCTTTAATACGATTAGCTGGTACACCCCAAGCTGTTAAATGGGCTTTAATGCCTAAAGGCACGTAAAACTGTTTTACTTTATCTTTTAAGCGAATGATGGAACCATAATCTAAATGATCATAATGGTCATGCGATATTAGAACGAGATCTATTGCGGGTAAATTTTCAATTGAAATTGGCAAATCCTTATTAAAACGTTCGCTACCAAGTAAAGGGTGTGGCGCCGGAACATTGCCTAACATAGGATCTATAAAAACATTAATGCCTTCTATTTCTAAAAATAATGCCGAATGCCCAAACCATGTTACACGTGGTTTACTTGGTTTAGTTTTAAAAAATGACGTGTTTAAATTATTTTGAGGCAATTGTTTTAATGGTACTTTATTGTTACCATTAGTAAAAAACTGAAACAAACTTTGCCACTTAAACCCCGTACTTGCCAGCGTTAATTCATCATTTACAAAAGCTTTATTTTTATAGTGTTTTGAGTTTTTTATACGCTCTAAATCGGCGACTTTAGGTGTGCCACCAAATTGCGGACTTGTATTTACAAAAATAGCTGTTACAATTACTATTAAAAGCACAACGGTTAAAATTCCTATCAACATTTTTTTAAATATTTTTAAAAGTATTTTAAGCATTATATTTAAATTTCGGTGTGCAAAAATACCTAATAAAAAAACCGTTATGTGCTAAATAAATGCCAAAAAAAGAGTGTTAGTTAAGGTGTTATATAAATATTTTTATTTAAAAAAACCGATAATGCTACTAATAACACCACCTCCTGATGACATTCCGTGTTCTTCTCTAGTTTGTATCCAAATTTCACCATCACCTTTTATTTCATACAAATAACCTTCGCCACTTCTTAATAACTCTTTAAATCCTCTAGAAACTGTTTTAACCTGTAAATTATTATCAAAAGCTACTAAATAATCTTCATCAATTAAGTATGTTTTTTCAGGATTTAGCTGTTTACTTTTTATTTTACCATAACCTATTAGAAAGAGTTTTCCATTACCGGTAGCTTTCATTTTTAACCCATCATTAAGTGTTGTTTTCCAGTCTTTTTTTATTATTTTTAAATCTATTTGATGCGTTCTTGCAAAATGAGCATTAGGTTCTATAATAACAGATTTGGTTTCATTAATATCTATTTCAAAAATCTCACCGTTTTTATCAGGAGAAAAAATCATTTCAATATGCTCTTTTGCTCTGTAAATATTGTAGGCTATACTTTTTCCTCCAAATATTTTTCCAATCCAATTATTAATAGTTTTTGCTTCAAATTTGGTTTTTAATTCATAGTTACCATCAGCAAAAATCATAGAACCTCTTTCAACTATTATTTCTTCTGAATTATTTAATTCTACTTTTAAATAAGAATTTGGATATTCTGAAATAGTTGTTTTCATAAATTAACTACAATGCATTATCAATAATATCTTGTACTACTTCAGGGTTTAAAAGCGTACTGGTATCTCCTAAATTAGAGGTGTCTTTATGCGCTATTTTACGTAAAATACGGCGCATAATTTTACCCGATCGTGTTTTAGGTAAACCACTTGTAAATTGTATTTTATCTAGTTTTGCTATTGGGCCAATATGCTCTGTAATTATTTGGTTTATCTCGTTTCTTAAATTATTTTGATCTCTACTTTCGCCAGTGTCTTTTAAAATAACATAACCATAAAGTGCATTACCTTTAACATCATGCGGGTAGCCTACAATAGCAGATTCTGCTACCGCCGGATGTTCATTTACGGCGTCTTCAATTGGTGCGGTTCCTAAATTATGGCCAGATACAATAATTACATCATCTACTCTACCTGTAATTCGGTAATAACCAACCTCATCACGCAAGGCGCCATCACCGGTAAAATATTTATTTTCAAACGCTGAAAAATAGGTGTCTTTATAGCGCTGATGATTTCCCCAAATGGTACGTGCCATACTTGGCCACGGAAATTTTATACACAAACGCCCATCTACTTGGTTGCCTTTAATTTCATTACCATTTTCATCCATTAAAGCAGGCTGAATACCAATAAAAGGTAAAGTTGCGTAAGTTGGTTTTGTAGGGGTTACAAATGGTATGGGCGTAATCATAATACCACCAGTTTCTGTTTGCCACCAAGTATCAACAATTGGGCTTTTCTTTTTCCCAATATTATCATTGTACCAATGCCACGCTTCTTCATTAATAGGTTCGCCTACAGAGCCTAATGTTTTTAATGATGATAAATTGTATTTTTCAACCAACTCTGTACCTTGTTTTGCTAAAGCTCTAATAGCGGTTGGTGCTGTGTAAAACTGATTTACTTTGTGTTTTTCAACAATTTCCCAAAAACGTCCAAAATCTGGATAACTTGGTACACCTTCAAACATAACTGTAGTAGCTCCGTTTGCCAACGGACCATAAACTATATAACTGTGGCCGGTAATCCATCCAATATCGGCAGTACACCAATACACGTCATTTTCTCTGTACTGAAATACATTTTTAAACGTGTAGGCCGCATATACCATGTAACCTGCTGTTGAATGTACCATACCTTTTGGTTTTCCGGTAGAACCTGAAGTGTATAAAATAAATAACGGATCTTCAGCATTCATTATTTCGGGTGCACAAACAGGCAATGCTTCATCTAATAACGGTTGTAGCCATTGGTCTCTGCCCGCTTCCATGTTTATATCACTTTCAATACGTTTTGCAACTAAAACCGTTTTAACACATGGGCAATCTTTTAAAGCATCATCAACAATACCTTTTAAGTTGATGGTTTTTGCGCCTCGGTAAGAACCATCACTTGTAATTACCATTTTACAATCTGAATCATTAATTCTTGTAGCTAAAGCTGTTGATGAAAACCCAGCAAATACAACCGAATGTATGGCGCCAATACGCGCACAGGCTAAAACAGATACTGCCAATTCTGGAATCATTGGTAAGTAAATACAAACCCTATCTCCTTTAGTAATACCTTGTGCTTTTAAAACATTTGCAAACTTGTTTACACGCTCATATAATTGGTTATAGCTAATGTGTAAAGCAGCTTCATTTGGGTTGTTGGGCTCAAATAAAATAGCTGTTTTATTACCACGAGTTGCTAAATGCCTATCAATGCAATTTTCGGTAATATTTAATTGTGCACCTTCAAACCATGTAACTTCGGGTTTAGAAAAATCCCAACTTAATACATTATCCCATTTTTTTCGCCACATAAAATGTTCTTCTGCTATTTCTTCCCAAAAATTTTCAGGCTCTCTAACAGATTTTCGGTAAACCTGATAATATTCTTCTAAATGTTTTATATGGTAATTACTCATGGTGTTTAATAGTATTTAGTTTAATTGTTTTTCAACTTTAAATATATAAAACTTCATCATTTAAATAAAAAAATAACGAAACATGATAACTATCAGGTTTTATTTTTTTTCTTGAAATTATTTTTGGTTCAGATTAGTTAGGATAAAAAAACGCTTTTAAATCTTTATAAATTGAACCTAAAGAAAAAACAAATACTTCCCAATAAAAAGTCTAGATGGCGCCCTGTAGCTGTTATTTCTATAGGTATTATAGTTGGTTTAGGCTTTTTTATGGCTAAAGAAGCCTCTTTGGTTTCTTACATGTCTAATGATCCGCAGGCATGTGTAAACTGCCATGTAATGACGCCTATGTATAATAGCTGGATGCATAGTTCGCACCGTGAATATGCTAATTGTAATGATTGCCATGTACCGCACAATAATGTTGCTAATAAATATTTTTTTAAAGCGAAAGATGGCCTTTTTCACGCCTCTGTTTTTACAGCACGTATGGAGCCTGAAGTCATGTTTATGCGTGAAGCATCGCAAGAAGTTGTGCAAAATAACTGCATACGTTGCCATGTACAACAAGTAACCCAAGTAAAGTATGACGGCTGGTTAAACGGGCATAAAGAAAGTAGAACCGATAGAAAATGTTGGGAATGCCACCAAGAAATACCACACGGCACCGTACACGGTATTTCTACCATACGCAACAACATTGCTCCAATACCAACTGATACCGTAAGCACCGTAATACCTAGTTGGTTAAATAAACAAATTAAAGATTAAACAATTAACGCGCACTTGCAAATTATATACCAATGAAAAACAAAGTATTATTTATAGTAACTGTAGTTGTAGTGTTCCTTTTAGGACTTTTAGCTTCTAGCATTGTTAACCGAAAAAATGAAGCCAAATACAAATATGTTCCTCAGGTTGAAATAAATGAAAATGAACCTAGAAATGAAGAATGGGGTAAAAATTTCCCTGCAGAGTACCAATCGTTTTTACAAACAGAACAAACCGATTTTGCAACATACCAAGGTGGAAACGCAATGCGCGATATGCTTGAAGAAGATACCCGTTTAGCTGTACTTTGGGCTGGTTATGGGTTTTCAAAAGATTATAACCAAGGGCGCGGGCACCAATATGCAGTTGAAGATATACACAATACATTAAGAACTGGCGGCCCTAAAGGCGAAGGCGATGGCCCAATGCCTGCTACATGTTGGACGTGTAAATCCCCCGATGTACCGCGTTTAATGAACGAAATTGGTATTGCTGAATTTTATAGCGGAAAATGGGCAGATAAAGGCGAAGAAATTGTAAACCCTATTGGTTGTGCCGATTGTCATGACAGTAAAACCATGAAACTTACTATTACACGTCCGGCATTAGTTGAAGCTTTTGAAAGCATGGGTAAAGACATTAATAAAGCTACACACCAAGAAATGCGCTCTTTAGTATGTGCACAGTGCCACGTAGAATATTATTTTAACAAAAATACACCCGGTAAAGAAGGCGTGCCTTACTTAACATTTCCTTGGAAAGACGGTATGTCTGTTGAAGCTATGGAGAAATATTATGATGATATGGACTTTAAAGATTGGACGCATAAACTAAGTAAAGCGCCCATGCTTAAAGCACAACACCCAGGTTATGAAACCTACTTAACTGGTGTACATGCAGATAGAGGCGTATCATGCGCAGATTGCCATATGCCATATAAAAGTGAAAGCGGACAAAAATTTACAGATCACCACATACAATCGCCACTTAATAATATAGCCAACTCTTGTCAAGTATGTCACCGTGAGGAAGCCGAAAAATTAAGAGCCAATGTGTATGACCGTCAACAAAAAGCAGCCGAAAGCCGCTTAAAGCTTGAAGATGCTTTAGTAAAAATGCATGTTGAAGCAAAAAAATGTTGGGATTTAGGTGCTACCGAAGATCAAATGAAAGCTATTTTAATGGATATACGTCACGCACAATGGCGTTGGGATTATGCTGCAGCATCGCACGGTGCGTCATTCCACTCGCCAGTAGAAATTGGTAGAGTATTAAGCAGTGGTTTAGATAAAGCTACTGAAGGACGCGTAAAACTAGCACGTTTATTAGCAGAATTAGGCCATAACAAACCAGTTGAAATGCCCGATCTTTCAACAAAAGAAAAGGCACAGGAATACATTGGTTTAGATATGGAAAAACTAAGAAAAGAAAAACAAGAATTTAAAGACAATTTGTTACCAAAATGGTTGGAAGCGGCGGAAAAGCGAGAAGCAAATTATGGCAGCAAACAACAGGTTTCGGCAACAAATTAACAGTGGTTAGTAGTTAATTCTTAAGCGAAAAAGATAATCTTTTAAGTGCTTTTCACGGTAAAGATTATCTTTTTAAATTTTATTACAGGTATGAGCATGAAAACAATTTATAAATTCTTTTCATCATCGGGTCTTGCCCTTTTGTTACTGGTAGTATTTGCAGTAGCAATGGCTGTGGCAACCTTTTTTGAAAATGATTACGGAACAGCAGTTGCATGGGCCAGCATATATGATGCGTGGTGGTTTGAAATAGTAATGTTAGGGCTTGCCATAAGCTTTATTGCTAACATTTTTAAATACAAACTATTAAGAAAACAAAAATGGGCCATTCTATTATTCCATTTAGCCTTTATAATTATAGTTTTAGGAGCTGGTATTACTAGGTATACATCGTATGGTGGTATAATTCGCATTCGTGAAGGTGCTTCTTCAAACGTTATAATTTCAGATACTAAACTACTTACTGCTACCATTACTAAGGGCAATGAAAGTAAAACAATTCATAAAAAATTAAATTTTTCGCCTTTAAAAAATAATTATTTTGAAGTTGAAACTGTTTTTGATGGCAAACCAATTTCAATATCATACAACAATTACATTGCTGATGCATCACCTGAGGTTGTTGAAGATAGCTTGAACGGTAAACCTTTACTTGAAATGGTAGTAACTTCGGGTGAAGGCCGAAATACAATTTATTTACAAAAAGGCGAAATTGAACGTATTGGCTCTCACCAACACGAAGTTGGTTTTGAAACTAACAACCCTAACATTATTAATATTTTTGAAGACAACGGTGCTTTTAAAATTAAATCACCTCACGCTATAGATTTTTTTATCATGGCTAGCCAACAGGCAGGAAAAATAGCCAAAGACACACTTCAAAATATAAATTTAAAAACACTTTTTAGAGCGGGCGATTTTTCGTTTGTGCCTACAAATTTTTACAAAAATGGCACCTTTAAACTAAAAAGTTCTGCGCAAACAAAAACCGATAATGATAAAACACTTGATGATGCTTTGGTGGTAAATGTAAAAGTTGATAAAGAACCTGTACAAGAAACAAACTTACTGTACCGCGAAGGTTTTTTACCCATAAAACACATTAGTAATTTTAATGATAATTTACAGATAATACTATCATACGGCGCTGGTGCAATTGAAATGCCATTTGCTTTAAAATTAAATGATTTTCAATTAGAGCGTTATCCGGGTTCATCTAGCCCTTCGGCGTATGCTAGCGAGGTTATGATTTTAGATGGTGATACCCAAATACCATACAGAATATTTATGAATAATGTACTAGACCACAAGGGTTTTAGGTTTTTTCAAGCTAGTTATGATACTGATGAACAAGGTACGGTACTGTCTGTAAACCATGATAGCATTGGTACTTGGGTTACGTATTTAGGCTATTTTTTAATGAGCTTGGGTATGTGTTTTACGTTCTTTGGAAAAACATCACGCTTTCAAATTATAAACAAGAAACTTAAAAAATTGAAAACTAAAGCCATTGCTAGTATTGTTGTTTTATTAACGCTAGGCTTAAACACATCATTTGCTGCAACAAATGATAGTATTCCGCAGGTATCTATTGAAAAACTGGTACTTTCACAACAAATAGACAAACAACAAGCCGAATTATTTGGTCGTTTATTAGTGCAAGATTTAGATGGCCGTATAAAACCTATAAACACTCTAGCATCAGAATGTATTAGAAAAATTTCAAGAAAATCATACTTTAAATATCCTGTTAATGGCAAAAATGTAAAACTAGATGTAAATCAGGTATTTTTAGGTATGCACATGGCATCTGGTGTATGGCAACGCATACCAATTATTAAGGCTGACACTGAAAAAACAGGCAATTTACTTAGTTCAATTTCTGCAGGAGATAATGGTTTGTATGCTTTTATTAGTTTTTTGAATAAAGACGGACAATATCTATTATCAGAAGCTGTTGAAGAAGCTAATAAAAAGAAACCTGCCGAACGTAATGAGCTTGATAAAGAAGTTTTAAAAATTGATGAACGTTTTAATATTCTCTACAATTTATTTACTGGAAATTATTTAAAAATATTCCCTAATAAACAAGATGAAAACAACACATGGTTTAGCTATACACACAATTTTGAAGACTTTACAGAAGAAGACGGACGTTTTGCCAAAACCATTTTACCAGCCTATTTTAAAGATATTAACCTTAAAAAATACAACGAGGCTTACAAAAAAATTAACTACATAAAAAAATATCAAGATGTAATTGCTGCAGATATTATACCATCACCACAACGCCTTGAAGCTGAACTTTGGTATAACAAAGCCAACATAAACTTTTGGTTGTTTCAGGTGTTTTTTACAATAGGTTTTATACTATTAATAATGGCTATTGTAAAAATGTTTAGCAATAATACACTGGTAAATATTATTTGGAATGGCTTAGTAATAATAACCTTAATAGCATTTTTACTATTTACATTTAACATTATTTTGCGCTGGTATATAGCACAACATGCCCCTTGGAGTAATGGCTACGAAATGCTCATTTTTGTAGCTTGGTGTTTGCTATTAAGCGGGCTTGTTGCGTTTAGAAAATCTGATTTTGCTTTACCGCTCTCTACCTTATTTTGTGGTGCTTTACTTTTTGTAAGCTATTTAGATTGGTTAAACCCCGAAATAACCAACCTTATGCCTGTACTAAAATCATATTGGTTAAAAGTACACGTGGCAACCATAGTTAGTAGTTATGCACCATTAGCACTATCGGCTGTTTTAGGCATAATGGCTTTAGTACTTATGTTATTTAAAACCGCTAATACCAAACAAATTATAGAACTTAAAATAAAAGAACTCACATATATAAATGAGCTCTCAATGACTATTGGTTTATTTACGCTAGCAATAGGCACATTTTTAGGTGGTGTTTGGGCTAATGAAAGTTGGGGGCGCTATTGGGCCTGGGACCCCAAAGAAACTTGGGCACTTATTAGTATTATTGTGTACGCTATAGTTTTACACCTACGCTTTGTACCAAAACTAAATAACTTTTACATCTTAAATGTGGCTAGCATGTTTGCATTTTGGTCTATAATAATGACATCTTTTGGGGTTAATTACTACCTCTCGGGTTTACATAGTTATGCCGCCGGAGACGCTGTACCTGTACCAAAATTTGTATATGTAATTTTTATTAGCATGGTAATACTTACTGTTTTAGTAAGCATTAAAAACAGACAACAAATAGCTAAAACGTAATAGTTAATAACTTTAGGCAATTACTTGTATAAACTGATGAAAGTTAGGTTTTTCATTTAATTTTGAAACTACTTTTGGGGTACATTTTAACCTCAAAAAAAATCAATCTAAATGAAAACTATTATAAAAACCTTAGTAGTTATCACCTTATTACAAATAACTGCTTGTAATAATAAAAAAGACCAAACTACCGCAAAACACAACCATGAAAAACACTGGAGTTATGCTGGTGAAACAGCACCCATACATTGGGCAGATATTGAGAAAAATTCAGATTGTGATGGCAACCACCAATCGCCCATAAACATTATTCATAAACAAGCAGATGCTGTTCATGGTATTTCCGATTTAAAAATACATTACTCACCAACAACTTACATTGAAAAAGTTGAAAATAACGGGCATTCCGTTCAGTTTAATTTTGAAGCAGGAGATTCTATTCATTACAAAAACGATATCTATTATTTAAAACAAATTCATTTTCATGAACCCTCAGAACATAAAATTAACGGTGTTATGTATCCTATTGAAATTCATTTAGTACACGTTAACAAAACCGGACAAATAACAGTGCTTGGTATTTTAGGTGAAGAAGGTGATGAAAGTCAACTATTTGAATTTTTAGAAAGCTTTTTACCGCTAAAAAATGGCGAAACCAAAAACATCCATCAACAATTAGATTTAAAAGATTTATTTAAACACTCAAATGAATATTACACCTATGGTGGCTCATTAACCACACCACCTTGCACCGAGAATGTAAATTGGGTGGTATTCAAACACCCCATAATTTTATCTGTTGAAGAGGTTTTAAAACTAAAAAACAATATGCCTGTAAATAACTACCGTAATGAACAAGCATTAAACAATAGAATTGTAAATTATAATTATTAATAAACCTTATTTAAAAAAATTAATATTTAGGCGCTTCATGTAAAGCTGCTGCTGCGGCACCAATTATACCAGCATAATTACCCAATTCTGCAGGTATTACAGGTGTTTGTATTTTAATTTGCTTTTGGTATTTATCAAAATCTTTTGCGCTTCCGCCACCTAAAATAATTACATCGGGGCAGGTAATGGTTTCAACTAATTGTAAAAAATTATTAAAACGTTTCCCCCAGCGTTTAAAACTTAAATTATTAATTTCTTTAGCCGTGTTTGATGCGTATGTTTCTATTTTTTTATACTTTTTATAAGGTATTTGCCCAAGTTCAAAATTTGGTAACAATTCGCCATTAAAAAAAGCGCCACTACCCAAACCAGTACCAATAGTTATAATTAAAACCAAGCCTTGTTTGCCTTTACCAATACCGTAATTAATAACGGCATACCCAGCAGCATCAGCATCATTAATAACTTTAACAGGCAAACCACAAGCGTTTGTAAAAAGTGTTTGTGCGTTTGTGCCAACCCAACTTTTATGTAAATTACCAGGAGCCATACAAACCCCGTGTTTTATTATAGACGGAAACCCAACACCCACAGGGCCACTATAGTTAAAATGAGCAACAATATCATGAAACACCTTGGCCATATCTGCTGGCTTTTTAGATTTTGGTGTGGGTATTCTGTAGCGTTCAGTAAGCATTTCGCCTGTTATGGTGTTTACAATACCGCCTTTCATACCAGAGCCACCAATATCTATTCCTAGAACATTCATTGTATTTAGTTTTTAAAATTGTTCAAAAATAAGAAAACTAAATTTGCAGCTAGTAACAACAATTTTGTTTAAAACTTTTCTTTCTTTACATGTAATACTTGCTTTGTTTTAGTAATTTTAAAACCTAAATAACATTACTTGTTGGGTTTAAATTATTTTAAGAATGCTGAGATTTTGGATTTTTGGAATGGTTTATAGCTTGGGGTTGACTTTAATTTGAAAAACATGAGTGAAATAATAAATAGACTCGATGAACTTGATTCAGAAAATGTAAAAAAAGTGTTTAAAGAATTGCTTATGGACTACCTGAATCCAGCATTCGGTTCAATTTCAAAAAGAGACTTTGACATTCTACTATTTATCAAGCTTAAAAAGCTAGGTATTTTCAGTAAGAATCCAGAAATCTATGAAATAGTTTCAGAATTAAAGGTAACAAGAGCTAAGGCAAGAAATCTTCTTTATGAATCGAAACTCAGGCTAACAAGTAAAGTAGAACTCGACCAAGAATTAATAGAAATACTCAAAACCCCAATTTTCCTTAAGGATAATGACAAAATTGGAATTGAAATTGATAATCCCTTCTTGATAGACCATTTAAGAGCAAAACTTAAACAGATAAACCACATAACTGACGGTTCATTTTCAGCCGAACTTGTTCGATTAACGACAAACGCCTTTGTTTCTCTTTTTGAGTCCTATTTACCTGAAGAATCTAAAGACGAGATTAGACAAGCATTTATAGATATTGGTGCCGAGACAGACACTTCATTGAAAGGTGTATTAAAAGGGGCATTTAAGAAGTTAGGTTCAAAGGTAGCAGATGAAGCAGGCGGACAAGTTGCGGAATCAATTGGAGAGTATCTTGGACCAGTAATAAGCGGGAGCATTGACTTGATGAAGGCGAAGTTTACAAGCTTATTTGCAGAAGAGACAGTTGACTTACATTAAAAAAAATGGCCTTAAATTATAATCCAGTTTACATATCACATTTTATTTTTAAAGGAAAAGATTCACTTCGAATTGATTTTAAATATAATTATGAAATTAAAAAAATAGTTAAATTGTTAAAGGATGTAAGATGGAGCAATGAGTATGCTTGTTGGTATGTGATTAATGAAAATGATAATTTAGAAAAACTAAAATTATTATTTAAAGATTTTAAAAATGTAGAATATCTTGAAAAAGGTTTAAGTGTAAAAAGCATACAATATTACAGTGTATTTATTTCTTACAGTTTTAAAAATAGTGAATTCGCAAAAAAAGTTAATGCTAGTTTGAAAGCTTTCGGAATTAAAACTTTCTTATGGGAAATTGATGCCCCTAATGGAAAAAGATTAAGGGAAATAATGTCAGACAAAATAATTGAATTTGATAAACTATTATTTATTACGTCTGAAAATTCAATAAAAAGTGAAGCTTGTCAGTTTGAATTATTAAATGCTCGTTTAAAACAAGATATGCTATGGGAAACAGTACTTTTCCCAATGCACATTGATAACTTTTTATTCAACTTAAAAAAAGAAGATGTAAGACCTATTGAAAAAAGAGAAGAAATTTGGGAAAATATTACTGAATTAAAAAATATTAATTCAGCTGATTTCACATTTTTTGATGAAGATGAATTTGACAATGATATTTTTAATACTAAAATAAGAAAGTTCGTAAATGATTTAAAAAAAAGTTAATTAATACACTCTACAACTAGCCTTTAACTAGTGGTAAAACAAAAAAACATGAAAACACTTTTAATTTTAATATCATTTATTTTTATAGCAGATTCAAACTTGTTTCACAAAGACAGCATTCTACAAATTGATGATAAAGGAAATATACTAGGGCTGCCAAAAGAGTTTAATCCATCTAAATTTAACTTAGATAAAAAAAGATTACTAATAAAGGATAAAGAAATTATTTTTCCCGAATGTATTTGTAACTATTTTGAACAATATAAAAATAAAAAAATAACGTTATTGGCGTCTTGGAATCATTCTAAAGAGATTATGCCCTACTATTTAAGTTTTGATATTTCTGATAAAAATTCTAATCATGGATATAGAATTTTTGTGGACTTAGAAACTTTAGAGTTGATTTATATTAATAAAATAATTAGAGAAAGAAACAGAATTCATATGCCAAGAATTAAAATTAAAAAAGAATGTTTAAAAGTGTATAATAATAGAATTAAAAACTGAATTAATTTTTTACCCCACTACAACTAGCCTCTAACTAGTTATAAAACAAAAAACATAAAAAAGACCTTGCAGTAAAACTACAAGGTCTTTTATTTAAGGCTATATTATAAAAATGTTACTTTAAATACTTTAAAACGTTGGCTTCAATACGCTGTTGTATATTATTTACGTCTGCTTTCACAAAGGTTTCGCCCGTAATGTTTTCATAAAGTTCAATATAACGCTCAGAAACTGAGGTTATGTATTCATCACTCATATGTGGTACGGTTTGCCCTTCTAAGCCTTGAAAACTATTACTAATTAACCATTGGCGCACAAACTCTTTACTTAATTGCTTTTGGGCTTCGCCTTTGGCTTGACGTTCTTTATAACCGTTGGCATAAAAATAGCGCGATGAGTCTGGTGTGTGAATTTCATCAATTAGTACAATTTTGCCATCTTTAGTTTTACCAAATTCATATTTGGTGTCTACTAAAATGAGTCCGCGTTGTGCTGCAATTTCGGTACCGCGTTTAAATAGTTTACGGGTGTAATCTTCTAAAACTACATAATCTTCTTCTGATACTATTCCTTTTGCTAAAATGTCCTCTCTAGAAATATCTTCGTCATGGTCTCCCATTTCAGCTTTGGTTGCTGGTGTTATTATAGGCTCTGGGAAGGCATCGTTTTCTTTCATACCTTCGGGCATTGGTACGCCACAAAGCATGCGTTTACCTGCTTTATACTCGCGTGCTGCATGCCCACTCATGTAACCGCGTATTACCATTTCTACTTTAAAAGGCTCGCATAAATGCCCAATGGCTACGTTAGGATCGGGTGTGGCAACTAACCAGTTTGGTACTATATCTTGGGTAGCTTCCATCATTTTTGTAGCTATTTGGTTTAGTATTTGCCCTTTGTATGGTATGCCCTTTGGCATAACTACATCAAAGGCCGAAAGCCTATCTGTAGCTATCATTACCAATTGGTTATTATTTATGTTATAAACTTCTCTTACTTTGCCTTTGTATACGCTTTTTTGCCCCGGAAAGTTAAAGTTGGTATTTATTATTGTGTTGCTCATTGTTCTTGTTTTTGCCTTTAGTTTTGGCTATTGGCGCTCAATGTTATTGTTTTATTGTTTAAAAAAATGCTTTTTGCTGCAAAAATACACTTTCTTTTGGTTTGGGGTTAGCCCCGATTGAAACGGCATCCTTTTTTGAGGTACGAGAAAAAGATATAGTGGAAAGCGGGAAATAGCTTCTAAAAAAAATTAAATAGTGCTGTGTAAACATATTGCATTTTTTTAATGGTGCTTTCTGTATGTAACTCACTTTAAAGCTTATTTATTAGCGCAGGTATTTACCCTCTGTTTTCTATGCTTTTGTAGGCGTCTATTATCTTTTTTACTAGTTTATGACGGATAACGTCTTTTTCATCTAAAAATATCATGCCTACGCCTTCTACATTTTTTAGAATTAACATGGCTTCTTTTAATCCTGATATGGTGCGCCTCGGTAAATCTATTTGCCCTGGATCTCCGGTTAAAAGGAATTTTGCGTTTTTACCCATACGGGTTAAAAACATTTTCATTTGGGCGTGTGTGGTGTTTTGGCCTTCGTCTAGTATTACAAATGCATTGTCTAGCGTGCGCCCGCGCATAAAGGCTAATGGCGCTATTTGTATGGTACCGTTTTCTATGTAATGTGCTAGTTTTTCTGGGGCAATCATATCACGTAGTGCATCGTAAAGTGGTTGCATGTATGGGTCTAGCTTTTCTTTTAAATCGCCTGGTAAAAACCCTAAATTTTCGCCGGCTTCAACAGCGGGTCTGGTTAAAATTATACGTTTTACTTCTTTGTTTTTTAGGGCTTGTACTGCTAATGCTACACCGGTGTAAGTTTTACCGGTTCCTGCGGGCCCAATGGCAAATACCATATCGTTTTTACGCATGCTTTCAACTAGTTTGCGCTGGTTGGCCGTTTGGGCTTTTATTAGTTTGCCACCAACACCATGTACTATAACCTCGCCACTTTGTTTTGAGGTGTTGTAATCTTCGCTACTTACACTGGTTAAAACACGTTCTATGGCGTTTTCGTCTAGTTTGTTGTATTTGGCGTAATGTTTTAGTAGCATGGTTATACGGCGGTCAAACTCTTCTAGTAGTTCTTCATCGCCAAAGGCTTTTATTTTGTTGCCTCTTGCTACTATTTTTAATTTTGGAAAGTACTTTTTTAAAAGTTCTATGTTGGCATTTTGCGCTCCAAAAAATTCTTTTGGAGTGATCTCTTCAAGTTCAATAATTATTTCGTTCAAAAGCTTAAATTATTTTTATTTCTTGTTTTAAATTATATGTTGTGTTTTAGCTACTACTGTTTGCTGTAACTAATTTTTACTACTACAAATTACAAAATTTAGTTTAACTACAGCAACCTATTTTTTTGTGCATAAATTTTTTCAATTGGGTTTTTACAGAATTTCTAAAATGAAAAAATTCATGTACTTTTGAAACACTCAAAAATACATAAAATTGAGTGACTGTAGGTTAAAAACATATCAACAATTTTGGCAATGCCTCTTATTACTTTAACAACTGATTTTGGCGAGAAAGATCACTTTGCTGGCGCAACTAAAGGTGCTATTTACAGTGAATTACCTGATGTTACTATTGTTGATATCTCACACAATGTATCACCGTTTAATATACCCGAAGCTGCTTATATAATACAAAATGCATATAGCAGTTTCCCCAAAGGTACCATACATATTATTGGTATAGACTCTGAACTTAACCAAGAAAACAAGCATATTGCCTTAAAACTAGATGGCCATTACTTTATTTGTGCCAATAATGGTATTATGAGTATGATTTGTGCTGAAATTATGCCTGAAAAAATTGTAGAAATTAACATACACGATAAAATACAAACAAGTTTTCCGGTGCTTGATGTATTTGTTAAAGTAGCCTGCCATATTGCTCGTGGCGGTACTTTAGAGGTTATTGGTAAAACCATAGACCAAATTAAACCTATTAAAAATATTGTGCCCTATGTTAATGATGATAAAACACAAATTATTGGTAGTGTTATTTACATTGATAATTACGGTAATGTAATTACCAATATTAAACAAAGTTTTTTTGAAACCATACAAAAAGGACGCGCTTTTGAAATTATGGCTCGAAATTATACCTTTAAAACCATTTACAATAAATACAGTGATATTGTGAATTTTGAAATACCCGAAGACAAACGGCATGATGAAGGTAAAGGCTTAGTGGTTTTTAATTCGGGTAATTTTTTAGAAATTGCAGTTTATAAAAGTAATACAGCCACCGTTGGTAGCGCTAGTACTTTAATGGGCTTAAGTGTTATGGATACTGTAAGTGTTAAATTTTTAAGCAAATAAATTATGCTGGTTAGAATTGTTAAATTAGGATTTGATGAAAAACATATTGATACTTTTTTAACTAATTTTGAAACCGATAAAACCACCATTAGAAATTTTGAAGGTTGTAACTTTTTAGAGCTTTACCAAGATAAAAACAACCCAACACTATTTTTTACTTACAGTTATTGGGATGATGAAATGGCTTTAGAACGTTACCGAAATTCTGAAACATTCATCAAAATTTGGAACAAAACCAAAGTACTATTTAACATAAAACCCGAAGCTTGGAGTGTGCATAAACTAGCATCACTTAAATAAAAAAAGTAAACTGTATTAAAGTTGAATAGCTTAATAAATACAATAAAACTATTACTTTTGAAACTTTCAACTTTTAAACCATATAACAAACTCTATTAAATGTTAGCCATACTTAAAAAAGAAATAAACTCATTTTTCGCATCGCCCATTGGCTATTTAGTAATTGCTATTTTTTTAATATTAAACGGGCTGTTTTTATGGCTTTTTAAAGGTGATTTTAATGTTTTAGACTATGGCTTTGCCGATTTATCGTCTTTTTTCCTTTTAGCCCCATGGATTCTTATTTTTTTAATTCCGGCTGTAACCATGCGCAGCTTTTCCGATGAAAAAAAACAAGGCACGTTAGAGCTACTTTTAACAAAACCCATTAGCCAATTAAATATAGTTTTAGGTAAATATTTAGGCGCTTTTATTTTAATACTAATAGCACTATTACCAACACTTTTATATGTTTACACAGTTTACCAATTAGGTAAACCTGT
This sequence comes from Seonamhaeicola algicola, assembly GCF_007997385.1. Lineage (GTDB taxonomy): Bacteria > Bacteroidota > Bacteroidia > Flavobacteriales > Flavobacteriaceae > Seonamhaeicola > Seonamhaeicola algicola. The sequence continues at coordinate 426,653 of NZ_VOSC01000019.1, forward strand.
TGGTAATTTAGATATGGGAAGCACTTGGGGCTCTTATTTTGGTTTGCTGTTTTTAGTAGCAGCTTATACAGCCATTGGCGTTTTTGGCTCTACACTCTCGCAAAACCAAATTGTGGCGTTTATAGCATCGGTTTTTTTATGTTTTTTCTTTTATATAGGTTTTGAAGGTATAGCAGATTTTGCTGCTAGTAATTTTATTGAGCAACTAGGTATGAGTTACCACTTTAAAAGTATGAGCCGTGGTGTTATTGATACGGCCGATATTTTATACTTTTTAAGCATAACCACTCTATTTATTACACTAACAGTATACGGTATTAAAAATGAAAAATTACCACAAAAAACATGGGGTAAACTTCTAATTATACCAGTTGCCTTATTGCTTATTAACGTTGTTTTGGCAAAAGCCCACGCCCGTTTTGATTTAACTAAAGACAAACGTTACACACTTAATGAAGCAGCAGTTAATGTTATAAAAAACATACAATCACCCATAATTATTGATGTGTTTTTAGAAGGTGATGATTTTCCTTCGGAATTTAGACGTCTTCAAACTGAAACCAAACAACTGCTTGAAGAGTTTGCCAACGTTAATGATAATATTGTTTTTAATTTTATAAATCCTATTGAAGATACTTCAACAAAAAATAAAAACATTGAGCTTTTAAATGCACGAGGCTTAACACCTATGCAGCTTAGTGTAACCGAAAGCGGCAAAGCATCACAAGCCATTATTTTCCCTTGGGCTTTGGCTAGTTTTAATGAGCAAACGGTGGCTATTCCGCTAGTTAAAAACAAAATTGGAGCCAACCAACAAGAACTGGTTTCAAACTCTGTTCAGCATTTAGAATATGCCTTTGCCGATGGTTTTAGCAAATTAGTTAACCCTAAACGTAAAAAAATTGCCATTTTAAAAGGCAACAACCAACTAAACGATGCCAATATTGCTAGCTTTATAAAAAAATTAAAAGACTATTATTACATAGCGCCTTTTACTTTAGATAGCGTAGCTACAAATGCTCAAAAAACAGGTGATGATTTAAATACTTTCGATTTGATTATTTCGGCTAAACCTACCGAAGCATTTACCGAAGAAGAAAAATTGATTTTAGACCAATTTACCATGAACGGAGGTAAAAGCTTATGGCTTATTGATGCTGTTGCTATTGAAAAAGATAGTTTATACAATGATGCTGGTAAAAACTATGCCGTAGCAAGAGATTTAAACTTAACCGATTTCTTTTTTAAATACGGTGTTAGAATTAACCCAAGCATTATTGCAGACCTCTACTCTGCCCCTATTATGTTAGCCACAGGTAATGATAATGACACCAGACTTATGCGCTTAAAATGGCCTTATGCGCCACTAGCATCTGGCAATCCTAATCACCCAATTACCAACAATTTAAACTTAGTGAAATTTGATTTTGCTAACCAAATTGATACCCTAAAAAACAATATTGAAAAAACTATTTTATTACGAAGTTCAAACCTAACAAAGCTTGAAGGTGTGCCCAGAGAAATCAATTTAGAACAGGCCACCCAAGAGCCTAAAACCCAATTGTACAATAAAGGTCACCAAACATTAGCAGTACTTTTAGAAGGTAAATTTACTTCGGCCTACAATAATTTAGTTAAGCCCATTAAACTAAAAAACACTAAAAACCAAAGTACGCCAACTAAAATGATTGTTGTTGCCGATGGTGATGTTATTAAAAATAATATAGATAGAAATGGGCCTACAGATTTAAGTTTTGACCGCTCTAGTAACCAAGAAGTTGGCAACAAAGAGTTTTTATTAAATGCTGTAAATTATTTATTAGACGAGAACGGACTTATAAACATTCGTTCAAAAGAATTGGCAGTTGCCTTCTTAAATCAAGAAAAAATAGCTCAAGAAAAAACCAAGTGGCAACTCTTAAACATAGCGCTACCACTAGTATTATTAGCTTTATTTGGAATTATTTTTAATTTCATAAGAAAGAAAAAATACGCATCTTAAATGTTAATAAGTTTGTTTCGGTTATTTATAAGTATAGAATATATTTGTATGTAGCTTATTAGCTTAATATAAATCAACTTTTCACAATAAAAAAAGTTGCATCTTTCAACATAAAAATAAATAACATTTACAAATGAAATTTATAGTATCAAGCACCTATTTATTAAAACAATTGCAGGTTTTAGGAGGCGTTATAAACAACTCTAACACCTTACCTATTTTAGATAATTTTTTATTTGAATTAGATAATAATACACTTACCGTTTCTGCAAGTGATTTAGAAACCACAATGGCTTCTACCTTAGATGTAGAAAGTGATAGCACTGGTAGTGTTGCAATTCCTGCACGTTTATTACTTGATACGCTTAAAACATTTCCTGAGCAACCATTAACGTTTGTTATTGAAGACAATAACACCGTTGAAATTAGCTCTAACCACGGTAAATATGCCTTAGCTTATGCTGATGGTAACGAATTTCCTAAAGCGGTTGCTCTAGAAGATCCAAGCAAAACAGTAGTTACGGGTGATATTTTAGCTACAGCCATAAGTAAAACTATTTTTGCCGCAGGAAATGACGATTTACGCCCTGTAATGAGCGGTGTATTTTTTCAATTTTCAACCGAAGGTTTAACCTTTGTAGCTACCGATGCTCATAAATTAGTAAAATACACACGTGAAGATGTAAAAGCTAACCAAGTTGCAGAGTTTATTATGCCAAAAAAACCTTTAAATTTATTAAAAGGCATTTTAGCTGCTAGCGAAGATGAAGTTACTATTGAATACAATGACTCTAACGCTAAATTTACTTTTGAAAACTCTGTATTAATTTGTCGTTTAATTGATGGTAAATATCCAAATTACGAAGCTGTTATACCTAAAGAAAATCCAAATAAACTAACAATTGATAGAAATCAATTTTTAAACTCTGTAAAACGTGTTAGCATTTTTTCTAACAAAACCACACATCAAATACGTTTAAAAATTGCTGGTGCAGAACTAAATATTTCTGCTGAAGATATTGATTATAGTAATAAAGCCGAAGAACGTTTAACATGTGATTACCAAGGTGATGATATGCAAATTGGTTTCAATTCACGTTTTTTAACAGAAATGTTAAACAACCTAAACTCTGATGATGTACAATTAGAAATGAGTATGCCAAACAGAGCTGGTATTTTAACACCAACCGATGGCTTAGATGAAGGCGAGCAAGTAACCATGCTTGTAATGCCTGTAATGCTTAATAGCTAGAATTTTATTATACTAAAAACATAAAAAAAAAGAAGCGCTTATTTTTTAAGCGCTTTTTTATTACCTCCATTTGTTTTAAAAACTATCAAATTAAACAAATCTTTAATTAATTAAGTAAAAAAAAAGCGCCCAACAAGTTGAGCGCTAAATTGAGTTGATGTTATATCAACCCAGTTCCTTTAATCCCTAAGGAACTTTTGATTAATAGCATTTTTAATAGTTTTTACTTGAATGATGTACACACCTTTGTTTAAATTAGATACATCTATACCATTTGAAGTTTCAATAGCTTGCTTTAAAAGTTGACCATTAATGTTGTAAATAGCTACGCTTTCAACTTGTTCTGTAGATTCTATAAATAATCTATCACTTACAGGGTTAGGGTATAGTTTTACTGAAACTGAATTTGTATTTAAAGATACATCATCAATTCCTAATGTAGAATTGTACTCGTAAGCTCCTAAATCTATCGTAGAGTTAAAAACCCTATCATTACCTGATAAATCTAAATCACCTAATAAAGCTGTATCATAAAATGAATTATTTCCTTGGTCTATAATGTAAGACGAGCTTGATGTTGGTTTATAATCAGAACTCAAGTTAAGAGACACAGTGTTTGGATCTAAATCTTGAACATTATTAAATGATGGTGCTGCAAAAGCTCCAGATGCGCCTCCGTTGTTTGTAATTTGGGTTATTGAATTATTAATTACTAATTCATAATGATTACCTTGTGTCCCATAAGAAATATCTCTGTCTGCGTAAGTTCCATTTAATGTATTACCAAAGAAGATAGAGTTATTTATCTCTAAATGTCCCCAAGTATTATCAGATCCCATGATAATAGCCTGACCATAAGATGTATTATTGACGTTTACTACATTATTATTAATAAAAGATGAATTAGTTATTATTAAATCTAAGTCTCTGTAGTTTGTAAATGAGCCATCAGGAATTCTATATGCATTGATAACAGAAAACTTGGTTTGGTTATCAGCAAACAGAACATTAGAAAAGTCTGCATAGATATCATTAAAACGATCTGCATGTAATAAAATAATACTTTGCCCCACACTTACATTGTTTGTAAAACTTACGTTGTAAAGTTTGAAGTTATCTTTTAAACCAATTCCTTTTATTAAAAAATCGTTACTATAGTTATTTTTAAAACTACAGTTTTTTATGCTTAGGTTTTCAATCCAAGTTGAAGCTCCACTGTATTTTGAATAGATAACACCATTGTCTTGATTATGAGCATTACTTGAAGTATCGTAAATATTTTCTAAAATAAAACCGTCAATAGTAATATTAGTAGCATCTACTAATATTAATCTATCGGCATTATCAGATTTATTAGATGCAAAATCACCATCAATATCATCACCGTTCATATCACCTGTAATAACAGTTGCATTAGTTGTATTTATTAAAGATAAATCTCTATCTGATAGTTGAGTTTCAGTACCATCAAAACCACCATAAATAGCAATACTAGTTTCATTTATTTCTAATGGCGTGTTTTGAGCTGTTGGCTTATAAACACCTTTAGCTACCCAAATTTTACTATTTGGACTAGCACTTGTTAATGCAGCATTAATTGTTGTGTAAGCATCAGCCCAAGAACTTCCGTTATTTGCTCCAGAAGCATTGGCATCTACATAAACAGGACCATAATTACAGTTAGAAGAATAGCTAGAGTTTGCATCTTTTGTCCATCCATTAGCATATTGACCTGCATTAGTAAAAGGCGGTGAAAAACTAGCATCATGCTGAATACATGTTAAATTAGGATTTCCATAAGATTTCATATACGAAAAATTAGCATTATTCCCATTAGCTAAATTTAATTCTACCAACTGATTATTTTGACAATGAATTTGATTTAATGTAGGAATACCACTAACATCTATAGTTGTTATTTGGTTGTTTGCACAATGTAATCGTGTTAAACTAGTATTGTTACTAACATCTAACGATGTAAGTATATTTGAATATACTTCTAATGTAGTTATATTTACAAAAGCTTCAATTCCTGTTAAATCTGTAATTCCTAGACTTGTTGCGGATATTGTTCCTGTAAAAGCTTGCGCTTCAGCTACCGAAATTTCTGTATCAGAATTTGTATTAATAGCTGTATTATTTAACAAATAATTTTTAAAGTTAAAATCTGGAATGTTTACATTTTGTGCATGTATGCTATAGCATGCAGTCGCTATTAAAAAGTAAAATAAGAGTAATGTTTTTTTCATTGTAGTTGAGCATTTTTAAAATTAATCAGCTACAAAACAAGGCTAACACCTAAGGTTTTTAATATGCTTTTTTCTGAATAGGTCTAATTTCTTTCTGAATGATTTCGATAAAAAACAGCTTTATAACGCAAAAAAGTCTGTGTGTAAAACAGCAGACTTTTAAGCATACCTAAATAATATATAAATGTTATTCGCAATTCATTTTTTGTCCGTAAGGCATTTGTCCGTGAATAATACCACCAAATTGTGAACTGCCATAACCACTACCATTATACTGTTGCTTGATTAAAAAGCCTTGTAAATAGCAGTCGTTATTTTTATTTTTTTCTGTGAAAGCACCTTTTATCCAACGGTATAAAATACGACCTGTGTATTTGTTTTTTACAATACTCCAATCATTAGATTCTATGTTTATCTTTAGAAGTTTTGCACCATCTTTTGCAATGGTTTTAGACACATTTTCTTTAGCAAAACTCACTAATGAAGCATTACTATTCATGCTACCTGCTTTTGGCATCTTTATAGCATCCATAGTTGATTTTGCAGCAGCATCATAATTTGCTTTTAACGTGGCTTCAAATTCTTTTACAATTGGCTTTGCTTTTTCTAACCACTCTAAATGAAATTGTTGATTGCCTTTACCAATCACGTTTAAAATAGTAATATCGTTTTCGTGCATGTACGATGGTACATTAAATGCGTGTCCACCTTGGTGCGATGCGGCATAAATTACAAATACGTCGTCTGCAATTAATATGCCTCTTACAAGAATTGGCATACCTGTACCAAGCTCTAAAGTTTGCGATCGGTCTGCACCTACTTTGGTTGTAAACATTCCTGAAACCAACTCGTAACCAATATATCCTTCTGGTGACATAGCTACTAGTTCTGGTGTTGTTAAAAAGCGTAACCATGCATAATCTGGATCTTGTGCAGGCAATAAATCTACATTATCACCCATGTCTGTCATTTGGCGTCTTAATTTTACACGATCTACACCAACTGCGCTCATGCCTTTTGTCATCGCAAACGGATACGACATGTATAAAAACTCATCACTTACTGCATTTGCAGATTTAGGCTTATTAGCGTCGGCTTCTTGTTGCTTTTTTTCAAGATACTTTTGATAGTATAAATCTTGCTTTGCTTGGTCGTTTGGATATTTTTTAGCTAATTCAGCTTTAAATTCTTCATCGGTATATTCGGTTTTTGATGAATTTTCAGTTGAAGAACTGCCAACCATACCTGAAGCGTTTTCAGATTTTGAAGATGAACTGCTCGTTTCTTTTTTATCTAACTTCTTCTCTACTGCTGCTTTGGCTTTGTTTTTTAGCATTTTACCAAATTGCGCATGAGAGACGTTGTAGCATAATGCCAAAACGAATAATAGAACTATTTTTTTCATAAGAATTGTGTTTAATAGACTTCAAAATAAAGCACTTAAGCACTATTCTTAATTTGGTTTTTTCTGAAAATGATGATTTTTTTTCTGAAGAAATTTCAGAAATTTCAAATAAATCACATAAACGTTTCCTTAATCACTTCAAGAAACTGATCGCGTTTAGATTTTGAAATTGGGATGCGTTTTTGATTGTTCATTAGCAAATAATCGCCATCGTCTTTAACCAATTCATCAACATATTTTAAGTTGATTAAATACGAACGATGACATTTAAAAAACATCGCGTTGTGTTCCAATTGCTCTACAAAGTGCTTTAATGGTTTACAAATGGTTTTTTGTTTACCATCTATAAGTTGTACATTAGTGTACATACCATCGGCTTCAAAATAGACGATATCATTATGCGATGCGAACATGATGCCTTTAGGAATTTCTAAAGCAATTTTGTCCATTGAGAGTTGCTTTAACGAGTCGCGTAACTTGTTTAACTGGTCGTTTAAATTGTTGGCTCTTATCGCTTCTTCAGCTTTTGTTACTGCTTCTTTTAACTCGGTTGTGTCCACTGGTTTTAACAGATAATCTATAGCCGACAGTTTGAAAGCTTCAATCGCATATTGGTTGTATGCCGTTACGAAAATGATTTTAAAATCTATGTGATTTGGGAAGTATTCTAAAATATCTAATCCTGATTGATTTGGCATTTCAATATCTAAAAAAACAACATCTGGTTTACTGGTTTTAATCAAATCGACACCAGATGCTAAATCTTGCGCTTCTTCAATGCTAGTAATACTTGCGCAATGTTCGGTTAGCAAGTTTGACAGTAAATGTCTGGCGCGTTTTTCGTCGTCTATAATTATCGCTTTCATATCTTAATGTATTGGCATGGTGATGACCACTTTTGTGCCTGCAGCAACGTCATTTTCGTCATACAAATCGTTGGTCGTTATGGCTATATCACGCTTTAATTTGTTTTTATAAAGATGCACACGTTCCTCATTAGCTTTTGTTGCAAAGGGTTTGTGCTGTTGGTTTGGTCGTTTTAATTTTTCGGATTGTGCGCGACCAATTCCGTTATCTTCAACAGTAATTTCTAATTTATTTTGCTGAATAATTTTCGCTTCAATATGTAGTTTTCGGTCGTTTAATTTGTGTAATAATCCGTGTTTTAAAGCATTTTCAACATACGGTTGAATAAATAACGACGGTACTTTTATCTGTTTTGTTTTCAATTGATTATCAACCGAAATTGTATATTCCAATTCATCTTCAAAACGCACTTTTTCTAATTCTAAATACAGTTTTAAGGCATTTAATTCTTCCTCTAAAGTAATTTCGTTTTGCTGACTGTAATCTAAATACATGCGGATTAATCGGCTAAACTTCACTAAATACGAGCTTGCCAATTCCTTTTCGTTTGAAATTATATAATCTTGAATAGAATTTAAGGCATTAAAAATGAAATGCGGATTCATTTGCGAGCGCAGATTTTCTAACCTTAAGTTTGTTATTTTTTTATCGATTAAAATTTTATCAACTTCAGCAATTCGCTGCGCTTCTTTTTGTTGTAATCGCCATCTAAAATACAGCCAAACTAAACCTATTATTGTTGCTATTACTAAACCATAAAACCAATAGGTTTCCCAAAATGGTTTAGTAATTACAAAGCTTATAGGTGCAGCAAAAACAGCTTCTTTCGCACTTAAATTTTGGGCTTTTAATTCAAAAGTATACGTGCCGCTAGACAAACTATTAAAAGTAACAAAATGTGTGTTTAGCGGTATGTTTTGCCAACTTGTATCTATCTCTTTAACGCGGTATTGGTAGCTTACGTGTTGGTTAGATTGAAATCCGTTTGAGTTAAACGACATATCAATTTTATTTAAATGGTGCGGTAGTTTGTAATTGGTTGCAACTAACGTGTCGCGGTCGTTAATTTTTACAGCTTCTACCCTAACCTTGGCTGTTTTAAAATCTTTGAACAACGCATCCGATTTTGGCAACGCATAAAATGCTTTAGGCAAGCTTACAATAATTTGATTTTTAAGTATTAAAAAATCGTTAACCGCTGTATTTAAACCATCTTGCGCACTTAACAATTTAAGCTGATGTGTTTTTGTATGATATTGAAATAATCCAGCATCGGTTGAAATCCAAAGCACCAAACCATCAGCATGAATAGCGTTAATTTGAAGGTTTTCAGGAAGGTTAATTCCTGAAGGTTTTAGCGTATTGTTTTCGTATTTCAATAATCCATTGTGCTGGGTTGCAACCCAAACTGTTCCGTTGGTTTTAGTTAATGTATTAACCAGTAAACTTTTAGCATTGAACGTGATTTCTTCTGCATTAAATGTTTGCGTATTGTATTTATAAAGTCCGTCGATATACGATACAAATAAATGATTATTGGAAACCACCGAAGCTTTTACACGACTTTCCTTAAGAATTTGTTGTTTAGGATTATTAAACGGATTTTTATATACAATACCTTGACGGTAATTACCATAAAACATGGTATTATTATCAATTTTTGAAAAGGTTTTAGCAACTGAAAATCGGTTATTTACGTCTAAAATTTTGTCATTTTTAGGATTAACCACAAACGATTCTGATGCATTAATACTAACTATTAGTTTATCGTTTTGCGCATCAAAAAAAAGTTTCCCGATGATTTTTTTTCCTGGTAATTGCAGTGTTTTTATTAGCTGATTGTGATTGTAAAACAGTAGTTTACCATCATTGGTTCCTAAAACAAATTGATTGTTTTGTAACGCAACAGAAGCTGTGATTTTAGAGTCTAAGTTTAATAATTCAACACGACGGATATTTAAATTTGGAGATACAAACACACCATTATCTAAAGTTGTAAACCAGTAATTTTTATTAAAATCTACTTGAACATCGGTAATAGATTCTGTTTTAAAAAGTTGTTCTTTAAAGGTGAAAATTTCATTTTCAAAACCATAAATAAACACGCCAGAACTGGTTAAAAACCAATAGTTGTTTTCAATATTTAAAAGCCCGTAAATAGTTTCATTATATATTTGTTTTGGTGTTTTAAGCTTTGTAAAAATATTGTTTTTTGGATTAATTGCATACAAAACATTACCCTTTAAGCTTTTGTGTGTAAAGAATACAACATTATTAAACGCAAATAACTTTGGTGATTGAATGCGTTTTAAACTGGTTATTTCAAATATTTTGGTTGATTTTTTTTTATTAAACTTATAAATACGGTGGCGCTCCAAATTGTTTTCAAAACTTATGGCAAACGTATAATTAATCTCATTAATTTTAGAATTGCCTATGCACATACCACCAAACAGCTTGTTAACTTCTTTTGTTTGTAAATCAATAATATAAATGCCCGTTACAGTAAATAATGTAATGTGCTCATTGTTTATTTCATAAGGTGCTAATTGCCCATTAACCAATTTACTAGCATCATAAAACAGTTTTAATTTATCGTTTTCTACATAAAATATTTGACCGTAAATGTTAATACACCACAATCGGTTTTTTTTATCTAAAATTAGTTGAAATAAGGAGTTTGATTTTTGTTCAGGATGACTAAAACGCTCATAAGTAGTACCATTATACCTAAAAAGTCCTTTATCGGCAGCCAACCAAATATAGTGTTGGTGGTCTTCAATAATATCATAAAACTCAACATCTGGCAATGGTGATACGGCAGACATATTTACCGAAACAGGGTTTTGAGCCTTCAATAAAAAGCCAAAACAAAAAAATAATATGTGTATAAAATAGCGCCGCATATTTACCAATAGGCAAACTTACTATTTATGTACACAAAACATGTTATAATTTTCTGTAACTGCTTTATTTTTTTCTGAATAAAAAAACGCCTACAAAAATGCAGACGTTTTATATTTATCTCATACTAAATAAACTAACTAATAAAATTAAGAGATAAAGGATATTTTGGAATTTCGCCATTACTAGCTTTTATGGCATTTATTATTGGAAAAATAAATGAAAATATACCTAAAATTAAAAATCCTAAAAGACCTAATCCAAAAAATAAAATTAAAGGAATACAAACAATAAAATACACTATTAAACTTAATTGAAAATTAATAATGTTTTTTCCGTGATTATCCATGTGATAAACACGTTCTTTTTGGGTTGCCCATAAAATTAAAGGTACAATTAAACTACCAAAGCCCGTTACAAACAATACCAATTGGCTTAAGTGCGTTAATACAATAAGTTGATTATCTTGTCGCATAATATTTTGTTTTTTGATTGATACTTATACGACGCTTAAAAATAAAAAATGTTACAAAATTAGTTATTTAAACCTCTTCTTTTGTAATAATTAGTAGTGGAAATTTACATGAATATGCTATTTCTTCTTCAGTAAAATTATTAAGTAAATATTCTAAAAAAGAATGATTTTTTTTAATAATTGCTAATAAATCAAATCCGTTATAATGCTTCTTTTGTTTAATTGCAGTTAATAAACAACTTTCATAATCATTTAATGTTTTATGAGTTGCTTCTTTATAATACAAATTAAAAAATGTTTGATTATGCCTATATTCTTTTGAGTTTTTATTTCCTGTAAAATGCAACACTGTTAAGTTAGATTGATATTGTAAAATAACATCTTGTAATGCCGCCAAAGTGTCTTCGTTATATAATGTAATATGGTTTGTTAAAAAACTTACTTTTTTGGGAGCTTTAAATTCACAATTTTGAGGTATAACTAATAACGGAGTTGTACATTGTTTCATTACCCTTACTGTATTACTACCAAACAAAAAACGTTGCAAACCACTAGCGCCTTTTGTACCCATTACTATTAAATTTAAATGATATTTTTCTATAATTTGATTAATAGAGTCAATAAAATTATCATAATCAACAATGGCATGAAATGTATGCTTTTCATTCTTTTTAGTTGAAACAATGTTAGTTATAATGTTTGAAATAGATTTTTTTGCAGCTTTAATAATGGTAGAATACACGGTTGTTGTAGATGAAACTACCATCATATCATCAGATATAAATGAAGATGCTTTTTGTACATTTAAAACATAAAAATTACATACTTCATCTTTAAATAATTCGGTTGCATAATTAATAGCATTTATAGAATTTTTTGAAAAATCTGTGGGTAAAAGTATAGATTTCATGACTCTAAATTTTTAATTACAAGTAAATTTAACTTTAAAACCCTACAGAAACTATGACAATTATCAGCCAAACAACACGTTACAAATACCTAACAATAAAAATTAGCATAATAATATAAAGCATTGTATTTTCGGCACAATAAATGTTTATCAATACGTTATAACCATAAACTAATTTTTATGATGCGTTTTTTGCTTCTATCAATTTCGCTTTTATTTTTAACTTCAAGTTTAAAAGCGCAAAATAATGCCGTTGCTGCCGGAGAAAAACTTGTTTATACAGCCTCTTACAACATGTCTGGCTTACTAAACGACATTGCCGAAGTTACCTTAGAAACTAGTAGCGTACAAACCTCAAAAGCTGTATTATTACGTTTAAAATGTACTGCTGCTACTTACAGTAAATGGGATAATTTTTTCAAAATAAGAGATTTATATGAAAGCTACGTAAGCCCTAAAACACTTACACCCTATTTGTACAAACGCAATATAAATGAGGGCGATTATTTTAAGGCTATGAAGTACACATACAGCCACAAAACTGGCACCATAAAATCTGTTCAAACTAAAAAAAATAATAAGGTTGAAAACAAAACCTTTAAAATAAATGCAGGATCAAAAGATATTGTATCGGCTATTTACAGTCTTAGATTATTAAATTTTGATGCCATGACTAAAGGACAAAAAAAAACCGTTACCATAGTTTTTGATAGAAAAGAAACTAAAGCTTACATTACTTACTTGGGTAAAGAAACTTTATCAACAAATATTGGAACAAAAACGTGTCATAAAATTTCAATTGGTAGTCAGTCAAACGTTTTACAAGGAAGCAATAACAACCTGTTGTGGTTAACTGCCGATGAAAATAAAATTATGGTTTACGGTAAATTTAAAATACCCGTGGGCAATGGCGAACTTAAAATTAAAACGGCTTCAGGCTTAAAAAACTAAAATAATTATGAAAAAACTTTTTACAATTTTAGCCGTAATAACATCTGTTTTAGCTGTAATTCTTGCTGTTTTACCTGTATCAAAATTAGCTATAATTCCTTCTGTTTGTGCTTTAGTATTTGGCTTATTGGCATTTTATCTTTCAAAAAAAACAGGCGAAATAAAAAAAATAATTCAATTTACATTCTTTTTAACCATTATAGCACTAGTATTAACAACATACAAAGTGGTATTTACAAAAACAGAAGTAGCTAATACAGAAGAACTTGAGGCTACCGAAACAAAATCTGAAGAAGATGCCATTGAAGAGTTAGAAGAATTAGAAATTGACGAAGCTGAATTAGAAGATATAGAGTTATAATACACGCTTAATTCAATGTTATTTGTATATTTGGCTCACATATAGCCAATTAAGCTTTAACCCAACCAATTAATTTTATCGGTTTTCATAAACTGATACAAATAACAAAGCGTCTTTTATTAAATGAAAACCTTTTGCATTCTCTCAGCATTTGTGTTTGTTGGCACCTGCGCAACACCTAAATACACAACAAAAATTAAAAACTTAAAAGATAGTATTATTTTAGTTGATAGTGTAAACGCTATTAAATATGCTAAAAGTATAACTACTACAGAACTAAAAACACATCTTTACACCATTGCTTCAGATTCTTTTCAAGGAAGAGAATCTGGTACCAAGGGACATAAAAAAGCTGCACTCTATTTAAAAAAATACTACAAAGCCCAAGACATTAAACCTATACCTAAAATAAATAGCTATTTTCAAACCGTACCCGCTAGTTTTCTAGAAAACAATAAACAAGATTCAAATAATGTTTTAGCCTACATTGAAGGTTATGAAATGCCAGAAGAAGTCATTATACTATCAGCTCATTTAGATCACCTGGGCATAAACAATAATGGTAACATAAATTATGGTGCTGATGATGATGGCTCAGGCACAGTTGCACTCATGGAAATGGCTCAAGCATTTAAACAAGCTAAAAATGAAGGAAATGGCCCCAAAAGAAGTCTTTTGTTTTTACACTTTACAGGAGAAGAGTTAGGTAAAAAAGGCTCAGAGTTTTATATAGAAAACCCTATTTTCCCTTTAAAAAATACTGTAGCAAACTTAAATATTGATATGATTGGTAGAGTTGATAACAAACATAAAACCAATACAAACTATGTGTATTTAATTGGCTCTGATAGATTAAGTAAAGAACTTCACTATATTTCAGAAAAAGTAAACAATAGCTATTATAATTTAGATTTAGACTACAAATACAATGTTATTGGTGAAAGTAATAACTACTACGGAAGATCTGACCACTATAACTTTGCTAAAAAGAACATACCTGTAATTTTTTATTTTAATGGAGAGCATGATGATTACCACAAACACTCTGACACACCTGACAAGATAAATTACAAAGTGCTTCAAAAAAGAACACAGCTAATATTTACTACAGCATGGCAATTAGCAAACCAAGAGAAAAGAATAGTTTTAGATGAAACTAACCAACTGTTAAATTAAATCTAATTAAAATAAAGCTTATTACTATTTTTGTATCATAGCAATTATTTAATAAAACATATGCATAAAATATTACTACTAATATGTGCTGCTACTATAATTTCTGCCTGTAGCTCATCAAAAAACAAAAAAAAAACCGAAGAAGCTAATCCTGTAGAATATGCTAAAACTATTACTGCAGAAGAGTTAAAAAACATGCTTTACACCTTTGCTTCTGATGAATTTGAAGGAAGAAAAACAGGAGAGCCTGGACAAAAAAAAGCCATAGAATTTATAAAAAACCATTACATAGCTAATAACATTGAATCTCCAATTGGTAACGGTGAATATTTTCAAAAAATAACAGCTACTTTTTTTAGAAGTAACATGAAACCATCAGAAAATGTTGTAGCCTACATAAAAGGTGCTGAAAAACCTGATGAAGTTTTAGTAATTTCAGCGCATCTAGATCATATTGGGATTTCTAAAAATGGTGAAATTAATAACGGCGCAGATGATGACGGTTCGGGTACTGTTGCGTTATTAGAAATTGCTGAAGCATTTAAAACAGCTGAAAAAAATGGACATGCACCTAAACGTTCTATTCTGTTTTTACACGTAACTGCCGAAGAAATTGGTTTGTTTGGCTCTAGATATTACACTGATTTTGCTCCTATTTTCCCTTTAGAAAACACCATTGCAAATTTAAACATAGATATGGTGGGCCGTATAGACCCTAAGCATGAAAATAATCCTAATTACCTATATTTAATAGGTTCAGATAAACTCAGTAAAGAACTTCATAACATTTCTGAAGAAGTAAATAAAACATACTTTAATATGAAGTTTGATTATACGTATAATGCCGATAATGACCCAAACAGGTTTTACTACAGATCAGATCATTACAATTTTGCAAAACATAATATTCCTGTAATATTTTATTTTAATGGTACGCATGCCGATTATCACAGACCCACAGATACACCCGATAAAATTGAATATGACCTTTTAGCTACAAGAGCCAAATTAATTTTTCATACTGCATGGGAATTAGCTAATAGAGAAGAACGTATTAAGCTAGATAAGAAAACAAAAAAAGAACTTTAACTTTTAAATTATAAATTTAAAACATCTGTAAACAAAAGAAGCCCCTCCAAAAAAGGAGAGGCTTTTATTTTGGGTGGAAGATCGGTCTCGAACCGACGACCTCCTGAACCACAATCAGGCGCTCTAACCAACTGAGCTACAACCACCGTGTTAAAAAGCATTTTTGTAATGCGAGTGCAAATGTAATTCATTTCACTTTTACTACAAAACGTTTTTTAATATTTTAAATAAAATATTTTAAATTATTTTAAATCGAATAAACTATTAACCGCTACATAACGTTCAGTTGTAAAACCTTCACCGTACTCAACACCAATTAATCGGCCTAAATCTCTGGCTCTATATTTAACACTATCTGTAAAGTTTTTACTAGAAATAGGTGTTTCTGGTTCTTTACTTTTAGCATCAAAAAACTGTGTTTTATAAGCTAAAACGGCTTCCATTTTTTTATCAATAAAACCTGTTACATCAACAACAAAATCGGGTTCAATATGTTTCCATTGTATATAATGGTAAACATGTTTTGGGCGCCATTGTTTTTGCAAAACGCCATTAACTTCTGTTTCAATTTTTATTAATCCGCTTAAAAAACAGGCATCACTTACTAATTTACTTCCTCTCCCATGGTCTATGTGCCTATCATCAATAGCATTACACAAAACCACATTGGGTTGGTACTTTCGTATTATTTTAATAATATCTAATTGGTGTTGTTTATCATTAATAAAAAAGCCATCGGCAAATTTCAAATTTTCTCTCACAGCTACACCTAAAATGTTTTTAGCATCTTCAGCTTCATGAGCTCTAGTTTGCGCTGTACCGCGCGTACCTAATTCGCCTTGGGTTAAATCTATAATACCAACTTTTTTTCCGTTAGCAATTTCTTTAGCTATGGTGGCACCACAACCTAACTCTACATCATCTGGGTGTGCGCCAATGGCTAAAATATCTAGTTTCATAACATTAAATTTTAGGCTAAAGAAATAAAATAGCAGCAATTAACACACGCATTTTTTGAAAATTTTAAGATTCATTTTAAACCTCAACAATTGTATTCTTTTAAATAATTGCTAATCACTTAAAAAGTATAATTACTCAAACGTATTCGCTAGTAGTTTCTTCATTTTTTATAGGCTAAATATAACAATAATTAAAAAATTAAAAGAATGCGTAAAGTATGACTTTGGTCATGATACATGCCTTATACAGGTAGTAATTTTACCTCATAATTAATACTAAAAAAATCAGGTATGTATTTAATGTTATTCATTTTAGTTATAACCATTGGGTTATTTGTATGGGGCAAGTTTACGCCAGATATTGTGGCGCTAATTTCAATGATTAGTTTATACTTAACGGGTATTTTAACAGCTTCTGAAACACTTAGTGGCTTTAGTAACCCTACAGTAATTATGATTGCCGCCCTATTTATTATTGGTGAAGGAATTGCACAAACTGGATGGACGGCTATGGCCGGAAAAAAGTTTGTAGAATGGGCTGGTAAAAGTATTCCTAAACTTTTAGTTATTGTTAGTTTAGGCGCCGGTGTACTATCTGGTTTTGTTAGTAATACTGGTACTGTTGCTACTTTAATGCCTTTAACTATATCTTCAGCTTGGAGCATTGGTACTTTACCTTCAAAAATGCTAATGCCTGTTGCTTTTGGCTCAAATACTGGTGGTTTGTTAACACTTACTGGTACACCACCAAATATTATTGCTAGTAATGCTTTAGTTGAAAATGGATTTGAAGGATTTTCGTTTTTTGAATTTGCACTTATTGGTATACCACTTTTAATTATTGCTTTGGTTTATTTTAGGTATGTTGCTTATAAATTATTACCTAAAAATAAAACTAATAACAAGCCTGTAAATATTGAATCTACTCTACATAATTGGATTGAAGCTTATAAAATTAACGACGATTATTACAGGTTACGCATCAGGTCTATTTCTCCCATGATTAATACAAAGCTTAAAAAGTGGGATTTAGAAAAAAAATATAATGTTACAGTTATTAGGCTTAAACGCAGGCATCCTAATATGCTTAAAGGTATTCCACAGTTTGAAGAATTCCCAGATTTAAACACCAAGCTTAAATACCATGATATTATTACTGTAAAAGGTAGCACCGAATCTATTAATAAATTAATGATAGAATTTAGATTAGGTTTACTACCACTAGAACCTGTTACTGATGAGTTAAAACACAACCTTATTAACCAAGAAGTTGGTATGACCGAAGTTATTGTAAACCCAAACTCCATTTTTGTAGGAAGAAAATACAAACTTGGTGATTATTTTAAACGTTTTGGTATTCAACTACTTGCTGCTTCTAGAAACAATAAACCGCTTTTAGATAAAGAAATTACAGTTAAAGCTGGTGATGCATTTTTACTTAGAGGTACATGGGGCAGCATTGAAGACCTTAAAAACCAACATGAAAACCTTGTTATTATAGGTAGCCCCGAAGGAATGGCTAAAAATGTTGAAAGTTTAAACCATAAATCATACATAGCCTTAGGCGCATTGTTACTTATGATTGTTTTTATGGTATTTAAAATAGTTCCGGGGTCTATTGCTGCTTTAATTTCAGCTGGTATTATTTTATTAACAGGTTGTATTCCTATGGCTAAAGCTTATAAAGGTATAAGCTGGATAAGTGTTATAATGATTGCCGCTATGATACCAATGGGTATTGCATTACAAAAAACAGGTACTGCGCAAGTTATTGCCAATGCCTTGGTTGATTATTTAGGCTCTATACACCCAATAATGCTTTTAGGCGGTGTATTTTTATTAACAACAACCTTTAGTCAGGTTATAAATAATTCGGCTACTGCAGTATTAATGGCTCCTATTGCTATACTGGCAGCAAACTCTTTAAACCTATCACCTGAACCTTTTATGATTGTAGTAGCTATAAGTGCTTCTACTGCATTTTTAACACCTATTGGTACTACAACAAACGCTATGGTAATGACGGCTGGTGGTTATAAATTTATGGATTACCTAAAAGTTGGCGCACCACTTTTACTACTATTTTTAATTGTAACGCTTTTACTAGTACCCGTTATTTGGCCATTTTAAATTAATGTATAATGAAAAAAATAAGCACTATAATTTTTGTTTTTATTTGTTGTAATGTATTGGCACAATCGCCTATTGAAGATAAAATGGGTTCTTGGTTTACCTATGGTGCTAGCTACAGAATTTCAGATAAAATAAGTATAAGCAACGTTGTTCAATCTTGGCATTATGAAGTAGCTGATAATTTTAATTTTTTGTTTACCAGTTTAACATTAAACTACCACGTATCACCTAAAATAACAACATCGGTAGCTTATGGCTGGATGGATATTGATAGCGGATTTAACAAACAAGGGCCACATACTTTTGAAAACAGAACCTATGAGCAATTAGGTTATAAACACAAAATAGGCAAGCTTCCTTTTGATCATAGATTGAGATTAGAACAACGCTTTTTAAATAAACCTGCACCAAAAGATAATGTTTTTCATAACCGTATGCGTTATAGGTTAGGTTCAAAAATTAAATTAAATAACACTTTTTTTATACGGTTGAATAATGAATTTATTTGGACTATTCAAACTGAAAAAAATGATGCCTTTACAGAAAATAGAGCTTATGGCGCTTTAGGCATTAACGTATTTAAAAGTGCAAACATACAGGTAGGCTATTTAAACCGAAAAATTAAAGGATTAGACCTACACAGATTACAACTTGGATTTTTTTACAAATTAGATTTAAGAAAGAAAAACATTTAGTTAGATTTAGTTTATTCTTGGAAAGACCAGGCAATAAAGCGTACTGTTTTATTGCCTGTTTCCATGTTTATAACCTTTATTGATGTTGCTCCTAATTTCTTTAATGACACTTTTAAACCTCTTATTAAATCTTTTTTTGATACTAACGACGAAAACCAAACACATTGCGCTTTAAATAATGAGCTTTCATATAAATAATTATGAAGAAATGCTTTTTCGCCACCTTTATACCAAAGTTCGTTATGTGTTCCTGAAAAGTTTCTTACTGGTTTATTTTCTACAGCTATATCAAGCCCTTTTAATTTTCGCTTTGTAGCATCAATTGCCTCTTGTTCAGATGTATAAAACGGCGGATTACACATAGATACCAAAAAAGAATCAGTTTCATTTAAAACACCTTTTAAAATATGTAATTTATTTTTTTGATGTCGTAATTCAATATGTGCATTCAAATTATTTTTATCAATAATTAATTGTGCATTTTGTAAAGATACTTTATCAATATCTGTAGCTACAAATTGCCATTTATAAACTGCATTACC
This sequence comes from Seonamhaeicola algicola, assembly GCF_007997385.1. GTDB lineage: Bacteria > Bacteroidota > Bacteroidia > Flavobacteriales > Flavobacteriaceae > Seonamhaeicola > Seonamhaeicola algicola. The sequence continues at coordinate 446,623 of NZ_VOSC01000019.1, forward strand.
AAGCAACGGATAAATACAAGTAGCCCCAGTACCAATATCTAAAACCTTAACACTATCACCGTTATTTTTAGGCCTTAAAATATCATTTAAATAGTGTACATAATCTACTCTACCAGGTATTGGCGGGCATAAATTATCATCAGGAAATTCCCAAAACTTAATATTATAATACTTATACAAAAGTGCCGTATTTAGGGCTTTCACTGCTTTTGGGTTTGCAAAATTTAGTGTTGTATTTTTATGTTCGTTTTCAAAAACAAACGTATTCAATTGTGGGTACACTTCGCACAAAGCCTTTAAATTATAGCCTGTTTTGTGCTTATTCTTTACATGTAATCTTGCGGCCAATGTTATTTTGTGTTTTTATTTCACTAAAATTGCCATATAATTTTAAATCACCAAAATATTTTATAATCAACTTTTATCAATTGCTTATCTTCGTCAAAAAAAAGTAAAATATGCTAAAAGCCGTTATTTTTGATATGGATGGCGTTATTATTGATAGTGAGCCATTACATAACAAAGCGTATAATGATATGTTTAATGAAGTTGGAATTGATGTTTCTAAAGAACTTTACGAATCGTTCACAGGGCAATCTACCATTAATATTTGCAAACGTTTATGTAATTATTTTAATTTAGAACAAGCTCCTGAAACCTTAGTTGCTTTAAAACGTAAACATTATAAACAGTTTTTTGAAAGTGATTCAGGTTTAACTTTAATTGACGGTGTTTTAGATTTAATTAAAGATTACCACAACAATGGTTTAACCTTAGTTTTAGGGTCATCTGCCTCAATGGGCGGAATTAATCAAATTTTTGAACGCTTTGATTTAAATCAATATTTCAAGGCGAAATTAAGTGGTGCCGATTTAAAAGAATCTAAACCAAACCCTGAAATATTTATTAAAGCCGCCGAAGCATCAGGGTTTAAGCCTGAAGAATGTATAGTTATTGAAGATTCTACCAACGGTATTAAGGCTGCTAATGCTGCAGGTATTTACTGTGTTGGTTATGACAGTTTTCACTCTAAAAACCAAGATTATAGTTTAGCAAACAAAGTTATTAGCAACTTTAACGAAATTACTTTTGATAAAATTAACGCTATATTAAATTAGATTTTATTCACTAAACTTAAAACCTAATTTTACATAAAGTATTAAACCATAAAATTTTATATCACTAAATATTGGTTTGGAACAAAATTTGTATTAATTTAGTAACACAAACATTATCAAAACTATGCCTAAATTAAGTTTTTCATTTATGCGAAAGCCTAAAACAAAAGACACTGGACTTCGAGGTACTTTTGGAGGAAGACTTTATGTTGATAAAAATGTTTTTTATAGAAGACAAGATATACAAGACATTATAAATGAGATAAAAAATTCTGAATCAATAAAAGAACAAATATCTCAAAGTAAAGCTAGCGCGTAAGTGCCTTATAATTTATTTTTACTGCCCATAATTACAGGATACCTTATCCTTACTTTTTCTTTACTATTTAAGTATAATTTACAACGCCTTTCTAGAAACAGAATTTTATTTGAATCTGTTGGCATTGGTGTAATAATAGTAATTTTTGGTTTTTTAATAAGAACTGTTTTAGAAACAATTTATAAACCCATAATTACTATTCCTTTAAATTATTTAAATGTTTTTCCTATTGAAAAACCCACTTATTTCTGGACAGTAGTTTTTTCATGCCTCATTGGTTTATTCATAACTTGGTGTATTAACAAATATATTAGACGAAATTATAAAACTGACGAACCTATTATATGGGCTATTAAACAAAATGGAGACGAAATTGAAAGGCTTTTTAAAGACTCGGTTGAAAAAGGTTTTGCTATGCAAATAACATTAAAAAATAATAAAGTTTACATTGGGTTTTCAGAAACAATACCTATCCCACAAAAAACGAATTATTTAACAATAACTCCAATTATAAGTGGATATAGAGATAGCGAAACAAAACAATTACACATAACAACAGATTATTTTAAGGTAGTTGATGAGTTTATTGAAGATTTAAATGAACATAACGACGAAAAAATTGAATCTATAAACTTAAATACAGATATAATAATAAAACAAGACGAAATACTTTCTGCCAGCGTGTACGAACAAAAAATTTACGATAAATTCAATAAACAAACAGAATAAAAAAAAGCCCAATGTTAATTGGGCTTTTTTGTATAGTTAATAATAACTTTTAAACATGCAGTGCCCTATCATCAGTTGCAGCTAAAGCCGCTTCTTTAATAGCTTCAGTAAATGTTGGGTGTGCATGAGACATTCTAGAAACATCTTCGGCACTAGCTCTATATTCCATAGCAACAACTGCTTCAGCAATCATATCGGCAGCACGTGCTCCAACCATGTGTACACCTAAAATTTCATCGGTGTTTTTATCGGCTAGTACTTTTACAAATCCATCAATATCCATACTTGCTCTAGCTCTACCTAAAGCTCGCATTGGAAATTGACCTGTTTTATATGCAACACCTGCTTCTTTTAATTGCTCTTCAGTTTTACCAACAGCGGCTACTTCTGGCCATGTGTAAACTACACCTGGAATTAAATTATAGTCTATATGTGGTTTTTGTCCTGCTAAAGTTTCAGCTACAAACACACCTTCTTCTTCAGCTTTATGAGCTAACATTGCGCCTTTTACAACATCTCCAATAGCGTAAATGTTTGATGCGCTGGTTTGTAAATGGCTATTTACTTCTACTCTACCTCTATCATCTAATTTAACACCTGCAGCTTCAGCGTTTAAACCATTGGTATACGGACTACGACCAACAGATACTAAACAATAATCGCCTTTAAATTCAACTTCTTCGCCTTTCTTATTATCGGCTTTTACAATAACTTCATCACCAACACGCTCAACAGATTTTACTTTATGTGATGCATTAATTTTGAATTTTTGTTTCTTTAAAACTTTATTAAGTTCTTTTGAAACACCTGCATCCATAGTAGGTACAATTCTATCAGCATACTCAACAACTGAAACTTCGGCACCTAAACGTTTATAAACTTGCCCAAGTTCTAAACCAATAACACCACCACCAATAACTATTAAATGCTTTGGTATTTCTTTAAGTTTTAAAGCTTCGGTTGAAGTTATAATGCGCTCTTTATCAATATTTATAAATGGTAAACTAGAGGGTTTACTTCCTGTTGCAATAATGGTATTTTTAGCTTCAATTCCGGTAGTTTCTTCACCTGAAATTGTAATATGTGTAGCATCTTTAAAGCTTCCTAAACCTTGATATACATCAATATTATTCTTCTTCATTAAAAAATCTATACCACTTGTTGTTTGATCAACCACGGCTTGTTTGCGAGCAATCATTTTTTCAAGATTTACCTTAACATCACCCGGAATTTCAATACCGTGTTCTTCAAAATGTTTTATGGCATCTTCATAATGGTGTGAAGAATCTAAAAGTGCTTTACTTGGTATACAACCTACATTTAAACAAGTACCACCTAAAGTTGCATATTTTTCTATTATGGCGGTTTTCATTCCTAATTGTGCGCATCTAATAGCAGCAACATATCCACCAGGACCAGAACCAATAACGGCTACATCATATGAATTCATAAACTAATTTTTCTATTTAAAAATTGGTATACCAAAAGTACAAATGTTTTATGGTAAGGCAATGAAAAAGTGCTTTTAAAACACTTTTATGTTTTTTGTTATGTTTTAAACATATAGTTAGCTTACAAATAGCTACTCTGCCTTTCCTAATTTATTTAAAACCCATTGTAACTCAGGGTCTATGTTTTGTTGCCGGTGTTGTATGGTTGGTAAAATTTCAACATCGGGTTTTATACCAAAGCCATCGGGTTTTTGTTTATAAGGCGCTTCTATTTGCATTAAACCCATACGAACTTTTAACTGTGTATTTGGTAGTTTATAATTTTTATAAATGCCAGCTACTGTTCCATTATAGGCGCCTCCTGTTTCTTCGCCAACAAATGTTGCTCTTTTTGTGGCTTGCAAATGTGTTGACAGTAATGATGATGCTGAAAATGAATTACCGTTAATTAATACATACATATTACCTTTATAGTTAAGCGGGTTTGGTTTCCCCTGTTTTGCCCACTTAAACTTATAATAAATTTTACCGTTTTCTTTTTTGGTACGTAATAAATTTTGCACCAAAATAACTGGCGATACTAAGCCACCAAAAATTTTCATACTAATTGGTGATGTATTACTAAACGCATATTTAAAAAAAGGTGTACGACTGTTTACTTCACTTTTTAAAATGAACTGATACTCTTTATCTGTTAAATATGAATATAACTTATAAATTTCTGCAATGCGGCCGCCACCATTATCTCTTAAGTCTAAAATGAAATTTTTTGTTTGTAAACTATCCATTTTTGCAAAACTTTCTTGATAAAACTTTTTATAGTTACCGTTGGTAAAACTTCTAATTTTCATGTATGCCACAGAACTATCGGTGCCTATAAAATTAAAATTACGTGTGTATTGTTTTCTTTTTGAAATATATCCGTGTTTTTTATTATACTTTTTGCGCGCTTTTTTTGCTATTTTAAGTGCCTTTTTTTCTGCTTTAGTAAGTTTTTTGGGAGCTTCTTCTTTAAGAGAATCTGTTATTACTTTTTTCTTTTTTTCGTTTTTAGCAATACGTTTTAAGGTTTTTGTAAAAACCGAATCGTTTTTTTTAAATGTAACCTGTAAGCTATCTAAAAACCCTTTTTCTTTATAATAAAACGTTGTGAAACCTTTACTTACAAATCTGTTATGCAATGTGGTGTTAAAACCATCGGAAGCAAAACGTGTTTTCAATGTTTCTACTATTTTTTCAGTTGGCTCACCTGCTATTGTTACTACTTCACTACCTACTAATATTGAGTCTTTGCCGCGGTTTGCTATTACCCAAAGCTTATTATTTAAATATTCAAAATCTAAATTATAAAACTGAAATTTTTGCTTAAGTAATGCTTTACGTTCTTTACGCTTAAATTGTTTTGATACTGAACCAACCGCTACGTGCCCTTGCCTAACATTTGCCACTACAGGTGCTAATACTTTATAAAAAGCACGCGAATTCATAGGTGATTTTATACTTTTTTTTAAACTATCAAACTTAAAATCTAACGTTTCTTTGGGCGTGTACTGATATAGTTTTGGGTGATTTTTTTGTAGTTGTTTGTATAGCTTATCAATATCACTATGCAAATCTTCAACAGTATGTAATTTGGTTATTTGAGCATTGTAATTATCAACACTTTTACAAGCATTTAATTGTAAAAAAACAATGGATAAAAAAAGTAGTTTTCGCATAAATAAGTATATAGTATGTGCTAAAAATAATTGTTTAGCTTTATTTTTTAAATATTTTAGTAATATTTTATCATGCTTCAAATTAAAAAATTCATGTATTTTTGTGCCCCATGCAAAAAACGGTTAACATATTAAATAAAAAAGCGCGCTTTCAGTATGAAATACTAGACAAGTACACTGCTGGTATTGTATTAAGTGGTACTGAAATTAAATCTATTAGAAATAGTAAAGCTTCTATTGCTGAAAGTTTTTGTGAATTTAATGATAAAGGTGAGCTTTTTGTGGTTAATATGACTATTGAAGAATATAGCTTTGGCACACATTACAACCACAAACCAAAAGCCGTTAGAAAACTACTTTTAAACAAAAAAGAGTTAAAAAAACTTGAAAAAGAAGTACAAAACTCTGGTTTAACCATTATTCCTTTAAAGCTTTTTATTAATGATAAAGGCTTTGCTAAGCTTAATATAGCACTTGCAAAAGGGAAAAAACTTTATGATAAACGCGAAACTATTAAAGACCGCGATAATAAACGTAACCTAGACCGCATTAAAAAGAGTTTTAAGTAATTTACTGGTTAAAATAAATTCAGTATTTTTCGTGTTTGTAATTTCAACTTAAAACACCATGAAAAATACAGCATTACTTCTATTATTTACAGCTACAATTTTTAGTGTGAATGCTCAAAAAAACTCAAAAAATGAGGGTCCAAAAGTTTTTGGTATTGATACAACTAAAGCATTTACAATTGATAGTACCATAAAAACATTATATAAAACAATTTCTGGTGAAAAAGGCGAAGCAAGAAACTGGGGGCAATTTAAGTTTCTTTTTTATAAAGATGCTAAATTAATTCCGTCTGGTAGAAATAATGAGCGCGTTTATAAAGCACGCTACTTATCTGCTGATGATTATGTTAAAAACTCAGGGAAATGGTTAGTACAAAACGGATTTATTGAAAAAGAAATAAAACGAGAAGTACAACAATTTGGAAATTTAGCACATGTTTTTAGCACTTACGAGTGCTACAACAGTAAAACTGACGAAAAGCCCTTTATGCGTGGTATTAACAGTATTCAGTTAATGTTTGACGGCAGCCGTTGGTGGATTTTAAATATTTATTGGACTAACGAAAACAAATTCAACCCAATACCAAGAGCTTATTTACCAAAATCTTAATTTAAAGATACAAAAGCATGTCTAAATTTTATACTGAAATTACACCTGAACTTCAAACATTTATTGAAAACCAAAAGATTTTTTTTGTAGCTACAGCTGCTCACGAAGGTAGAATTAACTTATCACCTAAAGGTTTAGACACGTTCAGAATTATAAACAAAAACACCATTGCATGGTTAAACCTAACCGGTAGTGGTAATGAAACAGCAGCGCATTTACTAAAAAATAACCGCATGACCATTATGTTTTGTGCTTTTGAAGGCAAACCACTAATTTTAAGATTATACGGGCATGCTAAAATTTACCATGAGCGCGATGCGCCATTTAAAAAACACATAACACGTTTTGATAAAATAGCTGGTACAAGGCAAATTATTGAAATGCAAATAGAATCTTTACAAACATCATGCGGTTATGCGGTACCTTTTATGAATTTTAAAGAAGAACGCTTACAACTTAATAAATGGGCCGAAAAACAAGGCGAAGAAAGAATTAAAAAATATCAACAAGATAAAAACACAAAAAGTATTGATGGCTTTGAAACCGGGCTTTTAAATTAATTAGCATATTGATATTGCTAAGAAACCTAATTCTTATCTTCTAACATAGGTACAAACCTAAACTCGCCTAATTCATGTTGTTCAAACTCTTTAGCACCTTTTCTAATAAAAAGGTTCATAACTTGCACATCATTACCAACAGGAATCACTAAACGTCCACCAATTTTTAATTGCCCCAATAAAGGTTTAGGTACAAAAGGTGCACCAGCAGTAACAATAATACCATCAAAAGGAGCTTCTTCAGGCAAGCCTTTATAACCATCACCAAAAATTAATTTTTTAGCTCTATACCCTAATTTTGGTAAAAACTTACTAGTTATTTTAAAAAGTTCATTTTGTCTTTCAATACTATAAACCTTGGCACCCAACTCACACAACACAGCAGTTTGGTAGCCACAACCTGTACCAATTTCTAAAATTTTATCGCCATTATTAACTTGTAATAATTCGGTTTGAAACGCAACCGTGTATGGCTGAGAAATAGTTTGATCTGCCGCAATAGGAAACGCCTTATCTTGGTAAGCATGGTCTAAAAAACTAGAATCCATGAACAAATGTCTTGGCACTTTACCTATAGCCTTTAAAACGGCTTCATCAACTATTCCTTTGGCTTTTACAACATTAACAAGTTGCTGCCTTAACCCTTTGTGTTTAAAAGTATCTTTCAATATTGTTGGTTGTTTACAAGGCTAAAATTAGTTAAACATTTTAAAGGTTAAAATAATATTATTAATAATTTATTAACGGTAAAAAAATTCTGTATTTAAATATAAATTTTAGCTGCAAATGGTTAAAATCATCTTTTAATTATGTTATTTTTGTTGAAAACCTAATATTATGCTAAACGCTGGTGTACTAGGTGCTGGCCACCTAGGAAAAATACATTTAAGACTTTTAAAACAATCTACTAAATACAACCTTGTTGGCTTTTATGATGCCGATGAAAAAAATGGCAAAAAAGTTGAAAAAGAATTTGGTTATAAATTCTTTAAATCTATTGATGCGCTTATTGATGCTGTTGATGTTGTTGATATTGTAACACCAACACTATCACACTATGATTGTGCAAAAAAAGCCATTAAAAAAGGGAAACATATTTTTATTGAAAAGCCCATTACAAATACAGTTGAAGAAGCTGAACATATTAGAGAATTACTTGCCGAAAACAATTTAAGAGGACAAGTAGGCCATGTTGAGCGTTTTAACCCCGCATTTTTAGCAGTAAAAAACGATATAAAAACACCTATGTTTATTGAAACACATAGGCTTGCAGAATTTAACCCAAGAGGCACCGATGTGCCTGTTGTGCTAGATTTAATGATTCATGACATTGATATTATTTTAAGCATTGTAAAATCTAAAGTTAAACACGTATCAGCAAGTGGCGTTTCAGTAATTAGTGATACACCCGATATTGCCAATGCGCGTTTAGAGTTTGAAAACGGTTGCGTTGCTAACCTAACAGCTAGTAGAATTTCGCTTAAAAAAATGCGTAAAGCACGTTTCTTTCAAAAAGACGCCTATATATCAGTAGATTTTTTAGATAAAAAATGTGAAGTTGTTAAAATGAAAGACGCCCCTGAAAACCCTGGCGATTTTGATATGGTACTTCAAAATGCCGAAGGCGTAAAAAAACAAATATATTTTGACAACCCTAAAATTACTGAAAACAATGCCATTTTAGATGAGTTAGAAGCTTTTGCAAATGCCATTAACACCAACACAACTCCTGTAGTTACACTTCATGATGGCACCGAAGCACTACGCGTTGCAAATCAAATAATAAATAATTTTTAATTATGAAAAACATTGTTGTTATTGGTGCTGGCACCATGGGTAACGGCATTGCACATACTTTTGCACAATGCAATTTTAACGTTAAATTAGTTGATATAAACCAAGTTTCACTAGATAAAGGCTTAGCTACCATTGCTAAAAATTTAGATAGAATGGTAGCCAAAGAAAAAATTACAGAAGCAGAAAAAGCACAAACACTTAATAACATAACAGGTTTAACAACTATTGATGAAGCCATTAAAAATGCCCATTTAGTGGTTGAAGCTGCTACTGAAAATGTAGACCTGAAACTTAAAATTTTTAAACAATTAGATGGTATTTGTAATGACGATACAATTTTAGCTACCAATACATCATCTATTTCAATAACTGAAATTGCTGCAGTAACCAATAGGCCAGATAAAGTAATTGGCATGCATTTTATGAATCCGGTGCCTATTATGAAATTGGTTGAAGTTATACGCGGTTACAACACCAGTAACCACGTAACCAATACCATTATGCAGCTATCAAAAACCTTAGGAAAAGTACCTGTTGAAGTTAATGATTACCCTGGGTTTGTAGCCAATAGAATTTTAATGCCTATGCTTAATGAAGCTATTGAAACACTTTACAACGGTGTAGCAGGTGTTGAAGAAATTGACACAGTTATGAAACTTGGTATGGCACACCCAATGGGCCCATTACAACTAGCAGATTTTATTGGTTTAGATGTGTGTTTGTCTATTTTAAACGTTATGTACAATGGCTTTAAAAACCCCAAATATGCTCCTTGCCCTTTGTTAGTAAACATGGTACGTGCAGGTAAATTAGGCGTAAAATCTGGTGAAGGTTTTTATGATTATTCTGAAAGTAAAAAAGCCGAAAAAGTATCTGCTCAATTTTCAAAATAATGGCTATAAAACAAAACCTAGAAAATATAATAGCAACACTACCAAGCCATGTAACTTTGGTAGCTGTTTCAAAAACAAAGCCAACAACCGATATTTTAGAAGCCTATAGTGCCGGACAACGCATTTTTGGTGAAAATAAAATACAAGAAATGGCTGAAAAACATGAAGCGCTACCAAAAGATATTCAATGGCATATGATTGGGCATGTACAGCGCAATAAGGTAAAATATATGGCTAGCTTTGTAAGCTTAATTCACGGCGCTGATAACTTTAAATTACTTGCCGAAATTAATAAGCAAGCCAAAAAACACAACCGTATTATTAATTGTTTGCTACAAATTAAAATAGCTTCAGAAGATTCTAAATTTGGTATGGCACCTTCTGAAGCGTCAGAAATATTACAATCTGAAGCCTTTTCAACATTAAAAAACATAAAAATTACCGGTGTTATGGGTATGGCAACATTTACCGATAATACCGTTCAAATTGAAAATGAATTCAAACTATTAAAATCAACATTTAATAATTTAAAGTCTTTTAAAGCTGAAAACTGCCAATTAAAAACCATTTCAATGGGCATGAGCGGAGATTACAAATTAGCTATTGCGTGTGGCAGTACAATGGTTAGAGTTGGTAGTAGTATTTTTGGAGCACGTAATTACAGTGAGCAGTGAGCAGTGAGCAGTGAGCAGTGAGCAGTGANAAATTAAATTTTTAACTTTTAACTTTTAACAAATTTACGCAATACTAGACATAGAAACCACTGGCGGAAAGTATAACGAAGAAGGTATTACTGAAATTGCCATCTATAAATATGACGGTCATGAGGTGGTAGATCAGTTTATAAGTTTAGTTAATCCTGAAAGAGACATACAACCTTTTGTGGTTAATTTAACAGGCATAAACAGTAATATGCTACGCAACGCACCTAAATTTTATGAAGTTGCTAAACGTATTGTTGAAATTACAACAGACTGTATTATTGTTGCACATAACGCTCAGTTTGACTACAGAATTTTACGTACTGAATTTGGGCGTTTAGGTTTTGAATTTGAAAGACAATCGCTTTGTACGGTAGAGCTTTCAAAAAAGTTAATTCCAGGACAAAAATCATATAGTTTAGGCAAGCTAGTACGTTCATTAGGCATTCCAGTTGCCGATAGACACAGAGCATCGGGTGATGCACAAGCTACCGTTAAACTTTTTAAATTACTACTTGCTAAAGACACTGAAAAACACATTATTAAAAATTCAGTAAGAGCCAATCCTAAACTTCAACTTGAACCTAAACATATTGATATTATTGCCGATTTACCATCAATTACAGGTGTTTACTACATTCATAATGCCGAAGGCGAAATAATTTACATTGGCAAGAGTAAAAACATAAAAAAACGTATAAATCAGCATTTTACAGGTACAAATGCTAAGTCAAAAAAAATTCAAGCAGCCGTAAGTTCTGTAACTTATGAAGCCACTGGTAGTGAACTTGTAGCACTTTTAAAAGAAAGTGAAGAAATTAAACGTGTTAAACCTATTTTTAACCGTGCTTTACGAAGAACCATTTTTACCCACGCACTTTATAGCTTTGTTGACGAAAATAACTATATAAATTTAAAAATTGATAAAGCAGACGGACGTAAAAAACCAATTACAACCTTTAGTAACCGGCAAAGTGGCAAAAGCTTTATTACAAATGCTGTTGAAGAATATAACCTTTGCCAAAAACTAGCTGGCTTATACAAAACAAAAACTAGCTGTTTCAATTACGAAGTAAAACTATGTAATGGTGCATGTATTGAAAAAGAGCCGCCTGAAAGCTACAATAAACGTGTAAATAACCTAATTACTAAAAACAGTTACGCCAATAAAAATATGGTAATTATAGATAGAGGAAGAGATGTTGATGAACGTAGTGCTATTTTAATTGAAAATGGTGTTTTTGTGGGTTTAGGGTTTTATAACTTAAATTATCAAATAAATAATATTGATGTTTTAAAATCTATTATCACACCCATGGCTAATAATAGAGATACACAACACATAATACAAAGTTATTTAAGACGCTATAAACGCACCAAAGTTTTAACTTTATAAATGATAATGAAGAAATTTTACACTATAACCTTCTTTTTAATAGGCTCCTTTTTATCTTTTTCTCAAACAGAAAATAACAAAGCTAATTTTCAAGTCTCTTTAAGTGATTTAGAAATGAAAAACTTTGAGAAAGACACCACTGCTAACGCTGTTGTTCTTTATGAATATGGTAATAGCTTTGTAAATCCTCATTCTTTCAAATTACAAACAGAAGAAAAACACAAAATAAAAATATTAAATAAAGCTGGTTTTAAAAACGCTAAAATAAGTATTCACCTTTATAAAAAAGATAATTTTAATACAGAAACCTACAAGGATATCAATGCTACTACTTACAATTTAGAAAATGGAAAAATAACAACCACAAATCTTGATAAAAAAGATATTTATAAAGAAGAAATAGATGAAAATAACACACTCATAAAATTTACATTACCAAACTTAAAAGAAGGCTCAGTAATAACATACAGTTTTACTAAAACATCACCTTTTATGTTTAATTTTTACCCATGGAACTTTCAAAGTGATATCCCTAAGCTTTACAGTGAATATAACACAAGTATTCCTGCAAACTGGAAATATCATATAAAATTAGTTGGTGGAAAAAAACTCTCAACAAACGAAAACTCAGTAAAAAAAGACTGTTTAAGAGCTGGTAATGGTGGTGTTTCAAGTTGTTTTGTTTCTAAATACACAATGGAAAACATACCTGCTTTTATTGAAGAAGATTATATGACCACTAAATATAATTATTTAGCACGAATTGAATATGAATTAGAGTCTTTTGCTGCTTTTGATGGTTACAGACATGATTACACAAAATCATGGAAAGATGTAGATAAAGAATTAAAATCTAAAAAAACAATAGGAAAACAAATATCCAAATCCATCAAAGTCAATGAAATTTTACCATTAAACATTCAAAATGAAAGTGATTTATTAAAAAAAGCGCAAGCCATATACAGTTACATGCAAAACAATTATACCTGGAATGGAGAATTCAGAGTTTTTAACGATGTATCAATAAAAGATTTATTAAAAAAACGTTCAGGAAACGCTACAGCTATAAACATTCTATTGAAAATTTTTCTTGAAGAATCAGGTATTAATACGCAACCAATTTTGTTATCAACACGCAATAACGGTTTCGCTAGTAAAACAATTCCTGTTATTTCAGAATTTAATTATTTTATTGTTCAAGCTTCAATTAACAACAAAACCTATTTGCTAGATGCTACTGATGATTACTTAACTTTTGGCCAATTACCCTACAGGTGCTTAAACCATTATGCAAGATTACTTGACTTTGAAAACGGCAGTAAATGGATAGATATACCTTTAAACCAATCTAACATACAATATGCAGTTGTATTAAATTTAACTAACACAGATTCTATAAAAGGAAAAGCTAAATCTAGAAGAACTGGTTATCATGCCTTAAAATCTAGAAAATCATATTTTAAAAATGAAGATGCTTATATAGAAGACATACAAAACAATTTTCCTTACATTGAAATTACAAACCATAAAGTAACATCAAAAAATAAAAACAGTGATAATTTCATTGAAGAATTTGACTTAGAATATGAAAACAACCTAACCTCCCAAAACCTTTACATAAACCCATTTATTATTAATTTTTTTGATAAAAACCCTTTTAAACTACAAGAACGTACCTACCCTATAGACTTTGGGTATAAAAGCACTTTTTTCTACAGCTTTAAAATTAATATACCTGATAATTATGAGCTTATAGAAAAACCTAAAAACACAAACTTAATATTACCTAATAAAGAAGGGCAAGTTTTAATGTCTTCCGTTTTATTAAACAACACACTAAACATTACTTTTAAACTAAATTTCAACCAAGCATTATATCCACCTGAATATTATCCGTATTTAAAAAAATTAATGAGTAAAGTTGTTGAAATACAAACAAACAGTTTTGTTGTTTTAAGAAAAAAATAAATTCTTTACTATTTTTGAATTAATGAACACACAAAAAAAACATTGGAAAGATAAACTTCATGAAATAATTTATGAAGCAGACACCAAAGCAGGTAAGCTTTTTGATGTTATTTTACTATATACCATTATTGCAAGTATTTTACTTGTAATGCTAGAAAGTGTTGAAAGTATTGATGCCAAATACCACAATGTTCTAGATGTTTTAGAATGGATAATTACCATACTTTTTACCATTGAATATATTGCCCGTGTGGTAACCGTAAAAAAACCGTTTAAATACATATGTAGTTTTTATGGTGTAATAGATTTATTATCAACCATACCAAAATACATATCATTAGCCTTTGGTGGCATACAAGCCTTAGTAGCCTTACGCGCATTAAGGCTATTACGCGTTTTCAGAATTTTAAAATTAGTACGCTACCTTGGTGCCTCTAATGCATTATTAAAAGCCTTAAAAGCCAGTAGAGTTAAAATATCGGTATTTCTATTTGCTGTAATAATTATATCAATAATACTCGGCACCATTATGTATTTGGTTGAAGGTAACCAATCTGGCTTTACATCAATTCCAACAAGTGTGTATTGGTGTATTGTTACCCTAACTACTGTTGGTTATGGCGATATTTCACCCATAACACCATTAGGGCAATTTATAGCATCATTAGTCATGGTTTTAGGTTATGGCATTATTGCAGTACCAACAGGAATTGTTACAGCTGAATATGCTGCCCAAACAAAAAACGAAAAACAAACACCACAAAGCAATATTAGTTTAAACTCTAAATGCTGTTTAAATTGTCTTGCTGAAAACCATAAAGATAACGCCGATTTTTGCTATAATTGTGGCAAAAAACTACACCGTTAATTTTACCATAAGCATATCAAAACTAATACTAAATATTTAATTTCTATAATTGGGCCTACAGCTATTGGCAAAACAGCACTTAGCATAAAACTGGCGCAATATTTTAACACTGAAATAATATCGGCAGATTCTAGGCAGTTTTTCAAAGAAATGCAAATAGGCACCGCAGCACCTACAAACAGTGAGCTATTAGCAGCTAAACACCATTTTATTCACCACAAATCAATACATGAAAAGTACAGTGTTGGTGCTTTTGAAAAAGATGCCATTAACACTTTAACCACGCTTTTTAAAACCCATGATATTGTAATAATGGTTGGTGGCTCTGGGCTTTACGTTGATGCCGTTACAAAAGGGTTAGATGATTTCCCAGACGTTGACAAAGCTATTAGAGAAAACCTTAATAAACAATTAGAGACTAACGGTTTAAAATCACTTCAAAATAAGTTAAAAATATTAGATGAAGTTTCATATAACACCATTGCTATTAACAATCCGCATAGAGTTATTAGAGCGCTAGAAATATGCATTGGTACAGGCAAGCCATATGCTTCGTTTTTAAACAACCCCAAAAAGCAACGAAATTTTAAAACAATTACTATTGGCTTAACTGCTAATAGAGAATTAATATATAATCGTATTAACCAACGTGTTGATATTATGGTTAAAGAAGGCCTGTTAAATGAAGCAAAAGCGTTATTACCTTTTAAAGATTTAAATGCATTAAATACGGTTGGTTACAAAGAAATTTTTCAATATTTTGAAAATAAATGGCCTTTAGATTTTGCTATTTCTGAAATTAAAAAAAACACCCGAAGGTTTGCTAAAAGACAACTAACATGGTTTAAAAAAAACCAAAACACCCTTTGGTTTGATTATACAACAAACACTGAAACAATTATAAACACTATAAAAAACAACTTAAACAATGATTAACGTAAATGAGTATTTTAACGGAAACGCAAAATCTTTAGCATTTAATAATTCGCAAGGTAAATTTACTGCTGGCGTATTATTAAAAGGTGAATACGAGTTTAGTACATCAAGCAAAGAATGGATGACTTTAACTGCTGGAAAATGGGAAATTGAATTACCAAACGGAACAAAAAAACAATATGATATTTTTGAAGCTTGCGAAATCCCTTCAGGTATTACATTTAAAGTTTATGCTTTAGAAGATTCATCATATTTGTGTAGATATGTTTAGTTTTTGGGTGAATACAATTAAATATGATTTCTGAAACGCCTTTAGACAATCCTGTTTGGAGCACTTTGGTTGACACGCATGCTAATTACTGCATAAATTACGGAAATGTAAAATTTTTCAAACCAGATTATGCCCCATTTGGAGCCTTTACAAATATTGAAGACACCAAAAATGCCATTATTCAACACGCAAAAATTCTTGACGAATTTTTTATTGTTGGAGATAAGCCTTTGCTCCCCAATGGTTTCAAAATAAAAAAATATGTAGGCTTACAAATGGTGGCTTATAATTTAATTAAGCAACCTATTTCAGAAAATATAATTCAACTAAACACCATACACCACAACGATTTGTTGACTTTAATAAAAATTGCCTATCCGCATTTTTTTAAAAATAAAACCGATGTTCTTGGACGGTATTTTGGTATTTATAAAAACAAACAGTTAGTTGCCATTACCGGAGAGCGAATGCAAACAAATAATTTTACCGAAATTAGCGCTGTTGTAACGCACCCTGAGCATACAGGCAATGGTTACGCAAAGCAACTTATAACGCATACTGCTAAAAAAATAATTGAAAGTAAAAAAATACCGTTTTTACACGTAGATGAAAACAATGTAGGACCTATAAATTTATATAAGAAATTAGGCTTTACTGAAAGAAGAAAAATGTATTATTGGCTGATTAGTAGGGCTTAAAGTAGTTTTATTCCATAATAATAGTACTGTATTTTGCATTAACAACTATACTTTTACCACTGCCTAAACTACCTGTTGAAAAGGTTGTTACATTACCTTTTTCTTTTTTTGGATGTGATAACCTAGATTTATTGCCTTTATACTGTAAATTACAACTTGCTTTAGGCAGTGCTATTAGCGCATTACTATTTTGTAGTATAACATTTAAATTAGTAAAAGTATCATCTATTTTAAAAATATTTACATCGCCAATATTACAATCTATTATGGCGTTTCCTTGTAAACTATCAATAGTTACATTTGATGAGTTTGCATTTAATACCACGTGTTTAACATTACCTATTTCTACAGTTTTAGAGTGATTTAAGTTTAGTTCGCCTAAATTCCAATTGGTTACATAAATAGGAGAATAAGAAGCATTAATGGAAGTTGAACCTCCATTAACGCTTTGTGCTATAAATTTTGTGTGTGATAAGTTTGCATTTAAATTTTCGGCAGATGCAAACTCTACTTCACCATGCCTAACGTTAACCTTTAGTTTAGCACCTTTAGGCATTTTAATTTTAATTGTTTTTTTAACAGGTATATTACCTTCTTTATTAGCTAATTTTTCAACTATAATACGTCTTTTTTCAATAAGCTGATCGCGTTTTTCACGTTGTATTTCACGTTGTTCCATTGCTTTTACTCTAGCCTTTTCACGTAATTCGTGTGCTTTTTCTCTAGCTTTTGCTGCTTCTTCTCTAGCTTTATATTGTTGTTCCATTTGTTGGCCAAAACGTTCTCCCCAAGCTTCCATTTGTTTTTCAAAGTCTTCGCTATTCCATTTATTTTCAAAGTTTTTAGCCCAAGCTTCCATACGTTTACCAAACTTCTCACCCCATTCTTTTCCAAATTTTTCGCCCCAAGCTTCCATTTTTTTAGCGTATTCTTCGCCATAAACAGATTCAAACTTTTTTGAATACTCTTCTAAATATTTTTCACCATCCTTTTTGTAAGCATCATAATCAAAAGTTACATGGTCTGCGCCTTTTGGTAATTTTGGCAATTTAGGCATCTTTGGCATTTCGGGTAACGCAGGTATTTCAGGTACTTCTGGTATTTCAATACCACTAATGCTTTCGCAAATAACATCTGGCAAATCGGCTAATTCATATTTTAGCTCATCTAAAATTATGTTTACTAAACCATCGTCATCTGTATAAGTATTTGGTGTTGCATACCATATTTTTGTTGGTTTACCTGAGCTTTTAGCGTTTATACTTACATGGCTATTAGTGGCATCAACATCTACATCCCAATTGTTTAAAACCCCTTGTAATGCATCATCACTCACATTATCACCTTCTACATAAGCTTCAATGCTTACCTCGTTTCTGTTCCATGTATCAAAAACTATATTGCAATAGCTGGTGTTTAAATCTATAGTAACATTTTTATTTACTTTTATAGATTGTGATACTTTTGTTTGTTTGCTTTGCGCTTGCAAGCTACCAAACGCAAAACATAGTATAACTAAAAATTTTAGTTGTATAATTGATCTGTTCATTTTTTGATTTTTTAGATTGATTGTTCTTCTGCCTCTGTACCAGCTTGAGAGGGCGAAAGTGTTTTTAATTGTGATTTTAAACGATACAATAGGTTTAAACGTAATTTTAAATTATCTATTAAAGCATTAATAGTTAACTCTGTTGGACCAGATTCTGTAAGCTCTTCTGAGAGTTTTTTATACTCTTTATCAAGTTCTCCTAACTGTTCAATATAACCATCAAAAAGGTCTTTGGTATCTGGTGTGTATTTAATTTTTGATAATTCTAAATTTATACTTGCCAAATAATAATCTTCAACTTTTTTTAATCCTGGTGATATATCGCCCAAAGTTTTTGTTTCAATAGTTGGTGTTTTAGCTACATTATTAGTGTTTATGGGCTGTGGCTGTGAGCTGTTAATTATTTTATAGGCTGAAAAACTTAACCCCATTAACAATATAATACTTGCAGCTATACGTAACCAACCAGTGTTTTTAGTTTTGGTTTCAGGTAAAGCTTCATCTAACTTTTTAATAAAACGCAATTCATGATTTTCAGGCATCGTTTCATGCGTTATTTTGTCATTTTTAAATAACTCTCTAATATCTTGTGCCATGATTTTTAAGTGTTAATAATTCTTGCAATTTTGTTTTACCTCTAGATAATTGTGTTCTTGATGCTACTTCAGATATGTTTAAAATATCGGCTATTTCTTGATGATCATAACCTTCAATTAAATAAAGCATAACCACATACTGGTACTTATCTGGCAGTTTATTTATTGCTAGTTTTACATCGTTTAGTGTTATAGCATCATCTACTAACCATTTGTTGTCTATGGGTGTATCAACAACTTTTAAATGCACATCATTTAACTCTACGAGCTCTTGTTTTTTGGCTTTTAAAAAATCAATACTCTTATTTACAACAATACGTTTTAACCATGCTCCAAAAGTAACTTCGGCTTTGTACTGATCTAGTTTTGAAAACGCTTTAATAAAGGCTTCTTGTACTACATCTTCAGCGTCATTAGCATCTTTCAAAAATCGTTTAGCAACAATATACATACCATTGCAGTACTGGTTGTATAACTGCAGTTGTGCTTTACGGTTGTTCTGTTTACATTGTTCAATAATGTTAACTTGAAACATACTATTTTTTTGCTTTTGGTTTGCGTTAGTTTATTTGAAAGACGACATAAAAACTATAGTGTTGCAAAAACCGTTAATTTTTTTTAAAATAAATAACAAAACATAATAATTGTGCGTTAGCAGTTTAGCAGTTAATAGTTTTAAATTATATTTGCTGCTTAAAAATACTGCTGCATGAACACCTTTTTAAAACGAATATTAATACTATTATCTATTATTGCTTTAGGCTTATTATTGTATTCTGTTTTTGTTGAAAATATTTTTGATAAACGCCTCAGTCCTAAAGATACTGTAAAATTTGAATTGAATGATTTAAGGCTAAAGGTGTTTTATAACAGACCATTTAAAAAAGAACGTGAAATTTTTGGGGCGTTAGTACCTTATAATAAAGTTTGGAGAACGGGTGCCAACGAAGCCACAACTTTTGAAACCAACAAACCTCTTGAAATTAACGGAATAAATTTACCCATTGGTAAATACACGTTATGGACGGTGCCTAAAGATTCTATATGGACGGTTATGTTTAACTCTAAACAATATGAATGGGGTGTAGACTCTGAAATGAATCCGCTTTGGGACCCAAATTACGATGTTGTAAACGTTGATGTACCCGTACAAAAAATTAACGGCACTGTAGAGCAGTTTACAATTGCTTTTGATAATTCTACTGATAAACTTTTCCTTACTATGGCCTGGGATGACACAAAAATTGCAGTACCATTAAAAAATTAAGGGGCTTATTTTATGTATCTTAGCGTATAAACTTTTACCTAAGTGACAAAGCAAAAAAAAACAGCATTACATAAAAACAAAGGTGTTTCAGCAACTGAAATAACCAACAAAAATGCTATAGAAAAACTAAAAGCTAAACGCAATAAACAGCTTGATAGTAATGCACTTGTTACGGCTATTTTAAATAAAGATATTACAGCTTTAAGCAGAGCTATAACTTTAGTTGAAAGCAAAAACCCCAACCATTTACAAAACGCCAAAAACATTATTAAGGCCTGTTTACCACACGCAAATAATTCTGTTAGAATAGGTATTACAGGTGTTCCTGGTGTTGGCAAAAGTACTTTTATTGAAACTTTTGGCAAATACTTAACCAGCCAAGGTAAACGCGTTGCAGTTTTAGCCATAGATCCAAGTAGTAGTGTTTCAAAAGGTAGCATTTTAGGAGATAAAACCAGAATGGAAGCCCTAGTTAAAGACGAAAACGCATACATAAGGCCATCAGCATCTGGCGAAACACTTGGTGGTGTAGCCCGAAAAACACGAGAAACCATTACATTATGTGAAGCTGCTGGTTTTAATGTTATAATTATTGAAACCGTTGGTGTTGGCCAAAGCGAAACTACCGTACACAGTATGGTAGATTTTTTTCTGCTATTAAAACTTGCTGGTGCTGGTGATGAATTACAAGGTATAAAACGAGGTATTATTGAAATGGCCGATGCTATAGCTATTAATAAAGCCGATGGCAATAACCTACATGCTGCAAAACTTGCAAAAACAGAATTTACAAGAGCATTACACTTCTACCCTACAAAGGTATCAGGATGGTTACCAAAAGTAACCACATGCAGTGCTTTAAACAATGAAGGTATTAATACAATTTGGGACATAATTTTACAATACATTAAAACCACAAAAGCCAACAATTATTTCAACATAAAACGCAACCAGCAAAATAAATACTGGCTTATTCAAACCATTGAAACCCAATTAAAATCTAATTTTTTTAACACGCCAAACATAAAGGCCGAATTAAAAAATCAACTAAACCTCATTGAAACCAACCAAACAACACCTTTTGCAGCAGCCGATGTATTGCTAAATATGCCTAAGTTGTAATGTACTTTTTAATTAAAAATTGCCCCAGTTTATAAAATAAAAAGCCAGAAATGGCTCCAAAAGTTAAACCGCAAATAATATCTGTTGGGTAATGTACCCCCACATAAATACGGCTGTAAGCAACCACAGCACTCCAAAATAATAAAATGAAAATTAAATTTTTGTAATAGGGTCTTAAAGTTAAACCTGCAAAAACAGCCGCCGCCATAGAGTTTGATGAATGCCCAGAAAAGAACCCGTATTTACCACAACGCACCGCTATAAAGCGTATTTTATCAAATAAACCAGCCTCATCTCTACATGGTCTGGGTCTTTCAAAACCACGTTTAAACACATTGGTTATTTGGTCTGTAAAGGTAATCATTAGTGCTACCACCACTACAAAAACCAGTAGTGCTTTCCAACCAAACTTCTTATAAAGTAAAAACAATAAAATAGCATAAAGCGGTATAAAGGTTAATTTATCTGTAATAATTAACCAAGTGCTGTCCCAACGTTCGGTACCAAGGTTGTTTAAAAAAATAAATAATTCAGTATCGTACTTTAATATGTTTTCTAACATAAAATAAAATTTGGGCGTTCCCCTTCGGGTCGGGCTTTACGCGTTACACGGTAACTTGCTTCAATCCCTAACGCGGTTACTCGTTGTATTTTTCAATTTCGGCATCATACCATTCGGTAGCTAACTTAATAGCATTTTCAGTTTCGGTTTCAAGTTCTTTTTGGTCTTCATCATCAAAATCTTCAAACCATTCAACATCATCATCTTCAAGATTAATAATAAACCTAGGAAACTCCGTATGAATTACATAAATAGCTGTTGGAAAATCAGAATTATCACCTAAAATAAATTTTGGTAGTGCCATTATTGTTAAGTTAATTTAAAACATGTTTTAAAACACTGTAAAAATAGCCAATACTTAATTAGCATTGCTTTTTTAACTGCACAAATTTACAATTTACAATGTTTCTTCAATTAATTTTTTGGTTAAGTAATTAAACCTTATGTAAAGTAAAATAGCTGCGGTAGATAAGCCTGCTAATAAGCCTAACCAAATACCAAAACTACCATACACATGGGCTTTACCAAAAAACCAACTTATAGGAAACCCAACCAACCAATACGAAATAAAGGTAATTATTGTGGGTATTTTTACATCTTGCAAGCCTCGTAAAGCACCTAAAACTATAACTTGTATACTATCACTTATTTGAAAAATAGCAGATGCAATTAACAATTTTGCTGCTATAGTAATTACTTCGGTGTTATCAATTAAGTTTTCGGCATCATTTAAATCTACATATAATTTAGGCAGTTGCTTGTGTAAAGCAAAAAATACTAAAGCAAAACAAACAGCAAATATGGAGCCCATTAAAAATAGAGAAAACGCAATGCGCCTTAACTCAAAATAGTTTTTAAGTCCTTTTTGGTTACCAACCCTAATCATTGATGCTACACTTAACCCCATGGCAATCATAAACGTCATAGATGATAAGTTTAAAGCAATTTGGTTAGCTGCTTGCGGATTTTTACCTAACAAACCACTTAACCAAATGGCTGCTGTAAAAATAGCTACTTCAAAAAACATTTGCATAGCACTTGGTGCGCCTAAGTTTATTATTTTACTTAGCATTAGTTTATCTAACACAAAAAACTTAATGTTAATTACGTAACTTTTAGATTTTTCTTTTCCTTTTAATAAATACCATAAATAAGCAACCATTACAACTCTTGAAACTAGTGTACCATAGGCAGCACCTACTATACCCATTGCAGGAAAACCAAACTTGCCAAAAATTAACATATAATTTAAAAGCACATTTATAAGATTGGCCATTATGGTTGCATACATAGGATACTTTGTCATAGACAAGCCATCACTAAATTGTTTAAATGCCTGAAAAACTATTAAAGGAATTAAGGAAAAGGCCACCAAATCTAAATAAGGAATGGCTAACTCAACTACTTCTACTGGTTGTTGCATTAAATACATTAATGGTTTAGCAAAAAACACCATTAAAAAAAGTAAAACACCTAAAACGGTACATAAAAAAAGACCGTGCTTAAAAGCCAATTTTCCTCTTAAAAAATTAGCTTCAGCATCTGCTTCAGCAATTAAAGGTGTTATTGCCGTAGAAAAACCAATACCTAAAGACATGGCTATAAACATAAAACTATTACCCAATGATACGGCAGCTAGTTCTGCTGTACCTAATTGGCCAACCATTATATTATCTACAAAACTTACAAAGGTATGCCCAAGCATACCTAACATTACTGGTGCCGCTAATTGCCAGTTATATTTAAACTCTTTGGTATAGTGTTTTAATTGCATTATGCAAAAGTAAAATATCCCTTTGTTACAAGCTAGTAATTATAAAAACAAGATTTGAAAATGTTTTATTAACATATGTTAATAATTTAACGTAGTTAGTTTACAAAACACTACATATTTTTCATACATTCGCAATCCCAAATCTATCGCCAACATACAATCATAAACAAAAATGTTTATGATATACAGAAACAAACAGCTTTCATTTTCTATTAGGGATTTAAAATTATTGCTAAACGTTTCATATTAAAGGAGGAAGTTTTCCTCCTTTTTTAGTTTAAAGCCCCATATAATTTTTGGATATAGAATTATAATGTAGTTATTTCTTTTTTAGCTAATTCAAATTCAGAAATTATATCATCAAAAATTTCACTTACAGGTTTAATGGCATCAATTAAACTTGATATTTGACCAATTTCTAGTTCGCCATTATCTAAATCGCCCTCAAACATACCTTTTTTGGCTCTGGCTCTTCCTAATAAAGATTTTAACTCTTCAACCGTTGGCGATGTTTTGTAAAGCGCTTGTATTTGGTTATAAAATTTATTTTTAATAAGTCTTACTGGTGCTAGTTCCTTTAGTGTTAAATGCGTATCACCTTCTTTTGCATTAACAACAGACTCTTTAAAATTAATGTGTGCAGAACTCTCGGTAGTAGCTACAAATCTGCTTCCCATTTGTACGCCATCGGCTCCTAAAACCATGGTAGCTAACATGGCTCTACCTGTTGCAATACCACCAGCTGCTATTAAAGGTATTTTAATTTCTTTTTTAACCATTGGTATTAATGTTAGCGTTGTTGTTTCATCACGTCCGTTATGACCTCCTGCTTCAAAGCCCTCAGCTACTATGGCATTAACACCTGCATCTTGAGCTTTTAGTGCAAATTTTAAACTACTTACTACGTGTACAACAGTAATACCCTTTTCTTGTAACCAAGAAGTCCAAGTTTTAGGGTTACCTGCTGATGTGAATACTATTTTAACACCTTCATCAACAATAATTTGCATGATATCTTGAAGATCTGGATACAACATAGGCACATTAACCCCAAAAGGTTTATTAGTAGCTTTTTTACATTTTTGAATGTGTTCTCTTAAAACTTCAGGATACATTGAGCCTGCCCCTAAAAGCCCCAAACCACCAGCGTTACTAACGGCTGAAGCTAAACGCCAACCGCTATTCCAAATCATTCCTCCTTGAATAATTGGGTATTTAATTTTAAAAAGTTCTGTTATTTTATTTGGCATGGTTTAAAGTTATGAAATAACCCCGGAACCTAAAAGCTCTTCGTTATTGTACCATGCAACAAATTGTCCTTCGGTAATAGCAGATTGGTAGTTTTCAAAAGCAACATAAATACCCGTTTCAACCTTATACAACGTTGCTTTTTGCAAGGGTTGCCTATACCTAATTCTGGCTTCAACATTCATGGTTTCACCATTATTAATGGCTAAATCTTCACGAATCCAATGCAACTCATCATTACTTACAAACAATGCCTTTTTTAGCAAACCTGGATGTATTTTACCTTGCCCTGTATAAATTACATTTTCATTTACATCAGTATCAATAACAAATAATGGCTCTGTAGTGCCTCCAACGGCAAGTCCTTTTCTTTGACCTTTTGTAAAATAATGTGCGCCTTGATGTTTACCAACCGTTTTACCGTAAGAAGTTTTATATGCTATTTTTTTTGATTGGTATTGAAGTTTTTCTTCTACTGTATCAAAATTTGGGATATCTTCGTTATAAATTTCGTGTGTTTTGGGTACTTCAACAATAATACCTTCTTTTGGTTTTAGCTGTTGTTGTAAAAATTCTGGTAGTTTAACTTTTCCAATAAAACACAACCCTTGGGAATCTTTTTTATCGGCCGTAACTAAACCTATTTGGTTAGCAATTTTTCTTACTTCGGGCTTGGTTAATTCTCCAATAGGAAATAATGACTTTGATAATTGTTCTTGCGATAATTGACATAAAAAATATGATTGATCTTTATTAACATCAACACCAGCAAGTAATTGATACACGTTTTCACCATTTTTATGTAACGTGCCTTTTCTGCAATAGTGCCCAGTTGCAACATAATCTGCTCCTAGGTCTAATGCTATTTTCATAAAAACATCAAATTTTATTTCTCTGTTACATAGTACGTCTGGGTTTGGGGTTCTTCCTTTTTCATATTCATTAAACATGTAATCAACAATACGCTCTTTGTATTGCTCACTCAAATCAACTGTTTGAAAAGGAATCCCTAATTTTTCGGCTACTAGCATAGCATCATTACTATCATCTAACCACGGGCATTCATTTGATATAGTAACAGAATCATCATGCCAGTTTTTCATAAAAAGACCTATAACTTCATAGCCTTGTTGTTGCAATAAATATGCAGCTACACTAGAATCTACACCACCTGAAAGGCCAATAATAACACGCTTCATTTTAATAAAAATTAGTTTGCAAAGATACACATATTTAAAAGAATATTATATGTGATGCTTACATCACAAAATTTATTTTGTTTTATGTTTTTGAATTTTTATTAAACAAAATTTGGTATTTTGTTTAATTATTTTATACTTTTGCTAAACAATTAATCATAATTTTATAAACATGAAAACATTAACAGCATTAAAAAAGGTAACTTATGTGTTATTGTTGGCTATATTTTTTACAGGATGTAGCGACGACGATGACAATAACATGCCTATTGAAAAAACCCCAGAGACCATTACTGAGTTAGCTGTTGCTACACCAGATTTAAGCATTTTAGTACAAGCATTATTAGCCGCAGATGGCAATCTTGCTGCTGTTTTAGATGATCCGTCAGGAGATTATACAGTATTTGCTCCTACAAATGCAGCATTTGAGAAATTTTTAACAGACAACAACTTTGCTAGTTTAGATGATGTACCTAAGGCGGTTTTAACACAAGTATTATTAAATCATGTTGTTGCGGGCGAATTGCAATCTAGCGCACTTACTACTGGCTACGGAAAAACACTAGCTACCGAAGCTACAACGGGTGCCAACTTAAGTATTTATATTAACACTAGTAATGGCGTTACTTTAAATGGTATGTCTTCAGTAACTACTCCTGATGTTGATGCTACAAACGGAATTATTCATATTGTTGATGAAGTTATAGGCTTACCAACAATTGTTGATTTTGCTACTACAAATGATGATTTTTCAGTGCTAGTTTCTGCCTTAACAAGAAGCGATTTAACTTTTGATTATGTAACAGCACTTTCAACGCCTAATGGAACAGACCCTGCTCCGTTTACAGTATTTGCTCCCACTAACCAAGCTTTTGCGGATGTTTTAGCAGAGTTAGGAGCTAATAATTTAAGTGATATTGACGAACCAACTTTAAAAGCTACATTAGATTTACATGCAGTAGCAGGAGCTAACGTACTTTCTAGTGCATTAACTGATGATATGCCAGTTTCAACACTTGGTGGCGAAATTACAGCTAATGTTACTGGTGGTGCTACTTTAACTGATTCAAACGGACGCGTTAGTGATATTGTGGTAGTTGATGTACAAGCTGCCAATGGAGTAATTCACGTAATTGACAAAGTAATTTTACCAACTATACCTAATACCATTGCTGGTAAAGTAGCAGCTAACGAAAGTTTAAGCAGTTTATTAGCAGCTTTACAAGCAGCCGATGGTGATTTGGTTACAATTTTAAATGGAATGACAGATTATACAGTATTAGCACCAACTAATGATGCTTTTGCTGCCTTTTTAACTGATAATAACTTCGCTTCTTTAAGTGATGTTCCAACTGATGTATTAGCTCAAGTTTTATTAAACCACGTAATTACAGGTGAAGTAATGTCTACAGATCTTGTTAGTGCAGGTTCTGGTTATGCAAAAACAAATGCCACAGGAGCTGGTAACATGAATATGAGTATTTTTTATGATACTTCAAACGGTGTAATGTTCAATGGCATTTCTACTGTTACTAGTGCTGATATTGAAGCTACAAACGGAGTTATACACATTGTTGATAAAGTAATAGGTTTACCTAGCGTTGTAGATCATGCTATTGCAAATCCTTCTTTTAGTAACTTAGTAGCAGCTTTACAAGCAGCCGATGGCGATTTAGTTGGTACTTTAAGTGGTGATGGTACTTTTACTGTTCTTGCACCTGTAAATGATGGTTTTGCAACGTTTTTAAGCGACAATAACTTTTCAGCATTAGCCGATGTTCCTACTGATGCTCTAGCACAAGTACTTTTAAACCATGTAATGAGTGGCACTACATTTTCTACTGATTTAGTAAGTGCTGGTTCAGGATACGCTACAACAAGTGCTACTGGTGCTGGTGATAATGCAATGAGTATTTATTACAACACATCAAACGGTGTTATGTTTAACGGCGTATCTACTGTAGCGGTTGCTGATGTTGTTGCTAGCAACGGTGTAATTCATGCAGTTGATAAAGTTATTGGCTTACCAACTGTAGTTGATTTTGCTTTAGCTGACCCTAATTTTAGTACATTAGTAGCTGCTTTAACAAGAGATGATTTAACAACAGATTACGTAACGTTACTATCTACTCCAAACGGAACAGATCCTGCACCATTTACGGTGTTTGCTCCAACCAATGACGCTTTTGCTGATTTATTAGTAGAATTAAATGCCAATAGCTTAGCAGATATAGATGAGCCCACATTAAATGCTACATTAAGTTACCACGCAGTAGCTGGTGCTAATGTAAGAGACACAGCTTTAATGGATAATATGACAATAGCAACTCAAGGTGGAAATATTACAGCAAATATTACAGGTGGTGCAACTTTAACCGATGCTAACAATAGAGTAAGCAACATAATTGCTGTTAAT
This sequence comes from Seonamhaeicola algicola, assembly GCF_007997385.1. GTDB lineage: Bacteria > Bacteroidota > Bacteroidia > Flavobacteriales > Flavobacteriaceae > Seonamhaeicola > Seonamhaeicola algicola. Next base: position 474,958 of record NZ_VOSC01000019.1, read on the forward strand.
GTGCAAGCTTCTAATGGTGTAATACATGCTATCGATAAGGTTGTTTTACCACCTCTACCTTAAGTTTTAAAATTTACGAATAAGTCTTATTTTGATTTATTGGTTATGTTTGGTTAGAATGTCATGGACAAAAAAATTACTTCCATTCCCTTGTAAAAATTGTCTATGAAAAAGAGGCTCCCTGAAAATTTCAGGGAGTTTTTATATACTTTGATTTTGGTGTAAAATCTATTGTTTCTTTTAGTTCATTATTTTCATAGTATTTCCATACACCATGTTTTTTTCCGCTTTTATAAACACCTTCTACTTTTAAATTTCCATTAGCATCATAAACTTTTGATGGACCATGCAACTCATCGTTCTCATACATAAATTCTTTTAAAACAACATTATTTACTGAATACCAAACTGATGCTCCATTACGTTTTCCGTTAATATAATTTTGACTTTCGGCTACTTGCCCATTAGGGTAATACACAAAACGTTTGCCCTGTAATTGCCCTTGTTGGTTGTAATGCTCTAAAGTCATTAACTTATCAGAGTTTTTATGAAAATACGCCCACTCATCAATGTAATTTTTACCATCCATTTTTCCCTTACTTATAACTTTTCCGTTAGAAGCATAGAAAAAAACTTGGGCTATATTAGTATGTTCATTAAAAATTTTAGAAGCCGTTAATACTGCTTTTCCACGAATGTTTTTATAAAATTGAAATGTATCAATTTCTTTACCGTGTTTAAATTTACCTTGATATCTTAACACTTTAGTGCCTTCAAAATTCTTTTTCCAAATACCATGACGCTTACCATTATCATCAAACTTATTAATAGTTTGGGCTGATAATGTTGTAATTGTTGTTAATAGCACAACAGTTAAAATGCTGTTTAATTTCATAATTTAAAAAATTGTTTTTTTAGTTTCTACTTCAAATTATAAAAGAGACACAATAAATAATTAAACGATAAATAAAACTTCAAATTGTATAAAAAAAGCTGCCAAATGCAATACTTTAGGCAGCTTTAATTTATTTTTCAGTTACACTGAAAATAGGTAATATATTATTTTTTTCTTTTTTGTTGTGCTTGCCTTTGTTGTTCGGCTTGCTCCATCATTTCTTGCATTCTTGCCTGAAACTTATTCTGCTTTTTAGGTTTCTTTTTATTTTCTTGAATTTGTGCATGAATTTTATCTTCATCAAGAATATAATTTTTAATTACTAAAATAATACCAATACTAATTAAGTTTGATATAAAGTAATATAAACTTAAACCAGATGCATAGTTATTAAAGAAGAAAAGCATCATTATTGGAGAAAAATACATCATGTATTTCATCATTTTTGCCATATCTGGCATGCCCTCTTGCTGTGGTTGTTGCATTTGTACGTTTTGACCCGTTGTTAAACGCATGTAAAAGAAAATGGCAATAGATGCTAATATTGGAAATAAACTTACGTGATCTCCATAAAACGGAATATTAAAAGGTAAGCTTGCCACCGTATCATATGACGATAAATCTTCGGCCCAAAGGAAACTTTCTTGTCTTAATTGAAATGCCGATGGGAAAAACTGGAATAACGCATAAAACACTGGCAACTGTATTAAAGCTGGTAAACACCCTGATAATGGACTAGCACCTGCTTTTGTTTGTAACGCCATAGTTTCTTGTTGCGCTTTCATTTTATTGTCTTTGTATTTCTCTCGTATAGCATCTAACTCTGGCTTTAATATTTTCATTTTAGCCTGCGATAAAAACTGTTTATACTGCACAAAAGACAAGCATATTTTAACTAAAATTGTCATTACAACAATGGCAATACCGTAAGGCATAAAACCACCAAGAAAACCAAACAATGGCATAAAAATGTAACGGTTAATCCAGCCAAAAATACCCCAACCAAGTGGTACTAACTCGTCTAAATTTCTGTTATATGCATTTAATGTTTTAAATTCACTTGGCCCGTAGTACCAATTCATGTTATAATTAAGCTCACCACCTTTTAACTCTAAAGGTATTTTTGATGTGAAGTTTTTAGTAAAAACAGTATCAACAGCTTCATCTTCAACTAAATTTGTTGATGTTATAGTTGCTTTTTTAAATGGCGTATCTGTTAATAAAATAGATGAGAAAAAGTGTTGTTTATACCCAATCCAGCTTACATCATCAAGTGTTTCTTCGGCATCACGCATTCCTGTATAATCATCTTTACCATCTTCATATTCATAATGAATATCTGTGTATCGGTTTTCATAAGAAATACTTTTAGCATGACGGTAACCTTTTTGTTTCCAATCTAAATTAATGTCTTGCGAACCGTTAATTACATCACTTAAACCTTGTGAACGTATGGTGAAATCCATCATATAATCACCATCAACTAAATCATACCTATATTCTAAAAACTTAGTTTCAGAAACTTTAAGTTTCATAGAAACTGTGGTTTTATTACCGTTTTTAGTAATTGAAGGCTCAAAAAATAAATCGTTAGTATTTAAAATTCTACTATCTGTAGTTCCAAAATTTATATTGAAAGATGCGTTGTTATCTTTTACAAGATAAATTGGCTGCTCTTTAAAATCAACAAACTTTTTTAATCTAACCTCAGATAAGTGCCCGCCTTTATTATTAAACTTTAAAGCTAACAAATCAGTTTCAACAAGTGTTTCTTTATCTGATGCTTTTATTGCTGAATATGCAAACGCACCTAATTTATTTTTTAATGCAATTTGTTGAAGCGAATCTGCTTGTGTGCCAATAGCATAATCTGCCTGTGTTGTGGTGTAAGTACCTTGCTTAGATTCTTGCGCTTTTTGTTCTGCTGCGGCTTGCTCTTGTTTAGCTTTTTCTTGGGCTTCTAATTCTTCAGGTGTTGGCTGGTTTTGCCATAACATGTAAGCTAAAATTCCAAAAATAAGTACAAAACCTATTATTGAATTTATATCTAACTTTTTTTCTTCCATATTGTAGTTTACGTCGTTAGGAATAAAATTAATGCAATTTAAAAAGTTGTTGATTGCTTTATTTTATTTTGACAAATGTTAATGTGTTATATATTGTTTGTTGATACTCAAAAAGCTATCCATTTTAAATTTTATGCCATAGTGACACTTTTTTGTTTGCTTTTATATTTTAAAGCTGCTTTTACAAAAGCCACAAATAATGGATGCGGGTTTGCAACTGTACTTTTATATTCTGGGTGATATTGTACACCTATAAACCACGGATGTTCTGGTACTTCAACTATTTCTACCAATCCGGTATCAGGGTTTAAACCTGTAGCTATCATACCTGCTTTTTCAATTTGCGCTTTGTATTCACTATTAAACTCATAACGGTGTCTGTGGCGTTCTTTAATAGTTTCAGCTTTATAAATGTCTCGTACTAAGCTACCAAGTTTTAAATTGCAAGCCCAAGCACCTAAACGCATTGTACCACCTTTATCTGTAATAGATTTTTGTTCTTCCATTAAATTTATTACAGGGTTTTTGGTTTCAGGATTCATTTCAATAGAATCTGCACCTTCAATTTTCAGAACATTTCTTGCAAATTCTATTACCGCCATTTGCATACCTAAACAAATACCTAAAAACGGAATGTTGTTTTCACGTACAAATTTAACGGCATCAATTTTTCCTTCAATACCACGCTCACCAAAACCTGGTGCTACTAAAACACCATCTAAATGTGCTAATTTTAGTTTTATATTATCACTGTTTAAATACTCAGAATGTACAGATTCTATGGTTACTTTAACTTCATTTTCTGCGCCTGCATGAATAAATGCTTCTAAAATAGATTTGTATGAATCTTGTAACTCTACATATTTACCAATTAAACCAATGGTTACTTCGGTTTTTGGGTTTTTATGTCTGTTTAAAAATGCATTCCAACGGTTAATATCAGGCTCTGTACTTTGCAATGCTAATTTTTTAAGCACTACTTTATCTAAACCTTCTTCAAGCATTAAATTTGGCACATCATAAATAGTTGATGCATCAATAGACTGTATAACAGCTTCTTCTTTTACGTTACAGAATAATGCTAGTTTTCTTCTTAAATCACTTGGTAAATCGTGTTCTGTTCTACACACCAAAATATCGGCTTGAATACCGCTTTCCATAAGTGTTTTCACACTATGTTGCGTTGGTTTAGTTTTAAGTTCGCCAGCTGCCGATAAATATGGCACCAATGTTAAATGTACAACTATACCGTTATTTTCACCTAAATCCCAACGTAATTGACGTACTGCTTCAATGTAAGGTAATGATTCAATATCCCCAACAGTTCCTCCTATTTCAGTTATTACAATATCATAATCACCTGAATTACCTAAAATTTGAATACGTTCTTTAATTTCATCAGTAATATGAGGTACAACCTGTACTGTTTTACCTAAAAATTCGCCACGGCGCTCTTTTTCAATAACACTTTGGTAAATACGCCCTGTAGTTACATTATTTGCCTGACTTGTTGGCACGTTTAAAAAACGCTCGTAGTGTCCTAAATCTAAATCGGTTTCAGCACCGTCTTCAGTTACATAACATTCGCCGTGTTCATACGGGTTTAGTGTACCTGGATCTACGTTAATGTATGGGTCTAATTTTTGAATGGTTACTCTGTAACCTTGGGCTTGTAAAAGTTTTGCCAAAGATGCGGCTATAATACCTTTTCCTAATGATGATGTAACTCCTCCGGTTACAAAAATGTATTTTGTACTTGTCATTGTGCGCTTATAAACGCAGGCAAATTTACAAAATTAAAATAGTTAATACCGAATAACTTTTTAGTTATTTAAATCTACTTTTTAACAACCTATTTTTTAACACCTGACACTTTCTGTCATTAGCGTTCTATATTTTTGCGGTATAAAACATAAACCATATAGTTTTTTTTAGGTTTTGTTGATACATTTTCTTAAATGAATCGTCATTAAAAAAAGCTAAATGCAAAAATCACATCCATCAACAAAAAACATCAAACAAATGATTAGTCCGTTTTACCACAAAAGAAAAAGAAATATAAGTATTCACATACTTAAAACAAACATTAACAACAAAACAGCTATTAACACATTAAAATTACTTTTTAACACACATCCTGATGTTATAAAATGGTCTGTAGATCTTGAAGATGTTGACAAAGTATTACGTGTAGAAACTACCAAAAACCTAACAGGAGACGCTATTATTAAAGATGTTATAGCTAGAGGTTTTTATTGCGAACCGTTGGTTTAAAACATTTATTTAGGATACTTATCTCTAATATTACGCACTAAACCCTCAAGCCCATTAACCTTTAACTCATACACAGTAGTTAACATATTACCTAATTGCCCTTTAGGAAACCCTTTTCTATGATACCATACCACATAATGCTCTGGTAAATCAATTAAAAAACGATCTTTATATTTTCCGTAGGGCATTTTGGTGTGGGCTAATTTTAGTAAAAAATCTTTATCTGGTAACATTAATTATTTTTGTAAGTATTGTACTTTTTAAGTTCTAAGGCTATAAATGTTTTCCATTTTTCTTGCGCTTCAAAATTTCTAGAATAGTTTGTTTCGACATCATAGGTGTTCTGCATCTTTTTTAATTCTGAATTTATGTTATTCTGAAGTGCATTTAACCGTTCTTTTATATTATTTGAAACCGATAGTTTACTTATTTCATACCTAAATTTTCTGGCATAAAGTTCGGTTATATCAAAATGAAGTTGCTCATGCCCTAAAATATGATGGTTAGCATCGGTTGGTTTTACCCATGATTTATGAGGATAGAAGTGTGCATGAACTTCCGTAGAAAAATCTACAACTTTATTATTTTGAAGTTTTATTGAAAACCCAAACGAAATACCTGATGCTGTAATTGCCGAAGCTCTTGTATTATTGTTTGGTGTATCTTTAAAATCTTCCCAAGTTATTTTTTTGGTTTCATGCCATGCAATTACTGGTTCATCTTGCACCAATAAAAAACAACATGCTATAATAAAACACCTAATCACAAACTGTTAAACGTTGTATTTATTTTTTTTATTGTTTAACCTCAACTATATCTAAATCTTGATACTTAACTAAATAAACAGCTTCATTGTAGTAACCTCCAAACATTTTCTTTTTATATGAAAATTTGTTTTCAGTATACTCTGTAACTGGCGCTTTGGTTACAGACATAAACAAATCATTAGCCGACACAATACGCAACACAACATCCATAGTTAAATCAAAACCTTTAACTGCTCGTTTATTTGGTGTTATGTTATACTGGCGCTCATAGTTTTTAACAAAACTGTTGTTTAAGCTGTAGTTTTTTGAAGTTGTAGCATAATGAAATTGAAGTTTAGATAAATGTTCATTTGATACCTCATCACCTTCAAAAGCTTTATTAAAATTGGTTGTTACTAATGTAATATTGCGTTCTTTTGTTTTTAATTGGGTATCATTTTTTTGAAACAATGAGGCTAAAATACTTGTAACGTTTGATGCAAAACCTTCATTTTCTGTTTCTAAAAACACAATATTATTTCCATCTTTTAAAACCGACTCTATATCCTGTTTCCCTACATAAAACTTATCTTTTCCTTCTTTATCTTTTCTAGAAAACACTTGTTTTGCTGTAATAAATTGATTTTTCAAGGTATTTGAAATAGTCATATTTTCAGAATCTGCTATTATAATAATGTTACTTGCTAAAGTATCGGCCTTAACAAAATTTATAATTTTATCTTTTAATAAATCATCCGATGCTCTAGACTGAAAAACATTATCATATAACTGTAAATTTGCACCAATTGGAGACACCACTGGCACATGGTAGCTTTTTAAAGATGAGGCTGCTTTATCAAAGTTTTTTGAGGTTAATGGCCCTATAACAGCATCAACATTTTCAAAATTGTTATTTTTAATAATACTTTCAACTTCACTTACTTGGTTTTTAGTATCGTAAACATCAACTTTTAATGATACACCTAATTTTTTAAGTGAATCTATAGCCATTAACACACCCGAGTGAAAATCTAATGACGCATCTAAATACGGATCTTTTTCAATATTATTTTTTAATGAACCTGTAAAATCTACTCTATTTAACCTAAAAGGCAGCATTATTGCAATGTGTTTAGTATCAAAATTTGTAATACTATCTAATAAATTAACTTTGCCTTCTTCATTATTACTAGTTAATGCTTCATTAAAAGGAATTTTTAAAATCATACCTGCTTTTAAGCCGCTTTCTTTTAATTCTGGGTTTAATTTTTCTAAATCAGCTTGTTCTAAACCAAGTTTTAATTTTAAACGGTAAAATCCTTCTTTTGGTAAAACCTTATAATAGCTATATTGTTCATCAATTATATTTTGAGCTTCTTTTTCTAAATTAGGCACTTTAATTTCTTGTCCTTCTTTTAAAACGTTACCCATATCTGGGTTTAAAGCTTCTAATTCAGAAATTGTTATACCAAATTTATACGCAATGCGCCATTTACCTTCTTTTGGTTTTACAATGTAGGTTTGGTATTGTGGTACATCTTCAACAACTTCTGTAGTTTTAAATATTGGTATTTTAAGCTTATCGCCTTTTCTTAAAGGGTTTGCGTATAAAAACGTGTTGTGTTTTTTTAGTTCGTCTTCAGTAATATTGTAAGTTTTGGCTAAACTGTAAAGTGTTTCTTTACGCTTTGTTTTATGTGTTTTAAAACCTTTTAACTCTTTAACAACCGTAACTTTGGGTGTTGTTTTTGCTTTTGGTATAATTAAAATAGTGTTAGGTTTTAATGCCTTTTTTGCTTCAGGATTTAGTTTATAAATATCAAAAGGTGTTACATAATAGCGTTTGGCAATACCCTCTATGGTTTCGCCTTTTTTTACCTTATGAATACTATGATTTTGAGCATTTATTATTTGAAAACCAAAAAGACAGACAAAACAAAAAATAGATAAAATTTTAGACATACATGTTGTTTTTATATGCAGTAAACGTGTGTTTTTATCACTTATTTACATTAACAATTTAAGCGTTTTATTTTTTTCAAATCATATAACATGCCAAAAATAGAAACACACAATTATATTTTTACTAATTAATATACGTTACTAAAAACATTTAAGACGTTGATATTTTTTTAAATGTAATTAAAAAAACATTGCAACGCCTAAATTTTATTATAGGTTTAATATACTTAAGCCTTTATAAAGTAACCAAACTATTCCCACTCTATGGTTGCTGGTGGTTTAGAGCTAATATCGTACACTACTCTATTAACGCCTTTTACTTTATTTATTATATCATTAGATGTTTTTTGAAGGAATTCATAGGGTAAGTTTACCCAATCGGCAGTCATACCATCAGTACTTTCTACAGCCCTAAGTGCTACACATTTTTCATAGGTACGCTCATCTCCCATAACACCTACACTATTAACTGGTAATAACATGGCGCCTGCTTGCCAAACTTTATCATACAAGCCCCATTCTTTTAAACCATTGATAAAAATAGCATCAACTTCTTGAAGTATACGAACTTTTTCGGCTGTAATATCACCTAAAATACGAATACCTAAACCTGGTCCCGGAAATGGATGACGCCCAAGTAATTCAGGATCTATACCTAATGATGCACCTACTCTTCTAACCTCATCTTTAAAAATAGCGCGAAGTGGTTCAACAATTTTAAGTTTCATAAAATCTGGCAATCCTCCAACGTTGTGATGACTTTTTATTGTTGCTGAAGGCCCACCAGTTGCTGATACACTTTCAATAACATCAGGGTAAATGGTACCTTGTGCTAACCAAGTAACATCTTCAATTTTATGAGCTTCATCATCAAAAACCTCAATAAACGCATTACCAATAGCTTTACGTTTTTTTTCAGGATCTTCAATACCTTTTAAGGCTTCTAAAAATCTACCCGAAGCATCAACCCCTTTTACATTAAGCCCCATACCTTCGTATTGGTTTAATACGCTTTCAAACTCATTTTTACGTAATAAACCGTTATTTACAAAAATACAGTATAGATTTTTACCTATGGCTTTGTTAAGTAATACAGCAGCTACTGTAGAATCTACACCGCCTGATAAACCTAATACTACTTTATCATTACCAACTTTTGCTTTTAAATCGGCTACTGTTTCTTCAATAAACGAATCGGGTGTCCAATCTTGTTCTATGCCTGCAATATTTACTAAAAAGTTTTCTAATAATTGTTTACCATCTGTGGAATGATATACTTCTGGGTGGAACTGAATGGCATAAGTTTCTTCATTATCAATTCTGTAAGCTGCATTTTCAACATCGTGCGTGCTTGCTATTAAAACACCATTTGTTGGTAGTGTTTTAATAGTATCAGAATGGCTCATCCATACTTGGCTACCTGTGTTTATATGGGCAAAAAATGGTTCGTTATCTTTTATAAACGATAAATTTGCACGCCCATACTCTCTGGTGTTTGAAGGCGCTACTTCGCCTCCTGAAAAATGTGCCAAATATTGTGCGCCGTAACAAACAGCTAGTAATGGCTTTTTGCCGCGAATTTCAGATAAATCTGGATGTAAAACATCTTCACCTCTTACTGAGTTTGGGCTACCAGAAAGTATAACAGCCTTATACGCTTTAATGTTAGACGGAATTTTGTTAAATGGATGAATTTCGGAATAAATGTTGAGTTCCCTAACCCTACGCGCAATAAGCTGTGTGTATTGCGAACCGAAGTCTAAAATAAGTACCTTGTCATGTTGCATGCGCAAAAATAAAAAGGTTTTTATAAATACTTTTACTAATTTATTTTTTTTTGAAAAAGGTTATTAACGGGTTTTAAACCATTGAATTTAAAATAGCCTCAATATCAGCTTCAGTAGTATCAGGGTTTATAAAACAAAAACGTGATACAGTTTCAAAACCACTGGTTGTACGCCATTTTGTTGGTGTTACTAGTGCAAAACCTTTTCGGTGGTTTTCATAGGTCCACTCTCTGTAATCTTCAGGTTTCCAACCAATTCTTCGGTACAAAACACATGATAAACTTGGTTCTCTCACCAATTCAACATGTGGTTTATTTGCAATTAATTTACCTGCAATTTGAGCTAATTCTAGTCCGCGTTCTACTGCTTCTTTATACCTATTAGTGCCATGTGTTGCTAAAGAAAACCATAATGGTAACCCACGAACACGACGTGTTAATTGTATTTGATAATCGGTTGGGTTAAACCCGTGAGCACCTTCATCTTTAAAAATTTCTAAATATGAACCTTCTTGAGCGTGCGCTTTTTTTGCTAAATCTGGATTTCGGTAAATAACAGCCCCACAATCATAGGGTGAAAACATCCATTTATGCGGGTCTATGGTTATACTATCAGCCTTTTCAATACCATTAAATAAATGCCTAACAGAATCTGCCACCAAGGCGCCGCCACCATAAGCAGCATCTACATGAAACCAAAGGTTTTGGGTATTACAAATGGCACCAATACTATGTAAATCATCAATAATTCCGGCATTAGTTGTTCCTCCTGTTGCCACAACTGCAAACAAGCGTTTACGTTGGCTTTCGGTTAAATTATCTATACAATTTTGAAGTTCTTCACCTGTTAAAACATCTTCAGTATCAACCAAAAGAATATCAACATCGGCTACTTTAGCCATGGCTTTTATTGAAGAGTGTGCCCCTATTGAGGTAATTATGAGCCCTTTTTGGTTTTTAAAAGCTTCATTTTCGCGCCAATGTTCTCTTGCTGTTACAATAGCCGATAAATTGGCTGCTGTTCCGCCGCTGGTAAAAACGCCAAAGGCTCCTTCGGGTAATCCGGTTAAAGATACTATCCAGCTCATGGCTTCATTTTCACAAAAAATACCGCCAGCGCCTTCCATCCAATATGCACCGTGTATGCTTGAGGCTGATGTAATTAAATCAAACATTATGGCGGCTCTTGTGGGTGATGCTGGCACAAAAGCCAAATGCCTAGGATGATCTATTGGTACAGTAGCTTTTGCTAAATGTTTACGCCACATTTTAAACGCATATTCACCACCAACACCTTTTGGTGTTACAGTTTCTCCAACTAGTTTTTTTAATTCTTCGGCTTTTTGGGGTTTCCCAATTTTACTTTTTGTTGCTGAAACTCTATCTATGGTGTATTTCATAACATCCATAGTCATTTCCACTAAGTCTATATCTATTTTATGCATGGACATATTTAAATATTAGACCGTGAATTTACGATTATTTCACAAAAAAAGACATTTTACTAATAATCTTTCACAATAAGAATAAAAAAAAGCTATTTTAACGTTATAATGTTAAAACAACAAAATCACTATTTAAGGGGTTTAAGTGTGTTATTAATTCAGGTATTAACGTGTTACCATATTCTAAATAAAACTCAGAAAAATTAGCATTACGCTCTTGTAAGCTTCCGTTAGGAAATAATTCATTTTGAATATTTGTCATTCTAGAAACCTGATCAGACAACTTATATTTTTGAGCTTTAAGCAATCTTTTTTCTAATGTATCTAAACCTTTAAGTTGCTTTTTTTCTTGTGCTTTTACAGCTCCTAAAAACGTTTTATCTGTTTGTTCTGCTAGTTCATAAAGTGAAGCGAACTGCTGCTGTAAATGTTTTTTTTGTTCAGAAAAATCAATATTTATATTTGATATTTCTCTAACTTTTTTATTGATAAAAGTATGGCGTTTTAAGAAAACATCTTCAGTAGAAATTTGTAATTTTTGAAGTTTATCTGCCTGATTTTTTGTTTGTATTAGTACTGAGTTACGTAACAACAACACCGGAAATGGCACTGAAAGCTCATTAAACATTTGTTTTAGTTGAAACCAATAGGCCAACTCGCCACCGCCACCAATATAACATAGGTTTGGTAAAATAACCTCTTGGTACAATGGACGCATTATTACATTGGGCGAAAACCTTTCTGGGTGTGTTTCTAATTCATATTCTAAATCGTGCGCACTCCAACTAATATTGGTATTTATAACCTTGTATACATCATCTTCAAAAACTATGCGCTCTCTTAAATTACTTGTTAGGTAAAATAAATTTATTTCGCGTGGGTTTACTTGTATTTTATATTGCTTTTCTTCTAAATTATTTAAACGCGTATTAGTATTGGTTACTTGTTTAAATGAGGTTTGCTCAAATAACTCTTGTTTAACATAGGGTGCAAAAAGTGCTTTTAAATCTTTGTCATTACCATCTATAATAACCAAGCCATAATTTTTAAAAAGTGCATTGGCTAAATATTGGGTTGCTTGTGTTAAATTATCATGCTTTAAATAAGCGTTTTCAAAAAGTTTTTTTAATGTTTCAGCATTTTTACCAATACCCAGCTCACTATTTAAAAGTTGCAAAATAGCCTCTAAACCATCCGTGGATAGTTCGCCAACAGCACCATTGGCATTTTTATTCCACTGTATTTTTTTTCCTTTAAAATTAAAAAAGTTTATTTCATCAAAATCATGATCTTCAGTAGCCATCCAATAAATAGGTACAAAATTAAAAGCTGGATATGCCGCTTTTAACTGTGTAGTTAAGTTTATGGTTGAAATTATTTTATATAAAAAATATAACGGCCCTGTAAATAAATTTAATTGATGCCCTGTGGTTATTGTAAAGGTGTTTGTTTTTTGTAAAAGCGCAATATTTTGAAGTGTTTCATTTGAAGCTTCAACCAATTTATATTGATTTTTTAAAGCTTTTACCAATACATTTCTAGTGTCTTGCTTGTAAAACGTTTGCTTCTCCTCTATTTGTGCTTTAAAGTTTTCAATACTTGGAAACCTGTTGTAAAAAGGCTTAAGTGCATGTTTTTTTTCTAAATAATCACATATTAAAGACGAAAAAAAACCTGTTTTATTAAATGGTAATGTTGAAATTTTTGTCACAAAAAAAAGATTTAAACAAATGTAAATGTTTAGTAACAACACATGCAAAATACTAACACATTTTTAACTAATTATAATAAGTTAACATAATATTTACATATAAAAATTAAGCCTAAAACTCATAAAAACCAAGACCTTAACTCACAAAACCCCTCTTTTAGTTATTTAGAATAATTACAAATGTTAAACCTAACATAAAATAGCTAACACACAGAAAACAAAAAGTTAATACAAGCTATTTATTGGCTTAACAACACTTGCGCTGGCTAATAATACTTTTGAAACCATAAACAATAACTAATATTTAACAGAAAAAATGAAAAAATTATTAAATCCAATTTATGTTTTAATGGTATTAGCTGCAGTTGCTTTTACAGGTTGTGACATTGAAGACGGAAAAGATGGTGTTAACGGTGTAGACGGACAAGATGGCGCTGATGGTGCAAATGGACAAGACGGTGCTGACGGTTCTGATGCTTCTGTATTTTTAACAGCATCAAAATCTCCAACATTATTAAAAGCTACTAATGATTTTGTTGGAATTAAAATTTCTACATTATTATCTTCTGAAGATGTAATTCCTAACACACCAGATTTTGTATACGGTTCTATGGCCGATGGCGCTGGTTTACTAGCTGAAAATGATGGTACTTTTACTTTAATAAATAATATAGAAGCAGATTACGCTATTGCTAGAATTAAATTAAACAAAAATTTAAGACCTGTAGCTGGCGAATACATTTTAAACGCAAGTGCTACTGCAGAAACTGCGCAATGTTCAGGTTCTTTAATTACACCTGAAGAGCACGGTTTTGGGCCGTTATACCTTTCTGGCGGTGAATGGGGCGGTGCTTCAAAAGGTGTTTTTGTAACAAACCCTTACAAAGATGTTGCTGACGCTGGTACTGGCGAAATGCTTACTAACTTTGGGCAATGGTCTACTGAAAACGCTGTTGTAATTGGTAAAGATGCTTACGCTGATAAAACTGTTGCATTTATTGGTGATGACCACTCTGACAACTCAGTACCTTCAGGACAATTAGGTATGTATGTTGGTGATAGAGGCGATTTAGATGGCGGTAAACTTTACGGTTTAAAAGTTACTACAGCTGGTATTGATTTTGAAGTTGATATGGTTGAAGGAACTGAATACAACGCTGAATTTGTTGAATTAACAGAAAGAGAAATTAGCGCTTTAGATGCTGAATGCAAAACTAAAGGCGTTATGGGCTTCTCTAGATTAGAAGATATTGACTGGAGAAGAGGTTCTGCTGCTAACCAAAGAGAAATTTACTTTGCTGTTACTGGGCGTAATAAAGCAGATTTAGTTGGTAAAGGTTCTTTATTAGGTAGAGTTTATAAAGTTGTTTTAAATGAAACAGACCCAACAGGTGCTTGTAAAATAACATGTGTTTTAGATGGTGATATTGATGGTGGTAAAGCTGATGGTTTCCACTCACCAGATAACATTTTAGTTACTGAAAACTATGCTTACATACAAGAAGATCCTAACGGATACGCTTCATTAAACGCTGATATTGTTGGGTATGCTAAATTATACCAATACAACTTAGCTACTGGAGAGTTAAAAACAGTTTTAGAATGCGACCAAGATAGAGCTGCTGGTTTAGGCTACGGTACAACTTCAAGCAACTGGGAAATTACTGGTATGATTGATGTTACTGATGTTGTAAATAACGGCGATAATACTTTTTTACTAATAACTCAAAACCATGGATGGAACCCTGCTGATGGTACATCATTCACAGACCCAATGGCTAACCCAGATTTAGCAAACAGAAGAGAAGGCTCAATGTTATACTTAATAAAAGGTTTAGAGAGATAATCTTATGAACACATATTTGAATTTTACATTCAAAGCTAAGGCATACACATTTTGTGTATGTCTTTTGCTTTTGAATATAGCTTGTAATACTAAAGACAAAAAAACATTAACCACTAGTATTTCAAATACAAAAAAACTAGAAAATATTTATAAAAAGCAATTAGTAACCGCTTATCAATATTTAGATAGCATACACATTACTAATACAAAAGCTATAAACCTAGAACACTACAAAAAATCTAGAAAAGCTTTTAAATTAAGCGAACCTATTTTAGCTTTTATTGAAAAGGAAAATTATAAATCATTAAATTCTCCAAACCTATTACGAATTCACGAAGAAGACCCAACAGATATTAAAATAAACACACCTATTGGCTATCAAGTAATTGAAGAAAACCTATTCACAAAAACAATAGACACATTAGTGTTTACAAGAGCTGTAAATGTTACTAAAAACAGATTAAAGCTTATTGAAAAAAACACCAATACAAGCAACTTAAAAAACTATCATATTTTATGGCTTATAAGAGATGCTATTGTTAGAGTAGCCACAACAGGATTATCAAATTTTGATTCGCCAGAATTAGGTGCGTCCTTACAAGAATCTAGCTACAATTACAGCACTTTAAATGATATTATATCTATTTACAGTGCTAATTTCTCAAACAAAGAATTACTAAACCAATGGCAAAACGAAATTAAAAAAACGCAACAAACTTTAAACACTAATTTTGATAGCCTGGACAGATTCACTTTTATAAAAAACCACACCCACAAACAATTACAACTTTTAAATAACACACAAAAAGATTGGAATGTAACATTTCCATTTTCATTCGCTATAAACAATAATGCCACTAGCTTGTTTAGCAATGAAACTTTTAATTTAGATTATTTTTCAGATTACAAAAGTGATACAACACATTTAAAAACCAAAATAAGCATTGGTAAAGCACTTTTTAATGATACAAGATTATCAATTAACAACAACATGGCTTGTGCTACATGCCATATAAAAGATAAAGCGTTTACTGATGGTAAAGTTACTTTTAATAAAAATTTAAAACGCAACTCACCAACGCTAACCTATGCTGGTTTACAAAAATCATTTTTTTATGATAATCGTTCTGGAAGTTTAGAGGGGCAAATAGTTGGTGTAGTAACAAATCATGATGAGTTTAATTCAGATTTGGAACACATTAAAAAAGTGGTGAAAAATGATGAAAAATATGCTACAGCCTTTGATACGCTTTATAAAAGAGGGGCTACAGACATGAATATTAGGCATGCCATGGCATCGTATGTAAGAACCTTAAACGCTTTCAATTCTAAATTTGATAATAATATAAATAATAAAGAAAACACACTTACTGCTTTAGAAAAAAAAGGGTTTAATCTTTTTATGGGAAAAGCCGCTTGTGCAACCTGCCACTTTCCGCCGTTATTTAATGGTACTGTTCCTCCTAACTTTAGTGAATCTGAATTAGAAATTATTGGTGTACCCCAAACCAAAGAAAATAAAAAACTAGATGATGATTTAGGAAGATATTATCTATTTAATGTTGAAGAAAGAAAAGGTGCTTTTAAAACACCAACCATTAGAAATATAGAATTAACAGCACCATATATGCACAATGGTGTTTATAATACTTTAGAAGAAGTTGTGAATTTTTACAACCAAGGCGGAGGCGCTGGTTTAGGTTTTAATGTACCACACCAAACATTACCCTTTGATAATTTAGATTTATCTACCGAAGAACAAAGTGCCATAATTGCTTTTATGCGCACACTTACTGATAGTTAGTATATTTTAAATAACAACAATAAACAAATAAGCTAAGGCCAATTACCAATTGGATTTTAGCTTATTTTTTTGTAACTTACTATCAACTAAACCCTTAAACATTAATAGTTATGAAAAGCAAGCATACATTTATGCCTTCATTTATATTAGTTTGCTTATTTGTTATTTGTGGCAACTTTACAATTTATGCACAAAACACATCAAACTTTATTGAAATAAAAGGTATTGTTACTGATGAAAAGTCTAATGATAGGTTAGTATTTTCAGATTTAATTATAAAAAACACCAACATTAGTACAGTAACAAATATTGATGGTGAATTTGCACTAAAAATTCCAATGCAACATAAAAACGGATTCATTGTTATTACACATTTAGGCTACGAAAAAAAAGAGATTAGCATACCTAGCACCAATGAAAAATTAAAAATTAAACTAACGCCAGCCGTAACATCTTTAGAAACAGTTCAGCTTGTTGCAAAAACAGGTGATGCTAAATCTTTAGTATTAGAAACTTTACAAAAAAAAGGTACACTTTATAATAATAGTAACACATTAATGACGGCATTTTACAGAGAAACCATAAAAAAACGACGCAAAAATGCATCATTATCTGAGGCCGTAGTTAAAATTCATAAGCAACCCTACTCTACTTACAGAAAAGATAATATTGAATTAGTAAAGGCCCGAAAAAACACAAATTATGATAGATTAGATACGTTAGCCCTAAAATTACAAGGTGGGCCTTTCAGTAATCTGTATACCGATTTAGTTAAGTATCCTGAGTTTATTTTCACACAAGAAGATATTGATAATTATGAGTTTTCCTTTGGAAAATCTACCAATATAAACAGCAAACTAGTGTATGTAGTTAATTTTAAACAAACGCCATTGGTAAAAACACCGTTGTACTATGGTAAATTATATATTGATGCAGAAACATTGGCACTTATTAACGCTATTTACAGTTTAAATGTTGAAAACAAAGAGTTATCTAGCCAAATGTTTGTGCGTAAAAAACCAAGACGTGTTGATGTACACCCAACCAAAGCAACATATCGCGTAAATTACAGAATACAAAATGGTAAATGGCATTACGCTTACAGCAATATTTTACTAAGTTTTAAGGTTAATTGGAAAGGTAAATTATTTAATAGTATTTATACCTTAAATAGTGAAATGGCAGTAACAGACTGGGAAATTCATAACACTAAAATAGCTACTTTAAAAAATCAAATGTTACGTCCTTCAACCATATTAACAGATCAAGCTTCAGGTTTTTCAGATCCTGAGTTTTGGGGTGAATATAATATTATTGAACCTGAAAAATCTATTGAAAACGCTATTGAAAAAATTAAAAGGCAATTAAAGAAAACTTAATTATAATTCAATATTAAGTTAGTTACTCGGTAATCTCAATGAAAGTTTTTAAATTTTCATTGAGATTTTTTTTTTCACTTTACCTTATAAAACGTTTAAAACAATGTAGTTTGGCCTTCATCATCATTATCTTCTGCTTCAGTATTATTTGTTGGTGCTGTTTTAGAAACATTAGTTTCATCAACAACCTCTATATCATCAGCATGTACTTCTTCTGGTGCTTCGTATGGTAAAGGTTCAAGTAAATTTATTTGGTTAACTTTATCTTTGGTTAACTGATTTCCTAACGCCGATATACCTTTTATAGCTATAAATTCTTCTAAATTTACTTCTAAATTATCTTTTCTATCTTTACCGCGTTCTTTAGCAAAAACTACCTCAGCCATTGGTTTCCAATCTGTTGAAACAATTTCTAAATGCGAGTTTGGGGTATCTGATATGAAATACTCTTCTTTATTTTCGTTTTCAATTAAAAAACGTTTAACGTAATAAATATCTTTTTCTCCGTGATAATAAATTGCAGATATTGGCTTTTTTGGCACCCATTTTTCCATAACAATCATATCATCATCAAAATGCATAGTAACCTCGGGTGTTACTGTTTTTACAACACCTGATTGATTTATAATTAACAGCTTATCTTCGCCTCTAAACTCACCAATTAATTCGCCTCTGCCATCAACATTTAAGCGTTGAACGGTATCATCAAACCAAATTTTTCGTGGTTTTAAAGTTGAAACACCTTTTTCTTTTAGCTCAATACGTTTTACAGGATATTTTGTAACAAGGTTACCTTTTGAGGCACGCCCTTTTATTAAAATATCGGCAAAATCAATATCCCATTTTAGCTTTTTTATGCTACCTGCTTGCCTTAAATTAACGGTAACAACTTCGGCTTCGCCATTGGGGTTTGCCGAAAAATATAAAACTACAGAACCTTTATTTCCGTTAGTTAAATCATATTCTCTGTCGCGGGTAATACTTGTAACTGCAAAGCGTTTTATGTATGATGGCCCTTTAGCACCATCTTTATAAACCATATTGTAAATGGTACGTTTGTCTTTCTTTTTAAACACAGCAACATGAATAATGTCTTTACCAATAAAAGTTTTAGTATCTACTTTGGTAACCATCATTTTACCGGCTTTGGTAAATACAATAATATCATCAATATCACTACAATCTCCTACATATTCATCGCGTCTTAAAGAGGTTCCAATAAAGCCTTCTTCTCTATTTACATAAAGTTTGGTATTTCTAATGACTACTTTTGTAGCATCAACATCATCAAAAACACGAATTTCTGTTTTACGTTCGCGTCCTTCACCATAATCATTTTTCAATCTGGTAAAATAAGTTATGGCGTATGCAATTAAATGCTCTAAATGATGTTTTACCTCAGCTATTTGTTCTTCTAAAGCATCAATTTTTTGTTGCGCTTTATCAATATCAAATTTTGAAATTCGTTTAATTCTAATTTCAGTTAAACGTACAATATCATCTTCAGTAATGGCTCGTTTTAAGTGTTTTATATGTGGTTGAAGCCCTGTATCAATGGCTTTAATTACGCCTTCCCAAGTTTCTTCTTCTTCAATATCACGATAAATTCTATTTTCAATAAAAATACGTTCAAGTGAAGCAAAATGCCATTGTTCTTCTAGCTCTCCAAGTTTTATTTCTAATTCTTGTTTTAAGAGTTGAACGGTGTTATCTGTTGAACGACGCAACATTTCAGACACCCCAATAAACAACGGTTTATTATCTTCAATAACACAACCTAAAGGCGATATTGAGCTCTCACAACTTGTAAAAGCGTACAGTGCATCAATGGTTTTATCGGGTGATAAGCCTGATGGTAAATGCACAAGTATTTCTACTTCGGCGGCTGTATTATCTTCAATCTTTTTTATTTTGATTTTGCCTTTGTCATTGGCTTTCAAAATAGAATCTATTAATGATGATGTTGTTGTGCCAAAAGGCAACTCGGTTATTACAAGTGTGTTTTTATCTAATTGTGATATTTTTGCACGCACACGAACTTTTCCGCCTCTGTTTCCGTCATTATAATTAGAAAAATCTGCTATTCCGGCCGTTGGGAAATCTGGCAATATGGTAAATTTCTTCCCATTTAAGTGTTTTATTGAGGCATCAATTAACTCAATAAAGTTGTGTGGTAATATTTTTGTTGATAACCCCACAGCAATACCTTCGCCACCTTGAGCCAATAATAACGGAAACATTACTGGTAGGTTTACTGGTTCTTTTCTACGGCCATCATAACTGGCTTGCCATTCGGTTATTTTTGGGTTATAAACAACATCTAAAGCAAATTTTGATAATCTTGCTTCAATATAACGTGATGCTGCGGCACTATCGCCAGTTAAAATATTTCCCCAGTTTCCTTGGGTATCAATAAGTAAATCTTTTTGGCCAATTTGTACCATGGCATCGGCAATACTAGCATCACCGTGTGGGTGGTATTGCATGGTATGCCCTACAATGTTTGCTACTTTATTATAGCGCCCATCATCAAGATCTTTCATAGAATGCATTATACGACGCTGTACAGGTTTAAAACCGTCTTCAATGGCTGGTACTGCACGTTCTAAAATTACATACGAAGCGTAGTCTAAAAACCAATCTTTATACATACCCGTTACGCGGGTTATGGTTTCTTGTGGTTCTTCGTTTTGTGAGTTTGTTATGTCGTCGTTTTCTTCTTCTATCATAGTTTGTTATTCCTTAGAAAGTAGGAGTCTATTTAATTTGTTAAATAATATTCTACATTTAATAATTCAATAGAATTTACAATACCTAAATCATGAGAATCTTCAGTTTCAAAGCTAATTATACAACTTGAATTGGCAGCTATTTCATTACAACTTGAAATTCCGTAATTGGTAGAAAACTCTAAACCATCAGATTTAATGGTTAAATATGGCACGCCTTTAACTACAAAATCATTTAAATTATTTAATTGAATTTGGAATTCGAGTTTAGATGTATTATTTCCGGTATCCTTAGTATATTTAAATAATAACACATTATATGTAAAGTTTTCAAGTAAAAGAGGTTCTATTTCTTGAATTTCTCCTGGTTCAGGAAAATTGCAGGGTACTTCAATTACTGAATCATAGTAATGTGATTGATTATTTACAAAATATACGTTTTGTACAGTTATAGTTTTTACACATTCTTCTTCATTACTGTTAGAAGAACAACTTACCAATAGTATTGTTGTTACTAAAATGTAATATGCCTTTCTTAACATAAACGTTTTTATCTTATTTCTCTTCAATTAAATCCATTTCAACCTTTAAGTTATCTATGATAAATTCTTGACGGGTTGGTGTGTTTTTACCCATGTAAAATGACAGTAATTCTTCAATAGACATATTGTCATCTAACATAACGGGATCTAACCTAATATCATCACCTATAAAATGTTTAAACTCATCAGGAGATATTTCACCAAGCCCTTTAAAGCGCGTAATTTCTGGTTTTGGTTTTAATTTTTCAATGGCATTTACACGCTCTTCGTCGGTGTAACAATAAATAGTTTCCTTTTTATTTCTTACCCTAAAAAGTGGTGTTTGTAATATGTACAAATGGCCTTCTTTTATAACTTCTGGGAAAAATTGTAAAAAGAATGTTATTAGTAGTAAACGAATATGCATACCATCAACATCAGCATCGGTAGCTATTACTACATTATTATATCGTAAATCTTCTAAAGATTCTTCAATATTTAAAGCCGCTTGCAGTAAGTTAAACTCTTCGTTTTCGTAAACTATTTTTTTAGTTAACCCATAACAATTTAAGGGTTTTCCTTTTAAACTAAATACGGCTTGCGTGTTAACATCTCGTGATTTTGTTATACTTCCTGAAGCTGAATCTCCCTCTGTAATAAACAAGGTTGTTTCTAGGTTTCTTTCGTTTTTAGTATCACCAAAATGCACACGGCAATCGCGTAATTTTTTATTGTGAAGACTGGCTTTTTTAGCACGATCTCTAGCTAATTTCCTTATACCTGAAAGTTCTTTACGTTCGCGTTCTGCTTGTAAAATTTTCTTTTGAAGCTTATCTGCTATTTCAGGGTTTTTATGAAGAAAATTATCGAGTTTGGTTTTTACAAAATCGTTTACATAGGTACGTACTGTTGGGTAATCGCCTCCCATTTCGGTTGAGCCCAATTTTGTTTTTGTTTGGCTCTCAAAAACTGGCTCCATTACTTTTATGGCTATAGCTGATATAATAGATTTTCTAACATCAGAGGCATCATATGTTTTGCCATAAAACTCTCTAATAGTTTTAACTACAGCTTCTCTAAAGGCATTTAAATGCGTACCGCCTTGTGTGGTATTTTGCCCGTTAACAAATGAGTGATATTCTTCACTGTATTGGGTTTTACTGTGTGTTATAGCTACTTCAATATCATCACCACGTAAATGAATTATTGGGTAAAGTAAATCTTCTTCTTTAGTACTTTCGGTTAATAAATCTTTTAAACCGTTTTCACTATAAAACTTTTCGCCATTAAAAACTATAGCTAACCCTGGGTTTAGATATACATAGTTTTTAAGCATTTTAACTATGTATTCATTTCTAAATTTATAGTTTTTAAAAATAGATTCATCGGGTACAAATGATACTTTGGTTCCTTTACGGCGCGATGTATCATCTAACATTTCCTTGCCGGTAAGCTCACCTTTTTCAAATTCTGCTGAGGCCGATTTTCCATCACGTGTAGATTCTACTCTAAAATAATTTGATAGGGCATTTACGGCTTTTGTACCAACACCGTTTAAACCTACTGATTTTTTAAAGGCTTTAGAATCGTACTTTCCTCCAGTATTCATTTTAGACACCACATCAACTACTTTACCAAGAGGTATACCACGCCCATAATCGCGCACAATAACTTTATTGCCTTGTATTGAAATATCGATGGTTTTACCAGCGCCCATTACAAACTCATCAATAGAGTTGTCTAAAACTTCTTTAAGTAGGATGTAAATACCATCATCTGGCGAAGAACCATCACCTAATTTACCAATATACATCCCTGGGCGCATTCTAATATGCTCTTTCCAGTCTAACGAACGTATATTATCTTCGGTGTAATTGGTTTGTTCTGCCATAAAGAAAGTAGATTTTTAGTGATTGCATGCTAATATAATACAACACCACAAAATATAAAATAGGGTGTGCACAAAATAATTAACAATTGTATGAAGATTGTTGTTGAGAACGTTTCTTCAATTACTAATATGGCTTTAAACCTATGAAACAACAAAATTTCTTATGCCTTTACTAAGAAATTGATATGTATTTACTAAAATAGTATAGTTAGTATTACACGTTAAAAAGGAAATGCATTACATCACCATCTTTAACAATGTAGTTTTTACCTTCAACACGCATTTTGCCAGCTTCTTTAACTTTGGCTTCACTGCCTAATGACACGTAATCATCATAAGCTATAACCTCGGCTCTAATGAATCCTTTTTCAAAATCTGTATGAATTACACCTGCTGCTTGTGGTGCACTGGCACCAACATCAACAGTCCATGCTCTTACTTCTTTTACACCTGCTGTGAAATATGTTTGCTGGTTTAATAACTTATAAGCAGCTCTAATTAACTTAGATGAACCTGGTTCTTCTAAACCAACGTCTTCTAAAAACATTTGGCGTTCTTCATAATCTTCAAGTTCATTAATATCGGCTTCAGTGCCAACTGCTAGTACTAAAACTTCGGCATTTTCATTTTTTACAGCTTCTTTTACTTTGTCAACATAATTATTACCAGAAACAGCAGATCCTTCATCAACATTACAAACGTACATTACTGGTTTATCTGTAATAAATTGTAAAGGCTTTACATAGTCTTCATAATCTTCTTCTGAAAACTCAATAGCTCTTACCGAAGTTCCTGCCTCTAAAGCCGCTTTAATTTTTAGTAATACAGCCTCTTCTGCTTGTGCTTCTTTATTGCCAGTTTTAGCAGCGCGTTTAACTTTATCTAGCTTTTTATCGGCTGTTTCAAGATCTTTTAATTGAAGTTCCATATCAATGGTTTCTTTATCTCTAATAGGGTCTACGCTACCATCAACATGTACAATATTATCATTATTAAAACAGCGTAATACGTGCAAAATAGCATCGGTTTCTCTAATATTTGCTAAAAACTGGTTACCTAAACCTTCGCCTTTACTAGCGCCTTTTACCAAACCAGCTATATCTACAATTTCTACTGTTGCAGGAATAACACGCTCTGGTTGCACCAAACTTTCTAATTTTTCTAACCTTGGGTCTGGTACATTAACCACACCTATATTAGGCTCTATAGTACAAAAGGGAAAGTTTGCACTTTGCGCTTTTGCGTTAGATAAACAATTAAATAAGGTTGATTTACCTACGTTTGGTAATCCTACAATTCCTGCTTTCATTTTCTTTAGACTTTTTAGATTAAAGAGACAAGAACCAAGATATTGGTTTTTGCGAGTGCAAATGTAATTAATTAGATGATTATTTTAGTTAGATTGTTTTAGATATTATAATACGTTTTAATATTTATTTTTTTCTTAAGCTTTATAAGACAATGTATAATGTAAAAACAAAAAGCCTGTATAAACATACAGGCTATATTATAATTAAAAATGAATGAGTTAAGGAGCTACAGTAAACTGAAAAACAGCTGAACTAGATTGATTACCAACTTCATCTCTAGTTATTACTCTCCAATAATAAATAGTATTAGCAGTTGTTGTTACATTTCTAGAGTTAACATCACTAGAAACTGTAATAACATCTGTTGGTGGATTGGTTGTTCCAAAATACACATCGTATTCAGCTATATCATCATTTTCATCGCTTCCTAACCACTCTAAAGTCACCGAGGTTGTTGTATTAGGTAACACCTCATTTCTACTAGGATTAACGGGTGTTGCGGCATTAGGTGAAAAAGATACAGCTGCTACTCCGGCGGCAGTGAATGTTTGTTTATTAGAGCTTGTTGTTTCTGTTGTTCCTGTTTTAGAGGCAATAACCTCCCAACTGTAGTTACCTTGAGGAATAATTCCATCAACATCTAAAGAAACATCACTTGTATTGACTGTTGTATCAAAACTTCTAGTAGTGGAATCATCATCATTAATAAGATTTAAAGTGTATTTTACAGAATTGCTACTACTGGCATCTCCTGTCCATTTAAACGCTATAGTATATGTTCTATCTGAGTCTCCTGTATTTCCTGTTAAATTTTTTGCTTCAGCACAAACTTCCGCATTTTGAGGAAAAACAAGGTTTGCAGCCGCTGGAGGATCTATAACTACTGGTGGCGGTGCATCATCATCTCCGCCTCCACTTCCCGAACTACATGATGTAGATATAGAAACTAATACTATTAATAATATATATATGTATTTCATTATTTTAAAATTTTAAATGTTGATGTTGAATTTGGTGTACTAATAGACACAAAATATACTCCTGATGCTAAATTTTGCACATCTAAGTTAGATTCTCCTGTTTTTGAAATAGTTTTTTTAGATTTTAGTAATGTTCCTGACACACTGTGTAAATTAATTAAAACTTCCTCAGTTGTTCCTGTAATAATTTGTAATGTATCTTTTACAGGGTTTGGATACACACTAATTGTACTACCTATAACTATTTTTTCATTAAACTTTCCTTGACAATCTTTTTCTCCTTTTACCGATACCACGTTAACACCTTCTTGAAGCGGAAGTGTTAAACTGTTTTCTGATGTTGTAAATTCAGTGTTATTAAGGTTGATAGTATATATTTCACTTCCTGATATGTTTAAAATAATACTTTTATTCTTTTGTGACACCTTTGAAGTTACAGATAAATCTAAAGGCTCAGATATTGTTATATTAAAAATAAAAATATCGCTTGTTTCATTATCTGTAATTTCAAGCCTATAATTCCCTGCATCTAAATTATCTAAAGTTAAACTTTCTGTAAAGTTTTGGGTAGATGAAGCTGCTCCACTTACTGCAACTGAATAATTACCAATAGAATTAGCGTTTATTACTATTGAACCATCATTGTTATTAGCACAAACTTCACCTGTGTTTGTAACTGTAAATTCAGCTAAAGTAAATTCTTTATATGTAACTGTAACCTCAGCTGTATTACTTAAACCTGAACTATTTTCAGTTATTTGATAAGTAATTGAGGGAGGGTTTCCAGAAAACTCTGCTGATGGCGTAAAGGTTAAAACTCCTGAAGTTGTGTTATATGACCAATTTCCTAATACACCAGCACTTAAAGTTGTATTAATTTCTGGTGTAGAAATATCTAAATCAACAGTTACTTGTGATGCAGAAAGGCTAACTCCACCACTATTAGTATCATTACTTATAATATTTATTGCTACAGCACCCGCATTGTTATTAGAACTAATGTCATTATTAGCTATTGGTTCTTGAACGTATTCAAAGTTTACGGTACCACGATCTGATAGTCCATTTGAAATTTCAGTTAAAACATATTCAATATCTGTTGGATTATTTGTGAACCCTTCATTAGGTGTAAAGGTTAATTTTCCGTTAGCCTCATTATAACTCCAAGTACCTTCATTTGCAACAATTAACTGTGTTTGTTGCCCACTCATGTTAGTATTAATATCAATATTTACTTCTGAAGGTAAAGGGGCATTACCATCTTCTTTTGAATCATTTGAAAGAATATTTAGAGTTATGTTACTGCCTCTTGGATTACTTTTACTTTCGTCATTAGCTGCATTTACAGCAGGTTCAATTACAACTAATGCTAGTTGTGGACTAGGGCCGCCAAAAAATTGAGGCGAATCACCAGGTGAATTAATAAAAATTAAAATTTCATATGTATCAGCTGGCAAAGGATCACTTAAATTTATTGTAAAAGTTCCTGTTCCTGATGTTGCTGCTCCGGGTCTAATTGAAGCAAATCCTCCTGTAACACCTGTTGATTTAGCACGCAAGTTAAAATCTACAGATTGTGTTGGTTTTTTTGTAGCATATTCTACATCAAAAGAAAAGCTTGTTTGTGTGTTTGTAATTGTTAAAGCAACTGTATCAGACTCCGGGTTAACATACTTAACAAATGCTTCATTAGTTTCAAAAACAACATTATCAACGTTTAGTATATTAGCACCTGTTCCAATATATTCTAATCTTAATATTTTTCTACCTTTTGATAAAGTAATAAGTTCTTCAAAATCTTGAAACGTTTCTAAACCTCCAGTTGCTGTAATATTTATTGTTGTTAGTTCAGTATTATTATTTAATACTTTAATTGAGCCACCATTTACAGAACTTGCCCGTATTTTTATTTTATATTCACCATCAATAGTTGCGTTAATATCATATTCAGTTGCATCACCATTATCAATATTTTGTATGAAAGTGTTTTCAGTATTTACTTCAACCCCTTCATTTTTTGAAAAATTTTCAGCTTCAACTGTACCTGGTATATTAACAGATAAACATATATTTTCAGCATCATCAATACATTTATCATCAGCATTATCTACAAAGCCCTGTACTGGTCCGCAACTTTGTATTGTTACAGCAGGGTTTCCTAATCCGTCATTATCTTCATCAGCATATAAAGTTGTTTTTGTACAAAGGGTATCATCATTCTCTACTGATAAAACCGCTGCAGCTAACCTTCCTCCTGTTTTAGCATAGGTAACTGAAACAGTATTACTCCCATTTATAATTAAATTATAAGGCACATTAAATTCTAACATACCATAAAAGTCATTTCTACCTGATTGATCATAACCTTTCCAGTTTGTAGGTATGGTTAAAGCGGTTCCGTTAAATGTAACTTCGCTAGGTAATCTATCTAGCCCTGTAGGAGTTGTAGATCCTACTCCTGTAGTTAGTGGTATACCTACACTTAACCTCAAAGTTGCATCGCCACTAGCTGCAGTAACTACATTATTAAAGGTAAAAGTATTTGCTTCATCTGCATTTATAAGCACTGTTGGCGCTTTATCTATAGTTGCTTGGGCTGATGTGGCATAATATTTTTTTCTTACAATACTACTAGTAAACTGAACGGGGGTGCCGTAGGTTATTTTTAATAATTTAGTTTCTCCATTTTTTAAAGAAACACTTGTTGGTAAAGAACTACTATCTGTTCCTTCTTCATAAATAGGTGTATTTTGACCATTAATTATTAATGAAGACGTATTTACGTTAGTAACATTAGCGGGACCACTTATAAAATTAAGATTTACAGTTTTATCTGCATCATCAAGATTATTAATGGCAATATAAGTAATATTTCCATCTACAAATGCTTGAACTTGCACATCTAAATCATCACTGGTAATTTTTGCACGATCTCCTTTTATATCTTTCCAAAATCTATAAAAGTTAGCTTTGTATGATAACACATATTGATTGTTTCTGTAAGGAGCAGTTGTATAAAGCTCAGTTGGCCTTGTAATGGCAGGAGTATATGGTCTTGGAGTACCAGTTCCACCATCACTACTGAAGCCACTTTGGTAGAAAAAATCAGCTCTACCTGTTACAAAAGGAATACATATTTCAATATTATCTTGACGCTCTAAAAAATTAAACAACATATTATTTAATCCTGATATAGATACAGCACTTCTTGCTTCATTAAAATAACTAGGAGCTGGACCAGGAGGAAAAGCTTCATCATTTTCTATAACTCCATACTCAGTAATTGCTAATTTTTTTGGTGTACCAAATTTTTGAGCGGTGTAAGATTCTATTAAATCTAAAATTGCTTCAGAGTTACTACCAGACCTTCCATTAGCTTGTCCTACTTGGTTAACACCATCGTATGGATGTACTGATATAGCATCAATATCAGCTCCAGCTATATCAATAAATTTTTTCATGTGGTTTTGCCATGTTTCACTAAAATCTCTTCTTGCATAAGATGGAAAGGCACTTGAAAACCCAATAACTTTCATTCTTGCTAGCTCAGGTGTGTTATGAACAGCTTTAGCCATTTCTCTAAACCATTCACACATTTTTGTAACAACTTGTTCATTTGTTAAACCGCTTTCTTCCGTAAATTTACTGGCTTTAATAAAAGGCTCATTAAATGGTTCCCAGTACTCAGGTCTACCTTCATTTCCTACTTGATCTACCCAATATTTTATAGCTGTGTTAACAGCGTCTGCAGGGTTGTAGGTAGCAGACCATATATTTGTAGGATTATAAGTGAATATAATTCTATTAACTGGTCTTACTATACCGTCAGAAGTAGGCGGAGTATTGTTAAAATTACCTTTTCCATTAAAAGCAAAAGGTCCCCAAAACTGCCTTCCAAAACCTACATTGTTATCTTTATAAAACGTAGGAAAATCAGGATCTTCTTTTGCATCATGATTGTTAAAGTATTTTGTTCTATCTAGATTGGAAACACCGTCTAAAAAGCGTTGCTTTTCCAAATCTATTGATATGTTAACATTTTGAGAAAAAACACCTACCGACATTAATAAAGTGCCAAATAGCATAATTCTCTTTAAAATTATTTTCATATTTACAGTATTTTAGTTTATACTTTTACTATACAAAAATACATTAACACTCTTTTTTTCATTATAACAAATGGCTAAATGAACAGCTCATATGATTTATACTACCTGTTATGCAAACCAAAATAATTTAAATATAAAAATGTTATTATGATTCTTTTTTTTATTGAGAATTATGTCACAGAAAGAAAACTAAAAATTAAGAATATAAACCGCAAAAGAACAACAACTGTAATAAACATTAGTTTAAAAAAACACAGCCAAAAGCCTTTATATGGTTTTTCATTATCCATTTTACTAAAATAAAAAAATCCTAAGCTTTCACTTAGGATTTCTATATAAAATAACACGTAACGTTTAATCTTCAGGATGCATAAAACGTTGTTTTGTAAGTAATTCTTCTTCGGTTTCAACATGATCATCATCTGGCACACAGCAATCTACCGGACAAACTGCTGCACATTGTGGCTCATCATGAAATCCTTTACATTCTGTACATTTATCAGGCACTATATAATACAACTCGTCACTAATTGGTTCTTGTGCCTCATCGGCATCAACTTCCGTACCGTTAGTTAATACTATTTTTCCTTCTAAACTTGTTCCGTCTTTATAACGCCAATCATCGGCGCCCTCATAAATTGCAGTGTTTGGGCATTCTGGTTCACAAGCGCCACAATTTATACATTCATCTGTTATTATAATTGCCATACCGTTTTTTCTCTTGAGTTTGCTTAAATTTGCAGTTGCAAAAATAAAGCCAAAACCATTCAAAACCAAATTAAGCATGCATTTAGAACAAAGAATTAATGCTTTTGTAAAATTAGGAGATTTTTTAAGGCAATTTTCTAATGAAGTTGTTACTAAACACGATAATATTGAATACAACAACCTGTTTTTTGATGGTTTTAAGCATCAAATAAAACTAGCACAAGAACACAATGGCTGGTTTACAACGCAAAACCTGCGCTTTGCCTTTAAAAATTGGGCAAATGCCTTAACCCAAAATAGTATAAAAACCTGGTTAAAACCCTACCAAATAGAAACTTTTACACCTAAAAAGGTTGCTATAATTATGGCTGGAAACATACCATTAGTTGGGTTTCATGATTTTTTATCGGTGCTAATAACTGGGCATAATGTGCTTGTAAAACAATCATCAAACGATAAACATTTACTACCTTACTTAGCCAAATATTTAGAACATATTGAACCTAGTTTTAAAGGCAAAATAGCTTTCACACAAGAAAAATTAGAAAATTTTGATGCAGTAATTGCTACCGGCAGTAACAATACAGCCCGTTATTTTGAGTACTATTTTAAAAATAAACCTTCTATCATTAGAAATAACCGTAATTCTGTAGCCATTTTAACAGGAAATGAAACCGATGAAGATTTACAAAATCTTTCAGAAGATATTTTTAGATATTACGGCTTAGGCTGCCGCAGTGTTTCAAAACTTTTCGTGCCAAATAATTATAACTTTGACGCTTTTTTTAAAGCTATTTACCATTGGCATCCTATTATTAACGAAGCCAAATACGCCAATAATTACGACTACAATAAAGCCGTATATTTGATGAGTGAATTTGATATGTTAGAAAATGGATTTTTAATGATAAAAGAAGACCAAAGTTACGCATCACCAATAGCAACCCTTTTTTATGAATTTTATGACGATATTACCCGTTTAAAAGAAAAAATAAACGCTGAAACGCAGCAAATTCAATGTATTGTTGCTAAAGGTTTTTCTGAAAATGAAGTCGCTTTTGGAGCCACTCAGAATCCGGAACTTTGGGATTATGCGGATAGTGTCGATTCTATTGAATTTTTATTATCAATTTGACGAAAAAATTATTGAATTTTCACTAACAATTAGGCAATTAATTGCAAACTTTGCATCTTTAAATTTTACCACACAAAATGAGAAAACACAACTTTAGTGCAGGACCTTGCACTTTACCTCAAGAAGTATTATTAAAAGCATCGCAAGCTGTTGCTGATTTAGATAATAGCGGTTTATCACTTATAGAAATATCTCACAGAAGCAAAGCCTTTGTTGACATAATGGAAAATGCTAGAGCACTTGCTTTAGAGTTATTAGGCTTAGAAGGAAAAGGCTACAAAGCTTTATTTTTACAAGGTGGTGCTAGTACACAATTTTTAATGGTTGCTTTAAACCTATTAGAAAAAAGAGCTGGTTATTTAAACTCTGGCGCTTGGGCTGCTAAAGCCATTAAAGAAGCTGCTATTTATGATGATGTTTTTGAAGTAGCATCATCAAAAGATGCCAATTATAATTACATACCAAAAGGGTATGAAATTCCTGAAAACTACGATTATTTTCACTGCACATCAAACAATACCATTTATGGTACGCAAATGAAAGCGTTCCCAAAATCGCCAATACCAATGGTTTGTGATATGAGTAGCGATATTTTTTCACGTAGTTTAGATTTTTCACAATTTGATTTAATATATGCTGGTGCTCAAAAAAACATGGGGCCTGCAGGAACAACATTAGTTGTTATAAAAGAAGATATTTTAGGCAAAGTATCGCGTAAAATACCATCAATAATGGATTACAAAGTACACATAGACAAAGGCAGTATGTTTAATACACCACCTGTTTTTGCTGTGTACACTTCAATGCTAACATTACAATGGTTAAAAGACCTTGGAGGTATTGCTGCCATTGAAAAAGAAAACGAAAAGAAAGCGCGTTTAATGTATTCTGAAATAGATTTAAACCCATTATTTAAAGGTTTTGCAGCTAAAGAAGACCGCTCTACAATGAACGCTACCTTTACTTTAGAAAATGAAAACCTAAAAGAAACATTTGATACAATGCTTAAAGAAGCTAACGTTAATGGCTTAAACGGTCACAGAAGTGTTGGTGGTTACAGAGCATCAATGTATAATGCATTATCTTTAGATAGCGTAAAAGCTGTTGTTGAAGTAATGAGCGAATTAGAAAGAAAAGCCTAAATAGTTTGCCGTAACAATTGCAGTATGCAATGGCTTACTCAAACTAAAAATAAAATCAATATTAAGTTAAAAGGCTAAAGTTCAAAAAAAACTTTTAACTTTTAACATTACAACTTTTAACTAAAAAAAATGAACGTATTAGCAAATGATGGTATTTCACAAAGTGGAATAGATGCTTTAGAAAAAGCGGGATACAATGTTAGCACAACAACAGTAGCCCAAGAGCAGTTAATAAACTACATTAATGAAAAAGACATCAGCGTACTTTTAGTACGTAGCGCAACCACTGTGCGTAAAGATTTAATTGATGCTTGCCCAAACCTAAAAATTATAGGTCGTGGTGGTGTTGGTATGGATAATATTGATGTAGAATACGCCAGAGAAAAAGGCTTACACGTAATTAATACGCCTGCAGCGTCATCACACTCTGTAGCTGAATTAGTATTTGGGCACCTTTACGGTTTAGCACGTTTTTTACACAACGCTAACCGCGAAATGCCTTTAGAAGGCGATAGCAACTTTAAAGGGTTAAAAAAAGCATACGCCAAAGGCACAGAGCTTAAAGGAAAAACCTTAGGTGTTTTAGGTTTTGGTAGAATTGGTCAAGCTACAGCAAAAGTAGCGTTAGGCGCCGGCATGAAAGTTATTGCATTTGATCCGTTTTTAGAAAAAGCTAATTTAGAGTTAGAATTTTTTGATGGCCAAAAAGTAAACTTTGATATTGAAACTATTTCAAAAGAAGACGTTTTAAAACAAGCCGATTTTATTACATTACACGTACCTGCACAAAAAGATTACGTTATTGATGAAGCTGAATTTAACATGATGAAAGACGGTGTTATTTTAGCCAATGCAGCTCGTGGTGGTGTTGTAAATGAAGTAGCTTTAGTTAAAGCTATTGAAAGCGGTAAAGTAGCAAGAGCAGCGCTTGATGTTTTTGAAAAAGAACCAAAACCTGAAATTCAATTATTAATGAATCCTTCATTATCATTAACACCACATACTGGTGCAGCAACCAATGAAGCACAAGATAGAATTGGTACAGAATTAGCATCTCAAATTGTAAGCATACTTGGGTAAACACCCAAAATGTGACCAAAATATTATAAATGAGTCTCAACTATAGAAGTTGGGACTTTTTTTGTACCTTCAAAATCCATTTTTTAACCATAAAAACTAATACAGATGTCTGGAATTTTAGATTTATTAAACAGCGACCTTGGAAAAACACTAATAAGCGGTGTTGCGGGTCAAACAAATCAACCTCAAAACAAAACACAAGATGTTTTAACAATGGCGTTACCCGTACTTATGCAAGCCATGAAGCGTAATGCCGCTACACCCGAAGGTGCTCAAGGTTTAATGAGTGCATTAAACAACAAGCATGATGGTAGTATTTTAGATAACCTTGGAGGTTTATTTAACGGTGGTGTTGATGATAACGTTTTAAACGACGGAAGTAAAATTTTAGGACACGTATTAGGTGGCAAACAACAAGCCGTAGAAAATACTTTAGGTGCAAAAGCTGGAATGGATGCTGGCTCTGTTGCGCAAATTTTAAAAGTTGCTGCTCCTATTTTAATGGGGGTATTAGGTAAACAAACAAGACAAAATAATGTAAGTAACCAAAGCGGTATAACAGATTTACTTGGTGGCTTAATAGGCGGAAGTTCAGCAAGTAACGAACAAAGCTTTTTAGAATCTATTTTAGATGCCGATGGTGATGGTAGCGTAGTTGATGATGTTGC
The DNA here is from genome assembly GCF_007997385.1 of Seonamhaeicola algicola. GTDB lineage: Bacteria > Bacteroidota > Bacteroidia > Flavobacteriales > Flavobacteriaceae > Seonamhaeicola > Seonamhaeicola algicola. The sequence continues at coordinate 509,145 of NZ_VOSC01000019.1, forward strand.
GGGCATGGTATTAGGTGGTAGTAAGAAAAAAGGTGGCCTTGGCGGATTATTAGGCGGGCTTTTTGGCAAATAGAACCTATAATTTCATATATAATTAAAAAAGACCAAGCCTAAAACCTTGGTCTTTTTTTTGTTAAAAACTGTTATAATACAATAACTTACAAAATGATTTTTGTAAATTTAATACAAAACGAAACGTTTACTCACGCAAATAAACCGTTACCTCATTTACACTTTAAAAGCTTAAGTAATGGTTTTAATTTTAGGGTATTATTTTAAAAATACACATCATGAAAAAACTAAGTTACATACTTGTATTGTTAATAACTAGCGTAATAGTTTTAAACTGTAACACAACCAAACACCCTGCAAATAAAAAAAATATTACCGAGCAAACTGAAAATTTAAAAGTTAGCGATACTGTAAAAATTGCTAATGAAGAATTAGAATATGAAATTATAATTATAGATCCTGGTTACGCCACTTGGTTAGCCTCTATGGCAAGGCCTGAAGGTTTTTATTCTCAACAATACATGGAAAATAGAAATAGAATTTTTGTTATTGAATGGAACCAGCGCGTTTTACAACCAAACATTTATAATTCTAATTTATATGAACTTCAAATAGATTACAATCCGCAAATTGATTACGGATACGAGGTTAATTACAAATTATATAATTACTTTATTTACTTTCAGCTAAAATATAACCAAAAACTTGGGCCGTTTAATGTTAGAATTTAGAAATAGCATCTTCATATTTATACTTTTAAAACGCTAAATTTTAATATGAAAAAAAGTTATGTACTTTTGCAGATAAATTAGTGCTGTGAATAAATTAAAAGAACGTTGGGGCGTAGAATCTAATTGGCAAATTGCTGTAATTTTTATAGTTTTTGCTGTAACAGGCTCAACGGCTTCATATATTGGTAAACCCATTTTAAAATACTTAAACATAACCCCAGAAGGGTTAGGTGGTTTTGGCTATTGGGCTATTCGTATTATTTTACTTTTTATAGTATATCAATTTTTACTAGTATTTTTTGGTTGGCTTTTTGGGCAACACAAATTCTTTTGGAACTTTGAAAAGAAAATGCTCAGGCGCTTGGGGTTGGGTAAATTTTTAAAATAAGTGTATTATTTTAAAACACATATAAAAAAAAGAGCTAAACAATGTTTAGCTCTTTTTTTTTAATTCTATTAATGTTAATTACTCAACAATTTTAATATCAATTGATGTTCGGCTTTGCCAACCAGTAACATCAGTTACTGAGTAAGCACAATGATAATCACCTGTATCAATATCATTAGGTAAAGTAACAGCAATATTAATTTCATAAGATGTTAATCCGCCTTCAATAGTAAAATTCTCTAAATAAATTAAAGGATTAACTGCTTGTTTTTTAGGCAACAAATCGCAATTAGCTTCTTGGTCGTCATGAGTATGATGATCAAAATTATGATGTATATCTAAACTATATGAAGCTAACTCAACGTTATCAGTTACCTGTGCTCTAAAATTATAGGTTTCACCTCTAACTAACTCAATACAAGGTTTTGGAAACCCTTCAGTATAATTAATACTTATTGTTGGCTTGGTTTCATCAACATTTTCATCATCAGAACAACCAAAAAAAGCTGTTATAATGATTACTAAAAAAAGATTTTTTACTAAAAACTTCATATTAAGGTTTTGTTACATCAATGTGTGCTTCGTATCTTTTAATAACACCATCTTCATCTTCAATTGCTATTTCTATATGGTATTCTCCTGCTGGTGCTGTTGTAGGTACATCAATATGTTCGTGAAATTCAGCTTCAGTTTTTTCGTGGTAACCTTCTGAAAATATTTTTTCTTCATCCCACTCTGTTTCACCTTCACCAACAGTTAAACCATGTGCATGGACATCAACCATAATGCTGTGTATACCATTAACTGCTTCTATGTCAAACTCTAAGTGAAAATCTTCACCACGTACTACAGTTTCATCAATAGAAATGTTACTTAAAGTTGTTGGATGAACAATATCAATATGTCCTTCAACTTCAGTGCTGTTGCCTAACTCGTCAACTACGGTTAATGTAATATGGTACTCGCCTGCTGGTGCTGTTGCAGGAATATCAATATGTTTATGAAGTTCAGCGTTAATAGCTTTTAAACTTTCATCAGTATATGTTATTTCGTAATCCCATTCTTCTTCACCTTCACCAACTGGTAAATCATGCGCATGAATATCAACGGTTACACTGCTTACTTTGTTTTCGGCGTATATTTCAGCTTCCATATGGATATCTGAACCAATGTAAGCCATAGGCTCGGTTGAATGGGCGCTTCCTTCACCAAATTCGAAATCTGAAATTTGTGGAGCTGCATCTGATGGGTTACTATCATCATCACTACATGAGAATAAAGCAATTCCTAAAAATGCAAAAATTGCTAAGCGTTTTAAATTTGTTTTCATTTTTTCTTTGGGTTTTAAATTATTTATTGTTTGATTAAAATGGTATTGTTAACGATATTGATATATTTCTACCAGGTTCTGGTACATCTATTAGCCTGTAAAAACTAGTGTGATTAAAATATTCTTTATTAAATACATTGTTAACCTTAAAGCGTAATTGCGCTGGTTTTTGAGCATTTAATACATTTAAATTACTCAACACAGATAGATTTAATAATTGATAGCCTTTTGTTTTTTCTTCGGGTGGTACAATGTCATTTTGCTTTGCTGTTATACGATAATCTGCAAAAAACTGTAAATTTTTAAAAAACAATATGTCTTTATTAATTTGATAACTAGCAGAAATTAACCCTGACAAAGGCGGCGAAAAGGGTATAGTAAAATTCTTTTTTGGGCCTGTAGTTTGCTTAGAATATACATACTCAACGGATGTATTTAGGTTAAGATTTTTTAAAATATTATAGTTTAAATTTAATTCGCCACCATACCTAAATACTTTAGTTTGTGTATATTCATAAATTTGAAGTGTTTCGTAAAAATTAGGTGTTGGGTTTAAGTATATAAAATTTTCAAAAAAGTTTACAAACGGACTAATACCAAAACTAAACTTGCTTGAAACGTAATCTATTTCGGCATCAATTTGATATGATGCTTCGGGATCTAAATCTAGATTTCCTCTTTCAAATCTGTACATGTGATAATTAACACCATCTGATGCCAACTCATTTGCTAAAGGTATTCTAAAACTTTTACCAACATTTAGCTTATACGTTGTTTTTGGCGCAGTATAACTTAAACCTACAGAACCACTTACACTATTAAAGTTTAAAGTTTTATTTTGTGCTCGTTGTAAATATATATTTGATTTTGAGCCGTCTGGGTTATTAACTGTTGTTTGAAACCAATCTGTGTAAGATTTTGTTTTAACTGTACCAAAATCATAACGTAAACCACCCTGAAAATGCAAGTTTTCATAAATATCAAAATGATCAAAAGCAAAAATACCAGCTGTAAACCTATTGTATTCAGGAATTAAAAACCCCCAACCACCTATATTATTGTTTTGGTATTCGGTATTTATACCAAATACTATATCATGGTTTTCATTAGGCTTATAAACATCGCGTACGTTTAATGATATTGTGTTTTTATAAAAAACACGTTCTTTGCTATTATCAGGTTTTGGCATAAAACCATGTGGCACTGGCTCAGAATGTTCTTCTCGATGATTATTTTGAAAACCTGCTTCAATATGAAACGTGTGCGCATTAGCGTAATAAGTACTATTATTTACAATTTTAAAATGATTTACTTTGTGGTAGGGTAAGTCTATATCTCTATCATCACTATCATAATCAATAGTTGATGTTCTCACCTCTAAACCATGCGCATTTGCAAAAAATCCATTTTTAGCATTTACGTTACTAAAAAAAGTTTCTGTTTTAAAATTTTCACCAATATACCCCACACTAAAAGCCGCATTAGCTTCAAATCCTGCTGTGTTTCTTAATTGATTATTATGCAATTCAAAAACATAACTTTCATAGTTAATTTTATCTGTAGGCACCTTATAATCAGCATAATCTCTATAGGTTAAACGTGTTCTGTAGTACCATTTTTCTTTTCGGCTTTGTAAACCTACAGAAACACCTAGCAAATCGTTATTACTTTCAGCTAATAAATTCACCTCACCTGTAAAAGAATTTAATAAAGGTATTTTAGCTGGTTGAATATCTACAACACCAGCAATAGCATCAGAACCATAAAGTAATGATGCTGCACCTTTAATAATGCTTATATTTTCAATGCCATATTGATCTATTTCTAAACCATGATCATTCCCCCATTGTTGTGCCTCATGTTTTATACCATTTTGCACAACACTTACTCTATTAAAGCCTAAACCTCTAATTATTGGTTTAGATTGCCCTGAGCCAATGTTTACAGTACCAACACCAGGTATTTTACTTAGGGTTTGCATTAAACTGTTTTCTCTATTTGTTAATAAAAATTCTTTTGACACTAACTCTGAAACCATAGGCGTTTCATGTTCAATTTCTTCTTTAGTTTTACCTTTAACAACTATTTCATCAAGATTAGTTGTTTTGGTATCAAGTAAAATTGAAACCTTATTTGTTTTTGAATTTACATTAACTGTAATAGTTTTTGATGCATAGGCAACATGAGAAATTGTTAAGGTATATGTACCTTCAGGAACATTATACATAACAAACTCACCTGCTTCATTTGAGAGCGCATACAAATTACTTTTACTTGTAATTGTTGCACCTTGAATAGGTTTTGAGGTTGTAGCATTACCTACAAATCCTTTAATTTGGAAATTATTTTGACCAAATACAGCTATATTAAAGCAAATAAAAAGCCACAGGCCCAATGTTTTATAAAACATGGTATATATCTAATAAATGTTAAGCAATTTTTTATAAATTTTAGTGTTCACTAAATAGACTAAAATTTATTTTATTTTTTTTGAAGTGAGTACTCAGCGATAAATACCAATGAAATAAATTACAAAAAAACTTATTTTAAGTAATTACACTAAAAAGTACTTTTAAACTATAGGAGGAGGCCTTGAAAATAATTGGTTAGTTTCAATAGCTTTAATTATGTTGATAACAGAAGCTATTGGTAGCTGTTTCTCTATTGAAAATACAGTTATTTCAAAGGTGTAATTAGTTTCTTGTGGTGCCAATAAAGGCTTTACACCTTCTGATATAACTACATCACAAACAACACAATTTAAATCTTTATCATCATCACAACTATGAGACAAAACATGTAATCCTAATACTTTTAAAGATAGGAACAACGCCATTAAACAAAGCGCTATTTTTCTGTTATGTTTTGTAATAATTTCCACAGCTTTTAATTGTGATAAATTAATAAAAATTTAACACACAATTTTTAATCTGCAAATATAGGTGTAATAAAATTTTGTTGCAACTATGTTGCCTTTATTTACTTGAGTTTAACATATAAAACCTTAAAATTCTTTACATGCTAGTAGTAGATTTTTTACTTAAGCTTTTATTTGGGGCTAAAACAAAGGTATACAACCACATTAATGTAAAGGTTGGTATAACATCTAAAAACGGAAAAGCCTCTTCTATAAAAGATATGGCTGCAGCAATTTTACCTTCTTTTCCTTTGTAAAGTTTTGTCATTAAATAAGCTGATGCAGGCGCCCAAATAAAATCGAACGCCGGAAATATAAACGATACATACCCTAAAGCGTCAAAAACTATACTTAAGGCTAATTTTTTGTATTTATTCATAGGTTGTTATTTCTTTTTTAATGTAATGATTACAAGAAACATACCAAAAGTACTAAGTAACTACTTCCCTATTAATTTTAAAAACTCGTTACGTGTTTCAATTTTTTCAAACTGCCCTCTAAAACCTGATGTTGTGGTTGTAGAATTTTGTTTTTGCACACCACGCATCATCATACACATATGCGATGCTTCAATTACTACGGCTACACCTTGTGGCTTTAAAGTATCATTTATACAATCTAAAATTTGCTCAGTTAAACGCTCTTGCACTTGCAAACGTCTTGCAAAAACATCAACAATACGCGGTAATTTACTTAAGCCAACTATATGCCCGTTGGGTATGTAAGCTATATGTACTTTACCAAAAAAAGGCAAAATATGGTGTTCGCAAAGCGAATACAACTCAATATCTTTAACAATAACCATTTCGTTGTATGATTCTTTAAACATGGCACTTGTTAAAATTTCAACAGGATCTTGCTCATAACCTTGCGTTAAAAATTGCATAGCTTTAGCAGCACGTTCTGGTGTTTTTAAAAGGCCATCGCGTTTGGTATCTTCTCCTAAATCTTCAATAATTTTTTTATATCTATCTTTTACATCATCAGTTACCTGCATGCTGTATTCTTCAAACTTTTTGTATGGCATTTTATAAATCTTTTCTTCTTAAAGTAATATTAAACGTAAAATAGTTGTTTTAAAATTAAATATCAAAAAAAACAGAATAACTTTAATGTTGCGCTTTAATTTGTAATATAGTATTTTAATGGCCTTAAAAAATAATGCATGATTAAAGCCAAAAACATACATAAGTTTTACAAAGATTTACACGTTTTAAAAGGTGTTGATGTTGATGTTAAAAAAGGCGAAGTAGTTTCAATTGTTGGTGCTTCGGGTGCAGGAAAAACTACATTACTACAAATTTTAGGCACTTTAGATAATGCTTCAAAAAAAGAAGATTTTGAATTAAATATTAATAACACCAACCTAAACAAGCTCACTGATAAAGCTTTGGCAAAATTTAGAAATAATCATATCGGTTTTATTTTTCAGTTTCACCAATTATTACCAGAATTTACTGCTATTGAAAACGTTTGTTTACCTGCTTTTATTAAAGGAACACCTAAAAAAGAAGCTGAAACTAGAGCCAAAGAATTGTTAGATTTTTTAGGCTTAAAGCACCGGTATGACCATAAACCAAGCCAAATGTCTGGTGGTGAGCAGCAACGTGTTGCTGTGGCAAGAGCTTTAATTAACAAACCAGATTTAATATTTGCAGATGAACCTTCGGGTAATTTAGATAGTGAATCGGCTGAAAATTTACATAACTTATTCTTTAAACTGCGTGATGAATTTGGGCAAACATTTGTTATTGTTACCCACAATGAAGAATTAGCAAATATGGCTGATAGAAAACTCATTATGGTAGACGGAAAAATTATTTATTAAAAAAACCTCTTTTTTGTTTAGTTTTTTACTATTTTAGTTGAACATTTAAAATAGAGCCATGCAGCTAAATACCATTCCAAAAAATGAAGAAGATAGGCTTTTAGCTGTTAAAAGCTACAATCTTGAAAAAAACCAAGACAACACAGATTTTAATAACATTACTGAACTTGCAAGTTCTTTAACTAACATACCAAATGCTTTAATTTCAATTGTTGAAAAAGAAAAAGTTTGGTTTAAATCGGCTAAAGGTTTAGATATTTGTAGCTCAGACCGTAATTTATCTTTCTGTAATTACGCCATAAACAGTGATGATGATTTTTTTATTATTGAAGACACCACAAAAGATTTACGTTTTATAAACCACCCTTACACCAAAAATGGTAAAGATGCTATTGTATTTTATGCAGGCGTTTGTTTAATAGATGAAAACAACTTTAAACTTGGTACTTTGTGTGTTATAGATAACAAACCAAATTCTATAAATACAACACAAAAAAACAGTTTAAAAATACTTGCAAAACAGGTTGTGAAACTTATTGAGTTAAACAAAAGCAACAGTAAATTAAGGCAAACTAAAAGAAAACTAGTTAAAAGAAATAAAATGCTAAAAGGTTTTGCAACACAAGTTGCCCATGATATGAAAATGCCTTTAGCAAACATGATTTTAACATCCGATATTTTAAAATCTAAATACAAAAAAAGCCTAGACCAAAAGGGCGAAGATTATATTAATAACATTAAAAACGCTTCATTATCACTTAACAACTACATTAATAACCTTTTAAACTACTATGAAAACAGTAATTTAAGTAAAAAAAATGTAGAAACGTTTTCATTTAATCAATTACTAGAAGAAGTTATTGATATGCTAAATATAAAAGTAAATTGTTCTGTAAACCTTCCTGATAAAGATGAAGACATAACTACTAATAGAGCAGCACTTGAACTTATTTTGCTTAATTTAATAACCAATAGTTTAAAATATAATAATAAACCTGAAACTATAATAAACATTCATTTAAACACAACGAACACTAATTTTTATGTTATTGAAGTTTCAGATAATGGTATTGGTATACCAACAAAAAAACAAAAGAAAATTTTTAAATTATTTTCTACCATTGAAGAAACCGATCGTTTTGGGCAAAAGGGCCATGGTATTGGGCTATCAACTGTAAAAAAATTAGTGAATAAATTAGGTGGTAACATTAGTGTAAAGTCTACAATTAATATTGGTAGCACCTTCAAATTTTCAATAAAAAAAGGTATTTAACCTCTTTTCTGCTTTAACAACACAAAAAGAGCTAATAATGGGCCAATAGCCAACATTAAAAATAAGTATTTAACTGGTAAAATATGTGTTGCGTAATTTAATAATTGAATACTAAATATAGTTACACTAAACCCAATACAATTTACAATAGTTAAAGCGGTACCTTTTTTACTGTTAGGCGTACTTTGAGCCACTAATGCTGAAAACAAAGGAGAATCTGCAATTACAACCATACCCCAAAACATCATAAACACTAAAAATATATTTTTTGATGCATACATAAAAAACAGTGGCGATACCAAACAGCAAAAGCAAGATAACAATAAAGCACCTGTAGCTATAATTTTTGCAGTGTAAATTTGTGATAATTTACCAGAAATAACACAAGCCAAACCTCCAATAGCTATAATTAAAAAAGATAACATTGATATACTAAAACCTGTAACATCATGATGTGTTTTATAGGCTTTTAAAACAAAAGGTACAAATGCCCAAAAAGCATAAAGTTCCCACATGTGCCCAAAATAACCAAAAGCTGCAACCCTAAACTTTTTATTACTAAAAACATTAAAAACCACTTTAAAATCAAAACGCTGTAACGGTGCTCTATAAGGTCCATTTGACACAAAACTAAGCACCAACAAACCTCCTAAAACTGCTAATATTGATGTTGTAAAAATTACAAAACTTACAGAACCACTTATACTTAAATAATTTAGTAAATGTGGAAACGCTGTGCCCAAAACCAAAGCACCAACTAAAAAACCTAATGATTTGCCTAAGCCTTCTTTATAATAATCGGCCGCTATTTTCATACCAACAGGATATATACCTGCAAGAAAAAAACCTGTAAAAAACCGTAAAATACTCAAACTGTAAACCGTATGGTTGCCTATAAATACAAACAAATTAAAAACCGAAGCTATACATGCGCAAACAAAAAATACTTTTGAGGGTGAAAACCTATCAACTACAGTAAATAAAGCAAATAAAAAAGTACCAATAATAAAACCAAATTGTACTGCTGTTGTTAAATGCCCCAAAGCTTGGGTGTTTAAATTAAAAATTAATGCTAAATCTTTACTAATAGCATTACCAGCAAACCACAATGATGTGCAACAAAACTGTGCTATAACTATTATGGGTAAAATGTATTCTTTAAAAATGATAAATATGGTTTTTCAATTTTAACTTAAGTCGGTGTATTAATATGCTAATTACATTTATTTTTGTGAAATAATGACACTAAATACACACATAACAAAAACAGAACTACAAGATTTTTTAAACGAAAAAGTAATACTGTACAACAACCCCAAGTTTATTGAAAGTGACCCTATTCAAATTCCGCATTTGTTTTCAAAAAAAGAAGACATTGAAATTGCAGGTTTTTTAACAGCAACTATAGCTTGGGGCAACCGAAAAAGCATTATAAACAATGCCCAAAAGCTTATATTTTTACTTGATAATGCACCGTATGATTTTGTTAAAAACCATACAGATACCGATTTAGAAAAACTTGAACCTTTTGTACATCGTACTTTCAATGGTACAGATTGTATACACTTTATTAAAAGCCTAAAAAATATTTATACGAACCATAACGGACTTGAAAATTTATTTGCAAAACACGCTAAAAGCAATACTTTACAAACAGCCATTTCGCAATTTAAAACCGTTTTTTTTGAAATAGACCATTTAAAAAGAACACAAAAGCATGTGAGTGATCCGTTAAAAAACTCAGCTGCAAAACGCATAAATATGTATTTACGCTGGATGGTTAGAAATGACCATGCTGGCGTAGATTTTGGTATTTGGCATCAACTTTCTCCCAGTCAATTATCATGTCCTTTAGATGTACATTCGGGTAATGTGGCGCGTAAATTAGGGTTGCTAACACGAAAACAAAATGATGCCAAAGCTCTTTTTGAGTTAGATACAAACCTAAGAAAACTTGATAGCAAAGATCCTGTTAAATATGATTTTGCTTTATTTGGATTAGGAGTTTTTGAAGGATTTTAACATTTCTTTTAATTATCTTTAAAAAATATTTCAAATTACAAATATTTATGAAAAAAACGTATTTATTACTCTTACTTGGTATTTCATTAGTTTCAACAGCACAATCTATTAAAATTCCAACAGACACAACGGTTGTTACTACACACAATACCACCGTTAAAGGCACTTCATTTTCATATACTGCCGAAACCGGTATGCAGCCTGTTTGGAACAAAAAAGGCGATGTTATAGCTACTTTATACTACACCTATTACAGCCGAAACAACATAAAAAATAATGCAGAAAGACCTCTACTATTTTCATTTAACGGCGGTCCTGGTTCAGCATCTGTATGGATGCACATTGCATACACAGGTCCTAAAGTTTTAAAAATTGATGACGAAGGTTATCCAATACAACCTTATGGTGTTAAAGATAACCCCAATTCTATTTTAGATATTGCTGATATTGTTTACGTAAACCCGGTAAATACAGGCTATTCTAGAATGATTCCTAACAAAGATGGAAAGTTACCTAAGCGCGATACGTTTTTTGGCATAAATGCCGATGTAGCTTATTTAGCCGATTGGATGCATACGTTTGTTACTAGAAAAAACCGCTGGAAATCTCCAAAATACATTATTGGCGAAAGTTACGGAGGCACCCGTGTTATGGGGCTTGCTAAAGAATTGCAGGCAAAACAATGGATGTATTTAAACGGTGTAATAATGGTATCTCCAGCAGATTATAAATTGTACAACACATCGCAACCCGTTTATTCGGCATTAAACCTACCATATTTTACAGCTGCCGCTTGGTATCAAAAAGCGTTAGATAACAATTTACAGCAGCAAGATTTACTTGATATTTTACCTGAATCTGAAGATTTTGCCATTAATAAACTAATGCCTGCCATTGCTAAAGGTGGTTTTATTTCTGAAACCGAAAAACAAGAAGTTGCTACAAAAATGGCACATTTATCAGGGTTAAGTGAAAAAGTTATTCTTCAGCATAATTTAGAAGTGCCTACATCATTTTTTTGGAAAGAATTACTTCGTGATAAAACAGGTTACACTATTGGCAGATTAGATTCTAGGTACTTGGGTATTGATAAAACTGAAGCTGGTGATAAACCCGATTATAATGCCGAATTAACCTCATGGCTACACTCTTTTACACCTGCTATTAACTATTACATTAGAGAGCATTTAAACTTTAAAACCGATATTAAATACAACATGTTTGGTGATGTGCACCCTTGGGATAGAAATAACAACAACGTACGTGAAGGTTTAAGGCAAGCTATGGCACAAAACCCGTATTTAAAAGTACTTATTCAATCTGGATACTATGATGGAGCAACAACCTATTTTGGTGCAAAATATACCATGTGGCAAATTGACCCTAGTGGAAAAATGAAAGATCGTTTTACATTTAAAGGCTACCGTAGTGGCCACATGATGTACTTGAGGCATGCTGATTTAATAAAAGCTAATGATGATATTAGAACATTTATTAAAAACTCATTAAGCAACGGTAAATCTGCTAAATATTAATTACATGTATATTACATAACATAAAAAAGAGGCTATCTTAAAAGTAAGATAGCCTCTTTTTTTATGCTTAAAATTTATAGTTTTACCCTTTTAACCAAGCTTTACGTAACGCTTTTTGGGCGTTGGTTACATTACCTAATTCTACTATTTTTTTGCCAGTAGTATAAGGTTGGGTTGTTTTAGTTTTTATTGTAATTTCTTTACCATCTCTTACCAAAACCACTTCAATATCTTGCCCTTCTTCCCATAAAAATACTTCTTGTAAAACAGTATTAGCATTTTGTAATGTTAAATTGGTACCGTTAATAGTTTTTATAACATCATTTGGTAAAGCTCCTTGCTCTGTCCAAAAGCTATTTTTAGCTACCATATCAGAAAAGTAAATGATACCTTTTTGCCCATCGCCACCAACAATAGGCATACCTTCCATTAAAATATAATTGGTTTTTACTCTACCTTCGCCAATTTCTAATCCTACTTTATTAAAAAATGTATTGTAATTAATAGGTGTATCTCCAATAACATGTGTGTTAAAAAAATCGGCTAAAGACGGGTACGTCATTGCTACAATTTCATCAATTAATTTATCATCTTCAAACGGTTTATTTTTTCCGTATTTATTAGATAATTCTTTCATTAATGATAAAATACCACGATTACCATTACTTTCTTCTCGCATTAAAATATCAATACACATACCTATTAAAGCACCTTTTTGGTACACGTTTACATATTGGTCTTTGTATTCATCTTTCAAAACGTTTTCACTCATAATGGTAAAGCTCATACTATCATCCATTAAAGCGGCCGATTGTATTTTACCCATTATTTTGTTGTAAAATTCATCTTCATTTACCAAATCTTGATTCACCTGAAACAAGGTTGCAAAATACTCTGTAACACCTTCATACATCCATAAATGTTTTGAAAACGTTGGGTTGTTATAATCAAAATAATGCACATCTTCAGAGTGTACACTTAGTGGTGTTACAATATGAAAAAATTCATGTGACACCACATCTATCATACCTTCGGCTAAAGCTTCATCACTCATACTTTCGGGCATAACTACTACTGTTGATGTATGGTGCTCTAAAGCCCCAAAGCCTTTTGGTGAGTTTTCTTTTTCTTCTGATAGGTATAAATAAATATCATAGCGCGGTGTAGCGTTAATATCACCCATATATGTTTTTTGGGCTTGCATCATTTTATAAATAGTTTCTTTTAAAGATTTTGCAGAATGTACTTTGTTTGGCGAGTATACACTTAATACAATTTTTATATCGCCCACTTGAAACTCTTCAACATCTAAATTACCATACATCATTGGGTTATCAGTTATATCAAAATAACGTGGTGCAAAGTAACTTGTAGTTAACATTTCGCCATTAGCACTTTTGGTAGTGTTTACAGTTTGTAATGCCGATGTTCTAATAAAACTTGCCGGTGCAGTAACATCAACTTTATATTGGTTGTTTTTTAATGAATCAAAATAGCCTATAAAACCGTGTAAGTTTAATACATAATTATTGGGTTCAATATTAGTACCCGATGGCGAAAACGGTACATCTTTACCTATACCACCTTCGTCTTCTTCATCATAAGTGTCATTTACCCAATAGGTAATTTTATCTAAATCTTTAGCTTGTGCAATGCTCCATGAGTTATCATCTAACTTTGTAACGGGCATAGCTTCACCTTTATAATTAATGGCTTTAAAATCATCTATATATTTACCAAAATCACTAACAGAATAGGTTCCTTGTACAACTTTTGGCAATCTGTAAGTTACGGTTTCAATAGTAAACCTGCCTGGGTTTATGGTTACCGGAGCTTTATCATTAGTTACGGCCGATAGATCAATGGTAGTTTCAATGGGGTTGCTCACAGCCAAATCATTATTGCTGTTTTTTGTAGAGCTACAACTAGCCAAAACAATACCAGAAAAAATAGCTGCAAAAGTTCTTTTATTCATTATTTGTTAATTTTTAAGTTTGTTAAATGACGTGCAAAATAGTATTATGTTACAATTTCTCATCATAAGTTTTTGTTAAAGATAGTATATTCGCACAATGCAAAGTCCACTTATAAGTATTCTTACACCTTTTAAAAATACCGAAGTTTATTTAAATGAATGTATAAATTCTATTTTAAATCAAACTTACAACAATTGGGAGCTGTTAATTATTGATGATCATTCTACTGATAACAGCTACAAAGTAGTTGAACAATATGCAAAAAATGATAACCGTATTAAACTTTACAAAAATAACGGTAACGGTATTATTGACGCCTTAAAACAAGCATTTGCAAATAGTAGCGGCACATTTATTACCCGTATGGATAGTGATGATATAATGACGCCCAATAAGTTAGAAGTTTTAGCTAATAATTTAGCAACCTATGGCAAAAAACATGTAGCTGTAGGCTTGGTAAAATATTTTAATGCCAATGGTGTGGGTGCAGGTTACAAAAGTTATGAAAACTGGCTAAACCAACTTACTTTGAAGGGTAATAATTATAATGAAATTTATAAAGAATGCGTTATACCATCTCCTTGTTGGATGATTCACAGAGATGATTTAATAGCTTGTGGTGCCTTTAACCCCAATGTATACCCTGAAGATTACGATTTAACGTTTAGGTTTTACAAGCAACATTACACATGTATACCTTGCAATGAAGTTATACACCTATGGCGCGACTACAGTACCCGAACATCGCGTACGCACGTGCATTATGCGCAAAATCACTTCACAAGTTTAAAAGTGCATCATTTTTTAAACATAGATTACAACCCCAATAAAACACCCGTAATTTGGGGCGCTGGTACCAAAGGTAAACTTATGGCTAAACTATTTATAAAACATAATATTGCTTTTAAATGGATTTGTGATAACCCTAATAAAATTGGTAAAGAAATTTACGGGCAACAATTACTTAAATTTAAAACTTTGGCTGAAATTGAAAATCCGCAAAGTTTGGTAACAGTAGCTAACAAAGAAGCACAAAAGGAAATTAAAAACTATTTAGAAAAATTAAATTTAAAACCCATTAAAGATTATATATTTTTTTGTTGAAAATTTTACTTAATTTTGATTAATCTTAAAACAGTATGCAGTTTAAACACCCCGAACTTCTTTACGCCTTATTTTTACTGCTAATTCCAATTATTGTTCACTTATTTCAATTACGCAAGTTTAAAAAAGAAGCGTTTACCAATGTGGCTTTTTTAAAAGAAATAAAACAAAACGCACGTAAAAGTTCTCAAATAAAAAAATGGCTTATATTATGCACAAGGCTTTTACTTTTAGCTGCTATTGTTATTGCTTTTGCGCAACCTTTTACTACTAAAAATAACACTTTTAACACAACAAAAGAAACCGTTATTTATATTGACAACTCCTTTAGTATGCAAGCCAAAGGAAACCAAGGAGAGCTTTTAAAACGCGCCTTACAAGATGTAGTTAGCAACCTACCTGAAAACGAAAATATATCTATACTAACTAATAACAATATTTTTAAAAACACCACATTAAAAGCCATTAAAAATGATGTTTTACAAATAGATTACACCGCTAATAAACTAGCTTTACCATCGGTTTTACTTAAAAGCAAAACGCTATTTAGCAACCAAAAAAACACGCAAAAAAATCTAGTTTTAATTTCAGATTTTCAGCAAAACACTGCCAATTTCACACCAGAAACAGACACATTAACCAACATACATTTGGTACAGTTAAAACCTGTTAACACCAATAATATTGCTATTGATAGTGCTTTTATTGCATCGCAAAATTTAGCAAACACCCAACTAACTGTTGTAATTAAAAACAGTGGTAAACCCGTTAAAAACTTGCCTGTTTCTGTATTTAACAACACTCAATTAATTGCAAAAACATCGGTTGATGTTAACCAAGAAGCCACAACAACGTTTTCATTACCAAATACTGAAACTATTAATGGCAACATAACTATTAGTGATGCTAACTTAAGGTTTGATAATAGTTTGTTTTTCAACATTAACAACAACCATAAAATAAACGTTTTAGCTATTAATGATGAAGATGATGATTATTTAAAGCGCATATTTCAAAAGGATGAATTCAACCTAACATCGGTAGCAGCAAATGCGCTTTCATACAATATAATTGATGCCCAAAACCTTATTATTTTAAACGAACTTAAAAACATACCAAACGCATTAATTTCGGCTTTAAATCATTTTACAACCCAAGGTGGCTATGTACTTGTAATCCCTTCAAAAACAAGCAACTTACAAACTTACAACGCTTTTTTAAGCAACAGAAATATAACTTTCAACACATTAAATACTTCGCAAAAAAGCGTTACAACCATCAACTACGCACACCCTATTTATAATAATGGTGTTTTTGAAAAAAAAGTTACCAATTTTCAATACCCAAAAGTGCAAAGTTTTTTTGAAACTACGTCAAATAACGCGGCTTCCATTTTAAGTTTTGAAGATGGTAAACCGTTATTACTTCAAAATAAAAACACCTTTATTTTTACAGCAGCTTTAAATACAGAAAACTCTAATTTTAAAAGCTGGAATGTTATTGTGCCAACCTTTTACAATATTGCAAAACAAAGCTTTAAAGCACCAAAATTATATTATTCCATAGGAAAAAATAATAGTTTTGAAATTGAAACTCAACTACAACAAGATGATATTTTAACGCTTGAAAATAAAACTATCAACCTAATACCAAGGCAAAAATATTTTAATAATAAAGTTGAAATAAACACACAAGAAACACCCAATATTGCAGGTATTTACGCTGTTAAGAATAAAAATACTACCGTTGGTAACGTAAGTTATAACTATGATAATACCGAAAGTAATTTAAGATATCAAAACCTAGAAAACATAAAAAATGTAACTGTAAGCAATTCAATAACCAATGTTTTTAATACACTAAAAAGTAACGCAAAAGTTAATGCCTTATGGAAATGGTTTGTTATTTTTGCATTAGTATTACTCATTATTGAAATGCTCATATTAAAATATTTTAAATGAACATACTTATAAAATCTGCCACTATAATTGATTCTAAAAGCGACTTTAATAACGCAAAACAAGATATTTTAATTGAAAACGGCACGATTTTAAAAATTGCCAAAAACATTGAAACCCCTAACAATTACCCTGAAATTACGCTAGATAATTTACATGTGTCTCCAGGGTGGTTTGATAGTAGTGTGTCTTTTGGTGAACCTGGTTTTGAAGAACGTGAAACCATTAACAACGGACTTAAAGTTGCAGCGGCATCAGGCTTTACAACTATAGCTTTAAACGCTAATACCAACCCGGTTTCAGATTCTAATTCTCATATTACATACGTAAAAACTAAAACAGCTAATAATGCTGTAACCGTATTGCCTATTGGTGCTTTAACAGTTGGTTGCAAAGGCGAAGATTTAGCCGAATTGTATGACATGACCACTGCTGGCGCTGTATCATTTTATGATTACAAAAAGCCTATTAGCAACCCAAACCTCATGAAAATTGCCTTACAATACGCTGCAAATTTTAACGGTTTGATACAATCATTTCCGCAAGAAAACAACCTTGTTGGTAAAGGTGTGGTTAATGAGCATATTACCAGCACTAAACTAGGTTTAAAAGGCATACCTGCATTGGCTGAAGAGTTGCAGGTGGCTCGCGATTTATTTTTGCTAGAATATACTGGTGGTAAATTGCACATTCCCACCATTTCATCAGCAAAATCTGTGGCACTTATTAAGGAAGCTAAAAAGAAAAAACTTGATGTAACGTGCAGTGTAGCCATTCATAATTTATTTTTTACAGATGCTGTTTTAACAAGTTTCGATTCTAACTTTAAAGTTTTACCGCCATTACGCACAAAAACTGATATTGATGCGCTTATTGAAGGCTTAAATGATGGCACCATTGATATGGTAACCACAGATCACATGCCCATTGATATTGAAGAGAAAAAAGTAGAATTTGATCATGCTGCTTACGGCTCCATTGGTTTAGAAACTGCTTTTGGTGCCTTACAAACTATTTTCAATACCCAAAAAACAGTTGATATTTTAACCAAGGGGAAACAACGTTTTGGAGCAACATCAACAGCTATAAATATTGGAGCGCACGCTAACCTAACACTTTTTAATCCGGAAGGTAAATATACTTTTAGCAATAATAACATAATATCAACATCTAAAAACAGTATGTTTTTAAATGCTACTTTAAAAGGGACAGTTTATGGCATAATTGCTAATAATACCCTTGCAATAAACCAATAATATTAACCATGACACCACAAGATATAGAGCGCGGTAAAAAAAACGCCATAATAAGCTATATAACCATATTTGGCGTTATAATAGCCTATTTTTTAAATAACGAACCTCATAAAAAAAGCAACTTTGCTGGCTTTCATATAAGGCAATCTTTAGGGCTATGGCTTACGTTTTGGGCACTTGGTTACGTAATTGGTAGTTTTGATAGTTGGTTGGTAACCATGGGCTTTTACTTGTTTTTTGCAGTACTTTTCATTTATGGTTTTTCTATGGCCATTTCTGAAAAAGCAACCGAAGTACCACTTGTTGGCAAATTATACCAAAAAATATTTTCAAATTTCGCAAAATAAACCATGAGTCAATCGCTTTCACTTCATCATATTACAAAACCATCAAGTTTAAAAGAAAACGCACCTTTATTAATCATGCTTCATGGTTATGGTAGTGATGAAAACGATTTATTTTCGTTCGCTTCAGAATTACCCGAAGAACTTTTTATAATTTCAGTAAGAGCGCCCTACCCTATGCAACCTTTTGGTAATGCATGGTATGCCATTAATTTTGATGCTGAAAAAGGCAAATGGAACGACCAACAACAAGCCGAAGCTTCTAGAGACGTAATTGCAAATTTTATTGATGAGGCTGTAGCACATTACCCTGTTAACAAAGACAATGTAACACTTTTAGGTTTTAGTCAAGGCTGTATTTTAAGTTGTGCTGTGGCTTTAAATTATCCTGAAAAAATTAAAAATATAGTTGGCCTTAGCGGTTACATATATCATGACATTTTACCAGAAAATTTACAAGAAAAAGATTATTCTAATTTAGATTTTTATTGCTCACACGGTAGCGTAGACCAAGTTATTCCTGTTGATTGGGCAAGACAAACCCCAGTATTTTTTCAAAGTTTAAATATAAAATACAAATATTCTGAATTTCCTGTGGGCCATGGTGTAGCACCTCAAAATTTTTACGAGTTTAAAAACTGGTTAACAAAACGTATATAGATTAGCAAAAAAACAATTATTAGCGTTAAGCACCTAAAAAAACAAAGGGGTGTTTAGGTTATGTCAAGTTCATTTTTAATAAAAACTTTGTGTTTGCACGTAATTTTACAGGCAAACATTTAATAAAAATTTAAAAATGAAAAAAACCACTAAACTACTTATTGCTATATTTTCTATGGGTATTTTTATAGCTTGCAGTTGCTCTAGCAGTAATGATGAAACTGTAAATGAACAACCACAAGAGGAAACCCCAAAACCAAACCCCGAAGCACCCGAAGAAACTGAAGAGGAAACAACCAACCAAACCTATGCAGATATTGAAGTACCTGCCAATGCTGGCAATGGCATGGTGTGGCAATTTCAAGAAGATCTTTCGGATGATTTTGAATATGAATATGCTGGCAACACATCATTAACTACATTTGGAAATGATAAATGGACCAATTTTTACCATAATGCTTGGAATGGTCCAGGGCCAACCATATGGAAACATGAAAACGTTACCGTTTCTGGCGGAAATTTACGCTTACTTACAACACGTGTTGAAGGTGAAACCAAAACCTACAGTGCCTCTAACGGTAACAGAACCGATAAAGCTACGCGCTTAGGTTGTATAACCTCTACAAAACGCGTTAAATATCCTGTATTTGTTGAGGCACGCGTAAAAGTTGCCAACGCCTTTTTTGCTTCAGATATTTGGATGCTAAGTCCTGATGACACACAAGAAATTGACATTTTAGAAGCCTACGGCGCACAAGATAGCCGCAATGAGCAAACTTGGTTTTCTGAGCGTTTTCATATAAGCCACCACGTATTTATAAGACAACCGTTTCAAGATTACCAACCTAAGGACGCTAGCACGTGGCAAAAAATTGATGGTTACCCATACACCTCTAGTGATTGGGTTAGAATTGGTATTTACTGGAAATCGCCAACATACCTTGAGTACTATATTAATGGTAACCTTATTAAGGTTATGGATAATTTAGATACCGTTGGTGGTAAAGATGGTATAGATCCACTTAATTACACTTCGCCTACCGGAAATGCTGCCGATAGAACTGGTTTAAACAAAGAAATGGATATTATTATTAATGCTGAAGTACAAAACTGGAATGCCGAAAAAGGCAGAATGCCAACCGATGAAGACATTAAAAACAGACCCGAAGACCATACCTTAAAAGTAGATTGGATACGTGTGTTTAAACCCGTTACCCAATAAATTACATAGAAAAACTATAGCTAAAAAGGTTGTGTTACGCGGAGTACACAACCTTTTTTTATGCGCTTATTTTAGAACGAAACGAGACTTTGTTGTGTAAAAAAATAGGCGCTATTTTCATTCGACTATATTAAGTTTAAAAATTAGTAAAACCAATCCCTGAAAGAACACTTTAGGTTAAAGTATCTGTGTAATAAAAAAATATGATTCAATTAAAAAATGTTAAATAGAAGTTAATTTTTGGGAAAATGAAACATATAGATTAAATTTGTTTTAAAATAAAAGTCCGTTGCTGGAACAACAGACTTTTTGATTAATAATTAAACAATTACTTCCTGCCACTTTGGTCAGGAAATGTGGAATTTATAGTAACCACATTTTAATAAGACTTATTGCCGTCTGAACTATAAGTTTTATTTCCTTTTCAAACACAAGCCACCATCGTGGTTTGTTTTTTTTGATTTCTCTCAATATTTCTAAAGATTAAAATTAAATTCCCTTAATTAAAGGTCTAAGGGCTCTAACCTGCTTTGTCTTAACTCATAGTAGAAGAATTAGGTTTTAGATTTTTACAAAAATACTTAATATATCGTTTAAGCACAAGCTGATTTTATACATATTTATTATCACTTATCAACAATTAAAAATGTTAAAAAAAAGTTAAAATATTAACTAAAGAGTGTTTCAATTATATTAATAGAGATCATTATAGTTTTTATCTATTGACAATCTTAAATGCACTAGTGAAAATTGATATTGTAAATATTAATGATAAAATGTAAGATAAATCGAAATCATAGATAAAAAACATCCGTTAATGGAAAAAAATAACCAAAAAAGAATAATAGAGATTTTAAGATAGTTTCTGATAGTTTGAAAATATTTATTATTTTGTTCTATAAAATTAAAAAAAGCTTATACAGAAACACTCAACAACATTGAGTTTTACTTGACTATACGAAAAATAATTCCACTATAGATTCTGGCATTTGCAACTATTAATTATAGACAAACTAAATCAAAAAAAAGAAAAGAATTTAAACTAAAATAGTCAAAGTAAAAAGCGATTCAAAAAATTTCTAAAGACAACAAATAACCAACCCCATCACCAATTCCAACCCATTGCCAAAAACACTTAAAAATTTCTCAAAATAAAAACATCACAAATTAAATGAAAAGAATCACTGTTTTTTGCGGTTCAAGCTTTGGAACCGATAACGATTTTGAAATTAAAGCCTATAAACTTGGTGAAACATTAGCCCAACAAAATATTGAGTTGGTTTACGGCGGCGCCAATGTAGGTTTAATGGGTGCTGTTGCCAATGGCGCACTTAAAAACTCTGGAAAAGTAATAGGTGTTTTACCCGAGTTTCTAAAAACAAAAGAAATTGCGCATAATGGTTTAACCCAATTAATTTTGGTAAAATCTATGCACGAAAGAAAAACCAAAATGAATGAACTATGTAATGGCGTAATTGCTTTACCTGGTGGTTTTGGCACTTTAGAAGAACTTTTTGAAATGTTAACCTGGGGGCAATTGGGCTTACATAAAAAACCCATTGGCCTGCTAAATGTAAACGGATTTTATAATGAATTAATGGCGTTTTTAAACCAAATGGTAGAAAAAGGGCTGCTAAAAGCTGAAAACAGAAACATGGTGTTGGTAAGTGACCAAATTGATGAATTACTTGCAAAAATGAAAAACTATAAAGCGCCACAAACTGGAAAATGGATTACTAAAGAAACAACCTAAATAAATAAAGCACCGTAAATTAAATGAAGCTTGTATTTATTAAATTAGTAGCTTAAAAAATAAACGCATGAAATTATCAACATACATATTGTTTTTAGTAACCATTTTAGCATCGTGTAAAAACACTGAAAAACAAACAAAAAACAATACTGTAAAACAAGTAGAAAAACCTACAACAACTCCTACAAACAAGGTTATTGAGGTAGCACAATTTAAAGGCCAACAAGTAACAGGCGTAACCGTATCAAACACCGGAGCAATTTTTGTAAATTTTCCAAGGTGGCGCAATAACATTACTACCTCTGTAGCACAAGTAACAAATACTAACAACGTTGTTAGTTACCCAAACGAAAATTGGAATTCATGGAAAATGGGCAGTCCGTTATCAAACAATACGTTTGTTTGTGTACAGTCTGTAGTAGCTTTCAAAAACAATTTATACGTACTAGACACCCGTAATCCGCAATTTAAAGGCGTGCTTGATGCTCCTAGAATTTTTGTTTTCAACCTAAAAACAAAAACATTAACCAAAACATATACACTTAATGAAAACGCCTATTTTAAAGATTCGTATATAAACGATTTAAGGATTGATAAAAAACATAATAGCATGTATTGTACAGATTCTGGTCATGGTGGTTTGGTTGTTATAAATTTAGAAACAGGCGCAAATAAGCGTATACTTAATGAACATACATCAACCACCGCAGAGGTTGACCACTTAACATTTAATGGAAAAAAATGGAACAGAACCGTACATGCCGATGGTATTGCTTTAAATGAAAAACAGAATAAACTATACTATCATGCACTTTCAGGCTACAGTTTGTATGCTATTAACACCAATGACATTCACACTAAAAAAGAATCTGAACTTAAAAATAGTGTAATATTTGAAGCAAAAACAGCAGCTCCAGACGGGATGATTTTTGATGATAATGGTAATTTATATTTTGCCGATTTAGAAAATGATAAAATAATGTACCGCCAACCCAACGGCACAATTAAAACACTAATTGCAGGCAATAATGTTAAATGGGCCGATACTTTTAGCATTTATAACGGCTATTTATACTTTACAAATTCTAGAATTAACGAAGTTGAAGGTGATATTAGCAATATGATATTTACACTCAACAAAATTAAAATACAATAGGTATGTTACCATACTTTTAAGAAATACTTTTCTTTCTTTAACTTTAAGTTTTTTCGTTTAAATTAGCATGCTAATTTATAAAAGCCCTAAATATGAAAAACACTTTTTTAATTGCTTGTATGTTTTTAATAGTTTCATGTAAAAGTGATAAAAATAACACAAGTGCAACTGCTGAAACACCTGTAAATACTGAAACCGAAGCAAACATACCTGAAACAAGTAATACTAATTTTACACCATACATAGTTATTAATGTTAGTGATAGAAGTAAAGAACGTATTGATGAAACTGAAGATTTTGCACCTGCAGAAGTTAGAACCACACACATAAAAAACAAAGGCTTTGTTACCACACTTAAAATGTATTTAGGTTCATTTGAAGATGCGCATTATTATGGCTTAAATTTAGCATATATAAGAAATTCTGGTAGTGCTTTATTAGAAACCAAAACGTATAAAATTGCTACAACTAGTGATATGGTTAAAATAGATAAAGGTATTGATGCTTATTTTGAAAGCTTAGAAACTTTTGATGAGGAGGCGTTTATTACTGCTAAAAGTGTTGGTACTATTAATGATTTTACTGATGATTTTTACGCACCTTTAAATGATGATAATATTTTAGTTATTGAAGCTGTTGAAGATTTAGGTAAAAGTGAAGATAACGCCTATTATTCTGAAAGTTTTCAGCGTATAAAAGGCTATTTAGTATTTAACGTTATAAAAATGATTACTGAAAAACCTTATACTATTCGTGTAGATTTTGATGTTATAAATGAAATAAGATTACCTGTTAAAAAAGACTAAAAAGCTTTACAACACTAATAAAAAAATCCAGTTACTTAATTAAATTGTAACTGGATTTTTTTTTTTAAATCAAATTGAATAACTATTATTTACTCATTAATTACAAGCCTAAAACCTTCGCCATGTATGTTAAGTATTTCTACTTTTTCATCTTGCTTTAGGTATTTACGTAATTTGGCAATGTACACATCCATACTTCTAGATGTAAAGTAATTATCATCTCTCCATATTTTTGTAAGCGCCAATTCACGTGGCATTAAATCATTTTCATGTAATGCTAACAAACGCAAAAGTTCATTTTCTTTAGGTGATAGTTTTACAGGGTCTCCTCCATTAAAGCGTAAAAAACGCAGTTTTGAGTTTAAATCAAACTTTCCAATTTTAAACTCAAATTGTTTACTATCAGATATTGATTCTGTGGCTTTACGTTGGATAATGGCTTTAATTTTCATTAAAAGCACTTCACTATCAAAAGGTTTATTTAAATAGTCATCGGCACCTACTTTGTAACCTTTTAAAACATCTTCTTTCATTGTTTTAGCGGTTAAAAATATAATAGGTACATCGGCATTTTTTTCTCTAATTTCTTTAGCCAATGTAAAACCGTCTTTGTAAGGCATCATTACATCTAAAATGCATAAATCAAAGTCGTCTTTTTTGAACTTTTCAAAACCTTCCATTCCGTTTTTGGCATGGGTTACTTCATAATCATTCATCATTAAATAATCTTTTAGTACGGTTCCAAAATTAGGGTCGTCTTCAACTAATAAGATTCGTTTTTTTAGTTCTTCCATATTTTTATGATATTAACGGAAGCTTAATTGTAAATGTGCTTCCTTTTCCTTTTTCACTTTCTACTGAAACATAGCCTTGGTGATCATCAACTATACGTTTAACGTAGGCTAAACCCAAACCATGTCCTTTTACATTATGTATGTTGCCTGTGCTTTCTCTATAAAATTTTTCAAACACATGCTTTACTGCTGTTTTACTCATACCGCTACCATGATCGGTTATTTTTAAGAGTACATTGTTACCAATGTTTTCAGTATAAACCTCAATTTCGGGCGCATTGGGTGAGTATTTTATTGCGTTATCTAAAATGTTAACTATAACATTTGTAAAGTGCGTTTCATTAGCTAAAACCGATGTTTTACTGGCATTTAAAAATGGTTTTATATAACCTTGCCTGTCTTCAACAATAAGTTCAACATGGGTTATAGCATCTTCAACTAAGTCGTGCAATTTAACGCGTTCCTTACTTATGTTTAGTTCATTTTTTTCTAGTTTAGATATTCTTAATACGTTTTCAACTTGGGCGTGCATGCGTTTGTTTTCTTCTTTTATCATAGATAAATAACGCTTCACTTTATCTTTATCATCAATAATTGCTGGGTTTCTTATGGCATCTAGAGCTAAATTTATGGTTGCTATAGGTGTTTTAAACTCATGCGTCATGTTATTAATGAAATCTGTTTTTATTTCAGATATTTTTCGTTGTTTAATTAACTGATATAGTGCACTTGTATAAGCTACTACAATAATAGATGTAAATACTATTGATAGTAAAATCATACCTATTATTGTTGATAGTATAAAACTTCTATCATTAGGAAAATTAACCAATAATTTATACGGGCTCTGGTTGTTTTCATCATAAAGCACTGGTACTTTATAAGTTGATGCTTTATCAAACTCAAAGTTTTCACTTTGTACTTTTGTTGCTAAATCATTGCTGTAAATGGCGTATTCAAAATCTATATCAATTTCGTCTCGTTTTAAAGCTTCGGTTAATAATTTATCAAGTTCTTTTTTAGAAACACGTTTATGTATGGGTGTTTTTTTTCGTATTTCTTTAAAACTTTTTTCAAAGCTTAGGCGTTGTGCATCTTCAACAATACCCGATGTTATAATTTTTGTTACTGGGCTTTGGTTTATGTCTTTGTCAGATAATTCAATATTACTGTAAACCTCGGCACTAGAGCTACCTATTATGTTTTGTATTGTAAGGCTATCTAAACCAATGTCAAAGAGCGATGAAGATAATTTATAATTTTCTTCTAAAACGTTGCTTCTGTAAATTAGCGTTTCTTTGGTGCTATTGTTTTGTTGATAAATTAATAGCTGAGAAACAGCAACAGAATCGGTTTTATCTTCTTTAGGCAGGCTTTGATATCTGTCATAATACTCAGCAATTTCGGTTTCCTCTAAGGTGTTTGAAACATAACTAAGCGCCCTTTGTACCTTGAATTTAAAACGTTCTTTTTCGTTTTTTACAGAGTCGTTAATAAAATAAGCTTGTACAAATATTATCCCTATTAAAGATAAACTCATTAAAAGTACCAGTAGGGTGAATATTTTCTTGCTCATCAAACCAAAATTAACATTTTAACATGTAGTACACTTATGTTTTAACCTTACCTTAACAAAAATGTTAAAATAGCAGGTTATTTGTCTTTTGCTAGCAGTTGCTTATGTATTTTTTCAACTTGAGCTATAGTGTTTGGTATTGTAGTATTTTCAATTACAAAATCTGATAATTTTACTTTTTCATCATCAGGTAATTGGTTGTTCATTATAGCTTTTATTTTTTCTTTGGTAGTATCATCTCTTTTTAATAAACGCTCTATTCTAAGTGCCAATGGAGCTGTAACTGTTATAACAAAATCACAGTGTTTATGGCCGCCATTTTCAAATAAAATAGCTACTTCTTTAATAACATAAACTGTATTTTGTTTGGCTACCCATTTTTTAAAATGCCTTGCAACTCTTGGGTGTACTATAGCATTCATTTTTTCTAAATAGCTTTTATCATTAAATATAATGCTGGCTAAATATGGCCTATTTAATGTGTTATTTACATAAGCATTTTCGCCAAAAAGTTCGGTTAATTTTCGTTTTATAACTTTTGATGTATTCATAAGTTTTTTTGCTTCATTATCAGCAATATAAACTGGAACACCCAAACTTTCAAACTGTTTTGCTACGGTAGTTTTACCGCTACCAATACCACCTGTAAGCCCTACAACTATCATTTTGTTATTATAAATTCTATTTGTTTGTTATTTATTTTAGCACTTTTTACGGTATTAGGAACACGCACCAGCTCTGGTACTAAAACACTTTGGTTTTCGGTTATTTTTGCATAGTTGCAAACTACTTCAAAATCTGTTGCAACTACATTTTGAAAATTTTTTAAACTTACATAGTAAGCCACCGTGACTTCTTTTGGAAAAATTTTAATTGTAACACCTTTTGGTACATTAATAACGTTTATTGGTATTTTTAAAGTACCCTCAGTAAATTTTTCTACATCAGCAGTTACACTTATTTGTTTTGCCGATAGGGTTAAATCTTTATGCGCTTTAGGTAATTTTAAAGCTATTTTAGTATCAATATTATCTCTTACATCATTTAAAACAAGTTGTTCTGTGGGTAAGTTTTTTATTTTTGAAACCAATACATGCGGGCCAATTACCACTACAGAATCTGGCTGTAATGCAATAGCATTTAAAGCATTGTAACCAATAGCATAATTAATTGAGGCGTTTAAGGTTACAGGTACTTTTTTTACCATGTTAGTATCAAACCTAAAAAATAATGTATCAGGGTTTATACTTAGCAATTCAACTTGTTTATCAAACTGGGTATTGTTTAAGTAAGCTTTAGATTTATTGTAAATGTATGTTTTGTTTTTTTTTATAACATCTTTACTAAAATCTACTTGTACTTTAGGCTTTTTAAAATAGTAATTTAACCACTTAAAACCGTGAGTTTTTAAGGTAATATTTAATTGTACCGAATCATTTAAAATAACATGTTCTTGTGGTACATTTATTTTTTCTATTTGAAACGATACAGTGTTGGTATAATCTTTTGATAGTTTTGATACTATTAATATTACAAATGAAAACAACAGAAACAAAAAGAACACATTAAGTTTTTTGCTTTTAATTGAAGCTGCTATTTTAGATTTTATTTTACCTATCATTTTAATAAGATAATGCCAATATTAAAGGTGCTATTATTTTTTAAAAAACAACTTAGGGAAACGGGCTTCAGGTTGTTTTTTTAGCACACCAACGGCCCATGTAGATTTTAAAAATCCATAACCATAACCAAAAAATTGTACGCAAATAGCTGGTATTGCTAACACCGAAACCTCTAAGTTTTTTGTAGTAGCTAATGCTACAAAAAAGGCCAATACAAAGTACAATGCGTATGCAAACAACAAGTTATTAAAATTGAATAAAACTAACAATAATGCTATTAAAAACCCTAAGCAAAATATAGTAGGAAACCAATATGTTATTTTTTTTGTTGAAGGATGCCACGTATTTAAAATAGGCCTTACCATACCAAACTTATGTACTTGAATGTAGAATTTTTTCCAAGAAATACGACGTTTATGAAACACCTTAGCATTTGAAATAAGTTTGGTTTTGTAACCTAAATTCCAGAGGCGAATTGATAAGTCTGGATCTTCACCAGGGTGAATACGCCCAAAACCATTTGATGCTTGAAAAGCTTGTTTTGAAATACCCATATTAAAACTTCTAGGTTGAAACTTGCCTACACTATTTTTATTTCCTCTAATACCACCTGTTGTTATTACTGATGTCATTGAAAAGTTAATGGCCTTTTGCAAATTGGAAAATGATTGGTGTGCAGCATCTGGCCCGCCAAAACAATCTACATAATTTTTATTTAGGCTTTTTTCTACGGCGTTTAAATAGTTTGGTGGTAAAATAACATCACTATCTAAAATAATAAAATAGTTGCCTTTGGCTTTTTGCATACCAAAATTTCTAGAATCTCCTGGACCAGAATTTGGTTTAAAATAATAGGCTATGTTTAAAATGGTATTAAATTGCTCTACTATATTTTTTGAGGTTATTGTTGAGCCATCTTCAACAATTACAATTTCAAACGGTGTATTGGTTTTTAAATTTACAAAACTTTGCAGGAGCTCTAAAGTTTCATCGGGCCTGTTGTAAACGGGTATTATAAATGAAAATTGTAATGCCATTACTTGTTTAACGTTGCTTTTGCGTTAGGGATTGAGGCTTTGTTGGAACTCTTTATATTTTGCTTATTTAATATGCTTTTTTGCAAAATATAAAAGTGACTGCCGAAAGCCCGACCCTATGGGTAACGCCCAAATTGTTTATACACAAATGTAGCAAAAAAGCCACCCAATACAGGTGGCTTTTAAAGGTATAATTTTATTTTTTTATTCTTCGTTCATAAATGTGCTCATTACTGCATCACTTACACCCATGTTGCTAAAACCGCCATCATTATAAAGGTTTTGTAGTGTTACGCGCTTTGTTAAATCACTAAATAGTGTTACGGTATAGTTTGCACAATCTAAAGCGGTTGCATTGCCTAATGGCGACATTTTTTCGGCATAAGATATAAATCCGTCAAAACCTTTTACACCACTACCTGCTGTTGTTGGTGTTGGCGATTGTGAGATGGTGTTTACACGTACTTTTTTATCTCTACCAAAGAAATACCCAAAACTGCGTGCTATACTTTCTAAATAGGCTTTATTATCGGCCATATCATTATAATCTGGAAATACGCGTTGTGCAGCCATATAGGTTAATGCTACAATGCTTCCCCATTCATTCATGGCATCGGCTTTGTAAAGTGTTTGCATTACTTTATGAAAAGACATGGCTGATACATCTGTTCCTTTTTGTGTCCAATCATAATTTTGGTCTGTATAATGTTTGCCTTTACGTACGTTTATAGACATGCCAATTGAGTGTAAAACAAAGTCTATTTTACCGCCTAAAATTTCCATTGATTTTTCTACTAAATTTTGTAAATCTTCAATAGACGTAGCATCGGCAGGAATAATTTGAGAGCCTGTTTTTTCGGCTAATTCATTTATTTGACCCATTCTCATGGCTACTGGCGCATTTGTTAATACAAATTGCCCACCTTCTTCATGAACGCGTTCTGCTGTTTTCCAAGCAATTGAATTTGAATCTAATGCTCCAAAAATGATTCCCTTTTTTCCTTTTAATAAATTATGTGACATATCTCTCTGTTGGTTTATTCCTGTGTTTATGTTTACGTTTTAATGTGTGTTACTAAAACTAATTTTAGTTACTTTTTTAAAGCTTCAAAAATAAGAAACTTATAATTTATTATTTAAAACTTATTGTTTTTTTAGTTGAGTAATTCTTTGGCGTGCGCTAGGGCTGATGATGACATATCTGAACCGCCTAACATTTGAGCTATTTCTACAACACGTTCATCATGGTTTAATTTTACCAAATTGGTTTGCGTTACATTATCTACATCTTGCTTATACACTTTGTAATGCGAATGCCCTTTGGCTGCAATTTGTGGTAAATGTGTTATGGAAAACACTTGCATAGTTTTACTCATTTGCAGCATAATATCGCCCATTTTATTTGATATTTCGCCAGAAACACCTGTATCAATTTCATCAAACATTATGGTTGGTAATTGAATGTATTTTGATAAAATAGACTTTATTGCTAGCATTATTCTAGATAATTCTCCTCCTGATGCTGCTTTTTTTAACTCATTAAAATTACCGCCTTTGTTGGCTGAAAATAGAAACACCAAATCATCTTTACCATTAGGTAAAAAAGCGTCTTGTAACTTTACTGCAATATTAAACTGCGCGTTGGCCATACCTAAATCTGCTAGTATGGTTTCTAGTTGTTTTTTTAATTCTGGAATGGCCAAACTTCTATTTTTATTAATAGTTTTAGCCAAGGTATTTAATACGTTTTCTTGTGCTTTTATGGCTTGTTGCTTTTTAGCAATGGTATCATCTAAATTTTCGGTAACAGCAACTTTTTCTTCAAGTGTTTCTTTAATTTTTATTAATTCTGAAACATCTTCGGCTACATGTTTTTGCATTAAATCATATAGTTTTTTTAATTTAGTATCAACCTGTTCTAGCCTATTGGGGTCTGCATCTAAACTATCTTGAAGTGTGTTTACTTCTGAAAAAACATCATCTAGCTCTATTAAACTACTGTTTACTCTATTAAATAAATCTTGATATTTTGATGATAAGCCTGTTAACTTTTGAAAAGTATTTTTTAAATTAGTTAAGGTTGGAATAGCTCCTAATTGCTCATCACTTAATAATTGATATGCTTCAGATAATTTTTCTTTGATACCTTCAATATTATTTAAGGTTTCAAACTCTTCTTCTAATTCGGGCAATTCACCTTCAACCAAATTGGCTTCCACTAATTCTTTTAATAAAAAAGCATTGTAGTCATGCTCTTTTATGGCTTCAGCTTGAAAATTTAAAAGCTCATTTAATTCTTTTTGTAGTTTTTTATAAACTTTTAATTCGGTTTTATAATTGTATAACGGTGTTTCGTTTTTTGCTAAAGCATCAATTATTTGAAATTGAAATCCGTCGTCTGTTAACTGCAATGTTTGGTGTTGCGAGTGAATATCTAACAAACGCTCACCTAAAAGCTGTAAACTGCTTAAATTAACGGGCGAATCATTAACAAATGCGCGCGATTTTCCTGATGGTAAAATTTCTCTGCGTATAATGGTTAATGGTTCATAATCAAAATCTTCAGCTTTGTAAAGTGCTTCTAATTTATAATCGGCTACATTAAAAACAGCCTCAATAATACATTTTTTTGAAGCGTCTTTCAAACTACTTAAATCTGCACGTTTACCTAAAATTAAAGATAAACCACCAAGTAAAATAGATTTTCCTGCGCCGGTTTCTCCAGTTATTATAGAAAAGCCACTATTGAAATCTACTTTAAGATTATCAATTAAGGCGTAATTTTTTATTGAAAGGGTTGTTAGCATAAGTTATGAGTTGCAATTTTTAGTTATAAAATAAACTAAACGTTTGTAAATTAAAACTTAATATTTTGCCATTTGCTACTGTGCATTGGCGCTACTTTTTGAAGTACATCTTTTAAATTAGCAATGTTTACATTGGGGCCATCGCTAAATATTTCAGTTATTTCATCGGCTTTAGCATCAAAAAATGTG
Source organism: Seonamhaeicola algicola (assembly GCF_007997385.1). GTDB lineage: Bacteria > Bacteroidota > Bacteroidia > Flavobacteriales > Flavobacteriaceae > Seonamhaeicola > Seonamhaeicola algicola. The sequence goes on from NZ_VOSC01000019.1 coordinate 541,441, forward strand.
CGTTGTAAAAACGAGTTTGGTCTTCGGCTATTCATACTTTGAAACTGTTGTAAAACTGCTGATATAGCTTCTTTACCTTCTTTAGCATTTTCGCTCATAACATCTAAACCATCACGGTGGTACACGTTTATTACTTGCCTATACTCTTTAAATGTAGGCGATAAAATATTATCTATAAGCATAAACCTACTCTGTAAACCATCTTCTAATTTCCAGCCTTTAAAATTTCCTTGTTGCGAATAGTTTGTTATGGTTTGCGCTTGCTTTAAATAGGCACTACCACCATTTGGCGCAAAAGAATCGGCATCTAAACCTAAAATCATATACACGTGAAATGCAATAACCGATACTAAATTAGATTGAAACTGTTGCGGATTAAAAATAAGATTTTGATACTCTAAATAACTAAAATTAAAATCTTTATCATTAAAGTTATAAATAGGCGTACTGTATGATGCCCCATAAACCGGACGTGATGATTGTACTTGTAATGAGGCTTCAAAAGTTTCGCCGCTGTAACTAGAAACGTTAATAACCATACTACAATTAATCCTTTCTTGCGGTAAAAAGGTTTTGTTAGTCCATTTTGTATTATTAACAAACTCTGTTAGTTGTTTTTCTAGCGTTTTAAAAATAGGAAAGTTTTCATTACCCGTAAATTGGGCATTAACAACAACATTGCAATTTAACTCTTGCGCTAACCCAACCGATGTAATTAAAAAAGTAAAAACAATTAAAATGTTACGCATCAATTTGCTCTGTTATTTTGTTTAATAAATCTTTGGCTACCTCGGCCTTAGATTTTAATTGAAATTCAGTAATAGTTTCATTTTTATCAATAAAAGTAACTTTATTGGTATCACCTTTAAAGCCTGCACCTTTATCATTTAACGAATTTAAAACAATTAAATTTAAATTCTTTCTTTTTAGCTTGCCTTTTGCATTTTCTAATTCGTTATTAGTTTCTAGTGCAAACCCTACTAAATATTGATTGGTTTTAATGGCTCCTAATGACGCTAAAATATCTTTTGTTTTCTCTAACTGTAATGTTAACGTTGTATCTTTCTTTTTTATTTTCTGAAGTGCTACTTCTTTTGGCTTATAATCTGCCACTGCTGCCGATAGTATAGCTACATCAACATTTTGGTAGTGTTTATGCACTTCATCATACATGTTTTGTGCACTTACTACTGCTTTTACATCAATAAAACTATGTGAAACATTTTGGTTTGTTGGCCCCGTAACTAATATGACTTTAGCGCCTAAATTAGCTGCTGCTTTAGCTATTTCAAACCCCATTTTACCGCTAGAATGATTGCCTATAAAGCGCACAGGGTCTATGGCTTCATAAGTTGGACCCGCCGTTATTAATACTGTTTTGTTTTTTAATGGTAGCTTGCTTACAATATCGTTTTCAATAAAGGTTACAATATCTTCAGGCTCTGCCATTCTACCCTCGCCTACTAATCCGCTAGCTAACTCGCCACTTGTAGCAGGTATCATTATATTACCAAAACGTTTTAGCTTTTCAAATGAAGCTAATGTTGTTGGATGTTTATACATATCTAAATCCATAGCGGGCGCAAAATATACAGGGCATTTTGCTGATAAATACGTAGCAAGTAATAAATTATTGCAAACACCATTAGCCATTTTAGACATGGTATTTGCTGTTGCTGGAGCCACCAAAAATAAATCTGCCCACAGGCCTAAATCTACATGGTTATTCCATACGCCATTATCATCATCTTCATTGGTAAAAGATGAATGCACTGGATTTTTAGATAATGTTGAAAGTGTTAAGGGTGTTATAAATTCTTTTGAAGCTGGCGTCATTACTACTTGTACGTTTGCGCCTGCTTTTATAAACAACCTTACTAATGAAGCTGTTTTATAAGCGGCAATTCCGCCACTAATACCTAATAGTACGTTTTTGCCGCTTAGAATACTCATAAGAAATATTACTGAGCGTCTTCCTCAGTATTTCTAAAATAAATTTTATCAGTTAGCCATTCTTGAACAGCTAATGCGTGAGGTTTAGGTAATTTTTCGTAGAATTTTGAAACCTCAATTTGTTCTTTATTTTCAAAGATTTCTTCAAGGCTATCATTGTAAGTAGCAAATTCCTCTAACTTATCAATAAGCTCTTTTTTAATCTCTGTGTTAATTTGTTCTGCTCTTCTAGCAATAATAGAAATAGACTCATAGATATTGTCTGTAGGCTCATCTACTTGATTTCTATCATAAGTTACTGTGTTAACAGGAGCATTGATTTTTTTTAAATCCATCGTGACTATGTTTAACTTTGTGTGCTATACGTATTTAATTCTTCTTCAACAGCGCTTACCATTTCATTTACTTGCTCGGTATATTTTGAGTTAGCAAACATTTTTTTAAATGAATTACCATATTCTTTGGCTGTTTCTAAACGTTGTTTACGTAATTGAACAACGCCTTCTTCTCTAGAGCTTATGTACTCAAAACTATTTACAGCTTGTTGGTATACGGCATCTAGCCTGTAATAAAACGCATCTTCTCTTAATTTTGAACCTGGAAACTCATAAAGAAAATTATCAAATGATTTTATAGCTGCGGTAAAATCTCTTGTAAAACCAGGTGCAATATCGCTGTATTGTTTTGCTATATGAAATGCTTTTTGCTCTAACTTAAATTCAAGTTCTTTTACTAGTTTGTTAGCATCTTCTAAATACTTAGAATCTGGGAATCTGTTGATAAACTCTTGTGTTTTCTCAATAGCTTCAGTAGTTTCTTTTTGATCTTTAGTGTATGCTGGTGATAGCATGTAATAACTTTTTGCGCTTAAAAAAGCGGCTTCTTCAAGCTTTTCGCTTTTTGGATACGCTGTAGTAAACTGCTCAAACCTATATGCTGATGTGTAATAATCTTTCATTTCATAAAAGGTCATAGCATACAGATACATAAGCTTTTGTGCTTGAGGTTTCCCTCTGTATTCTGGTACTATTTGCGCAAACAAACGGCTGGCTTTTGCAAACTTACCGTCGTTATACAAGGCTTCGCCCATTTCAAACTTCTTTTTTACAGCACCTTCTCCAGATTCTTTTAAAACCTTTTGATATTCGCTACATGAGCTTAAAATGATTGCTGGTATTAATATGTAAAAAAACTTTTTCATAATTTTTAACAGAGGGCAAAATTACGTTAATAATATGGATTTAAAAAATAATATTTTAAGCTAAAATAAACGCTTAAACTTAGTTACTGTAGCGTTTAAGTTATATTTAACTTTTACCAGTATTTAAAACACACTATTACTTAATTTATTTTGCTAGGCATGCTTTTATTTTTTGTTTTAAAGCACTTGTTGCTGGTACTACGGGTAACCTAACTGTGTCTGCGCATAAACCTAAAGCTTCAAAAACTGCTTTAATACCTGATGGATTGTTTTCTTCAAAAATATACCCAATAATATCCATTAATTTGAAATGAAGTTTATAAGCTTCTTTGGCATTGCCCTGTAAACCTAAACGTATCATTTCAGAAAAATCTTTTGGTAGTGCTTGCCCAATTACCGAAATAACACCTGCTCCTCCAGCTAATACAACTCCTAAGGCTAAATCATCATCACCTGAAATAATTAAAAAATCATCTGGTTTGTTTTTAAGCAATTCTAAATATTGTGCCATGTTATTGCCTGCTTCTTTCACACCAATAATATTTGAAAAATCATTAGCCAAACGTAGTGTTGTAGCTGCTTCCATATTTTTGGCGGTTCTGCCTGGTACATTGTATAAAATGATATCAACTGGCGAAACTTCAGATATTGCTTTAAAATGCTGATAAAAACCTTCTTGAGTTGGTTTATTATAATATGGTGCTACCGATAAAATGGCACTAATTCCTGTAAAATCTGTGGTTTTAATTTCATCAACCACTTGCATTGTATTGTTTCCGCCAATGCCTAAAACCAAAGGTAAACGCCCATTATTAGCTTTAGAAATGGTTGCTATTACATCTTGTTTTTCTTGCTTTGTAAGTGTAGCGCTCTCTGCTGTTGTACCACAAATAACTAGGTATTCTGTACCGTTTTCAATATTGTGATTTACAATGTTTGTTAAAGCTTGGTGGTTTACACTTAAATCTGCATTAAAAGGTGTAACTAAAGCAACGCCAGTTCCTAAAAACTTACTGTTCATTTTTAATTTTATTTAATATAGTTAAGTATTTAAAAAGCTCGTTTTTAAACACATCAAATTCTTTAATATCTGTTTTTATAATAAGGTCATTTAAACGTTCATCGGTTTGTAAAACACCTACTTTAAACGCCGCTTTTGATGCTGCTGTTATAAGTTTTAATTCTAAAATTTCTTCGTTGTAATAACTTACCAAAACATCAAACTCTTTGTTTAAAAAGTTTTGTAATTCTACATTGTTTACAGCACCACGCCAACCAAAATCTTTTGGAGTAAAACACAAATCCCATGATAGCAAGTTTTCTTTTTCATCTTCAGAAAAAGCTATAATCTTCACATTATTAGTGTGAATTTTAATTAAAGTTGCTAACTTTTTAAAAGCCTCAAAATCATCAAATTCGTTTACATTTATAACAACACCTAAACTACTAACCTTATTATTAGTAATGTTTACTTGCCTTTGTGTTAACAATTTGTTTAAGTACTTCTTATTAGATTTTCCTTTAAAACCCTTTAAAATCATTTATCTTTGACCTTTGCGCAAAGGTAGCAAAACTACATTCAAAATTTTGATTAAACACATGAGGTTAACACATTTATTTATTTTGTTAATAATTTTTGCCTTAACTAGCTGTAAAGAGCAAACCTATAACTTACATAAAATTGAAGGTAAACGTATTGTAATTTCTGATTCTTTAAACGCAAATTCTGAAATTGATGCGTTTATAAAACCTTACAGAGAGCACATTAACAACGATTTAGATAGTACACTTGCCTATTCCGTTAACGTGTTTTCTAAAAATGATGGGCTATTAAATACTGCTATTGGTAATTTTTTAGCTGATGCTGTTTACACACAAGCTAACCCAGTTTTTAATAAAAGAACCGGTAAAAATATTGATTTGGTTTTACTAAATCATGGCGGTATTAGAGCTGTTTTACCTAAAGGAAATATTAGCAAAAGAACCGCTTTTGAAATTATGCCTTTTGAAAACAGCATAGTGGTTGTTGCCTTAAAAGGTTTTCAAATTGATAGCATTGTAAATTTTTTATCTAGCAATAAACGCGCACACCCAATATCTCAACTTAAGCTTAAAATTAATGCCAATTTTAAACCAATTAACGCTACAGTAAAAGGTGAAAATATTAACAAAAACAAAACCTATTACGTAGCCACCAACGATTATTTATACGAAGGAAATGATGGCATGACTTTTTTTAAACCAAATGATTCATTATACAAATTGAATTATAAAATTAGAACCGCTTTAATTGATCATTTTAATACTATTGACACTATTAATCCTGTTATTGACGACAGATTTATTCAAATTAAATAATCTTTAACAACAATGAAACGAAGAGCATTTATACAACAAGCAACAGCAGGAACAGCTTTAGTAACACTAGGTGGTGTTGGTTTACAATCTTTTTCAACTTCAAAAACAAAAAAAATAACCATATTGCACACAAACGATGTGCATAGCCACATTGATGCCTTTGGCCCTAATGATGGAAGAAACGCTAATAAAGGTGGTATTGCACGTAGAGCTACTTTAGTTGAAAATATTAGAAACGAAAACCCTAACACACTTTTATTAGATGCCGGCGATATTTTTCAAGGCACACCCTATTTTAATTACTACGGTGGCGAATTAGAGTTTAAACTTATGAGCATGTTAAAATATGATGCTGCAACTATTGGAAATCATGATTTTGATAACGGTATTGATGGTTTATATGCACAACTACCACATGCTAAATTTGAATTTATTTCTGCCAATTACAACTTTAAAAACACCGTAATGGATACACATGTTAAACCCTACAAAGTGTTTATGAAAGATGGTATTAAAATTGGCGTTTTTGGTTTAGGCATTGCACTTAAAGGCTTGGTTGCACCGTCGCTTTATAAGGAAACTGAGTACTTAGACCCTATTGAAACCAGCCAAGAAATGACCAAGATTTTAAAAACCGAAGAGCAATGCGATTTAATAATTTGTTTATCGCACTTAGGTTATAATTATAAGGGTGATAAAATTGGCGATTTAAGCTTAGCCAAAGCCACCCGAGATATTGACTTAATTATTGGTGGCCACACACACACTTTTTTACCAAAACCAACTGTTGTAAAAAATATTGACAATAAAAACATGCTTGTAAACCAAGTTGGTTGTTATGGTATTTACTTAGGAAAAATTGATTTTTATTTTGATGCCGATAAAAACAAATCGGCTAACGGTACATCAATAATTGTTTAAGCTAAAGCTACCATTATCTGAACTAAGTTTTTTAGGCATTTTTAATGTACCCTTTGAAGTTTTTAGGTGTTTACTAACCTCTATACTTTCTTTAAAAGCCATAGAATTAATTAAAAAATATACACCTGACACATACATTATTTTTTCAAGCATTTCAAAACTCCAATGATATATATAATATAGGTTTACATAGTTTAAAACTGTTGCAAAACCTAAAAATATAACGCTAATTAAAAACCAAACAGATTGTTTACTTTCTACACTTAAATACACGCCATAAGCCAATAAAGCTAAAAACATTACAACAAAGTTTTTTATTGCAAATAACAACACTTCACTATTATCACTTACAACACTATTTAATACGCTATACAAACTGTATAAAAAGTAAAGCCCTATAAAAAAAATCATTATTAAATACCCTATTACCAACTTATCTAACTTAAATACTTTGAATTTGGGTAATTTAACAGCTATTAAATATATAAAGCCAATAATATATAGTGCACTAGCCACTTTTAATTGCAAGTCTTCATAAAAAAAGAATGATGATATATTACCTAAAAAAGCAAAAACTAAAAAGAAAGCAAAACCAATATTTAAGGTTTTAAATTTTGAAATAAAAACAGTTAAAAAAGTCGGAATTACCAACAGGTAAATATAATTAGCTATTTTAAAGTTGCTAGTAACATTACAATATACCATTGCTGCTACAAACACAAAAAAAACGCTAAAAAATAATTTACCAAAGGGCAGCGTAAATATTTTTTTCATAATGATAACAATAAGTAGGTTAAATCAAATATAAAAAAAAATACTCATTTCAACGTTTAAAATTGTCGTTTTATCGATTTTTAACCAAAAATCATCCTTTTATCGATACTTCACATAAAAAACTTTGATAAGTAATTGAAAAATAAGCGTCTAAGAAAAAGACTCTTAATAATTCTATAAATGAAAAAACAGATCTCTTTTATACTACGTTTGTTAGTGGCAATTATACTTATTCAAACATTACGCTTTAAATTTACAGCACACCCAGATAGTGTTTATATATTTTCAAAAGTTGATTTAGAGCCCAATGGCCGAATTATTATTGGTGTTTTTGAACTTGTTGCCGGTATTTTATTATTAATACCTAAAACTATATATATTGGAGCTTTACTAACATTAGGAATTATTGGTGGCGCCATTGTAATTCACATAACCAAATTAGGAATAATTGTAAATAATGACGGCGGTGTACTTTTTGGTACTGCAATAATTACTTTTATAATCACTTTAATTATTTTGTTTTTACACAAGGAAGATATTCCTTCTTTTAAACACAAATAACCATTAAAATTTAAAGTATTTTATACATACATACCATCTTTTTTAACATCTAATAATTCCGCTTGCCTACAAAAGAAAAAGAAAGCCAGTAATGTAAGTGTTGTTGACAAAAGTACTAACAAATGCCTATGAGCCATGTATATATAAGCAACATCAACTACTTCTGAAAAAACAATACACATGGTTCCTAAAAATAAATACAAAGCTTTTTTATTGTCTTTATAAAAATAATTAAGAAGTGCTACTGAAAGTAATAACAGCATAACAACATTATATATTAACTCAAGAAAAAATTCTCCGCCATACATAGTAGTTGGAGTAACTATTACCTGAAGCACATACACAAGCCATATGTTTAAAGACAATAAAACAATTAAATGAATTTTAAAGTTCTTAAGAACCTGGATAAAGTTAACACCTTGAGCTATTAGTAAGATTAAAAACACATATGATAGTATGTAAAGTGAATTTCCTATGTAATAATCTGTATTAACTATAAAATCAAAAGTGCTTGTTTCAGGTAAAAGATCTACAAGTAAACCCTCTAAATCTGATATGGTGTAGCATATCATAAACAATATAAAGTATTTTGTTTTTCCTTTAAAAAAAAGAAAATAGTTTACTGCTATTAAAGGCACAATAAGTGCGTTTAAAAAAACTGAAACATCTTCATAACCTATGAATCCGAATACGGAAAATAGGATATAAACTAACAAGACAAATAAATATATTATCTTTGATGTTGACATTCAATTACTTTTGGTTGGATACAAATGTAAAACTTATATCCAATTTATCGGTAAAAAAATGCATTTTATCGATGAAATGCAGTTTTATTTTAATTTTTGTAAAAATTCACTTTCATTTAAAATAGAAATCCCAAGTTTATCTGCTTTTTCTTTTTTACTTGGCCCCATATTATCACCAGCAACAATGAAACTAGTTTTTGAAGATATTGAGCTAGCAACCTTACCGCCATTATCTTCAATAAGTTTTTTCAACTCATTTCTAGACACGGTTTGAAATACTCCTGAAACCACAATTATTTGTCCTTCTAAAATAGTTGTTTGTCCTGCAAGCTCTTCTTCCGAAATTTTTAATTGCACCCCAAAACCTTTTAATCTTTCAATAATGTTTCTATTAACTTCAGAATTAAAAAAATCAACTACACTTTGCGCAATTTTAACACCAATTTCATCAACATTAACTAAATCTTCTTCAGTAGCCAAAGCAATGGCATCTATTGTTTTATAGTGTTTAGCCAATTTTTTTGCTACAGTTTCACCAACATAACGAATACCTAAAGCGAATAAAACGCGCTCAAACGGAATATTTACAGATTTTGAAATACCTTCAATTAAATTATCGGCACTTTTTTCTGCCATACGTTCTAAGGGCAGTATTTGATCTTTTGTTAATTGATATAAATCGGCATAATTATTTATAAGTCCTGCATTTACTAAAAGTGCTACGGTTTCACCTCCCAATCCTTCAATATCCATAGCTTTTCTTGATATGTAATGCTGAATTCTACCTATAATTTGCGGGTTACAGCCATTATAATTAGGGCAATAATGTTGTGCTTCGCCTTCTTTTCGTATTAATTCTGTACCACACTCAGGGCAATGTGTAATATATGTAGTGGGTTGAGAATTTGGCAAACGTTTTGTTACATCAACGCCTAAAATTTTAGGAATAATTTCTCCACCTTTTTCTACATATACTTCATCACCTATTCTAACGTCTAATTTTTCAATTTGATCAGCATTGTGTAATGATGCTCTTTTTACAGTGGTTCCTGCCAGTTCTACTGGCTCTAAATTAGCTACCGGCGTAATTGCACCAGTACGCCCAACTTGATATGTAATACTATTTAATTTTGTTGAAACCTGTTCTGCTTTAAACTTATAAGCCATTGCCCAACGTGGTGCTTTTGCGGTATAACCTAATTCATCTTGTTGCTGAAAGCTATTAACCTTAATTACAACACCATCTGTTTCATACGGTAAATTATGCCTATTAACATCCCAATAATTTATAAATTCTAAAACCTCGTCAATTGAATTGGCTAATTTAGCTGCTTCTGGCACTTTAAAACCCCAATCCCTGGCTTTTTGTAAGCTCTCAAATTGTGTTTTTATACCTAAATTTTTACCTGTAATATTGTAAAGTAAACATTCTAAAGGGCGTTTAGCAACTTCAGAACTATCTTGTAACTTTAAACTTCCTGAAGCTGTATTTCTTGGGTTTCTGTAAGGCTCTTCACCATTAGCCAAACGTGCTTCATTCATTTTATTAAACCCATCAAAAGGCAAAACAATTTCGCCTCTAATATCAAACTTTGAAGGAAAATCGCCTTTTAACTGCAATGGTACAGATTTTATTGTTTTTACATTGGCTGTAACATTATCACCTTGAAAACCATCGCCTCTTGTTACAGCACGTACTAACTTACCGTTTTCATAGGTTAAACTCATTGAAGCGCCATCATATTTTAGCTCACAGGTGTATTGTACGTTGCCATCAACTAGTTTTTTTATGCGTGTTTCCCAATCTTGTAAATCTTCTTTTGAGTATGAATTATCTAAAGAATACATACGGTGCTCATGTACAACTGTTTCAAAATTTTTGGTAATAGCACCTCCCACGCGTTGTGTTGGCGAGTTTGCATCAAAAAACTCAGGGTGTTTTTCTTCTAAAGCTTGAAGTTCTTTTAGTTTTATATCAAATTCAAAATCTGAAATTGTTGGAGTATCAAGCACATAATAATTGTAATTATGTGTACGTAATTCTTCCCTTAGCTGATTTATTTTTTGTTCTGTATTCATTAATACACGCCTTTTATCATTCTCTCTTTTTTAAAAATATCTTGCTTTAATTCAATATTTTTAAAATTATAATTATGTAATAATTGCTTCATTTCTTCACCTAAATATTCATTTATTTCGAAAAACAAAGCGCCATTTTCTTTTAATTTATTAGATGCAAACTTACAAATAGCATTGTAAAATAGTAATGGATTATTATTTTCTACAAACAATGCCAAATGGGGTTCATTGTTTAAAACATTGGGTTTCATTAATTCCTTTTCCTGCATTCTAACATAAGGCGGGTTTGAAATAATAACATCAAAATCTGGTAATTTATTAGCCGTATCTGGTTTTAAAATTGAAGCTTCTACACATGTAACATCAACATTATTTAATACTGCATTTTGTTTTGCTACAGTTAACGCATTACCACTTACATCTAGCGCAAAAACTGATGCTTTTGGTATTTTTTTGGCCAATGTTATAGCTATACAACCACTTCCGGTACCAACATCTAGAATTTTTAATGATTGAGATGCGCTGTTTAACTTTGAGTACCATTTTAAAACCCACGCTACTAATTCTTCGGTTTCTGGTCTGGGTATTAAAACATGTTGGTTTACTTTAAAATTTAATCCGAAAAATTCAGTTTCACCTAATATATATTGTATGGGCTTTTCGGCTTTTAAGGCCTGTAGCGCTTTCAAAATAGCATCGGTATTTTCTAATTCTAAATTAGTATTTAGTGCTAATTGTAAACGTGTTATGCCGTAGTAGGCTTCATTCAACATAAAAAAGATAGTATCTATTTCTTCTTTTGAATAAATACCGCTTAATGTTGTTTGAAATGTATTTTGTATGGCTTTTAACTTCATAAATCTTTAATCATCCAAATACCACAACTGTAATGCCCTGTATTACCAAGAGCACCTTGTAAATGCTTAAAACCAAAACTTTCATACACATGAATGGCCGCTTTTAATTGCGGTGCCGACTCAATGTAACACTGTTTATACCCTAAGTTTTTTGCCGCTTTTAAACAGGTTTCAAACATTTTTTTTCCGTAACCTTTTCCGCGTATTTTAGGCGAAAAGTACATTTTTTGAAGTTCGCAAATATGCGTATTTGAATTTGGTAGAGGCTTTATACCTGCGCCTCCTAAAACTTCGCCATTATTTTCTATAACAAAATAAATATCATTTGTGTTTTGGTAGGCTTGGTACATTTGCGATGTTTCAGGATCTGTGTAGGCAGTGCCTTCTAACGGAATATCAAACTCATGAAAACAATTGCGTATTAATTGCTCTAACGGCTCATTATCATCTGGCTTAATTTCTCTAATAACAATAGTATCTTTAATCACTTTAAAATAGTATTTTTACCCAAGTGAAGATACTTAAATATAAAAACATGCAGAAAAAGGGTTTCATTATTTTATTAACAATAACTTTTTTAATATTTAGCTGTACTGTAAAAGAAAAACCCGAGTTTTTACATATTGAAAACATTAAAGTTTTAGAATCTACAAACAAGCACATAACCATTACTGCTAATGCTATTTTTTTAAACCCAAATGATATTGGCGGACAATTAAAAACCGATGCCATTAAAGTTTTTATTAACAACAATGAAATGGCAACCGTATCAACCGAAAGTTTTGATGTTCCTGCAAAAAAAGAATTTTCTATACCATTAAAAACACACATTCCTACAGATAGTATTTTAAGCAACAAAAACATTAACGGTTTAATAGGAAGTTTGTTTTCAAAAAAAATTAAAGTACAGTATAAAGGTGCTATAATTTATAAAGTTTTCGGATTTTCATACACCTATAGCATAGATAAAACCGATAATGTAAACATAAAATTTTAATATTGACAGTTAACGAATTTTACATAAAGCGTACCATACAAATAGCCAAAAACGGTTTAGGCAACACAAGACCAAACCCCATGGTTGGAGCTGTAATAGTATACAACAACACTATTATTGGCGAGGGCTTTACAAGTGCATACGGCGGAAACCATGCCGAGGTAAATGCTATAAACGCTGTTAAAAACAAAGCTTTATTAAAACACGCTACCATTTATGTAACTTTAGAACCCTGCTCTCATTACGGCAAAACACCACCATGCAGTGATTTAATTATAAAACACAACATACCCAATGTAGTAATTGGTTGTATTGATGATAATGAACAAGTTGCCGGAAAAGGTGTAAAGAAACTTAAAAAAGCCGGCATTAATGTAACTGTAGGTGTTTTAGAAAAAGAGTGCAAACAACATTTAAAACGTTTTTTTACGTTTCATAATAAAAAAAGACCTTATATAATTTTAAAATGGGCACAAACTACCAATGGCTTTATAGCGCCCTTAACCAAAACCAAACAAGAACCTGTTTGGATAACTAACACATACTCAAAACAGTTAGTACACAAATGGCGTATGCAAGAACAGGCCATTTTAGTTGGCACCAACACGGTTTTACAAGATAACCCAACGCTAACAACTCGCAATTACAAAGGGCAAAACCCTACTAGAGTGGTAATAGACAAACACTTAAAATTAAGTAAAAATTTAAATATATTTAATAACGAAGCTGAAACTATTATAGTTTGTGAAAAGCACAATAACATAAATACAAATACACCTAATTGCCATTTTGAAACTATAAACTGGAACACAAAAACCAACATAGCGCAGCAAATATGCAATGTGCTTTTTAAACATAACATAAACTCAGTTATTATTGAAGGTGGCAGCCAAACTTTACAAACTTTTATAAACGAAAACCTTTGGGATGAAGCACGTATTTTTACAGGCAACACAAACTTTAACAAAGGCACAAAAGCCCCCGTACTTTCAGGACATTTAACCTATGAAACCACAATTCAGTCAGATATTCTAAAAATCTACACCAATGATTAGTACCTTAATTTTTGACTTTGGAAACGTATTTATAAACTTAAATAATGAGTATACAGCTAATTACATTAAACATTTTGAATCTTCAAAACATTTTGATGCTATTATAAAAACCAATTTAAAGTTTGAAAAAGGCGAAATATCAACCCAAGAGTTTTTAAATAATTACACTTGTTTTTTTCCTGAATTTTCTGAAAATGAAATTATTGAAAAATGGAATTCCATTTTAGCCGATTTCCCAAAACACCGATTAAATTTCATAAAAGATTTAAAAGAAAACGCATCATACAAACTCATTTTATTAAGCAACACCAATGCACTACACATAAAATGGATTGAAGAAAACATTCCTTTTTATAGCAGTTTTAAAAACTGTTTTGATAAATTTTACCTTTCGCACGAAATAAACTTAAGAAAACCCGATTCATATATTTATAAATTTGTTTTAAATGACAACAATGTTGAAGCTGAAGAGTGCTTATTTATTGATGATGTAAAAAACAACATTACTGCAGCTAAAAACATGAACATAAACACATGGCACCTTAACCCAGAAAAAGACGATGTTGCCAATTTATTTAAAACCCAAAGCGCCCTATTTTAATTTTTTGACAGAAACAGACACATACAAAACAATTACCAAAAAAACTGACAACATTTTATTTAAAGATAAAAACAGTAAGTTTTTTGGCTATGCATTTCCTGTTTTAACAGAAGACGATGTTAAAACACATATTGAAGCATTAAAAAAAGAACATCACAGCGCCAGACATTGGTGCTACGCCTATAAAATTGGCACTGAAACTGTAATTTTTAGAGCTAATGATGATGGCGAACCTAGTAACTCTGCGGGTATGCCTATTTACAATCAAATATTATCATTTAATGTAACCAACATTTTAATTGTTGTTGTACGTTATTTTGGTGGTGTAAAATTGGGCGTAAGCGGCTTAATAAACGCTTATAAAACCACAGCGCAACTTACATTAGAAGCATCTAAAATTATTGAAAAAACCATCAATATTAATTTTATAATACATTTTGATTACCCCAATATGAATACCGTAATGCGTATTATAAAAGAAAAAAACCTAAATATAATAAACCAAAAACTAGAAATGGATTGTGAAGTAACTATTTCTGTTAGAAAAAAAGATGCAGAAGCTACTTTTAATAGTTTCAATACATTGCATCAAATAAGCATAAAACAATGCAATTAATCTTCAAGTAAATTTAATATGTAATCGGGTGCTTGTATTGGCCGTTTAGTTTTCATATCAACAAACACCAAAATTGTACTTGCTGTGGTTAAAATTTCACCCTTTTCATTGGTAATTTCATAATCAAACTCAATCTTAGCAGTTGGCCTATTTTTAAGTTGAGTTTTTACTGTAATTAACTCATCATAACCTGCTGGTTTTTTATAATTTATATTTAAAGAAACTACAGGTAGCATAATACCATTTTCTTCCATTGTTTTATATGAAACACCAAGCTTACGCAACCATTCAACCCTTGCCATTTCTAGATACAACGCATAATTACCATGATACACTACCCCCATTTGGTCTGTTTCACCATACCTCACTCTAATTTGTATTTCGTCGATTTTCATTGTTTATTTTGAATATTTTTTTGTAGTTTCGGAAACGGATTAAACATGAGGAAAAATTTCTAAAAATTCAATAATATTTCATTTTTTTTTTAAGAATTTTGTTCACATATTTGCCCCACTGTAAGAGGGACAGGGATTACACACCTCTTTTCTAATTTTTGCTAATTAACAAACCTTAAAATTTAAAAATGAGTAACACTGCGAAATCGGTATGGAATAATTGTCTAAAATTCATAAAAGATAATATTCAACCGCAAGCATATAAAACATGGTTTGAGCCCATAGTTGCAGTGAAACTCACTGACAATGCTTTAAGCATTCAGGTACCTAGCAAATTTTTTTACGAGTGGTTAGAAGAGCACTACGTAAAAATACTTAAAGTTGCTTTAACTAAAGAGTTAGGTAAAAATGCCAAATTGGTGTACATTATTAAAATGGAAAACACTTATGGTAATAAGCAACCTTTCACAGAAAAAATACCAAGTTCAAATAGATCTGCTGTAAAATCGCAAGATGTTGATATTCCTTTAAATAATAAGAGTCCGGAATTACGAAATCCGTTTGTTATTCCTGGCATTAGAAATGTTAAAGTAGAATCTCAACTAAACCCAAATTATAGTTTTGATAATTTTTTAGAAGGAGACTCAAACCGTTTAGCGCGTAGTGCTGGTTTAGCCGTTGCAAACAAACCAGGAGGCACTTCTTTTAATCCGTTATTAATTTTTGGTGGTGTTGGTTTAGGCAAAACACATTTAGCACACGCTATAGGTGTTGATATTAAAGACAAATACCCTGAAAAAACAGTTTTATATATTTCTGCAGAAAAGTTTACGCAACAATATATTGACGCTATAAAAAAGAACAACCGAAATGATTTTATACATTTCTATCAAATTATTGATGTTCTTATTATTGACGATGTTCAATTTTTATCAGGAAAAACAGGAACACAAGATGTTTTCTTTCATATATTTAACCACTTACACCAAAACGGCAAACAAGTTGTTTTAACCAGTGATAAAGCACCGGTTGATATGCAAGATATTGAACAACGCTTGTTATCACGTTTTAAATGGGGACTTTCAGCTGAACTGCAAACCCCAGATTTTGAAACTCGTGTATCAATTTTAAAGAATAAGCTATATCGTGATGGTGTTGAAATGCCTGAAGATATTATTGATTATGTTGCTAAAAACATAAAATCGAACGTTAGAGAACTTGAAGGTGCTATTATTTCACTCATTGCACAATCTTCTTTCAATAAAAAAGAAATAACTATAGATTTAGCAAGAGTTATTGTAGAGAAGTTTGTTAAAAATACAAAACGTGAAGTTTCAATAGATTACATACAAAAAGTAGTATCTGATTACTTTCAAATGGATGTTGACACACTTCAATCTAAAACTAGAAAACGTCATATTGTTCAAGCACGTCAATTAGCTATGTTTTTTGCAAAAAAATTCACAAAAGCATCATTAGCTAGTATTGGTTCGCAAATTGGAAAACGTGATCATGCAACTGTTTTACACGCCTGCAAAACGGTTGACAACCTTACTTCAACAGATAAACAATTTAGAAAATACGTTGAAGATATTACTAAAAAGCTTTCAGTTTAACACCTTTTATAATGACAAAAATACTAATGGTTTGCTTGGGCAATATTTGCCGATCTCCATTAGCAGAAGGTATTTTAAAATATAAACTACCAAAAGAAAACTACATAGTAGATTCTGCCGGAACTGCAAACTACCACACTAATAAACAACCTGATAGCCGATCAATAGCTGTTGCAAAAACACACGGCTTAAACATTTCAAACCAAAAAGCAAGACAATTTACAGTAAACGATTTTGATGTTTTTGATTTTATTTACGTTATGGATCAAACAAATTACCAAAACGTTATAAAACTTGCTAGAAATGATGCAGACAGAAATAAGGTTGAAATGCTATTAAACGTGGTATACCCTAATAAAAATTTTGAGGTGCCAGACCCTTATTATGGTGGTGAACAAGGATTTGAAAACGTTTACCAAATGCTTGATGAGGCATGTAATATAATTGCTGAAAAATTACAATAAAACAATGCATACAACAGGAAATCTATATTTAATACCTACAACTTTAGGTGATAATGAACCACTTGATGTTTTGCCTATTACGGTTAAAAACACCATTGAAAGCATAGATTATTTTATTGTTGAAAACCAAAAAACTGCAAGACGTTTTATAAAAAAAATTGCACCTAATAAATCACAACCATCACTTAATCTTTTTGTTTTAAACAAACATACAGAGCTTACTGAATTGCCTGAGTTTTTAACACCTTGCTTACATGGTAAAAATGTTGGTTTATTATCTGAAGCTGGCTGCCCAGGAGTTGCTGATCCGGGAGCCGACGTTGTAAAAATAGCGCATCAAAAAAACATAAAAGTAGTTCCTTTAGTTGGGCCATCATCAATATTACTTGCATTAATGAGTTCTGGTATGAATGGCCAAAGTTTTGCTTTTAACGGCTATCTTCCTATTGATAAAAATGAACGTAAACAAGAATTAAAACGTTTAGAACGTTTATCATTTGACCAAAATCAATCTCAAATTTTTATTGAAACACCTTACCGAAACAATAAAATGCTAGAAGATATCACAGCTGTTTTATCAGATAATACTAGCGTTTGTGTAGCGTGTGATATTACACTTCAAAGTGAATTTATTAAAACACTACCTGCCGGAAATTGGAAAAAAAATAAGGTAGACCTTCATAAAAGACCTACCATATTCATTATTCATAAAAGCTAATTTTACTGCAAAAAACAACACATTACATAGCTTTTGCTTTCTTGTTGGGTTTAATAAAAGAAGTATCATAACCAGAAAAACGCTTCATGTAAGTGTACACGGTGGTACCAAATCCATCAGCAAAGTTATCTAATCCGTAACTTCTTAAATACTTTTTCACACTTCCAGGCCCTGCTAAATGTGCTGCAGCCAAAATACCAGATTCTGTTACTAAAACGCCATTAATACGTTTACCAACAAAGTTTCTAATATCTCTTCGCAGAATCCATTTGTTTCTTGATGCATTAGCAATAAATGCTTTTTCCTGAAGTTTAGGGTCATTTAAAAACGCTTTGGCATTATAAATACCAATTAGTTTTAAAGTTTCTTCGCCAAATTGATATTTACCAAGGTATCCAAACGTGTTAATACACGCATAATTTCCTCTAGATTCTTTAAAAGCCACCGCTTCTTTAAAACCAATAAAGGATTTACCTAAGTAAGGCGTAAAAACTTCATTAGATGCTATAAGATCCTGGTCTTTAACATCGTTTAGGCCAACTGTGTAATTTAAGCCTAGTCCTTTTGTAGAATACTTACTCAAATCTATCGTTTCATTTTCAGCAAACGAAACATATGCTATAACACATATAGTAAGACCGAGGGTAATATAACCTGCAATATTCTTTACCATAGTTCTAAATTTTTACAACATATTTTATACAAAAAATATGCCTTGAAATTTGAGCGTGCAAATGTACAAAAAATATTAATACGCGCAAACCTACTCGATTAAATACGTAATTTAATAGTAGAATGGATGAAATACACTTCCTTTTTTATTAAATTCTAATGCTGGAAAGGGTATTTTTATCGCATTCAAAACACTAAAAATAGAACTTAAAACTGGAGACTTTGTTTTTATGTTTTTCAAATTTACATCAAAACTTAAATAGAATTGACGCATAGGCTTTTTATTTGTTAACAACTGATTGTCAATATCTTTTAAATTACCAAGCATACCTTCGGCACCATAACCAACAGCAATATTTAACCATTTTGGTAAATTGCTACGTTTAAAAAAAGCGTGTAAATTGAAACTTAACCAATAGGTTTGTCCGTTGTAATCTTTTAAAATTTGTTCAGAAAAATTAGCTCCTAATGTACTTGGATTTTGAGATGCGTATGCTGTTTGATGAAAGGAATATTTTAAGCTAATACGTTGCTCTTTCCAAAGTAACGCTTGACCTATGTACAAACCTGTGCCCGTAGCATTGGCAAAAACATCACCCCATGAAAAGCCCCATTCTTTTGAAAAACCATCTAAAACTTCAACTGCTGTTAAAAAAGAAAAGCCCAAAGTAGCACCATATAGTAATTGATCTTTTTTACTTACACCACTCCATTTTAGTAAATTGGCTCCTGCGCTTCCTATTTGGTAAGCTGTAAACACGTGGCCTACTTTATCCATTTGCAACCACTCGTTATTATCATTTATGGTATGAAATTTAGACTTATCGTAATTAGCATACCATAATTGGTTTAAACCTATTAAAGAAACGGTTGCTAAAGAAGCCTCAGAAATAACCACCAAATTACGTCTTGGTATGTTTAAGGTATCACTTGGTTTAAAAAAATGAGGCTTTTCAGCTTGCCCAAACACCACATTTACAAGCAGAAAAAAAGGTAAAATGTATTTATTGCCACACTGTTTCACTACTTATTTATGCCTTGTGATGACAAATATCTTTGGTAAGCTCTAGCATTTTGATTGTGCTGTGATAATGTTTTAGCAAATTTATGATAGCCCAAGCGTTGAGCATCTGCAGCAAAATATAAGTATTTATGCTTTTCATAATTTAGAACGGCATTAATTGCCGACAAATCAGGCATTGCTATAAGTCCTGGCGGTAAGCCTGCGTTTTTATAAGTATTGTAAGGAGACTCAATATCTTTATGCACATTTAATACACGTTTAATAACCGTATTTTTATATTTTGGCAGTTTATATGCCGCAAATTTAAGGGTTGGGTCTGCTTGCAGAGGCATACCTATTTTAAGACGATTTATGTAAACACCTGCAATTCTTGGTTGCTCTTGTGCTTGTTTAGATTCTTCATAAACAATAGATGCCAAAGCCATTACTTCATGCTGAGATAAGCCTAATGCTTTGGCTTTATTTTGGCGGTTAGTATTCCAAAAGGCCTTGTATTCTCTTAGCATTCGGGCTCTAAAATCTTCGGCACTTGTATTCCAAAAAAACTCATAACTATTGGGCAAATACATACCTAATGCTGTAGCTTCAGTGAAATTATTATCAGTATAAAATGCTTTATCTGTAAAAGCTTTAATTAATGAAACACTATCCGCTTCAATTTGTAACGCAATTCTGCCTGCTAATTTCTCTAAAGAACTTTGATTATTAAAAGACACTTTAACAGGTAAATTTTTACTGCGTATAGCATTAATAATTTCATTATTACTCATGCCTTTTTTTATAGCGTACTTACCGGGCTTTATGTTATTAACATATTTTTTTTGTTTTGCTAGTGCATCAAACTTATTTATGTTTTTTAATAGTGGTTCTAGTTGCTCTTTTACTTGTGTGTAATTATCTGTAGATTTTATATAAATATAAGCTTCGTTGTTATTAAAAGCTGTGTTAGGCACCATCATAGCACTGTAAATAAAATAGGCAAAATAGCCAGCAATTACCAAGCCTATTAAAGCTATGGCCCAAAGAATTTTTTTTATATACATGTTAGTTATTTATTAGCTGAAATAAATATTCGTTTTTATAAGAGTTATTAATAAAATTCCAGTCTTTTTTTAATCCTACTTGCTTAAAACCTTGTTTTTCAAAAAGTTTTATACTAGCTAGGTTATCTTCAGTTATGTTGCAATATAACTGGTGCAACCTCAAATGTGTGAAACAATAATTGACTAATAAATTTAAAGCCTGTGCTCCATAGCCCTTGCCTCTACTTTTTTCGTCTTCAATTAAAATACCAATACCTGCCCTACTATTTTTAACATCAAAATCAAAAATATCAATCATCCCTAAGGCATCATTATTGTAATTTGCAATAACCAAACGTAATTGTTTTACTTCATAAACATCTTTATGAGCATTTTCAATATATTGTTTAATTATATATTTTGAAAAAGGCGTTTGGGTATTACTAAGTTGCCAAATGGCCTCATTGTTTTCTACTTTGTGTACAAAGGCTAAGTCTTCTGGCTCTAAAGCGCGCAAATAAATATCTTTGCCTTTTAATGTAATCATATGGTTCCTTTAAAAACAAAGTTAGCTGGCCCTACAAGCCATACGTTTTTATAAGCGCCATTAGTATCCTTTGTAAACGATACGTTTAGCTTACCACCTTGAACATTTAAATTAACGTTATTACTAGTAGTTTGGTTTATTGCATGCATAGCAATAGCTACTGCAGTAACGCCAGTGCCACATGAAAGGGTTTCATCTTCAACACCACGTTCATAGGTTCTAACTGTAAAAGTGTCATTTGTTAATTTCTTTACAAAATTAACATTACTACCAGCTTCATTGTAAGGCGCACCGTAACGTATTTTAGCGCCTTCGGTTTTAATATCAAAATCTTCAATATTGTCTTTAAATTCAACATGATGTGGTGAACCTGTATTTAAAAACACGTGGTTTTCATGTTTTTCAATAGTATCAACATCTAACATTTGAAGTTTAACAATATCATTAGTAATGGCTGCATGATGCAAACCATCAATAGCTTCAAAAACAGTATTTTTTGTAATAATACCCAAATCTCTAGCAAAAGCTACCAAACAACGCCCACCATTACCACACATGGTGCTTTCATTTCCATCAGAATTAAAGTAAACCATTTTAAAATCATAAGTGTCATGGTTTTCTAATAGAATTAATCCGTCTGCACCTATGCCAAAACGTCGGTCACATAAAAAAGCAATGTGTTTGGTATTATTTTTATCAAACGTTTGTAAACGATTATCAATCATTACAAAATCGTTACCCGTTCCTTGATATTTATAAAATTCTTGTTGCATAATAGTGCACAAATATAGGAATATAAAACCATTTTTTTGTTTGTTAAAACTAGTTAAAGTTGAAGTTAAAAACCGTTAAAAAGCAAGTTGTAAATTCAATAAATAATTAATTTTAATTTTGAAATACGTTTACTTAAATGTATAACGTTTTAAGAAGAACTCAAATAAAACAAGTTCAACATAGAAATAATTTAAAATAAACTTAATTCTGAAAAATTATGAAGAAGATTGCATCGTTAGTACTTATTTCGGCCTTAGGTGGTGTTTTAACGCTAGGTGGTTACAAATTATTTTTAGAAAAAGATAAAACCGTTGTTGTTGATACTACACAAACAACACCAAATTTTTTCCCTACTAGTAATGTAAACACCTTGTATAATACTACTGAGGCACCAGATTTTGTAAGTGCTGCAGAAAACACAGTACATGCTGTTGTACACGTAAAAAACGTATCAATGGGCTCTGGCCAAATGACTTTTGAAGATTTATTTTGGGGCCGTAACTCTCAGCGTCCGCAATTAGGTACAGGCTCTGGAGTAATAATAAATGCCGATGGTTATATAATTACCAACAACCACGTTATTAAAAACTCTCAAGAACTTTCGGTAACCTTAAACAATAATAAAACTTATGAAGCTGAATTAATTGGAGCCGATGAAAAAACAGATATAGCACTTTTAAAAATTGAAGCAGATGAGGCCTTACCGTTTGTAACTTTTGGCGATTCTGATAATGCTAAAATTGGCGAGTGGGTATTAGCCGTTGGTAACCCTTTTAACCTAACATCTACCGTTACCGCAGGTATTATTAGTGCAAAAGCCAGAGATTTATCGGGTAAAAGCATTCAATCGTTCATACAAACCGATGCAGCTGTAAATCCAGGAAACTCAGGTGGCGCTTTAGTTAATACTAATGGAGAACTAATTGGTATTAACACTGCCATTACATCGCAAACCGGTTCATATGTTGGGTATTCGTTTGCAGTACCAAGTAATATTGCTAGAAAAGTTGTTGAAGATATCATGGAATACGGTAATGTACAAAATGGTATTTTAGGTATTAGAGGCGGTGCTTTAAATAGCAGATACTCTGATGAACTAGGCATTAATGATACCGAAGGTGTTTATATTGCTGAAGTTGTTGAAGATTCTGGAGCTGATAGAGCAGGTTTAAAAGAAGGCGATATTATTAAAAAAATTAATAACATAAAAATTTCAAAATTCTCTGATTTAACAGGTCAAATAGGTTCAAAAAGACCAAATGATGTAGTTGAAGTAACATATACCAGAGACGGAAAAATTAAAACAGTTAACGTAACTTTATTAAAAAACCAAACCTATACAATGCCACTGGTTGGTGAAGTTAAAAACGTAAAGGCTAACGATTTGAAAAAACTTAAAGCCTCAAATGGCGTGAAAGTAATTAAACTTAATGAAAAATATAGAGATTACTGGACCCGTAATGGTGTTGAAGAAGGTAGTATTATAACAATGGTGAATGATGTTGAAGTAAACTCTATTGATGATGTGCAAAAAGCATTAAAAAACGCTACAGAATTTGAATCATTAAAAATTGAGTTAATAAATACCAAAGGCGAAAAAGACCGTTTCAACTTCAGATAATTTCACTTAAAATTCCGATAAAAAGTATAGCTTCCTTAAGTAAAATTAAGGGAGCTATTTTTTTTACAAAAAGTGCTACGAAAACGTTTGAAATATGATACTTTTGCAAAAAATTAAACCCAACTAAACAATTTTTGTATGAGTACAAACAAAACTTACGAAAAAGAGTTAGCCTTTCAAGCCGATAGAAGAAGAGCTACTGTAGAATTCATTAAAGTTGTAAGCGATTTGTGGTATGACAAGTCTATTGAACTGGTACTTTTTAGAAACCAGTTAATAGATCGTAACGTAAGTCAAATACTAAATTTACATGATTATGCTGGTAAATTTGTGCAAAAACCCATTTCTGTTTTTGATTCTGTTGAAATTGCTCGTGCAATACAAACATTAAACGTACCACCGGCTAAATTAGATATTGGTAAACTAACCTATGAATTTCATTTAGATGACAATAAACACGAAAACGCCACCGCTTTTGTGGCCAATAAACTTAAAAATGCCGATAAAAGTAAAGACATAACACCAAAAGATGTTGTGCTATACGGTTTTGGTAGAATTGGACGTTTAGTAGCCAGAGAACTCATGGTTAGAACAGGCAAAGGTAGCCAATTACGCCTAAGAGCTATTGTTACCAGAGGCGAAACTAATGCTCAGGTTTTAGAAAAAAGAGCTTCACTTTTGCGTAATGATTCTGTACATGGCGATTTCCCCGGTACGGTTGCTGTTGATGTAGAAAAAAATGCATTAATAATAAACGGTACAACGGTAAACATAATTTCGGCTAACATACCCGAAGAAATAAATTATAATAATTACAATATTAACAACGCCTTAGTTATTGATAATACTGGGGCTTTTAGAGATAAAAAAGCCTTAAGTAAACACCTAAAAGCTAAAGGTGTTGACAAAGTATTACTAACAGCACCCGGAAAAGAAATACCTAACATTGTTTACGGTGTAAATCATTTAGATCACACCCCAGATAGTGTAGACATTTTTTCGGCAGCCTCATGCACCACTAATGCCATTACACCAGTTTTAAAAGTTATTGAAGACTCTTTTGGAATAAAAAGCGGACATTTAGAAACCATTCATGCTTACACCAATGACCAAAATTTGGTAGATAATATGCACAAAAAATACCGCCGTGGTAGAGCCGCTGCTTTAAATATGGTTATTACTGAAACAGGTGCTGGTAGTGCTGTTGCTAAAGCATTACCTAGTTTAGAAGGCAAACTAACATCAAATGCTATACGTGTGCCAGTGCCTAATGGTTCGTTGGCTATTTTAAATTTAGAATTAGATAAAAAAACTTCAATAAACGGTGTAAATACTATTTTAAAAAAATATGCTTTAGAAGGTGATTTAGTTGAACAAATTAAATATGAATTAAGTGATGAATTAGTATCAAGTGATATTGTAGGCTCTTCAGCCCCTTCAATTTATGATAGTAAAGCAACTATTGTTAGAAAAGATGGCAAAAATATAGTGCTATATATTTGGTATGATAATGAATATGGCTATAGCCACCAAGTAGTTAGGCTTGCAAAACACATTGCCAAAGTAAGACGCTTTACTTATTATTAATTTATAACATCTTAATTTAAATTTTAACCGTATATATAAAAGCCTCATAAATTATGAGGCTTTTTATTAAAAATGCATTTGTTTAACTTAATTTTTTAAATTAGCAACACCAAAAATTCACACAAAAAACCCAATTATAATGAAGTTCATAAAATCATCTACTGTTCTACTATTAATGTTACTATTTTCTGCTACAAGTTTTTCGCAAACCGATGCAGATGACAACCTATCATTAAATAGCGGTACAATAGACAGTCAATTTGAATTTGTTATTAGAAAATCTGGAAATTTTAAAGGCACTAATGGTCAAGCTTACGAAGCTGTAAAACAAGCATGGCTATATACATTAAAAGCCCACACTTTAGATTCTTTAAAAACAATACGAAAAAATTTAGTTGATACTGAAGCTATTGTAAAAAATCAAGCTAAAGAAATTTCAGAATTAAAATCTAAACTTACTAACACAAAAGATAATTTAGATAAAACTAATTTAGAAAAAGATAGTATGGCTTTGTTTGGGCTGCAAATGAGCAAAACAGGTTACAATACCCTTATGTGGATTATTATTGCTGCTTTACTTGCACTATTATTATTTTTCATATTTAAGTTTAAAAACAGTAATGCCATAACTAAACAAGCTAAGAAAAATTTAGCCGAAATTGAGGAAGAATTTGATGAGCACCGTCGTGTTGCTTTAGAGCGTGAACAAAAGGTAAGACGCCAGTTACAAGATGAAATTAATAAACAAAAAGGGGTACAATAACCTAACAATATAAAGACATTAAAAAAGCTGCAATTAAAAAATTGCAGCTTTTTTTTATAATAAGTTTTTACTAATTATCTTGAGTAATTAGGAGACTCTTTAGTAATAGTTACGTCATGCGGATGACTTTCATTAATACCACTAGCGGTAATTTTAACAAATTGGCCATTTTCTTTTAAAGCTTCAATATTTTTAGCACCGCAATATCCCATACCTGCACGTAAACCACCTATAAATTGATGAATACTTTCGTATAAATCTCCTTTATAAGGAACTCTACCAACAATACCTTCAGGTACTAATTTTTTAATATCATCTTCAACATCTTGAAAATATCTATCTTTACTACCTTGTTTCATAGCCTCAACAGAGCCCATACCACGGTATGATTTAAACTTTCTTCCTTCATAAATAATAGTTTCACCAGGAGATTCTTTAGTTCCTGCTAAAAGTGAACCTAACATTACAGAATCTGCACCTGCAGCAATGGCCTTTGGTATATCTCCTGTATAACGAATTCCACCATCGGCAATTACAGGAACACCGCTACCTTTAATAGCAGCTGCCACCTCTAAAACTGCAGAAAACTGAGGAAAACCAACACCAGCAATTACGCGTGTGGTACAAATAGAACCTGGCCCAATACCAACTTTAACCGCATCGGCTCCAGCTTCAACTAAATATTTAGCAGCGGCTGCAGTTGCAATATTTCCAACAATAACATCGAGTTCAGGAAATTTACTTTTCACCTCCTTAAGTACGCTAACCACACCTTTGGTATGCCCGTGCGCTGTATCAATTACAACGGCATCAACACCTGCATTTACAAGTGCTTCGGCACGTTCAACAGCATCGGCAGTTACACCCAAAGCAGCAGCTACACGTAAACGTCCGTATTGGTCTTTATTAGCCATTGGTTTTTGGCTAACTTTGGTAATATCTCTAAAAGTAATTAACCCTGATAGTTTATAGTTATCATCAACAATAAGTAATTTTTCAATTTTATGAGCTTGTAAAATTACTTCAGCTTCGGTTAATGAAGTTCCAACAGGAGCAGTTACAAGGTTTTCACCTGTCATAACTTCAACAATTGGTTTTTTGTTAGTGTGAACAAAACGTAAATCACGGTTTGTTACTATACCTTTTAATGTTCCGTCTTCATCAACAATTGGTATACCTCCAATACTATGTTCAGCCATAGCACGTTTAGCATCACCAACAACAGCGGTAAGTGGTAGCGTAACGGGATCTATAATCATGCCACTTTCAGCACGTTTTACACGTCTTACTTTGTTAGCTTGCGCCTCAATAGTCATATTTTTGTGTAAAACACCAATACCACCTTCTTGCGCCATAGCAATAGCCATTTTGCTTTCGGTTACTGTATCCATAGCAGCCGAAATAATAGGTACATTAATAGTAATGTTACGTGTTAATTTTGTTTGAATGTTTACCTCGCGCGGAAGTACTTCAGAAAATGCTGGAACTAGTAGAACATCGTCATAGGTTAAACCCTCTCCTACTATCTTGTTTTGATGTGCGGTCATAGTGCAATTACATTAATAATTGCGTGCAAATATACATCTTTTTTTCTTATTTAATGTTAATACTAGCTTAAGAAGTATTTGTTAAAAATGATGTTTCAAATTTTGATTACAATTTTAATTGATTAAATTTGTTATTTATAATTAGTCTAAATAAATATAATATGTGTGATGATTTTAAAACCATAGCTAAAAATAATTTCGGACAATTAAATTACTGTTTATGCTGTAATGTTTATCACTTAACATTTAATAATATATTTTTAGAATTCAATGAAAAAGAAATGGAGCGCTTTAAAGAATATATTTCATCTATAGATTTTGAATATTGGGATGCGAAATACAATAAAGTAGTACTAAATAGAAAAATACCTATACAAACCATGCAGCAAAACTTAGCGCTTTTTTTTAATAAACAAGAAATAAACGCTTTAAAGAGTTTAATTATGCAAACCACAAAAAAACCTTTTAGTTCCTTGAAAGTATTAGATATTGATTATTTATTTTATTTAAACTGATACTATTATGGAAGATGTAAACGTAATTTATAAAACTGATATTGGTATTTCATTTAACTGGAAACGTTGTAATGCTAAACATTTAAAAACCATAAACATAATTATTAATGATATTGCACTGCATTTAACTAAAGAAGAATTGCTTCATTTTGCCAATACCATTAATAAAACTGTAAAAAAAGAAAACGCCTGCTTACACTGCAATGAACCTTGTAAGGTTATTTTGTTAGAAACACCTATACCACAGTTAACCCTAGTTAAAAAGTATAATGACATGTTAACTTTAAAACATTTAATTGATGGTACAATTTTTCAACTAGGTTTAAATAACTTATTGAAAACTATTTTATAATTAAAACTTAACTTGAAGGGTTGTATACCAGTTTAATGGTGCCGATGGAATAATACCTGGCCCCGGATAGCCTGTTGCTCTTCTTGTAAAATAAGTATTATCTAGTATATTATTTATACCTGTTTCTAATTTTAAACTATCTGTAAACCTGTATGAAAGTGATACATCTAAAATATCATAACTTGGTATAGCACCAATAACATCGGTAGCATTATTAGGGTTATACGGTGAGTTTGTAACATCAGTATATTGCTCTGAAATGGCGGTATATTGTATAGCCATAACTGCATTTTTATAACCAAAATTAACACCTGCCTTTAAGTTTACAGCTGGTATAAATTCTACCTCATTACCTTCTACACCACTTTCTTCAGATTTAGTGTATTCTGAAGTTGTTAAGGCTAAATTACTAAACGCATTAAATGATATAGCCTCATTATTTTTAAAAAATGTTTCTTTTATATTCCATTGAATTAAAGACTCTAAACCATAAATAAAAGCGGTTCCTATATTTTTTCGCACCCATTGAGCTCTGTTGTTTAAAACCTGCCCAATACGATTATCATATAAGAGCGAAAATGCATTTACATCATATGACAACGTTTTTTTGAATTTTCCGCGTACTCCAACATCAAAAGTATAACCTTCTTCATCAGTAATATTTGGGTCTATAATAAACGATGGATTTACGGTTCTTATATTTGAAAATGTAACCGACCTATAATTTTGAGATATATTACTGTACAACTCAAAATAAGGCTTTGGTTTGTAACTAACCCCAACACCAAACAACACAAAATTTCTAACAAAGGAGTTATTATCTGGAACAAAATCATCTAAATTAACATCATAATAACTGCCTTTAGATTTGGTGTTAATATGCTCAAACCTAAAACCAGGTGTTATACTTAAATTATTGGTTACATTAAATATATGCTCTCCAAAAAAAGAAGCGTTAAAATTGGGGTAATCAAAATTATTTTGATTGGGGTATTGTGCTGCATCTATAAAATTAAAATCGGCATTGGTATTTTTACTTCCTGGTCCTTGTTGAGAGCTGTTATCGGCGTTATAAATTTTTGAACCTAATAGTAAATAAGCATCTTTATTTCCTATTTTATAATTTGATAGAAACCGTACTTCTGCCCCCCAATTGCTAAACTCGTCAATTAGCAAATCTCTTTGGTACTCATACTCGCCAAACTCATTTACAGCATCGCCATTAGGATTAAATATTCTAGGATTGGTAGCTCCCGGAACACCTCTAAAACCAATGGCTTTTCTGGCTGCTTCTAAAGCAAAAAGACTTACCGTAACTTTGTTATTAGCATTAAATTCGTGCTCTAATTTTAAGTTAAATAAATTCCAGTTTACATCAAACCAGTTTCTTTTAAGATAACTTTGTTCAGGGTTTTCTAAAAACTGAACATCGGATAAACCACCTGGTTGGTGCGCTAAATAATCAAAATACGTATACTCAAACGCTATACTGGTTTTTTCATTAAACTTATACCCTAAATGGGCAAAAGCATTATGCGATTCATAATCTGAATTAGGCCTAAAACCATCGCCTTTTTTACCGTTGTAAAATGTGTAATACGAAAACTTATTTAGTGTACCACTTACCGATGTGAAATTGGAAAATGAGTTAAAAGAAGACACTGTGTTTCTTGTTATAAATTCAAAAGGATCTAAACTTGGTTTTCTAAACTTAAAGTTAACCAATCCGCCAAATTGGGTACCGTACTGCAATGATGCTGCGCCTCTAATTACCTGAATTTGAGATAATGCCTCGGTTGGTGGCGTGTAATAACTTTCGGGGTAGCCCAAAACATCGGCACTAATATCATAATCGTTTTGTCTTGTGTTAAAATTAGCTGTTCGGTTAGGGTCTAAACCACGCCCGCCAATGTTTAGTTGCAGTCCGCCATCATTAGCATCATAAATATTTAAGCCTGCTACTTTTGAAAATATTTGACGTGCATTGTTTGCTGCTTTATTACCGTCAATTAAATCTAAATGTACTACTTCAGATTTTTTTCCGGCGTAAATATGTGTGCCTTCAACTGGTGCCAAGGCTGTTACAGTGTAATCTTGTTGTTTTTTTGTTCTAATTACAACTTCCGAAAGCGCTTCAGAAATGGGTATTAAATAAACTTCAATGCTGTTAGAAGCTGGTTGAATAAATACTTCTGAAATTTTATAATCTTCATTTTGAAAAAAGAAATGCGTTTCAGCTTCTATATTAACTGTTAAAGTTCCTTTGGCATTAGTTACACCTAATAATTTACTTTTTGCTGTTATAACTTTTACGTTTGCTACGGGAAGTAAAGACGTTTCGTTATATACTTTAAATGTTATTTCTTGTGCAAATACAGCACTTGCGAACAAGAAGAAGAACAGACTAAAAACCTTTAATTTCATCTTTAAATGGTAAAACCCATGTTTTGTGTTTAAACCCTTCTTTTTGTTTATATAAATCTACAGTAGGGTTTATAAACTGCTGATTTAATCTGCCATTTAGCGCTACATAACTTTCGGCAAAAATTTGAATGTTTTCGTGCCCCTGACTTTTAAAATGATCTCCTAATTTATGAGCATATTCTAAAATAAAATCTGGCTGAAAACTCATTTGTTTTATTTGAAAACTGGTTAAAAAATCGGTATTATCAACATAAAAATATTTTCCTGTAACCCCATTTTTTATAATAAGTTGTGTTTCGCCAACCTTTTCCATAAGCATAACACGCCATGAAAACCTGTAACCTTGCTCATGCCAAAATAATTCTTCTGGATACAACAAATTTCTAAACGGCAAAAGTAACTGTATTACAAAAAATATAGAAATTATATACAGCTTAATATTTTGATTTTTAAGTGCATATTTTTCTCTGATTTTGAAAGCTGATATATGATTTAAACTTAAAACTCTTTTTATAAAACTTATGAAATTATTGTGTACTGAAGCATTAAAAAACACCAATGTTGCCACAATCATTATATAAGGAAACATACCAATGTTAAACAGAATTCTTGTAAACACATGAAAAATTACTACTAAAACAAAAGCAAATGGCCTTGTTTTTTTATAGAGTAATAAAAACGGAATTGTTAAATCATATAAAGCACCACTCCAACTCATTGTATAATGAAACCACGTTTCTTTCATTAAAGGGCCTACCAACCATAAATCGGTTTTTGAAGATAGCCAAATTTTTAAGGGTTGCGCTTTTAATAACCAATCTGAATTTAATTTTGCTAAACCAGCATAAAAATACACAATACCTAAAAGTAATTTTATACTATCAATAGTGTATGCTGGTACGTATTTGTAGTTTATTTTACTTTTAAAACTATCTACTGAAAATGTAGCGTTTAATGGTAAAAAGCAAAGTAGAAAGCTTAAAATACTTATGAAATAATAATGATTTAAATAGGTGGTTTTATCAATTAACTCAATGTAAGTAAATGTTAAAAAAAATAGCACCATTGATATTTTATACCTAAACCCTAAAATTATACCAATGCAAGCAGCTATAGCTATACCAAATAATACATATGTGTAGTTTCCCCAGGTTTTAACCCATTCAAAACCATAATATTTAAAATGAAATTTTGGTGAAATATAGAAATCTTCAACCCAGCCCATGCTTATAAATCTTACTAAACTTAGTAGCATAAGTACACCAAATAAAACACGAAAAGAAGCTAAAATACTAGCTTCTTTTCTATCATTTTTTATGTATGACCTGAAATTAAAACCCCTTGTCATTGTACTATTACAATTTATTAATCGCCATCACTATCAACAAAATCAACTGTTACATCCATGGCATTCAATGCACTGGTTTTTAAAACGGTAACGTATAGTTGAATAACGTTAAAGGTTTCTAACATTAGGTTGTTATTTGTTTCTACCTGTATAGAAAAATCATTGTTTAAACCTGCAACAACCTGATCTATAGCAGCAAAACGTTCATCAATAATATCTGTAATGTTTTTTGTTGCTCTTTCATCAGCATCAAAAGCGGTAGCCTGTAAAAAATCTAAATAATCATCAATGCTTTGTCCGTTTGTTCCGTTTGAAAAAGATGTTCCGTAATATAAATTTTTAACAGCTTTGTAAGCCTCTAAAAATAATTCTTTTGAATTTTGTGGACTGTAAAAAGACTCTACCGTTTCTTTATCTGGGCTTCCATTTCGCTTACCTGATGGTGTTGCAATTTTAAGTTCTCTAAAGCCTTTTTCTACGTAATTAACATAATCATTTACTAGCTTATCAAAAGATGCTGTTGCAGATGAGCCATTATTAGCAATTACTGTATTTGCGTTAGAATTCCAATAAGTTACAACTTCATTGGTTAAGCTTACCATTCTGTCTAGCACTTTTTCTAAATATGCAATGTAATTATCTTTAATAGCATTAGTGGTGTAATACGTAACTATTTCTGCATTTGTAGCGGCAAGACCGTTAACCATATAATCTACGGCTGGCAGCCCTTGCTCATTGTTTCTTTTTTCTAAAGTAAAATCTATATCAGCAATTGCTAAAGTATTGGCTTCAATATTGCTTACAATGGTATTATCATCTTCTTGAGAATCATCGGCAGTTGTTATAAAATCTACAGGATATGAATTCATAAACAACCTGTAATTTAGCTCTTCGGCTTTACCAAAATTAAACATTGCTATGTGTTGCCATGATTTTTGCGCATTAAACAAGGCCGTTTGCAACGCTACTAAATTAGTTTCGTTTGGTGTGGTTGTAAACTGAGTTTGACTTGATTTTAATGCTGTTAATTTGGTATTAAAATCGGAAATTGCTGGCGTAATTATATTGTTTACCCAATTGGTTAATACCGCTTCTCTGTTAAACGTATTGTTATTGCCTTTATCTGTAGAATCATCACTTGAACTACAAGAAATAATTATTAAAGCTGTAAAAGCAAAACACATTAATAATCCTTTTTTCATGTTCTTTTTTTTATTGAATAGCAATTTATTGCCACGAATATACTGCTTATTTGTAAAACCAAAAGAGTGGCTCATTTACATAAGCCACTTTTATTAATTTATTGTATGTTATAATTTTAAAATTATGCACCTGCTTGCGCTACTGTAAAATTAAACTTTGCCGCTATAGCTGCTGAAATTTCATCTAACTTGGTTTCGGTAACATCCCAAAAACCGTCTCCAGCTACTAAATCATCTATAAAACCTTGTACTTCAGTTTGTGTAAATAATGGTGTTACACCATCTAGAGATAAGAATTGTAATGAGTATACAAAACCGTAGCCTTCAGATAAATCATGAAATGCTGTTGGCCTATCAGTTAATTTAGCTTTGCCTTGTTGTAAGTAATAAACGGCTCTAATACCAATTACTTTTGCAAGCTCTTTTCTAATAACCGTTATAGCTTCGTCTCTTATATCATATTTTTTTTGAGCAACTGCTGCTCTACCAATAATAAAGGCATCTATAATAGTTTGCGCAGTGCCTGTAAAATCACTATCGCCCTCTACTCTGTTAATGTATTTTTGCATTAAAATGTCATCATCTGCAGATAAACCATACACGTAACCATATGCTTCATCAAAATGATGTTCCATGGTGGTGTAATCTTTACCTTCTGCAACTTCACCTGCGTCATTTGCAGTACGAAAGCTATTTGTACCATCAAAATCATCTTCATCTAATCTATTAAAATAATGATTAGCAGCTTGATCAAACACTAAAGCACCAATTAACGATTTGTAAAATGCTTGATTATACTCTAAACCATCACCGTTTACATTTCTATTGCCATCGGCTATTCCAGCATTACCTTTTGTTGCTTGAACACTGTTTGAAACTGGTGTTTGTACTTCAGCAATAAAATTAGCTATGTACGCATCAAAATCTGCTTTTAAAGCATCTGCATTGTTTGTTACGCCTACAGAAAATAAACCTAATGAATTGGCTACTTTGTTTCTTATTTTCTTCCCTGTTCCGTTTAATGAAGCATCATCAAACCCTTCACCGTTTTTAAAATTATTTTCTAATTCAGTAAGTGTTGAAGTTGTTGCGTTTAAATCACTACCAATAGCAGCCACTTGTTTTAAACGTGTTGTTTGCCCAGAAAAACTTACTGTTGTTTTTCCATCTCTTGTAAAGGTGTATGATGTTGGCACTGTTAAATCTGTAATATTTATACCTGTTGTTTGAGAAATTACACGTTGTGCACCATCATTATCATCATCTGAGCATGATTGAAATAAAACTGCAATAGCTAAAAGCGATAGAGCTAATTTTTTCATTACGTTTGTTTATTTAGATTTATTTAAAATAATTTTCGCAAATATAAAACCCATTTTAAAGGATGCAAAATTTATTTAGATTAATTTTAAATTAAAACTCTAAACAACAAACAAACTATT
The DNA here is from genome assembly GCF_007997385.1 of Seonamhaeicola algicola. Taxonomy (GTDB): domain Bacteria; phylum Bacteroidota; class Bacteroidia; order Flavobacteriales; family Flavobacteriaceae; genus Seonamhaeicola; species Seonamhaeicola algicola. Next base: position 576,196 of record NZ_VOSC01000019.1, read on the forward strand.
GATTAACAACAAAATACACTAAAAATAATTTTTAAATATTTTTGAAGCTTCGTTAAAAGCACTTTCAAAACTCATAGCGTTTAAAGTGTTTTTATGTTTTGAAGTGAAGTATGAAAGTAGTTTTTCAGTTGGCATATTGCCTGTAAGTTCATCTTTTGCCATAGGGCAACCACCAAACCCTTGTATGGCGCCATCAAAACGTAAACAACCTGCATTATAAGCTGCATCAATTTTTTCAAACCAAGTATTTGGTGTAGTATGTAAATGCGCACCAAATTCAATATTAGTGTATTTAGGAATTAAGTTAGAGAATAAATACGATATATTTTCTGGGTTTGAACTACCTATTGTATCACTTAATGATAAAATTTCAACACCCATAGTGCTTAAACGTTCGGTCCACTCTCCTACTACATCAACATTCCAAGGGTCTCCGTAAGGGTTTCCAAAACCCATTGAAATATAAACAACTACTTTTTTGTTATGCTTGTTCGCTTCGTTTAAAATATCATTCAAAATATCAACAGATTGCGCAATAGTTTTATGTGTATTACGCATTTGAAAATTTTCGGATATTGAAAACGGATAGCCCAAATAGTTTATTTCAGGATGTTTGCAAGCATCTTGGGCACCTCGTAAATTGGCTACAATTGCCAGTAATTTACTGCTAGTTTTAGTTAAATCTAGTTGCTCTAAAACCTGAGCAGTATCAACCATTTGCGGAATGGCTTTTGGTGAAACAAAACTACCAAAATCTATAGTATCAAAACCAACACGTAATAACGACTGAATATACTGTACCTTTTTTTCTGTTGGAATAAATTGTTTAATGCCTTGCATAGCATCACGCGGGCACTCAATTATCTTAATTTTTTCTAACATATACTAGTTTAGTTTCAGTGTAAAAATACTACTATTTTTTGTAAGGTTTAGCATTTGCAAAAGACTCAAAATTAACACTAATTAGCAAATACCATGAATAAAAACACACTGGTTTTTACTGTTTTCATCTTTTTTGTTGCCCTTTCATTTGCTCAAAGCACTGCTATTTACAACGTAGAATTTACAAATTTTTGGAATGCTAATGACCACAATAACGGTAACAATTTACCAGAAAACGCCCATTGGTCTGATTTAGTTATTACTACTCATAACAACAATGTAACGTTTTTTAAAATGAATGAAATGGCAAGCCCCGGTGTTGCGTTAATTGCTGAACTTGGTGATGTTTCAAATTTTAAAAATGAAGATTACCAAAACGCAATTAATGCAGGTTATGCAAATAACTTTATTAACGCTGGTGGTTTATTTTTATCTTCTGGTAATACTATAACATACAATAATTTACAGATTAGTGAAAATTTTTCATTGGTATCAATACTTTCAATGATTGCTCCAAGCCCTGATTGGTTTATTGGTGTTAACGGAGTAAACTTACAAAATACTAGTGGCTGGATTAACGCCATTACAATTGACTTATATCCTTATGATGCAGGAACAGAAGCAGGCTCAACGTATTCTTTAAATAACCCACCAACTAACCCACAAAGTGTTATTCAAAATATACAAGGTGTTCAGCCATTTAATAATGAAAAAGTTGCAACCATAACATTTACGTTGCAATCGGTTTTAAATACTTCAAAAAACGCATTTACAAATATTAAAATATACCCAAATCCTGCCAATGATAAACTGTTTATAAACAACCTTAAAAACATAAGTAATTTAGAAATTTACAGTTTACTTGGTAAACTTCATAAAAAATTACATATTGAAAAAGGCAGCGAAAATTTAGAAATTGATATATCAAACCTAAATACGGGTATATATTTATTAAAACTTAATTCAATTAATAATGTAAGTGTAAGTAAAAGGCTTATTATCAATTAACTTCCTATTTATCGAATAATATTTACACTTAACGTTTATTTTACAGTATTTTCACATTAACAGGTACATTTGTTTAACCAAATTTACCTAATGACACCTAACCTAAAAAAATCATTACCTTTTTTAATAACACTGTTTTTGCCGTTGTTTGGTTATGTTTATGCCCAAAACAATGATTTTGCTTGTGGCACATCTTTCTCTGAAGCACAAATTGAACTTTTTAACAGTATAAAGCACAACGAAACTTTAAGCAACTTAGAAGCTAACAAGCATTTAAACCTAAAAGATTTATCGGAAAACATTGTTAATTACATTCCTGTAAAAATTCATATTTTAAGATATTCAAACGGAAGTGATGGTTTATGTGATGCCGATTTGAATACTGCTATTGATAATTTAAACAACCATTTTAACAATGCTAGAATGACATTTTTTGTTTCTAGTGAAGTTAATTATATTGATAATAACCAAACAGCTCATATAACAAAAGGAAAAGATGACACTGTTTTTGAAACTAATAACACTCCTGGAGTTATAAACATTTATTTTACGCATGCTTTAAAAAACGAAGCAAACCTAAGTATTTGTGGTTATACCAACAATACCAGAAACAAGGATTATTTAGTAATTAAAAATAGTTGCGCAACAACATCACTTGTGCATGAAATGGGCCACTTTTTCTCTCTATTGCACACCCATGGTAACGACAATAATGCATTAACTACTGAACTTGTAGATGGTAGCAATTGTGATACTGACGGCGATGGTATTTGTGACACACCTGCAGACCCAAAGTTAACCACCACTAATGTTAATGAATTTTGTGAATACATTGGTATAGAAACTGATGCCCACGGGCACACCTTTAAGCCAGATGTTAGTAACATAATGTCATATGCTAAAAAAAACTGTAGAACGCATTTTTCTAAACAACAATTACAAAGAATGTATGCCTTTTACATTACCCAAAAGCATTATTTATCTAGCACTAATTTTAATGCAGATGTAGTTGCTAGCAATACCATAACTTGCCAAAACAAACTTACTGTTAACTTTAGCAACTCATGCCCAAATGCATCAGCTTGGGAATGGGATATAAACTCTGATGGTGTTATTGATTACACCTCACAAAACCCTTCGCATACATTTAATTCGGGTATGTACAGTGTAACACTTTCTGTTTATAAAAATTCAAAAAAAATTACTAAAACCTATCATAACCTTGTTAAAGTTGGTGTATTAACTGAAACACTTTTTGATGAAAGTTTTGATACTTTTAATATAGCTGGAGATGATGGGTGGACTGTAAACGATAACAACAGTGGTTACCATTGGGTTATTAATCATGGTGAAACACACTCTGATGCTACTGGCCCAATACACAATCATCATCATGAAAATGGAGACTTAAATAGATACATTTACACGGAAGCTTCTGGTGCTGAAGAAGGTGCAATTACAGAGTTTATCTCGCCCTGTATTGATGTCGTACATCAAAATTCTGAAATAGATTTTAATTATCATATGTTTGGCGAAAATATAGGTGAACTTCATGTTGATATTAAAACCAACAATGGGTACAAAAATGATGTAATTCCGCCATTTATTGGCAGTCAACAAAATAACCAAGCAGATGATTTTTTAACAGCATCTATCAATTTATCATACTATGCAGGTGAAACCATTAATATTAGGTTTAGAGCTGTTAGAGGTAATGGTTGGAAAGGTGATATTGCTATTGATAATGTACATTTAAAAACAATTAGTGTTCCGGTAACAGACAAAGACATAAAATTATACCCAAACCCTGTTAAAAACAACTTACTTTACATACAAACATTAGCATCTAATTTTAATGATGATAGTACTGTTTTACACTTTGAAATTTCAAACCTAGTAGGTCAAAAATTTTCATCAGGTATTGTTACAAACAAACCAATTGACACCAGTAATTTAGCTTCAGGCTCTTATTTGCTAACCGTAATAAGCAATACTAATAGAGTAGTAAAACGTTTTATTAAGTAGTTTTTAAAAGTGCTTTATTTATAGATTTTACTAAACGTGGTCCTTCATAAATAAAACCTGTATACACTTGAACTAAATCGGCACCTGCATTAATTTTCTCAAGAGCATCATTAGCTGAATGAATACCACCAACACCAATTATTGGAAATGCTTTATTGCTTTTAGTTGCTAAATACTGTATTACTTTAGTACTTTTATCTTTTATTGGTTGCCCGCTTAAACCACCATTTCCTATGGCATTAAGCATACTTTCTGAGGCCTTTAAACCAGTTCTATCTACTGATGTATTACTAGCAATAACACCATCTAGGTTTGTTTCGTTTATAAGCTCAATAATTTCATCTAACTGGCCTTCATTTAAATCTGGTGCTATTTTTAATACTATAGGTTTTTGTTTTTCAAATGTTTTATTAGCTTTTTGTACCGCTCCAATTAATTCAAGCAAATAATCTTTATCATTTAATTTTTCATGACTACCAACATTTGGGCAACTTACGTTTAACACAAAATAATCTACATACGGGTGTAATGCATTAAAACATGTTAAATAATCTTTAGTATAATCTTCAGGTTTTGTTGCTGTGTTTTTACCAATGTTTCCGCCTATAACTAATTGGCCTTTATTTTTTTTTAATTGCGTTATGGCTGCTTCAACACCTTCATTATTGAACCCCATACGGTTAATAATGCCTTTATCATCTTTTAACCTAAACAAGCGCTTTTTGGGGTTACCCGCTTGTCCTTTTGGCGTTACCGTACCAATTTCAATAAAACCAAAACCAAAATTTGCCAATTCGTTATATAAAACAGCGTTTTTATCAAAACCCGCAGCTAATCCAACAGGATTTTTAAAGGTTAACCCAAACAAATTACGCTCTAATTTTTTATCATTCACAACATACAAACTTCTAAAAACAGCTTGTAAACCAGGTATTTTAGAAGTTAATTTTATTAAACTAAATGTGAAATGATGGATTTTTTCAGGATCGAAAGAAAAGAATATTGGGCGGATAAGTTGTTTATACATCGGTATTATTTGTGCAAAAATACACTTAATAGTTTAAATAAAAAACCACTTAGTGTAAAGAGCTTAACAATTAATAATTGTAATTTTGAAATTATAATTACACATTTAAAAATTCAATTTTAAAATGATTTCAAAAGCACACATAATAAAGCGTTTTAACAGTTATGTAACCATTGATACAGAATCTGACCCAAACTCTAAAACCACCCCTAGCACAGAAAAACAATGGAACTTAGCTAATAAACTTGTTGAAGAATTAAAAGCTATTGGCATGCAAGATGTAACTATTGATGCTAATGCATACATTATGGCAACTTTACCAAGTAATGTAAACCATGATGTGCCAACTATTGGATTTATTTCACATTTTGATACCTCTCCAGATTTTACAGGCGCTAATGTTAAACCTCAAATAATTGATAATTATGATGGAAAAGATATTGTTTTAAATGAAGAAGAAAACATTGTTTTATCTCCTGATTATTTTGAAGATTTACTACAATACAAAGGCCAAACTTTAATTACTACCGATGGTACAACCCTTTTAGGAGCCGATGATAAAGCAGGTATTTGCGAAATTGTTTCTGCCATGGAATATTTAATTAAACACCCCGAAATAAAACATGGTAAAATACGTATTGGCTTTACACCCGATGAAGAAATTGGGCGCGGCGCTCATAAATTTGATGTTGAAAAATTTGGCGCAGATTGGGCTTACACCATGGATGGTAGCCAAATAGGAGAATTAGAATACGAAAATTTTAATGCGGCAGGCGCTGTTGTAAAAGTAAAAGGTAAAATTGTACACCCTGGTTATGCCAAAGGAAAAATGGTAAATTCAATGTACATAGCTACCGAATTTATAAACTCATTACCAAGATTAGAAACTCCAGAACATACCGATGGTTACCAAGGCTTTTTTCATTTGCATAATATAGAAGGTGATGTTGAAGAAACTAAGCTACATTATATAATAAGAGACCATGATAAAGAGCATTTTGAAGCCAGAAAAGAGGTTATGGTAAAACTTACAAATGAACTTAATACTCAATATGGTAAAGAAGTTATTATTACCGAAATAAAAGATCAGTACTATAATATGCGTGAAAAAATTGAACCCGTAATGCATATTGTTGCTATTGCTGAAGAAGCCATGAAACAACTAGATATAAAACCACTTATAAAAGCTATAAGAGGTGGCACAGATGGATCTCAATTAAGCTATATGGGGTTACCCTGCCCTAATATATTTGCTGGCGGACACAACTTTCACGGGCGCTATGAATATGTACCCGTTGAAAGTATTATTAAAGCAACACAAGTAATATGTAAAATAGCTGAACTTACTGCTAAATAAACTTACACATTAAAAGTTTAAGCCTACTATTTCATTTTATTTATCGATAAAAAGCGTATTAATTCGACTTATTAAAAACCTTTTGTGAAAAAATATTGTTAATCTAAAAAATATAGTGTTTATCGAATAAAAAGTGGTGTTACCTTGAATTGTAATACTTTTACATTGCTATTAATCCATTAATAACTAATTTATAACAATGAAAAACAAGGGTAATTTTTTATTAAAAAATTTAAAGGTTATAGCATTTGTAATAGTTTTTATGTTAAGCTTTGGCTCTAATGCCAATGCTGCAACAAATGCGCCTTCAATGAACTTAACTTCTAACACGCTTACCATTTCTGCTCAAAACCCAACATTAACATGGGGTTTTGGTTGGTATTACAAATGGAAAAAGAAATGGTATAAGAAAAAGAAAAAGCAATGGCATAAAAAACCAAAACAACCTACAGATTCAGTTCCATTAGATGGAGGATTAGGTGTTTTACTTTTAGGCGCTACCGCTTTTGGAGTTAGAAAGCTTAGAAAAAATTAAAATATTTAAAACTTAGTTTTAATAATAAAAAAGGTCTCAATTTTAATTGAGACCTTTTTTTGTGTGTAGATTTTAATTGTGAATGTAAACATCATTATAAATTAGCCCTAACAAAAAAGGCTTCATTTAAAAATGAAGCCTTTATACTTTAATTAAACTACTTATTTATTTTGTAGTTGCAGGGGTATTAATTTTGTTACTCATTTCCATAGAAATAGCTGAACGTTCAAACTTAATTTTACCTGATAATGTTTCAAGCACGCAACTTCCGTCTTTATCATTAAGTTCTAAAACTTTACCATGCATACCGCTTTTAGTAACAATTTTGTCGCCTTTTTTAAGTTCTGCTGCAAACTTTTTTTCTTTTTTTGCACGTCTCATTTGAGGTGCTATCATAAAAAAGTAAAGCACTGCAAATAGTAAAATCATTGGCATAAATGCCCCAAATCCTTCTCCCATAATTTATGTTTTATTGTACTGGTGAATTAGTTGCTTTTGCATCAGTTTTTACAAAAGCTGTTATTTTTACAGTTTCTTTACCTTTTTCGGTATTAGCTGTAACTGTTATTGTTTTTGATACTTTATTTGATCCGCTACCATTAAAAGTAACAGTAAATTTACCAGATTCGCCAGGAGCTAAAGGTGCTCTACTCCAATCTTGTGGTACTGTACAACCGCAAGAGCTTTTAATATCTGTAATTACTAAAGGCGCTTCACCTTTATTAGTATAATTGAATACTGTAGAAACAGATTTTTTAGCTTCAATTTCACCAAAATCATGCTCAGTTTTATCAAATTCAATTACTGGAAATTTTGATGCTTGCTCATCTCTTTGGGCAGCTGCAGCAATATTACTTTTATCTATTTTACTAGCGGCATTTTCTTTACAAGCTGTAAAAGCTAATAAGCACATAGTGCTTAAACCTAAAATTATTTTTTTCATGTTAACTATTTTTCTATTAATAAGGGTAAAAATACTAATTATTTAATCTATTAAAAACTTTTCATCTTCAACTTAACAACATTTTACAATAACCCGCGCCCTATTTTATTAAGGGTTCCTGCATCTGTATATTCTTTCACAAGTTTATCTAAAATACCATTTATAAAAATGCTACTTTTTGGTGTTGAATATTCTTTAGCTATTTCTAAATACTCATTAATGGTTACTTTTACAGGTATTGACGGGAAGTTTTTAAGTTCGTTAATAGCCATTTGTAACAAAACGTAATCAATATCTGCAATTCTTTCGGCATCCCAATTTTTAGTTTTGGCTTCTATTTCTTTGTTTAAATTGGTTCTGTTTAATAATGTTTTTTTAAACAAATCTATAGCAAATTGCTTATCATCTTCTTCTTTAAAAAGTTTGGGTACAAAATGTGTATCTAAACTGGTTGATTTCACTTTACGTAAAAGCTTTAAAATGGTTGTATTTACGGTTGGTAAATCATCTAACCATGTTAAATTTTTGTCTTCAATATAATCATACAGCTTGTTATTTGGTGCTATAATATCTTTAAAAACATCAACAATAAAGGCCTTGTCTTCTTTAAAATCAGATACGCGTGTGCTCATGTACTCTTTGTAAAGATCACTATTAATAATATCTTTAAAAAGTATTTCAACATATTCGGTATCTAACTCCCAATTGGTAATTTTATGTAAATCTAATTCATCTTTAAGCGGTAAACTGTTGCTTAAAAAAGTAAGTAGTTGGTTGTTTATAAATTTTTTATTAGGGTCTTTATCTTCTTTTGTTGCTAAATGCTTGTTTTGCTTTTTTTGAAGATCTTTTTCAGCTCTTTTTTTAATTTCTAGCAGTAACGAAATTAATAACAAGTACAAATTGTACATATTATTTATACTAAACAATAGAAATTTTTGGTCTTTACTAAAATCATCACTTTCACTACCTTTAAAGGCGTATAAAGTTTGCATAACTTTTACTCTAATATGTCTTCTGTTTAGCATAATTACAAAGAACTTAATTTAAGAAATAGTAAAACATTTACTGTTTGTTTTCGCTGCAAAAATAATATTATTTTATAAAGAAACTTCATTTTTAATTTTAATTATTTCATTAATAATTTAGAGTATTTTTAACAATTACTAAACGCGTTTTAAAGGCATATAACATATATATACGTTATATTTGCTTTCTTGTTTACAGGTATTAAATGAAAGAATTAAAACATTTAAATAAATATTTTTTAAAATATAAAACTTACCTTATTATTGGTAGTATAACCACAGTTGTGGCTCGTATTTTTTTGTTATTTACACCGCGCTATGTAAAAAAAATTATTGCTACGGTTGAGCAGTACAGAGATAACACCATTACTCAAACTGTATTTAAAGCACAACTAACTGAAGCTATTTTATATATTATTGGCGCTGCTATTATAGGTGGTATACTAACGTTTTTTATGAGGCAAACCATTATAAATGTATCTCGTTATATTGAGTTTGATTTGAAAAACGAAATTTACGAACAATACCAAAAATTATCTTTAAATTTTTATAAGCAAAACCGAACGGGAGACCTCATGAACCGCATTACTGAAGATGTTGGAAGAGTACGTATGTATGCTGGCCCCGCTTTAATGTATAGTATAAATACCATTGCACTTTTTGTTGTGGCACTAATTTATATGTTTAAAGAAGCGCCTAAACTTACACTTTACACCATTTTACCACTGCCCATTCTTTCGGTAATAATTTATAAATTAAGTAAAGAAATACATAAAAGAAGCACAATTGTACAAGAATATTTATCAAAACTTTCAACCTTTACACAAGAATCTTTTAGTGGTATTTCTGTAATAAAAGCCTACGGAATTGAACCACAAACCGCTAATAATTTTGAAACTTTAGCAATAGAAAGTAAAGATAAACAAGTAAGTTTAGCAAGAGTACAAGCTTGGTTTTTCCCTATGATGATTTTATTAATTGGCGCCAGTAATTTACTAGTAATTTACATTGGAGGCATGCAATACATAAATGGTGAAATTGAAAGTATAGGTACCATTGCCGAGTTTATTATTTACGTTAATATGCTTACATGGCCTGTAGCCACTGTTGGTTGGGTAACCTCTATTGTTCAACAAGCCGAAGCATCACAAAAACGTATAAATGAGTTTTTAAAACTAGAACCCGAAATTAAAAACACCGTTACAGAAAACACAAAAATAACTGGCAATATTGCATTTAACAACGTGTCATTTACTTATGATGATACTAATATAAACGCATTAAAAGGCATTAGTTTTTCAATAAAAGAAGGCGAAACATTAGCCATACTTGGTAAAACTGGCTCTGGAAAATCTACTATTTTAGATTTAATTGGAAGACTTTATGATATTGATAATGGCAGTATTACCATAAACAACCAAGAAATAAAAAACTTAAACCTAAACAATTTAAGAGATAGTATTGGCTACGTGCCACAAGATGCTTTTCTATTTTCAGATTCTATAAAAAATAATATAAAATTTGGTAAAGAAAATGCTACTGAAGAAGAGGTTATTGAAGCTGCAAAAAACGCGCAAGTACACAAAAACATTATCAAATTTAACAACGGTTATAACACTATTTTAGGCGAAAGAGGTATTACACTTTCTGGCGGGCAAAAGCAGCGTGTTTCAATTGCTAGAGCCATAATTAAAGCACCTAAAATATTACTTTTTGATGATTGTTTATCGGCTGTGGATACTGAAACTGAAGAAAAAATACTTAAAAACCTTAATAAACTTTCCAAAGGAAAAACATCTATAATAGTTAGCCACAGAGTATCATCAGCTAAAAACGCCCATAAAATTATTGTTCTAGATGATGGTAAAATTATACAAGAAGGCACGCATGAAACCCTTATAAACACTGATGGTTACTACAAAGATTTGTATTTAAAACAAATTAGTGAAACTTCAAGCAAATAACCTTTAAATCAATATTTTACGGTTAATATTTTTAAAATAATATCAACAAAACATAACATTTTAAAAAGAAAATTCATAATTTGTTGGTTAATAAAGGTTTTTTTTAGATTTTTGGTACACAAACCATAATACTATAAATTTCTATACAACTATGAATAATAATGATATGATGGAGAGAGAAGAAATATTTTCTAAAGTATTGAGAGCAGGAAGACGTACCTATTTCTTTGACGTAAGAGCTACTAAAGCAGATGATTACTACTTAACTATTACAGAAAGTAAAAAGTTCACCAATGACGACGGATCATTTCACTACAAAAAGCATAAAATTTATATTTACAAAGAAGATTTTGCTGAGTTTAAGAGTATTTTATCTGAAATGACAGATTATATCATAGAAGAAAAAGGTGATGAAGTAATTAGTGAACGTCACCAAAAAGATTTTAAAAAAGAATACAACACTGAATATTCCGCAAAATCTGAAACAGAAGACACCCTTAAAACTACCGAAAGTTTTACAGATGTAGATTTTGATGATATTTAATTAAACAAATACAGTAAAAAGCAGCGTTTAAAACGCTGCTTTTTTGTTTTTACGACACAACCATACCGTTTTTAACTTTATGTTCTGGGTTTAACAAAATAACATCTTTACCATTTACAGCTCCTAAAACCAAGCATTCACTCATAAAATTGGCTATTTGCTTTTTTGGGAAATTTACAACCGCCACAATTTGTTTATGCAGTAAAACTTCTTTAGTGTAAAGTGTTGTAATTTGTGCCGATGTTTTTTTAACTCCTAAATCGCCAAAATCTATAGTTAATTGGTACGCCGGTTTTCTTGCTTTAGGAAAATCATTAACTTCTATAATGGTTCCTACTCTTAAATCTACTTTAGTAAAATCTTCAAAAGTTATTATATCATTCATTTTTTAAAAATACAAATTATCACGAAATTTGATTAAAAATTAACACCATGGCAAATACTCCTTCAAACATGCTACCGCTAGGTACAAAAGCTCCAAGTTTTTCAATGTTAGATACAGTTTCAAACGCATTACTAACTTTTAATGATGTAAAAGGTGAAAAAGGCACTGTTGTTATGTTTATTTGCAACCACTGCCCTTTTGTTATTCATGTAAATGCTACCATTATTAATATTGCTAATAATTATTTAGAAAAAGGTATTGGTTTTGTAGCTATTTCAAGTAACGATGTTATTAACTATCCGCAAGATAGTCCTGAAAAAATGGCTATGCATGCCAAAAATGAAGGCTATCCGTTTCCTTATTTATATGATGAAACACAAACAGTTGCTAAAGCTTATGATGCTGCTTGCACACCAGATTTTTATGTTTTCAATGCTGAAAATTCATTAGTTTACAGAGGTCAATTAGATGATTCTAGGCCTAGAAACAACATTCCTGTAACAGGAACTGATTTAAAACATGCTTTAGATTGTATGCTTAAAAATACCGAAAACACCAAAGTACAAAAACCAAGTATTGGTTGTAATATTAAGTGGAAAGTATAAGTTGGTACATGCCTACATCTTGCCACTGATCAAATTTGAAACCCACTTGCTTTAAATGTGCTACTTTTTTAAAACCAAATTTTTCATGTAATTTAACACTGGCTTCATTAGGCAATGTAAGTACACCCAAAACAGTATGATATTTATTTTGTTTTAGCGCCTGTAATAACGCTTGGTACAATTGAGTACCTATATTTTTACCATGTGCAGTGTGCTTTATATAAACAGTAGACTCAACTGTATTTTGGTATGCTGGTTTGGGCCTAAATTTGCTAGCATAAGCAAAGCCTAAAAGTGTATTACTTTCTTCAAAAACAAAAAAAGGATATTCTAAATTTATAGTCTTTAACTTATCAAAAAAAACGTTATAACTTAAAGGTTTATCATCAAAAGTAGCTACTGAATTTTGTACGTAATAATTATATATTTCTAGTAACTGTTGGGTATCTTCTTCTCTAAAAACTCTAATCATTTTTTTACAACCAACCTTTTTCTTTTAAAACATTTTCAATGTGTGCATAATGGTGTTTACTATGCCATGCATAATTACCAACATTGTATGATAACAGTACCTCTCTGTTGGTTTCGGGGTGCAAAAAACTTTTATTAAAATCGGCGGTTTTTAATAGTTTTAGTAATGCTACTAATTTGTAATGCACAGCTTTAATATGCTCTAAAGACATTTGAATAGGAGCATATTTGCTATCGGGTAATTCGGCCCAAAGTTTTTCATTATACGCTTTAATTAGTGGCGTATCTTCAGTTAAAGCCCATTTAAAACGGATGTAACTATGATGATGACTATCGGCTACATGGTGCACAACTTGCCTAATAGTCCATCCGTCAGGTCTATAAGAAGTATCTAACTGCTCTTTTGTTAAATGTTTAACTAAGGCTTCAAACTTTATAGGAAACTGCTCTAAAGTTAAAATCCAGTTTTTTAAATGTTGGGTAGTAACAGTTTCCGGGCATTGAAACGTACCTATAGGATATTTTAATTGCTCTAAACTTTTTTTCAAAACGTATATTTTAATTAACTAAATATAGTTTTAAAATTTATGTTAAGCAACTTCTTGCTTTCTTGTTTTGGCTTTATTTACAGCTTCTACTAAACAGGTGAATGTTTTTATTTTACTCCTAAAAAAAAGTTTTTCAAATGTTATATTAAAACTACCTTTATTAGCTGCCGTTACTACAAAATATGCTTTTAAACCATAATTTAGTTTGAAGTATTTTAACCAATCTTGTGGCACAACAGAATATGAGTTTATTCTGTTTGATATATATACCAAATCTTTACCATTGGTACCTAAAAAGCCTTCAACATCTTCAACCATTTGTTTAGCGTTATCCCAACTTAAAACAACGCCTTCTCCTATTTCAGAAATTACAAAACCAGAAAAAATATATAGCTTACCAAAAGGGTAATTAAAAATTTTTAAAACGTCATTAAAAAAGGGGGTGTCTTCTACTTTAATCATACTGCAAAATTATTGAGGCAATTTAAAAATATGAAAAAAATCAATTATTAACAAAAATAAATAGATGTAATAAAAAAAGCACACTATTACAAGTGTGCTTTTAAAAGTATATTGTAAATAAATACTATTTAATATCCATTAATTCTACATCAAAAATTAATGTTGCATTAGGCGGTATAACTCCTCCTGCACCTCTGCTACCATACCCTAAATTACTAGGTATAACTAAACGTGCTTTATCTCCTACTTTTAAAAGTTGGATGCCTTCATCCCAACCAGGAATAACTTGGCCAACACCTAATGGAAAATCTATGGGTTGGTTTCTTTTGTATGAAGAATCAAAAACAGTACCATCGGCTAATTGGCCTTTATAATGTACAGATACTGTTTTACCTTTTTCGGCTTTAGCACCATTACCTTTTTGTATAATTTGATAACGTAAACCGCTTTCAGTTTTTTCAAAACCAGCAGCTAATTTATCTAATTCAGCATCGGCTTTTGCTTTTTCTTCAGCAATTCTTTTTTCTCTAGCACCTTCAAAAGTTCTAAACGCTTCAACAGCATTAAATGCTTCTGCTTCAGCACCAACTCTAACTATTTCTAAAGTTTCAATTTCATCATCTTGTGCAATGGCATCAACAACATCTTGCCCGCTTTGTACTTTACCAAAAACAGTGTGATTATTATCTAACCAAGGCGTTTCAACATGTGTTATAAAAAACTGGCTTCCGTTAGTTCCTGGGCCTGCATTAGCCATAGATAATACGCCAGGACCATCATGCTTTAAATCTGGGTGAAATTCATCATCAAATTGGTATCCAGGGTTTCCTGTGCCTGTACCTTGTGGGCAACCACCTTGAATCATAAAATCTGGAATTACTCTGTGAAATTTTAAACCATTGTAATAAGGTGTTCCTTGTGGTTTTGCTGAATTTTCTAGGTTACCTTCTGCTAAAGCTACAAAGTTACCAACTGTACCAGGTGTTTTTTTAAACTCTAAAGCAACTAAAATTTCGCCTTTTGTTGTATTGAATTTTGCGTATAATCCGTCTTGCATTGTTCTAATTTTTAAGAAAGTGCAAAGATACGAATGATTGGCAATTTACAATTGACGATTTACAATTTTATTTAAAATACTGATTACTGTTGCTTAGTTAGCTACCTCACTAATAAACTTAATTCTGTAAAGGCGTAATTCTTCTTCATCGTAATCACCATCAAATTCTTCAATAGCTTCACTTATAGCATCAGATTCAGAATCCATAAAATACTCGTGTATTTCTTCTTGCTGATCTTCGTCTAAAATTTCATCTACCCAATAATTTATATTCAATTTAGTACCAGAATATACAATGGCTTCCATTTGTTTTATGAAATCTTCCATTTCTAGTCCTTTTGCAGAGGCAATATCATCTAAAGGTAATTTTCTGTCTATACTTTGAATGATGTAAAGTTTATTTGCTGAATTGGTTCCGGTAGATTTTACCACTAAATCATCAGGACGCATAATATCGTTATCTTCAACATATTTTGCTATTAAAGCCACAAAATCTTTACCAAATTTTTTGGCTTTACCCTCGCCTACACCATGAACATTACTTAATTCTTGTAATGAAATGGGGTATTTAAGGGCCATGTCTTCTAATGATGGGTCTTGAAAAATAACAAAAGGTGGTACACCTAGTTTTTTGGCATTCTTTTTTCTGAGGTCTTTAAGCATGGCCATAAGTGTTTCATCGGCAGATGCGCCTCCGCTTTTTGCTGCTGTTATTATGTTAGCATCATCTTGTTCACTATCAAAAACATGGTCTTCAGTCATCATAAATGACACGGGCGTTTTTATAAAATCTGCCCCTGCTTTACTAAGCTTTATAACACCATAGGTTTCAATATCTTTTTTAAGGTAGCCTGCAACAAGGGCTTGCCTTAAAAGTGCCATCCAATAATTTTTTTCTTTGTCTTTACCTCGTCCAAAAAACGGTTGTTCATTGGTTTTATGAGAATTTATCATGGCGTTTTCTGTACCAACAATTACATTTACTAAATCTTTTGATTTGTATTTTTCATTGGTAGCCTGTATTGTTTCTAATAAAACAACCACATCATCTTTAGCTTCTGTTTTCTTTTTTGGGTGCCTAACGTTGTCATCCATATCACCACCTTCGCCTGTGTCATTATCAAAAGCTTCACCAAAATAATGTAAAATAAACTTTCTTCTAGAAATAGAAGTTTCGGCAAATGCTACTACTTCTTGTAACAAAGCGTGCCCAATTTCTTGTTCGGCAACAGGTTTTCCAGACATGAATTTTTCTAGTTTCTCAATGTCTTTATATGAATAGAATGCTAAGCAATGGCCTTCGCCTCCATCACGTCCGGCGCGTCCGGTTTCTTGGTAATAACTTTCTATACTCTTTGGTATATCATGATGAATTACAAACCTAACATCGGGTTTATCTATACCCATACCAAAGGCTATTGTTGCTACAACCACATCAATGTCTTCCATTAAAAACATATCTTGGTGGTTTGATCTTGATTTGGCATCTAAACCAGCATGGTACGGTACTGCTTTAATACCGTTTACTTGTAGTACCTGTGCTAGTTCTTCAACACGCTTTCTACTTAAACAATAAACAATACCAGATTTTCCTTCGTTTTGTTTAATAAACCTAATAATATCGGCGTCAACATTTTTTGTTTTAGGCCTTACTTCATAATACAGGTTAGGTCTGTTAAACGATGCTTTAAAGGTATTTGCGCCTGTAATACCAAGGTTTTTTATAATATCTTCTTGTACTTTTGGTGTGGCTGTGGCTGTTAAACCAATAATTGGAATATTATCACCAATTCTACCAATAATATTACGTAAGTTTCTATATTCTGGCCTAAAATCATGCCCCCATTCACTAATACAGTGGGCTTCATCAATAGCCATGAATGAAATTTTAACCGATTTTAAAAATTCAATATTTTCATCTTTGGTTAAAGATTCTGGTGCTACATAAAGTAATTTTGTAACGCCATTAACTATATCTTCTTTTACACGTTTAATTTCGGTTTTATTTAATGACGAATTTAAAACGTGTGCTATACCTTCTTCGTTTGAAACGCCTCTAATGGCATCTACTTGATTTTTCATTAAAGCAATTAATGGCGAAACCACAATGGCTGTACCTTCTTGCATTAACGCAGGTAATTGATAACAGAGTGATTTACCACCACCCGTTGGCATAATTACAAATGTATGATTACCTGATAATATACTTTCAACAACATCTTCTTGCAACCCTTTGAATTTATTAAACCCAAAATACTTTTTTAGTGCAGAATGCAAGTCACTTTTTGCTACCAACATGAATTAATTAAAATTTATTTAAACTTAAAACACTATAAAATATTCAATAATTTTTTGAATAATTTAAGAGACTATTTTAAAGAACCCCCATATTTTTTTCGTTAGCTTTGTAACGAAAAACCAAAATACAACAAAATTTAAATTTGAATACCTTTAAAGATAAGAAATTCTTTAAAAGCATCAACTAAAACCATATAAATTTTGAATAGCGAGAATTCTATTATAAAAATTGCTAAACAAACTATTGAAGCAGAAAGTAAAGCTATACTAAACCTTTCTAGTTTAATTACAAATGATTTTGAAAAAGCTGTTAAACTTATTTACAACTCTAAAGGCCGTGTTATAATTACTGGTGTTGGTAAAAGTGCTATAATTGCACAAAAAATTGTTGCCACTTTAAACTCTACCGGTACGCCTGCTGTTTTTATGCATGCCGCCGATGCCATTCATGGCGATTTAGGTTTAATTTTAGAAGATGATGTAGTTATTTGTATATCAAAAAGTGGCAATACCCCCGAAATTAAAGTACTTGTACCCTTAATTAAAAGTGCCAAAAATAAAATGATTGCTATTACTGGTAATACCGACTCGTTTTTAGCACAACAAGTAGATTTTGTTTTAAATGCTTATGTTGAAAAAGAAGCTTGCCCTAATAACTTAGCTCCTACAACAAGTACCACTGCACAATTAGTTATGGGCGATGCCCTAGCTATTTGCTTACTTGAAATGCGCGGATTTTCTAGTAAAGATTTTGCCAAATACCACCCAGGTGGTTCACTTGGTAAAAAACTATATTTAAGAGTTGAAAATATTTCTTCGGTTAGTGAAAAACCGCAAGTACAACCCAATGCTAATGTAAAAGATGTTATTGTTGAAATAACCGAAAAACGTCTAGGTGTTTCGGCTGTAGTAGAAAACAATAAAATTGTAGGTATTATTACCGATGGTGATATTAGACGTATGCTAAATAAAAACATAGATTTTACAACACTAACGGCCAAAGATATTATGAGCACAAACCCAAAACGAGTTAATGCTGATACTATGGCGGTTGATGCGTTAGATATTATGGAAGAAAAAGGCATATCGCAATTACTTGTTGAAAGTAATGGCAATTATGCAGGTGTTGTACATTTACATGATTTAATAAAAGAAGGCATTATATAATGGCTAAAAAGAATATAAACGAGATGTCTTTTTTAGATCATCTTGAAGATTTAAGATGGCATTTAATACGAATTTGTTTAGCGGTAATTATTGTAGCTACATTAGCATTTATTTTTAGCAGATTTATTTTTAAATCTATCATTTTTGCACCGTTAGATATGAGTTTCCCAACATATGATTTTTTATGTAGCGCCGCAACTTATATTGATGTTACTACCACGTTTTGTAATGAAAAAATTCCTATTATAATACAAAACCGTACCATGGCTGGACAATTTTCGGCCGATATTTGGACGGCCATTTTAGGAGGCTTTGTTATTTCTTTCCCCTATATAATTTACCAACTTTGGAAATTTATTAGCCCAGGGTTGCATGACAATGAACGCAAACACTCAAGAGGTTTTATAATCATTTCATCATTATTATTCTTTATAGGTGTTTTGTTTGGGTATTACATAGTTACACCACTATCTATAAATTTTTTAGCAAATTATAGCGTTGCCGATATTGTTGATAACCAAATAGATATTAGCTCATACATTGGGTTAGTTCGCTCATCAGTATTAGCTTCGGGTTTAATTTTTGAATTACCTATAATCATCTATTTTTTAACAAAAGTTGGTTTAGTAACACCTGAAACATTAAGAAAATACCGAAAATATGCCTTGGTAATTGTTTTAATACTTTCTGCAGTAATTACACCGCCAGATATTGCTAGCCAAGTAATTGTAGCCATTCCTATATTAATACTTTACCAAGTAAGTATTTATATTTCTAAAATTGTAGTTAGAAATCAAAAACGAAAAGAAGCCAAAAATGTCTGATATAGTAAAAGAATTTAATGAGTATCGTTCAAAAATGAACGACAAAATATTAAACGACAACAACAAAATAATAAAACGCATTTTTAATTTAGATACTAACGCTTACACAGAAGGCGCTTTAGATGTAAAAACCAAAGAACTACTTGGTTTAGTAGCATCGGCCGTTTTACGTTGCGATGATTGCGTAAAATATCATTTAGAAAACTGCCATAAAGAAGGCTTTACAAAAGAGCAAGTTGTTGAAGCTCTAAGTATTGCAACCTTAGTTGGTGGTACCATTGTAATTCCGCATTTAAGACGCGCTTATGAGTTTTGGGATGCCTTACAAGAAAACTAACCATTTAACAATTTTAAAGCCACAAAGGCGTTTAGCGTTGTATAACACTTTTTCAATTAAATAAAAATTACGTTATTGCAAATATGATTTTAAAAGCCGAAAACTTAATGAAGTCCTATAACGGACGAAAAGTTGTTAAAGATGTTTCTCTTGAAGTAAAACAAGGTGAAATTGTTGGTTTATTAGGGCCTAACGGTGCCGGTAAAACAACCTCTTTTTACATGATTGTTGGGTTAATTAAACCTAATGGCGGACACATTTTTTTAGATAATACTGAAATAACAAAATTCCCCATGTATAAACGTGCCCAAAATGGTATTGGGTATTTAGCACAAGAAGCTTCGGTTTTTAGAAAATTAAGTATTGAAGATAATATTTTAAGCGTGTTACAACTTACCAAACTGAGTAAAAAAGAACAACGCATGAAAATGGAATCTTTAATTGAAGAATTTAGCCTAGGCCATATTAGAAAAAACCGCGGCGATTTATTATCTGGTGGCGAACGCCGAAGAACTGAAATTGCTCGTGCCCTAGCTACAGATCCTAATTTTATTTTATTAGATGAGCCTTTTGCTGGTGTAGATCCTGTTGCTGTTGAAGATATTCAACGTATTGTAGCACAACTTACCAAAAAAAATATAGGTATTTTAATAACAGACCACAATGTGCAAGAAACATTAGCAATTACTGATAGAACTTATTTAATGTTTGAAGGTAGCATTCTTAAAGCTGGTGAACCTGAAGAATTAGCTAATGATGCTATGGTACGTAAAGTTTATTTAGGGCAGAATTTTGAGCTTAGAAAGAAAAAAATTAGAGATTAAGCAACCTATTATCTGTTTAAATGGGTTTCATTTTTTGCTTAAAAATATCTTTTACTACATCAATCTCTGCTTTATATTTCAAATCTGTTCGTAAAGCAAAATATAGTATATTTTCAGTATAAACTTTTCCTTGCCAAAGTAGCTTAATACTATTGTTTTTTATAGCTTCTTCACACAAAAAATCTGGCACAAAAGCATACCCAGTACTATTGCTTAAACACCTTATAATAGATGCTATATTAGGCAAAATATAATTAGGTTTAAAAGCAGGTTTAGCTTTAAAATTTTCAAACCAAAAGCGTCTAAAATGTTCCATTTCATTTGATGCACTATACCATTTTTTTGAAACTAACATGGTTTTTAATGCTGCGTACTGTTTATTTTTTATTAAACCTTCAACCTCATTAGTATCAGTATTAGCACCAGCAACAAGCACAATACGCTCTTTTGAAAAAGGTATATAGGTTACTAATGATTTTTTTTCAATGTGCTTTCTTGGTGTAATTACTAAATCTAACAATCCGTTATTTAAATCTTTAATTAAATCTGTGTGCGTACCAAACCTAGCCACTAAATCAAAGTTCAAATTAGGTATTTCTGGTTCTAGTATTAACTGAAACATTTCAGAGCACATACCTATATGTAAAGATGGGGTTTTATCTTGGGTTGTTTTTTTAAAATGCTGTTCTGCAACTTCTAATACTTCAATAGCATTAATTATATTTTCATATAAAAACTTACCATCTTCAGTAGGTATCATTTGTCTTGCTGTACGTTCAAACAACTTTTTACCAATATAAGCTTCTAAAGCATTTAAATGAACACTAACTCCTGGTTGTGATGCATATAAAGCCAATGAAGCCTTTGTTAATGTGCCATTCTCATAAATAGCTTTAAACGTTCTGTACCACTCAAAATTAACCATAACTATTAAAAATATAATACAAATGTATAATTTATATTATTTTATTAATACTAAATACATCATTACTTTTGTTAAAAATTAATATTAAAACATGAAAAATATTTTTATAATAAACGGTGCTCATACATTTGCGCACTCTGGAGGTAAATTCAACAAAACATTATTTAATAATTCAATGTCTTATTTTAAAACTTTAAATTATAATGTTAAAACCACAGAAGTTGGTAGTAATTATGACGCAAAAAATGAAGTAGAAAAATTTAAATGGGCAGATATTATTATTTATCACACACCTATTTGGTGGTTTCAAATACCGTTTGGTTTTAAAAAATATTTAGATGTTGTTTTTACTGAAGGCCACCAAAATGGAATATATAAAAGTGATGGACGTAGTAGAAATAATCCTGAAATTAATTATGGTACGGGAGGCTTAATGCACGGTAAAAAATATATACTAACCACAAGTTGGAATGCCCCAAAAACAGCATTTACATTAAAGGATGAATTTTTTAACGAAACTAGTGTTGATGATGGCGCTATGTTTGGTTTTCATAAAATGAATGCGTTTACTGGTATGAAACCCTTAGGATCTTATCATTTTCATGATATTGAAAAAAATGCCAATGTGCCTTTAGAAATAGATAATTACAATAATTTTTTAGATACTATTTTTAAGAAATAAACAAAAAAGGTTCGTTGTTAATAACGAACCTTTTTTTATCTAGTTTAATTATTTTTTAAAATTTTCTTTTGCTTTTTCTTTCAATAACTTTTTTTGATAGCGCCCTTGTACAACATCAACAATCACTAAAACTGCTAGTACAAAATAAAATGTTGTTTTGCTCATTGGTACAATATGGTTTCCAAATAATTCAAGATGCGCTAAATGCCCACCTTCAGTAACAAGCATTATTCCAACAATAAAAAGTATGAATAACCCAAGCACTTCATACATTCTGTTTTTAGCTAAAAACACAGATATTCTATCAGCTAAAAACAGCATTAATAATCCGCTAATTACAATAGCAATGGCCATTACTATAAAAGCTGTTGTAGCATTTTCTATTTCGCTTGTAAGGCCAATGGCAGCCAAAATAGAATCAAAAGAAAACACTAAATTCATTAATACAATACTTGCTATAACAGCGTTTGATGATTTTTTACCTTTATCAGCCTCGTTACTTTCAACATCATGGTCTAAATCATTTAAAGAAATCATGTGCCAAATTTCTTTTATAGCTGTGTAAATTATAAAACCACCACCTGCTAAAACTATTAAACTATGGCCATTAAATGCAAAATGTGCTACACCATCAATTCCGCCCGATAAAAACGAAAATGGTTCTTGAAAATAGCCTATTAGTGACACCAAAACAAATAATAAAACAATACGCAATGCTATGGCTATTAAAATACCCACTTTTCTAACACGTTTTTGGTCGCTTTGTGGGGCTTTTTTAGATTCTAATGAAATGTATAATAAATTGTCAAAACCTAATACAGCTTGTAATAATACAAGCATTAAAAGGGTAAAAATAATTCCTAGCATTTGTAAATGTTATTTTGAGGTTAAATTGTTTAAAACAGACATGGATATGTATAATAAAATAATTACAGGAATAGCTGCAAACTTAAGTACTACAAGCAATACAACACAAAGTAATATAAAAATGTAGCGTGTGGCATTGTCTTTAAAATTCCAGTTTTTAAACTTTAAAGCAAATAGTTTTATACCAGAGTTTAGTAGCCAACAGCTTAAAATTGTTACAGCTATTAAAAAATATTTGTTCAAAATAATAGCATTTATAGCATCATTATTTTGAAACTCTATTATTAATGGTAAAGATATTATTAACAAGGCATTAGCAGGTGTTGGCAACCCTTTAAAAAACGTTTGCTGCTCTGTATCTACATTAAATTTTGCAAGCCTATATGCTGAAGCTAAGGTTATGGCAAGCCCTAAAATAGGTAAAAAGGGCATGTTAAACTCGTTTTCAAAATCTAAAGTACTCCAATCTGCAACAACAAGTTCAAGTAACTTAAACATAATAATTCCGGGTACCAAACCACTAGTTACAACATCTGCAAGAGAGTCTAGCTGTAAACCAATTTCACTTTGTACATTAAGTTTTCTGGCTGCAAAACCATCAAAAAAATCAAAGAAAACTCCTAAAAAAACAAAATATGCAGCCCAAGTAAAATTACCATTAACAGCAAATATAGCTGCAATACAACCGCTTAAAAGGTTTAAAAGAGTAAGTGCGTTAGGTATGTACCGCTTCATATAATGTTTATTATTTGTGGTAAAAATAACAAACAATTTTAGTTACAAGCAATATCTAATATAAATTCAAGTTTATAGGTTTGTAAATTATGTGCATCTTTGTAAAAAAATTGCAGTTGAAAGTTTATTTAAGCACGCTTTTTTGTTTGGTATCTATTACCATTTTCAGTCAAACCACTAGAAAATATTCTAATGAGTTTATGAATATTGGTGTTGATGCTGCTGCTTTGGGTATGAGTGGCGCCGTAACCTCGCACACCGCCGATGTTAATTCGGGCTATTGGAATCCTGCTGGTTTATTAGCTTTAGATGATAACCAACTTGCCCTAATGCACTCTAGTTATTTTGCTAACATTGCTAATTATGATTATGCGGCTTATGCTATGCCACTTGACGACAGAAGCGCTGTAGCCATTTCATTAATTAGGTTTGCTGTTGATGATATTTTAAACACCACCCAACTTATTGATGAGCAAGGCAATATTAATTATGATAGAATTAGCCTTTTTTCTACAGCCGATTATGGACTAACATTTTCATACGCACGTAAACTGCCAGTTCAAGGTTTAAATTATGGCGTTAATGCTAAGGTTATTAGGCGTATTATTGGCAATTTTGCATCGTCATGGGGTTTTGGTTTAGATGCTGCTATACAATTTGAAACCAATAATAATTGGAAATTTGGTATTATGGCACGCGATATTACAACAACTTTTAACGCATGGGCTATTGATGAAGATGAATTTGAAACTATTAAAGATGCTGTTGAAGGACAAAACCAAGAATTACCCGAAACTACCGAAATTACAATACCTAAATTACAAATTGGCATTTCAAAAAAGTTCAATTTTAATTATGACTATACTCTTTTAGCTGCCGCCAATTTAAATGTGAGGTTTGAAGAGAATAACGATATCATTTCAACATCATTTGCCAGTGTAAATCCCGCTTTAGGTTTTGAGTTTGGTTATATTGATATGGTGTACTTACGCGCTGGTATGGGGAATTTTCAAAATGAATTGCAAATTGATAATTCTGAGCAATTAACCTTTCAACCTAGTTTTGGTTTGGGTTTTAAATACAATGGCATTCAAGTAGATTATGCTTTTACTGATATAGGCGACCAAAGTGTTGCGCTGTACTCAAACATATTTTCATTAAAACTAGATTTTAGTATTTTTAGATAATGGCAAAACAACTACTTTTTCTTTTTTTAATTTTTTCATCCTTTTCATTTTCACAAGAAATAACTCTTTCTAATGCTGCCGAAATTAGCATATTAACTGCAGGCCCAGGAAATTCACTTAACGATGCCTTTGGGCATAGCGCCTTTAGAATTAAAGATCCTGAAAACAGCTTAGACATAGTGTATGGCTACGGTGAATATGATTTTGAAGCACCAAACTTTTACTTAAAATTTGCCCAAGGCAAACTTAATTATTTAATGAGTAAGGATAATTTTAGCCGATTTTATCAAATTTACGTTTACCTTAACCGCACATTAAAAGAACAAGTTTTAAATATATCGCAAAGCGAAAAACAACAACTTTACAACTATTTAGTTAGTAATTACAAACCCGAAAACAGAGGGTATTTATATGAGTTCTTTTTTGATAATTGTGCCACAAAAATTAAAGACGTAGCCAATATTGCAACAAACAATAAAATTACATTTAACTTACCTGAAAATTATACAGAAAAAACCTTTAGAAACTTAATTTACGATAATGTAAACAAAAATACGTGGGGCAGTTTAGGTATAGACATAGCACTTGGCTCTGTAATTGACAGAAATGCTACTGCCCAAGAACAAATGTTTTTACCTGAAAACATTTACAAGTTTTTTGAAGCAGCAACTCATAAAACAACCAACCAACCGCTGGTAAAAAAAAGTCATGTAATTTTTAAACGGAAAGACGTAAAAGCTACTAATTCATTTTTAACAAGTCCGTTGTTTGTATTTAGTATTTTAGCAAGTATTATTGTTTTTATTACCTACAACGATTTGAAAAAGCACAAAAGAACCATTTGGTTAGATGTTATTTTGTTTAGTTTTACAGGGCTTGTTGGTGTTTTAATTTTACTACTTTGGTTTGCCACAGACCACACTGGCACACACCAAAACTATAATTTACTATGGGCTTTTGCCTTAAATATTTTAATGGTTTTTCAATTAACAAAACAACATGTTAAACCATGGTTTACTAAATACCTAAACTTTTTAATAATAATGTTATGCCTTTTAACTTTACATTGGATTATTGGTGTACAAATATTTGCAATTGGGTTAATACCATTACTAATTGCGCTATTTATAAGGTATGTATTTTTAACAAAGCACTTATCTAAAGTAAACAGAAACTAAATAGTTTACTTTACTACTGCCCTCTAAAAAATATAACGGTGCTTAATGTTTTTATTAAAATATTTATATCTAATAAAAAGCTACGCCGTTTAATATAATATAAATCATATTGAAGTTTTAATAAACTATCATCAACAGAAGAACCATAGCGTGTTTTTACCTGGGCCCAACCAGTTAAACCTGGTTTTATTATGTGCCTGGTTTCATAAAAAGGTAACATATTTGATAGTTCTTTAACAAAAAAGGGACGCTCTGGCCTAGGGCCTATTAAGCTCATATCGCCTTTAAGTATATTTATAAACTGCGGAATTTCATCTAAGCGTGAGTGCCTTAAAAACCTACCAAAAGGTGTTACGCGTACATCATTTTTTTTAGCCCAAGCAATGCCATCTTTTTCGGCATTTTTTACCATTGTTCTGTATTTAATAATGTTAAATGGTTTGCCATTTTTACCTATGCGCTCTTGGGTATAAAATAAAGGTCCTCTATTAGCTAATACATTACCCATTAAAACTACAGGTAAAAATAACACACCCCAAACTAAGCCAATTGCAGCAACAAACACATCAAAAAACCTACGAAAAAACAAGTACATTTTATTTTGATTACTTCGGCTAAACGGAAAGTATTTATAAAAATCTTTACCTACAAATTGCACAGGAATACGTTCGGTTAAATCTTCATAAACATGGGTATATTCTCTTATAGGTATTCCATCTTCTAATAATGAAATTAGCGCATAGTAAATTTGATACGTTATGGTTTCGGCATTATAACTTGCTACAACAATTTCAGAAATATGTTCGTTTGCTACTACAGTTTTTAAATCTTTAGGGCTGTATTCTTTAACACCATTAAACTTTATAGATTCTTTACTGTTAGCCTCACAATTAACAAAACCAACAATTTTATAATTGGGGTCGGCATCTTTAAAAGCTTCAATAATAGTTTCAATATATGATGTCTCGCCAACAATAAGCGCCTTTCGGTAAAACCTTGGAGACACTATAAAATTTATATACGCTAAACGCCACACAATTAAAGCCACTAATATGGCAAAATAAAAATATACTATTTGTAACCTATTATCGGGTAAAACCGGAGTAAAGTAAGGTGTTAGCAAATAAAACAACACGGTTATTGATACTGTAAATACAATGCTTGTTGAAATTTTTTCTATACGGCTAGATTTTCGTAAATCGTACATTTCAAAAATAGACCCAAAAAGCGATAGATATACAATTAACACCACTACCCAACGCCAGTTTTCTTGGGTTATGGTGAAATAATCAAAATGAAAAGCATAACCTAAAAAATATAGCATTATGAGTACCGAAAGCACATCAAAAATACGCAATAACACCTTACGCTCTGATATATTAAAGTGTATACTGCTTTTTGCCATAAACCAAAGAGAGAATTATTTTGATGTAAAGATAAAAAGTTTGTGCAATTAACTATTATGTTAAAAATTTAAACCACGCATGTTTTACTACATTCCAGTTATAATGTTTTACTGTTTTTAAAGCGTTATCTGCAACTTCACTAATTTTATTGGGGTTATTTATTACAAATTTTATGGCTTCAACAAAGGCCAATGTATTATCTGCTTCAACTAAAAATCCATTTTCTTTATTTTTAATTAAATAGGGCATACCTCCAACATTGGTAGATATTACTGGCAACCCTAAAGCCATAGCTTCAATTACACTTACGGGCATGTTATCAAAATATGTGGTATTTATAAAAATTGTGTAGTTTTTTGATAATTCAACCCAAGCTTTTTTACTTAACTTATTTGTAAACCGAACTTCAACATTAAGTTTTTCAGCTAAAGCTTTGGTTGTTTTCATAGTGCCATCTTTTTCGGGGCCTACCATACATAAGCTTGCTTTTATACCTTCGTTTTCTAATGCTTTTAAAATTTTAACTGCTAATTCCGGATTATAAATTTTTGAAAAAGACCGTACCCAAAGCAGCTTCACATCTTGTATTTTCCTCTTTTTAAACGGATATTTTTCTAATTGAATGCTGTTAGGTATGCAGGTTATATTGTTAATACCAAATTCTTCAAAATGATGTTTTGTATATGCTGATGGTGCCACGTTTATATAAGCATTGTTAAAAATAGCTTTTGATAGTTTAGGCGATTTTTTTAAACGTTTGGGTAAATTACCGCCATGTAAAATAGGAATGTATTTTAATTTGAAAATTCTACATAGTAAACTACTTAAATAAGCGTAATAAAAGTTTAATGTACTGTAAGTATCAATTAAAACATAGTCTGTTTTTTTCTTATACTTCACAATATGAAATAACATATCTAACAAACGATGTAACTGTTGTTTTTTGTTTGAAGCCGAAATAACATTATAACCTTCATTTTTTAGGTTAATGCTTAAGGTATCAATGGTTGTTACTGTAGTGTTGCTAGCGTGCAATTTGTTTCCTATGTAAAGTATGTTTTTCATTATTATACTTAAAAATAGTGGTTTTACATAAGTTTAAACAACAACTGGTTTTAGGGGTGTTTTAAAGCGTTTTTTGGGCGTGTTATACGTTATATTTAACAAGCATAAACCGTAAATAAAAGCAGGAGCTGCAATACGCATTGCAGAATGATTTATGGTTAATAACCAAAAGGCATAAAACGAATAAAAAAATATGTTAGTTCTGTTTCTAAGTCTTAATATTAAGGGCACTATTAACAAAATTAAAAATGCTATAACACCAAACAAACCATGCTCTGCTACAATACGACTCATTTCGTTATGAGATGCAGCTACAACGCCAGTTTCATTAAAACGGACTTCTTTTACTTTACCTACGCCAATTCCAAAAAACGGATTGTCTATAAATTCTTTAAATTCAAATGCTAATAATTCTGACCTTCCTGTTGTAACATCTTCTTTTGAACGCCCTAAGGCATCTTGGTTAGCGTAGCGTTTATCTATTAATCCGCTTGTTTGTACAGAACTAATAAACCACATAAAAAGTATAGCACCAGCAAATAATAGTAATGAAAACTTTATTTGAAACTTTTTTTTCAAATTTACTCTTAAATAAAACAAACCCACAAAAGCAGCAACCATTATAGCAGCTGTTAAAACACCGCCTCTACTAAATGTTACTATTGCTCTAAAACCTACAAGCGCCAAAATACCTAAATCTAATAACTTAAACGGTAAAGCTTCTTTTGATAAAAAAAAACGAACAGCCAACACAAACATGGCTAAACCTAAAACGGTAGCCACTTGATTGGGCCCAAAGCCACCTGAAGTAGCAAAATTTGAACCTGTTCCATCTATTACCGCACTTACATCTGGAGTAAATAAAAACAAATATACCGTCATGCTTACCAGTGGCATTAAAAACCCTAATAAAATAACACGCATTTGTTTGAAAGTAACGGTTTTTCGGTAACAAAAAACAGCTACTAAACCTAAACATATGGGACCACTTAAATTAAATGCTATAGCTTTGCGTATGTTGGTTTCAAAACCCATTTCGGTTACAGCCACAAAAACACCTGGTAATAACAATAAAATATACAACACATATGAAAATGCTCTATTGGTAAAACTTACACTAAACATACCTAAAAGCACGTATAAAATAACTAAATATTTACTAGCTTCATAAAATATGGTGCCATTATTCATTCGTAAAAAAACCTCAGCACCAACAATATAGGCACAAGCTAACAACACATAAAACACTTTATTTTTTTTTGAAACTTTAAGAATTTTATATCCTAAAAAAGCTGATATAAATAAAAAATATACTGTTGCAAAGGGCTTAAATGCAAAAACTAAAACCCCTAAACACACATGAAATATTAATAATTTATAGTATAAACTCAACTTCATTAAATGTACTGCTTATAAATAGTTAGCAATTTATTTATTATTGCTTCTTCTGAAAAAGATTGTGTTACTTTTTTATACAAATGTTTTGCTATTGTTTCTTGTAAATCTTTATTTTTTATAAGTTTTGTAATGGCTTCTGCTAAAACATAACTGTTTTGCTTTTCAACTAAAAAACCTTCAGTTTGTGAGCTTATAACTTTTTTACAATCGCCTACATTAGTGGCTACACAGGGCAAATTGGCTAAGCCATACTCTAATAACGCTAATGGTAATCCTTCAGATTTTGAAGATAATACTCCTATGGTACTCTGCTTTAAAATATGTGCTATGTCTGGCTTACTTCCATATAAAAACACATGTTTTTCAAGTTTTAAAGCTGTTATTTGTTGCTTAATTTGCCTACTGTAATCATCATTAAAATCTTTACCAACACAATGCAAGGTCCAGTCTGTATTGCTTTTAACTAAAATAGCAAACGCCTCTAATAGCGTTTCATGATCTTTTTGAGGTCTTAAATTTGCTAAATGCACAAGACGTTTTCCTTCTATACCTTTTAATTGTGTTTCTGGTTTATTTAAAACAGAAACAGCAAAATTTGGAATAAAATTTACGTGTTTACAGTGTAAATTACTTATTGCCCAATCTTTTAGAGTTTGATTAACACATAAAACATGCTCAAAAAAATAAGATGCTAGTTTTAGTACTTTTGATTTTCTGTTATTTAAAAAAGCACTATTTCCGTAATGATCATGCCAAATAATTTTAACTTTTGAATACCTCAACTTCACTAAAACAGCTAAAAAAAATGAACTTGAATGTGCATGTAGTATGTTTATGTTATTTTGCTCTATGTAATGTTTTAAGTTTTTTACTGCCGAAATATCAAAGGTTGATTTTTTGTTTAAAAACAGATAACCAACACCTGCGTTTAAACTTTGTTTTAGCATACCTTCGCTACGGGTTGCGCACAAAAAAGATGTTTCAATTTTAGTAGATAACGCATTAGCTATGTTAACGGCAACGCGCTCTGTTCCGCCAACATCTAAAGAATCTACCAACTGAAGCACTCTCATAATTAGTGTAATAATGTTTTTATATCAGCTTCAAAAACATCTAAAGTGTATTGCTGTGACCATTGTGCTGCTTGGTCTGATATTTCTGTTAAATTTTCAGAAGCAAGATAGTGCAAAATGAGCTGTATAGCTGTTTTTAAATTTAAATCTATTAAAATACCTCTTTTTCCATAATCTAACATATAGGGCACACAAGACACTTTGGTTGCAATAGGAATAACGCCAAAAAACATAGCTTCGGCAATGGCTTTAGGCCACCCTTCAGATTTTGATGGTAATATAGAAAAATGCGCTTGTTTCAGGGCGGTTTTTATAACTTCTTTTGTTTGGTTTCCATGTAAAAAAACAGACGTTTTTAAATTTTTATAATCTATATAGTCTTGTAACTCTTGTTTTAAAACACCATTACCATACATGTTTAAACAAATACGTTTTCCTTGTTTTATTAGTTGCTCAACAAGCTTTATGGTAAAAAGCGGATGTTTTCCTTCAACCAAACTACCTACAAACACCATATGTAGTGTTTTTGTATAATCTTTGGGTTTTAAATCTTCAATTTCATTTTTATAAAAGGATGCTGTAAAAAACGGTTTGATGTTTTTAGTTTGTTTTTCCCACTGACCATAAACTAAAACCTGCATATTTTTTGTTAAAAATGTGTTACTTAGAATCCATTTTTGCAGTTTATAACTGAGTGGTTGTTTGGCTTTGGGGTCCCAATTTCCAGCATATTTAGCTGTTTTGGGTTTCTTAGGAAATAATATTTGAACAAAACACCCCAACAAACCTATATTACCGGGGCAACGTAAATGAATATGGTCTGTTTTTTTACAGGCTCTAAATACTTTAAATAGTATTTGGGGGATATACAAAACACTCTTAATACTATTGGAAAATGACGTAAAACTAAAGCCATTAACAGATATCACTTTGGGTTGCTTATTAAATGAAGACACCAATAATTCGGCATTATATGTTGTTGGAGAAACAATAGTAAATTCGTCAACATATTTGCACCAAATGTTCATTTCTCTAACATATGGATCGTAAGCGACATGTTTAGAGTCTTGTAACAAGGTTGGTGCATTAGTGATTACCAAAAACCGCATTAAATATAATCTTTAGAGGTATTATTATTAATAACTACTGCTGGTACACCGGCTACTGTAACATTATCTTTAATAGAACTTACTAACAAAGAATTAGCAGCTATCACACAATTATCTCCAACGTTAATTTTTCCAGCAACAACTGCATTAGTCCCTATGTACACATTATTACCTATAGTAGGTACACCCCTGGTATCTCCTCTACCACTAACTCCAACAGTAACACCTTGCGAAATATTACAGTTATTCCCTATAACCGCCTTAGCGTTTATTATAATGCCGCCAAAGTGGCCAATATAGAAATGAGAACCAATTTTAGCCGAATAAGGCAATGAAATACCTGTGAGTATTTCTATTAGTTTTTGCCAAACCAAACAGACAACTAATAATATGTGCTTAACAATTGGAATTTTAAGCGTGTAGCAGCTATGTGCAATTCTATGTTGAAAAATGGCCCAAAATCCTTGTGTAAAAAAAACAATAGAAATAAAGTTACCTCCATATTTTTTATACTTAGAATAGTCTTGCCCAATTTTTTTAAACATAGGTCAAATTTATAATTTAATTTTCGGACTATTAAAAATAATAGAAAACCAACCTACTACCCTCCCCATACTTTCCGTGAAGGCTTCTTTACTTTTAGTACTGTCTGTTGTAAATATATTGGTAAATCTAATTATTGTTAATAATAACGCAGTAGCATGCCATTTAAATTGCGCCTTAGTAGATGGGTTTTGGTATTTAACCCGCCACACATACCAACCATTTCTTATTACCATTTTTCCATAGTTGAACCTATTAGGTCTACCAGCTGTATCATGAAAATGTCCTAATCTAGCAGCAGTATTAACATAAAGCTTGCCTCGTTTAGCTAGGCGCAATGAGAAATCTGCATCTTCATACAAACCATAACCTTCAAAAAAGGTTGAAAACTGAAGTTCGTTAAAAACTTCTTTTTTATAACTTGAAACACCTCCCATTATCAATTCAACTTCATAGGTTTTCCCCGATGGTGGTAAAAATCCTATGGAGCGTCCGTGGGAAAATGAGGGTAAAAAACCTGGGGTTGCATCTGGCAATAGGCCAAACTTCCGTCTTAACTTAAATCTAGATGGCTCTTTTCGCATCCATTCGTCATAATAAAAATTAGTTGGGTTATTACTTCCATCAGATTTCATCCAATCTACCTCATTGGTTATATACCCTCCTACAGCTAATGCATTCTGATGGACTTTATAAGTTGAAATTAACTCTTTGAAGTAATTTTGCTCTAAGATAATATCATCATCTAAAAAACAAACAATTTCTGTTAACGCATTAAATTTCTTAAGTCCATAATTTCTTTGTTTGGTTAAACCTCGGTTAATGGCATTTACCTTAAAATATTTAAGACTACTAAAATCGTTTTCCGCTAATACCTGTTCTGTTTTTTTATTTGTAGAACCGTCAATAATAAGGATCTCATTTGGGTATAAAGATTGATTCTTAACTGACTTCAACAATTTTAAAAGAGGCTCTGGCCTCATATATGTACAGATAATTAATGAAAATCTCATCCTATTTATATCTTGGACCTAAAGCTATTAAACGTTTAGCGTATTTTAAAGATTTTGAAAATTGATATTGCTTATAAGGCAGTTTTAATAAACGTAATGGTAGCGTTTTTTTATCTTTTTTAAATAAGTAAATAAAAAAATGTTTGTTTCTCCATTCTTTTATTTGCTCTTTTTTGTAATGTTTTAAAATGCCATAAGTAATTGTTGGACTTGGAACAGGGGTTATAAACTTAACTGGTTTATCTAATTCCCATGGTTGTTTTTTTCGTTTTTTCCCAATAATCTTAGATTGTTGTCCCCAGAATCTGTAGCCTCCCTGTGGCGGCTTTAAATGTAAATTTGGTGAAAATGGATTATACATTACCGCATGACCTGATTTTAGAATACGGAGTCCAAAATCTGAATCCTCACCATAACCACCATCAAAATTAACATCATTTCCAATAAGTTCTTCCACTAAACTACGTTTAACAATAGAGTTAGCATTACTAAAGGCTTGAGAAACGCCTCCTTTCCATCGTTTCTTACCTAAATCTTCTAGTCTTTGTTTAAGATCACTTAAATCTTGAGACTGATTAGTCGCCATAATATCCAGTCCATTGGCTGCTTTTGCTTTGTATGTTTGTAAAAATCTCAAATGGTTTTCTACAAAATCAGGTAAAATTCTAATGTCATCATCTGCAAAAATGATATAATCTCCTGTACAAAGATTTACGGCCTCATTCCTAGCCCTACAGCTACCTTTGCTTGTTTGCCATTTTACCTTAATATCAAATTTAAAGTTTTCCTTTTGGTAATATTTTGAATCGCGCTCATCTTCTGGTGTAGCATCTACAATTACAGCTTCCTTTATTAGATAACTTTGTTCGTTATGGTCTTGTAATAATAATTCTGTAAACTTTTGACGTTTCATTGTAGGGATTACCAAACTAACCGTTGGTTTGGAATTAAGAGGTTCCAGATCTCTTAAAGGCACATTTAAACTAACGTTTCCTTTAACATCGCCTAGTTTAACAGTGGCTGCCTTTAATGCTTTAAATTCACTAAAAAATTTGAAAACACCTTGTCTTAAAAGCATATAATAGCTATGATGTTTTTTGAAGTTTTTTAGATAAAAACAATATCTATCTTTTGAAGATACTTTTAAATTGGCTTGTTCCTCATTAACAAAAAGGCCTTTTACATAAAGTGGAATACCACCTTGATAACGTAATAGATTGAAACCAAAATCTAAACCAGATAGCATTATATTTTCATAATTAAAAATTGAATCTTTAAACAGATCCCACACTTGCTTTCTTATTACAAAAGCATTGATATTAATACGCCAATTAACACAAGTATCTTGGTCAAAATCATTTAAAAACCACCAGTAAACAGCTGTCTGATATTTTATATCCTGAAAACAGTTTTTTAGACCTTGTTCTACCGAGCTATGCCAAACATCACCAGGAGTATGTACCAATCCTTCTAACAATTCTAAATTAGGATGGCCTGTATATAGTAACACTTCATTAGACTCTGTTACGTATTCTTTTAAAACCAATTTTGAATTAGACATTGTTTATTAAGGTTTTATAAAAGTCAATATTTTTTTTAGCTATAACTTCTAAATCAAACATGTTTTTCACTTTAACAATTGCAGCATCTCCCAAGTTGTTTTGTAAAGTAACATCATTTAAAATACTTATAATTGCTTTTGAAAAAGCCTTATGATCTTTAGGATCTACCAGAACTCCTTCTTTAGTATTGGCTATCATCTCACTTGCCCACCCAATATTAGAAGCAACAATGGCCTTTTTCATTGCCATGGCCTCTAACCAAGAAACCGGAAGCGCCTCTGCAAAAGATGGAAATATACATACGGTAGCCTCGTTAATATAGTTCTTAATTTCAGCGTATGGCACCTGTCCTTTATACTGAACTTGAGATTTCGCATTAACACTAAACTCATTCTTCATTAATTGCCAAGTTGAAGCGTTGCCTGTTTTTATATCTGATGCATCTTTACCTATTAAGATAAGTTTCGCGCTCGGTAAAACTTTATGTACCTCGTTAAAAATTTGTGGTATTTCTAAAACGCCCTTTTTCCGTATTAGTGTGCCAAAGTATAGGATACACTCGTTCTCTTTCGACTCAATTGGATTAAATAGTTTTACGTCTATTGCATTGGGAATCACATTAAATTTTAAATTTAAGCTGAACACCTTATTAGTTAACTCACCAACAAAATTACTCACTGCAATGACACCATCTGCCTTTTGCAACGCTAACTTTTCTAAGAACTTATTTTTGAATTTAACTGATCTATTATCCAAATGACAAAAATAGGTGTCGCTACCATGTAGCTTTATAATTAAAGGGCATTTTACGTTTAAGAAAGATGTAAACCCCGTCCAGTCTGGAGCCTCAACAATATCTATTTTACTTGTGCTATAAAGATCGTTAATTAAGCGTTGTACTTTTTTTTGTGTTAGGAAAAGCGAAAAACCTTTGAACTTAACATTCTTTACCTTGAAAATAGTTAGGTCTTTTTCTTGAATTACCTCATCTCTATCTTGCCCATAAACAATAACAATTACACTATGGTTTAATTGCATTAATCCTTTGGATAAATTAAAGATACTAGCGCCTATGCCTGCTGATGGCAACGTCTTTTCATGAGGAAATTCTGGTGTTAAATAGGCTACTTTCATGAAATGAGTTTAAAATAGTTTTCAACCATATTTTTAATCGAAAAAGAATCTTCTATTGCAGTTCTAGTATTTATTTTTATTTGTTTTTCTCCAAGAAACACACTTTCAATTATATCTTTTAATTCTGAAATATCTCTTGCATTAAAAATATAACCATTTTCTTCATGCTTAACAGCTTCTTCATTTCCTCCAACATTAGTGGTTATTACGGGAACATTCGCTGCAAGACTTTCAAGAATTGATAGACTAAAACACTCCATATGCGTTGGTTGGAGCATGTAATCGTAAAGACAATACAGTTCATTAAGATTTGAAACACTTCCTTTAAAATTAAAGACAGTTTGTAATTTAAACTGACTTATCTTTTTCTTTAATTCAGATTCGTATGGGCCTTCTCCGTAAATATCTATTTTAAGATTTTCCTTTATAGCATCTGAAAGCAGATTTACAGCATCTATTAAATCTTGTATACCTTTTGAAGCTCTTAAATGAGAGACCACCAAAAACTTTGGGTGTGTTATATTTCGTTTTAAATTGGGCTTAATATCATTAATAATAATACCATTATAAACAACCGAAGTTTTAGTTTTTAAATGGCTCCCAAAATCTTGTAATATTTCATTAGTAGTATATTTAGAAACCCCTATAAACTGGTCTATACACCTTGAAAACAACCAACCTTTCAAACGTTTTTTTAGGCGCTTTTTTACAGGGTAGCCACCCAATGGTCTTGGGTTATGATCTACTGCTATAATTTTGGCCTCTGTTTTCTTTTTAAGTTGACAATAAAATGACGTACACAATTCTAAAAAATGAGTAAACACTACATCATATTGCCCTTGAATAGTTTGCAGAACAAATGTTTCTAAAGCTATGTCTGCATCTGGAGAAATTATATTCAAAAATGAATAATCTCCTTGATTTGAAGTGTTAGGAAAGAACCACTGGATTTCTACATTGTTTTCTTTACACTTTTTATCAAAGGCCCAAAAAAAATAATCCATACCGCCTACCCTTTCAGGAAGCAATTTATAATTACATATTATTGCTATTTTCTTTGTATTTAAAGCCATGAAACTAAACTATTAACCAATTGTTTATTAGTTTCTTTTAAAGGAATTCCTACTTGTTGATTAATAAATGCCTTTCTGTTTTTAAAATCTACTTTGCCCGATAAACATTGAGAAATAGCTTTTATTAATGCTGTTTCATTTTTCACAACCTTACTAGCCTTACTATTAACTAAATGCTGAATATGTTCATAATTTAAAAAACGCTGATCATTATACAATCCATTATCTTCATTTCCAAATACAGGGTTTATAACAGGCTTATCAAACATCATAAAATCTAAACTCATAGTAGAAAGCATGTTAATATTTAAGTCTGAATACTCTAACAAAGCTCTTAACTGTTTTACATCATCAACTGAAGGAATTCTTTGAGACCATGCTTCTTGATGATTAGGTCTTACCTGTTTCCATTTTGGAAAATTCCATGTTATAAAAGCATATTCTTCAACTAATTTTTTAAATCTTACTGGGTCTTCAGCAGGTGATGTTCTAACAATAAAATTAATTGGTTCTATATCGCCTGCATCAATAGCATTAGCTATTATTTCAATATAAAGCTCATCATTTTTACTGGTTGAAATATCACCGCAACTAAAACAAATGGTTTTTAATTTCGGATTCAAATCAAAATCCTTAAAAAATTCAGATGCTTGCATCTTATAAACATCCATTACATAAGGCACAAATTGAGGCGTTCCAACTACTTTAATAGTATTTTCCTTTATAGATTTATAAAATTTCAACAAATCACGCTTCATTAAATCACTCCAAACCAAGTAATAATTAAAGTTTGAAGCCATACGCCCTTTTGAAGCTAAATTATCCCAACTAAAAATAAACGCTGCTGTTTTTATGTGTTTTTTTTGGGCAGCGTATACCAAAGGCGCTATATATGGCGGCCGTTGGTGTGTAAAGAACATAATATCTAGTTGTTCTTCCTCTAAAATAGAGATATATTGTTTAGTTGTATCATGATTTCTAAATGTAAAATTTTGTAGCTTTTGAAACTGTTGAATGGTAGTTTCTGAATGAAATAAAGCGGTTAGCTTATAAATAAAACGGGTGGCATACCCGCGTGTTGTTTTTAATTTTGAATGGTTGGCTTTTAAATTATCTAAAATTCCAAAGTTATTTTTTTTATTCAACCTAAGGTGAGCAATTTCTTTGGCTTTTCTAAAAAACCAAGTTTTAAAAGTTTCTTGAAAAACATCAAGTTCTATGACCTTTACTTGGGTGTGCTTGTTATATACAGATTTTGGTAAACATGATAAAATTACTACCTCATCAAAATGCTGAGTAGCATAATCTAAAAAATCACTTAAAATGAAGTTTCTGTAGCCAACTCCATCTGTTATTACTAATCCTAGTTTCGTTTTTTTTCTCTTCAAATTTTAATTGAATTTAAAAGGTTAAATATACCATTTTTAGAAATAAATATGGCCTAAGAAACCATTAACAATGAGAAGTTAACCAACTGCCAAATATGAAAGCTAGATTGATTATCACCAGACAAATATCTGCTCCACTCTAAATCCAATTCTTTTTCATTAAACCAGTGTTTGTATTCTGAAGATTTAATGCTGTTAATATGCTCTTGAACAAATTCCTTTAAATCATCACCTAACCATTCACGTTGTGGTGTTTGTAAAGGGCGCTTTGGGGTATAAGTAACGTTACTATCTACATATTTTGAAATAACATCTCTTAAAAGCTGTTTTCCTTGATTGTTTTTAAGTTTGAATTCTTTTGGTAACGAAAAAGCAAATTCTACCAATCTATAATCTAAAAAAGGCACTCTTAGCTCGGTTGAATAAGCCATAGAAACTCTATCATTAAAACGTAAGGCTCTAGGTATTTTTGTGTAAAACAAATCTCTGTATTGAAGATTTTTCACTGACGAATTAAAAGGTTTAGGATACGTATTGCATTTAGAAAGTTCTACAAATGATTCATGTAACATATTGGCTCTAAACGGACTTTTTTTAACGCCCTGTATATTTGAACCTGAGGTATTTCTGTAATAGTCATAACCTGCTAATTGTTCATCCATTCCCTGACCATCTAACAACACCTTAATACCTTTATTTGATGCCGAAGCAAATAATTTTGAATAAGCCAATGTAGGTATACCTCCAAAAGGTTCATCTTGTATATCTGAAATTTCTTTTGATAAAGATGTTACTTCATGAGGTTGCAACAAAACTTTATTTAAAGGATTTTTATAAGCGGCTATAATTTGTTCTACCCATGGTAATTCATCATAATTTTTATTATTGGTATAAAACGTAAACGCTTGTATTTTAGAAATATCAGGTTGAGAAATGTTTGCCAATGCCAAAAGTGCAGAACTATCTAACCCGCCGCTAACATTAAAACCAATAGGCACATCGGCTCTAAACCTAAGGTTTACACTATCAATTAACAGCTTTAAATAAACAGCTTTCGCCTCTTGGTAATCTTTTATTTTGGGTTGATGGTGTACTGCTTTTACAAAATCATACCATTGTTCAATTTTTAAAATACCATGAGCATATTCTAAAAAATGTCCTGCAGGTAATTGATGGATACCTTCCCAAAAAGTTTCATTAGGCAATCCATAACTACCATTAACAAAATAACCAGACCATACCTGTTCATTTGGATTTTTTTTAATACCTGCTTCATGTATGGCTTTAATTTCACTAGAAAAAATTAAGGTTTTATTATACTTAATATAATAAAATGGTTTAATACCAAAACGGTCTCTTGCTGCAAAAAGTTCTTTTTTTAAGCTATCCCAAATAGCAAAAGCAAACATGCCATTTAACATGCTTAAACATGCTTTACCGTATTTTATAAAAACAGCCAATAATACTTCGGTATCTGATGATGTTTGAAAGTTATAATCATCTTTCAACCTATCTTTAAGCTCTAAATAATTATAAATTTCTCCATTAAAAACAATGGTAAACCTTCCTGATGTATCTTGAAATGGCTGATTAGCATTAGATGTTAAATCTATAATAGACAACCTATTATGTCCTAATGCAGCAAATCCACTGTCAAAATAAGTACCTGTGAAATCCGGACCTCGGTGATGCTGAGACCTCAGCATATCATCTATTCGATATTGATGATGATCTTCTCCTATAACTCCAACAACCCCGCACATGCTATGTGTTTTTAGAATTTAAAAACAGCTCCGCTTGTTTCCAATCATCTAGAGTATCAATATTTATAGTATAGTCTAAAGGTGATTTTATATAGGCCAACTTAGTACCATAAAGTGAATGTTGTTCTAATAACACCTCGGTTTTTGTAATGTAAATAAGCCCATCTCTATGATAAGCTTTAGGCAAGTCCTGACGTCTAGAAATTATTGTTTTATCGCCTGTTGCTAACTCTATGTAACCTTCATTATTTTCTTTAAATGTCCAATGCGGATTATATTCATCTGGCACTTTTTGAACCGATACTAAAGCATCACAATCAGATTTCTCAAATTTTGCTATGGCTTTATCAATAAAAGCTCCCGTTTTAAACGGACTGGTTACTTGTAACAAACATACAGCATCAAAATGTATGTTTTGTGCTTTATAAAATTGTAAAGCATGCTGAATAACCCCTAAAGTTGGTGATGCATCTTCCGCTAAGTGTTTTGGCCTTACAAAAGGCACCTCTACGTTTAACTCTTTAGCTACATGAATAATGTCATCATCATCAGAACTTAAAATTAAATGAGCTAATTTTTTAGAGTTTTTAGCTGCTTCAACGGTATATTGCAACAAAGGCTTGCCTTTTAGCTTTTTGATATTCTTTCCTGGAATAGATTTGGAACCGCCACGTGCTGGTATAAGTCCTAATATCTTCATTAATACGATATGGTTTTATGAAAACGTAATGCTACATCTGCTAAAATGTTGGCTATTTTTTCTCCTGAATTACCATTACCATAAATTGAGTCACTTGGTATTTGAGATTTTTTCGTTATTCTATTTTTAATAGCTAATTCAATATCATCTTCATTATAAGACACATCAAAAACATTAACTCCACGTGTTCTTCCTTGTTGGCGCGTTCCTATATTAACAACAGGCACCCCTAAATAAGCACACTCTCTAATGCCTACACTAGAGTTTCCTACTAAACATTTACTATTAATTAGTAATCTAAGAAAATCTTCAGGAATCATATTTTTAAAAAAACGAATATTCTCTGGCTTATAAATTTCTCTGTATAGTCTAATACCATTTGATGTACCATCGGCACCTGCATCAACATTGGGCCAAAACCAAAATGCAGGTATGCCCAATTTATGAACCACCCGTAAAGTTGACAATACATTCTCTTTGGCCTTTGTATATTCTGTGGTTACAGGATGTTGCATAACTACTATATAACCCGTTTGCCAGTTTATATCATTCCCTACACCACCATACTTTTCAATAGGATTGAAATTTAACTCTGGCGATTTCTTTACTTTGTTAGCTATATCTATTGACGGACAACCCGTATTAAAAACATATTGGGCATCCTCTCCCATTTTTATTACCCTAACTTTAGCATCTTCAGAGGCTACTAAATGAATATCTGCTAATTTAGTATTGGCATGACGTACTTTTTCATCTATATTACCCGTAACCTCACCACCTTGAATATGTATTAAAGGGATATTTTGATATGCCGCTGCTATAGAGGTTGCTAAAGTTTCAAACCTATCGGCAATGGTTACCACAGCATCTGGTTTTAAATTATAAAAAGTATTGGCTAATTCCATAACACCCAAGCCCGTGGTTTTAGCCATAGAAGTTTTATTTTCGCCTTCTAACACCATAAACACTTTGGCATCTATTTTAAAACCGTCGCTTTCAATATAGTCAACAGCATTACCATAACGTCCCAAAAGTGCAGAACCTGCAACTACCAACTGTAATTGTAATTTAGGGTGTTCTTGTATAGCTTTTAAAGCCGTTTTTATTCTACTATATGAAGGTCTTGCGGTAACTACCACACAAATTTTTCTCACACTCATTTAATATCTTCTAAATTTAAAAACTCCCATTGTTTTATAACTCTGGTCGTTTCTTTTCCTATAACATCTTGAAATTTAGAAGCGGGGATCCCTTTTTTTGCTGGTTTTTTTGCTTCTAAATCTGAAAACGTTATAATATGGCCTTTATCTAAATTTTTATTAATAGCTAAAGATTTTTCAAAAATAGCTTTTAAATCCTTAAACTCTGAATTATCCGACTTATCAATAGGGTTCTTTAACGCTTTTTCAAAGTTTCTAACGGATCTTACCAACAATTCTATTTCTGATATTGTTAAAGACGAAGATACATCTGGACCAAACATCTCTTTATTAAATACCGCATGAAATTCTAAAATGTCGGCTCCTAAAGCAACTGCAGCAATTCCTGTACCCACCTCGGCAGAATGATCTGAATATCCTACATGAACCTTATACCTCTCCTTTAATTCCTGAATCACATTTAAACCATATTGATCTGGTTTAGTGGGATACGAGGTTGTACATTGTAAAATTGAAAAATCTACACCTTTAGAATTTAAAAAACTTACAGTGTCATCCAACTCTTCATATGAACTCATTCCTGAAGAAAGGATTACAGGCTTTCCTGTTTGCGCTATTTTCTCTAACAACAACAGATTACTTACCTCACCCGAGCCTATTTTATAACTAGAAATACCAACTTCTTCTAATACATCTACAGCAGCATTACTAAAAGGCGAACTCATAAACTCTAAACCCACATCATCACAATGTTGCTTTAACTCTTTCCATTGGCTTAAGGTAAACTCCATTCTTTTCCAATAATCAAAACGAGATTCATCTTGTTTAGAAAACTTTACTCTAAAGGGTTCAAATATGCTACTTTCAGCCTCCGCAATATGTGTCTGAAACTTAATAGCATCCACTCCTGTTTTAGCCAAGGCATCAATATAACTATGTGCCATACCTAAGCTGCCATCATGTGCCTGAGCTATTTCGGCTATAATTTTTACCGTCATTTAATTTTTTTTTTTTTAAAATTGGTTTAAAAAACAAATGATAACTTCTTAAAAGCAAAAGATAAAAATAACACATATTATGATTAACCGGTACTTTTATTATTATCAATATTTGGAAATCAATTTTATTAGAGACATTAAGTGTATTAGTAATTAACTACTCTAATTTTTTATTACAGCACACTCTTTTTTAACATGAAATAATAACTAACTCATTTTTTTCTTTAGATACTTCCCTATTCTAATTTCAACCTTTTGGGTGTAAAAGACACTTACACAAACAAAGCATATCATTAGAAAAAGAACAAACAATAATGCGTAATGCTCCAAATCTCCATACTTGGTAATTAGCACTACTCCTATTACCTCATGTATTAAATACAAAAAATAAGACGCCCCACCTATTTTTATAAGAAGAGGATTTTTTAACCAGTTTAAATAACGACTTCTGCATATTAATAATAAAAATAAAATATGCCCTATAAACATTGATATGACTCTTGCCTTATCATACCAAAATAAAGAACATTGCAAAAAGAACATAACTAATACACAAATTAGTATATATTTTTTGAATTCTCCTTTGTATAAAAG
Source organism: Seonamhaeicola algicola (assembly GCF_007997385.1). GTDB lineage: Bacteria > Bacteroidota > Bacteroidia > Flavobacteriales > Flavobacteriaceae > Seonamhaeicola > Seonamhaeicola algicola. The sequence continues at coordinate 620,040 of NZ_VOSC01000019.1, forward strand.
ATAATAAAAAACACCGTAACTAAATAGAGGTAATGACTTGATTAGGTTAAACAATTCAAATATTGACTTAAGTTTTTTTAAAAAAAATATTTCAGTTGAATCTAGGAGACTTATATAAAACCAAAAAAAAGTTAAGAATACCGATGTTACAAAAAACACCTTCATAAATTTATTTTGGAAAAAAAAATACATAAAACTAATAAAAAAGTAAAACTGTATTTCGTGCCATAAACTCCAATAACTACCATTTATATAATCAAATTCAATTTTTCTATCACATAGTGTTGATAATAATTCGGGTTGAACAAAAGTTATACTTGCAAAGACATTTTTTACTAAATGCGCGTGAGGAAATATTTTTTCAGTATCAAAAAATAGCACAAAAATAAAAGTTATAAGCGTTGCAATTACCATAGAAGGCAACAATCTTATCAACCTATTTTTCCAGAAAACTTTAAAAGAAGTTGTATTGTTGAGTGAATAAAAAATAACAAACCCACTTATAATAAAAAAAAAGTGAACACCTAACCTACCAAACCAAAAATAATCATATGAATCTGCATAGGGGTATATGTTTGCCCATCTAGAAAAAAAGTGAAAACACATAACCATTATGATGGCAATAGCTCTAAATCCATCTAAAATTTCAATTCTTTTCTTTTTCATATTAAAAACCCAAATTATTTTCCTGGTAATGGAAGAGCTCTCTTCTTCTTTAGAGTATCATTAGTTACTGGTTGTCTGTGATTCAATAAAATCTTGGGAAATTTAATAAGAAAAACAAATACTGTTACTAAGTAAGTTTTAAAAAAATTCAAATCTAAAATTGCATATTTAATAAAATTATTGACAAAAAGCTTTAATATACTTTTAAGAGGGTATTTATAATAAACTAAAAAATAGAAACCCGAATTTCTTAACTGTCTTCCAAACCTAAAGTAATTATTTCCTTGCTTTTTTCTTAAATTACTATCAACTCTATGATTTACAGAAATGGCACTTGTGTACAAAATATCATAGCCTTTATTAATAACTTCTATTGAAACGCATGTTTCTTCACCGTAAATATCCATCCAAATAGGAAATCCTTTTGTTGAGTTGTATACAGTTTTTTTTATGGCAAATCCACACCCCACAAACTCATTACATAAATATTCTTGTTCTTCTATATTTTCATTTAAAGCATCTTTATTAGATTTAAACACACCTCTTATTTCTTTAAATGCAATAACTCCAATTTTTTCATTTCTTTTAAAAACACCTTTTACCTCTTCTATAAAATTTTCTTGTAAAGGGTGGGCATCATCATCTAGCCCTATTAGTATCTCTCCAGAAGCTTGTTTATATAGCTTATTTCTTGCCTTTGAAGCCCCAATATTTTTACCAGACACCTTCCACAAAACCCATGGGTATTTTTCTTTAAGATCTATTGAATCATCTCTGCAACCATCAAGAAATACAAGTAACTCACACTTATCTTTATTAATAAAAGTCTCTAGAATAGAAATAGTTTTTTCTAATTCTAATCTTCTATCTTTAGAAACGATTAAAATAGAGGCTTCAATCATTTAATAATACTTTTTATAATCTTTAATTTACTAGTAAACTTTACATTCTTTAATATTAAGAACCAAATACCTAAAGCACTCTTAGTTATTCCTGAATTGACCCAGGCACGTAATATACTTCTTAAACATCTATATTCTAAAATTTGCTGTCCATCTTTACTCAATTCTTTAGAAGCATGAACATTTAAAACATTAAACATTTTAATAAGAGTTAAGATATTTTTTTCAAACTCCTTTTTTGAAATTGATTTTGAACTATAATAGCTATTATAAATAAAGTCTGCATTACTAGAAATATTAAAACTTTGCCAGTAACTAGCAATAACCTTAGACCTTTCTCTTAAATGTTTCTCTCTATTCTCTTGTGCTCTATGATTACTATTATCTACTATTCTATATTTCATTAAAAAGTCAGGTAAATTAGCAACCTTTCCTTGTTTAATTATTCTGGTCCATAAATCCCAATCTTCACAAGTATCAATACTTTCGTTATACCATATTTTGTTTTCTTTCAAAAAAGAAGTTCTAAATATAACCGAAGAATGTCCAAAACAAGCTGTAAACAAAAGGTTATATTTAATTTCTAAGTTATCCGTTGGGTAAGACCAAGAAGAACTATTCATTACATTGAAGTCCCTTAGCCAATACCCTTGTGTTCCACATAAAACGATATCATTATGGGCTTCCAAAAAAGAAATCTGTTTTTCGAATCTATTGGTGTAGCACCAGTCATCTGCATCCATTCTAGCTATATATTCATATTTATCCACCAAAAGTTTAAGCCCTTTATTTAAAGTGGCTGCAAGACCAAGGTTTTTCGAGTTTTTTATATATTTAACCCTGTTGTCATCAATATTTTGAACAAATTGTTCTGTGTTATCTGTTGAGCAATCATCTATAATAAATAATTCAAATTCTTTAAAAGATTGGTTTAAAATAGCACCAATAGACTCCTTAAGAAAATGAGCTGAATTATAAGTAGGCAATATTACCGCTAATTTATTCATCAAACACAGTTAATTTATTTATTTAAATTATCTATTACTTCTTTTAAATATTTACCTGAGAGGTAATAATTCAAATCTTCTCTATTCAATAAAAGATTATCAGAGTTTTTCTTCCATAAAAAATATAATTCTTCTATAATGTTGGCAATCTTAGTTACATCATCAATCTCGGCTACATAGGGATAATCAGCTCCTAATAAGCGTCTAACTTCACTTTTTAAAGGAGATAAAGACATCATCTTTTTATTAGCGGAAACACAATGAGGAAACTTACCTGGTAAAAATGGACTAATATTAGATATAGTTTCAAGAATAATATTAACCGAGACCATCATTTGAATTGCATAAACATCATTAAAGGGAAGTGTTTTATCTACAACAACTAATTCAGGCATTTCTTTATGATAAGCACTTAACATATTAGAAAAACGCGTTGTATTACCTATTAAAATTAACTGAACTTCATCTCTGTGCTCTGGAAATTTTTGAAAAAACAATAATAACCCTTTTAATAACCCTTCTGGATTTCTTGCATTTAAAAGCCCTCCTGCGTGTAATAAATTAAACTTATTAATATCTAAGAAATTAGGAAGTTTAATTTTCTCTGTACTTAATTCAAATTGTTGATGTGGTATAATTACACCTTTCTTATTACAGTTATTAAAAAATTGCCCCATCCATTCTTTTAACAACAAGCTTGGAAACACTACATGCTCTGCATTTTCTGTAACTTTTTTAAAAAAGACTTCTTTTACTTTGTACCCAGGTTCTTTAAACCTGTATGGTTGCGGATAACAAGAAAAAGGATATGGATCATGTATATAGGCTAACCACTTATTATGTAATTCTGGTATTTTATTTACAGCATAATGAGGTCTAAAACTGGCTGCTTTACTTAAAGTTAGTACTAAATCTGATTTAAGTTTCAACTTTTTTAAAAATTGACTAATACTTTTTGTGTCGTTAAAAAAAGTAAAAGAAAATCCAAATATTGGTTCTAAATATTGAGCTAGATTAATTTTTAAATAACGTTGAATAATACGTTGGGTACGACTTAAAACAAATAATAGACTAAACCTATTTTCTTTAATTGCAATACAATTAACATCTTTTAAACTAATGTTTTTTTGAGTATAATGACAAACAGTAACTCTATAACCAATAGCTGCTAAATTTTTAATGAGCGCCACATTTGCTTTAGATCCGCTACTATCATTAACATCAATTGAGTCTACTACTACAACTATTTCTTTACTCATTAACTACCAATTTTCTCTCTAATCTATATTATCTTTAATCCTACTTGCAAGGTTCCCTATAATTATTGCTTTCTTTTTATTAATAATACTCTTTTATCATCTAACATTTAGAATATTTAAAGTCTCTAAGGAATTCTACTATTCTTTTTGCTGCATTACCATTTCCATATGGGTTATTTACTTTCATAACAAAATCACTATCTAAAACTTCTTTTGCTTTTTCAACTATCTTCTTAGGATTTGTTCCTACTAAAAAAGAACATTTGGCCTTTATTCCCTCATCTCTTTCTGTTGTATTTCTTGTAACCAAAACGGGAATATTTAAAGATGGTGCTTCTTCTTGAATACCTCCAGAATCTGATATTATTACAGTAGCTTTACTCATTAACCATATAAAGCTAGGGTAATCTAAAGGTTCTATCAACAGAATGTTTTCAATATTTGAAAGTTTTTCATAAACTACATTTTTTACATTGGGATTTAAATGCACTGGGTAAACAATTTGAACATCTTCTTCTCTTACTAATTCTAACAATGCTTTACAAAGATTTTCAAACCCTTGCCCAAAACTTTCTCTACGATGCCCTGTTACTAAAATTAGTTTTTTATTTAAATCTATTTTATTTTTTAAACTTTCTATTGTTGCATTAGTATAGCCCTCATCTATTTTTTGTATTGCAACTAACAAGGCATCTATAACGGTATTTCCAGTAACTATAATTTCAGATTCGTTAATCTTTTCACTTAAAAGGTTTTCTTTTGCTTTAATAGTAGGCGTAAAATGATAATCTGAGATTCTTCCTGTTAATTGTCTATTTAATTCTTCTGGAAAAGGAGATTGTTTATCATAAGTCCTTAAACCCGCTTCAACATGTGCTACCTTTATGTTTCTGTGAAATGCAGATAATGCTACTAATGATGATGTTGTTGTGTCTCCATGTACTAATACAATATCAAAAGGCTCTGTTTCGAAAATCCCATCCATTTTAGATAGTATTCTAGAACTTAACATATTTAAACTTTGGTTAGGTTTCATGATATTAAGATCATAATCTGGCAATAAACCAAAGAAATTTAATACCTGATCTAACATTTCTCTATGTTGAGCAGTAACACAAAGTTTAAATGGTATGTTTTGTTTAACTAATTCTAAACAAATTGGAGCCATTTTAATAGCTTCTGGGCGTGTACCAAAACAAATAAGTATCTTCAATTTCTACATGTTTTTTTATACTTAATCCATAAAGGATAAAGTGAGTATTTTATTTTGTAAAATAATTTTGTGTTAATTTTTAGATCTAGATTATTTAAAACTTGTCTCACGAGATTATAATCTCTAAACGATATAGCCAAATTTATTAAGTATTTAAATAAATAAGGGGTAAGTAATTCTTTTTTGTATAAATTATAAATGACAAGACGTATGGCTTCCTTTTTAGAGTTTATTCTAACCGTATTTCCTTGATAAAACTCTCCAGTATTAGATTTTTGGTGTTTTCTACCATAAAACAATTCTTTCTTAACTGAAATTCCCTCAAAACCAGCACTTAAAATTCTAGAATACAATTCCCATTCTTCTGCATACATTAAACTCTCAACAAAACGATGACTATTGAAACATTCTTTTTTCCACATTACGGCACATGAATTAAAAGGGAGCTCATTAGTTATCAATTTATCAACATCTGCTTTTCCAATATTAAAGACTTCATATTCTTTTGACAAATCAAATTCGTAATTGAACGATTCAAAAAAAACCGAACGTTCGTATCTACAAAAAGATGTTTTTTTTCCTGATAACTCCGAGATACATATCTCTAAGTTTTGAGGGTGTACTATATCATCATCATCAAAAAAAATAATATAATCACCTTTAGCTAAGTTTAATCCATAATTTCTGCAACCAGGTAATCCTTTTAAATATTCATCTGTCCTTTTAAAAAACTTAAATCTCTTGTCTTTATTTATTATAGGTGTAATTATTTCCTCGGTATTATCAGAACCTCCGTCATCTATAATTAAACATTCCCAATTTGTATAAGTTTGTTTTTTAATAGAACTTAAAGTTTCCTCTATAAAATGCGCCCTATTATATGTGGCCATTATGATACTTACTTTTCCTTCCATTTTTATCTTATAGAGTACTTAACTAATGTTTTAAAAGATGGCATATCTAAAACAAAAAAATACTTTCTGAAAACGAACAATATTTTTGATAAGTTTGAACCATCTTTTTGATTGACAATTAAAATTATTAATTGCCTTAAAAAAACTCTTTTTAACTCAATAATGCTAGAAAAATTAGAATTCTTCATAAGATCTTCTTGTACTGCATTAATATACTTATGATTTAAAACAACGGCTTTAAAATTTATTTTTTGATGTGTTAGTACCTTAAGACAAAATTCTGTGATAAATGTATTTTCTTTACTACAAATTAACTTCCAAAAATTAGCATACATTGTTTTTAGATTTTCTCTATGTAAATTAGACTTTTCTGTATCTACATGAATTTGATTTGTTAAACTATTTTCATGTTTTCTATAATTGTAAAGGAGTTTATTTACATGTGTATACTTACTATGCACTAATGCTCTTAACCAAAAATCATAATCTTCAACTAAAAACAAATTTTCATTATACCCCTTATTGTTCACGTAAACAGACTTTTTATAAAGAAAACAGGAACCTATATGATTACCAAAAATTAAATTTTCAATACTAAGAAAATTAACCTTCCTTAGTCTTTGACCATCATTATTAATCATATAAACATTACTATATGCAATGTCTGAGTCTTTAACTTTTAAGGTTTTCACCAATTCTTCTATAGCTATTGGTTCATAAAAATTATCATCGCTCGTCCAGGTTATAAAATCTCCTTTTGCAATTTCATGACCAACATTAAGGCTTGCTGGAAGTTTTAAATTTTTTTGGTTATTTACAACCTTAATTCTATTATCTAACTTAGAAAAATCATTAATAATTTCAAGAGAATTATCTGTAGAACAATCATTAACAATTATGAGTTCAATATTTTTATAAGTTTGATTTAAGCAACTTTTAATAGATGTAGCTAAAAATTTTTCTCCATTATAAACGGGAAGAATAATTGAGACCAATTTGTTTCTATCCATTATTTAATTCTTGATAAATAGTTCTCCATTTTTCATTAAGAACCTTTTGTGAAAAATTGTTTTTTACAAATTCTATTGCATTATCACTCATTGCATTTAATTTTGCAGGATTAATAATAAATTCTTTTACTTTCAAAGATACTTCTTCTGTATCATATTCATTGCAAATAAAACCTGTGTGATCTTCCTTTAGTGTATATTTAACTCCCCCAGAATCAAATACAATTACTGGAAGCCCGCATGCTTGTGCCTCTAACGTTGCTAAACCTTGAGATTCTCGTAATCCATTAAATGAGATAACACTAAGTAATAAATAAACATCGTGTTTACATAATTCACTTCTTATTTCTTCTTGAGACTTAGCTCCTAATAAATTGACATGCTTTTCTAACTGGTATTCTTTTATTAAAGCTTGTAAATTTAATCTTTCTGAGCCTTCACCTATAATTGTAAGCTCCACTTTGATCCCTTGCTTTACCAAAGTTTTAACTACCTCTACACAATATTTATGTCCTTTAACTTCTTCTAGACGGCCAACAGTTATTAACCTTAGTATATCCTTTCTATTTTGTATAGAAGTAATAGGATAAAAGAAATCTGTATCTACTCCTACTGGAATTAGTTTTAAAAGCTCATTAGGACAACCCAATTTTAAAATCTTGTCTCCCAAATAAGGTGTATTAGCTGTAATGAGGTCGCCAAAACCAAACAAGTTATCATAATAACCATTATTGTGAATATATCCACTTATAGGGAAAAACACATCGTGCCCATGAAATGTAACTATTAACGAAGGTTTTAAAAAACCAACTTTTTTAAGAACATCTAATGGGTTTACATTAGTACCATATTGTACATGTATAGCATGAGCTGTATTAAATTGTTTGTAAAAATGTAGTTGATACAGCCAAGTTAAACTAAACTTTGAAAACTCACCATGGTATTTAAAAATGGCTTTTATAGATTTAAAATTCTCAACAATTAGAAATACCCATTTTAACAATCTTAATACTTTGTTCTTCGGAATTTTATAGTTTTCTACAATAATCTTATTTAACAAATCATATTTAAGAATTCTTGTTGGAATTTTAGAAGCTTCGGTTTCAATCAATCTTCTTGTTAAAATCTGTACATCATAACCTAATGTTATAGCTGTTTCTATTTGAGCAACAATAAAAGTTTCTGACAGGTGAGGAAACTCAGGTATTTTAAAAATAATGCTTTTCACTTAAATGTTCAGTTAAATAAAATTATTCTTTTGGTAGTAAACACAAATTTTATGAACGCTTTATACTAATAAAGATTCTGTTAAAAACAGATTCTATATTTATATAGCATAAACGACTTTATTACAAGTTTAAGACTTTCTTTAAAGGTACTTCTATAGGAAACCATATTTCTTAATTTTAAATATTCAAAAAGCGTTTTAAAGGAAAAATGACTTCTTTTTAATAGGTAGTTCTTTAAAAGTTTTTTTTCTACATTATCAAAATAAACTAACAATCCTTCTTTTTTGAAAAACCCATTATTTTTACTAAAAAACTCTCTTTTAAAGTCTAAGTATTGTTTTACCTCTGCAAAACTTCTTTGCTCTTGCCTATAAATCTCAATTAGGTTTTCTTCATGATATTGAGGCATATTTTTATAAACGTATTTAAGTAATTTAATACGTGTTTTTATTGCACTTTCATTTTGTTGCTTTCTTCTAACTACTGATACCTGCGAAGTATGTTTTCTATAATCTAAATATACCTTCTGTAAATTATGAAGTTTGCCAAATGCCATTAACTCAACCCATAAATCATAATCTTCTGCTGGTTCTCTTTCTTTATTGTATTGTATGTTATGTTTTTTAATAACTGCACTTCTTATCATTATAGAGGGGTGCGCCATAGAATTCCCATTAAGCATTGCTAGTTTAATATCAGCATCTAACTCTGGTAAGTTAATAACTGTATCTGAATTAAGGTATTTAAAAATGGTTCCGCATGCAACAACATCTTCATTACTTTCTAAAAAATCTACTTGGGCTTGAAACCTATCTAAGAAACTAATATCATCTCCATCCATTCTAGCAATATACTTGCCTTTAACTAATTGTAATGCATGGTTTAAGCTATTGGTATAACCTGTATTTTTTGTTTTTTCAATGAATATAATACGATTATCATCTAAACGCTTAATAATGTCTTTAGTTTTATCAGTAGAACAGTCATCTATTATAATTAATTCAAAGTCTTCAAATGTTTGATTTAAAATACTATTAATAGACTCTTCAACGTACATTTCGCAATTGTATACCGGCATAATAACAGAGATCATTGGTCTTTTTTCCATTATATATATGCTTTATTCAAACCTATTGTTAATTCGCCAGATTCAAAAAGGTAGAAACCATATGATTTTAATATATCATAAATCGATACTCTAATATTATATTCATCGTGTATTTCTATAGCTAATATTTTTGTTTTGTTTAAAAAAGACATATCACTTTCTTTATTAAATATAAAGCGTTCAGCACCCTCTATATCAATTTTTAATAATGATATTACCTCTATATTATTCTCCTTTATAATGTCATTAATAGTAATTCCTTTAATCTCTCCTTTAGAGTTCTCTATTGTTTCTATAGACCAATCTTTACCATCTCTAAACCCATTAGATATGTTATAATTAACTCCTTGTTTATGACTTAATGCTTTATCATATATTTTAACATTAGTAAGGTTATTTAATTCAAATACATTAGCTTTAAAACAGTTAACGTTTTCTGGTGAAGGCTCTACAGCATAGATATATAAATCTTTTGAATTTATATGTTTATTAAGATACAATGTAGTATAACCAACATTGGCTCCTGAATCAATAACCACCAGTTTTTCAGAGTTATCAAAATTGAGATTTAATAGCGTAGATACTATTTTAAATTCTTCGAAATTAAAAATCTGTGTAAACACATTATAATCACTATGCTGATAATCTCGTATTTTTAACTTAATTCCATGCTTCGTGTCTATATTATATATGTTATTTTCATAATTAAAATTAGCTATTTCCGAATTCTTCATTAGAAAATCCTTAAATTTTTCTTCGGGAGGTCTATTATCTGGAAAAAAAAACCTATAAATCTTTCTCAGTTGTTTCAATCTACTCATTTCTATTTATTTATTGAAATTCTTTTAAATATTGGTTTTATAATTCGTTTTAAAAAGGCTATGGTTTTATTAATTATTTCAGAAAATTTTCTTTTAAATGTTAGAAATTATTCTTAAAAATCTCAAATTACCGTTTATAACATTATTTTGATTTTTTATCATTATGATAATAACCGCTTTTTTATTTCTCTAACTTTTAATTTTGTAACAAAAAGCATTTCTTTTCTAGGCAACTTAAAAAACAATTGTTTTCTCCATTTTTTATCAATACCAACAACATTTTTTTTGAAATAAAAATAAAATACAGAAACTCTTAGTATACTCTGTAATACTGTTAATAACTCTTTCTGTGAATAAACTTGCTGTTTAATATTCAATTTACTTAATACCTTCAACCAGTCAAAAAATAACTTAACTTCATTAACTTCAATGTATTGATTTAATAACAACATTTTAGTTATTAATTCATCTGAATATAATTCGGTATTATATTTAAGTTTTTTAAACAAAAATAATTTTATTGGAATGTCGGCTTTTATTTGGAATACTTTATGAACATGTGTAACCTGATTATTATGAACCCGATAATAATATAGTACCTCTTGAATATTGTAAAATTTGCAACTCCAAGCAATTCTAGCCCAAAAATCATAATCTTCAACATGTACTCTACTTATATCAAATTTATATTCACTAACGGCTTTTCTTTCTAACATTACAGCCCCCATACTCATAGAACAATGTAATAACATTCTAGCAACAATTTCATCATGAAACTCTTTGTGCTTTATAGTTCTATTTACATTTCCAAATTGTTGCAACCAACACCCACAAGCTTTAATATTGGGGTTATTTTTCAAAACATGGAGTTGTTTTTCAAATCTATTTAAAACGTTAATATCATCACCATCCATTCTAGCAATATATTGCCCTTTGGCTTCTTTAAAACCTATATTTAAACTATCAATAAGGCCTTTATTCTGTTGCTTTTCAATGATTCGTATTCTGTCATCCTTAAAATCTTTAACAACCTTCAAAGTATCATCAGTTGAACAGTCATCAATAACTAAAACTTCAAAATCTTGTACTGTTTGGTTTAAAACAGAATCTATAGCCTCTCTAATAAAGGGCGCTACATTATAAACAGGAAGTACAACAGATATTAAGGGTGTTTTCATATCCTACCCAATATTAAAACCATTAAACTCTTCATTTTAAACGGCAACTTATGTAATGGATACGCTATAAAAGCTTTGTATAACAAATAGTATTGAGAACATTTTTTATTAGAAAATTTAAGACGTTCAAACCGTTTTATATAATAATTAGAGGCTAATATCTTTATATAACTCTTTGAAAAATTATCAATTTTAAGGTGTTTCTTTTTTCGTCGTTTATAAGCTTTTAACATGGCATAAAAATGCCAATACTCAGCTTTATAAAGGTTATCATTATTTGAAATGCTATGTTCATGAACTCTATAACGATACAAAACCTTATCTAGAAACAAATGCTTGCCCTGTTCTTCTAGCTTGTAATACAAATCTTGGTCAACTGCCCGTTTCATAAAAGGGTTTATACCTCTAGATTGTGTATATGCCGCTTTCTTAAAAGTAGCAAAGTGGGTTAAAGCACCATTAGCATAGGTTAAATACGATTTTCCTTTGGGTATGTTGCTTCCATATAGGCTTGGTTTAGTAAAATTCATTTCTAAATCTACAAACTCATATTTTGAGGTTACAATAGCAACATCTTTATTTTTAAGGTGTGTGTTAACCATAAGCGCTATAGCTTCTGGAACCAAGGCATCATCTGGATCTAAAAAACCCATTATGTCTCCTTGTGCTAGTGTGGCACACTTATGTTTAGTATAACCACAACCTTTATTGGTTTTATTTAAATATAATTTAAACCTATCATCGCCTTTTATCAGATCATTTATAATTTCAATAGAATCATCCTTTGAAGCATCATCAACAATAACAGCTTCCCATTTACTATAGGTTTGAGCTACAATGCTTTTATAACAATCTTTAAAAAAATGTCCATTATTGTAATTAGCTATAAGTATAGAAAACTGTGGTTCTTGCATAGGGCAAACATATCACGCTAAAATATAAATTAATATTAAAAAACCACATCATAAAAAATAGAATACAACCTTAACCAGCTTTAATATACTCTAAACGCGCCCACACATCTTCACGGTCTAACATAAAATATTTACAATACGCTTTAATACTTATATAACGGGTATGAGGCAAGTTATATGCCTCCCTAATATCATTCATAATTTTTAGGGCCTTCTTAGAGCTTATCTCATTTAAACGCTCTATATGTTTTCTACACAAACATAAATACACAACTTATTTTCAACGACTTACAAAAACAACACATGATATTAATGTGCATTAAAGAGCTTATTGGTAATATTTGACAAGTTATCAGTTAAAATATTGGTAATAAGTTCGTAATTAAATATCTCTTATTAAGCTCTTAATCAGTTCATATACAGAATTTAAAAATCCAAATTACTTAACTTATAGCCCATATTGATACCTTAGACAGCCCGATTAAAAGGCTCTCTAAAAATAACAACAAAAGCCATCTCTGAAAGGAACACAAAAACAAAACCAACTCAAAACACTTAAATAATAAAAAAAACACTTAATTCTTTAAAATAGAAAGTAACCCACTGTGCACATCTCTCTATTTAACAAAATCAATCTAACTAAGTTATGTCAGACTGAGCTTGTCGAAGTCCCCCTAAACAAAATTCTTTATAACCAGTACCTCTTACAATTCACTACTCAATTCTCCAAAATCTCCTGCAGCCTATCAATATGCCTTTGTAAACTAAAATGTGTTTTTATATAAATTTTACCAGCGTTCCCCAATTGTTTAACATAATCTAAATCATCTAACACCTTACACATGTGATTCGCCATGGTTTCCACATCATGTTCATCACTCAACAAACCCGTTTCACCATGTTTAATAATATCAGGGATTCCTGCATGGTAGGTTGAAATTACTGGCAAACCTGCTACACTAGCTTCTAAAACAGCTAACGGAGTACCTTCCATATCACCATTAGAAGCCGTTACAGAATGTTGCACAAATGCCAAAGATTCTCGTAACAAATCACTATATGTTTCTGGTGTAATAACACCTAAAAATGTAACATCTTGAGCGATGTTTAAATAGTTTACTAAGTTTTTACAGGTATTGAGAAGCGCGCCATCACCAGCCATTAATAGTATAGCATCTGGATGCTTTTTTAAAACCTTATTAAAAGCCATTATAGTATAATAGGGTGCTTTTTTATCGGTAAATCTTCCTACTGCTAAAAATTGTTTTTTTCTATAGGTAGGTATAATACTTTCAAACACTTCCTGTGGGCCATAAACATTACTAATTAACTTATCTTTAGGACACCCCATATCTAATAAAGCCCTATACATAACATTTGAAACAGTAATAATGGCTTTTGAAAAACTAAAAACTTCTTTATAATAATTACAAGATTCTATAATACTTTTAATACTAGCATCATAACCATGAAAATGGACTACCGTTGGTAATTTTGAAGTTTTTAAAACGTTGTATAAATGATACGCATGGGTACCATATTCTACCAACACAACATCAATTTTATTTTTTTTTAAACTGTATAGCAAACGCTTGTGCCATAAATATGCTTTTCCTTTTTTAAAAAGCTTTTCATAAATACGATATAGCTTATAAAGACTAACAGGCATTAAACGCCCACCACCTTCTAATTGAATATGCGACCCCATACCATAATAATAAAAAACACGACCTTTTAAATACTTTTTATGCGCTTGAATAAAGGTTTCAGAATATGGATTCTGACTGGGGGTGAAAATAGCTATGTTCAATGGTTTTTGTTTCATTTTTTTACAATACCGTATAAACCTGTTACCATTTGACCTTCTTTAAAATTGACTAACTCAGGCTTATCTAACTTAATTAAATAGCAAATAAACGGTTTAATTAAAGCAGACAAAATACTTCTTTTAAAACTTGGCATATCACTTCTTCTAACCCATAAACCTAACATTTGTGCCATTGAAGCATGCCAACCACCTGTAGCTTTTATGTCTATATTTTTAAATCCAGCGTTTTTTAAATGACGCTCTAATGAAAACGGTGTATACCGATATTCATCATGGGGTACTTCATGTAAATTCCACAAAAAAGGGACAGTAAAAAAGAAAACACCTCCAGGTTTTAAAACTCTGTAAACTTCTTTTAAAACAATTTCTGGTTCAGGACAATGCTCTAAAACCTCTGTTCCAAAGGCACAGTCAAAACTTTCTTTTTCAAAAGGCATTGTTTTACCATCCCAAGTCACATCTGGTTTTATAGATTTGTCGTATTCCAAAGCATTTTCAATATCTAAACCAACATATGTTTTTACTTCAGAATGCTCTAAAATATAATTCTTATAGGGCATTTTACCGCAACCAATGTCTAACAGCGCTCCAGATAATTGAGGTATAATAGTCTTTAGTGCTTTTAATATAGATGTTCTTATGTAATACCTATCTAAGTTTTGAGATGTTAATTTTATGCTGGTAAAATTTTCCATTCTTAATTTTTAACACCCATTCTACAAGTATAATCAATACGGTTTAAGAATAATTTGATGTTATTATTATCTATATACTCTTCAACCGCTTTTCTACAACCTTCCCAATGCCCATAATCATCAATAATTATAACACCTCCTGAGACTAGTTTAGGATATAAATAATTTAATTCATGCAAAGTAGACTCATACCAATCTGTATCTAATCTTAAAATTGCTATTTTATCTGGAACAGCTACCATAGGTATAGTATTTTCTACTTTACCCTTTATAAAATGTATTTTATCTTGAGGATATTTTACACTTTGAATATTTGCTTTAACTTCATCTAAAGCAGAAAAACATGCTATTCTATTCCAAGTTTCATCTTTTTTTTGATAAGCGGTTGTAGCAGATTCTCCTCTTACAGATTTATCGACTTCGGTAGGCTCACTCATTCCTTCATAAGTATCATATAAATAAACATGCCTGTCACAGTTTTTTAAGTTTAAAAGAGCCTTTAGTACAGCCATTATACTGCCTCCCTTCCAAACACCACATTCTACAATACTTCCTTCTATTTTGTTTTTTTCTATATATTTTACAGCTCTAATTAAACTTACAATTCGCTCCTTGCTTGTTAAGGTATAAGGAGTTACCATGTTTAAAATTTCTCTTTCCTCATTAGAAATGTCTGAATAATTAATATCTACAGATTGTTTATTATTAACATGAAACTCTTTAAAAAACTTATTATATATCTTCTTCTTTATTCTTTTAATCATAATTACGCTTCTTTAATCACTGACCAGGTAGCATCTTCTAAATATTTGCAAGCACCTTTATTCCATTTAAAATCTTGCCTTTCTGTTTTCATCATTTGTATTTTAAAACCACAAACAGATTCTAAATAATCAAACCGATCTTTAGTTTTAGAATCAGACAAATAAATGCGTAATGAATATTCACCCATATATAATTTAGGGTTGTTTATTTCACATTTAAATTCATATAATCCTTTTTCTCTTTTTATATTGTTTTGAGAATCAATAATCCAAACATGTGTAATCGGGTTTTGAAACTCATCAATTATTTGAAAAGAAAGCGCTAAATTATTTACTTTAAATGGTAGCTTTAATTTAAATATAAAGCTAATAGGCTTACCATATTCATGAACATTATTAGGTAAACTAGTATCTAAAAAAACATGGGTTATAGTAGGCTTTTTAATATCTCCAGAAAACAAATAATTAACTTCATTTGATTCGCCTTTTAAATATTCTTTAATTGCTAGGTCCGTTCCTCCATCATAACAAACCTTTCCATGTTTAAGAACAATTACCCGCTGTGTTAATATAGATATAGCATTCATATCATGACTCACAAACAAAACCGTTCTACCACCACCTCTGCTAATATCTTGCATTTTCCCAATAGCTTTTTTTTGAAACTCGGCATCACCTACGGCCAAAACCTCATCTATAATTAAAATATCGGGTTCTAAAAAAGCTGCCACCGCAAAAGCTAACCTAACTGTCATACCTGACGAATATCGCTTTACTGGGGTATCAATATAACGTTCACAACCACTAAACTCTATAATTTCATCTATTTTAGAGGCTATTTCCTTTTTAGTCATTCCTAAAATAGCACCATTAAGGTATATATTTTCTCTTCCAGTAAGTTCGGCATGAAAGCCTGTACCTACTTCTAAAAGAGATGCTACAGTGCCTTTAGACTTTATAATTCCTGTTGTAGGACTTGTAATTTTAGACAGTATTTTTAGCAACGTAGATTTTCCTGCGCCATTTTTACCAATAATACCCAGTACTTCGCCTTGTTTTACTTCAAAATTTATATCCTTTAAAGCCCATACATAATTAGAGGTTCCTTTGGCAGTTCTGTCATTCTCCTCGCCTATTTTTTTAAACGGATCTTGTTTACCTCGCACACCATACCACCAACGTTTAAGGTCATCTTTAACAGTACCTGTACCAATAACACCTAAGCGGTATTGCTTGCTTAAATTTTCAACTTTTAAAATTATATTACTCATTATTTAGTGAATTGTATCACTACAAACTTTTCTTATTTTTTTATTCTAAACTATTATTAAATATTATAAACCTTCAGTTCTATCCATCAAACCGTATCTATAAAATTCTTTTCTGTTTTATTAAATATAATGATTCCTGTAAAAAATATTACAAGGGTAACAGATAGCGTATAAATAAACATATTGATATTAAAAGTACCTGTACTTAATAACATATACCTTACACTTTCAACAACAAAGGTTAACGGATTATAGGCTACTACCCATGCATAATTAGGCAGTTTCTCTTTAAAAAAAGAAACTGGATACATTACCGCAGAAACATACATAAGTAACTGCAAACCAAAACTAATTAGCACTCTTAAATCTCTATACTTAGTTATTAATGATGAAATAATCATACCCAAGCCTAAACCTAGCATTCCCATAATGATGATAATTAAAGGGAATAAAAACGTATATCTATTTAATGAAATTTGTGCGCCTTGGTGGTAATAATATATGTAGAAACAACCAAAAACAAACAACTGGATACCAAATTTTAATAAGTTTGATATTACAACCGATATTGGTACTATAATACGCGGAAAATACACTTTACCAAAAATACCCGCATTGGCAGAAAATGTATTGGAGGTAGACATAAAGCATACTTTAAAATAGTTCCAAATGGTAATACTTGCCAAATTGAATAAAAAAGGAGGCACTGTACCTGTAGAAATATTTGCTACATTATTAAAAATTAATGTAAAAATTATAGAGGTAAATAAAGGCTCTATTAAATACCACAAAGGCCCCAAAATGGTTTGCTTATATACCGTTACAACATCGCGCTTAACAAAAAGCATTAATAAATCTCTATACCTCCAAACTTCTTTTAAATTTAAATCTATTAGTTTTCGTTTAGAAGATATTGTAAATAACCACTCGTTTGTATGATGTTTACTCAAAAAATTTAAAATTAGTAGGTTTACTTTTTAATAATGGATTTTATTTTTTTCAACAGTCCTGATGTTGATTTAGTGTCTTCATGATACCCGTTAGCATAGTTACCATAGCCGTAACCATAGCCATAGCCGTAGCCATAACCATAGCCGTATTTCGCTTTTTGATCATAACCATTATACACTATGCTAATGTTTTGTATTTGCTTATTTCTATATTTTTCATTTATAAAATTAAGCATCCCTTTTTTAGTATAATCTTGCCTAACCATGTAAATTGAAGTATCAACAAAATCAAATAACTCTAAAGCATCAGCAACTAAACCCATAGGAGGCGTATCTAAAACAATATAATCATATTGCTTTTTTAATTGCTCTATTAGTTCTTGTAATTTAGGGCTTATTAATAACTCTCCTGGATTTGGCGGAATGGGGCCTGATGTAATAACATCTAAAAACTCAACATCCGTTTTTTGCACCACTTCGCTCAAAGGTTCTTGCCCTATTAAATAGTTAACAACACCAACATCATTTTTAATATTGAAGTCTCCAAAAATCTTCGGTTTTCTTAAATCTAAACCAACAAGCACTGTTTTTTTTCCACTTAAAGCAAAAACAGTAGCCATGTTTATAGAAGTAAACGTTTTACCTTCTCCACTAACAGATGATGTTACTAAAAGTGTTTTAGCGCCTTCTAAATTTTTAGTTTTGTAAAAATATTGAAGATTAGAACGAATGGCCCTGAACGACTCGGCAACTGCCGATTTTGGTTTTCTATGTACTATTAAATTATTATCTAACGGGTTTTTGCCAACAACTCCAAGAATTGGTATGGCAGATAATTGCTCAACATCAATAGGGCTGTGAATACTGTTATCTAATAATGTAAATATAAAAGCTAATACTAAAGGAATTAGTAAAGCCACTAAAAAAGCAAAAACATACCTAACATTTAAATTCCTGCCTAAAACTTGGGCGCCTGTATTTTTAGCTGAATCAATTACTAAAATATCAGATACGTTTGATGCTTTTATAATTTCAGCTTCACCGCGTTTAGCTAAAAACACATTATAAGTTTGCTCACTTAAAGTATATTGGCGCTCTATGGTAATTAAACGCTGCTGATCTTCAGGTAATTTACTAAATTGAGATTCAACTTTACTCAAACGACTACTTACTAATTTAGATTCGCGTTTTAAAACATGAGTAGCGGCGTTTATGTTTTCAAGTAATACATTTTTTAAACCTTCAATTTGCCTATTTAAATCGTTAAATATGCTAGCATCACTACGCACTGAATATTGAAGTTTAGATTTTTGAACCGAAAGTTCATTAATTTTAGATACGTTGTTTAAAATATTACCATCATTTATACCAGCTATTGATGGTGCCGGAATTTCAGTAAAAGTACTACTTGTTGTTAAATAACTTTTTAAGTTAGCGTAGTAATTAAGCTGCCTGTTTATACTTTCTTTTTCAGCATCTAACTCGGTAAGTTTTTCATTAAGTATAACGCTTTCATCATCTAAACTGAATATTTTATTCTTTTTTCGGTAGTCATTTAAATCTTCAGCATTTTTACTTAGTTCGCTTTTTACTCTTGAAATTTGCTCATCAATAAACTTAATAGCATTGGTAGCATATTGGTTTTTTCTGTTTAATTGATCTTCACTTAAAACTTCAACTACTGCATTTAAATAATCAACTATTTTCTCTGTATTCTTATCTATTAATGCTATATCAAGAATTGGTGAATTAGCTGGGTTTGATACTGATGTACGGGCTTTATAACTAGCTACTACACTATCAAAATTACTAAAACTAATAAAATAGCTTGTATCAGGTTTGGCAATTCTATCTGCTGCTAAAACTACTGTGCCTTTTAAAAATGGTAAATTAATTGGTGCTCCAATTTTATACTGTTTTTTAAACGGACCCGGAGTTACATCAATAGCTTTAATGTTTTTAGTTAAATAGTTTTGGGCTGATACTGTGGGGCCTGAAAAATTTACTTCTAAATTAAACGTGTCATTGTTTAAAAAAGTAATTTTAATAGGTAAATTAATTAATTGGTGCGCATTGTATTCATGGTTAAACCTAAAAGGTGCGGCTTTATAAATATCTTCTTTTCTAAAGCGTCCTTGTGTTAAATAACTTTTATAAAACTCTAAACGATCAACCACTTTTTCATGATGCGATCTTGATTTTAATGTAACAACCAATGTTTGAACTTTAGCTGTAACACCACCCCAGTTAAAAGTTAAACTTGCGTTTGAAGTGAATAGCGGATTACTATCATCTTCAACTGAAATTTTAGTACCTAATCTGTATGAGAATTCTTCTCTTACATTTTTGTAATGCACATAATAAAAGCTAATTGCTAATAGTAAAATAAACCATTTCCAATAGCTTAAAGCCCTGAACAAAAACTTTTTTATATCAAAGGCTGAGGCTGATGTAGCTCCAGAATTTTCTAATATATCAAATTCATCATCCATAAATACAACTTACAAGTTTTTGGCTAAAAAATACGTAGAAACTAATACTGAAAAAATTGACGCTACCGTTGTTAAGGTTTGTGTAGCTGTTTCGCCAGCTCCTAAAACCTTACGTTTTAAAGGTTTTACCAAAATCATATCATTAGGCTGAATGTAATAATACGGTGATTTCATTGCAGCTACATCAGTTAAATCTATGTGGTGTATTTTTTGTCCGTCTGGGTATTGTCTTATCACTAAAACATCAGTTCTATCGCCTGTTGTTTTTATATCACCTGCATTTGCTAAAGCTTCAATAATATTAACCCTATCTTGGTACAATGTATAAACACCTGTACCACCCGTTTCACCTGTAACAGTATAGCGTAACCCAGCTAATTTTACAGTGACAAAAATTTCGGCTGTTTCTTTAAAATATTGCTTTAACAATGCCGTTTTCACTTTGGCTTCAATATCTTTAATAGTGTAACCTAATACATTAATTTCTCCTAAAATAGGAAACTTAATATTTCCATGTAAATCAACCGTAAAACCCGTAAAATATAAATTTGCTCCACCTACATTTTGACCAGAGTTTTCTTGAGATGTTGGATTAAAAATACTAACCAATTCTTCATCTAAAGCCTTTACATTTATATACAAAATGTCATTAATTTGAACCCTGTATGGTTTTGAAAGTTCTTTAATTTGAAGCGAATCACTCATTGCAGTGCCTTTATCTTGCAAGTACACTACATCTTTGTTTGTAATGCATGAGCTTAATAACACAGCAAAAAGCAATAAAAATAACCAATAACAATGTTTCATTAAAAATAGGTTGAGTAATCACAAATATAGGTTTTCAAAGGGAATAATAAAACTTCAATCGGATTTTATAGATATTTGCACGTTATTTGCAAAAAAAGCGGGTTTATGAATTATTTAACTGTTGAAAACATATCAAAATCTTATGGCGAAGTTGTTCTTTTTGAAAACTTATCTTTTAGTGTTCATAAAGACCAAAAAATTGCGTTTGTTGCCAAAAACGGCACCGGAAAAACCTCTATTTTAAATATTCTTTCAGGTGATGACGAAGCTGATAGCGGTAATGTAATTTACCGTAAAGACATTAAAGTAGCTTTTCTTTCGCAAGACCCTAAATTTGATAAAAACTTAACCGTTGAAGAAACTATTTTTGCTAGTGACAATCCTATTTTAAAAGTAATTCACAACTACGAGCAAGCACTGTTAAACCCAGAAGACACAGAAGCTTACCAAAAAGCTTTTGAGGCCATGGAACAACACAACGCATGGGATTTTGAAACGCAATACAAACAAATTCTTTTTCAATTAAAACTTGATAATTTAAACCAAAAAGTAGCACTGCTTTCTGGTGGACAAAAAAAACGGCTTTCGCTTGCTAATGCACTTATAAACAAACCCGATTTACTAATTTTAGATGAGCCTACAAACCATTTAGATTTAGAAATGATTGAATGGCTTGAGGCCTTTTTTGCTAAAGAAAACATTACCTTGTTTATGGTAACACATGACAGGTATTTTCTTGAACGTGTTTGTAACGAAATTATTGAGCTAGATGCCGGCCAACTTTACACCTATAAAGGGAATTACTCATATTATCTAGAAAAAAAGGAAGAACGCAAAGAGCGTGAAAATATTGAGGCTGGCAAAACAAAACAGCTGTTTAAAAAGGAATTAGAATGGATGCGTAGACAACCCAAAGCACGCACCACAAAATCTAAATCTAGAATTGACGATTTTTTTGAAATTAAACATAAAGCGCACCAACGCCGTAAAGAACATCAGGTACAATTAGAGCTTAACATGGAACGCCTAGGAAGCAAAATTTTGGAGTTCCACAAAGTATCAAAGGCTTTTAAAGACAAGGTTATTTTAAAAAGCTTTGATTACACCTTTAAAAAAGGCGAACGTGTTGGTATTATTGGTAAAAACGGCACAGGAAAATCTACATTTCTTAATATTTTAACCCAAACCTCTCAACCCGATGCTGGTAAAGTTGTTAAAGGTGAAACTGTAAAATTTGGCTACTATACCCAAAACGGTATTACCATAAAACCCGAGCAAAAAGTTATTGATGTTATTAAAGAATTTGGTGATTATATTCCTTTAAAAAAAGGCAAACAAATTAGTGCACAACAACTTTTAGAACGCTTTCTTTTTAGCAGAAAAAAACAATATGATTTTGTTGAAAAACTTAGTGGTGGTGAACGCAAACGCTTATATTTATGTACCGTTTTAATTCAAAATCCTAATTTTTTAATTCTTGATGAGCCAACTAACGATTTAGATATTGTTACCCTAAATGTACTTGAAGAATTTTTGTTAGATTTTCCTGGTTGCATCATAGTTGTATCGCATGACAGGTATTTTATGGATAAAATTATTGATCATCTTTTTGTTTTTAAAGGCGAAGGCAACATTGAAGATTTCCCAGGAAACTACTCTGATTATAGAGTTTATGAAGATAGCCAACCTACCATTTCTAAAACTACCGATGACAAAAAAGACAAAACCGCCTGGAAAGAAAACAAAGCAAGCAAACTAAGTTATAACGAAGAAAAAGAACTTAAAAATATTGAAAGTAAACTAAAATCTTTAGCATACGATAAAAAACAATTAGAAGATAAGTTTTTAAATCCAGATTTAACACAAGACCAAATAAACAAACTATCAGAAGAGCTTCAAAGTATTATTGATACCATTGAAACCAAAGAAGAACGTTGGTTTGAATTATCTGAAAAACTAGAAAATTAAGTGTTTTCATAAGTTATAAAACATGTTATACCAAACCATTCAGTATTTAAAATTTTTATTAAAATCTACAAATCAACATGGTGTACACTCGCCTTTTGTGTACAATTTGGTAACTAAGTGCTTTTATAATAAAACAAAGTTTAAAGCTTATAATAGCCTTAAAAGCTACAAAAAATCACTTCTAAAAAACAAAACACGTATTTCAATAATAGATTTAGGTCCGGGCTCAAAAAAAACAACTTCAAAACACAGAACAATAGCCGAAATAGCTAAAACATCGGGCACTACATTAAAACGAGCAAAACTACTTTTTAGGCTTTCAAAATATTTTAAACCCACTAATGTTTTAGAGCTTGGTACATCATTAGGTATTGCCACACATGCTATAGCCCAAGCAAACAACAACTCCCATATTTTAAGTATTGAAGGATGCCCAAACATTTCAAAATTTTCAAAAGATAACTTAAAAAACTTCAAAAATATTCAAATTAAAAATGGCGATTTTGCAACTATACTTCCTAAACTTAAAAATCAAACATTTGATATGATTTTTTTTGACGGCAATCATCAAAAAGAAACCACACTAAAATACTTTAAAACACTATTGCCAACAACACACAACAATACCATTTTTATTTTTGATGACATATATTGGTCTAAAGGTATGACTGAGGCTTGGGAAACTATTAAACAACACCCAAAAGTTACTGTAACAATTAATACTTTTTATTGGGGCTTTGTTTTTTTTAGAAAAGAGCAAGCCAAAGAACATTTTGTTATTAGAGTTTAATAATTCTACTACTTAAATTGCAATAATAAGCAGCAAAACATTTAACTTTTGCCTTTTCAGTTTTTTACTTTTAACTTTGAAAATATGAAAATTTACACAAAAACAGGCGATAAAGGTACTACTGCACTATTTGGTGGTACACGCGTACCTAAACATCATATTCGTATTGAAAGTTACGGCACCGTTGATGAGTTAAACTCATATATTGGCTTAATTAGAGACCAAAATATACAAGAGCAGTGTAAAAATACACTTATAAAAATACAACATGAACTTTTTACTGTTGGCGCTATTTTAGCCACAGACCCAGAAAAAGCTGTTTTAAAAAACGGCAAAGAGCGCTTGAATATTGATAAAATCACTAATGAGCAAATTGCACACCTAGAGCACGAAATGGATATCATGAATGAGGCATTACC
Source organism: Seonamhaeicola algicola (assembly GCF_007997385.1). Lineage (GTDB taxonomy): Bacteria > Bacteroidota > Bacteroidia > Flavobacteriales > Flavobacteriaceae > Seonamhaeicola > Seonamhaeicola algicola. Next base: position 644,245 of record NZ_VOSC01000019.1, read on the forward strand.
GCCCATGACACATTTTGTGCTCCCGGGCGGACACCAAACCGTGTCATTCTGTCATATAGCCCGTTGCGTATGCCGTAGGGCCGAACGTTTAGCAACCGCACTTAATGAAACGGAACCAATAAATAATAATGTTTTAATGTACTTAAACCGTCTTTCTGACTATCTTTTTGTATTGGCACGAAAGTTGTCACAAACTTTACAAGCAAATGAAGTAAAGTGGATACCTGAAAAGTATTAAGCGAAAACATTTAGCTACCCGAGTATTAACCTTGCAAAACGTAAAATTTTTATGCTTTTGTAACGTAAAGAAAAACGCTCTTTTAATTAATGATTAAATAATGCACTTTTTTCTTGCACGTTTAAACTAAAAATTTATTTTTGCAAAAAATTAAACCTAGAAGAAATGTATTGGACTTTAGAACTAGCATCTTATTTAAGTGATGCCCCTTGGCCGGCTACAAAAGACGAGCTAATTGACTATGCTATTAGAACTGGAGCACCTTTAGAAGTTGTTGAAAATTTACAGTCTATTGAAGACGAAGGTGATTCTTATGATTCTATTGAAGAAATCTGGTCTGATTATCCTACAGATGAAGATTACCTGTGGAATGAAGATGAATACTAAATAAAAAGCATAAAATAGTTAAAAAGTCTCTTTTTTGAGGCTTTTTTTTATTCTTATAGCTACAAAAACATATAACATAATGTATCTTTGAGAGCACATTAAAATACATTATACATTACAAACTACAGGGTAAAACCTTAGTAAATATAAATACATACTATGAGTTTTTTAAATTCTGTCTTGAAAGTATTTGTAGGAGACAAATCAAAACAAGACGTTAAGGCTATTAAGCCAATTGTTGAAAAAATAAAATCTTTTGAGTCTGCTTTAGAAGCGTTATCACATAACGAATTACGAAATAAAACCGTTGAATTTAAAGCCAAAATTGCCGAGGCTTGTAAAGATTTAAACAACCAAATAGCAAAACTTACCGAAGAAGCCGAAAGTACCGAAGATATTGATAAACGCGAAGATATTTATCTAGAAATAGACAAAATACATGACGATGTTTACACTAAAACCGAAGCTGTTTTAGAAGAAATTTTACCTGAAGCCTTTGCTGTTGTAAAAGAAACAGCAAAACGCTTTGTTAACAATACAAGCATTACCGTTAATGCCACTACTTTTGATCGTGAATTATCAGGCATTAAAGATTACGTTACACTTGATGGCGATAACGCTACTTGGGCTAATTCATGGGATGCTGCAGGAAAACCAATTACTTGGGACATGATTCATTATGATGTACAATTAATTGGAGGTATAGCCATGCACCAAGGCAAAATTGCCGAAATGCAAACTGGTGAAGGTAAAACACTTGTTGCAACACTACCTGTTTATTTAAATGCCTTAGCAGGCAAAGGTGTGCACCTTGTAACGGTTAACGATTATCTTGCAAAACGTGATAGTGCGTGGATGGCGCCCATTTTTGAGTTTCACGGCTTAAGTGTAGATTGTATAGATTACCATCAACCAAACTCTGATGCCCGAAGAAAAGCCTACAATGCCGATATTACTTACGGAACAAACAACGAATTTGGATTTGATTACCTGCGCGATAACATGGCGCACGCACCAGAAGATTTAGTTCAACGCCCACACCACTACGCCATTGTTGATGAGGTTGACTCCGTTTTAATTGATGATGCCCGTACACCTTTAATTATTTCTGGCCCTATACCAAAAGGAGATCACCATGAATTTAACGAGCTAAAACCAAAAGTAGATAACATTGTAGGTGTACAACGTAAATATTTAACAGGTGTTTTAGCCGAAGCCAAAAAGCTTATTACCTCTGGTGATACCAAAGAAGGTGGTTTTCAATTATTACGCGTATACCGTGGTATGCCAAAAAACAAAGCACTTATTAAATTTTTAAGTGAAGAAGGCATAAAACAGCTACTACAAAAAACTGAAAACTTTTACATGCAAGACAACAACCGCGAAATGCACAAGGTTGATGCAGAATTGTACTATGTAATTGATGAAAAAAATAATCAAGTTGAATTAACCGATAAAGGTGTTGAGTTTATTTCTGGTAAAGAAGATCCTAACTTTTTTATTATGCCAGAAATAGGTATGGAAATTGCAAAAATTGAAAGCCAAGGCTTATCATCTGAAGAAGAAGCTAATTTAAAAGAAGATTTATACAAAGAATTTGGCGTAAAATCTGAACGCATTCACACACTAAACCAATTACTAAAAGCATACGCTTTGTTTGAAAAAGACACCCAATATGTGGTAATGGATAACAAAGTAATGATTGTAGATGAGCAAACGGGGCGTATCATGGATGGGCGTCGTTATTCTGATGGTTTACATCAGGCAATTGAAGCTAAAGAAAACGTTAAAATTGAAGACGCCACACAAACATTTGCTACAGTAACACTTCAAAATTACTTCAGAATGTACCGCAAATTATCAGGTATGACAGGTACAGCTGTTACTGAAGCTGGCGAATTTTGGGAGATTTACAAACTAGATGTTGTTGAAATTCCTACAAACAAACCCATAGCACGTGATGATCGTGAAGATTTAGTTTATAAAACAAAGCGCGAAAAATACAATGCCGTTATTGATGAAGTAACCCAATTATCAAAAGCAGGACGCCCTGTATTAATTGGTACAACCTCGGTTGAAATATCTGAGTTACTTGGTAAAATGCTTAGTATTCGTAAAATTCCGCACAACGTATTAAACGCAAAACAACACAAAAAAGAAGCTGAAATTGTTGATCAAGCAGGCAGAAGCGGGCAAGTAACTATTGCTACAAATATGGCGGGTCGTGGTACCGATATTAAATTAAGCGACGAAGTTAAAAAAGCGGGTGGTTTAGCAATTGTTGGTACAGAGCGCCATGATTCCCGAAGAGTAGACCGCCAATTACGTGGTCGTGCCGGACGTCAAGGAGATGTTGGTAGCTCACAATTCTATGTATCATTAGAAGATAATTTAATGCGTCTTTTTGGTAGCGAACGTATAGCCAAAATGATGGATAGAATGGGCTTAAAAGAAGGCGAAGTTATTCAACATTCAATGATATCAAAATCTATTGAACGTGCTCAGAAAAAAGTAGAAGAAAATAACTTTGGCGTACGTAAGCGCTTATTAGAGTATGATGATGTTATGAATGCACAACGTGAGGTTGTTTACAAACGCCGTAAACATGCCTTACATGGTGAACGCCTTCGTGTTGATTTAGCAAACATGATTTTTGATACCTCTGAAGGTATTGCACAAACAAACAAAACTGCTAATGACTATAAAAACTTTGAATTTGAATTGATTAGATATTTCTCAATGAGTTCTCCAATTTCTGAAACTGAATTTGGTAAACTTTCAGAGCAAGATATCACTTCAAAAATATATAAAGCTGCTTTTGATCATTATCGTGAAAAAATGGAACGCAATGCCGAAATTGCTTTCCCTGTTATTCAAAATGTATATGAAAATCAGCGCGATAAATACAAGCGTATTGTTGTACCATTTACCGATGGTGTTAAAAGTTTAAATGTTGTTACAGATCTTGAAAAAGCTTACCAAACAAATGGTAAACAACTAATTACAGATTTTGAAAAAAATATTACACTTGCCATAATTGATGATGCTTGGAAAACGCATTTACGTAAAATGGATGAGTTAAAACAATCTGTTCAATTAGCTGTACATGAGCAAAAAGATCCGCTTTTAATTTATAAATTTGAAGCTTTTGAATTGTTTAAAGATATGATTGACCAAGTAAATAAAGATGTTATTTCATTTTTATTTAAAGGTGAATTACCCCAAGAAACACAAGATAATATACAAGAAGCCAGAGCAAGAAAACAAGAAAAAGTACAAACTACTAAAGAAGAAATACCAAACCTTGATGAACGTTCTGCTCAAAATAGGGCTGCTAGCAATACACAACAGCAACAAATTGTTGAAACCATTGTACGTGATAAACCAAAAATTGGACGTAACGACCGTGTTACCATAAAAAATGTAATGAATGGTGAAAATAAAACTGTAAAATTTAAACAAGCAGAACCTTTATTAGCTAAAGGCGAATGGGTTATTGTTGAAGATTAAAATATTTTACCTTTAAAAAAAACAAAATCCTGATAATTTTTATCAGGATTTTTTCTTTTCTATTTTAGCTCAAAAGTTTCTTTTTTTTAAGATACCTATAAATTCTATTTTTTTGAAACGCAGAAATTTTATAAAGAAAAGTATTTATACCTCTATTGGTATTGGCGCTTTAAGCGGTTTATATGCATGGCAACTGGAACCTTATTGGCTTGAGTTTGTTTCTATTAAAATGCCCATTAAAAATTTACCAAACCACCTAGTTGGCAAAACCATAATGCAAATAAGCGATGTGCACATTGGCAATCATGTTGATGACAACTACTTAATTAACGCTTTTAAAAAAGCACAAAATTTAAATCCTGATATTGTTGTTTATACAGGCGATTTTGTCCATTATGACAGCCCTGAACAATTTAAACAACTTCAAAAAGTAATGCAACACGCCGTAAAAGGAAACATGGGCACATTAGGTGTTTTAGGCAATCATGATTATGGTGAAGATTGGAAAGAAAGTAATGTAGCCAACACTATTACTGATATTGTAAACGCATGTGGAATTACAATACTTAGAAATGAAACTACCAATATTAATGATTTAAATATTATTGGAATTGACGATTTTTGGGGCACTAATTTTCACCCAGAAAAAGCGCTAGCAAATTTTAACATTAATAAGGCAAACTTAGTTTTATGCCATAACCCTGATGTGTGCGATTTAAATGTGTGGAACAATTACAATAGCTGGATTTTATCTGGTCATACTCATGGTGGGCAAGTAAAACCGCCATTTTTAAAACCACCTATTTTACCTGTTAAAAACAAACTATATTCGGCTGGTATTTTTAATTTATCAAACCAAAGAACATTATATATAAATAGAGCTTTAGGGCATTTATACCAAGTACGTTTAAATGTAAGACCAGAGATTACTTGCTTTCATTTAGAAACTGAAATAGCCTAAAAATTACATTTTTAATCATTTAAACGATTTTTTAATGAGTTATTAAAAAAAAATAATACTAAAAAAGTTTTATTTTGTAATAATTTAAACTAACTTTATAAAAACACCTTTTATATAAGATAACTGGTTAGTTACTAGTTGACTATATATATTCAATTTAATAAAATAATGTTATGGGTTTATTTAAGATTAAAAAAAACATGGATATTATTGATAGATTATTAAGAGGTGTTATAGCGCTTGTAATTGTTATTCTATCTATTACCGGTGTTTTAACAGGAACTGCTAGTACAATATTATTAATTTTAGCTGGTGTATTTATACTAACTAGCATTACAGGAAATTGCCCTTTGTATGTACTGTTTAAGGTTAATACTTGCAGAGTTAAAACCAAAAACTAACTAAGTTAACTTTAAAAGAATATTAGGGTCTGGACAATTTTCCGAATAAAAATTCAAATCCTTTTTTGAACACACTCCAGGGTAATCTCCCAAACAACCTTGTAAATCTTTTATAATTTGAAAGTGTAAATGTGGTGGGTAATTTCCGTTAACGGTTTCGTCTCCTAAAGTTGCTATTGGTTCACCTTTAACAAATGTTTTTCCAACTTTTAATTGCTGAATTGATTGTAAACTTAAATGGCCATAAAGTGTGTGAAAAACTATATTATTAACAGTGTGTTCTAATATAATTGTTGGCCCATAATCGCCAAAATTGATATTATTTTTAAAACTATGCACTCTACCATCAAGAGGGGCAAAAATGGGTGTATTAGCATCAATCCATAAATCTACACCTAAATGTATATTACGCTCTTGCTCTGGGTTGCTAAAATGATTACTACGCCTGTAAATTCCGCGTACTTCCTTATAACCACCAAACGCTACTAATGCATTATTTTCTGCTTTAATTTGATTAATAAAATTCCCTAAATGCTTGGGTGATGATACATCAACTTGTTTTAATGCTTCATTATCTTCAGATAAGTTTAATTTAACGTATTGAGATATTAAAATAGCTTCACTTAAAACATGTAAAGGCTCTGAACTAATTGAATTTAAAAAAGTATGCAACGCCATAAAACAATTAATTTACAACATCCGCATACAAATCAAAATCTTCGGCTTCGGTTATTTTTACAGTGGTGTACTCACCTGTTTTTAAATAAGTTTTTGTGGCATCAATTAAAACTTCGTTATCAACATCGGGTGAATCAAATTCTGTTCTACCAACAAAATAATTTCCTTCTTTACGGTCAATCACTACTCTAAACTCCTGTCCAATTTTAGCTTGATTCAATTCCCAAGAAATCTGAGATTGAATTTCCATAATTTCATTGGCACGTTCAATCTTTACATCTTCTGGTACATCATCCTCTAAATTGTAAGCGTGTGTATTTTCTTCGTGAGAATACGTAAAACATCCTAAACGCTCAAAACGCATTTCTTTTACCCAATCTCTAAGTGTTTCAAAATCTTCTTGAGTTTCTCCAGGATAACCAACAATTAAAGTAGTTCTAATAGTCATCTCAGGTACTCTAGCTCTAAAATCTTTAAGTAATTTAGTGGTCTTTTCCTTAGTTGTACCACGACGCATACTTTTTAAAATAGAATCTGAAATATGTTGTAACGGAATATCTAAATAATTACAAATTTTAGGTTCGCGTTTCATAACATCAAGTACATCCATTGGAAAACCTGTTGGAAATGCATAATGTAGCCTAATCCACTCAATGCCTTCAACCTTTACCAAGGCTTCAAGTAATTCTGCTAAGTTTCGTTTTTTATATAAATCTAACCCATAATAGGTTAAATCTTGGGCTATAAGTATCAGCTCTTTAACACCATTTGCAGCTAGTTTTTCAGCTTCAATTACTAAAGCTTCAATAGGTGTACTGCGGTGTTTACCACGCATTATAGGTATAGCGCAAAAACTACAAGGTCTATCGCAACCTTCGGCTATTTTTAAATAGGCATAATTTTTTGGGGTGGTTGTTAAACGCTCTCCAATGAGTTCGTGTTTATAATCGGCTCCTAAGGCTTTTAATAAACCTGGTAACTCAGTGGTACCAAAATATTGATCTACATCCGGAATTTCCTTTTGCAAATCGGGCTTGTAGCGTTCACTTAAACAGCCTGTTACAAAAACTTTATCAACAATACCAGCTTCTTTTTTTTGCATAAACTCTAAAATAGTATTTACACTTTCTTCTTTGGCATTATTTATAAAACCACAGGTATTTATAACTACAATATTACCTTCTTCTTCATGAACAACATCTTTACCACTGGCTTTAAGTTGCCCCATTAACACCTCACTATCGTAAACATTTTTACTACAGCCAAGGGTTACTACATTTATCTTGTTCTTTTTTAATGTTTTTGTACGCATACTATTTTAAATATGGGTGCAAAGATACGGAATGATTTAAGATTTATAATTTTAAATTAATTACTATTAAACCTTTAGTATATTTAAGCGTCATAAATATCAATTACCTTTAAAATTATGAAAAACACAACCTACATTTTTCTGCTTTTGGCATTAATATTTTTTAATTGTACTTCGGAAGAAACTACCAGTAATAACAATGTGGTTGATGATTCTATTTACTTTCCCGATGCAAACACCACCTCTTGGGAAACACTTCCCATTACTAATTTAGATTGGGATACTACTAAACTCGATGCTTTATTAGCGTTTTTAGAAACCAATGGCACTAAAAGTTTTATGATACTTTATAACGGAAGAATTGTTGTTGAAACCTACATGAATGGGCATGATAGTAACAAACTTTGGTATTGGGCCAGTGCAGGCAAAACACTTACTTCAACACTTTCTGGCATTGCTGAAGATGAAGGTTTAATTGATATAAACCATAAAGTTTCAGATTATTTAGGTAATGGCTGGACCCAAATGCCTATTGAAAAAGAACAATTAATTACTTGTAAACATTTATTATCTATGAGCTCTGGTTTAGATGATAGTTTAGGTGATAATGTAAACCCAGAAAACCTACAATATAAAGCTGATGCTGGAACACGATGGGCTTACCATAATGTGTACAAAAAAATGCAAAATGTTTTAGCTGAAGCTAGTGGCACGTCATTTAAAAACTACTTTAATACTAAACTAAGAGACCGAATTGGCATGAGTAGCAAAGGTAACTGGTTAGAGTTAAACGATTTTAATGTGTACTGGAGCAACACACGAAGTATGGCACGGTTTGGTTTACTTATTTATGCTAAAGGAAAATGGAAAAATGAGCAAATTGTTTCTGAAGCTTTTTTAAATGAAGCCACAAACACTTCGCAAAACATGAACAAATCATATGGTTATTTATGGTGGCTAAACGGAAAACAACAGTATTTATTACCTGGAAGTCAATTACAATTTGCAGGCAATTTAGTGCCTAATGCACCTATTGATATGTTTGCTGCTATGGGAAAAAACGATCAGAAAATTTATATAGTACCAAGCAAAAAACTAGTAATTATAAGAATGGGAGAAGCTGCCGATGATGAAACATTTGCGCTTTCTAGTTTTGATAATGACTTATGGGAAAAAATTAATAACGTAATTAAATAATTAAAAAAATTCCCGCTTTTGCGGGAATTTAAGTTTTATTTAAAAAATGAATCTACAAATTCAAATTTATTAAACACCTGTAAATCATCAATACCTTCGCCTACACCAATGTACTTTACAGGAATTTTAAACTGATCTGAAATACCAATAACTACGCCTCCTTTAGCGGTACCATCTAATTTTGTAACTGCTAATGATGTTACCTCTGTAGCTGCTGTAAATTGTTTAGCTTGCTCAAAAGCATTTTGCCCTGTAGAACCATCTAAAACCAAAAGTACATCGTTTGGTGTATCTTCAACCACTTTTTGCATAACGCGTTTTACTTTAGTTAATTCATTCATTAAATTAACCTTATTATGCAGTCTGCCTGCGGTATCAACAATAACCACATCAGCATCTTGTGTAACTGCGCTTTGTAACGTATCAAAAGCAACCGAGGCAGGATCACTACCCATATTTTGTTTTACAATTGGTACATCTACTCTATCTGCCCAAACTTGTAACTGATCTATTGCTGCTGCCCTAAACGTATCGGCTGCACCTAAAACAACTTTTAAACCTTGCTTTTTAAATTGATGTGCCAACTTACCAATGGTTGTTGTTTTACCAACACCATTAACCCCAACCACCATAATTACGTATGGTTTTTTTTCTTTTGGAATAGTAAATTCAGTTTCTTCACCTATGTTAGTTTCACTTAATAAACTAGCTATTTCTTCTCTTAAAATAGTATTAAGCTCATCGGTACCAAGATATTTATCTTTAGCTACACGTGCTTCTATACGTTCAATAATTTTTAACGTGGTGTTTACACCAACATCACTACTTACAAGTACTTCTTCTAAATTATCTAAAACCTCATCATCTACTTTAGATTTTCCTGCTACAGCTTTACTTAATTTACCAAAAAAACTGGATTTAGATTTTTCTAGACCTTTATCTAATGTTTCCTTTTTTTCAGAAGAAAATATTTTTTTAAAAAAACTCATTCTTTTGAATGTTTATGTGTTTGTTGTTTGCTTGTTTACTTAATAGCTAAACATTGCTTGTGCACTATTGCATTTATTTGCTATAACAAATATTTAGCCACTATTTTTTTCTGCCATAATAACAGAACATTTCTTTTTAATAATATACTTTTTAAAGAAATGTAAAATGAAAAACTACGTTTAAAACAGGTTTCTAGTAATTTAACACGCCAAATATAAACATAAAAAAACTGCTTTCTTACTAAAAGAAAGCAGTTTAATATTTTGATAAGAAAGGCTTACTAATTTTTACTCAAAAAATCATTAACTTCTTCTGGAGACATAATAGCCTCAACAAAAGTATAAGCGCCTGTTTTAGGTGACTTTACCATTTTAATGGCTTTAGTTAACCTTTTAGATCCTGTTTGTAACGATGCTACTGCTTTTTTTGCCATGACTTAATTATTTTATCTCTTTATGAACTGTCATACGCTTAAGGATAGGATTGAATTTTTTTAATTCCATTCTATCAGGCGTATTTTTTTTATTTTTTGTAGTAATGTATCTAGAAGTTCCTGGTTGACCAGAAGCTTTGTGCTCTGTACATTCTAAAATTACTTGTATTCTGTTGCCTTTCTTTGCCATTTCTTAATACTTTTTAAACGCAGCTATTATTTTAAAAACCCTTTAGATTTAGCTTCTTTAATTGCTGCAGATATACCTATTTTGTTAATAGTTTTTAAAGCAGACGTAGAAACCTTTAAAGTTACCCACTTATCTTCTTCTGGAATATAAAAACGTTTTTTAACTAAGTTAGCATTGAATCTGCGCTTAGTTCTATTTAACGCGTGTGATACGTTGTTTCCAACCATTGCTTTCTTCCCGGTAAGTTCACAAACTCTTGACATTATTATATAACTTTAAATTTTTTGTTGCTTAAAATCGAGGTGCAAATATACAAAATATTTACATTATGACAATCTTATTTTTATCTATTTTTAAAAATTTCTTTAAGAAGTAATTCTAAAGCCTTATTTACTGCCCTATCTATAACCTTTATTCTGTGATTTCCTAAACTAAACATTTGAGAAAAAACACCGTTTTTTGTGGCTATTGCAATGTAAACGGTGCCAACTTCGGCATCAGAATCGCCTTTTGTTGGGCCTGCATTTCCTGTTGTTGCCACGGCAAAATCTGAACTAAAAAGCTTTAAAGCATTACTTGCCATAGCTTCAGCTACTTGGGCACTAACTACTGAGTGGGTATTAATAATATCTTTTGAAACACCTAAAACGTTAATTTTAGATTGTGTTGAATACGTTACAACACCGCCATTAAAATATGCTGATGCTCCAGAATTTTTGGTAAACTGTTCAGCTAAAGTGCCACCTGTGCAACTTTCAGCAATAGCTAAAGTTTTTCCTATTTTTGTTAATTGTTTGGCAATAATAACCTCGGCAGAACCATCTTCATCTTCAAAACCAAAAAATTCTTCTTTTATAAGTGGTATTACTTTATCAACCTGTGCATCAACCCTTGCTTTTAATAATGCTTCATCAAACCCTTTTGATGATAAACGTAAACGCATTTTACCTAAACTAGGCAAGTATGCTAATTTCATATCAGTTGGTAAGGCATCTTCCCATTGTTCAATTTTTGCAGCTAAAGCACTTTCACCTAAACCATATACTAAAAGTGTTTTATGAATTATATGCGGACACTTATATTTTGTTTGCAATTTTGGTACTACAGCATGTTGTATAAGTGTACTCATTTCATAAGGTACGCCAGGTAAAGAAATTATTGTTTTGTTTCCTTTATCAAACCACATGCCTGGTGCTGTACCAAGTTTGTTCATTAACACGGTTGATTTTGACGGCACTAAAGCTTGATCTTTATTAACTTGCAATAGCTTACCGCCAACGTGTTTACGCCACAATTGTTCTATGTTTTGAAGCACCTCGGGGCTTCTAACAAGTGTATCATTAAAATATTCGGCAATGGTTTTTTTTGTAATATCGTCTTTTGTAGGCCCTAATCCACCGGTTAAAATGATAATATCTGAATCGTTTTCAGCATTTTTTAAAGCACTTAAAATGTGGCTTTTATCATCTTGAATAGACGTTATTTGATATACCGAAATTCCTATTTTATTTAGCTGTTTGGCTATAAAAGCAGAATTGGTATCAATTACTTGTCCTATGAGTAGTTCATCTCCAATGGTTATTATATGGGCTAGCATTACAAATTAAAATCGTTCTTTATTTCTACAAGTGCATTTTCTACGGCAGTTGTTACAATTTGTAATTGCGCTGTGATATCTTCATCTGTTTTAGTGAATTTACCCCAATCTTGTACTTCTATTAAAGTGTCTAATACGCCAAGTTCAAATAAATCTACAGTTGGTTTCATTTTATGAGCCGCTTGGTATGCATTATGATAATCTTTTTCTGCTACGGCAGTTTGAAGTCTTTCTAAATCTGGCGCTACTTCTTCTAAAAAAGCTTCGGCTAGTGTTTTAATAAAATCTTCATCATTATCAGCTAACTCGCGTACTCTAAATAGTTTGTAATGTTGTTCCATTATTTTACTGTTATTGAAAACATTTCGGTGGTTTGTATAAAACCTGTTAATTTATCGTTAGCATTTACTTTTCCAACCCCTGCCGGAGTTCCAGTAAATATAACATCTCCTATCTTTAATGTGAAATATTTTGAAACATATTCAATTATTTCATCAATTTGCCATAACATGTGGCTTGTATTTCCTTTTTGTACAATATTATCGTTCTTTTTTAAAGAAAACTCAATAGTGTTTACATTGGTAAAGTTACTTTTAGGCAACCATTTACCTATTACTGCAGATCCGTCAAAGGCTTTGGCTTTTTCCCAAGGTAAGCCTTTTTCTTTTAATTTACTTTGTAAATCGCGTGCAGTAAAATCTATACCAAGCCCAATTTCATCATAATATTTATGGGCAAATTTTTTATCAATGTACTTACCTATTTTATTTATTTTAACCAATACCTCAACTTCATAATGCACATCATTTGAAAAATCTGGTATAAAAAAAGGTTGTTTTTTTAATAGTATAGCCGAATCTGGTTTTTGAAAAATTACGGGTTCTAACGGTTTTTCATTTTGTAATTCTTCAATATGTTCGGTATAATTTCTACCTATACAAATGAGTTTCATTTAGCGTGTATTTCTTAAAAAAATGCTTAAAAATAAAGTGTGTTAAAGGTAATTAAAACAATTTATTATTAAAGCCTCTTAATTTTATGTTTGTTAGTACTTTTTTAGTGTATAAAGGAAAATCTGCATTTAATAACCAGCCAAAATAACCAGGTTCTTCGGCTAAAACATCTACTACTTTTTTTCCTTTATGTTTGCCAAAGGAAAAACATTCTTCGCCATCTTTATTAAAAACTATAAAGCCTGCAAAATCTGCAAACTGCTTTCTGGAACTAAATTCAGCTAAAAATTTAGTGTTATTTTCAACCTCTTCGTATCTTTCTATTTGGGCTTTTAATACTTCATAAGTAGCTTTTGTATCGGCTTCAGCACTATGAGCGCCATCTAGGTTTTTATCACAATAAAACTTGTATGCTGCACTTAATGTACGTTGTTCCATTTTATGAAAAATGGTTTGAACATCAATGGCTAAACGGTTTTTCATATCAAAATCTACATCTGCTCTCAACATTTCTTCTGCTAATAAAGGAATATCAAACCTGTTGGAGTTGAAACCTCCTAAATCTGAATCTTTTATAAGGTTATAAATTTCTTTGGCTAATTCTTTAAATGTTGGTTTATCTGCAACATCTTCATTTGAAATACCATGAATAGCTGTTACCTCTTTTGGTATATTCATCTCAGGGTTTACCAACCATGTTTTGGTATCTTCTTTTCCGTTAGGAAACACTTTTAATATTGATATTTCAACAATTCTATCTTTAGAAATATTGATTCCTGTGGTTTCTAAATCGAAAAAACAAATGGGTTTTGTTAGGTTGAGTTGCATTTATGACGCTTTTAAAAATTTATTTGGTTGATATGCAAAAATAGAAAAACCCAACCACATAATGAGTAGTTGGGTTTTGTAAGTTTATTTTTATGTTTAAATTTCTCTGTTACTATCCCAAGCTTCTAAATAATCTTTAACTGCTTTTACAAACATACCACCTAATGCGCCGTTAACCACACGGTGATCATAGGAATGTGATAAGAACATTTTATAGCGTATACCTATAAAATCGCCTTCTGGGGTTTCAATAACCGCTGGTACTTTTCTAATGGCACCCAATGCTAATATACCTACTTGTGGTTGGTTTATTATTGGTGTACCCATTATGCTACCAAATGAGCCTACGTTTGTTACAGTGTATGTGCCGTTTTGAATATCATCTGGACTTAACTTGTTAACTCTAGCCTTGTTTGCTAAACTGTTTACTTTTTTAGCCATACCAACAAGGTTTAGTTGATCGGCATTTTTAATTACAGGTACTATTAAATTGCCATCGGGTAATGCGGTGGCCATACCTAAGTTTATGTTTTTCTTTTTAATTATTTTATTATCTCCCTGCACCGAAATATTCATCATTGGATATTCTCTAAGTGCTTTGGCTACGGCTTCCATAAAAATGGGTGTAAATGTTAATTTTTCACCTTCACGCTTTTGGAAAGCATCTTTATGTTTGTTACGCCAGTTCCAAATTTTAGTTACATCGGCCTCAATAAAACTTTGTACATGAGCTGATGTTTGGATAGATTCTTTCATATGATGCGCTATAAGTTTGCCCATGCGCGTCATTTCTATAATTTCATCTTCAGCATTTGAAACCACATCAATTTCTTGTGTTTTTTCAACTGGTTTTTCTTCTTTTTTAGCGGCTACAGTTTTGGTTTCATTAACTGCAGGAGCAGCTATTTTATTTACAGTATTACCTCTATTATCAATGTAATTTAAAATATCATTTTTGGTAACTCTTCCATCTTTACCTGTTCCTGTAATAGCATCTAATTCTTGTTGCGATATACCTTCTTGTTTTGCTATGTTTTTAACTAATGGCGAATAAAACCTATCTGCACTTGATATTACTGGTGTTACAGTTTCTTTAGCTGTAACAATATTTTGTTCTAATTGAACAGCGGCTTGTTCAGGAGCAACTTCTATTGTTTCGTCAGTGCTTTCTTTAGTTGTTTCAGGCAAACTACCTTCGGTTTCAATTATAGCAATTACTTGACCAACTTGTACAACATCATCAACATTAAAAAAACGTTCAACCAGAACACCATCTACCTCACTTGGTACTTCACTATCAACCTTGTCTGTTGCTATTTCTACTATGGGCTCATCCATCTCAATAGTTTCACCTACCTCTTTTAACCATGATGTTATTGTTGCCTCTGCAACACTTTCTCCCATTTTAGGTAATTTAAGCTCAAACTTTGCCATATCTTTAATGTAATAGTTGTTTTCTATTTTGTGTTTGCAAAATTAATGAAAAATACATGATTTATTTAAATATTCAACAATAAATTAAACTAAAACTGAATAACCTCACCTCTACAAAGTGGACTATCACTCCCCAAAATAAAATCTGATTTTTCTGGTAATATTTTGAAGGTTAAGCTTTGGTTATTGTACGCTTCCATGGTTGCTATTATTTCCTGATAACTTAAATGGTTTGCATCTAACACTATTTCATCGGCTTTTTGAAACTGTGTCATACCTGTCTTTAATACAATTTTTTTGTTTAATACGTCACTTAATTTAGCATGGTTACCACCTGAAAACAACACGTATCTATTAACTTTTTTTTGAGTTATTTTAGGTGTACCTCTTAAAACATAAGCTATTTTAACACCCAACCACACAAAAGTATCAAACATAATGTTTTGCTTAAAATGCTTTTGATAAAATATTTGCATAGCATCATAAAACCTTTTTGCATACAATTTATCTTTTAAAGTACTTTCTCCTTTAAAATGAATAACACTTACTTTACCATAATAATAATTGTTATAACCAGCGTTTGTAAGTTTATAAGATAAATCTATGTCTTCGCCATACATAAAATAATCCTCATCAAAACCACCAATAGTATAATAAACACTACGTTTTAAAAACATAAATGCACCAACAAGTACAGGCACTTTACCAATATCATTTTCATTTAAATGGTTTGCATAATATTGTTTCGCGTTACCAATCATTTTTTTGTATGCCACCTTTACCAAAGGTACATTACGTTTGCTTTCAGGTAAAAAAACACCAATACCATTGATTAACTTACAACCAATTGCTCCTAAATTTTTAGTATTTTCAGCAAAATCTAACAATTTTAAAAAAACATTTTCAGGCACTACAGTATCTGGATTTAACACACACACATACTCTCCCTTAGCTTGATTAACACCAATATTATTACCTTTAGAAAAACCAAAATTTTCATTATTCTCAATAAGTTTTACATCAGGAAATAGTGATTTAACCATGCTACAACTGTTGTCTTCAGAATTATTATCAACTACTATAATTTCAGCATCAATGTTTTTAATAGCAGCTTGTACACTTTTTAAACAAAGCTCTAAAAAGTACCTAACATTATAATTGAGTATTACTACAGAAAGTTTCAATATTGAGAGATTATGATTTTAATGAAGTTTCAAAAGGAATTCTGTTTACTATACTTCTTCCCAAGGTAATTTCATCAGCGTATTCTAATTCATCGCCCACTGATATGCCTCGAGCAATGGTTGAAGTTACTACATTATAATCTTGTATTTGTTTGTATATATAAAAGTTAGTTGTATCGCCTTCCATGGTTGAACTTAATGCAAATATTAATTCTTTTATTTTTCCCTCTTTTACTTTATTCACTAAGGTTTCAATATTTAAATCATGCGGACCAATACCATCCATTGGTGAAATTTTTCCACCTAAAACATGATACAATCCTTTAAAAGAACTGGTATTTTCAATAGCCATAACATCTCTAATATCTTCAACAACACAAACTATTTCAGAGTTTCTGTTATTAGCAGAACATATTTCGCACAGTGTATTATCACTAATATTATGACATGATGCGCAAAACTTTATATCATTTCGCATGGTTTGTAAAGCCTCAGTTAAAGCTTGTGTTTGCGCTTTGGGTTGGCGTAATAAATGCAATACCAAACGCAACGCCGTACGTTTTCCAATACCTGGCAATTGAGATACTTCGTTAACGGCACGTTCAAGTATTTTTGATGAAAATTCCATGGCTGCGAATTTACAATTTTAGATTTAACTTATGGATTGTTATTTGTATTTTGGCACTTAATTATTTTTTTTAATATGACTGCAGCTCAAATATTATACCTCATTGCCGGCTATTTTGTAGTGCTTATTTTGATTTCTTATTTTACAGGAAAAGAAGATAGTAACGATGCCTTTTTTAAAGCAAACAAATCAGCCCCATGGTATTTAGTAGCTTTTGGCATGATTGGGGCTTCATTATCTGGTGTTACATTTATATCAGTACCTGGTGCTGTTGAAACCAAACAATTTGGCTATTTGCAAGTAGTTTTTGGTTATTTGTTTGGCTATATTGTTATTGCTTATGTGCTACTTCCAATATACTATAAACTAAATTTAACTTCAATTTACACCTATTTAAAAGATAGATTTGGTGTTGTAAGCTATAAAACTGGCTCTGTTGCCTTTTTAATTTCTCGCGTTGTTGGTGCTTCATTTAGGCTGTTTTTAGTAGCAAAAGTGCTGCAGCTTTTAGTGTTTAACCAATTTAATATTCCGTTTGCATTTACAGTAATAATAACTGTTATTTTAATTTGGCTTTACACATTTAAAGGTGGTATTAAAACCATTATTTTTACTGATACTTTACAAACACTTTTCATGTTAATTTCGGTTGTGGTTACTATATTCTTTTTAGCATCGGCATTGAATTTAAATAGTGTTTCTGAAATTTACACAAGCGTTAAAAACAATGCAATGAGTAAAGTTTTCTTTTTTAATAATGTTAATGACGCCCAATATTTTATAAAAAGCTTTTTATCGGGTATGTTTATTACCATTACCATGACGGGGCTAGACCAAGATATGATGCAAAAAAACCTAACGTGTAAGAATTTAAAAGAAGCTCAAAAAAATATGATTTCTTTTAGCGTTGTTTTAATTTTTGTAAATATTTTATTTTTAGTTTTAGGACTAATGCTTACTGAATATGCCAATGCTCATGGTATAACTGCTAAAAAAGACGAATTATTTCCAACCATAGCTATGTTACCAGAAATTGGTATTTTAACTTCAGCTCTATTTATTCTTGGTTTGGTAGCTGCAGCTTATTCTAGTGCAGATTCTGCACTGACATCATTAACAACATCATTTTGTATTGATATTGTTGAAATTGATAAAAAACCTGATAACATTCAGAAAAAAATTAGAAAACGTGTGCACATTTTAATTAGCATTGTACTAATTGTTGTTATTATTTGCTTTGATGCTATTTTTAAAGATGTATCGGTTATATGGGAATTATTTAAAGCAGCAGGTTACACCTATGGGCCACTTTTAGGGCTATTTGCTTTGGGTATTTTTACTAAAACTCAAATAAAAGACAAATACGTATGGGTAGTAGCTATTATTGCTCCAATAGTTTCATATGTTATAAATATATACTCTGCAGATATATTAAACGGTTATCAAATTGGTTTTGAAATTTTAATAATAAATGGCTTACTTACCTTTTTAGGTTTAATATTGATTAGTAGAAAGCAAAACTAAAGTACAAGCTACCTCAAAAGCTATATTATTTTCTTTTAGAATATTATAAAACTCTGGGTTTTCGGTTCCCGGATTAAAAATAACACGCTTGGGCTTTAAGCCTACAATATAATTGTAATACTCCTTTTGGCGCATAGGGTTTAAATACAATGTTACTGTGTGTATATTTTTATAATCTTGTAATTCTGTATCAACTTCAACCTTATTAATTTGGCCTTTACGCAATCCAAATGCATGAGTTTCAATAGCATTAGCCGATAATTTTTCAACAGCTAAATTTGAGTATCTGTTAGGTTTTAATGAGGCTCCTAAAACCAATGTTTTTTTATTCATAAAACAGTTTTTGTTATTTAAATTAACTCTAAATAAATGAGTTTTTATATTTTTTTTGTTAAATGCAGTAACATTATGCGTTTTCTTACGTCTCTTTGGTATCATATCAAACAAAATCAATCAAAAAACAACAAAATGAAACATGCATTTTTTATGTGTATTTTTTTGCTTTCTCTAATAGCAAATGCACATACAGATCCTACAAACGCCGATAAAAAAGGATCTATAATCGGCACTGTATTAGACGCTACTTTAAAACAACCCTTACCTTATGTTAACGTTATTATTAAAAATAGTAATAACCAAACTATTACGGGCGGTATTACTTTAGATGACGGAACATTTAAAATTGATAAAATTACTGAAGGTAATGTTATTGTTAGCATTCAATATATTGGTTATAAAACTTACACTAAAAATATTACCATAGGCAAAGGTAATTACAATGTAAATTTAGGTGATATTTTTTTAGAAGAAGAAGCTGAAAGCTTAGAAGCTGTTACCGTTATTGCTGAAAACTCTACCATACAACAAAAAGTAGACAGAAAAGTTATTACAATAGGTAAAGACCTTGCCGCAACTGGTACAGCATCGCAATTAATGGTAGGTATTCCATCAGTAAATGTTGATGCTCAAACGGGCGATATTAGTATGCGAGGCAATCAAAACGTGCGTGTAATGGTAGATGGTAAATTATCAAACATACCAACAGCACAACTATTAAAACAAATTCCATCTACAGCCATTAAATCTATTGAACTAATTACAAACCCTTCAGCAAAATACAACCCAGAAGGCATGAGTGGTATTATTAACATTGTACTACATAAAAACACCATGGTTGGCTTTAATGGTAACCTTAATGTAGGTGTTACACACGAAAAAGAGGCTAAATTTAATAGTGCTTTAAATATGAATTACCGCAACGGAAAATTCAATGTATTTGGTAGCTATAGCAACAATATTTCAAAAAACAGAAATCGTGGTGAAGTTAACCGACCAGAAAACAACTCAGTTCAAAACTTTTCGTTTTTAGATTCTAGAAAAAACCATCAATTTAAAGTTGGTTTAGATTTTTATTTAAACGAAAAAAACACCATATCTGTTTTTACAAATCAAAACTTAACCGACAATAGTACCATTGGAAAAACACTAGCTACTTTTAGAGATAACGAAGCTTTTAATCAAAACCAAATTTTTACAAATATTGGTGAAAACACTTCTGAACAGTACAACTTTAACTATAAATTAGATTTTACTAAAGAAGGTGAAAATATTGAATTAGAAGTAGATTATAACACATATGAAGGCGAAAATCCCGTATTCTTTGATCAAATTTTAGGGCCTTTAAGCGATTATACCGATTTTAATGAAACCTACAGAAAGCGCACTACTGTTAATTTAGATTACACAAATCCACTATCAGAAACTGCAAAACTTGAAGTTGGCCTTGAAGCCCGCCTATTTAATACTGATATTAGTTATGCCTCAACAGGCGACTCTTATGATCAAACCGGCGCACTAATACCAACACCAAGCACTAATTTTGATTATACACGCAATATCTATTCGGCCTATGTTAACTTCAATAAAAAAATTAATAAATGGACTTACCAAGTTGGTGTTAGAGCAGAAAATGTAAATGTAGAAACCTTAGCCATACAACAAGACGTTACAACAAGTAACATTACTAACATACCTTTTGATAATGATTATTTTGAACTTTACCCATCAGTTTTTATAACCTATGAAGCTTCTGAGAAAAACTCATATCAATTTAGCTATAGCCGACGTGTTGACAGACCAGGCATTGGGCAAGTAAATCCAATAAAAGAATGGAGTACACCTTTAATTTCATCATTTGGTAATCAGGCATTGGTGCCACAATTTACAAATTCAGTTGAAGTAAACTATACACGCAATTTAAAAGACCGTAAAGGTAGCGTTACAGCAGGTGTTTTTTATAGAGCCATTTCTGATGAAATTAACCGCGCCTTGTTTATAGACAGAAGTGATGTTACATCGGGGCGTGTTATTTTAACCCATGATAATTTTGATGACACCTCTGCATTTGGTTTAGAACTCTCAACAAACTACAGGCCAACAAAATGGTGGTTTATTAATGGTAGTTTTGATTTGTACTCACAAACCCAGAAAGGTATTGCCGAAAATATTGTTGATGGTGTACTTATTGAAAACGCTACTATTACTGACATTGAAACCAAAGTAACCGAAGTTGATAACGTAGCATGGAATTTTAGAATGTTTAATAATTTTAGTTTAAGTAAAAGCCTAACATTTACTGCATTTGGTTTTTACCGAGGAAAAAACAAAAACATACAGTTTGACGTTAAACCTATGTATTTTGTAAACTTAGGAATGCGTTACAGTTTCTTAGAAAACAACAGAGCTACATTTGCGTTTAATTTAAATGATGTTTTTGATACCCAACGCTTTGCTTTTGATGGGCAGCGTCCTTTTGTACAAAACGGAGCATTTAATTGGGAAAGTAACACATGGAATATTAGTTTAAATTACCGCTTTGGTGGCGGAAAATACCGTGCTAAAGCCCGTAAACAACGTGATAACAATGTTAAATCTGGCGGCGGTGGCTTCCTGTAACATTTAAAAAATTTTAATAGCCTTCATAATAATTTTGATGGTTAGTGTTATAAGTAAGGCTATTTAAAAGAAACCCCAAAGTTTATATAACCTTGGGGTTTTATTTTTTTTCAACTATAACACAATAAAGCACACAACTTTACGTTAAGTGCTATATACTGTCTAGCCAATTACGAAAAAAAATAATTATTTAGAGTTAGTCGTCTTATTACAATATTTTATTACTTCGTAAAACAGATGGGTATAAATAGGAAAAACTCGAAATTTAGGTTTCGAGTTTTTTCTCTTTTATGTTAAAAAAAGTTAAATAACGTAATACTGTGCAATAAACCAACACATTATGCGTCTAAGTAAATAGATTCTTCAACTGAGTGTTAGTTGAGTTGATTAATAGCTAGTATAAACCCTGAAACATCAAGTTACAGGGTTTATTTTTACCATTTTATTATTACACTGCCCCAAGTAAAACCACTACCAAAAGCCGCTAAAACTACCGTATCACCTTCATTAATTTTACCTTCTTCCCAAACTTCGGTTAAAGCAATAGGTATTGAAGCCGCTGTTGTATTACCGTATTTTTGAATATTATTAAACACCTGGTTATCATTTAAACCAAACTTCTTTTGTATAAATTGTGCAATACGCAAATTAGCTTGGTGTGGTATAAGCATATCTATAGCTTCTTTTTGTAAATTATTTTTCATTAAACCTTCCATAATCACTTCGCTAAAACGTACTACAGCATTTTTAAACACAAATTGCCCATTCATGTGCGGAAAGTAACTTTCATCATTAGGGTCATTATCATCTAAAATATCATTTACCCAACGTTTGCCCATGCCCGGTGCCACTAAAACTAATTCTTCAGCATGCTCTCCTTGGCTATGTAAATGTGTAGATAAAACACCTTTTTGTGTGTTTTCTTCGCGAGTTAAAACAGCTGCTCCTGCGCCATCACCAAAAATAACACTTACACCACGCCCGCGTGTAGTTTTATCTAAACCATATGAATGTAGTTCACTACCAATAACCAACACATTTTTATACATACCTGTTTTTATAAAATTATCAGCTACAGACAGGGCATACACAAACCCAGAGCATTGATTTCTAACATCTAAAGCACCTACAGTTTTAATATTTAAAGCATGTTGTACTTGCACACCCGGACCCGGAAAATACATATCAGGGCTTAAGGTTGCAAAAATTATAAAATCAATATCATCTTTATCTATTCCGGCACGCTCAATAGCAACTTTAGCAGCCTTAACACCCATGGTTGCTGTAGTGTCTCCACTACCCTTTTTTACCCAACGGCGTTCTTTAATTCCTGTGCGTTCTTGTATCCATGCGTCATTGGTATCCATCATTTTTGATAAATCATCATTTGTTACCACATTATCGGGCACATACTTACCAAGACCAATTATTTTTGAGTTATACATGTTAATATCTATTTATTACGCCTTTCTAATAAAAAGGCTTCGTTTAGCTTTTCTTATTACAAATTAAAAATATAAAATTCAAATTGCAACTTTTTAAAGTTATAGCAGTGTGTTTTTATAGTTTTTCATAAAAAATTGTGTCAGTTTGTCACTTTTTATGTCTTGGTATTTTTTTTGTCTACTTAGTCAGCATAAATAAAATATTAAATTAACTAGGTTTCCGCTACGCGGGAATAATAAATACACAATTTATCATGACAAAAGGAAGTATTAATGTTTCGGTAGAAAATATTTTTCCGTTAATTAAGAAATTCTTGTACAGTGACCACGAAATATTTTTACGTGAGTTAATTAGTAATGCCACTGATGCTACTTTAAAACTTAAACACTTAACTAATATTGGTGAAGCCAAAGTAGAATATGGTAACCCACAAATTGAAGTTAAAATAGATAAAGATGCTAAAAAACTTCATATTATAGACCAAGGTTTAGGTATGACTGCCGAAGAGGTTGAAAAATACATTAACCAAGTGGCTTTTTCTGGCGCTGAAGAGTTTTTAGATAAATACAAAGATTCTGCTAAAGATTCTGGTATTATCGGTCATTTTGGATTAGGATTCTACTCTGCGTTTATGGTAGCCGAAAAGGTTGAAATTATAACAAAATCATTTAAAGATGAACCTGCTGCACATTGGACTTGTGATGGATCGCCTGAATTCACTCTAGAAGCTGCCGATAAAACTGAAAGAGGTACTGAAATCATCCTTCATATTGCTGAAGATTCTACAGAATTTCTTGAAGAATCGCGCATTCGTGAACTTTTAAATAAATACAACAAATTTATGCCTGTACCAATTAAATTTGGTACTAAGGAAATTAACGATCCTGAGCACGAACCAGCAACAATTACTGATAAAGACGGTAAAGAAACTAAAGAACCACACAGGCAAATTACGGTTGATGACATTATAAACAACCCAAACCCAGCGTGGACAAAGCAACCAACTGACTTAAAAGACGACGATTACAAAAACTTTTACCGCGAGTTGTACCCAATGCAATTTGAGGAGCCGCTATTTAACATTCACTTAAATGTTGATTATCCGTTTAACTTAACTGGTATTCTGTACTTTCCAAAAATGGGACAAGACATGAATATTCAAAAAGATAGAATTCAGTTGTACCAAAATCAGGTTTTTGTAACCGATAATGTAGAAGGTATTGTACCTGAATTCTTAACCATGTTACGTGGTGTTATAGATTCTCCAGACATTCCATTAAACGTATCGCGCTCATACTTACAAGCCGATGGTGCTGTAAAAAAGATTTCATCATACATCACCAGAAAAGTTGCCGATAAATTAAAATCGTTATTCAATAGTAATCGTGAAGATTTTGAAGCTAAATGGAATGACATTAAAGTGGTTATTGAATACGGAATGCTTTCTGAAGAAAAATTCTTTGAAAAAGCCGATGCTTTTGCACTTTACCCAACTGTTGATGGTACATACTATACTTACGAAGAATTATTCAACAAAATAAAAGCAAACCAAACTGATAAAGATGATAAGTTGGTAATACTTTACGCTTCAGATAAAGATGCCCAACACAGTTACATTGAGTCTGCTAAAGCTAAAGGCTACGAAGTATTGTTGTTAGATTCGCCAATTGTTTCTCATTTAATTCAGAAGTTAGAAACATCAAAAGAAAATATATCTTTTGCACGTGTTGATGGCGATCATATTGATAATTTAATTAAGAAAGATGACAACACCATATCAAAATTAGATGAAGACCAAAAGAAAACACTTGATGAACTTTTAAAAGACGTTATTCCTTCTGATAAATTTATGGTGCAACTTGAAGCTATGGATAGCAGCGCCAACCCATTTATTATTACACAGCCAGAATTTATGCGTCGTATGAAAGAAATGCAAGCTACTGGCGGTGGCGGTATGAACATGTTTGGTAATATGCCAGAAATGTACAACTTGGTGGTTAACACAAACCACGATTTAATTAGCGATATTTTAAATACCGAAGCCAAAGAAGATAAAGAGCGTTTAATAAACCAAAGTTTAGATTTGGCACGTTTATCTCAAGGTTTACTAAAAGGCGAAGCTTTAACAAACTTTATTAAGCGTAGTTATAGCATGATAAAATAATAAGTTTTTCTAATAATACTAAAACAGCTTTAGTGTTAAAGTTTATAAAACCATTTTGCTTTTGCAAAGTGGTTTTTTTATTTTTAATAAATTCTAAAAACCTAAAAACTAATGAAAAAAGTAGCAAAACTAATAGTTATAAAATGTTTATCATTAACATTTACAAATTGCGCTACCATTTTAGGTGGCCCAATAAATTCACACCAAAAAACAAAACCGGCACCAGGGCAACCACAACGCGATGTTAGAGTTGTTGCTTTAATTGCAGATATTGTGCTGTTTTTACCTGGCACAATTGTAGATTTTGCAACAGGAGCTATTTACAAACCTCATTAATTTTTTTAAATAAATATGCTTACTGAAAAACAAAAAATGCTAGCAGGAAAGCCCTATAAAGCATTTGATTTAGAACTGCTTACTGAACGCCAAAATACCAAAGAAGCTATTTTTAATTTCAATAATTTAAACCCTAAACAAATTCAAGCCCGTAATGCTATTATAAAAAAACTCTTTGGTAGCGTAAAAGATAATTTTTTTATTGAACCTCCTTTTAGGTGTGATTACGGATACAACATAGAAATAGGTAACAACTTCTACTCAAACTATAATTTAGTCATTTTAGATTGCGCTAAAGTTAGCATTGGTAATAATGTATTTATTGCACCTAATGTTGGCATTTATACTGCGGGTCATCCAATTCACCATGAACCTAGAAATAATGAGTTTGAATATGCGTTTCCAATACATATTGGCAATAATGCTTGGATAGGAGGAAATACTGTTATAAACCCCGGTGTAACTATTGGTAACAATGTGGTTATAGGTTCTGGTAGTGTTGTTACTAAAAACATTCCTGATAATGTAATAGCCTTTGGTAACCCTTGCAAAATTTATAGAGAAATAACTGAAAAAGACAAACAGTTTTATTTTAAAAAATACAGTTTTTAATAAACACCTTTTTTTAAGCTTGTAAATTAAATTTTAAAACTAAAACAACCCCTGACACATAACGGCATTAAGCCTGTTAAATTTGCATGTAAGTTTAATTTAAAAATCAAAAAACAACATGAAACATGCAATTAACTGGTTTGAAATTCCTGTAGAAAACTATGAACGCGCAAAACAATTTTATGCTACAGTAACAAATTCTGAAATTATCGATCATCACATGCCTGAGCAAAATACAAAATATGGTGTATTTACTCACGGCGATAAAGATAGTGTTGGTGGTGCCATTATTGAGGCTGAAAATCAAATTCCATCAAATCAAGGAGCCACAGTATACCTAAATGGTGGAGATGATTTAAGCGTTCCGTTAAGTAAAGTTGAAAATGCTGGCGGAAAAATAATTATGCCAAAAACAGCTATTGGTAAAGATGGTTATATTGCGCAATTTATTGATAGCGAAGGCAACAAAGTAGCGTTCCATTCTTGGAATTAAACCGCTTTTTTTATCTTCTTAAATAAAGATAAAAACGCAAGAAAAAACATCAATCAAACTAACGAGCAGAAAGCGAATTGATTAAACAATTCGCTTTCTTTTCTAAATTAAAATTTTAACTTTAATTTGATATCCACCAAACAATCCTTTTATTTTTGTTATCATGTCTCAATTAGCAAGACTCATATCAATTTTAACGCTTTTACGCTCTAAACGGTTATTAACAGCTACAGAGTTAGCAAGAAAATACAACGTAAGTATTCGTACAATTTACAGAGATGTTAGAAAACTTGAAGAAGCCGGTATACCCGTTACAACCATAGAAGGTCGTGGCTATTCATTAATGGAAGGCTACCAAATTGCACCCGTACAATTTACTGAAAAAGAAGCTAATGCATTAATTACTGCGCAACATTTGGTTAGCCAAACAAAAGATGTTCAGTTTACAAAAGATTTTCAAGAAGCATTAACAAAAATAAAATCGGTTTTTAGAACCTCTATTCAAAAGAAAAGTGAAATTTTAGAACGGAGTATTAAAGTTTTTGATTTCGATTTTGAAAATATTTCAAGCAACGCACTTTCCGATTTTCAATTGGCAATTACCAATCTAAACTATGTTGAAATTAACTATCAAAAAGCAAATGATACCAATGTTAGCTTCAGAAAAATAGAACCCTACGCCTTTTATTCTTTCAACAATAAATGGATTTTAATAGCATGGTGTTATTTACGAAATGACTACAGGGCGTTTAGAATTGATAGAATTAAACATTTTAAAATTTTACAAGACACCTTTACTAACCGAAACTTCAATCTTCAAAAATACTTTGAAACTTGCCCGTATAAAGAACATTAAATATATTTAAAACAATAAACCTTGTAATGTTTTATGCTATTTTCGTCTAAAAAAATACATTAATTTAATATTCTTCATGAAAATTATAGCCACCAACATTGCAAAACCAACAACTATTATTTGGAATGATAAAAAAATAACCACAGGCATTTACAAAAAACCAACTAGCACTCCTATTTACTTAGGAAAAACTGATGTTAAGGATGATGAAGTGACAGACCGCAAACACCATGGTGGTACATTTAAAGCTTGTTATTTATTTTCAGCTGAAGAATATAATTATTGGAAAGAGCTTTACCCAAATTTAGATTGGAACTGGGGTATGTTTGGTGAAAATTTAACTGTTGAAGGTTTAAATGAAAAAACACTTGTTATTGGCAATATTTACAAAGTTGGTAATGCTTTAGTACAAGTTACCCAACCAAGAGAACCTTGCTTTAAATTTGGTGTTAAATTTGGAACACAAGATGTTTTAATGCAATTTATTAACCGCGGTTTACCAGGAACTTACATACGTGTTTTGCAAGAAGGTACTGTAAAAGTTGGTGATACATTTAAATTAATTGAAACATCAAAAAATAATTTAACAACAGCCCAGTTTTTTAATTTACTTTATCAAAAAAATAAAGATAAAAAGTTGGTTGAACTAGCAATAAAAAACACCGCTTTACCTGAGAGTAAACGCAACAAACTATCTAAATTTATTCAAAAAAAATAATAATTGTATTAACACTTAAAAAAATCTGGTTATATTACAAAACACCCTAATTAAACAGATTTACTAATACAGACTACTTTTTTTAATGGATTTTACAAACCCGCTAGTTTATGGCGTTCCTTGTTTTTTAGGCCTTATTTTAGTTGAACTTACTTACAGCAAAGCACATAACCACAAACTTTATAATTGGAAAGACTTAGGCTCTAGCCTATTTATGGGTATTGGCTCTGTTATTTTAGCGCCTTTAATTAAAACAATTTCGGCTATTGTTATTTTTAATTATTTATATGAATTATGCAACCCAATTGTAAATGGTGTTAGAACCAATATATTAGGTTACCAATCTTTTGGGTATGCTTGGTATGTATGGGTAGCTTGCCAATTTTTAGATGATTTTACCTATTATTGGTTTCACAGGCAAAACCATATGGTAAGGTTTTTATGGGCTGCTCATATTGTACATCATTCTTCAGAAAATTTTAATTTAGGTACAGCTGTAAGAAACGGTTGGTTTACTATTTTTTATAAACCATTATTTTACATGTGGCTACCTGCTATAGGTTTTCCACCCGAAATGGTAGTTGTTTGTTTAGGTATTGAAGCCCTTTGGCAATTTCAGTTACACTCAGTATACATTCCAAAACTGGGTGTATTAGAAAAAGTTTTTAACACCCACACCATGCACCAAGTACATCATGCAAAAAACCTAGAATACATGGATAAAAATCATGGTGGCTTTTTAAATATTTTCGACAAAATTTTTGGCACATGGAAACCACTTGATGAAAACATAGATATAGAATACGGTGTTACAAAACCACCAAACTCATATAATCCGCTTGTAATATTAACACATGAATACAAAGACATTTGGAACGATACCAAAAAAAGTGCTAACTGGTATCATAAATTTATGTATGTTTTTGGCCCACCCGGATGGAGCCATGACGGAAGCACACTTACAATTAAACAAATAAGAGCACAACAACTTCAAAAAAAATAAATAGGCTATTTATTTTATTATTCTACAGGAAAACTAAAATAGGTTTTAGGAAAGGGCTCATGCCTTAATGTAAAATGCCACCACTCTTTTGAGTAACCTCTAAAACCAAATTTAGCCATTACCTCTTGCAATAATTGTCTATTATCCTTTTGCTTTGGTGTAATATTACTGTAATTAACCCATGATTGTTTACCAAAAAAATCAAAATGACTCCCCATATCTAGTGGTATTCCGGTATTTCCATCAATAATTGTTACATCTACTGTACTACCTCGGCTATGGCCAGATTTTGATGCTATATACCCTTCATTAAAAAGATAACGCTTTTTTACACTTGGGTAAAATTGTTTTTTATTTAAAGTATCATTTAAATTTCTAGCCCATTTTACAAAATGGTTAACAGCAGTTTGTGGTCTATAACCATCAAATACCTTTAAACACAAGTTTTTGGTTTGCAAATACGCTTGTACCTTTTTTAAAGCATTTGCGGTATCTCTTGTTAATATAAGTGTGTTTGATTTATAACCGTTAATAGGCTTACCAATAAAGTTATTAGTTGTAAAATATCTTAATTCTACATCTAAATCAGGTACAATATCATTTACATAAACAAACCCATCAGGCAATTGCGCAAAACAAGTATTAAAAGCAAAAATTATAACTAAAAATTGAATATTAAATTTCATTAGCAGCTAATATAGCTAAAATAGTAACTAGAAAAGTTTAAACACAAAAAAACCGAGTTCCCTCAAACCCGGTTCTTTCTTAATTTGCTTTTTTATTACGAAGTAGATTTAGGGAATCTATATCAACAACATAATGCAAATATTAATTAATTAATCCATTGAACTAAAAAGTATGTTATTTAGTACACCTCAAAGATAGAATTAGATTTGAATTTACACGTTTAAAAACATATAAAATCGATAAAATACACGTTTTTTTAACATTTAAAGTCAAAAACATGTATTTTATCGACAAAAAGTAGTATTAATTATTCTTCAAAAAAAGTTATTAAAACAAAAAAGCATCTTTAAAAAGATGCTTTTTACTAACTAACCAACCAAAAATATGAATTACAATTACTAAGTTTAAAGTACCACTCAATAAACTTTTAATAATTGAATGAATTTACTTTTTATATCACAATGTTCGTGCCAAACTTAAAATTACTCAAGTTTTATTTTAGTTATATTGCACTTTTTTTAATTTAATAAAGTTTTATGGAAAATATATCCTTGTTTAATGATGATACTATAGTTTTTGGACTCTTAATGCTTATGCTAGCCATTGTTTTTTACACATCATCAAAAAAAACAGGCTTTTGGTATAAATTTTACAGCGTTGTTCCTGCATTATTAATGTGTTACTTATTGCCTGCTATTTTAAACTCATTACACGTAATTTCTCCTAAAACATCACATATATATGATATTGCTAAATATTATTTATTACCCGCTGCTATTGTATTAATGACGCTTAGCTTAGATTTAAAATCAGTTTTTAATCTAGGTCCAAAAGCATTAATAATGTTTTTTACTGGTACTATTGGTATAATAATTGGCGGACCAATAGCTATTATTGTAGTATCTATTTTCAGCCCAGAAACAGTAGGTGGTGTGGGTCCAGATGCTGTATGGCGTGGTTTATCAACCGTTGCTGGTAGCTGGATTGGTGGTGGTGCCAACCAAACAGCTATGTATGAAATTTTTAAATTCAACCCCGAAAAATACGGAGGCATGATTTTAATAGACATTGTTGTTGCCCAAATATGGATGGCTGTTTTACTTTTTGGTATTGGAAAAAAAGATAGAATAGATAAATGGCTAAAAGCTGATAATTCGGCCATTGAAGCTTTAAAACAAAAAGTAATTAACTATGAAAAAAGCGTAATGAAAACACCTAATTTAACAGATTACATTATTATGTTAGGTATAGCCTTTTTTGCTGTTGGTATTTCGCATTTGGGCGCTAATAACATTTCAAACTATTTAATAAATAATTTTGAGGTCCTTAATGATAAATCTTCGGCATTGGCTTCATTTACTTCAACTTTTTTCTGGATGATAACAATTGCTACAATTATAGGCATTGTGCTATCCTTTACAAAAGCGAAAAAATACGAAGGCGCCGGTGCAGGCAAACTAGGCAGCGTTTTCATATACATATTAGTAGCTAGTATTGGTATGAAAATGAATTTAGCTTCAATTTTTGAAAACCCTGGCCTTATTTTAGTGGGCATAATCTGGATGGCTATTCACGTTATACTTTTAATAATTGTAGCAAAAATTATTAAAGCACCCTATTTCTTTTTAGCTGTTGGTAGTAAAGCAAATGTAGGAGGCGCTGCCTCGGCTCCAGTTATTGCAGCAGCGTTTCATCCCTCATTGGCTACTGTTGGTGTTTTACTAGCTGTTGTTGGTTATGCCATAGGTACTTTTTCGGCATTATTTTGTGCCAACTTAATGGAAATTGTGTCTCCGTAATACCGCTTAAATAATATTTTAAAATATATTTGCCCACAAAATAAATTTCTGAATGAAAAAAATAGCATTATTATTTATTATTCTTTTTGCAATTGCCTGCGGAAAAGAAAAACATGATTTAGTTGTTAAAACAAACATTAAAGGCTTAAAAAAAGGCACTGTTTATTTAAAAAAAGCCGAAGACACGTTAATTGTTACAGTAGATTCTATTGTAGTAAATGGAAATTCTGAATTTGAACTTTATAGTGATTTAGACTCTCCTGAGGTTTTCTATTTGTATTTAGATAAAAATAGTAAAGAAGAAGATAGAATTACATTTTTTGCTGATAAAGGCGTTACCGAAATAAATACATCGCTTAAAAATTTTGCCTTTGATGCTAAAATAAACGGTAGTGAGCAACAAAAGATACTTGAAGAATACTTAAAGGTAATAGCTAAATTGAACAACAAAAATTTAGAATTGATAAAAGATAATTTTGAAGCTCAAAAAGCTGGAGATACGGCTAAACTTAATGACATAGAGAAGCAATATAAAAACACTATAAAACGAAAATATTTATATACTGTAAATTTTGCTATAAACAATAAAGATAGTGAAGTTGCGCCGTATTTAGCTTTAACTGAAATTTACAACGCTAAACTTAATTTTTTAGATACTATAAACAAATCACTTACACCAAAAGTAAAAAACTCAAAATACGGGAAGGCACTAAACACTTTTATTGAAGATATAAAAGCCAAAGAAACAGAATAAGTAACTATTTATTTCACATAAAAAAGCCTTTCAATTTAAAACTGAAAGGCTTTTTTTATTTTACAGCAATAAAAACAATATTACACTAATTACTACATAAAAAAAACGCCTCTTTACGAAGCGTTTTACTTTTTTTGAGCCGATAGAGGGACTCGAACCCACGACCTGCTGATTACAAATCAGCTGCTCTAGCCAGCTGAGCTATATCGGCTTAATTGCGGGTGCAAATATAATATCAAATTTATAATATGCAACACCTTTTTTAAAAAATTTACAGATTATTTATTTTTTCTAATAAAGCATTCCCTTTTGTTTCTAACTCAGCGTTTATAGATTTAAAATGTGCTTTCACATCATCAACATCTTTAGCGTTTACTTTTTCAATTAAATCATCAAATGTAGCAATTGCTTCATCTATAATAGCTTCACTAGCTTTAGTATCTTTATCGGTGTTATCCATTTCCCAAACGTATACTTCTTCAATAATATCTCCTAATACGTTATTAATATCTTTTTTTAAGTTTCTTACACTTGCCATTTTATAGGGGTTTTAGTTTATTATAAATATAGGTAATTATTTCAATAAAATTAATTACCTGCGTAGGTTACAAAATTTCTTGGGGTTTCGTAAAGTGTTATCTCTAGCTCTAAATTTGGTTCTATTTTGGGTTTTATTTTGTTATAAATAACAACTGCAATGTTTTCTGCTGTTGGGTTTAAATTTTTAAATTCTGGTACTTGTAAGTTTAGGTTTTTATGGTCAAAAGCTTCTTCTACTTCAGCTTTTATGATATCTTTTAAAACTTTCATATCAACAACATAACCTGTTTCTTTATTTATTTCACCTGTAACACTAACAATAAGTTCATAATTATGACCATGAAAATATTGGTTACTACATTTATCAAAAACTTGGTTGTTTTTTTCATCGCTCCAGTCTTTTCTATATAATCTATGAGCTGCATTAAAGTGGGCTTTTCGGCTAACGGTTACTTTCATTGTTTACATTTATGTGTTGGTAAAATTTATCAAAAATAACCTTAAACCATGCTGTATATGTATCAGGATTTAATGCTATATCTACTTTTACGGCTTCTAAAGGCATCCATTTCCAATTAGCAACTTCACTTGGGTTTATTGTTGGGGTTTTATTAAAACTTCCTAATAAAACATGGTCATATTCATGTTCTGTTAGCCCATTATCAAAAGGTGCTTTGTATATAAATGAAATAGATTCTTTAAGTTCTGTAACAAACCCCATTTCTTCCATTAAACGGCGTTTTCCTGCTTCAATATTTGTTTCGCCATCACGTTGATGACTACAACAAGTGTTGGTCCATAATCCGGGTGAATGGTATTTATCTAGAGCTCGTTGTTGTAGCATTAATTCATTTTTATCATTAAAAACAAATACTGAAAATGCTCTGTGCAACAATGCTTTTTCATGAGCTTCCATTTTAGGCATTAGCCCTATTTGCTCATCGTTCTCATTTACTAAAATCACCTTTTCTTCTTCCATGTTGCAAAATTATGAAAATGTATATTGGTTTCATAATATAAAAAAAAGAGTATTTACGATAAATACTCTTTTTTTAGATTGTTTTTTTCTAGATTTTATTGTTCTATTACAATAAAATCACTACGCCTGTTTAGTTGGTGTTCAGCTTCTGTACATGGTACACCATCAGAACACTTGTTAACTAACTGGCTCTCACCATACCCTTTACCGGTTAATCTTTCTGGGGTAATATTTCCTTTTTCAATGATATATTGTATTGTTGATTTGTTTCTGCGTTCAGATAATTTATTATTATAAGCCTTTGTTGCCCTACTATCTGTATGCGATCTTACATCAATTTTTAGGTTAGGAAATTTTTGCATTACTGATATTACTTTTTGCAATTCAATTTCGGCATCTTTTCTAATGTAATGCTTGTCTAAATCAAAATAAATAGGGTTTAAGCTTAAGGCTTCCCTTAAATTAGTACCTTGTGTTATTGATACTTCATCAATATCTAAATAAGCATCAACCTCAATACTGGCTTTTCTATTATTTGTTGAAGTAAAACGCTGCTCATTATCTTGATATTTTTCTTTTGAAGCTCTTAACAAAAATTCAGAATTACATTTTAAAGCATCATCAAATTCATAAAACCCTTTGTCATTTGCTATGGTTTCAGATATTTTATCGCCAGATTTATTTAATAATATAACTTTAGCATTTGGTAATATGTTGTTTGTTTTTTTATCATAAACCACACCCGAAAGATTTTGCACACAGTTTGGTATTGTAAAGCTGTAAATATCATCATCTCCTTTACCTCCTTCTCTATTTGACGTGATGAAACCTTCTTGCGTATATAAATTTTCGTAGTATCCAAAATCATCCATTGGGCTATTTATTGGCTTACCAACGTTTTCAATAGTTAAGGGCATTTTTTTTGTGTATTTTTCTTCAAAATCTCTTACCATGTAAACATCTAAACCACCTAAACCGTTACGTCCGTTTGATGAAAAATATAAATCGCCGTTAGCATTTATGAAAGGGAATGTTTCATGGCTTTCAGTGTTTATATGCACGCCTAAATTAACTGGAGTACCCAAGGTTCCGTCTTCATTAATATCAACCATGTATAAATCTGAATTACCTACAGTTCCTGGCATATCAGAAGCAAAATACATTTTTGTACCAAACCTATTAATTGTTGGGTGTGCTACACTATACTCTTTACTGTTAAAGTGGATAGACTCTATGTCATCCCATTTATTGTTAGAGTTTAGTTTTGAACGGTAAATTTGTAATCTATTAACACCTTCTTCATCTCTTTTAAGTTTATGCTTAAAGAAGTTATTGCGTGTAAAATACATAACATCATTTTTTGGCATAAATGCTACAGATGATTCATGATACTTTGTATTTACACTATTATTTAGAAGCTTTGCTGTAACGTAAGTACCATTTTCTTCTTTGTTTGAAGTGTATAAATTTAAGTATGGTTGATTGTTCCATTTATACTTCTTACCATTACCTCTGGATGAAGCAAAAATTAGTTGGCCGTTGTATTGGTTGCTTCCAAAGTCTGACACTTCGGTATTTATAGGCAGATTAGTTAATTGAAAATCTTCACTTAACCTATCAATATCTGCTAAATAATTTTTTTGATTATTGAAAATTTCACTTCGCCTTTCATTACCTCTTAACTCTACAAATTTTTGCATCCACTCATCGGCTTCATCGTATTTTTTTAAAGATTTTAATGCTTGGGCATACCTAAATAAGTATTCAGCTTCTGTATCATTATAATTGTTTAATAATTTAGAATACCATTTTACAGCATCTTCCATTTCGTTATTAAAATAATACGAGTTACCTAGCTTTTGTAAAATGTCTTTAGATTCATAGCCTTTTTCTGCTATGTCTAACAATACATCGGTAGTTTTAACATAGGAGAATTTTTCATACTCTTTAGTTACTTTTTTTATTGTTCTATTACTTTGAGCATTACCAACTAATACTATTGATAGAGCTATTATTGTAAATATATTTTTGGTTATTTTCATAATTCTAGCTTTTAAAAGAATCTTGGAGATAATATTTTTCCTATTTCACTTGGTTCAAACCTTAACATTATTTCATGCGTACCGCTATTGTAGTTATTTAAGCCTGTGGTAGTTAAATCATAACTGTAGCCAATAAAAATGTTTTGTGTTAGTTGAAACCCAATTAAACCACTTATAGAATCATCCCATCTGTAAGACAAACCAGCTGTAAACTGTTCATTAAATAATGCATTTAGTGATACATCTGCTATTAAAGGAGCTCCTGAAACGGCTTTCACTAAAAACGCTGGTTTTAATTGTGTGTTTCTGCCTACATCAAAAACATATCCTCCTATTAAAAAGTAGTGCATACGTTCTGTAGCTATAGATTCTTCAAAATCATCATAATGATCTGTTTCTATAATATTTGGAACTGCTAAACCTAAATACCATTTTTCAGAATGCAGGTATACTCCTGTGCCTAAAGTTGGCGAAATTAAATTTACGTTGTCATTAAAAGCACTATCTGGGTTTTGATAGATACCTTTACTCCAATCTGTATCTAATAAATGCATTCCTGCTTTTACACCAAATGACAACTCTAAATCACCATATCTATTAACCGGAATTGTGTATGACATGTTTAAGTCTATACTTGTTTCTGATGCTGGCCCCAATTGATCACTAATAACATTGAGGCCTAAAGCTACTCTTTCATTTCTTAAAGGGCTATGAATACCAAAATTTAAAGTTCTTGGAGCACCGTCAATTCCAACCCATTGAGTTCTGTAAAGTGCCACAGCACTTAAAACATCTCTTTGGCCTGTGTAAGCTGAGTTAACACTCATTGTATTATACATGTAGTGCGTATATTGCGCATCTTGTTGTGCTTGTAGGCTGAGAGTTAACAGTGTAGTAAACACCATTAAAATTAAACCTTTTATTTGTAATGATTTTTGTCTCATTTTTTTAATCTTTTATTAGTTGTTTACTATCTGTTTATATATAACCATCCTACTTTAGGCTTAGATCCGTTTCCTAAATCAAGAACATAATAATACGTTCCTACAGGAAGTTTTTCTGATGCTTTTAAGGTTGAACGTCCATTAGATGTTCCTTCCCAATCATTATTATAATTATTCTTTTCAAAAACTAAATTACCCCATCTATTATACACTTTTAATGTGTTATTTGGATAGTTTGAAATACAATTAATTATTAAATAATCATTATCTCCATCTCCATTTGGTGAAAACTCATTAAATAATATTAAGCAACCTAGCTCTGTAATTGTAGGATCATCTGATGTATTTCCATCTAAATCATCACCATCATCACTAGCGTCTAAAACTGTACTTCCATTAGGTTGTTCTCCTGTAAATGTTATAACATTTTGTACACCTCCTGCATTAATAGCTTCTTGTGTGATAGTGAAACTAGCATTATATGTTGCTGTTTCTCCCGGCAACAGGATACCTTCCATACTTCCTCTATCTGCACTTTCAAATATTGGTTGTTGAGTTAACTGTAATGTATTTCCGTTAACATCAGTAAATACATCTTCAAATATAATATTAGTTATTGTTGCATCGCCTGTATTTTCAACTACAATAGTGTAATCTATATCATCACCTAAGTCATTACCAAAAGCTAAATTAGCTGTTTTTGTAACTTCTAATTCACCATTACAATCGGGATTAGCTGTAACTGGTTGTGTTATATCTATTGGGTTATAATCACAGGCATTATTCCAATCAGTTTCATTAGATCCTTGAACTGCATCACCATCAGGATCTACTTCATCAATATTTAAAACACCATCGCCATCACAATCGGCTTGCGCCCATAAGCTGTTAATATCAGCTAAATCAACATTTGTAATATTTCCACCTGTACAAGGATCTAAATCATCTGGATCTGACTCACTGTTTTCTCCATCGCCGTCACAATCAGTAATTGCTGTTACAGTTAAAGTGATATCGGCTATCACATAATCACAAGCATCTGTTGGATC
>NZ_VOSC01000033.1:0-264 GCF_007997385.1 Seonamhaeicola algicola
AAACCCTTTTTTAAACTCACAAAACTTTTTTAAGTTTTTTTGAAAAAATTTTTTCAAGTTTTTTACTCAATAATTTTGTGAACTTACTGCTGAATTTCTAACGCTTTGGTTAGCCATTTTTGCGGGGTGCAAACATAGCACCTTTTTTTGAACTCACAATAACTTTTTTAATTTTTTTTGAAAGTTTTTAACCCTCTTTTAAATCTCGTTTTTCTATGAACTCCTGCTTAACTTCTAACGAGTGTTATCCGTTTTGCGGGTGCA
>NZ_VOSC01000033.1:323-715 GCF_007997385.1 Seonamhaeicola algicola
GATGAATTTTATGCGTTTCTTCTTTTATTGTGTTTTATAACAACCTTTGGTTAAGCTATACTACTTACTAAGTTCTTTGATTATTTGTATTATCTTGATAAATCATGGCTTTATAGTATTAAGTATTGTTGTTTTGAAAGGTTGATGACTGCTTTATACTGACTGTTGGATGTTGAATATTGACTGTGGACCGATGACTGTTGACTGTTGACTGATGGCTATATATTGAATTACTAAACACTAAGTGTTACTTTATATATACTATATGACTACCTACTCAACATTAACTCATGCTTACTAGATAATGAAAACTGATTATTGGCTGATTAACACAATCTAACTTTTAAGAACCTAAACCCCACAAACACACGCGTTAGGTGTTGAACGGCTTG
>NZ_VOSC01000033.1:774-433998 GCF_007997385.1 Seonamhaeicola algicola
TAATTTTATAAAAAGAAATTCCAGACAACACCGAAACGCACAGTAAAATCTCTGTATGGATTATTTGGTGCCGAAAAATAATTGTAGCCCGTAAATGCTGAATTGAAATGTTCTGCTTTTAGGAAGAGACGTGTTTGACGGATTTTTGCGTTTATGAAAAAATCTAGCCTTGGGAAATCTCCAATTTCTTCATTGTTTTGCACATAAAACTCTGCCAATAGCGGGTTGTATGCATTCATATAGTATTTTGTGAAATAGTTTAGCGTAACACCAGTTTGCAGGTACATGGCTTTTTTAAAGAGATGGCTTGAAAAATAGAGCGTGTTACGGGTGTTTATTTCGGGTACGTTTAATGTATTATTATCGTCTTGCACGTTTTGATACATTATTGTATTGTTTAGTGCAAATTTACCTAACCTAATTTCATTTTGAAATTTTGCTCTAAAATAGGTTATTGTGCTATTGTTTTGGTATGGCCTTATGGATTGGGCTGTTTCATTAACTGGTATATTTTCATCTTGTTTGAAATATACATAATCTGTTATGGTATTAAAATCTACCGTTAAGTTTGCCCAGTTTTTATATTTTAGGTTAAATGCTATTTGCTGGGTTTCGGTATTATTAAAACTATTTTGCCAATTATAGTTTTTATAATCGCTTTGATAAAGCAACGCATTGTAATTTGGTGCTTTTGAGCTGTGATTTAATGAGGCTGATGCAGCAATATCTTCGTTTAAATTGAAGGTTGCTTTGGCTTTTATGTAATTACCGGTAAAATCTCCTGAGAGGTTTAAACCAAATTGCCCATTGAGTTCAAAACCTTTATATTGTTTTATATAACTACCTCCTGCGGCATAAACATTTCCTTTTAACCTATTAATAATGGTATTATTATTTAAAACCACTACTTTATTGTAACCGTAATTGTAATTGTTATTGCTTAGGTTAAATTGTAGGCTACCTAATAGTTTATTGCTGTAATTTACAAATACTTTATTATAGAAGTTTTCTAGTGTTGCTTTATCTCTTAAATTTGATGTTACAAAGGCATCACCAAAAAAACTGTTTACAGCTGAAGATTGTTCATACTCAAAATATTTATCTTCAAAAGCCATAATGTGGCCTAATTTTATTTCGTTTGAAGATAATGAGTCTTTTTTTATCAAAGTATAATCATGCTCTAAATATATGCGCTTACCTACCAATATGCTTTCGGCATTTTCAAAATTTACTTCTAGAATGGAACGATCTAGGAACTCCTCATCACCTTCAATAAAATTTTCGGTACTAACGTTATCTAATCCACCATTTTCTTGATTCATTAAATCTTGTGTAATTATGTGGCCGCGTATATTATACCTTTTATTTTTAGTTTGATAATTTGAAGTAAACCTAAAATTACCTGTACTGGTTAATGCATTTTGGTATTTACCCAAAGAGCGTAAACCTTTATAGGCTATTGAAAAATTAAATTGTGGCGTGGTGTTTATTGTTATGAAGGAATCTACTAACTGCCCTTGCTCAAAAGCGGTTTTAAAAAAAAGCTCAGTTAACGGTGTTGGTACACGGTAATAAAAAACATCTTCAATTTCCCAATAATTAAAATGTCTTGCTGTTGCCCCAAAACCAGGCATTAAACTTGTGCTTTGAAAATCATGAGTTAAACTATTATAAGTTTGCCCCAAGTTACCAAAAGGTAGTAAACCAAAATTATCTTTACGCAAATAATTAAACTTGTAGTCTTTTTTTATGGTTAACGTAGTATCTACATACGTTGTATCATTTTCTATTGAAATAATAGAATAATCTTGAATTTTAGCTTTTTCGTCTTTATCTGTTTTTGATGATTTTGAAACAGGCCTTTTTTGAAGTTTTGTTTCTTGAAGCGAATCTTGTGTTACAGTTGGAGGCTTTACTTTACCACCTTCTGTAATATTTTGGGCTTTTACACTAAATGATACACCCATAAATAAACACACCAACAATGTTTTAACTATAATTTTCTTGGTTTTAATTGTATATATATTTGGCATGTTTATTTTCTATGTTTTATTAAAAATAAATTGTGCTTTGTTTTAGCTTATTTTTTTAAACAGCAAAAGTAATTATTTGAACGGAAAGAGGCTTAAATTATTTTAAATAAAGAAAAAACCACACAGAAATTATCAGTGTGGTTTTTTTAAATATTTATTTAAATGCGCTACCTACTAAAAGAATAAACCGTAAACCCTTAGGTTTGGACTATCTAAACTAGCGAATGATACTGATAGATTACTAAATCTAGCCGAATCTGTTTCGAAACCACCGTGTAGCTCGCCCACCATACCATTGGAGCTATTAAAAAAGTCTATTAAATCTTGTGCTAAGAATTGAAAATCTAAACTATCCTGATCTAACGGCCCTTGAAATGTAACATTAAATGTTCTATCATCATTAATTGTTGCCGCTGAAAAACAGTAGTTTAAATCTGGGAAGCCATTAAACCTAAGACGGAACTGACCTTCGCAAATTTGACCATTATCATCGAAATCAAAAAAGAAAATATAGTCAAACACAGAAATTCCAAATCCTCCTAAAAAATCATTTAATCCATCAATAATAGCATCATGTCCTACAGAAGTTAAACTGTTTGCTCCTAAAGAAGGTCTGTAAAGAAAAATAGGAGCTCCACCATCTAACTGGGCAATGTTGAAAATATTAGGCGAAATGTAAGCTGGCCAATCTGCGAATAGAATTGTTGCTGTGGTACCATTTACAGTAGATATGTAGCTATTTGAAGCTACATCATACGTGAATTCTTCATAGGTTTGCCCCTCAAACTCAAGTGCTGGACTTAATATTAAACCTGTTTCAGTAAATAACATCCCGAAAGCTAACTCGCTTACCTCTCCGCTATCAGATGTAAGTGTTGGTTTTGCATAATGCCTTAAAGAATCATAGTTAAGATTAAAATTTGAAACGCCTCCTCCATTTTCAATTCTTAGTATTTGAAATACTGATGATGTTGGCTTTGGTAATATATTTTGCCTTTGTGCTAATGAAGCCTCAGCTTTTTGTACACTTTCGGCTTCAAAATTGGTAAAGCCTGTTGGTTCTAATACTAGGCTAGATGTATTTCTGTTTCTAACATCTTTGAAAATAATTTTACCGTCTTCAAAATTAAAATATTGAAATACTGATGTACCTTTATAGCCCGTAGCTATTAAGCCATCAAATAAAGGATCACTTACTTTCTGTATGTGGTTTCGGGTTGTAAATATTAACTCATTAGTAGTTCCAAATCTAACATCAAATGATGACGTTTGAATTTCGGTTTCACTATTAAAATCTGAAGTCATGTCAACTGTTCCATTTTCATTAAACTTCATGTAAAATGTGAAACCACCAAACTCATCATTTTTAGTAAAATATGTTGCTTTATAACCTTGGCTTTCCGATGTAAGCAGGTTTAATAGCTCTGAATTTCTTTGTGCTAGCCTTTCTGCTGGTGCAGTATCAAACAATTCGGTTGTGTCATCATTACTACATGAAAACAATGCTAACAATAGCACTATTAACAACCCGTACTTTTTTATATTAATTTTTTTCATATTTCTTAATTTATCAATTCTAAAGTTGCTGCTTCAGTTAAAGCTTGTAACTCATACAGGTCTATGTTAAAGTTTTCTTTGTAATACTCGACTACTAAAGATTCTTTAAACCTAATAATTGCTCTAGCTTGTTCACTAGCTATACCATCAACAATGGCATCATAATCTTCTTTTGAGTTAGTTAGAATTTCGGAAACCATTTCAACAAAATCTTCACTTTCTTGACTTGATGCATATGCTGTAATATACCCCAACTCTCTTGCTTCTTCATCAGATCTATTAAACCAATTTGAATTATAATTTTCAGGGTTTATTTGACCATAAATAGGATCTACAGGCACCGTTTGGTTTAAAATATGTGCATACTCATGCTGCACCGTTTTTAATGGTTGTTTAATTATATCAACATCAGAAAAATCTAGATAATCTACATTAAAAAGTGTGATTTTACTTCCTGCCTCTGCAACGCCTAATGTAATTGTAGGACTGTTAGGATTAAAGTTAAAACCACCTGATAAAGTAAACTGCCTTGGCGCTATGTTTTTTATAAAGTTTTCTCCGCCCAATGCTGTGTATGGTTCTATCCAGGCTTTTAATAAAGCTTCGGCTATTGGTTTTACATTTTGTTCAAATGGCGGATGTAAAAATCTGTCGATATCGGTTTCGTTAATATTCCATTTATATTGTACTTCAATATTGTATGGCTCTACAAAGTTATCTCTTAACCAAAGATCTAAATCGTTTAGTATTGGTGGATCAGTATCAATTTGACTATCACCAACAGCATCAGAATTACCACAAGATACTATTGCTAATAAAAGTACTTGTAGGTATATTATTTTTATAATGTTTTTCATACTTCTCTTTTTTATATTATCTAGGGTTAGCTTCTACACCAAATGATTGAGCTGCTTCTGGTATTTGTACTGCTCTTCGGTTATCTCCTTTTGGTAATTCATAACTATTTCCAAAGAAATCTAAATGCTCTATAGCTATGTTATGCCTTTTAACATCAAACCATCTTAAACCTTCATTATAAAAAACAGTTTGTTTAATATCTAAAACTGCGCTAACAAACGGCAAAGCTTCATTTGAAATAGTGTAAAACGGTGTGTACAAATCTGTAGGAACACCTTGATATATTGCCGCTATATCTTCAGGTGTTAATGTATCTGTACTTGGATTGTATCCATCGGTTTTTACAGCTAAAGACATATTAATATCGTTTGTTGCATTTTCATACTGCCCTAACATAGCATAGGCTTCTGCCCTGTTAAGCAATGCTTCATCTGTTGAGAATAACACAAAAGTTACAAACGGAATACCAATACCTGCTGCCTGGTTTGTTACTCTAAAATATTCTTGATATTTAGGAATGAAGTTATTATCACTTCCTCCTCTAAAAAACAAACTATAAGCCCAACCTTTACCGGTAATATTGGCACTATTAAACAAGTTGTTTACAATATTTGGTGCCATTTGGTATCGTGCTCTTGCATCTATTCTGTTATACAGTGAACTACCAGTTACCAGTAACAAATTAGCAGGCTCTACTGTTGATGATGTATAAAGCGCTACTTGCTCATTAAAAGTTAAGTTACTTGAAGATGCTATGTTTCTTAATACAGCTAATGTATTGCCATCGCCTAAAGCTATATTACTATGCTCAATAACTTTTTCCCAGTCTCCTACAGTCAAATAAAATCTTGAAGCAAAAGCACTAGCAGCCTTCTTTGTAAAGTGAAAGGCTTTTATTTCGTAGTTATCTTGAATTAATGGCAAGCCTTCTTCCAAATCTTTTTGAATATTAGCGTATACATCGGCCACAGTTCCTCTTTCATAATCTGCTAGCAAAACAGTTTCGGGTTCTAATACATAAGGAATACCCAAATCTGAACTTGAAGTTGACGGATTAAAAGCTTTAGAAAAAATATTAACCAACATGTAATGTGCGTAAGCTCTACATAATAAAGCTTCACCTTTTAATGCACTAAGTTCAATACCATCACCAAGCTCTTCAATTGAAGCTAAAGCCTGATTTGCTTGTGCAATAGCTTTGTATGCTTCATTCCAGTAATTTGTTGGCGTATCAGTATCAATATCATTTAAATCTCTC
Organism: Seonamhaeicola algicola; assembly: GCF_007997385.1. Classification (GTDB taxonomy): domain Bacteria; phylum Bacteroidota; class Bacteroidia; order Flavobacteriales; family Flavobacteriaceae; genus Seonamhaeicola; species Seonamhaeicola algicola. The sequence continues at coordinate 6,481 of NZ_VOSC01000033.1, forward strand.
CAGAAATACATTTCTTCGTTTACTCTAAACTCTACAGTTGCACTAGAGCCTTTATCTCCGGCATTATCTGACATTGGTTCTAAAAACGACACATATGCAGCTTCTGGGTATGCAGCAACTAATAGTTCTGCTATTTTATCTGGCGTATCAATAGTTGTTCTATTATCGGGTGTTTCATCAAGAATATCACTACATGAAACAAGCAACAACACGCCAAAAAGTATCTGTATTTTTCTTATATAAATATTTTTCATAGTATTTTTTATTAAAAGCCAATATTAAGTGAGAACGTATATAACTTAGAAATTGGTAACGCTACACCACCTGACCTAAAAAACTCAGGATCTTGACCACCTAATTTTGAATCTGAATAGATTAAGAATGGGTTTGTGCTTTGTAAACTCATTCTAAAAGAAGATAAACCTAGTTTTTGTACTGTTTGCTTATCTAATGAGTAACCTAATGTTATGTTTTTCATACGCACAAAACCACCATCAGCAACACGCTCTGTAGAGTAGTTATAGGCGTTATATAACTGCCTTAAGTCTGTATCTCCATAGGCTTGTAGTAAAGATTGCGATGCAATTACAGGTACATTAGTAATGTTTTCATCACCAGGAGCAATCCATCTATTTACAAACTCTCTTGGAAACACATCTAAATCTGTGTATTGCGATTTAAAGCTAGGTGTTAACCTCACTTTATTACCTGCAGAGAACGAAACGAAAAAGCTTAAATCCCAGTTTTTATATTTGAAATTATTAGCTATACCTCCTGTTAAGTTTGGTTCTGTTGGGCCTTCATAAACAAGGTAATCTAATACATCATCAGTATCTTGAAAATCAATTAATGCAAACGGGTCTGCAGGGTCATAATCTTCCTGATCGGTTAAAAACTGAGGTAAACCAAACTCATTTAAGCCCTGAAATTCATATGAAAACAAAGCACCTTTTGGAAAACCAACAGCATTACCTCTACCCGTTCCTGTAATTAAATCAAAAACATTTGTTTCTTGTTTTAAATCTGTAATTTCTTGATTGAAGTGCGAAATATTGAAACTTGTTCTCCAAGAGAAATTATCGTTATCAATATTAACGGTGTTAAGCTGAAACTCTATACCGTTTGTTGTCATTTCAGAATTGTTACCAAGTTTTAACTCTTCACCACCAATACCCGTTGTTCTAATTAAGTCTATTAAATCTTTACCTCTTCTAAAGTAAGCATCAAAATTCATAGTAATGCGGTTATTGAAAAGGCCTAAATCTAATCCAAGGTTCAACTCTAGGGTTTTTTCATAGGTTAATTCGCTATTTTGTAAATCTTCAATATTTATAAAGTTTTCTCTGTCATCAGGGTTCAATCTGTCTGTTACTTGGTTTCTAAAAACTGCTAGATTATTGGTTGCATTATCAGCTAATAACCCAACTAGCCCGTAACTTGGGCGGAATGCCATACTAGAAATTACATTTGAATTTTGAATAAAATCCTCTTTATCAATATTCCATTTTCCTCCAATAGAGTATGTTGGCAACCATCTTGAATCTGATGATTTACCTGCTCTATTAGAGCCTTCGTAATTTCCTGAAACGTTTAAAACGTATTTCTTATCAAAATCATATGTTACGTTAGCAAATAGTGATACTTCACGTTGTCTTGTTTCTTGTGATGAAAAATAATCGTTCCCTTCTAAAATTACCTTTTTTAAGATATCAGGATCTGTAAAAACAGTGCCTCCTCTATCAAATTGATAGCCGTAGCCCGTATTTGAGCTGCTAGACCTATCTGTATGCCTGTATTCTTGCCCTGCATATAAACGTAACCCATGTAAATCATCTTTAAATCTTGTTGTATAATCTAAAGTATTTCTAAAGGTATATGTTACAAGTGTATTTTTAGTATTTGTTAAAATACCTCCAACAGGTAATACTACTTTTGGTCTTGAGTTAGGCTCATCTGGGTCTGTAAACAAAAATGTATTAGCATCTTGTACAATGGTAGTTTCATCTGCCCTGTAAGCTGCTGCTACATTTGAGTTTTCGGTTGCTCCTTGCTCACCAACAGACGTTACATAACGTGCAGAACTTAAGTGTGTATATTTAAGCTTATCGTTAATTTGATAATCTGCTTGCAATTGCATTTTTATATCATTTACATTCAACTCTAAAGAGTTATTATCTAACTCATTTATAATATTAAATGGCGCCCAGTTGTACCTTGAATATTCTAAATTACCATTATTATCTCTTGGGCGTAAAGCTCTACTTGTATTAATTGCGTAGCTAAATGGATTGATATCAAAATCTCTTGTGAACGACCCGAAAAAAGTATCTTCTTCTCTTGATAATGTTCCTGGAGCCAATTGATTTCTAACAGAACCTTGTAACTGTGTTGTTAGTTTTAATTTATCATCAAAAAGAAAAAATGTATTTCTTAGGTTACCTGTAATTCTTCTTACACGATCTGCAACCGTCCAACCTGCATCCGTATAATAACCTAATGAGGCGTATGATGTTGAGTTTTCGCTTCCGCTAGAAAAACTTAAAGTATGGGTTTGTGTTGGAGTTGCTCTAAATAAGGTTTTAAACCAATCTGTATTAGCTAATTCATATTGTTGTAAAAACTTAGCTTTTGCTTCTGGTGTATTTTCTAGCTCATATTCACCTGTAGTTTCATTGAAATTATTAATAGCTCTATACATTATATTGTATATGCCACCATACCTGCCTTGAAACGAAGATGGCAAATTTAAAAACCCTTTTGATTCCATTTCACGGTATACCGATACGGTTTCTTGTGAATTTAACAAATCGAAATTTGAATATCTTGGAATATCTCTTACTGCATATTCTGCAGCATAATTGAATGTAGGTTTTTGGTTTTTTCTACCAGATTTTGTAGTTATAACCACAACGCCATTTAAAGCTCTAGCACCATACAAAGCCGTTGCTGAAGCATCTCTTAAAATTTCAAAACTTTCAATATCGGCTGCATTCAAACCAGCTACAGCTGAACTTAAAAGCGTGTTAGGATCACCTGACACTAAATCAGAAACAGAGAGATTTACAATTTCTTCTTGTATTACGCCGTCAATAATCCAAATAGGTTTAGTATCACCTAAAATAGATGACGATCCTCTAATTGTAATTCTAGGGGCGGCACCAAAAGTACCTGTAACATTTTGTACACTTACACCTGCTGCTCTACCTTCTAAAGCCCTAGAAATATCAGCAACACCATCTAATTTAACATCTTTAGCTTTAATTGTTTGAGAGGCTCCTGTAAAAAGCTCACGCTTTACATTTTGATACCCAGTAATTACAACGGCATCTAAACCTTCTAAATCTTCAATTAGTGTTACGTTTATAACATTAGTAGCACCAACAGTAACAAGTTGGGTTTTCATACCAATGTAACTAAACTTTAACACCTCGCCTTTTTTTGCATTAATGGCATAATTTCCATCAAAATCTGAAACAACACCTCGTGAAGTTCCTTGCACAATAACGGTAACTCCATCTAGAGGAACGCCGCCCGAGTCAATAATTGTTCCATTAACCTGTCCATTTTGCGCACTGGACACTTGAAATGATAGCATGAGAAAAAGTGCTACCAAATACGCGTAGTTTAATTTCATAAAATTAATAATTTGAATTAGTCAATTGTAAATATCAGCATATTTCATTCAAAGAACAAAATTTGTAACATAAAATAAAGAAATAACCCCAATTATTAATCATTTAGCAATTTTCACATGTAAATTATAACAATATGTAGATTAGAAACAAAAAAAAAGAAAGCCAACATAAAGCTGGCTTTCTTTTAAATATTAAACAAGAATATTTATATTGAGTTAGTCGGTTGCAAACATCACAATATTATAATTAATAACCAAGCAAAAACACAAAAAACATAAAAAAAACTGCTAAAAAACAGGTTTTTATTTTGAATTATTCTTTATTTAAGCTAAAAAATAATGTAAAATGCTTAATAAAAACCTTTAAAAATATCAATTATTCAAAATTAAACTAAAACCACCAGAATCTACACAATTACAATGCGCGCATAACACTTTAGTTTTTAAAGTTTTATAGCTTTGCTTAAACCAATATTATATGTTATTAAAAAATTATTCTAATTTTTCGTTTGAATGTGGTACTGATGAGGCTGGCCGAGGTTGCCTTGCAGGACCTGTTACTGCTGCTGCTGTTATTTTACCAGAAGAATTTAGTAATAAAATTTTAACAGATTCAAAACAACTCAGTGAAAAAAAACGCATGCTTTTAAAACCAATTATTGAAAGTGATGCATTATCATTTGGCGTTGCCCATATTTTTGAAACAGAAATAGACCATATTAATATATTGAATGCTTCTATTTTGGGCATGCATAACGCCATAAGCAATCTTAAAATTACACCCGAATTTATTATTGTTGATGGAAATAAATTTAAACCTTACAAAAGCATTCCGCATAAAACCATAATTAAAGGCGATAGTAAATACCTTAGCATAGCAGCAGCTTCTGTTTTAGCTAAAACATACCGTGATTTATATATGGACAAAATTCATGAAGAATTTCCCATGTATAATTGGAAAAAAAACAAAGGCTACCCAACCAAAGAGCACAGAGCTGCTATAAAAAAACATGGTATTACTAAGCACCACCGAAAATCGTTTAAATTATTGCCAGATCAACTCTCTTTAAATTTATAAACAGATTTTAAAACACCTTTTTATTTCAAGTTTTTATCTTTACATAAAATTAATTTGTTCATGAAACCCTACGCTATAATATTTATTGCAGTACTAACCTTATTTAATTGCTCAAACCCAACAAAAAAACGTACTGAACTTATTGATTTTGCACCAAAAAACAGTGATATAATAATTAAAACTTCAAATTTTGAAAGTCTTAAAAATACAATTAACAATAATCATTTCTTAAAAACACTTTCAAAAAGTAAAACCTATTTAAGTTTAGAAGAAACCTTAAAAAACACATCTGTTTTAAAACCCAACAACACTGCTTTAATTTGTTTTTCAAAAGATAAAAATGACAGCATACAATACAGTTTTATAACCAAACAAGATTCTACGTTATTTAAAACCGATTCTTTAAAAAATTACACCAAAGAAACATTAACGTATAAAAATAAAACCATTGTAAAATCTACTTTAAACAATAACGTATTTTACAGTACAGTAATTGATAGTGTTCTTTTTGCATCATCATCAAAACCTATTATTGATGCTGTTTTTAATACTTTTAAAACCAACACTAATTTAAAGAAAGTTTACAGCACTTTAAGTGATAACAAAACATGCTCAGTAATTTTAAAAGCAGATACAACCTTTGTTAATCACTTTTCTTTAGAACCCAAACTAAACTTAAAAACATTTACTAACTACTTAGCTTTTGATGTTGATGCTAGCCAAAATGAAATTATTATTAATGGTATAGCAAAAGCTACAGATTCATTAAAAAGTACAATTAATATTTTTAAAGGTACTATTGCGCAAGAAAACAAAATTCAAACCATTGCGCCAGCAAATAGTGATGGTTTCATGAGTGTTACTTTTAATGATTTTAAAACTTTTGAAACTAATTTAACAAAATACAACAAAAAAGACTCCACATACGCATCTGCTAACTTACTTAAAGATATTATTGAATTTGGTATAATTTACGAAGGCGAAAACCAAGCTATTGTTTTAAATTCTATTGATAATATTGCTACCAAAGATGCTTTAAGTAACAATAAAAAAGAAGTTGAAACTTATCGTGAAGTTACCATATTTGATTTTGATGATTCCCTACTATTTACAAAGCACTTACACCCTTTTGTATCTTTTAACAAAGCCAATGTGTATTGCGTTATAGATACCTTTTTTGTATTTGCTGAAACTAAAGAAATGCTTCATAACATTATAGCTAGTTACCAAAATAAAACTACTATAAATGACCGTGACTACTTTAACAACATAAAAACACATTTAAGTGATGAAGCTTCAATGCTTATGGTTTACAACTCACATGCATTCAATAGCATTTTAAGTAGTAATTTAACGGGTACTACTAATTTAAATTTAAATGATTATAAGGCTACGGCGCTTCAATTTATTTATGACACCAATTTTGCTCACGTTAACGGTGTTATAAAAAAGAATAAAACAAATGCTACACAAAATACAGTTTCTGAAGAACTTAATATTACACTAGAAAAAGCTATTTTAAACACACCACAGTTTGTAACCAACCACATAACAAAAGAGAAAGAAATTGTAGTGCAAGATGTTAATAACAACTTATATTTAATTTCTAACAAAGGAAAAATTCTTTGGAAAAAACAATTAAGTGGTCCTGTTTTAGGTACTATAAACCAAATTGATATTTACAAAAACGGCCGATTACAACTATGCTTTTCAACACCAAATAATGTGTATGTAATTGATAGAAATGGTAATAATGTAGCACCATTCCCTATGAAATTTAATGAGGCTATTACCCAACCATTATCTGTTTTTGATTATGATAAAAAGAAAAACTACAGGCTATTAGTAACCCAAGGTAAAAACATTTTAATGTACAATGTAAAAGCTCAAATAGTAAATGGTTTTACATTTAAAGCTGCTAATGGCCCTATAATAAATCAACCTGAACATTTTAGAATTGGTAGTAAAGACTACATAAGCTTTAAAACGCAAAACAAACTTTATATTTTAGACCGAACTGGCAAACATAGAGTTACACCAAAAACAAATAACTTATATTCAAACCAACCCGTATTTTTATATAAAAACACATTTACAACTACCACAAACACAGGTAATTTACTTAACGTAAAAACCAATGGTAATGTAGGCATACAAAACCTTAATTTAAACGAAAAACACTATTTAGCAACCACAAGCAAAACACTAGTTACACTAACTGAAAACAAGCTAAACATTAAAAATAAAACTACTGAACTAGATTTTGGCAACTATACCGCGCCACAAATTTTTTATATAAATGATAAAATTTATGTTACAGTTACAGATACACAATCACATAAAGTATATATGTTTGATAGCCAATCTAAAATATTACCCAACTTTCCTGTTTACGGAAACTCTAAAATTACTTTAAGTAACATTGATAAAGATGCGCCTTTAGAATTTGTAACTAAAGGAGATACTAACTCCATTATTATATATCAAATAAACTAAACCAAAAACACATCTATTTTTTTATTGTGAGAAACTATTTGCTTATACAAAACTAATCTCTATCTTTAGCCTGCTATTAATTACATCACAAACTAACATGTTTCAAAAGTTCACCTTAAGTATAATAGGTTGTTTTATTGTACTTAGTATGCAATCTGTTTACTCTCAAACCAAACAACTGAAAAGACCTAAAAGCACCGTTGGCTTAACTAATGTAGACAACTTTGTTAGAGAATCATTTGATATTTATGATAAAGTATATAAATACGATGGTTATGCACAAGCTGGTACTCCTTTAGATGACGATGATATTGATACCTTAGAAGAGGCGCTTGAAGATTTAGATGTACTTAGCGCTAGTGCTCCAGATATTTTAAGTGACATTGATGGCGCTAGCGTTTTAAAACAAGGTAAAGCAACGCTTCAAATAAACAAGGCAAAAAAAGCATTAAAATACAGTATAAAAACAGCTAAAGAATTATTGTTAGGGCAGCGTAAAGGCGAAGAACAAGAACAAGAACAAGAAGAAGAAACCAATACTAATTCTGAAAACAACACAACCAAACAACCACAAAACCAAAACACTAAAAGCACAACAACTAGTATAAAACCTGAAAGCACAACAACTAGTACAAAACCTGAAAGCACAAACGCATCTGATAACCTTGAAATTTATAGTAAGTTTGACTTTGTTCCTGGAGATGAACTAATATATTTTGATGATTTTTCGCAAGATTTCATTGGTGATTTCCCAAGTAAATGGAACACTAACGGCTCTGGCGAAGTTGTTAAACTAAGTAAAGCCAACGGAAAGTGGTTTGAATTTAAATCGGGGTACGGCATTTATTTTATGCCTTTAATAGACAATAAATTACCTGAAGAATACACCATTGAGTTTGATTTATTTACAGAAGGTTTAAGCAATAATACATCTTCAACAGCAAAACTTAATATTATTTTTGATGACAACCAAGGCTTTAGCTACGGTAACAATTATGCAAAAGCCGCTATACCTTTTGGGCAATATTCAGCCTTTGGTATTGATGTAGATAACAATAACGGTTCAAACCAACGCATTAACGTAACTGTTACTGCAGATTTAAGAAATAAAGTTTTAAACAATCCACATATTTCTATTGCCGTTAATAAAAAACGCTTTCGTTTGTGGGTTAACCAAACCAAGTATATTGATATACCACAATTAATATATAACACAAACATTGCATTTTTAAAATTTGAATTAAGAGGTACTGCCGAAGGTGAAGAACACATTTTTATTAGTAATTTAAAAATAGCCGAAGGTGGTATTGATTTAAGAAGACAATTAATGGCTGAGGGCAAAGTTTCAACCAACGGCATATTGTTTGATTCTGGTTTAGCAACCATTAAACCACAGTCATTTGGAATAATTCGTCAAATTTCTCAAGTTTTAAATCAAGACCAAAACATAAAACTTAATATTATTGGCCATACAGATACTGATGGAAGCAATGACAGTAACTTAAAATTATCAAAAGCAAGAGCCGAAGCCGTAAAAAATGCGTTAGTTAATGTTTATAAAATTTCAGAAAACAGGCTATCAACCCAAGGCAAAGGAGAAACAGAACCCGTAGCAGACAATAATACTGCAAATGGCAAAGCAAAAAACAGACGCGTAGAGTTTGTAAAAATATAAAAGTAAGGGTACGATTTGGTAGATTTACCCGAAGTCCTCAAATCTTGAGCGCCAAAACTTCTTGTTTTGGCGCTCTATTTTTTTGCTAAATAATATATAAAAAACAAACTTTGTAATTAACTTTTAATACTATTGCAAAAACAAAATTGGTAATATGATTTCTAGAAAAAACGCCGAAATAACTCAATTAATTATTCATAAAGTTGGTAATAAGTTTAACGATACCAAAAACGCCTTTTCTGAAAAAACAGTAGAATTTGATGAAGCCAGTTATGAGCTCATGTTGCCCTTTTTATTAAAACCATTTGGTAGCGCCGTACAAAGCTACAGGTTTAACCACCACTCAAGCATTAGCCTTAACGAAATTAACAATTATAGTGCTCAAATATTTAAAGACGAAGCTGCTTTTATTGATACCTCAAAGCACATAGTTACACATTTATATGAACAATCAAACTCTGCAAACATTAAAACTGGCGATGTTATTGTAGCACTTTTTGAAGGTATAGAATACAATGAAATTACTACAAATGCTATAGGTATTTTTAAAATTGAAAGCAAAATAAACTTTTTTCAAACATATTTAGAAAACAATAGTTATGATGTTTTAGTACAAAAAGGTATTAGCTCAAAAAAAGTTGATAAAGGTTGCCTTATTTTAAACCAAACTGATGCACAAGGCAATATAATTTTTAGTGTAGATAACAATAATTACGATGCACAATATTGGATTAATCAGTTTTTAAACATCAAATATGCCGATGACTCTAACAGCCATACACAACAATATTTAGAACTTTGTAAAGATTTTTCAACCGAAATAATAAAAACAAACTACGGTGCTAAAGAGCAAAACACTTTTTTAGCTAAAACAATAGACTTTTTTAAAGAAAATGAAATAGTAAACGTTGAACGCTTTAAAGACGAAATTTTTGAAGAAGACAAATACAAAACTGAATTTGATCAATACAAAAAAACCTTTGAAGACGAACAAAATTTATTAATTAGAAACCAGTTTGATGTTGTTGAACGTGTTGTAAACAAAGAAAAAAAGAAACTAAAAACCGATATTAAATTAGACACCAACATACAAATAAAATTAGATATTGATGCCCCCGATGCCTCAACCGAATATTTAGAACGCGGTTATGACGATGAGAAAAAAATGCATTACTACAAAGTATTTTTTAATGCCGAAAGCTAAAAAGCAACAATGTTATGTTTTAAAAAAAATTAGTACATTTAGTTAACCATCTCAAAGAAAAAACTGGTATTATGAAAACCGCATTCGCACTTTTTTTTACAGCCCTTTTAGTTTACAACTGCGAAGAAAAAAAACAAATAAGCTCTATAAACCCAGATAATTGGGCAAAAAGGCATATTGCTAACTTAAGCGCTACTGATTCTTTAGAATACGGTAAATCATACCTATCTATTTATTCTCAAATTTATAGTTTAACTGAAAACAAAACGCACAACCTAACTGCCATGGTTAGCCTTAGAAATACGAGTGATACTGATACTATTTACATTTTAAATGCTCAGTATTATGATACACACGGTAAACCATTAAGAGCATATTTTAATAAGCCCATATTTTTAGCGCCCATGGAAACTGCTGATATTGTTATTGATGAAACTGATACGTCTGGCGGTACAGGTTCAAACTTTATTTTTGAGTGGAAAATTCCTAAAAACTGCCCTGAACCTTTATTTGAAGGCATCATGAATTCTACTATGGGGCAACAAGGTTTATCATTCACAACACAGGCTAAAAGAATAAAATAATTAAAAAACCGTTGCTTTGCTAAATACTAATTCGGCTTCAAAAAGTGTTTTAAAATGCTTTAAGAGTTTGTTTTTAACTTCGGTTTCATCAACCTTATCTTTACCTAACTCAACATGTAAACTTGTTACAGCTTTCCCTCTAATACCACAAGGTATAATATTGTCAAAATAGCCCAAATCTGCATTCACATTTAAAGCAAAACCATGCATAGTAACCCAGCGGCTAGCACGCACACCCATAGCACAAATTTTTCTTGCAAAAGGCGTACCTACATCCAGCCAAACACCTGTTTCACCTTCGCTTCGCTCAGCTTTTAAACCATATTCTGCAAGTGTTAAAATTATCATTTCTTCTAACAAGCGCAAGTACTTGTGTATATCAGTAAAAAAGTTTTCTAAATCTAAAATAGGATACCCAACTATTTGTCCAGGTCCATGGTATGTAATATCGCCTCCACGGTTTATTTTATAAAATGTAGCACCTTTTTCTTGAAGTTGCGTTTCATTTAGAAGAAGGTTTGAAAAATTGCCACTTTTACCTAAAGTATACACATGCGGATGCTCTACAAACAAAAAGTAATTATTGGTTTTTAAACCGGCGTCTTCACGCCTATTTTTTACTTTGGCATCAACAATACCTTTAAAGAGTTGCTCTTGGTAATCCCAAGTATCTTTATAGTCTTTATGACCTAAATCTGTTACTTTTATTTCCTTATTCATAGCCCACAAAAATACAACATTTTTTGGGTTTATTGTTTGGGGTTGTTAAGTATAACTAATGCTGCAATTACACCTGGTACCCAGCCGCATAACCACAATAAAAAAACTATTAAAATAGAACCACAGCCTTTATCTATTACGGCTAGTGGCGGACATATAATGGATAATAAAACTCTCCAAAAACTCATTGTTATTTATTTTGATTTGATTGATGTATATATATGACGTAGTTGTTCTGGTTTTGTTACATACAATTATGCAATGTTTAAAAAATTTCTGTTTGCGTTAGGGATTGCAGCAAGCTACCGTGTAGCGCGTAAAGCCCGACCGCGCCTTAAGCGGGGTAACGCCCAAAAAAAAATGGTAAACTGTAAATCAAATGATTATCTTTGTGCACTTAAATTTACACACAGTTTTTAGATTATGTCGCAATTATCAGAACAAGAGCTAGTTAGAAGAGAAAAATTAAAAAAATTACGTGCATTGGGTATTAATCCGTACCCTGCAGATTTATATCCTGTAAGCCATACATCAAAACAAATTAAAGAACAGTTTGAAGAAGGTAAAGATGTTACCATTGCTGGACGTTTAATGATGGTTAAAGTGCAAGGTAAAGCTAGTTTTGCGCAATTACAGGATGCAGAAGGCAAAATACAAGTATACTTTAACAGAGATGAAATTTGTACTGGTGAAGACAAAACTAAATACAACGAAATTTTTAAAAAACTTTTAGATTTTGGTGATTTTATTGGTATTGAAGGTGATTTATTTACCACTAAAGTTGGCGAAAAAAGTGTACGTGTTAAAGATTTTAAATTACTTAGTAAGGCTTTAAAACCATTACCGCTACCAAAAGAAAAAGACGGCGTTGTGTTTGATGCTTTTACAGACCCTGAGCAGCGTTACCGCCAACGTTATGCAGATTTGGTTGTTAACCCACATGTTAAAAACGTGTTTGTTAAACGTACAAAGCTATTTAACGCTATGCGCCAGTTTTTTAACGATGCTGGTTATTTTGAAGTTGAAACACCTGTTTTACAACCAATTCCGGGTGGTGCCGCCGCAAGACCTTTTATTACACACCATAATGCACTAGATGTACCTTTATACATGCGTATTGCCAATGAGCTTTACTTAAAAAGACTTATTGTTGGTGGTTTTGATGGTGTTTATGAGTTTTCTAAAAATTTTAGAAATGAAGGCATGGACAGAACTCACAACCCAGAGTTTACGGCTATGGAAATTTATGTTTCATACAAAGACTACAATTGGATGATGGACTTTTGTGAACGCCTTTTAGAGCACTGTGCTATGGCTGTAAATGGCACTACTAAAGCTACTTTTGGTAAACATGAGGTTGACTTTAAAGCTCCTTATGCACGAGTTACCATGGCCGATTCTATTAAAGAATTTACTGGCTTTGATATTACTGGTAAAACCGAAGATGATATAAGAAAAGCTGCCATTGATATGGGTATTGAAGTTGATGCTACAATGGGTAAAGGCAAACTAATTGATGAAATTTTTGGTGAAAAATGTGAAGGCAACTACATACAGCCAACCTTTATTACAGATTACCCCAAGGAAATGAGCCCATTGTGTAAAGAACACAGAGATAACCCAGAATTAACTGAACGTTTTGAGCTTATGGTTTGCGGTAAAGAAATTGCAAATGCATACTCTGAATTAAACGACCCAATTGACCAACGCGAGCGTTTTGAACACCAATTAAAACTGGCTGCAAAAGGTGATGATGAAGCTACTGAGTTTATAGATTTTGACTTTTTACGTGCTTTAGAATATGGTATGCCTCCAACATCTGGAATGGGTATTGGTATGGATAGGTTAATTATGTTTTTAACAAACAATCAATCTATACAAGAGGTGTTATTCTTCCCGCAAATGCGCCCTGAAAAGAAAAAAGTAGCTATTACTGAAGATGCTAAAGCTGTTTTAGATATTTTGAAAAAAGCTGAAAAATTACCTCTAGCAGATTTAAAAGCTCAAACTGGTTTATCAAATAAAAAATGGGATAAATCAATTAAAGAACTTACCAAAAACAATCTTGCTAAAGTTGAAAAAACTGATGACGACTTACTCGTATCAATTATTTAATAAACAATTACTTATATATATTACAAAGAGGAATTTGCGTTAGCAATTCCTCTTTTTTTTGACACAGATTTAAACTAAAAGCGAAAACTAAAGTCTAAAATTCTATTATTGAATTTTAAGAAAATTTTCACACTAAAATATTGTACTTTTAAATCTATCAAAAAAACTAAACTTTACACTAAACAAAATGCTTAAAAAAATTACGCTTGGTTTTATTGTTTGCTTGTTACTTTCGTTCACAATAACAAATAATTTTTCAGAATTAATTCAAGAAAAATTAAATAGCTACATTGATAATTACCCTGAAAAAGTATACGTTCAAACAGACAAACCCTACTATTCTTTAGGTGAAGATATTTGGTTTAGCACCTATTTAGTAAATGGTATTAACCATAAAAAAAGTAATAAAAGTAGAGTGGTTTATGTTGAACTTATAAATGAACAAGACAGTATTGTTTCAAAAAAACAATTGTATATGTTCACCCCTAATACCGCTGGCGATTTTAAAATTGAAAAAAACTGGAAATCAGGCAAGTATATACTTAGAGCCTATACTAATTACATGCGAAACCAAGACCCCGATTATTTCTTTAAAAAACAAATTCCTATTTGGGATGTTACCAACGCAGATAGCATAATTACTAACATTACAAAAACCAAACTTAATTTAACTAAAAACAATACTTTAAAAGAAAAACCTGACATTAATTTTTATCCAGAAGGCGGTTACTTAGTTAATGGTATAGCTTCTAAAATTGGTATAAAAGTAAAAGATAAACTAAACCGAGATATTGCTATTAGTGGAGTAATAAAAGATTCAGACAACAATGTTGTATCATCATTTAAAACATTACAATTTGGCTTAGGCATTGCTAGTTTAATACCACAAAATGGAAAAAACTACACTGCACACGTTACCATAAATAACACTGAACACACCTACCAGTTACCAAAAGCACTTCCCGAAGGTTATAATCTTAACATTGTTAACAACGGCAACCACTTACTAATTGGTGTTACTACAAATAACTCAATTGGTTTAAAAAATGCTTATTTGGTAGCTCACCAACGTGGTAATTTTGTTTTTGAAAAATTAGAAACTACCACCGTTAAAAATTATGTTATAAAACTTAACACAAATACACTAAATGATGGGGTTACACATTTTACATTATTTAACAACGAAGGTAAACCTGTTGCTGAACGTTTAGTGTATATTGATAACCCTGAAAATAATGTACACATACAATTAACCTCAAACAAAAAAACACCTAGCACCAGAGAGCAACTAAGTTTACATGTTAATTTAAAAGATAACAATGGTAATGCCGTTACTGGTAATTTATCTATGGCTGTAACAGATATTGATGCTATTGAACATAGTACACTTCAAGAAAACATTAAAACATATTTATTATTAAATTCAGATTTAAGAGGGCAAATAGATAATCCGGGGTATTTTTTTGAAAACAATGATAACAAACGTAAATACTTACTTGATTTAGTAATGTTAACTCATGGTTGGAGACGCTTTACTTGGAATGATATTTTATATAAAACCACCAAAGAAACCATTTTTAAACCAGAAAGAGGTTTATATATTTCTGGTAGAATTACATCACAAAAAAATAAAGATATTAAAACAGGCACCACAAGACTTACTTTTATGGGCGCTTTTCCTCACCAAGAAAAAAAACGTGTAAACTCTGCTGGCAGCTTTAAATATGGGCCATTTGTTTTTATGGATACCATGCCAACTATTGTTGAGGCTAGAGTTAACGATTTTCAAAAAGAAGAAACAAAAGCTAACAGAATGGTAAATATTCATTTAACACCAAACTACAGCCCAAGCCCTATTATTAGTAGGCAATCTGTTTTAAAACCTAATTTAAACGACTCTACAAAAATTAACAACTTCATAAAACAATCTAAAAACATATATGATATTAATTTAGATTTTATTGAAGACGCCCGTTTACTAGATGAAGTTATAGTTACTGCAACACGAAAAACCCAAGAAGAAAAAAGAACTGAAGAACTTAACGAAAAAGCTATTTATGGTTTTCCTACTAACAGAATAGACATGAAAGATTATGAAAACCTAGAAACTTTAAGCTTTTTAGAATTGGTTAGTATGATACCTGGTGTTAATGTTGTTAATGATAGCATTACAATAAGAGGCGCTGGCTCACCTAGTATTTACCTTAATAACATTCCTGTTCAAATTGATGATGTTAACACAATGACAGGGGCTGAAATAGAATTTATTGATGTTTTAAAAGGCGCTGATGCCGTATTTTTTCCTAATAGTGGTAACGGCGTTATTGTAATACACCAAAAAGAAGGTGCCGATTTTTTAACAAAAAACATAAAACGTAAACCTGGTATTATAGATTTTACTTCAAAAGGGTTTTACACTGCCCGCGAATTTTATGCACCAAACCATATTGATCCGTTTGGCGGAAACAATAAAAAAGATATTAGAACCACATTGCATTGGGAACCCAAAATTCAATTAACTCAAGAAAAAAGCAGTAAAGAAATTTCATTTTACACAAGCGATATTAGAAGTAACTATGCCATAAAAATTGAAGGTGTAACGGATGATGGCATACCGGTTTATCATTTTTCTACTTTTGAAGTTGATTAAAAATTAAAACCCGATGACTATAAATCATCGGGTTTTAAAACTAACTAACAACTTAACTAAATTTAATACTAAAAGTTAAAACTCTAAAAGTGCTAATCACTTATTAGATGTAATTCTCTTAATGAAAACTAAATTATAGTACAAATTGACAATAAAAAAACCACATAACAATACACATTTAGAAAGGTTTAACACAAACAACATCACTTTATATTTTTTTTAAGAAAAACAACTTACTTAAACCATTCATAATTAAAAGGCACTATTAAATTACATTATATTTGCCCCATGCTTAAAAAAAGTTTAATTCTATTAATTACATTACTTTCTAATGTTTTTTTTGCCCAAGAAAAAAACAGTTTAAGTATTAAAAACGGTATAGAAAACCCATCATTATTAAGCACACACCACTTCGGAATTTTTAATGCTAGAATTAACACCAACTTTAAACACAGCTCAACCAAAAATAAAAACATAACATTTCAGTATAATAGTGGTAATACGTTTCATCCGTATGTTGAAGCTTATTTCCCTAAAAACCCTGAAGTTAGAAAGCAATTAAGTAATACCACTTGGTTTTACAGGCGTTTTAATTTTATTGACCAAGAAACTACACCTGCAGATTACATGAATATTGTTGTTGATGCCGTTATTAAAGAATTTAGACTAGGTTTTACCATGCCACTAAATAACACACAAGAATTAAGCATTAATTTAAGATCATATTTAATTACAAAAGGGAAATATCCGTTTTCGGTTTTAACAAGCGATGAAACTATTGAATGGTTTCATAGTAATATTGCAGGAGGTGAAGACCCATTTGGAAGGCGTTACTACGGCCTAAATCAAGTAAACTTTAAATACCTAGACAGAAACGGCAATACCTTAAAGTTTGATAACAATGATTTTTTTATAAGTGGTTTAGAATTTACACATTACTTCTACCCCAATTTAAAAATTAATAACTCCCGAAATATTTATATAAACTTTGGCTCACATTTGGGCATAAATACCTCAAAATACAATCCATCGGTAGATTTTGGTATATCTGCAAACATAGTAAAGCAATATACAATTAGTAAAAAGTATCCTTTTAATATTGCCTTCGGAACAAATATTTTACGTAAGAACATAGTAAGGTTTAGTAATGATGCTATAGATTTAGGTAACAATCCGTTTTTAGCAACTTTTGAAGGTAATATAGAATTCACAACATTCACAAAACAAAAAAACTATCATGCTTTTGGGGTTAACTACCAAATGCAAACACGCTACAATAAAAAAGAAGAAACTGGTTATTACAAACTCAATGGCAAATGGGCCGAAATTAATGGCGGTTGGCATAATGGTGTTAGTACACTGTACAGAACCTTATCAACCATAGCAGCCACCTACACATACAAGCGCCCAAATTACAAACTATCATGCTATTTTAAACAAGATTTAGAAGTAAATAACGCCCCCGATTTTCAAACAGGCATTCAATTAAGCATACCTATTAAAAAGTAACTCATTCTGTTAATTTCAAGTTAAATTAAAATTACAATTAAACCTTTTCATTTCGTTTAAGTCAAAAAGGCACATTAAAATTAAAAACTTAAATACAATGAAAAAAATACTAGTAATTGCAATTGCTCTTGTTTCAGTACAAGCTTTTGCGCAGCCAAACCAAGATAGAAAACAGAAAAATGCTATGCATAGAATGCACGACTTAACTCCTGAAGAAGCTGCTACACTACAAACAAAAAAAATGACTTTGCATTTAGATTTAAATGAAAAGCAACAAGCACAAGTTAAAGATATACTTTTAAAAAATGCCGAAGCAAGAAAAGCCAAAATGGATGCTTTTAAAGCTAAAAAAGAAAATGGTGAATTTGAAAAACCAACAAAAGAAGACCGTTTAAAAATGATGAATGACAGGTTAGACCATCAAATTGCAATGAAGGCTAGCATGAAGAAAATTTTAAACGAAACACAATTTACCAAGTGGGAAAAAGTGCAGGCTAAAATGGCGCACCGCGGAAAAAAAGCAAAGAAAGGCATGCATAAAAAAAGAATGCATGGTGAAAAGGAAACAAAAATTTAGTTTGTTGATTGATTATAGTTTGTTAATGAAAAAGGCAATTCAGAATGTTGAATTGCCTTTTTCTATATTAAAACATATACTTTTTACAAAGTTTTAGCAACTTGGTTTACAGCATTTATTGTAAAATCTAAATCTTCATAAGTAAGTGC
Source organism: Seonamhaeicola algicola (assembly GCF_007997385.1). Lineage (GTDB taxonomy): Bacteria > Bacteroidota > Bacteroidia > Flavobacteriales > Flavobacteriaceae > Seonamhaeicola > Seonamhaeicola algicola. The sequence continues at coordinate 24,872 of NZ_VOSC01000033.1, forward strand.
ATCTGTAATAAACCAAGTTTCAAAAGCACTTGGCGCTATATAAACACCTTGATTTAGCAAGCCATGAAAGAATTTTTTAAATGTATCATTATTACCTTTAGCCGCAGTATCAAAATCTGTTACAGCACCTTCATCAAAATGTACTGAAATCATAGAGCCAACTCTATTAATAGTATAAACTACATTGTTTTGCGTTAATACATTTGCTATACCTTGGTGTAAATACTTAGTTTTCTCTTCTAACCTTTTAAATATTTCAGCATCATTATTAAGTGCACTAATCATGGCTAAACCAGCAGCCATTGCTAATGGATTTCCGCTTAATGTACCAGCTTGATATACAGGCCCAAGTGGTGCTAAATAATTCATAATTTCGTTTCTAGCAGCAAAAGCACCAACTGGCAAACCACCGCCAATAACTTTACCAAAACAAACAATATCTGCCTTAACATTAAACAATTCTTGAGCGCCTCCTTTTGCAAGCCTAAAGCCCGTCATTACTTCATCAAAAATTAATAAAATATTATGAGCATCACACAAGCTTCTTAATGCCTGTAAAAACCCCTCTTTTGGAGGTATACAACCCATATTACCTGCAACAGGTTCAATAATAACACACGCTATTTCGTTATTATTAGCTTTAATTAACTGCTCTACATTAGCAATATCATTATACTTTGCTAACAACGTATCTTTGGCTGTACCTTGGGTTACACCTGGGCTATTGGGTGTACCAAAAGTACTAGCACCACTACCCGCTTGAATTAAAAACGAATCACTATGCCCGTGGTAACATCCTGCAAATTTTATTACTTTATCTTTACCTGTAAAACCACGTGCAAGCCTAACGGCACTCATACAAGCTTCGGTACCAGAATTAACAAATCTAATTTTATCAATATTTGGCACCATTAAAACAGCTAATTCGGCAATTTTAGTTTCAATTTCAGTTGGCATTCCAAATGATGTTCCTTTTTTGGCTTTTTCAACTACAGCATCAACTACGGGTTTGTGGGCATGACCTAAAATCATTGGTCCCCAAGAGTTAATATAATCTATCAATCGGTTACCATCTTCATCAAACAAATACGCGCCTTTGGCTTCTTTTACAAAAATAGGTGTACCACCTACACCTTTAAAAGCTCTAACGGGAGAGTTTACACCGCCTGGAATTACTTTTTCTGCTTCGGCAAACAAAGCACTGCTTCTTTTATAAATCATGAAAAATTAGTTTTGTAATTAAGGTTTAACAATTAACTCTTGCCCAATACTTAGCGTTGTATCTGTTAAACCATTAATATTTTGAAGTTGTTGAACTGTTAAGTTGTATTTTTTTGAAATTGAATATAAAGTGTCGCCTTTTTCAACTACATAAGTTGTAGTTTTATTAAGCGGTTCAACGGGTGCTACATAACCATAACCTAGTACTTCTTTATCGTATTGATGTAAGTTGTAACGTTCAATTAAAGAAATTAACTTCTGCGGATATTTTCTATCTGTAGCGTAACCTGCGGCTCTTAATCCTTTTGCCCAGGCTTTATAATCGTTTTCTTTTAATTCGAATAAACCAGCATATCGTTTACGTTCTTTTAAAAACAATGAATGATCTCTAAACGAATATTTAGCATCTTTATATTTTCTAAAGCATTCACCTTTGGCATCATCATCATGATAAATTTTTGCTCCCGTCCAATCATGACATTTTATTCCAAAATGATTATTTGCTTTTACAGATAGCCTTCCGTTACCAGAAGCCGACTCTAAAATACCTTGCGCTAATGTTATACTTGCGGGTATGTTATATAATTTCATTTCGCTTTGCGCTATGGTTTTGTAAGTATCAATATACCTTTCAGTATCATTAGCATATACTTTAACAGCAGGCACTGTTGTTTGTGCAGGTATTTCCTTATTGGTTTTACTTACACGCTCTACAGGTTGTTTTTTAGGTTTAGTTACAACGTGTTTTTTTGTTTTACAATTAAACAAAAAGCAGCTAACGCAAATTATAAGTAGTATTTTTTTCATTTATTTAATTAATGGCAATTGTTTCTTTTTTAGTACTGTGTTCATTCCGTTAATACCTTGTAAACCACCTGTGTGAATAGCTAGAATTTTCGATCCTTTTTTAAAGTACCCTTTTTTTATTAAATCGAAAATTCCAAATAGCATTTTACCCGTATAAACAGGATCTAAAGGTATATTATTTTCAGTTTTAAAGGTATTTATAAACGTTACCAATGCTTCATTTACTTTGGCATATCCGCCAAAGTGGTAATCTGTTATTAAACGCCAATTGTTTTGTGTTGCAAATTTACTAATATCTTCTTTTAAAAAGTCACCTTTTAAGGCCGGAAATCCTAAAATTTCTTGATTTGGTTGTGCGCTATTTATTAAACCAGCTATTGTACCACCTGTACCAACAGCTGTACACACGTAATTAAATTTAGCATCGGTTTTGGTTAAAATTTCTTCACACCCCTTAACAGCCAATGTATTGGTTCCGCCCTCGGGCACCATATAAAAATTTCCAAAAAAAGTGTTTAAGTGCTTTAAAAATGCTACGGATGTTTTTTCTTTATAAACCGCTCTTGTAACAAACTCAAAATGCATATTATTTTCAGCGGCAAAACGTAATGTTGGGTTTTCTGCTACTTTGGCTTTTAACTCTTCTCCTCTAATAATGCCTATGGTTTTAAAACCGTATAATTTTCCGGCATAAGCAACTGCTGCAATATGGTTTGAAAAAGCACCACCAAACGTTACAAGCGTATCATGCCCTTGGTACTTTGCTTCTAATAAATTGTATTTTAATTTTCGGTATTTGTTTCCAGAAATAAAAGGGTGTATAGTGTCTTCGCGCTTAATGTATAATTCTACATTATAATTTGCTGGTAAAATTATACGTTGGTTTATACTGTTTTCAATATTAAAATTCATTATTTGCTAAGGTACTTTAAAAATGCCCAAAATGGTCGGTTTTTTAAATATTCTAATTGCTTTTCATTAACATAAGCTTCTCTTTCAAATGAAATATTAACATACGCCAAACGCCATGTTTTGTACTGTAGAAGTCTAATAAAAAATTCTAAAACATACCAAACATAAAACGGTAAAATTAGTAATTCTATTTGCTGTTTTAAATGAATTTTCTCATGGTTTACTAATATTTTATTGTTTTTTAAGTGTACCGCTTTTAAAAACACAAAAGGGAATAACGTAATACCTGTATAACCTTTGGGTACTATATGTTTTGAAATACGTATCATTGGGTTTTGAGTATCAAAAATCAATCCAAATTGCTTTATATTTGCTGTAATGAAAAAAATAATTCCTATTGAAGAAGGCGATTACTACTTAACGCCCGAAGGTTACCGATGTTTTACTGAACAATACCATTTAAAACGTGGTTATTGTTGTGAAAGTGGTTGCAGACATTGCCCCTACGGCTTTAATGCTACTACTGGTAAAAAACGCTAATTATTAGTAAGCTACCTACTGCAAACCAAAGTATTGGTATGATTATTGCTACTGTAAACATAACCGAAAAACATTTTTAGTTAAAAATGCTCATAACCTAAAACAGTTAATTTTTCTTTATTAAATTTACTTTAACCGTTAAAAAAATTGCATTATGAAAACATTATTTAGAGCATTACCACTTTTAGTAATTGTGTTTATTGCTAGCTCTTGCAGCTCTGTAAGAGTAGCGGCCGATTACGATAAAAAAGCACCGTTTAACAATTATAAAACCTTTGCTTTTTTTAAAACTGGTATAGACAAAGCTGAAATTAGCGACTTAGATAAACGCCGAATTTTACGCGCCATTGAAGCCGAACTTTTAGCCAAAGGCTACACAAAATCTGACAATCCAGATTTACTAGTAAGTCTATTTACAAAATCTCAACAACGTGTTGATGTTTACAACAATACTTGGGGCTACGGCGCCTGGGGTTGGGGTGGCTGGGGCCCAGGGTGGGGACCTGGTTGGGGTTGGGGTTGGAACCAACCAACTGTTAGCACCAGCACTCAAGGTACGCTTTACATAGATTTAATTGATGCTGCCAAAAAAGAACTTGTTTGGCAAGGTATGGGCACTGGCTATTTAAGCCGAAATATGGAGAAAAAAGAAGAACGCATTAAGGAGTTTGTTTCTAAAATAATGGAAAAATACCCTCCGGGAGTTACTCAATAATTATAACACAAAAGAGGTATCTAAAAAGTTTTTAAAATATCATTAATAACAAAATGATATCACAATATTGCTTTTTAGATACCTTCTTATTTTACGGATAATAAGGCTTTGCATGTCCATTATCAACCAACCATTGGTTCAAATCAACACCATTAACAATTATATTTGCTAAATAGCGTCCATATTTACCTTGTTTATCTTTATATGAGTGTATTTCAACTTCTTTATTAAGTATCAGCTCTCTAACAATATCTCTAACAACTAAACCTGCTTCACGCTCACTACCTCTAAGCTCAGGCGTATCAATACCGTAAAGACGAAGTTTCATTTCTTGAAAATGTAAAAATCCTAAATCTACCATGGCTGTAACAGTATCGCCATCGTAAACATCAATAATTTTTGCTTTGTAATGGTACATATTATAAATGCTTTTATTGTAATAAAAATACAAAATTACCTACAAAAAAAACACACTTAACATTAAAGTATTACTAAAAAATAACATCAATTTTATTTAATTATTAAATATTTCGTATTTTTAAACAACAATCACTAACAATTATTAAAATGCACACTGCAATTGAGCCTAATCCTATTTTAAATCGTTTACCCAAACATTTAAAACAATTTATCAAGCCTCAAAACTACAATGAGTATTCTGCCATAGACCAAGCTGTATGGCGTTATGTAATGCGCAAAAATGTAAATTTTTTAAGTACAGTTGCGCATAAATCGTATTTAGACGGGTTGAAACAAACAGGCATTTCAATTGATAGCATTCCAAATATGTACGGAATGAACCGTATTTTAAAAAATATTGGTTGGGCAGCCGTTGCTGTTGATGGTTTTATTCCACCCAACGCTTTTATGGAATTTCAAGCATATAACGTACTTGTTATTGCTAGTGATATTAGGCAATTAGAACATATTGAATACACCCCAGCACCCGATATTATACATGAAGGCGCAGGACATGCTCCTATAATTGCAAACCCTGAATATGCTGAATATTTAAGACGCTTTGGCGAAATAGGCTGTAAAGCTATTTCATCTGCAAAAGACTATGAATTGTACGAAGCCGTAAGACATTTATCTATTATAAAAGAAGCACCAAACACCAGTAATGACGCTATTACCAAAGCTGAAAAAAAAGTTGAATATTTACAAGAAAACATGGGCGAACCCAGTGAAATGGCTCTTATTAGAAACTTACATTGGTGGACTGTTGAATATGGTTTAATTGGTACTGTTGAAAACCCTAAAATTTATGGTGCTGGCTTATTATCATCAATTGGAGAAAGTGCTTGGTGCATGACCGATGCTGTTAAAAAACTACCTTACAATATTGAAGCTACCTTTAAAGATTTTGACATTACAAAACCTCAACCTCAGCTTTTTGTTACACCAAATTTTGCCCATTTAAGTTTAATTTTAGAGGAATTTGCAAATACTATGGCTGTTAGAACTGGCGGACTTATTGGTGTTGAAAAATTAATAAACTCTAACGCTTTAGGCACTATTGAGCTTAGTACAGGTATACAAATTTCAGGTGTTTTTACAAATGTAATTAGTTTAAAAAACAACCCAATTTATGTACAAACTACAGGCAATACAGCACTTGCTTACCGAGAAAAAGAACTTGTTGGTCATGGTATAAAAACACACCCTAAAGGCTTTGGTTTTCCGGTTGGAAAATTAAAAGGTATTAATATTGCTATTGAAGATATGAGCCCAAGAGATTTAGCGGCTTATAACATTTTTGAAGAAAAAGTAACTACTTTAGAGTTTGAAGGCGGCGTTAAAGTTTCAGGTGAAATTATTACAGGAAAACGTAATTTACAAGGCAAAATAATTTTAATAAGTTTTAAAAACTGTACAGTTACGCATAATGACACCGTTTTATTTAAACCAGAATGGGGCCATTATGACATGGCTGTTGGTAAAGATATTGTATCTGCTTTTTCCGGACCCGCAGATTTAAATAGTTTTGATTTAATAACACATGTACCCTCAGAAAAAACAATTCAAATAAAAAAAACTGAAAAACAACTTAAACTTGAGGCCCTTTACCAACAAGTTAGAGATTACCGTTTGGGTAAAAACAAAACCATTTCTAGAACAAAAGTGCTTGAAGAAATTATTGAAAATTTCCCAACAGATTGGTTACTTGCTATTGAACTTTATGAATTAGCCCATGCTGATAATGAGCGTGTTTTATGCAATAATATTTTAAATTATTTAGAAACTGTTAAGCAACAAAAACCTAACCTTGGCAACTTAATTGATGATGGTTTAAGTATAATTACTAACAACAAAAGCATTACAACTTAATTTAACAAACTAAAAATCAAATATTTAATTGTGACTTAATTTAAAAAGGTGTGTCTTAAAAATATTCTATAATGAATAATTTAAAGTTTGAGGCTAATACCTAAGCTATAAATCCTAAGATACAATTATTAGCAAGTATTAGTTTAGCTCAAGATAAAGCTTTCGCTTTTCTTGAGCTTTTTTTTTATCTGAAACGCTTTAATGTTTTTTTTGTGAATTTACTTAAAACTAGCGTGCCACTAATTTGAGCACGTTGGTTTAATAAATCGTCCCAATTGTTGGTGCCTTCCCAAAAAACTGTTTTCATTTCTTTTAAAGCTTCGGGGTTATAACTACTCAATTTATTTGCTAAACTTAATACGGCTTGGTCTAGCTCATCTGTAGTATCAAAAACTTCAGCATATAAACCTTTTTCTTTTGCCCAATTAGCGGCATAAAACGCTTCGGCATTTATAGTCATTTGAGACATGGCTGTTTTTCCTATGCGTCTTGATACTGCAGGCTCAATTACAAATGGCCCAATGCCAATACTTAATTCGCTTAACTTAACTGATGCATATTGGGTTGCCAAACAATAATCTGTAGCTGCTAATAAACCAACACCACCACCAACAGATTTTCCTTGTACTCTACCAATTATAAGTTTTGGACATTTACGCATAGCATTTATTACATTAGCAAAGCCTGAAAAAAATTGCTTACCTGTTTCGGCATCTTCAATTGCTATTAACTCATTAAAACTTGCACCAGCACAAAAAGTTCGGTTACCGCCACTTTTTAAAATAATAACTTTTATAGCATCATTTTTTCCGGCTTCAATAATGGTTTGCTCTAGTTTTGCTAACACATCACTAGGCATTGAGTTTCGGTTGGGATGAAAAAATTCAATTACTCCAACTTTTCCTTCGGTATTTAAACGCACATAGGGTTCTTCTGTAACCTGCATAATTTTAAATTAAATTATAGCGCAATTAAAACGGCAAATTAGTAATATCTACATTTCCGCCAGATAAAATCACACCTATTTTTTTTCCTTTTATTTTATTTTTTTGTTTTAATACTGCTGCTAATGCAACTGCGCTTGATGGCTCTACAACTAACTTCAATCGCTGCCATATTAATGTCATGGCTTTCACAATTTCTATTTCTGTAACCAGTTGAATACTTTCAACATACTTTTTTATAATAGGAAAATTTTTATCGCCTAATTGCGTTTTTAAACCATCGGCTATGGTATTATTGGCTGTGTTACTTTCAATTTTACCTGATAATAACGACCTATACGCATCATTAACATTTTCGGGTTCGCCAGCAATAACTTTACAGTTTTTAGAATACGCATTGGCGGCCAAAATAGTACCCGCAAGTAAACCGCCACCTCCAACTGGTACATATATATACTTTAGGTTAGGGTATTCTTCTAACAACTCAATAGCTGCAGTGGCTTGCCCATTTATAACATCTATATTATTTGAAGGATGTAAAAATGTTGCCCCAGTTTCTTGTTGTATTTTTTTAGCCATTGCTTCTCTGGCTTGGTTAGTAGGCTCACAAAAACTTATAATACCACCGTAACCTAAAACCGCCTCTTTTTTTACTTGCGGTGCATTTTTTGGCATTACAATATAAGCTTTAACACCAATGCTTTTTGCTGCTAAAGCCAAAGCTTGAGCAAAATTGCCCGAAGAATGTGTTACAACGCCTTTACGTTTTTGGTCTTGTGTTAAATTTAAAATAGCATGTGTTGCACCACGCATTTTAAAAGCGCCCATTTTTTGGAAGTTTTCACATTTAAAAAATACTTCAGCCTCACAAATATCATTTAACAATTGCGATGTAAATACCGGTGTTTTATGAATGTAAGGTTTAATGTTATTATGAATGGTTTGCAAACTAGCTTTATTCATTTTTTTAAATTTCCTGTGAAAGCGTGGTTGAATATACTAAAATTACATGGTAACTTTTGTTACTTTGCTTTAATAAATTAATAAGGATATTTGTATAAAACTTAAGAAAATGCCATTTTTTAACGCCCTGTTTAATAAGAAGAAGAAAATTAAAGATTACTATAACAAAGGAGCTGTTATTGTTGATGTTAGAACAGAAACAGAATTTATGCAAGGTGCTATACCAAACACCTTAAACTATCCGTTACAAACACTTAATCAGCATATTAACAACATAAAAAAACTTAATAAACCTGTAATTACTTGTTGTGCTAGTGGTGTACGCTCTGGTATTGCTAGTAAACTACTAAAACAAAAAGGTGTAGATTGTATTAATGGCGGCGGCTGGCTTAGTTTATCTAAAAAATTAGAGTTTTAAGTTTTGTAAAGATTCGGGTGTGCTAAGTGGTGTTTGTTGATACATTAAAGTCCAACCAAATGAATTTGTTAAAATGTAAAATTTAGACAATTCGCTTAATAAACGATTTTTTGCATTTGTTTTAAGCGCAGAGGCTTCAATTTTTTTAGCTAAAGATTGGTTGACTATATTTTTAATAGCATTATAGTCTTTAGCCTCAAAAGGATTAAAAAAATCGGCTTGAATATCATAGTATTCAAAATCTGGACTTATTTTAATTTCCTCTTCAGGAATACTTAATATATGAAGTGTTTTTGTGCTTTCATCAATATTATATTGAATTTTACTCAAATCATACGCTATAGTTACATCGGCATTTACAACTACCAATGCTTTTTTTTGTGATGTTATGTAAGAACCTAATAGATCTTTAGAGTTTTGGTAATTAAACACTTCACTAAAATGGCCTTCGGTAACCACAAGTTTCCCAACGTTTTGTATTTGTTTTTGAATAAGTGTTGAGCTTTCTTTAAGCAGAACTTCATCTTCTTTTTCATCATTACAATACTTAAACGTTAAAATAACAACTAAAGTAATTACAACACCAAATAGAATTTTTCGCATATACTAATTTAAAATATTTTAATTTGAACTGGAAAGTTAAGGCAAAAAAAAACATTAGTTTCCTTCGACATAAGAAGTCTAACCAATGCATTTTTGGAATGTAAATTAACACTACAAATATATATTGGTTGCCCTATTTTTAGTTTACCACAAGGTTAAACAACCTTTAAATTAAGTTATTTTTTTTTGCTTTTTGTACAGCTTCTAATTTATTATGTACTTGTAGTTTTTTATAGATATTCTCAATATGTTTTCTAACAGTTCCTGTTGAAAGAATTAAATTATCAGCTATTGCATTATAACTTAAGCCTTTGCTTAAATGCTCTAAAACCTCAACTTCACGGTTGGTAAGTGTAATTTCTTCACAGGTTGTTGTTATTGAATTTTGTAAAGGTTTACGCAGTAATTTTAGCGTTTTCATGGCTATTGAGGGTGTCATGGCTGCACCACCTCCTAAAGTATCAACTATACCGTTGTATAAATCTTTTGGGTTTACTTCTTTTAGCAAATAACCATCGGCACCTGCTTTAATTGCTTTAAAAATATTTTCATCATCATCAAAAACTGTAAGCATTATTATTTTAATATGCGGGTGCTTTTGTTTTACAATCTCGGTAGCTTCAATGCCATTTTTAATGGGCATTTCAATATCCATTAAAATTACATCTAAGTTATGGTTGTGTTGTAATTTTTCAATTAAATCTTGTCCGTTGGTAGCAATAAAACTCACCTTTAAATCGTCAAAAAAAGAGAGTTTTTCTTTAACCGCCCGTATTAAAAAATTATTATCTTCTGCTATAGCTATTTTAACTATCATGCTTATAAAGTTACTGCTATTTTGGTTCCTGAGTTTTTGTTGCTTTGTATGGTTATGCTTGCACCAACATCGGTAGCTCTTTTTTTCATATTGTTTAACCCGTTGCCAGCTTCAACTTCTTCTAAATTAAAACCTGTACCGTTATCAAACACTTCAAATAACAGCTTATTATTTTTTTCAGATATTTCAACATTTACACTACTTGCATTGGCATATTTTATAGCATTATTTATGGCTTCTTGTATAATTCTATAAATATTCATGCCTTGTACAGATGTGAATACAGTGTTGTTTTTAAGTTCTTCAGCTACTAAAAAATTAAAATGTATGCCTTGAGAAGATACATGCGCTTTGTCAATGAAATTTGATATGCGGATTTGCAAATCTGTTAACGAAATTTCGTTTTTATTCATTGCCCAAATAGTATCTCTTAATTCATTTATAGTGTCTTTTGTAAAACTACTTATGCCTGTTAACTTATTGGTTAAATTGGTGTTTGAAATTTTGAAACCGTATTGTAAATTTTCAATAGACGATATTATGAATGTAAGTTGTGCGCCAATATTATCATGCAAATCTCTTGAAATTCTTAAACGTTGGTCTTGTAATTTATTTTGAGTTTCAATTTTTGATAGTGCTTCTTTTAACTGGTTTTCTTTTTGAAGTTGTTTGTTTTTTAATTTTTGTTGTTTATATACCAAATACCCAAAAACTGATAGTACAATAGCTAAAACACCAAGCCCTAGTAATTGCATGTTTTTTCTATTTATATTAAGTTCTTTTTCTGCTATTTGAGCACGTTGCGCTAGTATTTCTTTTTCTTTTTTAGCTGTTTTGTATTTGGTTTCTAACTCAAAAACTGTTTTGGTTTTTTTTTCTTCAAACAAACTATCTTTCTTTTGGGCGTACATTTCAAAATACGTAGCATAAGCTTTATAATTTTGTTTTGACTTTTCAATATGAGCTAAAACTTTGTATGCTTTAACTTCCCACTCTTTAAAACCTTTATTTTTTGCTATTTGTAATGCATCATTTGCATTTAAAAACGCTTGAGTTAGCTTTTGCTGTTTATGTAAATTATGTGCAAAACTTAATTTATTATGTACCAATTCATAATAGTTTTGTTCTTTTTGAAATAAAGATATAACACGCTCTAAGTCTTTTTCTGCTTCATTGTAGCGTTTTAAGCTATCTTTAGCAATAGCTATGTTACTTAACATGTAAGGTACATACCTGTTATAACCTAATTTGGCATAAGCTTCTTGGGCTTCAGAACAGTATTTTATTGCTTTTTCAAATTGTTTTAAATGAATTAAAATAGCGCCAATATTACCTTTTGTTACTACTTCACCAAAATTATAATTGTTGGCCTGATAAATTTCTAAGGCCCTATTATAATACTCTAAAGCTTTACCAAATTCTTTTTCCTTTTTGTAAACAATACCAATATTACCTAGCACCATTGGCACTTTATCAAAAGGTACATTTTCACTTTCAAAAATATTTAACGCTTTAAAGTAATTTTGTAAAGACACATCAAAATCGCCCGATAAATCATAAACAATACCTAAGTTATTATATGAATTAGCTGCTCCTATTTTATTATTGAGTTTTAGCTTTAAATCTAAACTTTTTTGATGGTAGTAAATGGCACTGTCTAGTTTTCCTAAAGCATCAAAACAACTAGCTAAACTATTGTATGACGCTGCAAAAGCCTCATCGCTTTTTATTTTTTTGGAAATGTTTAATGATTGTTTTGAATAGAATAATGCACTATCAATATTTCGGTTTTCATACTCCCATGCAAGTTCAGTAAGTGTATTAACTAAAGGCAGTTCCTTTTGAGAGTTTAATAGTGTTTTTAAACTATCAATTATTTTTTGAGTGCTTTGTGAATGGCTATAATTACTGAATATTAATACGAGTGCGCACAGTAGTTTTTTCATAAAAATTATAAACTCTCATCAAATATATTTTTTTGTAATGAAAGTATTTGTTCAATTATACTAAAAAAACGAGGGTATAATGTGGTATTTATAGCATTTACTAACACTGTTTTTTGTTGTAATTGTGCATTTTCCTTTTTTGCTAAAGATACCTTAAAAGCAAGTACTTGATTTCTTTTTTTTGCGTTTTCATTAAACACAAATATGCGTTTAATTGTAATGATAATGGCTATACTTAAAACCAATAACAGCAAACCAATTATAACCTCAAAAATTATATTAAAACACATAACTAAAAAGTTTTACATTATTAGTTATGGTTGCCCATAAAAAAAACACCAACTGCTTTCCTCTTTCACAAGAAAATAACAATTGATGTTTTTGATATGAACTGATTAATAGCATTTGAAATTTACAATATAAGTTTTCTAAAGGTGTAAAATATCGACTAAAAGTTATTAAAAAAGATTAAGCGCAATAAAAGAATTTATCACGCCCAATCAGTACAAATCTCAACAACAAGATTTACTTATTAAGGTTGTAAGAATATATTGTTTTATCATTGGCTTTATAAAATAAATATCCTCCAAGCTCATCTACTTCATATTCTGGTTTTTTATCTTTTAGCATAATTTCTTTATCAATTTTACCTGAATCTTTATTCACTTTTACAAGGCCAGCACCACCATCTAAATTTGTTAAAATAAATTGGGCATTTTCAGTAGCGGCTGTTGCTTTAAATCTGGTTGATAAATAATCAAAAGAGGCACTTGCAATACCTGCAAACATATCGGCAGCTCGTTTTGCTTGTTTTCCTGTTTCATTATAGCTATCTAAATCATTTACACTACCAAAAGCACTACGGTTAGCGCCAGCCTTCATACTCATACCAACTGTCATAGCTGTTGATGCTACCGCTAAAACACCACCAGCAATTTTACCAAATGTGCTTCTGCCTGGTGATTTGTAATAGGCATGATAGTTTTCTTTACCATCAAAGTTTATTAAAGTCATATTTTGGTCTGATGATAAGAAAACGCCACCATTTCTAATTTGCATAGTGTTAGGATCTTCTTTTTCATCAAAATTACATTTAGCAAAATCACTTACACTACCTGAATTAGCATCAATAGCCATAATTTTACCATCAGCTGCAATTAAATAACGATTGTTTTTAGCATCAAAAGTAGAAGCTACCGATGCTGCTCTTTTATATTTTAAAGGTTTGCTCCAAACTTGTTCACCAGTTTTTAAATCTACAATATTGGCATCTTCACTGGTTATGTAAATTAAACCTTGCGGTGTTTGGGCCATAAGCATAATGTTTTCACCTGTTTTTAAAGGCTTTTTAAATAAGGTATTACCATCAAAAGAAATTTTATTGATACCGCCTTCATACACACCAAATAAAATACCATCATCTTGTACATAAAAATGCTGCACGTAGCCTTTAGTTTTTGGTGCTTTTTCCCATAAATCATCACCTGTTGCAGCACTAAACATGGTTATTTTAGATTCTGCCTTTGCGCCTAAAGCTCCACTACCACCAGTAACATCGCTAACAACGGCTAAACCTTGTGGCAAAATTTCAAAATTGCTAACGTTACCTTTTACTTTGCGTTCTTCTGTCCAGACTTCATTGCCACTAGCATTCAACTTGTAAATTCTTGTGTTTTTACCGTTAGTTGTGGCTGCAAAGGCATAAATATCGCTTTCGGTTTCATTAGTAGTCATCCAATTAACATTTTTCACTTTGTTTTCCCAAAGCGTTTCTCCTGTTTTAGATTTTGCTAAAATACCTTGTGATGTTGGCACCAATAATTTATCTTTTAGAAGCATTGGCGTACCGGTAACCGCAAAGTATTTCATGGTTACTTTTCCTGGTTTTGTTAAAAAGAATTCATAATCTAAATTACCTGTAGCTAAATCATACACACCTACTTTAGGCGTTACATTTTCAGCTTTACCGCCTCCTTTTTGAAAACCGCTTACTACTAATTTGTTTTGTGGCATAATAACATCGCAAGTAAATACGTTTTTCCATCCTTTAGATTCAGTTGTAAATAACACCTTTCCTGAAACATGGTCTATTACCGCTTTTTTAGCCGATAAGTTTGCAATACCTGTTTGCCCCACCATAACGTACGGAGACATAGGTACAAAATTTAACTCTTCTGGTTTTACTCTGCCGTAATCTGTAAAATTAAATAGTAGTTGGTTGGTATCTGGCTTTATGCCCACCAAACCATCATTGGTTGCAACCACTAAAGTACCTGCAACAGTTAAAGTCATTTGATTAATGTTTGCACCTAAATTATAGCTATTTTCAGGTGTTTCTGCTTTTTGCGCGTTTAAAATTAGCGTACTAGCTAATAGAAAAACTAAAGTTTTTAATGTTCTCATTGTTGAATTTGGTTAATGTTAATTAGCTTATTACAGTACTTGTTTGTTCAAATCAAAAGAACCTTCTGTAATGTTTTTTATAGAGTTATTGCCGTTTACGTTTTTACATGTAAAACTAAACGTGCCTTTAATTTTAGTATCTGTTTCTTCGGTAATTGTTATAGAACCTACTTTAGTATCGTCATAAGGTGCTTGCCAAATTTCGGTTGTTGATGCTGTAGGGTTATTAATATTCACATCGGTTTCAGAGTAACTGGCAACATTTGTTATTGCTAAATTGGCGCCTGTAAAATCGTAAGTGCCCGCGCCTTCATACCCAAAAACGGTCATTGAAAACGCTTTACCATCACTGTTTGTAGCAATAATCATTAAACTTTTTGCTGTTGAACTTACGTTTGAAATGGTTGCTGAAGAAGATATTTCGAATGATTTATACGAAGTTCCATCTACATTTGCCACTAAAATACCTGATGCTGCTTTTATATCGCCATCAGAATCATCAGAAGATGAACATGACACGAATACCATTGATAAAATAATAACTACTGATAATGCTTGTTTTTTGAAGTGTTTCATTTTGTTGATTTTTTTATGATTAATAGCATCACAAAACTGCAACAAAGCACAAGCGAAATCAATACGATGAATTACGTATATTTTGATTTACCGGTATACGATTTTAAATTTTAAAAAGACATATGTGGAAAGCTTTTACTCAAGGCCTGTTTTTTACTTTCCAATTTTTGAAGAAATTTTTTGTGTGCTTCAGAATTTGGATTAAATGGTTTATGCTGAAGTCCTTTTTGAATAGCATCTACATTTTCCATTGTTTTCACTGCTTTTTCTGAAATCCATACGTATTTAAACGCTTCCCAAATATAATTGATAGCAGTTTGGCTAGGGTGAATCATATCTTCGGCATAAAAACGGTAATCACGCAACTCATCCATCATTATTTCATAAGAAGGAAAGTAGTACAATTGGTTATTTTCTGTTAATAATTGTGCTTTAATAACCTCATGTATGGCTGAAATTAAATGCGCCTTGCTTTGGGTGTTTTCTATAAAACCATCTTTTACGTGCCTAATTGGCGACACCGTAAATATAACCGACGCTTTTTTATTTACAGTTGTTATAAGCTTAATTATATTTTGAAGTGAAGCCACAATAGCATTTACTGAAAGTAATTTTTTATCAAAATACTTTTGCTCAATTTTATGGCAGTTAGCCACCGTATTATTATTTTCTAAAAACGAATAAACCCACGCTGTACCTAACGTAATAACAATATGTGTTGCTTTTTTAAGTTGATGGCAACTTGAGTTAATACTATCATTTAAGTGTTCAAGCAAATTATCTTTTGACGGATTACTTAATTTTGAGTGTACATCAAAACAGTGCCATTGCTCATTATGAAAAAAGACCTCATTTTCAGAATAATACGCTAAGCTAAGTGATTTTTCAATTAGTTTTTCAATGGCTTTAGGATGAAATAAAATACCAAACGGATTAACCTTATTATTAAACTTAAAATACGCCAACTTTTCACCTATATTTTCAACAAAACACGAGCCTAACAACAGTATATTAGACTCGTAATTTATTAAATTATTGGTTTGTTTAAATAATGGTATGCTGGTTTGAAGTTTCATTTTTACTTTAACCTTAACGCCTTGGCGTGAACTTAATTTAAGTAAGCTTTCGCCTCTTTTAAAGCCGCTTCAATTCCACTAGGATTTTTACCGCCAGCGGTTGCAAAAAACGGCTGACCACCTCCTCCTCCTTGAATAAATTTACCTAGTTCTCGTACTACTTGTCCTGCATTTAAATCTTTATTGGCTACTAATTCTTTAGAAATATAGCACGATAATAATGCTTTTCCATTTTGTTCAGCTGCTAACAAAAGGAATAAATTATTGTATTGTCCGCCTAATTCAAAAGCTACATCTTTTATACCAGCTGCATCTAAATCTACTTTTTTAGCTAAAAATTGAATACCGTTAACATCAACCAATTCGCCTTTTAATTCGCCTTTAATATTTTTAGCTTTATCTTTTAATAAGGCTTCTATTTGCTTTTTTAAGCTACTATTTTCTTCTTGTAAATTTTGAAGTGCTTTAACAGGTTCTTTAGCATTATTTAGTAAATCTTTCATTTCAAAAAATGCTCTATTATTTTCTTGGTAGAAATCTTTAACAGCATCATTTGTAATGGCTTCAATTCTTCTAATACCTGCTGCCACTGCACTTTCTGATGTTATTTTAAAATGCCAAATATCGGCTGTATTTTTTACGTGTGTACCGCCACAAAGCTCAATAGATTGCCCAAAACGAATAGCTCTTACCGTATCGCCATATTTTTCACCAAACAAAGCCATAGCTCCTTGGGCAATAGCTTCATCCATTGGAATATTTCGTTTTTCTTCTAAAGGTAATTTACCATCAATTCTGGCGTTTACAAAGTTTTCTACATCGCGTAACTCATCAACGGTTAATTTTGAAAAGTGTGAAAAATCAAATCGTAGGTATTTTGAGTGTACTGCACTTCCCTTTTGCTCTACGTGTGTGCCTAAAACTTCGCGTAATGCTTGGTGTAATAAGTGTGTTGCTGTGTGGTTACACTCTGTACGGTAACGCTGTTTAGCATCAACAACAGCTTTAAATGCTGCTTCTACATTTTTAGGCAAGTTTTTGGTAAAATGAATAATTACGTTGTTTTCTTTTTTGGTATCTAAAATATAAACCACATCGCCGTTTACATCTTCTAAATAGCCTTTATCACCTACTTGCCCACCGCCTTCAGCATAAAATGGTGTTAAATTGAATACTAATTGATACATATCACCTTCTTTTTTTGAGGTTACTTTTCTGTATCGTGTTATTTTTACGTTGGCTTCTAAAGCATCATAGCCAATAAACTCTTGGTCGGCATCATTAATTAAAACCGTCCAATCATCTGTACTCATTTCACTTGCCGCACGCGATCTGTCTTTTTGTTTTTGAAGTTCTTTATTAAAACCAGCTTCATCTAACTTATAGCCGTTTTCACCTAAAATTAACGATGTTAAATCTATTGGAAAACCATAAGTATCATATAATTCGAAAGCCTTTTCACCTGAAACCGTATGGCCTTTTGTTTCTTCAACAATTCTATTTAAAAGAATTAAACCTTGCTCTAAAGTTCTTAAAAACGATTGTTCTTCTTCTTTTATAACATTTTGAATTAATTGCTTTTGTTGTTTTAATTCTGGGAAAGCGCTTCCCATTTTTTCACTTAGCACATCAACTAACCTGTAAATAAAAGGTTCTTTTTTATCTAAAAATGTAAAGCCGTAACGTACAGCTCTACGTAAAATGCGCCTAATTACATAGCCTGCACCGTTATTACTTGGTAGTTGGCCATCGGCTATTGAAAAAGCTACTGCACGCACGTGGTCTGATATTACGCGAATGGCAACATCAACTTTTTCATCTTTGCTGTAATTTTTACCTGTAATGGTTTCAACCTCTCTAATTAATGGTGTAAACACATCAGTATCATAATTACTTTGTACGTTTTGTAGCACCATACATAAACGTTCAAAACCCATACCAGTATCAATGTGTTTATTTGGTAGCGGTTCTAAAGAGCCGTTTGCTTTACGGTTGTATTGCATAAATACAAGGTTCCATATTTCTACCACCTGCGGATGATCCATATTCACTAAATCTTTACCATCAACTTTGGCTTTTTCTTCAGCCGAACGTATATCTACGTGAATTTCGCTACATGGGCCACAAGGTCCTTGATCACCCATTTCCCAGAAATTATCTTTTTTGTTTCCTTTTAAAATGCGGTTTTCAGGTACGTGCTTCTTCCATAAATCATAAGCCTCGGTATCCATAGGTAATTTATCGCCTTCATCACCTTCAAAAACAGTAACGTATAAAATATCTTTATCTATTTTAAAAACTTCGGTTAAAAGTTCCCAAGCCCAAGCAATGGCTTCTTCTTTAAAATAATCGCCAAAACTCCAGTTTCCAAGCATTTCAAAAAGTGTGTGGTGGTATGTATCATAACCAACTTCTTCTAAATCATTGTGTTTACCTGAAACGCGTAAGCATTTTTGAGAATCTGCTATTCTGCTGCTTTTAGGTTCGGCATTGCCTAAAAAGAATTCTTTAAACGGTGCCATACCAGAATTAACAAACATTAACGTAGGGTCATCTTTTAACACCATTGGTGCCGATGGTACTATGGCATGTTGTTTATCTTTAAAAAAATTTAAAAACGTAGCTCTAATTTCTTGTGACTTCATGAATGCAGATTTGCTCTTTTTTTGTTAAATTATTTAAATTGTAAAACAATTTTTATCTTTACTCACCAAATTTTATTTTACTTTGGTGTTAGTGTACCTATTTAGCTTTAAAATTAGTACCAAACATTAAAAACAATAATTACAGGTTTGGCACGTTAGCTTTAAAATTTTAAGCTAATTAGGTTTAGATAATCTCATGCAAAAATAGAATAAATAACGTAATGAGTAAGGTAAAATATTACTACGATCCAGAATCACTTTCTTACCGAAAAATTGAGCGTAAAAAAAGAACTACGTTTAAGTACGCTTTTTTGTTTTTATTAGCTGCTTGTTTATTTGCTTTTGGCTTTGTTTTTATTGCAGGACAATATATTGAATCTCCTAAAGAAAAAGCCTTAAAGCGCGAATTACAAAACATGCAATTTCAGTTTGAAATTCTGAATAAAAAAATGGATGAAGCCGAAGCCGTTTTAGCTAATGTGGCCGATAGAGATAATAATTTATACCGTGTTTATTTTGAAGCAAACCCAATACCTGATGAGCAACGAAAAGCAGGGTTTGGTGGTATTAACCGCTATAAAGATTTAGCTGGTTATGATAATTCTAAACTTATTATGGAAACCACAAAACGTTTAGATATTTTACAAAAACAAATTGTAGTACAATCAAAATCTTTAGATGAAGTTGCTTTACTTGCCGAAGAAAAAGAAAAGTTACTAGCTGCAATTCCTGCTATTCAACCTGTTAGCAATGAAGACTTAACGCGTATGGCTTCGGGTTATGGTATGCGTACAGATCCCTTTACCAAAGTTAGAAAAATGCACAAAGGCATGGATTTTACAGCACCTCGTGGCACACCAATTTACGCCAGTGGCGATGGTATTGTAGTACGAGCAGATTCTGGTTCTAGCGGCTACGGAAAACATATTAGAATAGACCACGGGTTTGGCTACATTAGCCTTTATGCCCACTTATACAAATACAACGTACGCAAAAACCAAAAGGTAAAACGCGGTGATTTAATTGGTTTTGTTGGTAGCACAGGACGTTCGCAAGCACCCCACTTACATTATGAAATTAGAAAAGATGGCGTAAATATTAACCCTATTAATTTTTACTACGGAAGTTTAACTGCCGAAGAGTTTAGCGAAATGCTTGAACACGCTTCAATGGAAAACCAATCATTAGACTAATGCATATTAATTTACCCAACAAACGTTATTACGGCATAGGCGAAGTTGCCAAAGCCTTTGATGTAAACACATCATTAATAAGATTTTGGGAAAAAGAATTTGACATTTTAAAGCCTAAAAAAAACGCAAAAGGCAACCGTAAATTTACTCCCGAAGACATAAAAAACCTTAAGTTTATATATCACTTAGTAAAAGAACGCGGGTTTACACTAGAAGGCGCTAAAATTCATTTAAAAGAAGAAAAAAAAGAAGCTTTAAGTAATTTTGAAATAATTAATAAACTTGAAGATATTAAAGAGCAACTGCTTAAAATAAAAGAACACCTTTGAAACGTTTACGTAAATTTACACGCTCTAAAAAAAATTTAAAATAAGTAACATTTTAAACAAAGTTGTGTCATACATTTATAACCATTAACATTATAAACTAACATTATTATGAAAAAATTTTTACCATGGATTGTTGTTGGAATTCTAGCAATAGGCCTATATTCTTGGGGAAAAGGATTTAACAATACAGCTGTTGAGCATGAAGCTAATGCTAAAACAGCGTGGTCTAACGTTGAAAGCGCTTACCAACGTAGAGCCGATTTAATACCTAATTTAGTATCAACCGTAAAAGGATATGCTGCGCATGAAAAAGAAACTTTAGAAGGTGTTATTAAAGCACGCTCTGAAGCCACAAAAACAACTATTGATGCCAACAATTTAACACCAGAAACCATGGCTCAATTTCAACAAGCACAACAAGGGCTAACAGGTGCTTTATCTAAATTATTATTAACAGTAGAGCGCTACCCAGAGTTAAAGGCAAACCAAAACTTTTTAGAGCTACAATCTCAATTAGAAGGTACTGAAAATCGTATAAATGTAGAACGTAATCGTTATAACCAAATAGTTAACACTTACGATATTCATATAAAAAAATTCCCAGGAAGCTTATTAGCAGGCCTATTTGGTTTTGAAGAAATGCCAAGATATAAAAGCGATCCTGGAAGTGAAAAAGCACCTAAAGTAGAATTTTAATGTCTAAAATAGAAGATTTCCTTTCTGCAACTGAAGAACAAGAAATTATTGAAGCCATAAGGCTAGCAGAGCTAAACACTTCTGGAGAGATACGCGTACACATTGAAAAAACTTGCAATGGTAACGCCTCTAAAAGAGCTTTAGAAGTGTTTTATATGCTTAAAATGGAAAATACCAAAGCGCAAAATGGCGTTATAATTTATGTAGCAGTAGAAGACAAAACCTTCGCTATTTATGGTGATAAAGGTATTAATGACTTAGTTGAAGCTGATTTTTGGGACAGTACAAAAAACAGCATTCAGCAGCAGTTTAAAAAAGGAAATTTTAAACAAGGTTTAGTTGATGGTATTACTAAAGCAGGTAATGCTTTAAAACATTATTTCCCATATACCAAAAATGACACAAACGAACTTTCAAACGATATTTCAAAAGGATAAAATTACAGTATGCAGTATTCAGTAAAAAGTAATCAGTGTTCCGTTGGTTGTACTCCAAATACTTACAGTAGTATGCACAACGCTTATATTACTTTATTTGAAAAAAAAGCTACCACAACATTTACTGCGTTTAAAAAACTGTTATTATTACTATTAATTTTTACAACTTCAATTGGGTTTGCGCAATTTGACATTCCTGAAAAACCTAAATTCCAAACAAGTGTTTATGATTATATAAACTTGTTGCATCCCTCTCAAAAAGATAATTTAGAGCGTAAACTTGTAAAATATTCTGATACGACTTCAACCCAAATTGTTGTTGCTATAATAAACTCAACAAACGGTGAAGACATTAATTATTTAGGTGCTCAATGGGGTGAAAAATGGGGTATTGGGCAAGACAACAAAGACAATGGTATATTAATTTTATTGGCAAAAAATGATCGTAGAATTGCTATTAACACGGGTTATGGCATTGAATACTTATTAACGGATGCCTTATCTAAACGTATTATTGAGCGCGACATAATACCCTACTTTAAACAAAATAATTACTTTGGCGGTTTAAACCGTGGTGCCGATGCCATTTTTGAAGTTTTAAATGGTGAATACAAAGGTTCTAGGCAACAAAACAGCAGTGGTGAATTTCCGGTAGGTTTAGTTGTTATGCTGCTTTTTATATTCTTTATTATTTTAATTTCAATTTCAAAAAACCGACGTGGTGGTGGCGGAAACCGTGGAAACCGAACTGATGGTACCAGTATTTTAGATGCTATTATTTTAAGTAATATGGGGCGTGGTAGTTACCGTGGCTCTTCTGGTAGCAGTGGCTGGGGTAGCTCTGGAGGCGGTTGGTCATCAGGTGGTGGTTTTGGCGGTGGCTTTGGTGGCGGTAGTTTTGGTGGTGGTGGTGCTTCTGGCGGTTGGTAATTTTTAGTTGTTAATTGCTTACTGTTTTTAAAAAAGTATTGCCCTTAACAACTAACAACTAACAACTAACAACTAACAACTAACAACTAACAAAACTACTTCTTACGCATGTAAACACTTATAGGCACCCCTGTAAACCCAAAATTTTCGCGTAGTTTATTTTCAAGAAAACGTTTGTAAGGATCTTTTACATATTGTGGTAAATTACAGAAAAATGCAAACTGTGGTTGTGGTGTTGGTAATTGCATTATGTATTTTATTTTAACAAATTTACCTTTGTAAGCTGGTGGTGGATAATGCTCTATTAAAGGCAAAAACACCTCATTAAGTTCGCTTGTTTTTATACGTTTACTACGGTTTTCATAAACCTGAACAGCTGTTTCAATAGCTTTATAAATACGTTGCTTTGTAAGTGCAGATATGAATACTATTGGCACATCGGTAAATGGTTCAATTTGTTTTCGAATGGCTTTTTCGTATTCCTTAACTGATTTATGATCTTTCTCTACTAAATCCCATTTATTAACCAAAACAACAATACCTTTTCGGTTACGTTCAGCTAACCAAAAAATATTTTGTACTTGGCCATCAAATCCGCGATTAGCATCTAAAACAAGTAAGCATACATCGGCATGTTCAATGGCACGAACGCTTCGCATTACAGAATAAAACTCTAAATCTTCTTTTACTTTAGATTTTCTTCTAATACCAGCCGTATCAACTAAATTAAATTCAAACCCAAAACGGTTATATTTAGTATCAATAGCATCGCGTGTGGTTCCTGCAATATCTGTTACTATGTATCTATCTTCACCTATTAACGCATTGATGAATGATGATTTACCAGCATTTGGGCGACCAACCACAGCAAAACGTGGTAAGTTTTCTTCAATTACTTCTTCTTTTTCTGGTAAAGCCTCAACTAAAGCATCTAAAAGTTCACCGGTGCCCGATCCGTTAATACTTGCAATGGTATAATATTCACCTAAACCAAGTGAATAAAACTCTACAGCATCTTCACTTCGTTTTGAGTTATCAACTTTATTAACTGCTAAAAACACTGGTTTTTCAACCTTTCGTAATAACTTGGCAACATCTTCATCCATTCCAGTTACGCCTGTTTCAACATCAACCATAAAAATAATGGCATCAGCTTCATCAATAGCTAACTCAACTTGTTTATCTATTTCAGCTTCAAAAACATCATCACTTCCAATTACGTAACCTCCGGTATCAATTAGAGAAAACTCGCGCCCGTTCCAATCACATTTACCATAATGACGGTCTCTTGTTACACCACTTACAGAATCTACAATGGCTTCGCGTCTTTGAATTAGACGATTAAAAAACGTTGATTTACCTACATTTGGTCTTCCTACTATTGCTACTATATTGCTCATAAAATTAAAAGGTTAGCGTTATTATGCTGCCTAAATATTTTGCAAAAATAGAAAATATACTGCCATTAGTAACTGTTTTTTAAAACTATTAAGAGGTTTATATATTATAAATAAATTTTATTATTTTAAATGATGTAAAACAGACGGAATGCCAGCCAACAATACTATTGCTTTAAGACCCAGATTTAAACTAAAATTACACGTAAACAACCAAGTAGTATTAAATGCTTTTGAAACTGCTAAAACCAGCCAAAACGCTTTTGTTATTAACCGTATAGACAACCATGTTTTTATAAAATACCCTAAAAAAGAACAAAAGTTTTGGACGCCTCAATTACATTTAGAAATTGATAACATAAACAACAAAACAAGTATTTTGAATGGTTTATTTGGACCAAACCCAACCGTTTGGACACTTTTCATGTTCTTGCATTTTATTGTGGCTACACTTTTTATTGGTTTTAGTATTTGGGCTTACAGCAACTGGAAATTAAATACTAATTTTAGTGTACAAATTGCAATTATGCTTTTAATGATAATTATATGGTTTGCTTTGTATTTTGCTGGAATTATTGGTAAAGCTTCTAGCAAAACTAATATGTATGCATTACATGATTTTATGCATAAAATACTAAGTGAAACGAAAGCTAATTCAGAAATTATATAAAAAAATAAAAAGTCTTAATTTAGGGCAAACTAAGACTTTTATAACTAAACTAACTAACTCAAAAGTTTAACAAACTTTGATGGTGCAAATATGAAACTCCTTATTAAAGAGAATGTTATGCTAATTTAAAAATAGCGTTAGTTTTTAACGCTGATTGTAACCAAAACGTTTTAGTTGGTTTTGGTTTGAGCGCCAATTTTTGTTCACTTTTACATAAAGCTCTATATGAATTTGCTTGCCGAAAAATTTTTCTAAATCTTTTCTAGCTTCTGTACCTACACGCTTTAATGCACTTCCTTTATGCCCTATAATAATACCTTTTTGTGTTTCGCGCTCAACCATAATTACAGATCGAATTCTGATGATATTTTCTTCTTCGTGAAACTCTTCGGTTTCTACCTCAACTGCGTATGGTATTTCTTTTTTATAATGTATTAAAATTTTTTCTCTAATACTTTCATTAATAAAGAAACGCTCTGGCTTATCAGTTAATTGATCTTTTGGGTAAAATGGTGGTGATTCTGGTAAAAGTTCAACTAGCCTTAAAAACACTTCTTTTACATTAAAACCTTCGAGTGCTGATATTGGATAAATTTCGGCATTGGGTACTTTTTCTGCCCATAATTGCACTTGAGTTTCTAGTTGTGCTTGATCTGAAGTATCAATTTTATTTAGCAACAATAAAACTGGTATTTTTGAGTTGGTAATTTTATTGAAAAAAGCCTCGTCTTTTAAGGCTTGCTCTCCAATTTCTACCATGTAAATTAAAATATCGGCATCTTCAAAAGCAGATTTCACAAAATCCATCATAGATTCTTGTAACTCATACGCTGGTTTTATAATACCTGGTGTATCACTTAAAACTACTTGAAAATCTTCGCCATTTACAATACCTAAAATTCTATGACGCGTGGTTTGCGCTTTAGAGGTTATAATGGAAAGTTTTTCGCCAATGAAAGCATTCATTAGGGTAGATTTACCCACGTTAGGATTACCTATTATATTTACAAAACCTGCTTTATGCGACATATATTCTTTTTAAATGTTACGCAAAGTTACAACCTTACGGCTGTTTTATGCAATTTATTTAAAACAAAAAGCAGGAAGACGATGCTTCCTGCTTTTTTATATTGTTAAAAGTAATGTGTTATTACTTAACTATTTCTAATAATTCAACCTCAAATACTAAAGGTGTAAAAGGCTTAATGTGTTGCCCACGTTGCTGATGACCGTAAGCTAATTCTTGTGGTATAAAGAATTTGTATTTTGACCCTACAGACATTAATTGTAAACCTTCTGTCCATCCTTTAATTACTTGCCCAACACCAAATGTAGTTGGCTCACCTCTATCAACAGAGCTATCAAACACAGTACCGTCAAATAATGTACCGTGGTAGTGTACTTTAACTCTATCTGAAGCTGTTGGTTTTTCACCATTACCTTCTTCTAAAACAATGTATTGTAAACCACTTTCTGTAGTTTGCACACCTTCTTTAGAAATGTTTTCAGCCATTAATTTTTCGCCGGCAGCCTTTAATTCTCCAAATTGCTCTTCAGCTTTTTTAGCAGCTTCAGCTTGTTGCTTTTCAGCCATTTCTTGTTGTTTTTTCTGCATGTAAGTTTGAATAATACCTTGTACTAGGTTTTTATCAATTTTAACATCGGCAGAATCAACAACGTTTTTGTAACCTTGGTAAAATAAATCATGATCAAACTCCTCATCAAATGTAGCTGATACATTTCTTGCTACATCCATACCAATGGCATAACTTAAAGAATCTGCAGCTGTATTTAATGGTTTGTTTTGAGCGCCATTTTGGTTACAAGACACCACTAATAAAGCTACGGCAAAAACGCTAAAAATTTTTCCTATTTTCATTGTATATAATTTGTTTATTGTTTTAATTGATGCGAATTAACGAATTTATGTTCAGAATAAAAAGAAAAGCGCCTCAATAAATTGAGGCGCTCTTTTGTATAAAATTTGGTTATTTATTTTCTAACAGCTTTTACTATAGCTAAAGCATTTTTTACATCTTGCTCTAGTTTTGCATAATCCTTGTTAGCTATAATTTCTTTTGAAATTAATTTTGACCCCATACCAACGCATGTTACGCCAGCATCAAACCATCCTTTTAAGTTTTCTTCAGTTGGTGATACACCTCCTGTTGGCATAATACTTGTCCATGGTTGTGGCCCTTTTATACCTTTTACAAACTGCGGACCGTAAATATCACCTGGGAATAATTTTACTATTTCGCAACCTAATTCTTCAGCTCTAGTAATTTCGGTTAATGTACCGCAACCTGGAGACCAAAGTACTTTTTTACGGTTACAAGCAATAGCAATATCTTCTCTTAAAACTGGTGTAACTACAAAGTTTGCACCTAAAGACATGTAAAGAGATGCTTGTCCTGCATCGGTTACTGAACCAACACCCATAATCATACCCGGTAATTCAGCTACTGCATATTTAGTTAATTCACCAAAAACTTCGTGCGCAAAATCACCACGAGCGGTAAACTCCATTAAACGAGCACCACCATCATAACATGCTTTTAATACGTTTTTACTTAATTCTATATCGTTGTTAAAAAACAAAGGAATCATCCCTGTTTCTTTCATTGCCTGAGCAACTTCTAATCTTGTAAATTGTGCCATTTTTTTAATGTTTATTTGTTTATTTATTTAACTGTTGAATTGTTTACACAAATCAATAATTAAACGTTTAAACATTTTATAATTATCTAGCAACACGCCCTGAAGCGTCACCACCCATTAATTTTTCTACTTCAGATACTGTTACTAAGTTAGCATCACCTTTAATTGTGTGTTTTAAACAAGAAGCTGCTACTGCAAAATCTAATGCGTTTTGATCATCTTCTGGGTATTTTAATAATCCGTAGATTAAACCACCCATAAATGAATCTCCACCACCTACTCTATCAACAATATCTGTAATTTGGTATTGGCGTGTTTCAAATAATGTTTTACCATCATATAATACACCTGCCCAAGTATTGTGCGATGCAGAAATAGAACCTCTTAATGTTGTGATAACTTTTTTGGCTCTTGGGAATTTTTCCATCATTTGTTGACAAACTGATAAAAATGCTTCAGCTTTTACATTGTGCCCTTCAGTTTGAACACTGATACCTTCTGGCTTAATACCAAAGTGCATTTCAGCATCTTCTTCATTACCTAAAACAATATCACAGTATGAAGTTAACTCAGTCATGATAGCTTCTCTGTGAGCAGCATCACAATATTTCCAAAGTTTAGCACGGTAATTTAAATCTGTTGAAATAGTAATACCTTTAGCGCTAGCAGCTTTAACAGCTTCTAAACAAACATCAGCAGAACCTTGAGAAATTGCAGGTGTAATACCTGTCCAGTGGAACCACTCAACACCCTCAAAAACAGCATCCCAATCTATCATTCCAGATTCAATTTCAGCCATTGCAGAGTGTGCTCTATCATATACTACTTTACTACCACGAGATACGGCACCAGTTTCTAAAAAGTAAATACCTAAACGGTCTCCCCCCCAAACAATTTTATCTACACCAACGCCTCTTTTACGCATTTCCATCATGGCACACTCACCAATATCATTTTTTGGTAAACGTGTAACAAAATCAACATCAACACCATAGTTTGCTAATGAAACTGCAACGTTAGATTCTCCTCCTCCGTAAATAACATCAAAATTATTTGCTTGTGAAAATCTTAAAAATCCTTGAGGAGCTAATCTTAACATGATTTCTCCAAACGTGACTACTTTACTCATTGTAAATTCTTATTTAATAAATTAGTTTTTTGCTTAAACGTTTAAGCAGTGTTTTAAAAATAAATCAAAACGTATTAAATAGATTAAGTTGTTTTGATTATTTGCACTAAAGCAATATATTTGCTTAAACGATTAAGCAAATATATAAAAAATTGGGAAACAAAAAAAAAGCAACTATAAAAGATATTGCTAATGTGCTAAACATCTCGCCAGCAGCGGTATCAAAGGCGTTGCACAATGATTCCCGAATAAGCGATAAAACCAAAAAAGCAGTTAGGCAAGTTGCTAAAAACTTAAATTACCAACCTAACCATTTGGCTAGTGCTTTACGTAAAGGTAAAAGCAATTTGGTGGGCTTAATTGTACCAAGAACTAATAGTAACTTTTTCTCGTCTGTTATTCAAAATATTGAAGAGGTTTTAAATAAAGAAGGTTATAATGTTATTATTACCCAATCTAACGAATCATATAAAAAAGAATGTGACAATATTGACACGCTTTTATTTACACAAGTAGATGGTATTATTGCTTCTATGGCTAATGAAACGGTAGATTTAGATTATTATGAAAAAGTAAAATCTAAAGGCATACCTTTAATTTTATTTGACCGTGGTGAAAACGATTTGAATGTAGATTATATTGGTATTAATGATTATGATAGCAGCCATATGATTGTTGAACATTTAGTAAATCAAGGCTGTAAGCGTATTGCCCATATTGGCGGTTTTAAACACACCCGAATTTACAACAACCGTATTAAAGGTTACATTGATGCCATAAAAAAGCATAATTTACCTTTAGAAAATGAATTACTCATTGAAAGCAACTTATCTATTAAAGATGGTAGGGCTAAAATGCAACAACTTCTTAATTTAAAAAACCGGCCCGATGCGGTTTATGTAGCAGGTGATTATGCTGCCCTTGGAGCACTTCAAGTTTTAAACGAACAACATATAAATATACCAAAAGATATTGCGCTTGTTGGTTTTGGCAATGAACCTTTTACCGCAATGGTTACGCCAAGTATTTCAAGTATTAATCAACATAGTGAAGACATTGGCAAGCGGGCTGCTTTAACATTTTTAGAGCACGCTAAAAAGGATGTTATTACTCAAACTTTGAATAAGCAAATTTTAGATGCTGAATTGGTAATTAGAGCTTCTTCTGATATTAAAAAAAGCCATTAACTTTTTTTTGCCACACCAATTTTATAACCCCAAAAGGCATAAAATAAAATTATAAAATAACATGGTAGTAAAATCCAATAACCATTATTGGCAGCTTCTACAGCTGCTGTAGTTTCATTTATTCCTTCTGTTAACAAAGTGTCTTTTCTACCATCAACAATAGCACCATACAATGGTGGAATAATAGCACCACCTGAAATTGCCATAATTAATAATGCTGATGCAGTTTTTGTAAATTTACCTAAACCATTTAAAGCTAAGGGCCATACCGCAGGCCAAACCAAAGCATTTGCTATACCCAAAGCCGCTACTAAAAGTACCGATGTGAACCCTGTTGTAAATACAATACAAAGTGATAAAATTACCCCCAAAATAGCACTTGCTCTTAGCGCTAATGATTGGCTTACATATTTAGGAATTAAAATTACGCCCAAAACATAAGTTGCTACCATGGCCATTAATGTAAATAATGTAAAGTACTTAGCTTCATCAGCTGGAATATTTAATGCAATTCCATATGAAATTATGGTATCGCCAGCAATTACTTCAACACCAACATATACAAATAAAGCTAACACCCCAAACCATAAGTTAGGAAACTGAAATATACTTGTTTTGGTAGTTTTCTCATTGTTATCTACTTCTGCCGATGTGTTTTCAACATTCGGTAACGGTGCTTTTAAAATTAATGCGCCTAACAAAAACAACACAATAGCCATTATAATGTAAGGCGTTACAACACTATCGGTCATGGTATTTAACAGTATTTCTTTTTCTGAAACATCAGCAATGGCTAGTTTTTCTTTTACACCATCAATACCCGATAATAGAATAGCGCCAAATATTACCGACCCTAACGCACCTGCAATTTTGTTTGCAATTCCCATTATAGCAATTCGTTTAGCACCACTTTCAATAGGCCCTAAAATAGTTATATAAGGATTTGAAGCTGTTTGCAGCAACGTCATACCGGCACCTTGAATAAAAATACCGGTTAAAAACAACCAATATGTTCTGGCATTAGCTGCAGGAATAAACACCAAAGCTCCTATTCCCATTACCATTAAACCTAAAGACATACTTTTTTTATATTCTAATTTTGTTATGATAAAAGATGCTGGAAGCGCCATAACAACAAACGAAATATATGAAGCTGAAGCTACCAAATACGATTGTGCTTCAGTAAGTTCATTTATAGTTTTCATAAAAGGTATAAGTGCACCGTTAATCCAGGTTACAAATCCGAAAATAAAAAACAAACTTGCTATAATAATAATTGGCAGTGTGTAATTGGTTTTAGTATTTGCAGAAGTATGTACGTTACTCATATTTTAAAACAGATATTTGTGGTAGTGCTAAAAATACTGTTTTAGTTTGATAAAACTAAAATTTATTTAAAACTGATAACTAACACCCTCATTTAAAACACCAAAAAGCAAGCCCAGTTATAAAACTGGGCTCTTGAATAAAAAAACTAACTAAAAAAATTAGCTTCTAGCTATCAATTATAAGTTATTGTATATGAGTACGCGCTCTGGATAGTCTGTAATAATACCATCTACACCAAAATGTATTTGCTCACTAATTGCAATAGAATCATTTACCGTCCAAGGAATTAGTTTCATGTTTTTGGCTTTAATAGTATCTACTACAGTTTTTGTTTTAATTAATTTATAATTAGGGCTGTAAATATGAGGCGTAAAATTTAACAACTTTAAATTCTCTTTAAAATCGCCTTTACTTACTAAATAAGCGAGCGTTACATCTGGATATTTTTCGTGCATTTCGTTTAAAATTGCAGGATCAAAAGACTGTATATTCCATTTACCTGCTATGGTTTTAGTATTTAAAACCTGCATAACTAAATCTACCATAACACCAGGTTGTGGCTGGTAAACTTCATATTGAGATGGCACCGATTTAATTTCAATATTATATCCTACAGGTGTTAGTTTATGGGCGCTAACAAACGCTTCAATACTATCAATAACCTCACTCAATAATGGCTTATATGCTTTAATGCGCTTTTGCTCTGGAAACTTAATATTTCCTTTTAAACCCACTTCGAATGTTTTAATACTATCGTAGGGCATTTGGTATAAATTGTACTGCTTCTCTTCAGCTTTTGAAATACTATCGCCTTGTGGCGTTAAAACGTAAAGCGATGACATGTAAGGCTCGTGAGATACTACCACTTTTTTATCTTTTGAGATAACAACATCTAATTCAATAACATCAACACCTTTTAAAATGGCATTTTTAAAACCAATTATTGTGTTTTCGGGACTATGCCCGCGCTCTCCTCTGTGTCCTTGAACTTCTACTTTTTTACCCTGATCTATTTTCATTTTTGAAACGTTTTCTTGTTGCTCTTTGCAAGCAAAAACGACTAGAAAAACTACTATATAATTTAAAATCTTCATTTATAATATGTTTTTAGAAGTTAGATTGCTCTACACGATACGTTTTACTACCGTAATGCGTTTTACCAAACATATCTGTAGCCTTAACTTCAATAGTATGTGTACCTACACTTAATTTTGTTGAAATTTTACCTTTCCAGAGATGCGTACAATCAATAGCATTTGATGAACGTTTACCTGGTATTAAGGTTTCAGATTCATCCCAACTAACAATTTGAGACACATACGACGGGTCTGGCTCTGTGGTGTATTTCATAGCCTTCCATTCACCATTATCAATTTTATACAACACCTCATCGCTTGGGCTTCCCATGAAAAAATTCACATAAATTGCTGCTTTAGTTTTCTTATCCTTTGCCACAACTTTAGGGGCAAATATTTCCATTTGATGTGTTTTAGGCTTACCCGCCACTTTATAGTCTACACTGTAGCTATTGCCATTAAAGTTTATAAATGCATAACCTTTAGGTGTGCCATCGCGCATGGTTGAAGTAGGCACTTTATTGGCGTCTAATTTACCCGAATACCAATCGCCGCTGGTAGTTCCTACATTATAATGATGGTGTGGTTTTTCTTGTGGCCAACCTTGGGTGTTAGTAAAAAAATCTTGACGCTGAATATGCGTGTGTGCCGATAATGACAAGGTATTTGAAAATGGTTTTAATACATTGAATAACCTTTGGCGATGCTCGTCATTAAAAGTATCATTATCATCTGGTTCGCTTAACGGAATATGCATGGCCAAAACAATTAAATGATCTTTTGGTACATACTTTAAATCGTTTTCTAAAAATTGAAATTGATCTTCTCTAAAGCCTCCCCAATATTTTGATTGGTTTCGTGGGTCTGGGTACAATACATTATCAATAATAATAAAATGAACTTTACCATAGTTAAATGCATAATTTGCAGGCCCAAAATGAGCCTCGTAAGTTTCATCGGAAAGGGCATCGGTTTCAACATCAAAATTAAGATCATGATTTCCTAATACATTATACCAAGGAATACCTGCTTTTTTGGTGGCTTTTATATACGGATTAAACAAACTTAAATCATTACCAACTAAATCGCCCAAACTTAAACCAAAAGGTATATTTTTAATATTTGCTACTTCTTCAACAATACCCTTTGCAAAATAATCTACTTCTTGTTGTGTATAAGGCTGTGGGTCTCCAAAAATTAGTGCCGTAAACACCTCATTTTCTTCAGAAGCTATTAAAGGAAAATTTACGTTACGTGGTAATTTCCCGGTAGCCTCAACACCTTTAAATTTTAATTTAGGCGACCCTTTGGGTTTATGAATGTAAAAAAACTGCGGCAAGTTATTAGCATTTACAGCCACTTTGTAATTGCTTGGTTTAATAACCGAAATTATAGCATCGTTAGTTAAAGGCAACTGGTAAACACCTTTTGCATTTGTAAGCACTACTTCCTTACCGTTGGTTACTGCAACGTTTTCAATACCTTTTTCGTTGGTTTCTTTTTTTCCGTTGCTATTGGTATCATGAAACACATAACCCGTAACTTTATTTTGAGCTATTGTTTGCATTACTGTAACACCAAAAATTACAGTAGTTATTAATAGTTTTATTTTTGAAATTTTCATGTTTTATATTTTAAACCATATTTAAAGTGAGTGCTTTGGGTCTTACCATATTTTCGGTGTAAACATTACCAAATCTGTCTGTTACTTTTATTATTAAAGTTGAATTTGCTGCGGCTGCAGTAACTTTAAAAAAATGGGCTGTTTTATTAGTTACAAAAGCACTTGTTGGTGTTGCTCCAGCATTTAAACGCAATGCTTCGTACGAAATAATATGTAACGGATCTTTAGCATTTACACGTGTTACGGGTAAGGATTGATTGTTTTCTGAAACCTCAATTTTCCATTGGGAATCGTAACCCCAAACATTAATTAACACCTCGTTATTGGCACTTGGGCTTGCGTATGCATCGGCATAACTTTCTAAATCCGCTTCACTCGCATTGGGCGCATAATTAGCTGCTGTAATGTGAATGCTATTAACATCGTAGGTTCTAAACTGATAATCTTCATTGTAACCAATCCCTTTAAAACGCCATTGTATATCGGTATTATTTATCTGCCAAATGCCATATCCGCCAGGGCTACCGTCTTTACAAATATGGTTGTTAGCATATCCGCTTTTGCCGGTCCACCACCAAGTAGCGCACAAAGCTGCTGTGTTATGCTCCATGATATTTTGCTCTTCTTCTACAGAAAAATTAACATGCGCATGCCCAGATAAAACGTGTACTGTAGAAAAATCGGCCAGTGCACTTACAAGTGTATTGGCGTTAGATAAATCGGTAGCATTTATTTGATTTCCGCCTGCATCAACCGTTGGATTTTTATACAATGGTGTATGCATTGCCAAAACAATTGGTGTACTTTTATCGGTTATGGTTGCTAAATCTTTCTTTAACCATTCTATTTGATCGCTGGTTAGTTTCTCGTTGTAGTTACGACTACCAACAGTGCCTTGCGAACCTCCAGAATTAACATATTCTACGCTATCTAAAACCACGTAGTGCACCTTCCCTAAGTTAAACGAATAGTATGTAGGCCCAATAATATCGCGGTATTTATTTTCGGCTTCCCAATCGTTAGCGTAATAAGGATCGTTATCGTGATTACCAATAAGATTGAACACAGGTGCGTTTACCTTATTCATATACGGCACATACTCATTTAGTCCAAAATTGTTATCGTACCAATATGCATCCCAAGTTAAATCGCCTAAAGTTAAAGCATACACTTTTGTGCCGTTGGCTGTATATTTTTCTATGGTGCTATTAATATCGGGCAATACCTTAGTATTAAACTGCTCCAAATCGTTATTTCTATTAGCCAAATGCCAATCGGCTAAAGGCAACACAACATGATTGTTATTATCTACTTGAATAAGCGAAAAATCTTTCTGTTCTATTGTTTCAACACTATTGCTTACACGTTTAAAAAATTGAGGTGCACTACCAACATTTGTAACCTCGTAATTTCCAGGAACAGAAATAAAAACAAATCCGGTTTGTTTTTGCGACTCTAAATAATAACGCCCTTGAGCATCGGTAACTGTAACCTCATAACCATCGGATACCGTAACATTTGCTATACCTTCGCCATTACTATAAACCACACCTTTTATGTTTTTACCTGCAACATCGGGAATGTTGGTATTAGCAATTACATTACACAAAACTTTACCTAAAAGCAAGCTATTGGTATTACGTGCAACACTGAGTGTATAATTTCCAGATTCAAAATTAGCAGGAATGGTAAACGTGAATGTGTTTTCTGTAACTTCAACTACCGTTCCTAAAAAAGTTAGCGAAGCAGTTGAAGATACAAACTCTATTGTATCTCCAACTTTAAATCCTTTTCCTGTTAATGTGGTTTCTCCTTCTCTACTTACATTTAACGACGATGGTATTGATACACCAGAAATATTTAACTCGTTATTCTCATCTATTAACACCTCATCATCACTCGTACAATTAAATAAAGTAAATCCTAAACCGCTTACACTTGCAATTGTTGTTAAACCGCTTAGCTTTATAAATTTTCTTCTTGATTGATTGTTCATTATTTAATTAAAATCTTTAGATTATTTTTTCATCGGTTAAAAAACCTACTCATATTCGGAAAAATGAACCGCAAAAATGCAGCGATTTACTTCACTACCATTATCTGCACCAGCATTAGGCTCCCATTCTGTTAAACTCCACAAATAATCGTACTCTGCTTCATAATACAAAGATTCCGAGCCATATGGCCAGCGATAACGCACAGTATTTGAAGCTCCATCTGTATATCTTGCTAGTCTTGCTTTTGAACCATAAGACTCTGATGGAGACCCCGAGCAGGACAACCAAGTTCTGTTTCCTTTTCTAAAAATACCTTGCATTCCATGTGCATGATCATCGTCAAACAGTGAGTTTTTAGGAATTATTTCTTCAATTCCAGAATTAAGAACTGTTCCTCCAGAATCTATTGGGAAACCATAAACTTTAGGAACAACACTAGAGCTCGAGCTCCCTGAAGAATATTGAGCCGTCCAGAGAGCATTACCTTCGTCATTTACTTGAATTGTTGAAAATGGATTTGCCCCACCATTAATATCATAATATTCTATTTGAGGTAAAATATATCTGTAATTAAAGGCATATAAATTTCCGTTAGTATCCTTACCACATTTTGTGCTTGCCCCTGCTCCAGTTGACACTTCTATTATCTTGTTTAAATCGAATACTCTCATACCTAAATTTGTGCTTGCGATATATACTTTATCATTATAATAAGCTATACCACCGGCATGAATATTTAAAGGTGCATAAGTATTGTATTGTGTGTATTCACTAACAGAAGATGGAACCGAAGAATGCACCAATAGTATATGCCTGTATTTAAGATAAGTGCTCGAACTCGGACTAATATCAAGTAAGGTAATGCGAGAACCTTTATGATCTGAGCCTTCACGCCCGTACCAAGTAATTAAAAGGTATCTAACTCCATTTTTTTTAAAACCTGTTATTCCTTGTGGTCTCCATTCATTAGTAGTTTCATCACCACTGTTCCATCTTATACCTCTTGCTCTATTAGCTTCAGGCACATTAAACCCGTAAACTTCTGTATACGAACTTCCACCTAAGGCTTCTCTATTTTTATTTACTTGTGTGGGATTAAGAAACGTAAAACCACTATTCACATAACTACTTACATCACTATAGTTAACACTAATACCTGTAGCAACAGCAGAATAACCAATAGGTTTTTGCTCTAAAATAATGTTATCGTATTCAATTGCAGAATCGCTAGTGCAGCTCGATAAAAAAACACAAGCCAAAAACAAAAAAGAATAGATTCTAACATTTGAAGCAACACATATTAATGAATAAAAATTATTCTTTATTAACATATCAACTCTATTTATGGTATAATTTCTACTTTAATATCATCTAAGAAAATGCGGTTTTTACCTTTACCCACACCTACAAGCGAAAAATCGCCACCAAGCAACCTTAATTGTGTTTGGTTTGTTGCTCCGGTAATTGTGAAGGTATAAGTTGATGCGGCATCTTCCCAAATTGCAGTACATTCTGGGTCTGCATCATAATCTGGCCAATTGCTAATGGTAAAAGCTTCTGCACTGGCCGTACCAGGACCAACAACTCCTACTTTTAAAAGATTATCATCTTGCGTACCTTTTTTAGTTTGGTAAGGCACCGCTTTAAAGGTTACTTTTACGTTTGTTTCTTCATCAAGAATTGAAAATTTAGGTGAAATTAAATCGCCACCATAACCTGTTTTTCCAAGTTTTACAAAACCTGTTCTGGCGTACACCACTTGCTGATTGCTTGAATTTGTATTTGGTGTACTTGTCCAGCCTCTATCAAGCTCTTCGTCCGTCCATGAATCCATACGTTTTTCACCCGATGTTGTATAGAAAATAGTACTTCCGTAGGTTAACCAATCGAAATGTTCTTCTAAAACAATACTTCCATCAGATTGAGTTATGGTTATATTTTTTGTTAATGAAGGATGATTAGCTGATTGTATTGTAAGGGTAGCTACGCGCTCTGTACCTTTATTTTTTTCTGCAGAAAGTTTTATAAATGTTTCAGAAACTTCTAATTCTGAAATCCAATTACCGTTAGTAATTTGATACGCCCAATCTACATTAGCATTTAAGTTTATTTGAAAATTACCGCCTGCAGATGGCACGCCTATACCTTCATTAGCATTTTGCACATTTATAAATGGCACATTAGCCGCTTGCTCAACACGAAATAAGGCAGGTTGTTCTTTACCATTAACTACAAAAGCAAAATTCATAACTCTGGCATCAAACGTGTTATTTTCTTCAATAATAAATTTGAAGATACCATCATCATCTCCTTTATTTGGAAACGCTTTTACCCAATTACCTTCGCTTTGCGCTATAATCTCCCAAGGTTGGTTAGAACGTACCACATAGCTTTGGGTTACCCCATTAATATCAACCGTTAGGCCTGTTGGATTTTCTTCTATTGAAAAATAAGGTGCTTCGGTAGCTGTTTCGTCTTCACTACAAGCAACTAAGCCAACCATTAACAACAATAATGCCCATAATTTTGACACATTACTTACATGTATTTTATAAATTGTTTTCATCTGTTTTAGTATTATGTTTTAGTTATCGCTTTCTATAGCTTGTTTACTCCACCAAACTGGTGTTTTCATATCATTTTCACCATTCATACGCGTTAAAGCCTCTTGCGCGTTAGCATTATTAGTTGCCATTGTTGTATTTGGATATGCAAAACGTGTTGGTAAAATGTAATCGTTAAACACAGCCCCACGACCAATAGTTAACTCTGGATATCCTGTACGACGGTATTCATGGTAAGCTTCCATACCTATCCAGAACAATGCTAAATATTTTTGGTTTGCAATAAGTGCTTCTTTATTTGTTGCCGCATCCCATGAGGCTAACTCTGAAGTTAAAAATGTGTTTATTTGTTCTTCTGAAATTTCAACAGGCACTTCACTAAACACACCTAATTCTGCCCATTTTTCAATAGAAGCTGTAACGGCACTTTCATAATATTGCTTAGCTTGAGCCTCACCACCAGGAATAGTGCCTTTTAAAGCCGCTTCGGCCAAAATAAACTGTACTTCAGCAAAATCCATATAGCTTGCCGGCATTTCAGCTCTACAAAATACAGCTGTGTTTAACCACGATGTTCCAGCATCAACTTCGCTTTGCTCTGCTTCTGTACAACCTGCAACAGTACCTTTCCAAACATTTTCGCCATTTACTAAATAATTCGGATTTTTTTTACCATAAATGGCCAATCGTGGATCTTCGTAAGTTTGATTTCCAAAATCGTCGGCTATAACCGTCATTTTAATAAGCTGTTCTGTTAATTTTCTTCCAGAACTTGTAAAACCATTTTCGTTAGTGTTAGCAAACTCACTACGATATGGGTCTGCTCCAGAAAACTGAACCGTAGCGTTGTCTGCATTCGATTCGAATATTGGATATTCACTTGGGTTATTAATTATCTTAGTTATTAAAGTTGCGGTATTCATTTCTGCTCTGCCACTTACACGACATAATAAACGCAGGTATAAGGCATTGTTAAATTTTTTCCATTGCTCCATGCTACCACCATACATACCATCTAAAGCAGGTTTAATAAACACAGGATTTTCGGCATATAAACTATTAGCGGTTTCTAAATCATTAAACATTTGAAGATAAACCTCTTTTTGAGCATCAAACTTGGGTTCGGCAGTTCCACCTTCACGCACTTTAAATGCCTCAGAGTAAGGCACATCACCATACATATCGGTTAAATTAGACATATACAACACCTTTAATGTTAAGGCTATTGCTTGTAAAGATTTGTCGTTTTCGGCCACACTTAAATCGTACATATGCAGCGCATTGTTGGTATAGCGGGCATAGGTATTCCAAACATTTTGCCAGTTTTGGTCGCCTATAAAATAGCGGTGTTCTTGTCTTGTTGTTCCACCGGTAAAGGCTGTAAACTGTATTAATTCGTTATTCCAAAACCACGTGTAGTATTGCCAAGCATTAATACCGTTGTACAATAATGGTTCAAACATGCCGCTAGCTTTAATATCGCCAACATTTGTGCGGTTTGGGTTGGTATTTGTTTCTTCAAAATCTGATGTACAAGACAGTATAACACCAATTAAACCAAGGGTTATTATTTTTTTTAAATAATTCATAACTTATTTTTTAGAATGAAAGTTTAACGTTAAGTCCGTAAGTTCTTGTCATTGGAAACGTCATTGATTCAATACCTTTATATATATTAGAGCCATTTAGCATACCTGTATCAGGGTCATACTGCGGAAAATCTGTAATCATAAACACATTTGTGGCGTATGCACCAAAACTTATATCTTTAAAAACCCCTATTTTACTTAGCAATTTTGCAGGTAATTGATAATCTAAACGTAGTTCTCTTAGTTTTAAATAAGACGTATCAAAGGTGTTCATTTCGGTATTATTACGGTTCCAAACGTATGTATTGTAATAAGTTTGAATGCTGTTTGTAACTGTATTATTTTTTGTGTACGTAATAGAACCGTCGGTATTTTCAATAGCATTAACACCAGGATGCACAATACCATCATAACGCCCCTCAATTGAATTATTAAGTTTACCTTGATATGATAAAGCAAAGTTTGTTACCGAAAATGCATTACCGCCTAATTGCCCCGCAAATGTGGCAGATAACATTAAGTTTTTGTACTTAAAACGCTGTACCATACCAGCACGCCAATCTGGATTAACACTACCAATTCTAGTTTCGGGAGCATTATCTAACACCGGATACCCTTCAGAATTCACAATATGCATACCCGATGCATCTTGAGTTTCACCATTTTCATCTACATAAGTTGCACCTTCTGGAGCTCTTTGAAAACCAC
Source organism: Seonamhaeicola algicola (assembly GCF_007997385.1). Lineage (GTDB taxonomy): Bacteria > Bacteroidota > Bacteroidia > Flavobacteriales > Flavobacteriaceae > Seonamhaeicola > Seonamhaeicola algicola. Next base: position 65,305 of record NZ_VOSC01000033.1, read on the forward strand.
GCCCGTATAAAACATGCATTTCTTCGCCAACATAAGAGTACACATACGTTCTACTTCCAATAGTTGTTCCCATATCAGTTTGTAATGGCACTGAAGCATCCCAACCATCCTGCAAACGCTCTAGTTTATTTATGTTTTTAGACCACGTAACATCAAAATCCCACTTAAAATTGTTAGTTCTAACAGGTACAAAATTTGCAGAAACCTCAATACCTTTATTTGAAATTTCTCCTGCATTAATGGTCATTCCAGTAGCACCAGTAATTTGATCTACATCTACCGAAACGATTTGATTTGTGGTTGAAGAATGATATGCTGTAACATCAAAAGACACTCTATTTTTAAATAGTTTAGCTTCAATTCCTGCTTCCCAACTCTCAACGTTTTCTGGTTGAATTAATGGATTTGGAATATTTCCTGGCAATACATAGCCACCCGGAAATGAGGTTGTACTATACACCTGATCTAAAGTATAGGGCGATGTATCATTACCCACATTTGCCCAAGATACGCGTGCTTTTAACATATCTACCCAAGGTGCATGTTTTTTTAAGTTGAAGGTTTTATCTAATAATGCACTGGCTGAAACCGATGGATAAAAATACGACCAATTATCTCTTGCCAACGTACTAGACCAATCATTACGTCCTGTAATATCTAAAAAATAGGCATCGTCCCAACTTAATGACACTAACCCGTATAAACTGTTAACCACTTTCTCACTTCTGTAGCTATATGGATCTGGATTTACGCCTGTTGGTACGTTTGTTGTGTGATAAATATCTTCTTCACCTAACTCACTTAAGGTAATTTTGTTGTTATAATACTCATTAATACGGTTATTACCACCAACCATGGCAGAAAAACCAAAACGCCCGTTACTAAAAGTGTTATTGTAACGCAGCATAAAATCATTGTTGTTTTCTAATACTCTAACGGTTTGCTCTCTATAAAATCCGTTTTGGTATCCTGCTGTGTAGTGTGGTTTTCTTTGGGTTCTAAACTCATCAGACCAATCTAATCCCGAACGTAAATCTAGTGTTAAGCCTTCTAAAATATTAAATGTTAACCCAATGCTTCCAAACACGCGATTCTTATCTTGTGTGTTTAAGGCTTCGTAAAGCGTACGGTATGGATTAAATGAATTTGCTGATGGAAACACAAGTCCCATGCCGTTTTCGCCACCAGCATTCCAGTTAGCGTAATTATATCTGCCATTAAAATATTCGTCTTTCCAATCTTTAATACTGTTTACGTTAAAACCCCAAACAAGTGCATACATTGGGTTAGTTTCATCATAACCACTTACCGGCATGTTATCACTTGTTTTTTTATTGTAATTTACCTTTGCAGTTAACTTAATATGATCTGAAACAGGTGTGTTAATAGCCAGTGAAACTGTATTACGCTTAAAACCTGTATTTGGTAAAATCCATTCATTATTAAAATCGGTTACTGAAAAGCGGGTTGATGTACCTTTACCATTGTTACCATTAATACTAACGGTATTACTTCTGGTTACACCGGTTTGAAACAAGCCTGTGTACCAATCATCTTGATATACCCATGGTAATTTTGTATACGTATTATCATCCCAGTTTTTTGATGCGTATAAATACCGTAACTCGTTAGCATTAAAAGCCTCTCCGAACGTATAGCGCGAATAATGCCTTGGCTGCTCTATACCATCTGGAGCCATTTCAGAGGTAAGTTCCCAAAGTGAATATTCTCTAGCGCCCATATCAGATCCATTACCAAACTGTGTTTGAAAATCTGGAAAAAACCCTGCTTGCTCAAAAGTTACAGATGAGTTTACTGTAATACCTAACCCTTTGTTTTTTCGGCCAGATTTTGTAGTAATCATAATAGCGCCATTAGCCGCACGCGAGCCATATAGGGCCGCAGCTGCTGGTCCTTTTAAAACCGATACAGATTCAATATCTTCTGGATTTATATCACTCATACCATCACCATAATCTACCGGAGCATCGGCTTGGGCATAATTACTAACACTTCGGGTAGCTGTTGTTCCTGAGTTTACAGGCACACCATCAATAACAAATAGCGCCTCGTTGTTACCATAATTTAAAGATTGATCGCCTCTTAAAGACACACGTATAGAGCTACTTGGGCCAGAATTAGCCGTTGTAAATGTTAAACCAGCTACCTTACCATTTAAACTATTTAACCAGTTACCAGAAACTGTTTTAGTTATTTCTTCACTTTCAATTTTAGCTACAGAATATCCTAATGATTTTTCTTCGCGGGTAATATTCAATGCTGTTACCACAACTTCATCAATAGCTACTATATCTTCCTGCATAGTGATGTTAAAAAGGCCGCCATTTAAAATTATTTTTTCAACCGTAAGCATGCCCATAAATGAAAATACCAGTGTACTTTTTTCTGGTACGTTTAATGTATAATTACCATCAAAATCAGTTAAAACTCCAGTATTAGTACCTTTTAAAATTACGTTTACACCCGCCAAAGGCATACCTTGCTCATCTGTAACCTTACCATAAACCTTTGCTTTTGTAATACCACTTAAAGTAATATTGGTTCCGTTAACTAAGTAGCTTATTTGAGCATCTTTACATATTTTATCTAAAATTGTTTGTAATTTTTGATTTGTAAAATTATAGGTGAAACTATTTTTGTTATTCAAAATAGCATCAGAATAATTAAACTGATAAGGTGTATTTTGCTCTAATTGATTAAATATTTGATTGAGCGTAATATTTTTTACTTTTAATGTGGTTGTTGTTTCTAAGTTGGTTTGAGCTATAATACGTTGTGTGGTTAAACCAAAACACGTAATTGTTAAAATAAATAGCACCAAAAACCGTGTGGGAAATAATTTTCTTTTTTGGTATAAATTTAATTTCATAATTTAGTAATTACTTTTATTAGTAAATAAGATTTTAAAAGATCTAATAGGCTGGAGTTGGTGACGCAACTCCAGTTTTTTTTGGTTTTTTGTTTACTCTTATAGTTATTTAATTATTATGGTGTTGTTTTCTAAGTTATATTGAATACCTAACATAAACTCTAAATTTTTAAGTACTTTATCTATAGGTTCATTATTATAAACTGCTTTGATTTTTTTACTTAGTAAAGCTTCAGATTCACATTGAATTTTAACATTATACCATGCTTCAATTTTACTAAAGGCTTCTTTTACAGTAATTGCATCAAAACGAAGTATATTTTCATGCCAGCTGCATATATAATTGGCATTAACGTTAGATTTCTCTAAAACATTTAACTCTTTATTAAAAGCAACTTGGGTGTTTTTTATTAAGATAAATTGGTTTTTTGTACTGCTATTTTCAACCTTAACTTTACCAGTTTTTACAGCAACACTAAAATTAGCTTGAGAGGTATTATTTACGTTAAACGAAGTACCTAATACCGTAGTTTTAAAATTACCAGAGTTTACAACAAAAGGCTTGTGCTCATTTCGTTTTACTTTAAAAAAGGCTTCTCCTTTTAAAAATACAGTTCTACTGTTATTTGTAAACTTTTCTGGGTAGCGTAACGTTGTACCAGCATTTAAATAAACCGTAGAACTATCGGGCAATACAACTTTTGTTCTTTGCCCTTGTAAACTAGTTGCTAACACATAATTAACCGAAGTTTTTGATCCGCTTACATTATTTAACAACAAGCCAACACTTAAAAATAGCACCAATGAAGCTGCAATAGCCATAGCTTTTTTACTTATGAAAAGTTTACGTTTTTCTTCTTGGTGTATTTTATAACGTAGCTTTTCTAGTCCGCGCTTAAGGTCAAACTCTTTGTAAACACTAGAAGATGCATCATGCGATAAGGTTTCAACCAGCTCATCATATTTGTATTTATACTCGGGGTTTTCCAAGTATTGCCCTAGCAATTCTAAATCTTTTACAGAAGCTTCATTTGCTATTTCTTTTAGTGCTAGCTCGTAAAAAACGGCATCGTTCATATCTTTTGATCTTTTACTACTAAGACCAAATTTGAACACTTAATCTACCATTGAGGGTTGTTAACAAATAGTTATCTAAACGTGAATAAAACTAAAACAGAAAAAAATTATAAATGTGATGAATTGCGATTCAAATTGTGAAACATACTTAATAGCTTCAAGCATTTGTTTTTGTACCGTACTTACAGAAATACCTAACTTATCGGCAATTTCTTTATACTTTAAACCATCAATTCTATTAAGTTTAAATATAATTTTTCGTTGTGGTGGTAAAGCTTCTATAATTTGGTCTATTTGAATTTTAACCTCATTATAGCGTAACGTTTCATCGGTATTTAAATGTGAATAATTACTGTTTACATCCGTAATCTGTTGCTTTAAAACATCTACTTTTGTTTTATGTACTACATTAATAGCCAGATTTTTAGTAGCAACGTACAAATAAGATTTTAATGATGTGGTAATGCATAGTGTTTTACGGTTTTGCCAAATTTTAAAAAAAACATCGGCAACTACCTCTTCTGCTAAATCTGAACTTCCAACATAATTTTTTGCGTATAAACATAAGTTGAAATAATACTTTTGAAACAACTGCTCTAAAGCTTGTTGGTTATCTTTTTTAACACATTCAAAAAGTATTTCATCTTTATTCATTACGCAGAGAGAATAGCTTAAAAATTGAGTTGCTAAATTATTGCTTTGAAAAAAGAGAGTAGGTTACTAAAAAATTAAGTTAATATTATGTTTTGCTTAGTAGAAGATTTGATTTATAAAAAAAGCCCTCAACTTTTGTTGAAGGCTTTGTTTAGTAGCGGGAACTGCTCTCTAACAAGTTAAACAGCCTTAAACACAATTAAACAAAACTCATCAAAACATCATAATTTACAAGGGTTTAAAAGAAATATACTTTAATCGACTATTTAATGAAATTTATCTATTTTTAGCACTATTCAGTCTTTTTTGGGAAGATTTTGGGAAGATTTTTTGTATATTGAAATCTCTTAAAACCCTTTGTATGGCTAGTATTACACTCTTATCAAAAACAAAAAAAGACCCTATAAACCTATATGTGAGGTTCAATTATAGTGATAACGGCAAAACCATTGACTTATTTGAGAAGTCAAACATATTAGTTAAGAACAAGTGGTGGTCTAACAAAAAACAAGCATTTAATGCAGTTTCTGAACCATTCCCAAAAGAAAAATTAAGAGAGCAAATCAATGGCTTAAAAGACTTTATCTTAAATGAGTTTAATGAAGCTTACGGAAATGGAGAAACAATTGACAGAATATGGTTAAAAGCAGTAATAAGCAAATACAATAATCGCCCAAAAGATTCAAACGAAAACTATACTGTTTACTTTGTCCCATTTGTAGAGAAGTTCATAAAAGAATCAGAAGGCAGAATCAATTTAAGTACAGGTAAAAAAATAAGCACTAAAACCATTCAAAAATACAACACAACCCTTGAAAGACTGAAAGAGTTTGAAGAAAAACACACAACTAGATTAAGGCACAGAGATATTGGATTAGATTTTCATAAAAATTTCGTCAGTTATCTATCTATCGATTGTAATTATGGGAATACTACTATTGAAAAATACATAGGACAAATAAAAACGTTTTGCAGAGAAGCAGAAGTGTCTAAATACGACATTAACCCAGAGTTTAAAAGTCCTAAATTCAGTTTTAGAAGGCAAAAGCCTTTAGACCCATATTTATCAGTAGAGGAAATTGAAAAGATTTATAATTTAGAAATTGAAGACGACAGATTAGACAATATTCGAGATTTATTTATTATCGGACTATGGTCTGGATTAAGAGTAAGCGATTTTAAGCAGCTTAAAAGAATGAATATTGTAAATGACACTATTATAGTGTCTAGCACAAAAAAGACCCATGCTCCTGCTAAAATACCCATACATTCTCATGTAAGAGATATTTTAAAGAAACGAAATGGGGCTTTACCCAAAATTGATATTGGCGAGAAATCTTGGGAAAATCTCTTTAACAAGAAAATTAAAGAAATATGTCAAATGGCTAAAATAGACCAAGTGATACTTGGAGACAAAAGAGACCCAAATACAAATAGAAATGTTCGTGGTTTATATCCAAAGTATGAGCTTGTTAGTTCGCATATATGTCGTAGGTCATTCTGTTCAAATCACTATGGTAAGCTTCCAAATCAAGCAATCATGGCAGTTACTACTCACGCTTCAGAAAAGCAGCTACTAGACTACGTCAAAATAGGCAATGACCAATACATAGAAATGATAAGAGATTATTGGGAACAAGAAGAAAATAAAAACTCTAAAATGAAGGTCGTTTCATAAATAAAATGTGGCACGATACTTGTGTTATTCTTTACAACAACAATATAACCTTATCCTAGTTTTCATTAGGAAACAAAATCAGTCGCTAGATTGATTTTTTTATTGAAACCCAATATCCATAAGATATTTTTGGGTTTCACACCACTAAAATAAACAACATATAACACAAAGGTGGCTTATCAAAGAATTTGGTAGGCTTGATTTATTAATGGCATTTTTTATGCCCTAAATATTAGTTATATGGAAAACGCACCAGTAATTATTGAAAGGTCTCAAATTGACCTAAACCAAATCGCAAGTCAGATGATTAAACAATTATCTGATAGCATTGCAAACAAACTATTAGAAGGCTTTAAACATATTTTAGAAAGCCACAACCCCATTAAACCTGAACAGCCAAAAGAGTACTTCTCAATAGAGGAAACTTGTAAAAAGCTTGATGTTTGCAGAACTACTCTACACAATTGGAACAAAAAACAAGAACTTGTCCCTGATGCCAAATGTGGCAATAGACCTTTATATTCTAATGTATTAATTGATGAGTATTTAAGCAGAACTACTGACTCATTAGAGGATTTTGAATTTACTAACACTAAAAACTAAATCCTATGAGAATTTTATTAAATGAATGCCTCATTGACAAAGTCAAAGAATTGGCTACACTAGATAATGGTTTCAAATTTAAAGAAGACAAAGCATTATATCTACTAAACTTAATATTATGTGGCACAAATGATGATGATGAATTTGAAGAAACTGGTTGGGTTTCTTTATGCTCCAATATTTTAAGAGAAATAGTATCTAAAGACCATAACAAGTACCTAGATTTATTTGTAAAACACACAATTATAAGCAAAATCAACTATTGCAAACAATGTAATAAGTGTAATCAATTTTATCTTATTCCACATTGGATAGACGATTCTAAGCTAATCGAATATGAAATTACAGATTGGAATTTAAAAAAGAAGCAAAAATCAAGAATTATGCCTTCCGCTGTAAAAAGATATAAATGTCTTTGGAAATGGTTTGATAGTGATGATTTAACACTAGATGTGGACTCCGCATTGCAAGAAATAGAAAACCTCCATTTTAACCAAAGAAAAGTATTGGCTATTAAAAATGGTATATCCAACTTCATAAATGGAAACAAATGGTTCATTAGACACAATGGAGACAAAAGGCTACACACCAACTTGACCAATATGAAAAGTGAAGTGAGAAAACATCTCAAATTCAAGGGAGAGCCACTTGTCAATATCGACATCAACAGCTCCCAAATCTTCTTCTTGTTAGTTCTTCTTGATAAAATCAATAAGAATAAAACTAAAGATATAACAGAGGACATACACATAATCTCGGCACTTCCTCCTGAAAGCCTTGACCAGAGCGAGTTTCAAAGGTTTAAGAAATTAGTTCTTACAGGGACTTTTTATGAGGTACTTGGCAATAAATTGATTTCAGATTTAGGTAATTGTGGTATTTACGAAAAATGCAAATACAACCATAAAACAAATAAAGCAAACTACACCCTTTACGATAAACCTAAATCTCTTATGAAACCAGTAGCTTTTGAAGTTATCTTCTCAAAGAATAACCAATATACAAAAGAGAAAAGTTGGTTTAAAAAAGAGTTTCCAACTATATACTCTATAATTGAAAAAATTAAAGAGAAGAAGTATCAAAAACTAGCTTTACTATTGCAGAATATAGAAGCTACGGCAATATTAGATAAGTGCATTAAAAGCATTAATAGATTCGACAATAACATTCCTTTGTTTACTATACATGATTCTATTATGACGACTGCTGAATATGTTGATATTGTTAAAAACATTATGGAAAAAGAAATTTTCAACTATACTGGCTTTACCCCATCTATTTCTATTGAAGTATACCAAAATATTTCATTATCTAATGTTGCTTAAAATAGTAAAGATTAGGTTTGCTTTTATAAAGCCTTTTTTCACAACAATATAAGCAGAGTTTGAAAAAATGCCCCATCACTATTGTAAAACAAATTCTGTTGTGCTTCCTGTATAACTACCATTTATTTGTCCCAAAGCAGTAACAAAATTGAAGTTAAAGTTATAATTTCCATCACTCAACTTTGCAATTATTATTCTGCCTTCATTTGCTACAATATCAGATTGGTTAAAAACATTGTTGTATGACACAGCCAAATTGTTTTCCATAACATACTGGTTTTTGATATTTGTAGAATTGAAAACCCCATTGCCATCATATTCATAAGTCCCTATAGGAAGTTCACTTAAAATTCCATTGTTGTATTGGAATCCAAAGCTAAAAGAGTGTGAAAAGTCATTTGAATAGGTTGTTTCGTTTTGTCCGTTTCCCATTGTTAGAACCTCTCCTTTGGTTAAAGCAATGGCATATATAGTATTATTATTTAATTCGGTCTTTATGATATAAGCATTCTCCAACTCATAGTTAGTGCCATTAATATTAAACGAATTGGTTTGATTTGGTTCATTGTTGCTGTCATCGTTGGATGAACAAGAACAAGCAAAAAGAGTAATAATTAATAGTCGAAAATAGATTGTTGTTTTCATAAGTTATAGGTTAAATTCTTGTTTTAGATATTCTTGTATATTAGGGCTATCTACTCGCTTTAAATAGTTCATTAGTTTTGGAAATATCTTCACTCCTGTTCTTCCGACTACTGTGTTTTTATCTTTAATCATCTCCGATTTCAAAACAACCTCTAAAGTTTGAGGGTTGTCGAGATATGGTTTTATAAGGCTTTTGAAAACAGTATTATAATGAGTTCCCCAATTGCATCTTATGAAGTGTCTAAGAATATGCTCCATTTGATATTTAATTTCATTGACAATAACTTCCCTCTCTTTAATAGACTTACTATCTAAGGAATTAATTAAAGGCATAAAGTCATTATTTATCAAATCCATATCTAATTGAATTTTAGCTTAAAATTTTTTGATAAGTAAACTATCACAGTCAATATTAAGCCAACTAATAAAACATACTTGAAATCCATAAAAGTAGCTTTAAAGTAATATGAAATTCTATTGGTATAAGGTTTAAAATCTCCACCAACAAACTTCATATCTCCTATTGTTAAATTGTTACCATCAAAGATGAATCTTGAACCAAAAGGTGTATCGAGATAGATGCTTTCTAAAGGCGTTTTAGGCGAAACATAATCAACTAGGTTAATCTTTCCTCCAGTATATGTGTTTTCTACATTGGCAACGTATGAGAAGTCCCCAAAATGCTCTATTACAAACACCAATATTATACTTAATAATAGTCCAATTATGATTGATTTTGGTATATCTTTATTTATAGTAATTGTTTTTTTCATAGTTTTTCACTGTTGACATATACGCTTACCGAGTACGCTAATATAAGAAGTAATATTGACTTCTATGTCAACAGAAGAGCAAAAAACTAACGAGATTGAACTTACTCCCCAACAGCTTAAAATTTATAAAAAAGCATTTGGAGAAAGGTTGCAGGAAATCCGATTAAAAAAAGGCATGTCTCAAACTGCTTTAGCTTCTTTAATTGGCTTTGAAAAAACAACTATTTCTCGAATTGAAAATGGCAGAACAAATTTTACATTTTCCACAATCGTTAAAATTTGTCTCGCATTGGAAGTTGAAATGAAAGAAGTTTACGATTTCAAATTTCTTAAATAAATCACAAAAGACCTATATGTCTTAACCCCATTTTTGAGCCTATTTTGGGTTATTTTTTTCCAAAGGCAATCAACTAGTTAAATTTCTTTATCATCAAAGATGAAAAATCTCAAGTATATTTTTACAGTAAAATAATATGAAATAATGAAGTAAACTCGATTAGGTTACGATTACCACTATATATTTACTTTATAACCTAAAAAAGACTTAAATTTTACCAACTTAATCATCAAAAGCTGAAAAGTAGCTCATCCGTAATTCACTTATCCAATAAATTTTCATATTTAACAATCATTAGTTTTTATCAGTTTTTCTTAACTCAATAAATATTAAATTTGGTAACACATTAATTACTATGTTAACACAAATTGAACAAGCTTTAATCAGATGCAATTCTGACAAATATGCAAACCTCTGTCGATTATATTTATCATACAGGTATAACAATGTAATTCCTACAGGGTTTGTTTTGGGAAAAGAAAAATCAAAAAAAGGAACTCCTGACAATTTTATTCCGATAGAAGATTATTATATTTTTAATGAAGTTACTACTCAAAAAGAAAGACTAAAAAGTAAACTTAAAAAGGATATTGAGCATTGTTTTAAACAAGAAGACATACCTAAACAAAAGATTGTCAAAATTATTTTGATGTGTAATAGTGAGGTTAGTGCTTCATTATTTAATGAATTATCAGAATATAAAAATACATTTCAAAATTCAACAAAATTGGAGGTCATTGATTTAGCTGACTTTTCCAATCACATACATAGAGATTACCCTTCAATAGCAAGAGAACTTAATATACCAATTGACACAGGTCAAATTTTAGAAGTCAAATCCTTTATTAATCAATATGAAAAATCAAAATTTGCAACCACGTTATCTAATGATTTTTTTAATAGAAAAGAAGATTTAGATGATGGAATTCAGTACCTAAAGGATTCTGATATTCTTTTGATTTCTGGAATTGCTGGAATTGGCAAGACTAAATTCTCATTGGAGTTATCTAAAAGGTTTAAAGATGAGTTTCCAGAATTTCATTTAAAGTATATCATCAATAATGGTTGTTTGGATATATGGGAGGATTTAAAAGTTCAATTAATAAAAGATAGAAATTATCTCATAGTTCTTGATGATGCAAATAAACTTAAAGCAAACCTTGAACTAATTCTAAATTTTATTAAAAATGAAGAAAGAAAAGGTAAAATTAAATTAATACTTACGGTAAGAAACTATGTCAAGGAATATGTCCAGCAGTTTTTAAAACACTATAAGCATATTGAATTAAAAGAGTTTGAAAAATCTGAACTGGCACAAATTCTTCAAAGCCCCGATTTTAAGATCACTAATTATTATGTTGATAGGATTTACTCAATTTCTAAGGGTAATCCAAGAATAGCTATAATGGCTGCAATTGCAGGTATTAATAAAGAAATTGAAAAGTTAAATAACGCATCTGAAATATATGAAGAGTATTTTTCATCTGTAAAAGACAATATAGAAACATTTGGAAATGAAAATTTACTCAAAACAGCAGGAATAATATCGCTTTTTAGAGTTATAGATTTTGATAATGAAAGTACTATTAATGAAATAGAGGAATATTTTGAAATCTCGAAAAATGAGTTAATTGAAAATTTAAGGGCACTATACAAGCTAGAAATCACAAATGAATTTAAAAATGCTTACAAAATTGCCGACCAAATACTGGGAGAATATATTTTCTATCTAGTTTTTATTAATGAACAAAAAATACCTTTCTATAAATTACTTAAAGTTTATGTGGAAAAAAGATTTTTCCCATTAAGTAGAATTTTAGTTCCAATTGTTAGCAATTATGGATTTGAATCAGTTAAAAATCAAATCGTTAAGGATATTAAAACCGTATGGAATGAAATTTACAAAGAGGAGGTTGCAATTCGTTTTTTGGATGACTTTTGGTATTACCTTACTACAGAAGCATTGATATATCTCAACAAGTTTGAACGTTTAAAATTTCCCAAACAAATAAATGAATACCCTTTTAAAGTCTATGATGAAAACCATTTAAACTCATATAAAGACAAAAGAATTGACATACTAGTCAAGTTTGAAAACTTTCATGATGACTTCAATCATGCACTAGCTATTTTACATGATTATGGATTGTCAAATGAAACACTTTTCACAAAACTTCTTAAAGTATATACACAAAGTTTTACATACGGTCAATTTAGTTACGAATACAAATACAGAACCCAAATTAACTTATTTGATTTCCTATACTCCAAAATCGATGAGAACCCTTTATTTTACTCAAGATTAATACTATTTATTGCACCAAGTTATTTAATTGATAGTTATCGATGTACGGTTAATTATGGTAATAAATTTGCTATAAGCATGAAACCTATATGTTTAACAGAAGAGCAAAAAAGATTTAGAACTAAGCTTTGGGAATTTATTTTTAACTGTTACAAAAACATCAAAATAAAAAATGAAAGTAGGAACGCCTTAATTAAGTATGTTTCTAAATTATCTTATCACGATAGAGTAAATGATGTTATTGAGTTTGATATGAATATTTTAATACCATTCATTGAGGACAATTTCAACAAAGATGATTATACCGATAATTCTATAGTTGATAGATACACTTCCAAATTGAGACTTTATAAGATTAAATACAAAAAAGGGTTAGAAGATTTACACTGTGGAGATTTATATAATACTTTTCTATTATTAAGTGAAGACAAGCTTAAACGCAAAGATTTTAATGGAGATTATGATAAATATGAAGAGTACAAAGAAAAAGAGGTTGAAAAGTTTATTGCTGATTTTTCATTAAAGGAATATTATAAACTTTTAGACGATATTGATTTTATCTATAAGCAAGAGACTAAAGGATTAAGGGGTTATTTTGGTGTAAACCATTCCTTTGAAGCCATTTTAAAATATTTACACAAAAAGGATTTTCATTTATTTCTTAAAGTCTTAAAGAAAACACTCCAGTATGATTTCTGTAAAGAGATTGCTTTTGGCAGGGTTTTTTCAAAAATTGAATTCGACAATCAAAAAATTAAGGGTTTAAGAAACTTGTTAAAAAGCAATAGTGTAGGGCAATTATATTTAAATCTCTTTTGGAATGGTTTGTCTGATAACGAGCTGACAGATGAAGACTATCTACTATGCTTAAACTATATAAAAAGAAATGATGTAAAATATATATGGTTTTTGCCTAATTTTCTTGAAAAGGCTAGTAATGTTTTTAATGATTTTAAAATCAAATTATATGAAATATTTGATATAGTTATTGAGAGAATTAACAATGACAAGGTAAATGTAGAAAAAGACTTTTTCTTATATCTTCATAAAAATCATTTTGAACTGTTTAATAGCAAAATTGAACAAATTAAACACTCTTATCTTATTCTTGACGAGAAAGACAGGCATTTTGATTATGACCTAAAGTTGTTAAAGTTAATATTAAATGACTATCCAAGTTTTATAACTGATCTACTGAAAAACAGTTATGATTACAAAGATTATTTATCCAGACGAGAATTAAGTCAAAATGATTTTACAAAATTATTGGATTTAAGTAATTATGAAGTTGTAATGTATAAGATGTTAGAATACTTTAAAAAGTTTGATAGATTCTCATGGTCAGATGATATTTCAACCGTTTTTAAAGGGAATAATCAAAGGGAGGAAAATGTACTTAAAGAGTATTTAATCTCATCAAACGATGAATCTAGTATAGCAATGATTTATAATATAGTGGTTAACAAGTACAGAGATAAGAAGTTTGATTTTTTAAAGCTAATAATTGATAAAAATATAAGCACTTCACAATTTAACAGGCTTGGTTTTTATCCTGAAGGCATGATTTCCACAGGCAGTAGAATTCCAAAAATTAGAAATCAAATAACCGAACTACAAAAAGTAATTGATTATTTAAAAAGCTTAAATGATTTAAATCTTTTGGAGTTTGTGAATATTTTAGATGAAAAAGTAATTAGGAAGAAATCTGAAATCGAGAGAGAAATCAAGGAAGAATTTATAAGAGACTGGGGGCTTTAAAAAATAATACATGAATGAAATTATTAAATGGATTGACATTGCAAAAAGCGATGTTAAATCTTCAAAAATACTATTGAAAAATGACTGTTTCAGTCAATCATATTTTTATTTCCAACAAGCCTCAGAAAAGGCGAACAAAGCCAATTGGATGCTAAATGGTCTATTAAAAGAAAGTGAGCTTAAAAATGTTGGACATGACCAATTTAAACCTTTAAGGAAGAACTTAATTAGTCAAAAAGACAATATCAATTACATCAATTCCTTAGAGGATAAAATCAGTTTCATTTCTGAAAACCCATTACTTAAAAGTATTGATATTACTGAATATAAAGATAACTTAACTACCAGTTTAAAATTTATTGACAGTATTAAAAACCAAGAAGCAACTGATTTTGAAGAATCTGATTTAAAAAAACTATTGGAATCACTTCAAGAAATTAAAGAATCTAAACTTGAATTCCCTACAAACCTTTCTGAAATACTTAAAACAAGTTTACATGATTATGCAATTTGGCTCAAAAAGTTTAATTCTGAAAAAACAAATCAAGAAGCTGATGAATTATTAGAAATACTCTCTAACGAAGAACATTTTGTTGATTATATTAAATTAGTTAAGAACCTGCTTGACATTACATTAAGCTTAGCTTATGCTTCAAATGTATTTTTATTTTGTTCAATACTGACTGCCAAACATAGTAATTCAACCAGATACCCTCAAGAATTAAATGGCAATAGTCCTTTGAATGTTTATAATAAGAGTTTGGAAATAATTAAAAAGCAAGAGTGTTTTTTAAATCATCTTGATGATGCTCTTGATAGACTAAAGGGAATAAGCGAAAACTATAATTACAAAAATGATGAAGAAATAACAGCTATTGAACAATCAATAAAAATCAATTACACTCCTGATTCTACTTGGGAGGTTTTTAGCATAAAAAGTAAAAATGATTTTCATAATCAATTTCTAATCAAAAAAAATGTTCATTCTGATGTCCCTGAAAAAATTGTCAAAGAAATGGCTATTGCAGAACAGTTACAGTCATTAAGTTACTTTCATTATCCAGTTTACGGAGATGCTTTTTCAAGGCTAACTCGAATTTTTGAAATGGCAGTTAAATCTAAAGCTGTCGAGTTAAATGTTGAAATAAAAAATAAATCATTATTCAATCTTATAAAGATAATATCTAATGGGCATTCTGAAATTTATAAACAAAGATTGGATTGGGGTAGGAAAATGCGAAATATGAATGCACATCCTAATGCAGGAACTTTATATGGTAGTATGTTAAAATTACCCTTAATTCGTTTAACCAATATCATTAACGATATTTTTAGAGATAACGATTTTTTTAAAAACGAGGATACATACTTGAAATTACTTCAAAACGAATACAAGCATCTTTTAAATGGTTTATGGAAGCTTGACAATGTACTGATTCATTCTGTTGAAATTTTGGCAGCAAGAGGCAAAGCTTCTCTTTGGGCTTTTTATCCTGTTAGGCAGAATTACCCTCAAGATGACAATGACAAATTATATAATCTTGAGCCTATATGTGCAATTTTAACCAATCATACAATAGACAATGGTTCATTGATAAGTAAGACAATTAATAATGCTGTGATTGAGCTTAAAATTGATAACACCAATGAAAATTTAGAGAAGCTTAAATTTTATAAGGATTTAATTAGAACAGCCAATAAAAGCCGAAAACAAGCCATGGAAATGATTACAAGCCAAGCTATTGATTATCAAATTGAAAACTTTTATAACGTCATTGGTTCTTATATCAAATTATAGCATTCATCTTAATCTCGTTAAGAGAATAAATTGGAATTTTTGTTTTCTCCATAAACTTAATTGGTAGTTGATATGATGATATGACCATTGATTTAACTTTATATCCCTTGTCTTCTATTTTAAAAACTTGTAGCACATCACCAATATTTTTCTTTAACCAAAATTCTCTATTCAAATGCTTTGGAAGTTGCTTTTCAATGTAATTTTTTAAGTCATTTTGAAAGTCATACATGATTTTCGCCTGTTTGGTATTCTTACACTCTATTGAATAAAGTATTTTCCTTCTAATATCAAATGCCATAATATCGACATCACCATAGTTTCTATCAGCATTAAATAGCCCATTTTCTTTTATTTTAACTTCATAAGGAATAACTTTTAGGTTTGGTTTTTTTATCAACCACTCAAAAACTTCTTCTCTAAATTCCCTCCCTTTTATATTATTTCTCTCAGCTAATAACTTATTAATTGCCTTACAATCATCCTCAACCTTTAAAGAGCCGTTGTGAAAAAGAGCTAATAAATTATCTGATGCCATATCAATATGTCTAGCACTCCAATAAAAAATAAAACCATTACTACCGTTTTTTACTTTTAATAAAGGTCTTCTTATATATGAATATTTTCGATTGTATCTCCATGGGAATATCTCTGGATAATCATTTAAAACTTTTGGCTTATCCATTTTACCCCTAGTTTCAAGACCCATGTTTTCTATATATGAATTTATATTTTTCTCATTCATATTTGTTCTGCTTTTTAACATAGATTTAAGTTCTTCATCTGTACAGGAATAATAAGATTTTTGATTTTCAAAGCAATAATCTGATAAGAGGTTATTTGTCGCTATAATCATAGGCAAAGTTATTCCCCAATCAGCTAAAAAAGCTTCATCAACCTTATCATAGTAGGCATCAATCTTTTTTTGCTTATCAGAAGTAATACCATTCTTTGTTTTGAATTTATTAGCAAAAGATTCATCATAATCCAAAATTTCGTCTTTTGTAACTGATTCCCTATAATTAGTTAGAACGTTATCATAAAAGTCATGAGATATACCAATTCTTCCAGAAGGCAAAAGCCCCATTTTAGGGTTATCAATCTTAAACTTAATTGAATCTTTAACTGCTCCGTAATTGATTATTTCAGTCATAATTGCTAGTAGAAAATCCACATCATCATCATTTACAGTCTTATCACCAAAAAACGGTTCGGCTACAACAAACTCAATCAAGCATCTTATTGAATGTGATGCCTTTACTAGTTTTCCATTATACTCTTGATAAGACTCAACAACATCTTCATACTTACCAAAGCATTCTATTCTTGCAGTAACAGATAAATCTCTTCTACCAAGACTATGGGATAATGCTTCATGCCTTAACATTAAAAAAGGCAATAATGATTCAAAATTAAATTCTTTTAATCTATTCCTTAATTGCTTAATCAGAGAGTCTATTAATTTAAGGCATAGGGATTCTTTTTCTTTTTCAGTTTTTATAACCTCAGGAATTTTTGATTTTTCAGGCAACCAACTTACATTATCTTCTAATACAATAGCTATATCAGCATCATAAACAAATCTTATTCTAGGTATATGACTCCCATTCATTTTAATATTGTCAACAGAATGTGCGGTTAAAATCATTTTTGCTCTACTCAAAGGCATATAATCATTTAAAATCTGCTCAATTTGACCTTCCTCAATTCTATCGCAATCATAAATAGTAAGTAAATTGTTAATTCCTCGGATTACTGCATCCATCAAAATTCTTTCCCCATGATTATCAACTCTATGAAGTGCTCCAAAAATACTTTTCGGTATTGTTAGTTCAATTTTTCTCAACTTTGGATTTATGTTGAAACCAATATTAATTTTCCCTGTACTGGGGTTATTATCTTCGGTAATTTCCAAAAGCCCCTTTTCAAATGTCAGCTCTATTTCTAAAGGGTATTTATCAAAAGGAATTAGTATGTTCGTCAACGGTTTTTCAAGCTCGTTTAACCAATAAAGAATTGCTTCCACAAAATTTCTACCAACAACATCGTATCTTTTTTTACAGGTAACCCAAATAGGGCAATTATACTTCTCTAAAGCAACTTTTAAATATCCATCAAAAATTTCTTCAGAAGTATATATAGGTGCAAAAGTCTCTGTCTTAATAACAGGTATGTACCCCAAACCATTACTTTCATTTATATAATAAATAAAATGTTTATCTTCCTTTTTATTCGTTTCCACAACAACTTCACCTTGCATTGCAAAATCAAAACTTATCCAATTAGGCGATTCATCATCAGTTAAGAAAAAAGAATCTTTATTTCTTTTGTACCACTTAAAATAAGTTAGTATTGAAAAAAATGGTGTTATTTCAACTCGTTTTTTGTCAGCTCTTTCCTTTGCTTTTGCATATTTCCACAGTGTAAGCTTGTCAATATCCCAATGCGACCCCAGTCTACCCAAATCAAAAACATTTACTGCAAGTTGGTATCTTGCTTCTTTTATCAAGTTAAAGCCTATTGCGGTCATTTCCTTAATCGAAAATTGAGAAAAAACATGAAGAGCTAAAAATTCTACATCATCATTATTTATCTCTCTTTTTATGCTCTTAATAATATTATTAGCTCTTTTTTCTAAATTAGGTTTAGCTGAATTAGATAAATAACATACATACGCATATTTATTATTATCAAATTGCCAAATAGATTCGTCACAATTTAATTCAGTTTCAAAATGAACCTTATTCCAATAAGGAGTAAGGTATTTAGTAAGTTCATTTTTAATAATTTTATCATAACTCTCTTCCAATAAACCAAGCTCACCATTTTCTTCAGCAACTCTTATTATAAATTGATTAAGAGAATACATTTCTGCACTCGGAAGGACAAGTAAATATTCATCTTCTATTTTAACAAAAGGCTTATTGATTAAAACTGTTTCTTCTCCTTTGTTGCTTTTAACTTCTTCAATAGTAGAAGTAAACTGCTGAATGATGTTTGATTTTATTTTGTATTTCCTATAAACCTTTTTAATAGTATCTTCTGAAAAAGCAAATAGCTCTTTGTGTTTCTGGAGAAAAGACTTTTCTGGAAATGTAATCTTATTTCGATAATCATCTTCAAATAAATATCTAGTATAACCTAATTTTAAAGCTATTTCATGTAAAAGAGACAAAAGAAAAACAGTACCCTCTTTAATTTTATCTTTTGTTGATTCTGATAAATCATTCTCAATGAAAAAAACCGAATGGAGAATACATTGGTTTACGTTTGTAGATTCGTGAGCTATACCAGGGAACACAACATTATTTCCATTAAAAAAAGTTATATTTTCTGTAAATGAAGATTCGCTTGGGTCTTCACGATAATCAGTTTCATAATTAACATGAACAGTATTTTGTAAATCCATATAATTAATAGGTTTGCTTATACTATTCAAATTTGATATGATTGTATCTTGTATTGTTTCTAACCTAATAAGCTTAGAGTGGTTTTTAGGAATTAGTTGAAGTACTGAAAATATTTTTAGAAGTTCAAATGAGTTATTATTTCTTATGTAGTTTAAAAAATCATTTTCATTTATATTTTCTTCAATTAACTTTCCGATACAGCATTTTTTGTATTTCTTTCCACTTCCACAAGGACACAATTCATTTCTCCCAATTTTAGCCATAAATTTTGTTTAATCATAAATTTAGGCAAAAAAAGCCTTTAATTTATTATTTATATCAGATTAGAAACCACCATCATGTTTAGCCCCTGTATGTGAAGCTTTTTCTCCCCCAACCCTCCATATTTGCAAAAATTTAAATAGTATATACTTATAAAATGTTAGGAGTCCCAAAGAATAAAATTTTCTTTTACCTATAAAATATTTTATGATTTTACTGTACCATTTGGTTTTTGGGTAGATTTTGGGAAGATTAAGGCATTAAAAAACCCTAATCATTTGATTGTGAAATGATTAGGGTTTTAATTTAGTAGCGGGAACTGGACTCGAACCAGTGACCTTCGGGTTATGAGCCCGACGAGCTACCTACTGCTCTATCCCGCGATATTGGACTGCAAATATACAACCCTTTTTACATTTAACAAGCAATAATTTAAAAATATTTTCGCAATAATTTTTAGTTACTGAATATTAAGGCTTTATTAATTATTAAAATTTGTTCATTCAGTTAAAACATAAAAAAAGCAGCCTTTAAAAGACTGCTTTAAACTAACAATATAAAAACTTTACTCTAAAAAAATTATTCTTTTTCAATGTCTAAAACGGCTGTTGCGTTTGTATTTATTGTCATCATTCCAGGTGGATTTTTACCTGAAAGACTTATGTATTCTTCGTTTAAATTATTATCGCTTACCATTACTGTGCTTAACTTTTTTAAGTTAATTAATTCAATTGGTAAATCGCCTGTAAGGTTATTAGTAGATAATAATAATTCTTCTAAATTATTTAAGTTACCTATTTGAACTGGTATTTCGCCCTCTAATTTGTTATCCATTAAACTTAATTTTTTAAGTTTAGATAAGGCATCAATGTTGGTTGGTATTGTTCCTGTTAAAAAGTTGCTACCTAACAACAATTCTTCAAGGTTAGTTAATTGCATTAAGCTTGCAGGAATTTTGCCCGTTAGCTTATTGCTGTATAATTTTAACGACTGTAAATTCTTTAAACTTCCTAGCTCTGATGGAATATCACCTTCAAAAGCATTCATAAATAACTCTAAAGATGTTAAATCTTGCAAATCACTTAATGATGCTGGTATATTACCTGAAATTTTATTAAAGCCTAAATTTAATTTTTTAAGACTTGTTAAATTTGCTATTTCTTGTGGCAACTCACCTTGTAAGTTATTGAAAGGTAAATTAATTTCGGTTACTTGATTATTTTCTAAAGTAATACCGTACCAAGTGCTAACATCGGCAGATAAATCCCACTTTGTATTCCAATTACTACCGTTTGTGGCATTGTAAAATGCTATTAATGCATCTTTTTGAATTGATGAAACGTTAGCAGCAAAAGCATATGCTGTTGTAAATAAACAAAGGGCTATAAGTTTTAAAGTTTTCATTGTAGAACTAGTTTTGGGGTTAATTCTATTACGAAACTAAGTTAAAACAGGATAAAAAACCATTTTAATCGATTAAATACACGAAACTTTAACACTTAATCCGGATAAACATGTATTTCATCCGAAAACATAGCTTTTAATGGCTAAAAATTGATGTTTAAAATTTCGCCACTTATTTTTAAAAGTTCTAATTCAGCTATTTTAGCAGCATATTTAGCTTGGTTTTTTGTTAACTCTGCATTGAGCAAGTTTATTTGTGCTTGCCTAAACTCAATAGAGTTTAATTGCCCTAGCTTAAACTTTTCGGCAGTTCTATCAAAGTTGTTTTGAGTTGTAACTATATTTTTTTCTTGTAGTTTATAAATGTTCAGCTTGTTTTGGTAATCATCCCAAGCATTATTAAAATCGCGTTCTAAGGTTATTAAAAATTCTTCTTTTTGAAGGTTTTGATTTTCTAAATTAATTTTAGCATTTTTTACACGCGTTATAGTACTGCCGCCATCAAATAAATTCCAACTTAAATTAACACCTCCTGAAAAGCCTGTGTTTGTTGATACTGCTAAAAATGATGCTGCATTGTTATCATTTTTATTCCAACCGTAACTACCTGTTAAACCAATTGTTGGTAAATAAGCTGCTTTTTCAGATTTTACAATGAGTGTATTTATTTCAATATTTTTATTTATTTGAAGTAAACTAGCGTTGTAAGCTTTTGCTTTACTTAACAAATCTGATTTATTTAATAGGTTTGTAAAAGTAACGTTAGTTTCAACATCAAAAGCATTGGTAACGGCATTTCCTAAAACTAGGTTTAAATCTCTTTTTGCACTTTGTAATTGCTGTTGGGCATTCATTAAGTTAATACTGTCATTATTAATATCAACTTCAGCATTTAAAATTTCAAGTTTAGTAGATTGCCCATAGTCAAATTGATACTCTGCTCTAGTAAGTCTATCGTTTGAAATTTCAAGGGTTTGTGCTAATGCTGCTGTATTTTCTTTAAATTCAGCTACATTATAATATACTGTGAAAAGTTGTAAAATGGTATTTTCAATAGTTTCTCTGGCCTGCAGCGCAGTTAATTGTTGCGTTTCTTTTAGTTGTTTGTAATTGTATGAACGCCCTAAACCATCAAAAATAGTATACCCTAATTCTACTGATGCATTATAGCGAGAGCTTTCAGCACCTGTTAGGGTTGTAACATCGCCATTTGAAAATTCAGCCTCGGTATTATCAATATTATAAGTTGCTCCGGCTACACCTCGTAATGTTGGTAAATAGCCTGCATTTAATATACTGGCATTATTTTTAGCTACTTCAACTTGGTTTTCTGCTAATTTTATACCGTAATTATTATCTAAAGCTAAAGACACAGCATCTTTAGGTGTTATTTTTTGTTGTGCTAATAAAGCAGTTGTAAAAAATAATAGGCTTACAAAACTAATTTTCATGTTCTTGTTCTTCATTTTGCTCTATAATAGCGCGTTCTACTTCTTCTTTTGTAACTTTTTCTCCTGTAATTAGCCATTTTACCCCTTGCTTTATGCTATTACTAAATGATAAAAACAGAGGCAAAACTAACAGTGTTAATATAGTTGCATAACCAATACCATATGAAATGGATATAGCCATTGGTTTTAAAAATTGTGCTTGCCTACTTTTTTCTAACAATAATGGCGCTAAACCTGCTATGGTTGTTAATGATGTTAAGAAAATAGCCCTAAAACGTGATTTTCCTGCTTCAGATAGCGCTTCTTCAAACTTCATGCCTTCTCTTAAATTACTATTAAATTTTCCTATTAAAACTAATCCATCATTTACCATAATACCTATTAATGCTATAATACCTAATAAGGATAAAATATTTACAGGAAAACCAGATAGCCAATGCCCCCAAGCTACGGCTGTTAAACTAAATGGTATTAAAAGAATTAACAATAATGGTTGCGAATAGCTTCTAAAAGTAAAAGCTATAGTAATGTATATTAACAGTAATATTATTGAACCTGATAAACCTAATGAGCTTGTTAATTTATTGGCCTCTCTATTTTGCCCCTCAAAAGATGCACTTAACGATGGATATTTAATTTGCAATTGTGGTATAAAATTTTCTTTTATATCATTTAAAATATCTGTTGGGCTATTACTTGGATCTTTTAAATCGGCATACACTTGTATTTCGCGTTTGCCTTCTAAATGATTTATAGCAACATCACCTCTTACAATGTTATAATTTGCAATGTCTTTCAGTGTAACGCGGGCACCTGTTGGGGTTACAATGCGCATATTATCTAAATTATTTATAGAGCTTCGGTTGGCTTTATCATAACGTACCCAAACTTTTATTTCGTCTTGTCCGCGTTGAAAACGTTGTGCTTGAGCACCAAAAAAGCCTGAGCGAACTTGAGACATTACGGTTCTTAAATCTAACCCCAATAAATAGGCGTTTTCTTTAAGTTGAAGGCGAATTTCTTTTATTCCTGCAGGATCATTATCTCCAATATCTTTTAATAATGGGTTTGTTTGCAAGTGTTTCTTTAAGGCAACTTTTGATGCTTTTAACTCTTCAATATTATTACTTAATAAGGAAACCGATACTGGGTTACCTCCAAAATTACCTCCAGAACCATAAATTAATCGTTCAGTACCAATTACAGGCCCCACAAGCTCCTCTAGCCTATTGGTTACTAAAAACGATTGAATTTCATCAGGACGTTCTTCTCCTGGTAAAAGGTTGATTTTAAGTGTTGCACTTGATGAACTACTAATATCTACAATAGTATTTTCAAACAACTCTTTACCTGTACCTTTTAAAAATTTTTCGGTAAGTTCTTTATTTACTATGAATGATTTTTCTTCAATCATAGAAATAATAGAATCTGTAATTTTAACATTGGTTCCGGCAGGCATTTCTAATTCAATAGTTGCAGTATCACTAGCTATTCTTGGAAAAAAAGCTGTTTTAACAATACCGCCGCCAATTGAGCCAATAGTTAAAACCAACAGCATTATAAATATACCTAATGCTAAAATTTTATATGCCAACACAAAGTTTAATACTGGTGTGTAAACTTTATCTCTTAAAAACACCATAAACGTATCGCCACTTTTATTTAAGCCTCGCATAAATGCAAAAAAACCGTTTGAAGATTTGGTATTATGAAGTGTTTCTTTTTTAACTCTTAGTGCTTTTGAATGTGCTAAATGTGCTGGTAAAATTATTAAAGCCTCTATTAATGAAACTGCCAACGTTAATATTACAATTACCGATACTTCGCCAAAAAATTCGCCAATTCTACTATCTAAAAAGAAGAACAATGAAAACGCTAAAAGTGTTGTAATAATAGCCGATACTACTGGCGGAATAACTTCTAAAGTACCATCAATAGCTGCTTGAATTGGTTTTTTACCTTTTTCGTAATGTTGATAAATGTTTTCGGCAATTACAATACCGTCATCAACTAAAATACCAATTACAATAATCATCCCAAATAAAGACAATACATTTATTGTTACATCAAACTGGCCTGCAAAAATAAACATACCTAAAAACGAAATTGGCAAACCAAAAGCAACCCAAAGCGCTAAACGTGTATTTAAAAATATAGATAGAAATACTAAAACCAAAATCATACCTACAATGGCATTTTCAGCTAATAACTGAGTACGTTGGTTTAAGGTTATTGATAAATCTCTTACTACATCTAACTTTAAATTGGTGTATTTTTGGTTGTATTCTTCAATGTATTCTTTAACCTTATCTGCCGATGAAATTAAATCTTCATTATTAGTACTAGTAACTGAAACATTTACTGCTAATTCTTTATTAAAGTAGGTAGCTTTTGGGGTTTCAGAAAACACATCACGAATTTCGGCAACATCTTTTAGCCTTATTATTTTACCATCATTACTGGCTCTTACAACAATATTTGAAAGCTCGCTACCGTAATATTCTCTGTTATTGGCCCTTATTAAATATTCTTCTGTAACTGTTTTTACGTTACCACCTGTTACTAAAATATTAGCATTACTAACGGCTTGTGCTACTTCATTAAACGTTAAATTATAAGCTAATAGGCTGGTTTCATTTACTGCAATTTCAATTTCCTCATCTGGGAAACCAGAAATTTCAATTTGCGAGATCCCATCAATAGCGCGCAAATCGGTTTCTATTTGGCGTGCAATTTGTTTAAGAGTTACTAACGGAATGTCTTTACCACTTACTGCAAATGATATGGTTTCTCTTACTGCTTCTTGTTTTGAAACCACCAAGGGCTCCATACCCGTTGGAAAAGAAGGCACTCTATCAACCGCATTTTTAACCTCTAAAAGCATAAAATCTAAGTTTTCACCTTTTTCAATTTCAACAGTTATACTTCCGCTGTTTTCTCGTGAAACCGATGTAACTCTATCAATACCTTTTAGGCCTTTTAAATTATCTTCTATTTGAAGCACAATACCTTCTTCTATTTCTTGTGGTGATGCACCAGGATAGGTAATGGCTACTGTAATTATTTTTGATTCTACTAACGGAAAAAAAGACGATTTTAACGATAGCATACCAATAATACCAAACACAAAAAAGGCTAAAATTACCACATTAACAGCAACGTGATAGCGTATAAAATATTCAATTATCTTTTTCATTATTCTTGTGTTGTTGCTAGTTTTGTTATAGCTGGTTTTGCCAGCATACCTTTATAGGCTCCTGGCACAGGTTGACTTACGTAAACAACACCATCTTTAACACCTTTTAAAACTACTTTAGTATCTGTAAAATACACTGGTTTTACGGGTACAACATCTAAAACACTATCTTTTAAAATAAAAATGGTGTTATCATCTGTTAATAACGATCTGTTAATTTCAATAGCATTTTCTTCATCTTTAGCATCTAATTCTGCCTCTAAATAAACGCCTTCTTTTAAATCTGGGTGGTTAACTTCAATAAAAGCTGTAACGGTTTGTGTGGTTAAATCTACACTACCATTAACCCTTACTACCGTACCGTTGTATGTTGTGTTACCATCTAATGTTTTTAATACTACCTTTTTGCCTGTTTTTAAAAACGTTGCATAGGTTTTGCTTATGGCTACTTCAATTTCATATTCTGAAGTATCAATAAATTCACCTAGTTTTTGCCCATTTCTTACTAAAGTACCTTCGGTTACTAAAGCCTCTGTAAGCACACCTGTAAATGGTGCATTTATTGCATATTTTGCTAAACGTTGTTCTAAGTTTTTAACATTGTAATAGCTAGACACTATACCTCTACCTGTAATGAAAAAGTTTTCTTTTTCAGAAGTCATTTCAGGTAATTTTGGTGTTGCTTTTTCAATATTAAACCCTGAAAGATATTGTTGCCATTTGCTATAAACCTCAGGAAAATCTAACCTTAAATCTGGCATAATTGCAGCAATATCATTATACAAATTACTTTTAGCCGATTGTACACTTGCGTAATACTCTGCTGCATCAATTCTTATTAAAGGTTGCCCCTTTTTATAAATTTGTCCTGGTTTAAAAAGTTTTCCTGTTTGTTTAAAAACACCTTGTACTTCGGCATAGAGTTCTACCCTACGTTTTGCTACAGTATTGCCACTTGCTGTAACAACTATAGGAATGGTGGTATTTTTAACGGTATCAACAAAAACCGTTTTTACAACTTTACCTTTTACTGGCTTAGGTTTGTTTTTGCTTTCAATTAAACTTTTGGCAATAAAAAAAGAAACTGCTATTAGTAAAACGCCAATAACGGACAGTATAATTTTACGCATTTAGTACAATTTTGATGGTGTATACGCGCAAAATTACCTAAACCCCTAAGTGATTAAAGTTAAAAAAAACATAAAATAAAGAATGGGCTCCTTAATTTTCTAGCATTTCTATTTCTTCTTGCAATAATTCCCATTTATCCATGAATTGTTGCAAATCTTTTTTCTTTTTTTGGTAGTTATCAAAAAAATTGGGTTGTGATGTTACCTGCTCATAATTAACCTCTAAATCTGCATCAATAGCTTTAATGGCACGTTCTAAATCGCTTATTTTGGCCTCAATATTACTAAGCTTGTTGTTTAAAGATTTGAGTTTTTTTTGTTCTTCGTAGGTTTGTTGTTTTTTTACTTTTGGAGTTTCTTTTACAACAGTGCGTTTTTCAACTTCTCTTAAATTATCAACTCTACGTTGCTCTAAATAATAATCAATATCGCCTAAATATTCTTTTAGTTTTTGATCTTTAAACTCATAAACTTTATTGGTTAAGCCTTGAAGAAAATCACGATCATGCGATACTAAAATTAAAGTGCCTTCAAATTTTGTTAAGGCATCTTTTAATACGTTTTTAGATTTTATATCTAGGTGATTTGTAGGCTCATCCATTACCAATACATTAAATGGCTGAAGCATTAATTTAGCCAACGCTAAGCGGTTACGCTCACCACCTGAAAGCACACGCACATATTTTTCAACCTCATCTCCTCTAAATAAAAACGAGCCTAAAATATCACGTACTTTGCTTCTATTAGTTTCATTAGCAGCATCAATCATGGTGTTTAAAACGGTTTTGTTACCATCTAAATATTCTGCTTGATTTTGGGCAAAATACCCAATTTGCACATTGTGCCCTAGTTTTAAGTGGCCGTTATATTTTAAATCGCCTACAATAATTTTGGCTAAAGTAGATTTACCTTGACCATTTTGACCCACAAAAGCCGTTTTACTATCACGTTCAATAAGCAAACTAACTTCACTTAAAACTTGGTTGTCTCCATAGTTTTTTGATACTTTTTCGGCTTCAACAACAACTTTTCC
Source organism: Seonamhaeicola algicola (assembly GCF_007997385.1). Lineage (GTDB taxonomy): Bacteria > Bacteroidota > Bacteroidia > Flavobacteriales > Flavobacteriaceae > Seonamhaeicola > Seonamhaeicola algicola. Next base: position 93,033 of record NZ_VOSC01000033.1, read on the forward strand.
TGGGGTTATAGATACGGGAAAGTTTAGCGTCATTACACTATTATCATCTTCATCAACTTCAATTCTATCAATTTTATCAAGCTTTTTAATTAAAGATTGTGCCATGGTTGCTTTTGATGCTTTGGCTCTAAACTTTTCAATTAATTTTTCAGTTTGTTCTATTTGTTTTTGCTGATTTTTTTGTGATGCTAATTGTTGTTCTCTCAGCTCTTTTCTTAAAACTAAATATTTTGAATACGGTTTAGGATAATCGTAAATTCTACCTAGTGAAATTTCAATGGTACGGTTGGTAACATTATCTAAAAACATTTTATCATGCGATACTATTACAACGGCGCCAGTGTAGCTTTTTAAAAAGCCTTCTAACCAAATGATAGATTCAATATCTAAATGGTTTGTTGGCTCATCTAAAAGTAAAATATCATTGTTTTGTAACAGTAGCTTTGCCAACTCTATACGCATACGCCACCCACCTGAAAAGGTATCGGTTAGTTTATTAAAATCTTCGCGCTTAAAACCTAAACCTTGTAATATTTTCTCGGTATCGCCTTGGTAATTATAACCGCCTAAAATTTCGTAATGGTGTTGTAAATCGTTGATATCTATCATTAACTGATTATAAGCTTCACTTTCATAATCGGTACGTTCGGCTAACTGCGTGTTAACAGCTTCCATTTTAGCCTCTAAACTTTTAATTTCTGTAAAGGCTTCATAGGCTTCTTCTAAAACAGTTCTACCAAAAACAAAATCTATATCTTGTTTTAAAAAACCAATTTTTAAAGCTTTATCTGTAGCTATTTGGCCTGAATCGGGCTCTAAATCTTTTGATAAAATTTTTAGCATGGTAGATTTTCCCGCACCATTTTTACCAATAAGCCCCACACTATCGCCACCACTTAGCTTAAATGTAATATCTTCAAAAAGATATTCGCCTTGAAAGGAAATTGAAAGATTATGTATATTAAGCATAGATATGTGACTTTTGTTACAGTTATTAAAACTATTAGATTTATTTTTGTAAAGTAAAACGCGTACAAAAATACACTAAAATAAATGTTTACAAAAGGAACCAAATTATATAGCATTTTTACTGGTAGTTGCCCAAAATGCCACCAAGAATCTATGTACACTAACAAAAATGCCTACAACCTTACTGAAACTTTAAAAATTAACGAACGTTGCTCTCACTGTAATACAAAATACCGCATTGAACCTTCGTTTTTTTACGGCGCAATGTATGTTAGTTATGCTGTTGGTGTTGCTTTTGCCGTTGCTGCTTTTGTAATTAGTAACTTAATTTTTAACGCTAATTTAAAAGTTACTTTTATTTCTATTGTTGGCACATTGGTTGTTTTTATGCCTGTAATTATGCGTTTATCTAGAAATATTTGGATTAACTTTTTTATGAGTTATGATAAAGATTTAGTTAAAAAATAATTTGGGCGTTACCCTAAAGGGTCAGGCTATACGCTATATCTTTTTAAAACGCACCCACACTTTGTTTAATACTATTATAATTACTAGAATTTAGTATTTTAAATAACACACTACACAACACGTTTTAAAAAGGATGCCGCTTCCATCCTTAACGCAACGGCGTTATACTTTAAACCTTGTTATATCAATTTCAGGATCTAAAGGCACTCCGTTTTCAATAAAATTGTAAAGCTTTTGGGCAACATATGGCCCAATCATTACACCGCGTGTGCCCAAACCATTTAAAACATATAAGTTTTTATAGTTTTCATGTTGGCCTACTAAAGGTCTCCGGTCTTTTACTGTTGGCCGTATGCCCGCTACCTGATTAACAACTGTAAAATTGCAGTTAAGTAAATTTTTAAGCTTTTCTAACAATGTTACTTTAGCTTTATTTGTAGTTTTATTACTTAAATCTTTCCACTCATAAGTAGCTCCAACAATATAATTATCATTACCAAGTGGAATTAAAAAAGCGGCCGATTTTAGTACAAAATCTATTTTTAAATCTGGGGCATGTATTATAAGTAACTCCCCCTTTGCCGGCACTAAAGGCAAGTTATTAAAATAGTGGTTTTTAGTTAACCCGTAACCCTCAGCAAACACAATGTGTTTAGCTTCTATTTTATTATAAATTACATTTGAAGTTGTTACTTGTAGCACATCATAATCAAAACCTTTTTCTTGTAATTGATTATTATTTTTCAAGTCTTTTTTATAGGCTTCAATTAAGGTTTTAACATCAATTCTACCAGTATTTAAAACCTTACCAAAGCCAAAAGGCGCATTAATAGCCGTATTTGTATTTTTTATTATTTCTTCAGAAAGAAAATTTGCAAGCATAGCATTATCTGATGCTGCAAACCAATTATTTTGCTCTTCGGTTGATGCAAATTTTCTAAAAACTGGTATTTTATAATCTATTGTAATATTAAGCCTGCTTTCAATGGTTTTATACATTGGTAAGGCCATATTTAACTGCTCAGTACTTTTCCAAACGGCTGTAAAGCGTTTTAACACCACCGGATTATATAAACCTCCTGCTACCATTGATGATTGCTGCGAACCATCATCAAAAACAATAAAACTTTTGTTATTAGCCTTTAATTGCTCACAAAAACTAATACCTGCTAAACCGGTACCTACAATAATATAATCTACTTGCATACTGCGAAGATATAAAATGGATGTTTTTCTTTTTTATGAAATACAAAAAAAGCGCTCACTTGAATTAGTGAGCGCTTTACTATTTTTTGATTTTTTGGTATTTCAAATTAATATGTCCACATATCTAATTCAAAATCTCTAATCTTATCTTTAATTCTTTCAGATTCTAGCAACTGCATAAGTGCGTTGTCTGATACGTACTCTGTAATTTTTCTGTCTCCATAAACATTTTCTTCTTTGTAAATGTATCCATGAAAACGTCTGGAGTTTAGCACATGATCAAAAGAGAATGGTTGCGAACTGTTTTCATTGTTAAACGCTTTAGCCTCATGTAACACCTGTCTGGCATCTGGAAAAAATATCCAAAATAATGGCACTAAATCTGGGTTATCAGAGTCTATAAAATTAACATCGGGTGCTACCGGCGCTATTGCCAACAACCTGTATTTCATTTCAGATTGTCTTTTATCAAAATACCATAAACCTTTAATACGGTATTCAACAATATCAGCAGCAGTAATTTCTCTTCTATCAATGTACTCTGCAGATAAAGTTTCACCTGCATTTAACTGCTCAATACCAAGTTCAGTGGTATCAACTTTAGTTAATGCGGCTTCAATATCTTTTAAAGTACGTTTTGTTGAAAAGTATGAATCATCGTAGATGTTTTCTATTTTACCGTTTTTAATGTTTTTCATTAAAACATCATATAAACTACGTCTGTCTTTACCAATGTTATTAGTATCAATTGGGTAGTACAACGGAAAGTTAGAGCGCTCATTAAGCACTACGCGTTCCCACGTCATTTTAGCAAATAAGATATCTCTATCATCAACATAACCGTATTCTAAGGGCTTGTCATTATCTACTACTTTTTGTTCATCTGTTCGTACCCCAATATCTTCAGGACTTTTAGCATTTAAAATATTTGCTTGAGCAAACATGGTAGTTGCTGTACAAACAGTTGCTACGGTTAATAAAAAACTTCTTAAATTCATTGTCTTTTCTTTTTATTTATTAGGTATTACCTATGGTACTAGTTAGTAAGCTCAATAAATACTGGCGATACTTTTTTAAGCCTTACGCTAACACCGCTAGCTTTAGCTTCAATATCAAATATTTGAACGCCCGAACCTCTTTTTGCTTTACGTAAAGCTGCTTTTGCTCTACTATCTAACTTATTACCGTTTACAGTTATTGTAGGCTGCCCTGGTACTTTAAATTTAAATCCTGTTACACGTAATGGTAATTCAAAATCAAAATCATCAAACTTAGCACCAACAGTAGAAATTTCTAAAGAGTTTCTTTGCATTTTTAAAGCACCATCTTCTCCTCTAACTGTACCTGTTGGTTTTGGTAAATCTTTAATTCTGAAAGTAGCTCTGTCTGAAACTTTACCACCATCAGGTAATGTACCTGTTACATTAATTGTTACTTCTCTACCTTTTACTGATGTAGCATCCATTATGTATTTGCTTCCGCCTGATCTTGATAAACCTTGAGCACTTGCAGATACTTTATTATCTGGCACACCAGCAAATGAAATAGTCATAGGGTTTTTAACACCACGGTAAACTACATTCATTTTATCTGCTGAAATAGTTGCAGAATTTGGTTTTGATACAGTTGCAAATGATGAACTTACAGGAACTTCAATTTCTTCGCCATCTTGAGCAAAAATTAATTTTCCTTCAATTTTGTGTTCACCAACACCACCTGTACCTATTTTTAATTTTACTTTACCGTCTTCAATTGAATATTGATTTTCAGTAAGCTTTCTTCCATCTAATGTTAATTCAACTCTTGATGGTTTTGTTGAAGCATCTTTTCTACCTAAAACAATTTGCCCATCAAACTGCTCGCCATTGAAATAAGCAGATTTTGAAGTTTCCATTAAAGTTGTATAGTTTGTCATAGACACCTCACTAGAAAGTGTTCCTTGTAACATAGCCGATAACACTTGAGACTCTGTAGTTTTAATATCAGCTTGCAACTGCGTCATTTTGGTTAATGATGCCACTAAAGGGAAACCTTTGTAATGATAATCTAACCAATCAACAGGTCTGTTATCTCTATTAATTACTTGGTCTGTGCTAAAGTTTTTCTGTACATCTTTAACAATATCTTGCATTCCTTTTTCATCTTTTAAAATTTCAGAAACGCCATCTCTAAATGTAGCAATTTGATTTAAAAACTCTTTTCCTTCAGGCTTAATAACATCGCCTTTAAAGAAATTTTGGTCTAAATAATCTCCTTTATCCATAATTTCATAATCCGTAGGATCATCAATTTTTGCAACCATTTTACCTTTTAAATCTTCAAGATAATTGTTGAAGTTTGTAGCTAAAACGTCTATTTGATGAGCTTTAGCTTTTAAAGGTTCATATTTTTCAGGTTGATCTGCAGCTTTTTGGTCTAAACTTGCTACAAACGATTCATTACGTTCTGAAGCTGCTTTGTTAGACTGTGTAAGCTTTTCGTTCATTAATCCGAAGGCTGAAAGCACTTCTTTAGACATATTTAATGCTAACATTGCAATGAAGATTAAATACATCAGATTAATCATCTTCTGTCTTGGTGATAAATTATTTCCTGCCATTTTAAATTAGGTTTTGGGTTAATACTTTAGGTATTACCTAATTATTTATTCATTGCAGATAACATACCACCATATACACCATTTAATGAAGAAAGGTTAGATGCTAATGATTGCATTTGCTCTTTTAATTTTGCTGCGTTTTCAACAGACTCTTCGTTAATTGACGTTTGTTTGTTAATGCTTTCTAACTGTACTTTGTATAAGCTGTTTAATGATTCCATTTGAGCTGCAGCTAATGATAGCTCTTCACCGTACTTTTTAGTAGCCTCAATAGAATCTACAGTAGATGACATGTTTTTTGCAGCACCTTCAAAATTCTTAATGCTTTCACCTAAGCTTGAAATTAATTCTCCATCAATTTTAGCTTCTTTTAATAAGTTATCTAACTTTTGAGATAATAATCCTTGAGGGTTTTCATCTGAAGTTGCTCTTTCTTTTTTAGCACCACCAGCTAATTCTGGGTATACTAAAGACCAATCTAATTCGTTTTCAACTGGTTCAAATGCTGAAATAGCAAATATAATAGCCTCGGTTACAAGACCAATTGTTAACATTACATTACCTGTTAACGGACCAATTTCAAAGTGAATAATTTTGAATAATGCTCCAACAATTACAATTGCTGCTCCTAATCCATAAGCCATGTTCATGAATCTTTTACTTGCTTTTGACTGTGCCATAATTTTCGGTTTTTAAAATTTAAGTACGCTAGTACTTAAGTAGGTTAATTAATAGTATTTAAATTTGATTTGTTACGTTGTTAGTTGCTTCCGTTACTAGTTACTTTGGTTCCCATGTAATCTTGCACGGTTCTAAAGCCTATATAACTTCTTGCAGAATCTGCATACTCATAGTCTCTTGAGCTTACTTGTAAAAAGTATGCTACATCTTTCCAAGAGCCACCTCTTATTACTTTTCTGGTATTATCCTCGTCATTAACGTTAGGGTTAATAGTTGATGTGTACTCATATGAGTTAGGATCATAAGATGCATTTACCCATTCTGAGACGTTACCAGCCATGTTATATAAATTATAATCATTTGGCTCATATGACTTTGCTTCAACAGTATATAAAGCTTGGTCTGCGGCATAATCACCCCTTACTGGTTTAAAGTTAGCCATAAAACAACCTCTATCACTTTTTGTGTATGGGCCTCCCCAAGGGTATGTTGCTGCTTGTAGGCCACCTCTTGCGGCATATTCCCATTCTGCTTCAGATGGTAATCTAAATCTGTTAACTAAAGCTGCGCCTTTTTTAGATTTTTGATATGTGTTTTTATTTATAGTACGCCACTCACAAAATGCTTTTGCTTGTTTCCAGGTAACACCTACTACAGGGTAATCTCCGTAAGCATCATGCCAAAAGTAATCATTGTGCATTGGTTCATTGTATGAGTAAGCAAAATCTCTAATCCATACTGTGGTATCAGGATAAATTTCTACTTCTTCTTTTTTAATAACATCTTTACGAGCTATACCTCTGTTTTTGGCAGCTTCTTTAATGTCCATGTAATTATACTGGAACTTAAATTTTTTCACATCCCAAGTACGTTGCCCATTGTATGATTCTTCTAATGGTAAATACATAGTATCCATTACTTCGGCATAATACTCATCGATATACTCTGATGTATCAAAAATTAAATCAATGTCTTTGTTTATTTTTCGGCCTTCGTAACCAGTAGGCCCTAAACCTGTGTAGTTTTCAAACATATACTTTTCGTAAACAGTCATGTTTGAAGTGTCTGCGTCTTTAAATGCAAATTCACCTATTGTACCTTCATCTTCTTGAGTTAATCCAACCTCATCAGCTAAAACTGCTAAGCGCATTCTAACAATAGAGTCTCTAACCCAATGAACAAATTGACGGTACTCACTATTTGTAATTTCAGTAGCATCCATATAAAATGCTCTTACTGTTACTGTTTTTGCTGGCGCGTCATTAATACCAGCTAAATCATCATCAGCTTTACCCATAATATAAGCGCCTCCAGGAATAAGCTCCATTCCGTAAGGTTTTTCTGGGTGCCATTTTTTACCTTTAACACCCACTAGTTCTCCTCTATCTTTAGAGCCACAACTAGCTAGTATTGTTATTACTGCGGTTAATAAAATAAACTTCTTCATATCTATAGTAAACTCGAGGTTAATTAATTCAGCTTCTTAATTTGTGGCGTAAACATATCTATATATTTTTAAATAACCAACTTTTTTTAAAAAAAAATTACGTTTCATCGTAAAAATTTGGCATTTCACCGATGAAATTACCTTTTCAACCCTAACAGCTATTTTACACGCAATTTTTCCTAAAGGCTTTATACCAGCGCTCTGGCACTTTATTATTACATGCATCAAGGTAATCTTCGTGGGTGCAAGGTAATAACGTATGTCTCTTTAATTTATTATTTACTTCGGTTATAAATGGTATTTCAATCCACCATCTTCCTGTTTTGGTGCTCTTGTAAAAAATAAGCTCATCATCATCAACTAACGCTATGAATTTCTGATAGTTATTATCATTAGTAAAATCATCATCTTTTACTCTGTAGTTTACACCTTCTACAAAATACCATAGCATTTGAGCAACCAACATAGCTGTAATTTCATCATCTTTTGAAGGTTTATACTCATAAATACCAAATGACGATACTTTGTTACTTATACCTGCATACCGTGCAATGGCGCAAATTTCTTTACCATTTAATCCGTTAGGAGAGAATTTTTGTTTTAAACTTACTTCTGAACTTTTTACCGAAGTTAAATCTACACTCACAATATTAGCATCTCTTAAAACGGGTTCTACTAAAGAAATATTGTGAGACACCTCACCTAACCTGTACGACTCAAAATACAGTTGATTCATCAAATCTATTTCTTCTTGAGAATTGAAGTAAGTTTGATAGCCTACAGTTGCGTAGTTAAATAAATTGTATGGTTGGTTAAGAATTATTTTACCCACAAAACTGTTATTTTTTATGGGTTTTGAAGAATCACCTAAATCAAACTTACTATCTACATTAACCACATTTACCATGGGGATTAAATTATCATAAGCTCTGTAATTTGCGTATGTTAAATCTTGCGAGCCTCCTAAAATTATGGGTATAATATTTTTTTTAACAAGTAAGTTTATAGCTGTTTTTACAGCAAAATAGGTGTCTTCAACAGTTTCACCTTTGTGAATATCGCCTAAATCGGCCATGGTGGTATTCCAAGTACCTGGAAAAAGGCTATAAAAAGCTTTTCTAATTTCATCTAAACCAAATGTTTCTCCTATATAATTAACATCGTTTCTGTTTTCTAAAACGCCAATTATAGCAATGTTTACATCATCTAGATTTGGAATACCATTTTTTTCTGAATGTATTTTAAGTTTTCTTCCTAATGCTTGAGCAGATAACAACTCATTGTGAGCCAACACTAAATCTGATACCGGAGAAAGAAAGTTAAAATTCATTTATGTTATTTCTTTTTTGTTGTAGTTTTTTTTCTGGTTGTTTTTTTCTTTGGTGCATTGGCTTCAATAATTGCTTTAGCTTCATCTAGTGTCATTTTGGTAACATCAACCGTTTTAGCTAATTCAACTTTTACTTTGCCTTGTATTACATTGTGTCTTCCCCAACGTGCTTTTTCAACACGAATACCTTCGTCTTCCCAATTATGTACAACTTTATCAATTTCTTTTTGAATTTTGGTTTCAATAAGCTCTACAATATCTTCTTCCGATAGGTTATCCCAGTCGTATTTTTTATTCACATTAATAAACATGTTGTTCCATTTAATAAATGGCCCGAAACGTCCTTTTCCTTTTTGCACAGGTAAATCTTTATAAACGTATATTGGTGCATCGGCTTTTTGTTTTTCTTTTATTAAAACAATAGCATCATCTAAATCTACACTTAAAGGATCGGTGCCTTTTGGCAATGACACGTATGCTTTGCCAAACTTAACATAAGGACCAAAACGGCCGTTATTAACCTGTACTTCTTCGCCTTCGTATTCTCCTAAAGTTTTAGGCAATTGAAACAAATCCATAGCCTCTTCATAGGTTATGGTTGTTAATTGTTGGTCTGGGCTAAGACTAGCAAATTGTGGTTTTTCTTCTTCATCAACAGTTCCTATTTGTACCATTGGCCCAAATTTACCCAAACGCACACTTACTTGCCTGCCTGTTTTAGGATCTGTTCCTAAAATACGCTCACCAGATTCTCTATCAGCATTTTCTTTTACATCTTCAACTTTAGGATGGAAATCTTTCCAAAATGATTTCATCATTTTTTGCCAATCTTCTTTTCCTTCAGCAATATCATCAAAATCTTCTTCAACTTTAGCGGTGAAATTATAATCTAATATTTGGTTGAAATGATTCACCAAAAAATCTGTTACAATCATACCAATATCTGTTGGAACAAGTTTTCCTTTATCTGAGCCTACTTTTTCGGTTAAAGTTTTATCTGTAACTGTACCGCCTTGTAAAGTAAGTTGCGAGTAATTGCGCTCTACACCATCAACCGTTCCTTTTTCAACATAATTTCTATTTTGAATAGTTGAAATTGTTGGTGCATAAGTTGATGGACGCCCAATACCTAACTCTTCTAACTTTTTTACTAATGAAGCCTCGGTATATCGTGCTGGCGGACGCGTATAACGCTCTGTTGCTGTAATGTAATTATTTAGAAGCGTTTCACCTGTTTTCATTGCTGGCAGCATACCTTCTTGCTCAACATCTTCATCATCTGTACCTTCTAAATATACTTTTAAAAACCCATCAAACGTGATAACCTCTCCGTTAGCTGTAAAAGTTTCATTATGTGTAGAGGCTTCAATTTTAACATTGGTACGCTCTAATTCTGCTTCACTCATTTGTGATGCAATGGCGCGTTTCCAAATTAACTCATATAAACGCGCTTGATCTCTATCTATATTTACAGTATGCCTTGAAAAATCTGTAGGCCTAATAGCCTCATGTGCTTCTTGAGCGCCTTTGGTTTTTCCTGTATAATTACGTGGTTTACTGTAATTGTTTCCGTAAGCTTTTTCTATTTCGGCTTGCGCACCTTGGCGTGCCTCATCAGATAAATTAGTACTATCGGTTCTCATGTAGGTAATTAAACCTGCTTCATATAAGCGTTGCGCCATAGTCATGGTTTTACTTACTGAAAAATACAATTTACGTGATGCTTCTTGCTGTAATGTTGATGTTGTAAATGGTGCTGCAGGCGATTTTTTTGCCGGTTTTTTTTGTAAATCGGCTACCTTAAAATTGGCAGAAGCATTTTTTTGTAAAAACGCTTGAGCTTCTTTTTTGTTTGTAAGGTTTTTTGGGAGTTTAGCTTTGAAAGATTGCCCGTCTTCATTAGAAAATTCGGCATCAATTCTGTAAGATGCTTCAGGTGTAAAATCTTGAATTTCGCGTTCTTTCTCAACAATTAAACGTACTGAAACCGACTGTACTCTACCTGCCGACAAACCTCCTTTTACTTTTCGCCATAAAACTGGAGACAACTCATACCCCACAATTCTATCTAAAACGCGGCGTGCTTGTTGTGCATCAACTAAATCATAATCAATACCTCGCGGATTTTCAATAGCCTTTTTTATGGCTGCCTTGGTAATTTCATGAAAAACAATACGTTTTGTTTTGTCCTTATCAAGTTTTAAAGCCTCGGCCAAATGCCATGCAATAGCTTCTCCTTCGCGGTCTTCATCACTTGCTAACCAAACAGTTTCTGCTTTTTTTGCAAGTTCTTTAAGTTTTTTTACTACTGCTTTTTTATCTTTTGATACTTCGTATTTTGGTTTAAAATCACCTTCTACATCAACCCCAAGTTCTTTTGAAGGAAGATCTGATATATGCCCAAAGCTAGATTCTACTTTGAATTCTTTTCCTAAAAATTTCTCTATAGTTTTTGCTTTTGCAGGTGACTCTACAATCACTAAATTCTTCGCCATACTTCCGTTTTTGAAGCTACAAATGTATATGAAAAAAAGTTTATGTGCCCCATTTTATGGATTAACCCTGTAATATTTTTAAAAAAAAGCCCATATTTCAATGAGGAAATATGGGCTTTTGAAGTGTTTATTCTTCTATTAATCCTATTTGATTAATATCATCATTATCTTTAAAACCAATAACATTTTTATACACTAAATATGTTGTGTGATACGGAAATGCTCCTGTAAAAAGTACACCTATACCACATAAAAGCATACCTACTATTTGCGATAATAAACTAGCAACTATTAATAAACCTAGGGTAATTCCCCATTTTTTTGTTCCTAGTTTAAAGCTTACTTTAACTACTTCTCCTACTGATAAGTCTGGATTAAAAGCCATTACTATTGCAAAAAAGCTTATAGGTACAATTACATATAATAAAGGTATGTAACATAATAACGCAGATGGTATTGCTATTAGCATTGAAATTAACATTAACATAAAGAACTTGGTTAAATATTTCACTTTTACAAAATGAAAAAAATCAGAGGTTGTTACCTGCTCATTATAATCAAACTTCTTAATAATTCTGTAAAAACCAGCATTAAGCGCCACAGATACGGCCCCCAAAACAAACACACCAACAAATACTACAAGTATATATAACAATGACATGCCTGCAAAAAAGTTACCTATAGCTTGGTCATTTCCATAACCACCTTCTTGTTGAGCAAGAATTAAACCTAAAAAAGGCACATAAAATATAATTATAAGCGGCAGCATTATTAATATGGTAAAAAGCTGCAGTAAAAAACCGTGCAACCATGTTTTTTTAAAAAGTTCTATGGCTTCGCCAAATATGGTTCCGAAATCTAAAGTTTTGGCATTTTGAATTTTCTCTAATAAATTTGATAAGGTATTCATTATGTTTGGGTTAGTTATTTAATACCGAATAAAGGTATATTTTTTTCAATTACAAACAAAAACCCATAAAAAAAGTGTTAATAATTGTAAGTTAAGGGTGCGTTTACCCCTTCCAAATGTAGTTGTATTTTATGGCTACCTTTCACTCTTATTGGTAGTAAATTAAATGATACCGTACGCTCAAAATATGCCAAACAAGCTTCGTTATTTTTAAAATTTAATTTCATATAACGTTGTTCGGGTAATGACTCTGCAACCGTACCAGAATCTATTAACTGAAACTCCCAACTTGTACCACTACAACCCGATGCTCCAAATGTAACCTGCAAACAATCTGCTTCAATACTAGCATCTAAAATATTTAAACCTTCAAAATTACCTTTAGTGTATGCCTCTTCATCAACTAGTATTGTAAAATCACATGTATTACTTTCAATACTATCGTCTTCTTTACATTGTGTATTAAAAAAACCCACCATTAACACCACTAAAAATAAAAGTTGCTTCATAATTTTAAACATTTATGCTTTTTTTTTAAAAGATGAACTAAACACCAAATGGTTGCGTTTTTACGCATTTAAAAAGCTTATAAATTTTAACTAAAAATAGCATATGACACTTTGTCACAAAACCCAAATTAATTGTATCTTTGCAACTGCCTAAATTAATAGAGGCATAAATATTGACCGTAATTTGGTTGAATTATATTATGGAAAAGATTATAGACGAAAAAAAACAAGGCGAATCTTTAGTTTTAGCACAAAAGGAAGGCAATAAACGCAAACTTTTTATTGAAAGTTATGGTTGCCAAATGAATTTTTCTGATAGTGAAATTGTAGCTTCAATATTAAACGAACAAGGCTACAACACCACACAAATTTTAGAAGAAGCCGATTTAGTTTTAGTTAACACCTGCTCTATTAGGGATAAGGCTGAACAAACCGTACGCAAACGCCTAGAAAAATACAACGCTGTAAAACAAGAAAGCAACCCAAACATGAAAGTTGGGGTTTTAGGCTGTATGGCAGAACGCCTTAAAAGCAAATTTCTTGAAGAAGAAAAAATTGTAGACCTTGTAGTTGGCCCCGATGCTTACAAAGATTTACCAAATCTTTTAGCTGAAGTTGATGAAGGTAGAGATGCTATTAATGTAATTCTTTCAAAAGAAGAAACCTATGGTGATATTGCCCCAGTACGCTTAAACAGCAATGGTGTAACTGCTTTTGTTTCTATTACCCGCGGTTGCGACAACATGTGTACCTTTTGCGTTGTACCTTTTACACGTGGGCGTGAGCGTAGTAGAGACCCACAAAGTATTTTAGAAGAAGTTAATGATTTATGGAACAAAGGCTATAAAGAAGTAACGCTTTTAGGCCAAAATGTAGATAGCTATCTTTGGTATGGCGGCGGCCTTAAAAAAGATTTTGATAAAGCTTCTGATTTACAAAAAGCTACAGCAACCAATTTTTCTAAATTATTAGAATTATGTGCCCAAGCGCAGCCAAAAATGCGTTTTAGGTTTTCTACATCTAACCCACAAGACATGACCTTAGATGTTATTGAAACCATGGGTAAATACAAAAACATTTGTAAATATATACACTTACCTGTGCAAAGTGGCAGTAACCGCATTTTAAAAGAAATGAACCGCCAACATACCCGCGAAGCGTATTTTGAACTCATTGATAATATAAAACGCATTATACCAGATTGTGCTATTAGTCAAGATATGATTGCTGGTTTCCCTACCGAAACCGAACAAGATCATCAAGATACATTAAGCCTTATGGAATACGTAAAATATGATTTTGGTTTTATGTTTGCCTACTCTGAAAGACCAGGCACATTGGCTGAACGTAAAATGGAAGACGATATTCCTTTAGATGTAAAAAAACGACGTTTAAACGAAATTATAGCACTGCAACAAAAACATGGTTTAATGCGTACCCAAGAGCATGTTGGTAAAATTGAAGAGGTTTTAATTGAAAAAACTTCAAAACGATCAGATGCTCATTGGTCTGGAAGAAACAGCCAAAACACCATGGTAGTTTTTCCTAAAGAAAACTATAAAATAGGCGATTTTGTAAACGTTAAAATTACCAATTGCACCAGCGCCACCTTAATGGGTGAAGCCGTTGGTTATTCTGAAAACAATTAAAAAAACATACAGACTAAAGGTGAATAAAAAGCGTTTGTTATGCTTCTCTTTCATCTAAATCTTAATAAATTAAATGGAATCTGTTCAAGCTATAAAACAACGTTTTGGTATTATTGGCAATACGCCAGCACTAAACCGCGCTATTGAAAAAACCATACAAGTAGCACCTACAGATATTTCGGTATTGGTAACCGGTGAAAGCGGGGTTGGTAAAGAAAGTATACCAAAAATAATACACCAATTATCGCACCGAAAACACAACAAATACATTGCAGTTAACTGTGGCGCCATACCCGAAGGCACTATTGATAGTGAACTTTTTGGCCATGAAAAAGGCGCTTTTACAGGTGCCACCCAAACCCGTAGCGGATACTTTGAAGTAGCCGATGGCGGCACTATTTTTTTAGATGAAGTTGGCGAGCTTCCATTAACCACGCAAGTTAGGTTATTACGTGTTTTAGAAAATGGCGAGTTTATAAAAGTAGGCTCTAGTAAGGTACAAAAAACCAATGTTCGTATTGTGGCTGCTACAAACGTAAATATGTTTGAAGCCATTGAAAAAGAAAAGTTTAGAGAAGATTTATACTACCGCCTAAGCACTGTTGAAATTCACTTACCGCCTCTTCGTGAAAGACAAAGTGATATTCATTTATTATTCAGAAAATTTGCCAGTGATTTTGCATTAAAATATAAAATGCCAACCGTTAAATTAACCGATGGCGCTATTGATATACTTGTAAAATACCGATGGAACGGTAATATTAGGCAGTTACGAAACATTGCCGAACAATTATCAGTTTTAGAACAAGACAGAAACATATCTGCCGAAACCCTACGCTCATATTTACCAAGCGCTAACACCAATTTGCCCGCGGTAATAAAAACATCAAAATCTGAAAGCGATTTTAGTAGCGAACGCGAAATTCTTTATAAAGTTTTATGGGACATGAAGAGTGATTTAAACGATTTAAAAAAACTCACCATGGAACTCATGAAAAATGGTAATACCAAAGATGTTGAAAAAGACAACGAACATTTAATTCAGAAAATTTACGGTAATAACACTGATGATGATGCGCTTTATGAAGAGCCTGTACAAGAAACCGAGGTATTATCAATACCAGAGCATACCAGCAACTCTGAAACTATTGATAATTCACAAGACAAATATCATTTTGCCGAAGAAATAGAGGAAGAAGAAACCTTGTCATTACAAGATAAAGAACTAGAATTAATTAAAAAATCACTTGAACGTCATAACGGAAAACGTAAATTAGCCGCGGCAGAACTAGGTATAAGCGAACGCACATTATATAGAAAAATTAAACAATATGATTTGTAATTTTTAGTTCTTTCTATAAACAAGTTCAAAAAAAATGAAACACACTACATATTTATTTTTATTAGTTTTCTTGGCAGTATTAATTACCAATTGCAAAGTTCAATATGGGTTTTCGCCACCAACATCAATAAAAGCAGACACGTATCAGGTTAACAGGTTTGAAAACACATCACTACTATTTGAACCCGGTTTAGATAGAGATTTTAAATTAGCGTTAGAAGATTTAATACAAAATCAAACCAATTACAGACTAGAACCCTCGGGTGCTGATTTAATTTACGAAGGCGAAATAACCAATTACACCATTGCCCCTACAACATCAACAGCACAAAATACAGCAGCACAAAACCGGTTAACTATTACCGTTAAGGTTAGGTTTTTTAACACTAATAATAGCGAAGACGATTTAGAACAAAGCTTCTCATTCTTTTATGATTTTCCTGCAAGCTCACAATTAGTAGGCTCTGTAAAAGATACAGCTCATGAAGAAATTCTAGACCGCTTAACACAAGATATTTTTAATGCCACTTTAGCCAGATGGTAGCCTAAAATACAAAAAACAACAACATTTATTTATAATATGTAAATTTGGCTAAATCAATGAATTCGTCTCAATTAACAAACATATTGCAAAATCCGCAGCAAGTAACGCACCAACAAACCGATGCTTTACAAAATATTGTTAATGAATTTCCGTATTTTCAAGCAGCACGCGCCATTTACCTTAAAGGCTTAAAAAACCAAAGCAGCTTAAAATACAACCAAGCCTTAAAAACCACAGCAGCTTACACTACAGACCGTAGTATACTTTTTGATTTTATTACTTCTGAAGCATTTTCGCAAAATGAAATATCACAAATCATAAAAAGAAACAGCGTATATTTAAATAATATTGATGTTGATTCTGAAAATATTAATGTAAACAGAAGGGTTATTGAAGATGAAATTTTAAAACAACACATTAATGATACTAAAGATGTTTTAGACCCCGCACTGTTTCAACCCAAAGAACCTCAAAAAAAAGCCGTAAACTTTAGTTTAGACACATCAGAAAGCATTTCAAATGTCACAAAAAATGACAAAGAGACAACACCCTCACCTTCCGAAATTTTAAACTTAGGCCAACCGCTTCAATTTAACAAAAATGAAAAACACTCTTTTAATGAATGGTTAAAATTAACACGTTTTAAACCAATTGAAAGAAAAAACATAAATAATAAAACTGCCCAAAAACAAGAAGAAGCACCACAAAAAAGCATACAAAAAATTGATTCTGAAAAGGCTAAAAAGTTTGAGCTTATAGATAAATTTATAACCAACACCCCAAAAATAACACCCAGCGCAACACCTAGTAAAAAAGGGAATTTAGCCAAAGCTCAAATGGTAAAACCCGAGGCGTTAATGACGGAAACTTTGGCACGAATTTATGTGGAACAAAAAAACTTTAAAAAGGCAATTCAATCTTATAAAATTTTAAGTTTGAAATATCCAGAAAAAAGTAGTTTCTTTGCAAACCAAATTAAGGCAGTAGAACAATTACAAAAACAAAACAATAAAGAATAATGAGTTTTACAATATTTTTAGGTTTAATTGTTGTAGTAGCTTTTTTACTAATAGTTGTTATTATGGTACAAAACCCTAAAGGAGGTGGTTTATCATCGTCTTTTGGTGGTGGCGGTACTCAACAATTAGGAGGCGTAAAAAAAACTACAGACTTTTTAGATAAAAGTACTTGGTATTTAGCAACCTTTTTATTGGTGTTAATTTTAGCATCAAACATAGCTATAAAAGGTGGTAATGAGTCTGCAGACTCAAAAGCGTTAGACACTGATGCGGTAAATGAAATTGAATTACCAACACAGGCTACAGAACCAACAAATAATGGTGCTGCGGCAGATTCTACAGCAACCAACTAAACCAATTAGAAAAATTTAAAAGCCAGCTAAATTAGCTGGCTTTTTTTATGCCTTATAATTTCAAAGACAGTTAATCTGAAAGTTTGTCAGTTAAATGGCATTGGCACATTTTTAGCTTAATGGTAAGGCGTTAAACAATATTAATTTTATAAAAACTATATACAAAATGGGCTTAAACATTAAACCTTTAGCAGACAGAGTTGTTATTGAACCTGCTGCAGCTGAAACTAAAACAGCATCGGGTATTATCATTCCTGATAATGCAAAAGAAAAACCACAGAAAGGAACTGTTGTGGCTGCCGGACCTGGCACCAAAGACGAACCTATTACTGTTAAGGTTGGTGATACCGTTTTATATGGTAAATACGCCGGAACAGAATTAAAATTAGAAGGTACAGATTACCTAATTATGCGCGAAAGTGACATACTTGCAATTGTATAAATAATTGCTTGTTAGTTTCCGCAAAAACAAAAAACCTATAAAATAAAACGATATTAACTTTAAAAAAATTTCTGCACAAACAGGAATTATAAAAATAGTTTTCAATCATGGCAAAAGACATAAAATTTGATATAGATGCACGCGACGGATTAAAACGTGGTGTTGATGCATTAGCAAATGCTGTAAAAGTAACATTAGGTCCTAAAGGACGTAACGTAATAATTTCTAAAAGCTTTGGCGCACCTCACATTACTAAAGATGGTGTATCGGTAGCAAAAGAAGTTGAGTTAGAAGATGCTCACGAAAACATGGGCGCACAAATGGTAAAAGAAGTTGCTAGTAAAACCAATGATTTAGCTGGTGATGGTACTACAACTGCTACCGTATTAGCACAAGCCATTGTAAAAGAAGGTTTAAAAAACGTAGCTTCTGGTGCAAACCCAATGGATTTAAAACGTGGCATAGATAAAGCTGTTGATGCTATTACTAAAGATCTTGAAGCACAAGCACAAGAAGTTGGTAATTCTTCTGAAAAAATAAAACAAGTAGCTGCTATTTCTGCAAACAATGATGACACTATTGGTGAGTTAATTGCACAAGCATTCTCAAAAGTAGGAAAAGAAGGTGTTATTACTGTTGAAGAAGCAAAAGGTATGGACACGTATGTTGATGTTGTTGAAGGTATGCAGTTTGACAGAGGATACTTATCTCCTTACTTTGTAACAGATTCTGATAAAATGGTTGCAGATTTAGAAAATCCGTACATTTTATTATTCGACAAAAAGATTTCTAACTTACAAGAGATTTTACCAATTTTAGAACCCGTAGCACAATCTGGCCGTCCGTTATTAATCATTGCTGAAGATGTAGACGGACAAGCTTTAGCTACTTTAGTTGTAAACAAATTACGCGGTGGTTTAAAAATTGCAGCAGTTAAAGCTCCTGGTTTTGGAGACAGACGTAAAGCTATGCTTGAAGATATAGCTATTTTAACTGGCGGAACTGTTATTTCTGAAGAAAGAGGTTTCACTTTAGAAAACGCCGATTTATCAATGTTAGGTACTGCTGAAACTGTTACAGTTGATAAAGACAATACTACAATTGTTAACGGAAATGGTGATGCTGAAGCTATTAAAGCACGCGTAAACCAAATTAAAGCGCAAATTGAAACAACTACATCAGATTATGATAAAGAAAAACTTCAAGAGCGTTTAGCAAAATTAGCTGGCGGTGTTGCTGTACTATACGTTGGTGCTGCATCTGAAGTTGAAATGAAAGAGAAAAAAGACCGTGTTGATGATGCTTTACATGCTACACGCGCTGCTGTTGAAGAAGGTATTGTTGCCGGTGGTGGCGTAGCTTTAGTTAGAGCTAAAACTGTATTAGCAAACCTTGAAACTGCTAATTTAGATGAAACTACAGGTGTACAAATAGTAAACAAAGCTATTGAAGCGCCTTTAAGAACTATTGTTGAAAATGCTGGCGGTGAAGGCTCTGTTGTAATAAACAAAGTTTTAGAAGGTAAAAAAGACTTTGGTTACGACGCTAAATCTGAAGCTTATGTTGATATGCTTAAAGCAGGTATTATTGACCCTAAAAAAGTAACACGTATTGCTTTAGAAAATGCTGCTTCTGTAGCTGGAATGATTTTAACCACAGAATGTGCATTAATTGACATTCCTGAAGAGGCTCCTGCAATGGGTGGTCATGCACATGGTGGTGGTATGCCAGGTATGATGTAATAACTAATGGTATTAACACATATCTCACTAAAGCTTTACAGTGAGGTGATAAATAAAAAAACGCTTTTCTATTTCTAGAAAAGCGTTTTTTTATGAAAATAAATTGTTTTTTTCTAATCTAAACCAGCCTTATAAACATCTAAAGCGCGTTGTCTGGCATACTTATGTTCAACCATAGGCTCTGGATATTTTGATGTTTCAAACTCAGGAATCCATTGTTTTACATATTTCAAATCTTTATCAAACTTTTTAAGCTGTTCAATAGGATTAAAAATCCTGAAATAAGGCGCAGCATCACAACCAGTTCCTGCTGCCCACTGCCAGTTACCATTATTGGCTGCTAACTCATAATCTAATAACTTTTTGGCAAAATAGGCTTCACCCCATTTCCAATCTATCAATAAGTGTTTACATAAAAATCCAGCAGTTATCATTCTTACACGGTTGTGCATATAGCCTGTTTCATTTAATTGCCGCATACCAGCATCAACCATTGGGTAACCTGTTTTTCCTTCACACCACTTTTTAAAATCTGCTTTATCATTACGCCATTGCACACCATCGTACTTTTGTTTGAAATTTTCAGTAACCACCTTAGGAAAATGATATAATATTTGCATAAAAAATTCTCGCCAAATTAATTCACTTAAAAAAACGCTATTCTTATCATTCAATTTGCTAATTATTTCTCTTACGCTTACCGTACCAAAACGTAAATGCGGACTTAAATAACTTGTAATATCGGCATCTGGGAAATCGCGTTTTTCTTTATAAACATCCAAATTATCAAGGCTATAAGCCTTCACCTTTATGCCTGATTCTTTGAAACCAATTGCACTTAAATCAGGAAAACTGTGTGTTTTATTTAAAAAATTATTGGTGTTTGTTAGTGCTTCAGGGTTTTGAGCTTTATACACCGCTAACCATTTATTTTTATAGGGCGTATAAACCGTGTATGGTTTGCCATCATTTTTTAAAACATCATTTTCTTCATGTATTACTTGATCTTTATAAGTATTGAATGTTATTTGATTATCACTTAAAAACTTAGCTACTTCAGCATCTCTATTTTGGGCATAAGGTTCATAATCTTTATTGGTATAAACGGTTTTAATTTGATAATTCTCAGTTAATTGTTTCCAAACATCAAGTGGTTTGCCTTTTAATACTAATAATGAGGTGTTATGTTTTTTTAACTGATTGTTTATACCCTTCAATTGATCATAAATAAAATTAACTCTGGCATCATCTTCTGGTAATTCATTTAAAATTTGCTCATCAAAAATGAAAACACAAAGCACCTTCTGTGTTCCAGAAAGTGCTTTATTTAATGCCGTATTATCGTGTAATCTTAAATCTCTTCTAAACCAAAATACCGAAATACTATCCATAAAAATTTGTTGTGTTTTTAATTTATAATTAATGAGCGTCTTTTACTTCTTCATCTCGATATTTACAACAGGGATGTACTGAATTGTAAGCCTCATCTGTAGCTTTTTTATCTTTAACATCATGTCCAACAGCTAAAATATTTGCCTGAATAGTATCTAGATTGGTTTTTCGTTCGTCAAAAATTAATTTAAGTTCGTGCGTTTTCACATTCCATAAAGCAGATTTTACACCTTTTGTGTTTAAACTTGCTTTTTCTATGCGGCTTTTACACATCATACAAACGCCATCAACCTCTAAACTGGCTCTTGCATTTTTATTTTGTGAAAATGTTATTGTTGCGGTTAGCATTAATGCTAGTGTTAATATTTTTTTCATGATTATTTTATTTTTTTCATTTCCGCGGAAGCGAAAATCTATTTAAATTATTTATTTTATTTAATTCACTCCTTCATTAGAATGATAGCTACTATTTAATTTTAAACCTCAACCCAGCATAATACATGCTTCCAAAAATTGGGCCGTATACAAATGTGGTATCAAAATTTGCTCCAAAAGGGTCATTAGCTCCTAAAACAGGATTTGATTGCCTTACATTTGTTATGTTTTCGCCACCTAAATATACTTCAAATTTAGGAGAAAACACTTTTGTTACCTGCGCATTTAAGGTTGCCAAAGTTGGTGTGCTTTCTGGTAATTGGTATTGAGATGGATTACCTAATGTTGATGCAAACCTTTGGCTACTTAGCCAGTTAAATGTGGCATCAAACTTCCAACGGCTACGTGCCCCTTCTTCTCTATTAGTTGCATATCCTAAATTTGCAAAAAACCTGTGTTTAGGTGTTAGTGGTTTTTCTAATGTTCCTGATTTATAATCTGTTTTAACATCATAATATTTATAGGCCGTTCTAAAATCAACACCTTCAAACGGGTTATAATTTACTTCTATTTGAAAGCTATTAGCGTAACTATTGCCTTCAAGATTATAAAAACTAATTTCTTGAGGATTTTCAAAATCTACAACAATTTGATTTTTAAAATCGGTTTTATAGAAATCAAAAGTAACATCGGCTTTTCTTCCAAAGAGATTAAAACCTTGTAAATACGATACGCCGTAATTCCATGCAATTTCGGGGTTTAAACCATAAATTTCACCAGTTGTATTTACTATATTAATGCTTCTTGATGTTGAAAATATATTTTGATTTTCGGCAAAAATATTAGCACTGCGCTTGCCACGCCCAACCGAAGCCCTAAATGCCGATTTGCTCCAAGGCGAATATCTTGCATGTAGCCTAGGCGTAATAAAAGTACCTAGTAAGTTATGATGATCTATACGCAGGCCCGCTGTAACATTAAATAATTCTAAATTATCATAATTATATTCAAAAAATGCACCTACAGATTGCTCTGTGCGTTCATAATCTGTTGTATTAACAAGCTCGTCATAATCATCATACGTATAACTAATGCCTGTTTTTATTTTATGTCTGGAATCTGAAATTATAGAATTATAAATAGCATTTGCATACAAACTGTTATGGGTTATATCATAGGTATTCAATCCGAAATATGATTGTTGCTCATGGCTACTAAAAGCGGTTTGCACTCCAATGCTTTGCCATGGAATTTCAGGATTCACATAGCCTAATTTTGCTGAAACTTCGTAGCGCTTGGTATCTATTTCGCTTCCCCAATGGTTTGTAGTAAGCTTGTCGTTATTAGGATTAAAGTCTAATTCACCAGCTTGTTTGTCGTCATTTAAAAACTTCAAATTAATAAAACTAACAAAACCTTTTTCGGCATTGGTGTATTGCCAGCGGTTCATAATATTTATTTGGTTGTAAATTGGCATATCTAAAAAACCATCGTCATTTACATCATGTTTAGCTTGGTGGCTGTTACCATGCACATACAAACCGGTATGCCATTTACTTGAAACCTTAGTGTTTATGTGCGTATTAAGCTCCATACGTTCACTACTTGCTCCGTATAAATTAACAAACAATTTATTATCTGTAGATGGTTTTACAAGTTCTGTATTTATTTGCCCCGCAATACTTTCAAACCCATTAACAACGCTACCCGCTCCTTTGGTTACCTGAATACTTTCTACCCAAGTACCTGGTATAAAACTCAACCCAAACGCTTGTGAAGCCCCACGGATAGAAGGAATATTTTCAGTAGCTATTAATATATACGGACTTGTTAAACCCAACATTTTTATTTGCCTTGTTCCTGTTACAGCATCGGCAAAATTTACATCAATTGATGGATTGGTTTCAAAACTTTCAGATAAGTTACAACAGGCTGCTTTTAGCAACTCATCACTACTTACGGTAAAGGTATTGGTTGCTTGCATATACGATTTAGCTGTTGCTTGTTTTCTTGAAGTTACAGTTACAGCCTCTAAATTATCTGTTGGCTGTAAATAATGTTTAATAGGTTTTGGTGCCGTTACTGTTAAAGTATCTGTTTTGTAACCTACATAACTTATAATTAATTGGCTGTATTCTTTTTTATATTGAAGGGTAAATTTACCATCAATATCGGCCACAGTACCAACATCAGTATGTAACCAATATACATTTGCGCCGGCTAGCCTTATATTTTTATTTTGTGTATTTGCTTCTAAAACTACACCCCTAATTTGCTCTTGTGAGCTAACTAATAACGGTAGTAGAAACAATACATATAATATTTGTTTCATTTTCAATTTAATTTAAGAATAGTTTTTTACTGGTATTTCTGTTTTATAGAAATAAAAAACGCTATTAAATCAAATCAAAAAAACTTGGTCTAAAACTAAAATATTGGTTGTTAATTTTGGTGGAGAATAATCTTTATGCGGTATGGTTTGCTTTGGTAAACTTTCAAAAAGATTATAAAAAGTATAAACAAATGATGTTATGAATAATTGCTGTTGAAACTCTAAATTGTTTGACGATTTTAAAAGTTTATCTTGCCCTTCAACTACATGAACTTCATCTTTACAACACGATTTTTTGGTGGTTTTTTCTAAATCTTGCCCTTGTGTTTCCATGCCACATTTATTGGCATCGGCAAATAAAGACACATCAATTAAAACATCGCCGCAATAATGTTTTTCAACAGTAAAAGATACTGTAGAAATCAACACTAACAATGCTAAAACTGCACAAAAACCTTTATGTAAAAACTGTTTTACCATATACTATCACAAAAATACAAAACAATACTGATACCGTTTTGTTTTTATTAAATGATTAACATTTTAAAGTCTGCTTTTTAAGCTTGTTATAGTAAAATGCGGGTAGTAGAAGTATTAAAAAAATAGGCTGAATTAAAAAACGGCGTATGTTGAAAAACATATAATAATCTTCTTGCTTGGGGTTAATTACAAAGTAACTGTACAACAGCATAAGCACTAAAAAGGCTACAGCGTATACCAAACCAGAAAATTTAACCACATTTATATCTTTAAAAATCACATATAAAATGGCTATTGATATCGTGGTATTAATAGTGTACCGCAATGCTGTAAATATTAAAAGCTTTGCAATTTCACGCCTGGGGCTATCAATGTACAAATAATCGTTTTGAAAAAACTGTAAATACGGATCGTAAAACAACGTTTCTTCAAAAGCTCTTACTAAAATAAGCAACGTAAAGAGCATAAATAACATCAAATATTTTGCAATTTTATACATGCGTGTTTGTTTTTGAAAAACGGTTTACCCAAAACACCCATAGCAAAAACACCATACCATAAATAATAGCCGGAAATATTACGGTGTGTAACACATGCTCATATTCAGGATAATGATACAAACCTATGCTTAACAACACAATTCTTAACAAATTAACTATATAAATTAAAACGCTACCAGCTAATAAAAACACTAGCGTTGTTTTTAATTTTCCTGAAAACGCAATAACAAAACTAACAAACAAAATTATAACACTTATAGCATTGCAACCTTCTATAATACGTGCTAAATACCTACCATTTAAAATAACTTTAATTGATAGCTCATTGGGGTGTGGTAACATTTGCACATTATAACCTAAAGTAGCTAATAATTGCTCGGTTTGTTTTGCTACTAAATGTGTAATGTAGTCTGGGTAATAATTTAAAGTTTCTGAAACGCTTAAATACCAATTATATAAAAATGAAAACCCTACATATACCATTAAAAACGTAAGGATGAATATAATAACCGACTTGTATTTTAACAAAAGTGTTTTCACAAAAAATTACGAATACTAAATACCGAAATTACGCCTTTTTAAATACTTTTGCCAAAACTTTTTTATTTATGATTTTTGAAACTTTAAAACCACAAGTAGACGCTATAATTTCTAACACTGAAAAAACAACAGACCAACGTTTATTAAACATTTGCGAATTACTTGAAAAACACATAACATATTACAATTGGGTTGGTTTTTATTTTGCAAAAGCCGATAAAAAAGAACTGCATTTGGGCCCATACGTAGGTGCACCAACAGACCATACAGTAATTCCGTTTGGCAAAGGCATTTGCGGGCAAGTAGCTGTTAGCAATCAAAACTTTGTAGTGCCCGATGTAATGGCGCAAGATAATTATATAGCATGTAGTATAACCGTAAAAGCAGAAATAGTAGTACCTATTTTTGTTAACGGTGAAAATATAGGGCAAATAGACATAGACTCTAACACTGCCGACCCTTTTACAGAAGCAGATGAACGCTTTTTAGAATATGTTTGCCAAAAAGTAGCTACGCTTTTTTAAAAAACAACAGCTAAACCTTATTAAAAAGTCAATTTATTAAAATTTTAAATTTCAGTAATTAATACGTTACAACTGTTAACAACTTGTTGTTTTAGTTAAGAAATAAGCCTATTTTAAATTAGGCTTTAGTTTGTTATTTAATGATTTTGAGTACTTTTGCAATTTATTACAAAAACTAACTAAAAACACTCAATTTTTTTAAACAACACAACACAAATGAGCAACGAAAAAACAATCAAGTCTGCCTTAATTTCTGTATTTAGTAAAGACGGTTTAGAGCCAATTGTAAAAAAATTAAACGAGCAAGGTGTAACCATTTACTCTACAGGTGGTACTGAAAAATTTATTAATGACTTAGGAATAAATGTTGTTCCTGTTGAAGATGTAACATCGTACCCATCAATACTTGGCGGACGTGTAAAAACACTACACCCAAAGGTTTTTGGCGGTATTTTAAACAGACAAAACAACGACTCTGATGTTGCTGAATTAGCTGAATATGATATTCCGCAAATTGATGTTGTAATTGTAGATTTATACCCTTTTGAAAAAACTGTAGCCTCGGGTGCTAGCAACCAAGATATTATTGAAAAAATTGATATAGGTGGTATTTCTTTAATTAGAGCTGCCGCAAAAAATTATGCAGATGTAATTTGTGTATCTTCGGTTGATGATTATGCTGAATTTTTAGAATTAATTACTGAGAAAAACGGCACACTAACCGAAGCAAACAGAAAACGTTTTGCAGCCAAAGCTTTTAACGTGTCTTCGCACTATGATTCTGCTATTTTCAATTACTTTAACCAAGACCATGAAATAGCTGCTTTAAAAGTAAGCGAAACTAAAGGTAAAGTATTACGCTACGGCGAAAACCCACACCAAAAAGGCTTTTTCTTTGGCAATTTTGATGAGCTTTTCACAAAACTACACGGTAAAGAATTAAGCTACAATAACCTTTTAGATGTCGATGCTGCCGTAAACTTAATGTTAGAATTTAAAAATGACGCTCCTACATTTGCTATTTTAAAGCACAATAATGCCTGTGGTTTAGCACAACGCAACACCATAAAACAAGCCTACGTTGATGCTTTAGCCGGCGATCCTGTTTCAGCATTTGGTGGTGTTTTAATTAGCAATACTGAAATTGATTTAGCTACTGCCGAAGAAATTCATAAATTATTTTGCGAGGTTGTTATTGCCCCTTCATTTAACGCTGAAGCTTTAGAATTATTAAAAGGAAAGAAAAACAGAATTTTACTTGAAATTCATGACATAGACATGCCAAAAATGAATGTAAGAAGCTGTTTAAATGGCGTTTTATTACAAGATAGAAATAACATAACTGATACGGCCGAAGATTTAAAAAACGTAACAAACCTTGCGCCTACAGATGCTCAGATTGAAGATTTATTATTTGCTTCAAAAATTTGTAAGCACACAAAATCTAATACCATAGTACTTGTTAAAGGTAAACAGTTATGCGCTAGTGGCACTGGGCAAACAAGTCGTGTTGATGCATTACAACAAGCCATTCATAAAGCCAACTCTTTTGAGTTTGACTTAAATGGTGCTGCTATGGCTAGTGATGCGTTTTTTCCGTTTCCTGATTGTGTAGAAATTGCTAAAAATGCTGGTATTACATCGGTTATTCAACCTGGTGGATCTATTAAAGACCAATTGAGTATTGATTATTGTAATGATAATGATGTTGCTATGGTTATGACGGGTACACGCCATTTTAAACACTAAGCACAAACCACTGCAAATACACCGCGTTAGGGATTGCAACGGCATCCTTTTTAAAACCTTTGCATTGTGTTACTTTTTTACATGTTAAAGTTTGCTTTTGTATGTAAAAAGCACTTAACAATAAGGTGTTTTAAAAAGATATAGTGAAAAGCCCGACCTTTAGGTAACGCCCAATTTATACACACAATAAAACCTGAAAACAGATTATATACGTATAACAATCATGTGCCTAAAAATATTATTATTTTTAGGCACTTAACTAATGCAATCTTTTATCAACTTTTAGTACATTTACAAGATTTCATATACTAACTCAATAAAACTACAGAAAATACATGGGATTTTTTGATTTCTTAACCGAAGAAATTGCTATAGACTTAGGTACCGCAAATACGCTTATTATTCACAATGACAAGGTTGTTGTTGATGCACCATCTATTGTTGCAAGAGATAGGGTTAATAACAAAATAATAGCGGTTGGGCAAGAGGCTAATTTAATGCAAGGTAAAACCCATGAAAACATTAAAACTATAAGACCGTTGAAAGATGGTGTTATTGCAGATTTTGATGCTTCGGAACAAATGATTAGTATGTTTATTAAAAACATACCGGCTTTAAAAAAGAAGTTTTTTACCCCAGCGCTTAGAATGGTTATTTGTATTCCTTCGGGCATTACAGAAGTGGAAATGCGCGCGGTTAAAGAAAGTGCTGAACGCGTTAATGGTAAAGAGGTATACTTAATACACGAGCCTATGGCCGCTGCTATTGGTATTGGTGTTGATATTATGCAACCTAAAGGTAATATGGTGGTTGATATAGGTGGTGGTACTACCGAAATTGCGGTTATTGCTTTGGGCGGTATTGTGTGTGATAAGTCTGTTAAAATTGCAGGTGATGTATTTACCAATGATATTGTTTACTACATGCGTACACAACACAACCTTTATGTTGGTGAGCGTACTGCTGAAAAAATTAAAATTCAAATTGGTGCTGCTACCGAAGATTTAGAATTGCCTCCTGAAGATATGAGCGTTCAAGGACGTGATTTATTAACTGGTAAACCTAAACAGGTATCAATTTCATATAGAGAAATTGCTAAGGCTTTAGATAAATCTATTTTAAGAATTGAAGATGCCGTTATGGAAACACTTGGGCAAACACCGCCTGAGTTGGCTGCAGATATTTATAATACTGGTATTTATTTAGCCGGTGGTGGCTCTATGCTACGCGGGTTAGATAAACGCTTATCACAAAAAACAGATTTACCTGTTTATATTGCTGAAGACCCTTTACGTGCTGTAGTTAGAGGTACTGGTATTACACTAAAAAACTTACCTAAATACAAAAGTGTATTGATAAAATAGGAGGTTAACACATGCAACAAATTATAAATTTTATAATACGGAACAAAAACTTTCTGTTGTTCTTGTTGCTATTTTTGTTAGCTTTGGTGTTTACAATTCAATCACACTCTTACCATAAAAGTAAGTTTGTAAATTCTGCTAATTTTGTTAGCGGAGGCGTTTATAATTCAGTTAATAACATTAGCGAATATTTACATTTAAAATCGCAAAACCAACTGTTAACCGAAGAAAATAACCGCCTTAGAAATTTGCTTTTTAATAGTAATGTAAATGCAGATTCTACCTTTATTGAT
The DNA here is from genome assembly GCF_007997385.1 of Seonamhaeicola algicola. GTDB lineage: Bacteria > Bacteroidota > Bacteroidia > Flavobacteriales > Flavobacteriaceae > Seonamhaeicola > Seonamhaeicola algicola. The sequence goes on from NZ_VOSC01000033.1 coordinate 122,287, forward strand.
ACCACAAAGTTTGGCTTAGCTTATAAGTTTTATTCTGCTAGTATTATAAAAAATAGTTACACTACAAAAGATAATATTTTACTTATTAATAAAGGTGAAAAAGATAGTATTAAACAAGATTACGGTGTTATAAGCTCAAAGGGCGTTATTGGTATAATTGACAAAACCAGTAATAGGTTTGCAACAGTTATTTCTATTTTAAACACTACAAACAAAATAAGTGCTCAGTTAAAAAAATCTAACCACTTTGGTACATTAACTTGGAACGGGCAAAACCCTGCAACTGTTCAATTAATTGATATTCCTGTAAACGCAAAAGTAACAGTTGGTGATACTATAATTACATCGGGGCGTTCATCAATATTTCCAAAAAACATAGGCATTGGAGTTGTAAAAGATTTTGAAAAAGATGTTGCCGAAAACTTTTATGAAATAAATATTAGCTTGTTTAATGACATGACCAACCTTGAGCATGTTTATATTATTGAAAACGTACACAAACAAGAAATTAATAACCTGTTAGATGAATAGCTCTTTAATACTAAATATAAGCAGGTTTATTATGTTGGTGCTAGCCCAAGTAATTATTTTTAACAATGTAAATTTTTACGGCTACATAAACCCGTACATTTATATATTATTTATAGCATTTTTTCCTGTAAGAGATAATAGATTAACACTTATTTTTGTAAGTTTTTTAATAGGCTTAACTATTGATATGTTTTTAGATTCTGGTGGAATGCATGCAGCAGCCAGTGTGTTTATAGCCTACATGAGGCCCTTGCTTTTAAGGTGGTCATTTGGCACACTCTATGAGCACCAAACCATACGGTTTACCACTATAGATTTTGGTCCAAAAATTAGTTATTTAATACTTTTAACATTTGCACACCACTTAGTTTTATTTACTTTAGAATTTTTTAGCATATCTAAAACAATTTTAATACTTCAAAAAACGTTATTCTGTGGTATATTTACTGTAATTTTAAGTATAATTTTATCTATCATTTTTAGTAGAAAAACTAAATGAGGCAATTTTTACTCTTTGGATCTGTAATTCTTGTTGGGTTAGTATTTATTTCAAGGCTGTTTTATTTACAAATTTATTCCTTTAATGGTCAAGATTTGTATAGTGACAACGCCATTAGAAAAGTATACGATTACCCCAAGAGAGGCTTTGTATATGATAGAAACGGTGAACTTCTAGTTTCAAACCAACCCTCTTATGACGTTATGGTTATACCCAGAGAGGTAAAACCATTAGATACTACAGAATTTTGCAAACTTTTAAAAATTGATAAAGAACGCTTTTTAAAAACATTTGAAAAAGCAAGAAACTATTCTCCACGTTTGCCATCGGTATTTTTATCGCATTTATCAAAAGAAGACTATGCCGTTTTACAAGAAAAAATGCGCAAGTTTGAAGGTTTTTATATTCAGAAACGTTTTTTACGCCACTACCAACGTTCTATAGGTGCTAACGTTTTAGGTGATATTGGCGAAGTTAACCAACGTATTATAGAACAACAACCCTACTACAAAATGGGCGACCTTATTGGTAAACAAGGTGTTGAAGCTTCATACGAAGAAATTTTAAGAGGCGTAAAAGGCATCAAGTTTATTCAAAAAGACCGGTTTAACCGTAACATAGGCCCGTATAAAGATGGTAAGTTTGATACACTACCAAAACAAGGTAAAGACATACACATTACCATTGATGCTAAACTGCAAGAGTACGGAGAACTTCTTATGCAAAACAAACGCGGTGGTGTTATTGCTATTGAACCTGCATCGGGTGAAATTTTGGCCATGGTTGCAGCACCAACCTACAACCCCAACATGCTAGTTGGCAGAAAACGCTCAAAAAATTTCACAAAACTATATAACGACTCTATAGCAAAACCTCTATTTAATAGAAGTTTACAAGGTGTATATGAACCTGGTTCGCCATTCAAACTCATGAATGCTTTAATTGGCCTACAAGAAGGGGTTATAACACCTCATGACAAAGTAACTTGTTATGCAGGTTATAGGTACGGTAACAGGTTTATGAAATGCCACTGCTATAGCGGAAGAAGGAACGATTTAATTTCTGGTATACAAGAATCTTGCAACGCCTATTTTGCAACAACCTATAGGAAAATTTTAGATAAAAACAATAACGCTTCTGAAGGTATAGACAGATGGAGCAACCATGCTAAAAGCTTTGGTTTAGGTAATTTTTTAAATAACGATTTGTATGTTGGGCAAAAAGGACGTATTCCAGATAGAGACTATTACAAATACATATATCCTAAAACATTTTATTCAACATATACCATTTCAAATGCCATTGGCCAAGGCGAAGTTGCCACTACGCCCATACAACTAGCAAATATGGCAGCAGCCATTGCTAACCGCGGTTATTATTACACACCACATATTATAAAATCTATTAAAGGTGAAGATGTACCAAACCGTTTTACTGAGCGAAAATATACCACCATTGATAAACAACATTTTGAACCTGTTATTGAAGGTATGTTGCAAGTTTACAAAAACGGTACAGCTAAATCATTACAAATAAAAGATATTGATATTTGTGGTAAAACTGGTACTGTTGAAAATTTTGCAATAATTGACAGTACAAAAACACAGTTAACAGACCACTCAATTTTTGTGGCATTTGCGCCTAAAGACAATCCTAAAATTGCCATAGCTGTATTTGTTGAAAACGGTTATTGGGGAAGCAGGTTTGCTGGTAAAGTAGCCAGTTTAATGATTGAAAAACACATTAAAGGCTATACCACAAGAAAAGATTTAGAAGAATGGCTTTTAAAACACACCTTGAAAAATGAATATGCAAAACCATACTCTGGAGAGCCTTTTAAAATTAATGGTCAAACATCATTTCAATTAGTTGATGATAATGAGTACAAACGCTTAAAACAACATTTAAACCATATAGAAAGTAACACCCAATAATGGTAAGAGACACTAACAGGCATTTTAAATTTGATTGGATAACTATTATTCTGTTTTTATTACTAGTTGGTTTTGGTTGGTTAAACATTTTTTCAGCCTCACATATTGGCGAAACCATAAACTATTTTGATTTTACACAACCTTTTGGCAAACAACTGGCTTTTATATTTTTAACCTTTATTTTAATTATTTTACTACTAGCTATTGATGCTAAATTTTATGAACGCTTTTCTAGTGTTATTTATATTTTTTCAATGATATCATTACTAGGTTTATTCCTGTTTGGTAAAAATGTAAATGGAGCCACATCATGGTATGGTATTGGTGGCATGACACTACAACCCAGTGAATTTGCAAAAGCCGCCACAGCCTTAGCTGTTGCCAAATACATTAGCGATTTAAATACTGATATTAAAAGGTTTAAAGACCAACTTAGAACATTTGCTATTATTATTACACCTGCTATTTTGGTGTTGCTTCAAAATGACACAGGTAGTACTATAGTTTACGGTGCATTCTTTTTTGTTTTATATCGTGAAGGTTTACCTAAATTTTATTTAGCTATTGGCCTTTCGGTTATTATTTTGGCAATTTTAGCTTTAAAATTTGGCGCCGTGGCAACTATAGTAATTGCTACTATTTTAATTTTAATCTATTACTTTTTTAACAAAAAAACCTTCAACTTAATACAAACATTATTCATATTACTTTTAGCATCTGGTTTAAGTTTGGGTATTAATTTTTTCTACAAAAGTATATTAAAACCACATCAGCAAGACAGAATAAGCTTATGGCTTAGATTAGAAAAAGATCCTGCCAAGTTAGAAGCTATGAAAAAAACATTTGCATACAACTTAAACGAATCTGAAAAAGCCATACGCTCTGGCGGATTTAAAGGTAAAGGTTTTCTTGAAGGCACCAGAACTACAGGAAAATTTGTACCTGAACAGCATACCGATTATATTTTTAGTACCGTTGGTGAAGAATGGGGGTTTTTAGGCACATCATTTGTAGTTATTGTTTTTGTATTACTACTACTTAGAATATTACACCTAGCCGAATTACAAAAATCTCAATTTAGCCGCGTTTACGGTTATAGCGTAGCATCTATTATTTTCATTCACTTTTTTATAAATGTTGGCATGGTTATGGGCTTAATACCTACCATTGGTATTCCACTACCCATGTTTAGTTATGGTGGCTCTGGGCTATGGGCCTTCACAATTCTAATTTTTATATTTATAAAACTAGATTCTAACAGAATTAATGAGTGGTAGCCAAAAACACATTTTAAAATGAAACAACTTTTCCTACTATGTTTAGTTATATTGTTAATTTTTAGTTGCACTACAACTAAAAACACATTTAGTAAAAGTGACATATACTTAATTAACCAAAATAGCAGCTCAACACCAATGCGTGTTTATAAAATTACCAATAAAAATGATTCTATTGTATTACGTACAAAAAGCACCTATATAAAACCTAACCCAAAAGACAGCTTACAACAAAAGTTTATAAAAAGACTGTTTGCAACCGTTAGAGATAGTATGAGTTTAGGCGTTGGTATTGCTGCACCGCAAGTTGGAGTATTAAAAAACATCATTTGGGTGCAACGTTTTGATAAAGAAAATATACCTTTTGAAGTATATTTAAACCCGCGCATAACAAACTACTCAAAAAAAACACAAACTGTTAGAGAAGGTTGTTTATCAATACCCAATAGAACTGATACTTTAAGCAGTCGTTCATTTTCTATAAACATTGAATATGACACGCCTAATGCCGAACATAAAACCGAAACAATAAGCGGTTTTACATCGGTTATTTTTCAACATGAAATAGATCATTTAAACGGTATTTTGTATTTAGATCATCTTAAAAAAGACCTAAAAAATGATAGTAATTAAGCCTATTAAAGCTATTAACACCATTGCTATTAGGCATGAGGTTATGTGGCCTAATAAACCCCAAGCCTACGTTGTATTACCTAATGATAATGAAGGCTTACATTTTGGATTATTTTTAAACCAAACCTTAGTTTCGGTAGTATCTTTATTTACTGAAGAAAACACACTTCAGTTTAGAAAATTTGCAACCTTACAAGCACACCAAGGCAAAGGCTACGGCTCACAATTACTTACACATGTTTTTGAATATGCTAATAAGAAACATTATAAAAAAATATGGTGTAATGCTAGAAAAGATAAAACTACCTTTTATGAAAGATTTGGATTAAAAGAAACCAGTGAAACTTTTGTAAAGGGCGGCATTACCTATGTTATAATGACACGAAACTTTTAGCTATTTTTTTAATTCTAGTTTTTCAGCAAAATAATCACAAAAATCTTTCATGGTAGCCGTCATTTTTTCGTCTTGGGTAGCTCTGTTAAAAGTATCACTCATAGATACTAGAGTTTGATGAAAAAATACTTTCATTTCATCAACAGGCATATCTTTAGTCCACAAATCTATACGTAAAGATTCTTGAGCTTTAGAGTCCCAAACACTTAACATCATAGCTTTGGCTTGTTCGTTATTAATACCGCCATCTTGCGCAGACCATGATAGTTTTTCGGGCACACGGTTTTCGTCTAATTCAACATTCAATTCTATTTTAGAGGTATGTGTTTTTGCCATTATTTTTTAGGTTTAAACTTTGTGTTATTAAAAATTTCTTCGGGGCTTGTTATTAACATTTTTTTTAAAGTCACTTCATTTTGCTTCATATAAGCTTTTACTATTTGCCAACCAATATATTGGCCTAATCTACCAGGTGAATTGGCGTCTATACCTTCTAAGTAAAACTTAGTAAATGGCGCCGGATTTATAAAACGACTAGGCAATTTAGCATCGGTACTAAAAAGTAACTCACGCTCAACAAAATAGCGCCAAACATCACTTTCATTTGCCGCAGCCCAATTTAACTGAGCTTGGGTATACCCCATACGCTGCGCTTCGGTTTTAAAAGGTAAAACAACATCTTTAAAGTAAAGTTGTTTTCCAAAATAAATCATTTCATCAAGTAAAGTTTTATTTGCCGCTTGATAAATGTACTTTTTAGCGTATTCAGTAGCCAAATCTACCACCACTTGCTCCTTTACTAAATTAGCTGTAATAAACCGTGGTATATTGGTGTAAAACTCATGAGTGTTTCCTAAGTAATTATCTAAAGCTATTATGGCAATTGTATCAGTAACAATTACTTTATTACGATAATCAACATCACTTGTGGTTGTTATTATTCGTGGCGGATTAAACTCAGGAAAATAGTATTTTAAATGATTAAAAAGCGCCTCAATTTCAGCTTCCGTAGTTTTAAAATCACCAAACGTTTTATCAACCTCATTACATAACATTTGCTGTAAAGTATCGTTTGCTTTTGCTATATAAAACGAGTCTGTAAACTTTTCATTAAACATAAACGGATACGCCTTTTTTAACGTACCTAAATTAGATGCATTAGTTTTGGCAAAATACGTATCAAACCTTTCAACTTCAATATTGGTATTAATTTTTGCTATGGTGTTTTCTAGCGCATTTTCTTGTTTACACGAAACAGCAAACATTACAACAAGTAAAATCAATAAAAAACAATTCTTACAAAACTTAGGCAGCATAAATTTTTATTAATAGAGTGTTTGGTTTATTTTTGTTTACAAAGGTACTATTCTTAGAATTAAATTCATTTAATATGCAAACAGAAAAAGTTGTTAAACATATTGTAAATTGGCTAAAAAACTACGCTACTAATGCTGGTGTAAATGGTTTTGTTGTTGGTGTATCTGGCGGAATAGACTCTGCAGTTACATCTACTTTATGTGCTGAAACCGGTTTAAAAGTTTTAGTTGTTGAAATGCCTATACACCAAGCTGAAAGCCACGTAAGTAGAGCACAAGAACATATTACACAACTAAAAAAACGCTACAATAATGTGAGCGACACAAGAGCCGATTTAACACCTGTTTTTGATGAGTTTAAAACCGAAGTATCTTTAGACGGAGACCAAGCTATTGTTGATATGGCATTAGCAAATACCCGTGCTCGTTTACGCATGACAACCTTATACTACTATGCTGGTTTATATAAACTTTTAGTTGCCGGCACTGGCAATAAAGTAGAAGATTTTGGTGTTGGCTTTTATACAAAATATGGCGATGGCGGTGTTGATTTGAGCCCTATTGCCGACCTTTTAAAATCTGAAGTATACACCATTGGAGACTTTTTAAAAGTACCTGAATCAATTATGAAAGCTGCACCAAGCGATGGTTTATTTGGTGATGCAAGAAGTGACGAAGACCAAATTGGTGCTTCATATCCTGAACTAGAATGGGCAATGCAAATGGATGATGAAGGCAAAACAGATAGCGATTTTGAAGGTAGAAAACTTGAAGTTTTTAAAATTTATAAACGTTTTAACCGTAGTAACAAACACAAAATGGTACCAATACCAGTTTGTACCATTCCTGACGATTTGAAGTAAATTTGTTAAATTATAAATAAATTACTACTTTTACCGATGCATAATCTCTCAATGTAATTATTATCTCTCAAAAAGTTATGCAAAAACAACCACATTATGATAAAATTATTAATAGCAGACAACCATCCTATCACCAGAAAGGGACTTGAAGTTCTTTTTTCTGCGTCTCCCAACATTAAGATTGTTGGTAGTGTTGATGACGGCGAAGCCGTATTAGATTTCATTAAGAAGAATCCAGTAGATATTCTTTTAACTGAAACAGATCTTCCTAAGTTAAATGGATTAACCATTTTGCGCCATTTAAAAAATGAGCAATCTGAGGTTAAAACCATACTATTTAGCGGGCAACCAGAAGAAGTTTATGCCATAAATGCCATTAAAGCTGGCGCTTCGGGTTACATTTCAAAAACTGTAAACGTTATTACAATAAGTGAAGCCATTACCAAAGTGTATGATGGTGGTATTTATTTAAGTAACGAGTTAACACAACAACTTGCCTTTGGCAACCGTGTTGGCAGAAGCAGTGGTACTTTTTACAAAAAATTATCAACTAGAGAAGCTGAAGTTTTAAAACTTTTAACCATTGGTAAAAAGAACAAAGAAATTTCAAAAGAGCTTGACATTAACGAAAAAACGGTTAGTACTTACAAAGCGCGTTTAATGCGTAAATTAAAAGTTACTAATTTAGTTGATTTAGTTAACCAAGCTAAACTAGCAGACCAATTATAAAACTCTGTTTAGCTTTCTAGATAATAACATTTTTAAGCCTGAGTATTCTTTAACCTCTTCAAGAATATTTCTGTTTACATTACCTTTGTTTTGTAAAGTTTCTTGTTGAAACTCTTTGACCTTTTGGTCTATTAAAAAGCAACGCAGGCTTAAAATTGTTTCACTTACTAGTTGAGCAACACTATCTTTTTTTTCTTTGGGGTAAATTTCAACCCTATTCCAATCTGCAAGTGCATGCTTTTCATCGTCCATTAAAATAGTAGTAATGGCATTTGATGTATCTTGATCTACACTGTTTATAAACGTTCTTAAATCAAAATTTTCATTTTGGTTAAGGTTATCTATTACTGTATAATAGATGTCTTTAAACTGTGCATTTGAAAATTGCATTTCGTCATCCTGTAAATCTAAAAACACCTTTTCAAAAACGCGTGCTTGTTGTATTACGGGTTCTAAAATTAAATCTCCTTTGTCATTTTCTTTTAAAACTAAATCTTCAAAATCTTCAGTTCTATCACCATAAAGCAATAAAATTTCAATAATTTTTCGTTCTAATAAATATTGAACATCAACCTTTTTTACTGGTTGCTGGTGCTTTATTACTTCAAAAGCTTTTTGCTGTTGTTTTACTTGCTTGCCTTGATCTTGCTGTTCTTTTTTATCTATTTGTGCCAAAGTACTAAATAATACTTCTTCACTAATATCCATTATTCTGGCACACTCTTGTATGTAAATTTCTTTTTTAATTCTATCAGGAATTTTAGAAATACTATTTACAATATCTCTAACAGTTTCGGCTTTTTTTATAGGGTCGTCCTTACTATCTTGGTGTAAAATATTGGCTTTAAACTGTATAAAATCTTTAGCATTATTTGTTAAATACTCGGTTAATTCTTCTAAGGTATTTTGTTTAGCAAAACTATCAGGGTCTTCGCCTTCAGGAAAGCTACACACCTTTACATTCATACCTTGTTCTAAAATTAAATCTATGCCTCTTAACGATGCGCGCATACCTGCAGCATCGCCATCAAATAAAACAGTAATATTTTTAGTAAGCCTATTTATTAGCCTAATTTGCTCTGAAGTTAATGCAGTACCTGATGATGATACTACATTTTTTATGCCTGTTTGATGAAATTGAATAACATCAGTATAGCCTTCTACTAAATAACAATTATCTTCTTTTGAAATACTTTGTTTGGCGTTATAAATACCGTAAAGTACTTTACTTTTATGATAGATATCGCTTTCAGGAGAATTTAGATATTTAGCCGCTTTTTTATCATTAGTAAGTATGCGACCACCAAAACCTAAAACGCGCCCACTCATACTTTTTATAGGAAACATAACACGCCCTTTAAACCTATCAAAATGTTTATCTGGCTTTACAATAGTAAGTCCTGTTTTTTCCAAATATTCAATATTGTAGCCATTTTTTAAAGCTTCATCAGTAAAGGCTTGCCACTTATCTAAGGAGTAACCAAGGTTGAATTTTTTTATAGTTTCATCGGTAAAACCGCGCTCTTTAAAATAACTTAACCCAATAGATTTCCCTTGGTCTGTTTTGGTAAGTATGCGCTGAAAATAATTATTTGCAAATTCACTAACTAAATACAAGCTTTCACGCTCATTAGCGGCTTCTTTTTGCTCATTACTTTGCTGGGTTTCTTCAATTTCAATGTTATACTTTTTGGCCAAATATTTTATGGCTTCAGGATATGTAAAGTGTTCGTGTTCCATTAAAAAGGCAACAACATTACCGCCTTTACCGGTACTAAAATCTTTCCAAATTTGTTTTACCGGAGACACCATAAAACTTGGGGTACGCTCATCACTAAAGGGGCTAAGTCCTTTAAAATTGCTACCTGCTTTTTTTAGGTTTACAAAATCGCCTATAACCTCTTCTACTCTAGCGGTTTCAAAAACATGATCTATGGAAGCTGCTGAAATCAATTCACAAAATTTAAAATGTTTGTAAAAATACTATTTATGAATTGATTTGTGAAATGAAAATCAATTTACCAATCGTTCGGTAATTAAATTTTTTTATATATTTGCACCATGAGACCACAAAAAGTATTAGATATAGAAATTTTAACAAGCCTAACAAAAGTATTTAGGGCTAAAGGTTATGAAGGCGCTAGCTTAAAAGATTTATCTGATGCTACTGGTTTAAAAAAAGCAAGTTTATATCACAGATTTCCTAACGGAAAAAAAGAAATGGCTGAAGCCGTTCTAAACCATATTGATGTATGGGTAAAAGCGCACATATTTCAAGCCTTAAACAACACAGAAAACACTGCTGAAGTTAGATTGAAAAATGCACTAAAGGAAGTTAGAAACTTGTACGATAAAGGTAATGAAACCTGTGTTTTGCGTGCCCTATCAATGCAATCTAGCTTAGAACTTTTTGGCAGTCATATTGAAAGTGCCATGACTGAATGGATTACTGTTTTTACCAAATTTGGTACAGACATAAATTTAACGCCTGAAATTGCAAAAGCCAAAGCTATACAAACACTTATAGAAATACAAGGTAGTTTAATTGTATGCAAAGGTTTAAATAACATTGCTCTTTTTGAAAATACACTAAAACATATTGAAAACAATTATTTGAAACATTAAAAAATTTTAGTTTAATTTTTTACCGAATGTTCGGTAATTTGAATATTTATTATGGAAATAAAACACCCTTTACCACCATTTAATCAAAAAAAGGCTTTACAAAAAGTACAAATGGCAGAAGACGCTTGGAATAGTAAAAACCCACAAAAAGTTGCATTAGCTTATTCAAAAGATACTGAATGGCGTAACAGAAACCAGTTTATTAATGGCCGTGAACATGTTGAGGCCTTTTTAACCCATAAATGGGAACACGAGCTTGAATATAAACTTAAAAAAGAGTTATGGGCTTTTAAAGATAACCGAATTGCTGTAAGGTTTGAATACGAATATAAAAACCAACAGGGGCAGTGGTTTAGAGCTTATGGCAATGAAAACTGGGAATTTGATGAAAATGGCCTCATGAAAAAACGATATGCTAGTATTAACGATTTAAAAATAAATGAAAATGAAAAAAAACTTTAAAAAATTAATGTACACACTAATAGCTTTTGCTATTTCATTATTAAATGCTCAAACCAAAAATAATAACACAAAAACTCAAAAACACATGACACAAATAACTTATAAAACTGAAAATGTAAACGGCATAAATATAGCTTACCGAGAAGCTGGTAGTAATACCAAACCTACTATTGTACTATTACATGGGTTTCCATCTTCATCACATCAATACAGGAAAGTATTAAATACACTTGCAAACGATTTTCATTTAATAGCACCAGACTATCCGGGTTTTGGTAATAGTGATTTTCCTTCAGATACTGAATACACCTATACATTTGATAATATTGCCAATACTATCAATCAATTTTTAAAACAAAAAAAAATTGAAAAGTTTGCTATAATGATACAGGATTATGGCGCACCAGTTGGCTTTAGAATTGCTACTGCAAACCCAGAAAAAATTACAGCTATAATAAACCAAAACGGAAATGCCTACGAAGCTGGTTTGGGTGATGCTTGGGCAGATACAAGAGCACTTTGGAAAAACAGAAATAAAACTACTGAAAATGCACTTTTACCCGTATTTACCTTAGAAGGGTTAAAATGGCAATATACACATGGTACTAGAAACCCTGAGCTTGTTAACCCAGATACCTGGCATTTAGACTTCTTAAGGTTATCTAGACCTAACGCCCATAAAGTAAATATAGATTTGTTTTATGATTACCAAAATAACATTAAATTATACCCTAAATGGCAACAATATTTACGAGATAACCAACCTCCTTTATTAATTGTTTGGGGTAAAAACGATGCTTTCTTTCCTGAAAGTGGTGCTGAAGCATTTAAAAAAGATGTAAAAAACATAGATTACAATATTTACAACACTGGCCATTTTGCTTTAGAAGAAGACGGTGACGAAATAATTGAAAAAATACGCGTATTTATGAAACGAATATCTTAGTATACTTTTTAAAAAAAGAAACCCTCAAAATTTTGAGGGTTTCTTTTTTTACTAATGCGTACTTATAATTTAATCCATATCAAAACGTACACCAATTGATATGTTATTTTGTGCTACTAATTGATCTTTAAAAATGGGCGATAAATCATATTTAACATATAAAGCAGCATCACCAAATGCAATATAGCTACTTACACCGTACACCAAATTAGTAGTATTAAAACCTCGCTTTTGTTTATCTTTTATACGCTCACCATCTAATTCATATTTTAGTTTTTGGCGTGTTCCTATATTAAACCCAGCATAACCACCAACACCTATTTTAAATTGTTTTTTTGTTGAATACCTAAAATAGGTGTCTTTCTCAATTTTTTTTGATGGCCCAAACTCAAAATGCATTGGAAACACTAAATTGGTAATTGATAGTTTTGATTTTTTTAAATTCTGCGGAAATTCTTGTAAAACAGTTTGGTTACCTTGTTTTACAAAATACATATTATCATCTGGTTTTAAACCATTAATATGTAATGAGTAACCATATTTAAAACGTAAAAAATTAGACTCTTTAAACACACGTGTTTTCCAAGCCCACCCAATTTCAAAAAAGCGCGAACCACCAAATTTATAAGGCGAATCATTTAAGCTTTGCCCCTCAATAATGGCATTATTTAGCCCAAAAGCCACCACTAAATCACTGGTTGTACGCTTATCATATTTTTTAGGTTTATTTTTACTATTAATTTTAATACCAGCAAAAGTACCTTCTTCGGTACTAATTGATATCCCTATTTTAGAATCATCAACTTTATTATCGGTATTGTAACCCTCTTCATTACGCTGTAAAAGCGCTATTTTATTGTTAATAATAGATATTCTGTTTTCAATATTTAAAGCGCGTTTTTTAGCAGCTTCTTTTTTTAATACTTCAGCTTGCTCATTTGTAATTTCGTTATTATCTAATCTAACATTAATAGCTTCAACTTCAGCCTTTAAAAAAGCACGTTCTTCTTTTTCAATTTGCGCTTTCGTTTTTTTTAAAGCTTCTATTTTAAGCGCATTGTTTAGATTGTTAATAGTGTCTTGTGCATTGATTAATTGCACACTTAAGCATAGTGTTATAAACACTACATAATGAGTAATAGTTTGCATAACTGTTCGTTTATTTGATTTGATGAATGATTGATGAATTTTAGTTATTACGGTTGGCTACTGCTGTTTTTACAGTGCTGTAACTTGCTTTTAGTGCATCAAAAACTTTGGTTCTAAAAGAGCGTTCAATATCATCTTCAACGTCTCTTAATAATGCATTAGCATCTACAATACCCGTAGATTCATTATATATTTTTTTAAAGGCAATTTCTTGTTGTGCTTGTTGTAATAATGCTTCAATTTCAGCATCAGTTACCTGTTGTTTTTCGGTTTTAAGTTGCTTAACCTTTGCTACTATTTGTTGTACTTTTTGGTCTTCAAACGTTAATTCTTCTTGTAGTTTTTTTGTTGGCCTTGTAATAGTTTCAGCTTCCTTTGGTAATAATTGTGGTTGCTGTGTGCTTGCTACAACTACTGTACTAGGCACTTCAGTTTTTTTTATTTTGTTTGCTATTGGTGTATTATTTTTAACAACTGGTGCTGCTTTTGTTATGGCCGTATTGGTTTCAAACTTATTTGTAATGCCTTTATTTTGCTTATTATTGGTGGTAGTTTTTAAATTTTCTTCTTTTGAAGTATCAACAACTTTTATAGTTGAATTATTTATATTATCTGTTTTAATAAACTGAAAAGCTACCAATAAAATAGCAGCAACACTAGCCGCTAAACCAAACCAAACATAGCCTTTTTTAGTGCTATTGTTTGATGTAAACTCTAAACGATTTGATAGCTTATTCCATGCTTCATTTGATGGCTGAATGCTACGTTTTTCTAAGGCTTGTTTTATATGCTTATCAAAATTATTTGGTGCCATAACTTGTTATTTTATTTGAATTTGAAATAGCTTCTTGAAGCATTTTACGTGCTTTAAATAATTGCGATTTTGATGTTCCTTCTGTAATATTTAACATAGTTGCAATTTCATGATGCTTGTAACCTTCAATTGCATACATTACAAATACCATTTTATAACCACTTGGTAAGGTATCAATATGTTGCTGAATATTTGCTACTTCAATATTTGTATTTATATTATTTTCAGAATTTGTATTGGTCTGAAAGGTATCAACAGGAAATTCTATATCTTTTTTTTGTCTTAGAAATGAAATTGCTTCACGAACCATAATACGCCTCATCCAGCCTTCAAAACTTCCATCGGCATTAAATTGTTTTAAGTTTGAAAACACTTTAAAAAAACCGTTAAGCATAACATCTTCTGCTTGCTGTAAATCTTTTACATAATACCTGCAAACGCTTAACATTTTTGGGGCATGCAACTCAAATAATACATGTTGTGCTTCACGATTATTTTTTAATGCTTTTTTTATTAAAGCTGTTTCGTTTTTATGGAGTTGTATAACCTTCAAAAGTTTCATTTTGCTTTCTATTTATACAGACGCAAATTTTATACAAATGGTTGCCTAAGGATGTGAAATTATTTTTTTTGAAGACGAAAAATAATTTAAACACCTAAAAAACAGTACTTTTACAGTCTAAAAAAATTAAAGCAGAGGCAATAATTCATCCATACTTTGTATGGTTTTGGTTGCCAAACCAGGTAATTCATTTTTATAATCGTGCTCTGTGTACCCAATAACATCAAATCCGCCAGCTAAAGCTGCTTTTACACCAGACACGCTGTCTTCTATAACTAAACAGTCTTTGGGTTGAAACCCCATTGTTTTTGCTGCCCAGAGAAACACATCTGGTTCGGGTTTCCATTTTTGAATTGTATAGCAACTAAAAATATTGTTACCAAAAAAAGGGAGTAATTCTGTTACTTCTAAATTTAGGCGTATTTTATTTTCAGGACCGCTTGAGGCTACACAAAATGGTAATTTTATATTTTGTAATACGCTTTTTATACCTTTTATGGGTTTAATTTCCTTTTTAAAAGTTTCAAAAGTTTTTGCACGGTATTGTTTTTCAAAATCTTCTGGTAATGGTTTTCCTATAGCTTCAGAAATAAGTGCCATACATGCGTTAAGCGATTTTCCTTTTAAGGCTATTAGTGACTCTTTGAAATGAAACGTAGCACCTAATTGATTGGCCATGTTAACTAAAACGCCAATAGCAATAGACTCACTGTCTATTAAAACACCATCGCAATCAAAAATAACACACTTGTATTTACTCACTTTATTATCTTTTTAGGGTAAAATGTTTGGTAATGGTTTTATTACCATCTAGATTAGCTGTAAACCAATAATCTGACGAAGGTAAAGTTTTTCCATTAAAAGTACCATCCCAACCATCATTAATGCTAGGTTTTATTTGTTTTATAAATTTGCCATAACGGTCAAAAATTCTAATATCGGCTAATGGGTATTTTTCAATACCTTTAATTTGCCAAACATCATTAAAACCATCACCATTTGGTGTGAAATATTTTGGATAATCTATTATTATAACTTTTTGAAAATCTTCACCACAACCATCTTTATCTCTAATTGTGGCTGTATATACACCTCCTAAAACGCCTGAAAATATAGGGCTATCTTGAAAGTTTACCCCATCAATTGAATATTCAAAATCACCATCGCCTGTAGCTATTATTTCAATATAATTGTCATCGGAAAGTTCCTTAGTTTTTACTTGTTCAATGGATGGCAACACAGACCTAACTAATGTTATTTCTGTTGAATTTTGACAAAGAATACCGTTTTGTATTGTTCCAAAATGAAGTGTGTAGTTACCTTCATTAACTAAATTTGCTTCAAAAGTATTTGAAATTATGGTACCGTCTTGATATGCCCATTCATAATAATCTAAATCCGCTCTCACAGATATATATCGTGAAGGTTCAAGATTACATATGTAATATTTTGATTCTAAATTTATTTCAGGTATTGTATTAACTTCTAAATTAAAACTTGTTTCAACAAAACAATTTGCATTCACGCTATTTTCAACTTTAACCTGTATTGTTTCACTCCAAGGTATTATATTGTTGTAGCTTGTAGGTAAAGGGCTTGGTAATGCGTTTCCGTTACCATCAAAATAATAAACCGTTAAATTTGTTTGGTTGCCTATTAATTCAGTTTGAATATTTGAGGTATTAAAAGTAGCAATACCGCCGCCTTCATTACAAGAAAAAAGCGTTTGTGGTGTGTTTACAATTGGTGTGTTATAAACTTGCAACTTTAATGAGGTTTCTGCAAAACAACTGGTACCTGTTTTAGATACTCTTATTAAAATTTCTTCTTCTTGCTGAATTGTGTTTATGTAAGGGTTGGGTAACGGACTTGGTAATGCGTTTCCATTACCATCAAAATATGTTATGCTTAAACCTGCTTTTGATAAGCTTCCAAGGACTTCAGATTCAATATTTGATGTATCAAAAGCATAAAAACCATCATTATCATCATCACAAACTTGTATTGTTGTTGGCGTATTTATATCTACAGAACCAATTTTTAAATCTATTATATTACTTTGTGCGCAATCTGTTGCAGATTCTATAATAACCCTATAAAGCTCACTGAAAGGTTTGGTACTTGGTATTGTACATGTTATTTGCCCATTAGTATTACTTATTATTGAACCTATTTCGGTTTTATTTTCAAAACTACCTGAGGTATCACTTAAATATACTACAAACTCTGTTGTTGCGTTAAATGTACCCGCTAACTCATAAGGCACATTAAATGAGTCTCCAGGGCAAACTGCTGGCAAGTTGTTATTAGTTATTTTTATATTTTTTAAAATGCCATCATACACATTAAGATATACTTGGCCTGCAACATCAAAAACAACATCAATATCTTCATGAAAAGGGTTTCTTGTTACATTATGGCTAACTCCATTAGCTACTAAAATGGGTGTACTAAATGTTTGCCCTTGATCATAACTTATGTTTATAAATAATTGGCCTAAGGGGCTTTTGTAACCATCAACCAAAGTACCTCTATTATCTGCAAACAGCGTTCTTCCTTCGGTATTACCGCTATTATTACCAAAAACTATAGGTGTTGTAACACCTGTTTCTACGTTTATTTTAAAACCATCAGTTACAGTAGGGCTTCCGCCTGCTACAAATATAAATGTGCCACATGGCCCATCACTTAACGCATAACTAGAGAAATATACGCTTCTGCCTCTGGGTAATACAGGCACACTTGTAAATGTGGCGCCGCCATCATCACTTCGTGATAGATATAGCGCAGGATCATCTGAAGGTATATATAAAACACCATTTTGGTCTGCTCTAATATCAGCATATACATAACTTGAATTAATTATGTGATTAAAAGTGCCTTCACCTCTGTTATTGTTTATGTATATGTTTGCTCCAATTCTATCAATAATATACACAGCATCATCAAATACTGCCATATGTACAACTTCAGAAAAACTTGTACCTATATTTACTGGCACTTCAAATGTTGCGCCGCCATCTGTACTTCTAGATATATAAACACGACCTAAAGACACCCAACTTACAAAAACATCGCCTCTTTTATTTACAATAATTTCAGGCTCATTATTACCTGCAAACACAGGCACACTTGGCAGAAAACTTTGACCTCTGTCTATACTTTTTGCAACTCTAATACCCATACTACCTACAAAAACTACATATATTTCTCCACTTTCAGAAACCACAACATTTCTACTAGTATTTGCTCTACCTATGTTATTATTTAAGCCTACATCACTTACTAATACATTGGAATAAATTGGCGTTTGAGAAAAAGATATACTTGAAAAAAAGAATAGCGTAAAGCATACAAAAATTATTTGTATAGCTTTGTTAGGGATAGCTAAATTATTCATTTGCAGTTGATAACTTAATTTGAAATTACAATCAAATTATTAAAGCCTCTAGTTACTACAAATTACTTACAACCGCAAGAAAAAAATGACTTACACGTTAAACTTTTATATAAATTAGATTAAAAACACATGCTTTTTTTTAAGAGGTTAGGGTGTAGAATTAGAAACCTGTAACAGCTTACCGTTGTAAAAATTTTGACCTGAAAGCGCAAAGTTAAAAACATATTCAGCCATCTGCAATGCAGTAGTTGGTGCTTGATACCCGGGAAACGCTTCTTGCAACATTTCAGTTTGTACAGCGCCCAAAGCCAACACATTAAAACTTGGGCCAGTTTCTTTGTACTCTTCTGCTAATAATTCGGTTAAAGTTATAACAGCACCTTTACTTGAACTGTATGCTGCTAACCCCGGAAATTTCATACTACCTTGCACACCGCCCATTGAGCTAATTGTTACTACATGACCATTTTTACTCATAAAAGGCAAGCATTTTCTTGTCATTTCAGAAACGCCAAAAACATTGGTTTTGTATATTTTTTCAAAATCTGCAATAGTAGTTTCTGCAAAAGGTTTATTAAGCAACATGCCTGCATTATTAATTAGCACATCAACTTTTTTAAATTTTAAATCTAAAAAGGTTTCTACGCGCTTATAATCTAACGGATTACTCAAATCAAAAGGAAATGTAGTAACGTTTTCATAAGCCAATTGAAACACTGGCTTTTCATTTCTAGACAACGCTAAAACTCTATGACCTGCTTTAGCAAATAGCTTTACAAGTTCAAAACCAATGCCTCTACTTGTACCAGTTATAATTATATTTTTACTCATTATTTATTTTAATTTCTTTTGAAGCTGAATTAGTAATGCCTTTAATTACCGGAATAAAACTATTTATAAAATGCGTCATGTGTTTAAAGTCCATTTTATCTGACTCATCATCAACATGATGATAATATTCAAAATTTGTAAAATCGAAAGTTGAAATAGCGTGAGCAGGAATACCAAATGCTTTATGAAACGGATAATTATCTGAACGTTTAAACAAACCAAACTGTTTTGCTTTTTGAAAATAGCCAACAACGCTGCCACCGGCGTATTCATTTAACTTTTCTGGCATGTTTGATTTACTATACCCAGTTATATACGACATTACTTGGTTTTTAGCTCTTGGTACACCAATCATTTCAAAATTTATCATGGTGTATACGTTTAAGTTTATCTTTTTAAGTCTTTCGGCTAAATGTTCTGAGCCTTTTAAACCCATTTCTTCTGCGCTGTATAGTGTGAATAAAATGCTACGCTTATTACTTTTTGTTGTTGCAAAATATTTTGCCCACTCCATAACTGCTACTGTTCCAGATGCATCATCATTGGCTCCATTTGCAATAACATCACCATTTACTTCTTGCGCTGTTCCTATATGATCATAATGTGCCCCAAGAATTACAAATTCATTTTTAAGGGCATCATCATGTCCTTCTACATAACCAACTACGTTATAACCAACAATATCTTTAAGGTTAAAACTATCACGATACGTTTCAAAATAAGGCCTTACGTTATTCTTTTTAAAAAAATCTTCAATAAAAACAGCTGCTTTTTCAATACCAACTGTACCTGTATTTCTGCCTTCTAAGGCGTCAGAAGCTAAAAATTCCATATTTGATTTTATACTAGCTGCTTCTATTGTTGTACTTAAATTTATTGTTTCATTTTGTGTTATACTATTCTTTTGAATTGGGTTTGCTTTGGTAGCAGTTTCTGTGGTTTTACAAGTTGTAAAAAAAACAGTAATAGCTAAAAAAAATACTTTATACATACGTTTTAGTGCTTAAAAACTAAAGATAAAAAAACCTGTTTCATTAGAAACAGGTTTAACATTATATTATTAAGAGTGTTTTGAATTACACTTCACTGTAAAGAAATGTATTTCAAAATAACATTATACTAACATAGTTACTGGGTTTTCAATATACCCTTTTAATGTTTGAAGGAATTGAGCTCCAGTAGCACCATCAACCGTTCTATGATCACAGGCCAAGGTTAATTTCATTGTGTTGCCAACTACTATTTGACCTTCTTTTACCACTGGTTTTTGAACAATAGCCCCAACAGATAAAATTGCTGAGTTAGGTTGATTGATGATAGATGTAAAATAATCTATACCAAACATACCTAAGTTTGAAACAGTAAATGTACTACCAGACATTTCATCTGGAGTTAATTTTTTATTTCTTGCTTTTCCTGCTAATTCTTTAACCTCGGCTCCTATTTGCGGTAAACTTTGCTCATTAGCAAAACGTACTACAGGCACTACTAAACCGTCTGGAACAGCTACAGCTACACCTATGTGTACGTGATTGTTTAAACGCATTTTATCATCAAACCATTGTGAGTTTACTTGCGGATGTTGTTTTAAAGCTAAAGCACAAGCTTTAACTACCATATCATTAAATGATATTTTTGTATCTGGTATAGAATTAAACTGCTTACGGAATGCTATGGCGTTATCCATATCAAACTCAACTGCTAAATAATAATGAGGTGCAGAGAATTTAGATTTTGTTAAAGATTTAGCAATAGCTTTACGCATTTGCGAGTTTGGTACATCTTCAAAATCTTCTTGACCCGTTGGTATGTATTTACCAACAGATCCAGCACCAGCACCTGGCACAAAGTTTTCAATATCAAACTTAACTATACGCCCACCTTCTCCAGTACCTGTAATGTGCGAAAGATTAATGTTTCTTTCTTCTGCCATTTTTTTAGCTAATGGCGAAACAAATATACGCTCATCAGTTTTTACTGGTTTTTGTGGTTTGCTTTCTTTTTTTGGTTGTGCTGCCTTTGGCGCTTCAGTTTTAGTTGATGTAGCTGCTTTTGGCGCTTCTTCTGTTTTTGGTGCTTCGGTGGTTACTTTGTAGTTTTTTGCTATTTCTGAAACATCGGTTCCTTCTGGCCCAATGATAGCTAAAAGCTCATCTACTTTTGCAGACTCTCCTTCTTGTAACCCAATATGAAGTAATGTACCCGATTGAAAAGACTCAAACTCCATTGTAGCTTTGTCTGTTTCAATTTCAGCTAAAATATCACCTTCTTCAACATTATCACCTACTTTTTTTAACCAAGTTGCTACCGTACCTTCTTCCATGGTATCACTTAAACGCGGCATAGATACAACTACAACACCTTCAGGTAATTCAACTTTAGCTGTTTCAGTAGTTTCTTCAGAAGTAGTTTCTTCGGTAGCCTCAGTTTTAGCTGGCGTTTCTGCTTTGGCTTCATCATTAGCCTCAGCTGCTGCTCCACCTCCATTTAAAATATCTGAGATATCTTCACCCTCATCACCAATAATAGCTAAAAGCGAATCTACTTGGGCAGTTTCACCTTCTTGAATACCAATATGAAGTAATGTACCTTCGTTAAAAGATTCAAACTCCATAGTAGCTTTATCTGTTTCAATTTCAGCTAATATATCGCCTTCTTCTACTTTATCTCCTACTTTTTTTAACCAACTCGCAACGGTACCTTCTTCCATGGTATCGCTTAAACGAGGCATATTTACTACTATTGCCATTGTTTATATTTTGTGTTGTATAAATGGATAATCTTTTTGCTCATAAACAGCATCGTACATCACATTCTTTTCTGGGAATGGTGATTCTTCAGCAAATTTTTCGCATTCAGCTACTTTAGCTTTTACGCGTTTGTCAATTTCTTTGATTTCGTCTTCTGATGCGTATTTCTTTTCAAGAATAATATCTTTAACCTGTGTAATTGGGTCTATTTTCTTGTATTCTTCAACCTCATCTTTTGTTCTGTAATGCTGCGCATCACTCATTGAGTGCCCTCTATAACGGTACGTTTTTAACTCTAAAAATGTTGGACCACCACCTTTTCTTGCTCGTTGAATAGCTTCATCAAAAGCTTCGGCAACTTTTACGGGGTTCATACCATCAACTGGACCGCAAGGCATTTCGTAACCTAAACCTAGTTTCCAAATGTCTTCGTGGTTTGCAGTACGCTCAACTGATGTTCCCATGGCGTAACCGTTGTTTTCACAAACAAAAACTACTGGTAAATTCCATAGCATAGCTAGGTTAAAGGTTTCATGTAAAGAACCTTGTCTTGCAGCGCCATCACCAAAACAACAAAGTGTTACAGCATCTTTATCATGGTATTTATCACCAAATGCTATACCTGCTCCTAAAGGAATTTGACCACCAACAATACCATGACCTCCATAAAAACGGTGTTCTTTTGAGAAAATATGCATTGAACCACCTAAACCTTGTGAAGTACCGGTAGCTTTACCATATAACTCTGCCATAACGCGCTTTGGGTCTACGCCCATACCAATTGGCTGTACGTGATTACGGTAAGCGGTTATCATTTTATCTTTGGTTAAATCCATTGCATGTAACGCGCCTGCTAATACAGCTTCTTGCCCGTTGTACAAATGAAGAAATCCTCTAACTTTTTGTTGTATATAAACTGCTGCTAGTTTGTCTTCAAACTTTCTCCAGAACAGCATATCTTCATACCATTTTAGGTATGTTTCTTTAGTGATTTTTTGCATCGACTAATTTTAAGTTTTACTTAAGCTGACTACAAAAGTAATACTTTGTGATTTATTGCAAAAACCTAATTATGGTAAAGTAGAAAAAAATATTAAAAAAACGGCTGTTAACAATCTGTAGTGCTTATTTTTTAATTTTTTAAGCTTAATAATGTAGTATTTAAAATTTTAAGCAGTAATAATACTTATTTAGCAACGTGGGTTATAACACAGACTTATCAAAAACTAATGGTAATAGGTTTTGTAATGAATTTGACTTTACGACCTTACCTTGTTCACCCATAAAATAAATTTCTATTGGGGTTTCTTGTTTTATTTCATACTCTGCTATAGTTTGCCTACATGCACCACAAGGTGGTATTGGTGCTGTTGTAATTTTATTTTGCGAACCTGCAATTATTGCCATTTTTAACACCTTAGCGTTTGGATATTGAGCTCCGGCGTAATAAATAGCTGTTCGTTCTGCACATAACCCTGAGGGATACGATGCGTTTTCTTGGTTACTACCTGTAATTACTTCGCCATTATCTAAAAGTAATGCTGTGCCCACCAAAAATTGCGAATAAGGTGCATAAGCTTTTTTTCGTGCTTCGGCAGCTTTTTCCATAAGCTTAACTACATCTTTTGGTAACGCATTTAAATTTTCAAAAACATATATTTTGGTGGCTATATTTACTTCTTTCATAATAAATTATTACAGACAAAAAAACTATTGCTTTGGGCAATAGTTTTTGGTTTATTGTTTGTTAAATGTACTACTAATATTCTTGATATGCGCCTTCACCTATGTTAAATGTTAATGAAAAACGCAGTGTATTTTCTAAAGGACTCTGAATTTTTGATGCTGAAAATAAATACGATAAATCTATATTTACAACATTGGCCTTAAAGCCTGCCCCTAGTGCTAAAAACTTTCTAGCACCTTTTTCTTCGGCTTCATTAAAATAACCTGCTCTAAACGCAAATGAGTCTTGGTACACATACTCTGCTCCTAAAGCCCAAGTAAATTCTTTTAGTTCTTCACTAAAACCTCCTGGTGCATCACCAAATGATTGAAACATACCCGACAGGAAGCTTACATCTGGATCTTGACCTTCAACTATAACTACTTCTTCGTCTCCTCTATCAAACTCTCCATCATCATCAGCATCAACAAAACCATATCTTGGAGGTGTTGGCACTAATAGTTTAGTTATTTCGGCAGTAACTGCTACTTTGTTGTAATCATCGAAAATAAAATCGAAACCACCTCCTAATCGTAAATTTGTAGGCTGAAAGTTTTCAATTCCACCATCATCATATTTATATTTTGGCCCTATATTTTGAATTGCAAAACCACCACGCCAACGCCCATTAAAATCGGCATAGGCTTCTTCTTCACTTTGATAGTATCCTGAAATATCAACACCAAAGGTACTTGCTGCTGACACATCTTGACCATCAACTTGCAAACGTAAATCTGAACGTAAATAACGCATAGCTACAGACATAGCAAATTGATCACTTAATCTTAAGGCGTAAGATGCATCTAAAGATAATTCATTTGGCCTTTGAATTCTAGCCGGATCTTCAGGCCTATCAATAAACTCAATATCTCCTAACGAGAAATAACGCAAACTAACCCCAAAAGCGCTACGCTCATCTAAACGGTTAAAATAGGTTAAATTCCCTAAGAAAATATCATTTACTAGTTTACTTAAATACGGCGTGTAACTTACACCAAAACCCGATTTAGTTTCAGAAAAGACATATTTTGAAGCATTCCATTGTTGCGAAAACGCATCAACTGATGTTGCTACACCCATATCTCCCATGGCTGCTGCTCTGGCATCGGGTGCAATTAATAAAAAAGGAACTCCTGTAGTTATAACGCGTGAATCATCTTCAAAAGGAATTACTGTGTTTTGTGCACTTACCTTTAAAACAAATGCTAATGATGCTAATAGCAAAATTGTATTCTTCATGAAATAGTATTTATTTAACAAATATAATTTTTTATTAGAGTATTACAAGTTTCTGTATTTTTTCAACTTTTTTATTTAATAGGTTTGAATGTACGGTTAATTTATAAACGTAAACACCTTTTCCTATTTTATCACCAAAATCATCGCGCCCATCCCAAATAATATCTCTAGAGAGTGAACTTGTTGCTTTTATACCGCCTGTTGTTTGCCCATTTATGGTTTTTACTAATTTACCAGACACTGTGAATATTTGTATAGAAACGTTTAAAGGTGCTGAACTATTGTGATTGAACCAAAATTCTGTATAATTTACAAACGGATTTGGGTAATTTAATACGTTTTCTATAACTAATTCTTGGTTTTCATTATGTACTACAAATTGAATTTCAGCAATAGAAGAATTATTGTAAACATCCCAAGCTTTTAGTGTTAGGGTATGCAAACCAGGTTCTAAATCTCTAAACGGAAAACTTACAACACCTTTTTGGTAATCATCTACTTCTGTTTGATAATAATCATTTAAAACTACAGGGGTGGTTTCATCACCGTCAATTATAGCTACTATATCATGCCCAATGCCACTTGCTGTATTTATACCATTTTCATCTTCTAATTTAGCTAACAAGGTTGGCGATTCATTTGTTATGCCACCAGATACAAAATTTTCATCATTCATATATAATGTAATAACTGGCCCTATGTTATCTGCTTCGGCATTTTCATTAATACCTCCAATTCTTATTTCATTTGTACTTGCACCTGTTTGATCTTCTAGCAAACTCTTATTTTTAGCATAAAAACTTACTTTACCAAAACCAACAGGAATACCAATATCTTTAGGCACTACAAAGTTAAACTCAAAATCTCCGTTAGTTACAGAAGCTTGCCCTCTAAAAATTATTTCGCCTAAGGTTGTAAAATCTAGTTTAACAACTTCGCCATTATTTCTTGTGCCGTCATTAGCCAACGTTTGCCTACTAATTGGCTTATCATATATTGTAGTTGATAGCGTACCATTATAATTTGTTAATTTATTACCTGAAATATCGGTAACCTCGCCAGTTAATTTTACTCTACCTAAAGCTTTTAGCGTATCTGTAGCCGTAGTGATATCAACATCGTTTAATTTTGTTAAGCGAATATTGGGTTTTGGTATAGAAAGTTTCATTGCAGGATCTCCTATGAAGAAAATAAGTCTGCGTTGAATTTCACTTGACAACATCGGATCTGTTTTTGTTAGCCTTAAAGCCTCGGCCATTGATGGGTATTCATAATCTGAGTACGCATCATCATCACTATAAGAAAACAGGTATTGCCCTAAAGCGTTATTAAACCTAATAGCTGTTGGTACAAAAATTTGTCTTGTAGTTGTTATTAAACTAATAGCTCCTGCTTGTTTGTTCCAATACATTAATTCACCTGCAGTTTCTCTAAAAGGATTATCAAATTTTGTGAATTCACAGGTAACAGTTACAAAACAGCTTAGTTTGCAAAAATTACGAAGGCTTTCTATATCGGTTTTTTGAAATATACGTTCTTCGGCCAACCCATCTTCACCACCATGACCAAAATAATTAACAACTAAAGCGCCATTATCTACGGCATTTACAAACGCTGTATTTACCTGCGGATACCTATCACCACCAGCCGATGATTCTTGTTGATAAGCATCGGTATGAATTTTTACAGAATTTATAAATGACTTTTCATTAGACACTAAATTACCTATTTCATCTGTAGTTTCTTGTAAAATACCTTCCCAATCTTTATCTACATCATCAGATACAAGTACAAAATTATTACGCCAAGCACCAAAAGATTCTTTTGTGTAATATGATGCAACTTTATCAACCATTTCTTTGGCTTGCTGTGGTGTTTTTGCTAAAATTCTTCCAACTGCAATGTCAAGCTTATTACTGGTGTTCATGTTACCTTCAGTATCATCCATCATACCATAAAAATCATCAGACACAAACGAATCTGTTAAACTAAAACTGTTGTATGAATACCATGAGGGTACAATATTAGTATTATTGTTTATTCTATCTTTATAATCAAAAGAAGCATCGCCTAATAAGCATAAATATTTAATTCGGTTTGCAGGAGCACTGGCGTTATCATAAATATACTTAACCACGTTTCTAATAGCACCAACATCTTGGTTTCCGGTACTAAACTCTGTATAAATTTGCTCTAAGCTTAATACTTTTACATTCAAATTATATTGACCTCTGTTTATTTCTGCTAGCCGTTCTGCTTGAGATACCATGTTTGCAGGTGCTACAATTAAATAATCTATATCTTTAAAATTTCCATTAGCATCATTAAAAATAGTGCCTTTAATATTTTGATTTACAACTGTTGTATTTCTATCATAACTTGGTGTAAAGTAGTCTTTTGAAGTAACGGCAACATACGTTTTTGCTTCACCTAAATTAGCCTTAAAAGTTAAATTATTAGCTGGTTCAGTAGGCACAAAGTTAGTTACATTGTAAATATCAGAAACATCCCACACTTCAGAAACATCAGAAGCATTACTAATATTATACTGCCCAATACCTGAGGCTATAGCTACATTTTTATTAGTAAACTGAAATTGTTTACCGTTAAAATTCAAAAGTCTTTCAGCCTCAACACTTATATAATCTACATACGCTACAGCACTTGGATTCCCTTGGTTATTGTAGTTAAGTGTTACCTCTATTTCATTAGTATTCACATTAACATCTCCTATATAACTGCCTTGGGTAGCCAACACTCTATCTGAGTTTGCAGGCATATTTATGCCTGTAACACTATTACCATTTACAATCAATTCCATGGTTGAAACCACAGGTGAAACTGCTGCTACATAAACTTTTAAATTAACAGGCTGCGTGGTTACTAAATCTGGCATATTGAATGTAAACGTTTTTGTGTTCTCAATATCAAACCTATCACCAAACCATCGTCTTCCTAAAAAAGCTAAATTATACTCATCTTTTTCATGAAACTTATAATCATGAAACGTGTTTATTTGTTGGTTTGCAGCAGCTGTTGGTTGCACAAAAGCACTTATACGCTTGCCAAAACCAGAACCTACATTAATATAGTAGTACGTTTTATTGGTATAACAATTAATATGTGTATTGCTTTCTGCATTAAACATTTTTGGCCCTTGTGCGTAAAACAAAACATAATCGTTATTATCAAACACACCATCTTCTTCACCAACTACTTTAATGGCGTTTTCTACAACATCAAACGGGTATGGCTCTGCATTTAAAAACGGAATCATACGGCCGCCATTTCCATAAATTTTTATAGTTCTTGGATCAATAGAATTAACGCTAACCCCTAATTTTTGTAAAAAACTTTTTGAAAGCTTAAAAACACCTGTAGTATCAACATAAAATTTATACCAACTACCAGAACTTAACACTGAATTGGTTACTATTTTTGATGTTTTAAACTGATTATTTTTAAATGCTAAATTTTGTGAAATTCCGTTAGTGTAATTAATACTAAAAGCGGTTACTTTTTTCAAGGCTCCATTTACATCTTTTATAATTGGTGATATTTGAAAAAAAGCAAAACGTTTGTTTCTAGTTACAGAGTTTTTTAAAGAAAATTTTAAACTAGTTGGAATCGTTTCTAAATCAACATCAAACAAGTCGTTTTTTGAAATTGAAGCGTACGAAATATTGGTAATTTTCACTGATGCTTCGTTAACCGCTGAGTTTACGGGCCATTGGGCATTAAACTTTAAACCTTCCTCAAAATTAAACGTTAAATTTTCTTCATTAAATGATGGTATTTTAAACGTAAAACTACCTGTTGTAATGGTTTTTGGCGCTTCCCAATTAATGGTAAACTGTTTTTGTTGCGCATGTGTGTATGCTACAAGAACTAAAAAAATTAATGCTATTTTCTTTTTCATTCGCTTTAATAACGCTTTGCAAAGCGCCATAGTATTTAAAAACAACAATTTTAAATAATATAAACAAAAATACAATAATAAATTGGTTAAATAGGCGTTATTACAACACAAAACGATGGTTTAAAACGCTGAAAACATCGATAAAAAGCATTAAAAAAAGGGTGAAATACACATTTTTTTGGACAAAATGCAAAAAATAGCTTGCGTTATTAGGTTAAATTCTTATATTGCAGCACCAAAAATATAATTAGCTTACTTAAACTTATGTATATGAAAAAAGTAGTAGCATTCAAGATTTTATTAGTTATAGCCCTTGTAGGGGTTACAACTAGTTGTAAAAAATCTTCTAGTTCTAAAAACACTTCTAGAGCTACCGGATGGCAAATTAACTCCAGAGAAGGAGGCTTTCAGTACAACACAGACTTTAAAGAACAAGAAACTGCCCCAGGTTTAGTGTTTATTGAAGGTGGTACTTTTACAAAAGGCCGCGTACAAGATGATGTAATGCATGATTGGAACAATAGCCCAACGCAACAACACGTACAATCATTCTACATGGATGAAACTGAGGTTACCAATGCCATGTATATGGAATATTTAGATTGGATTAAAAGAGTATATCCGCCATCTGAAGATAATTTCAGAGCCATTTATAACGGTGCGTTACCAGACACATTAGTTTGGAGAAACCGTTTAGGATACAATGAAGTAATGACAGAAAACTACTTACGCCACCCAGGTTATGGTGAGTATCCCGTAGTTGGTGTTAGCTGGATTCAAGCTGTTGAATTTGCTAATTGGAGGTCTGATCGTGTTAACGAATACTACCTGGAAAGAGCTGGTTATTTAAAACGTGATGCTAAAATTACTGATGTTGAAGCTGAAGCTACTTTTAATACAGATACCTATATTAACGCACCTACTTTAACTTACGGTGGTAATGAAGAAATTATAAACGGAGACGGCAGAAATAGAAGAAACGTTCAAACCGATGCCGATGGTAATGAAACTAATATTTACGCCACTAGAGAAACCGGTATTATTTCTCCTAAATATAGACTACCAACTGAAACAGAATGGGAATATGCTGCTTTAGGTTTAAGTGAATTAAGAAATTACAATTTATACCGTGGTAGAAAAAAATACCCATGGGACGGACAATACACACGTAACGGAAGTAGAAAATACCGTGGTGATCAATTAGCCAACTTTAAACAAGGTAAAGGTGATTATGGCGGAATTGCAGGTTGGTCAGACGATGGTGCCGATATAACAAACGCTGTAAAATCATACGCTCCTAATGATTTTGGTTTGTATGATATGGCAGGAAACGTTGCTGAATGGGTTGCTGATGTTTACAGACCTATTGTTGATGATGATTTTAACGACTTTAACTACTACCGTGGAAACGTTTACACCAAAAACGCTATAAATGATGATGGTAGTGTAAAGGTAGTAACTGTTGATGATATTAAATACGACACGTTACCTAATGGAAAAGTTATTGCAAGAAACTTACCTGGTGAAATAGTACAAGTACCTATTGATGAAAACGAAACATATTTACGTACAAACTTTGACAGAAGTAACGAAATAAACTTTAGAGACGGAGATAAACGTTCTTCAAGATATTTTGAAAGCTTTAATGATGAAGACGAAGATGGTGAAAACACAAAATCTGAAACCAGATTAATGTATAACTCACCAAAACACTCAGTAACTAGAGATGAAGACGGAAACATTATTAGAGAATATGACAAAAACAACAACAGAACTTCTTTAATTAATGATAACGTTAGAGTTTACAAAGGTGGCTCTTGGAAAGATAGAGAATACTGGTTAGACCCTGCTCAAAGACGCTATTTCCCTGAAGATATGGCTACAGATTATATTGGATTTAGATGTGCAATGTCTCGTGTAGGTTCAAAATCAAAAAGCAAATCAAAAAGTAAAAACTAATAAATAGTTTTTCAACATAAATTAAAAGTCCTAACCAAAAGTTAGGACTTTTTTAATACTTTTATTTTTAATAAAATTTAGCAAACCATTGGACACAAAACAACTTCATGCACTTTTTTTAGAATGCACAAAGGCTAATACAGATACACGAAATATTGAAAAAAACGCACTATTTTTTGCTCTAAAAGGAGAAAATTTTAACGGTAATAAATATGCTGAACAAGCCATAGAAAAAGGTGCTAAATACGCCATTGTTGATGAAACTGAATACGCAACACACCCTAACATATTTTTAGTTAACAATGTACTTAATAGTTTACAACAACTTGCATCTTACCACAGAAGCTATTTAAACTTACCTATTATTGCTTTAACCGGTAGCAATGGAAAAACCACCACAAAAGAGTTAATAAATATAGTTCTTTCAGAAAAATATAAAACAGTAGCAACTATTGGCAACTTAAACAACCACATAGGTGTGCCACTTACGCTACTTTCAATGGACAAAACCACTGAAATTGGCATTGTTGAAATGGGTGCAAACCACCAAAAAGAAATAGCCTTTTTATGTGAAATTGCTAAACCAAACTATGGTTACATAACAAATTTTGGAAAAGCGCATTTAGAAGGCTTTGGTGGCGTTGAAGGGGTTATAAAAGGTAAAAGCGAAATGTATGATTACTTAATTACCAACAACAAAACAGCTTTTGTAAATTCTGAAGACCCTATTCAAGTTAAAAAAACACACAACACTAATATTTTCACCTTTGGCAACAGTACATCAAACGTACAAACTGCTTTTATTGAAGCACAACCAAATGTAAAAGTTAAATATAACAACACAGCAATACACAGCAATTTAATTGGCGCATATAATTATAACAATATTGCCGCAGCTATAACTATTGGCAATTATTTTAAAGTAGATGATAGTGCTATAAAAAAAGCTATAGAAAGCTATAAGCCTAACAACAATAGATCACAAATTATACAAAAAGAAAATTTAAAAATAATTTTAGATGCTTACAACGCAAACCCTACTAGCATGCAAGCTGCGTTACAAAATTTTGAAAAACAAGAAGGCTATAAAATAGCTGTTTTAGGAGATATGTTTGAATTAGGTATTGAAGCCGAAAAAGAACACCAAAACATTGCCAATTTAGCTATTTCATTACAAATTGACACCATTATATTTGTTGGAGAAAATTTCTTTAAAACTGCAATTAAAAACCCTAAAGCATCATTTTTTAAAACTTTTGATGCTTTTAAAACTGAATTTTCAATTAATAATAAATTAAACACAACACTTTTAATAAAAGGCTCCAGAGGTATGGCTTTAGAGCGTACTTTAAATTTATTGTAAGCAAAAAGTGTTGCTTCAAATTATACAATTTTGGCAACACTTTTCTGTTCTTCTCCCTAAGAAACTAATTAATAGCACTGTAAAAATCTAAAAACTGAACAATTAATACAATACTCAATTTGAGTATATTTAATACTGAATTAATTAAATTATAATTTTATTAGCCTTAACCAAAGCTATTAATTCGCCAGTAGATGATAGTTTTAGCTTTTTTAATATATTCCTTCGGTGTGTATCAACTGTATGAGAACTTATATTTAATTTAGCTGAAATTTCTTTACTAGTTTTACTTAAAACCAACAGCCGTATAACATCTCGTTCTCTATTACTAATACTATCTGTTAATAGTTTTTGAGACAAATTGTTAAAATACTTAGTTTCATATTCATTTTTACAGTTTAGCAACTTTGCTGTTGCTGTTATGTCCATTTTAATAGCAGACTCTAAAACCGTGTAATGAGCTAAACCAATAATTGGTTTTAAATGAGAATCAAGCTCCAAAGGTGTTGTGTTTTGAATTACATTTACATATTGATTATTACCATTTTTGAGCCTATAATTCCAAGTATAATTCATTTTTTTTCTATCAGGTTCGTCAATAGAATCTAGTGTAAACACCATTAAATCATTTAAAGCAGCTAGCCAAGGCTCTAAATCATCTGGATGAATTCTACTCCAAAAATATTTCATTCCGCCTTTATAAAAATCTTCTTTATCTAATCCTAAACAAGCAGTCATGTTTTTACTTACATACCCAAATGACAAATCTTGCGTATTAGTTAAACAAAAAAACGTAGAACTATATGGCCAATATTCATCAAGTTCAATGATTTTATTTATGTGTTTTTCTAACGATGGGTTATCATAAGAAACAAAAACTTGCTTATAAACTTCTCTAATTTCCTTAATATCCATGTTTTATAAATTCAATTAAACCTCTTTTTTAACTAAACAATTTTTAATTAAAATGTTAAAAAAATCAAAATTTTTCATTCAAAAAAAGAATAAAACATAACATCTCTAAACCAATTAGAAACAATAAAATTTTGTTTTACAATAATTTAAATAAAAAAAAGGACTTCTAAAAAGAGCACCCTTACTTTTATATTTTTTTTAAGATTTCAATATTACTTTTTTAAATAATTTAGTGCGGCATTTTTAAGACTCAATCTTTTGTTTTTTCTTAAAAATGAACAGAAGGTTGCTAAATTTCAAATGCTATTTTAATTAGTTTTTTAATTTTAATCAATCTAAATCATGCTTACACACAAAACACGTCTGTATTCTTTTTTTAGCTTTTTAACTTTAATCTTCTTTTTTTTTCCAAATCTCACTTGCGCCCAAAGCGTTTCATTGCACACCCCAATAACAACCATTAAAGTTCCGCCAGGGCAAGATGTTAATTACAACCTAACTGCTATAAATAATAGCAATTCAATAAAAACTTCAAACATAAAGCTAGTTAACCTACCTAAAGATTGGAGTTATGAGTTAAAATATGATAGTTGGAATATTGAACAAATTTCTATTTTACCTAAAAAACAAGAAAAACTTTCATTAAAAATTAAAGTTCCTTTAAAAGTAGATAAAGGTTCTTATAAATTTAAAGTAATAGCTGAGGGTTACAGTTCACTTCCTTTAACTGTTATTGTTTCTAAAAATGGTATTTACCAAACTGAATTTAGTTGTATACAACCTAATATTGAGGGTGCATCTGATGCTTCATTTTCATATAATGCCACCATAAAAAACAATACTGCCGAAGACCAAGTATACTCATTAAAAGCAACACGTCCTTCTGCCGGATGGTATGTTACATTTAAAGCTAATGGTAAACAAGTTTCTTCTGTTGGCGTTAAAGCAAATCAAACCCAAAACGTATTTATTGAAGTAAAACCTGCTAGTTTTATTAAATCTGGCACATATAAAATACCTGTTTCTATAAGATCTGGTAATATTTATGAAAAAATAGATTTAGAAACCGTTATAACTGGCTCTTATGATATTAAAATTACAACACATAATGGGTTATTAAGCACCCATGCCAATGCTGGCGAAAGCAAAAAAATTAAACTTTTAATTACTAATAATGGCTCTTCTGCATTAAACAAAATTGTTCCTAAAGGCCTAACACCTCCAAAATGGACTGTAGATTTTTCTCCTGAAGAAATCCCTGTAATTGAAGCAGGAAAATCTGAAGAAATTGAAGCTACTATAAATGTTTTTGACCATGCTCTATCTGGTGATTATGAAGTTAATTTTAATGTAAAAGCTTCTGAAACTTCTTCTAAACAAAAATTTAGAGTAACCGTTCACACCTCAATACTCTCTGGTTGGTTTGGTATTTTAATTATAGTATTTGCTATTGGGTGTGTTTATTATTTAATACGAAAATATGGAAGAAGATAATTATGAAACCTATTATAAAACTTAAAAATTTAACAAAAAAATACGGAGATTTTATTGCGGTTAACAATTTAAATATTGAAATAAAAAAAGGGGAAATTTTTGGACTATTAGGCCCCAATGGTGCAGGAAAATCTACAACTATTTTAATGTTATTAGGGCTAACCGAACCTAGCAACGGAAACGCTTGGGTTTGCAATTACAACGCAACAAAAAACCCAATTGAAGTAAAAAAGCACGTAGGCTACTTACCTGACAACTTAGGCTTTTACAATAACAGAACAGGTTTAGAAAATTTAATTTACATAGCGCGTTTAAATAACATACCAACAGAAATAGCTACAAAAAAAGCTAAAGAATTACTAACCAGAGTTGGACTTGACAATAATGCTAACCAAAAAGTAGGCACATATTCTAGAGGTATGAAACAGCGCTTAGGTTTAGCCGATATATTAATTAAAAACCCAAGTGTTATAATTTTAGATGAGCCAACACTTGGCTTAGACCCTAAAGGAATTAAAGAATTTTTGCAATTAATATATAAACTAAGTAAAGAAGAGGGTATTACAGTTTTATTATCATCGCATCATTTACACCAAGTACAACAGGTATGTGACAGAGTAGGCCTTTTTGTAGATGGAAATTTAATAGCACAGGGCGATATTAATACATTAGCAAAATCAATATTTAATGAAGAATCCCATACAATTGAAATTAAATTAAAAGAAAATCATGAAAGTAATTTAAACACTATAAAAAACCTTTTAATACAAAATAAACTAGCAAGTAAAGTTTCAATTATTTCAGAAAAACTAATTATTAATTGTAGTGATGACAACACAACACCTATTGTAAAATCAATTGTAAACGCCAATTTTAATATAAATCATTTACATGTAAAAAGTTATGGGTTAGATGATATTTACCAACGTTATTTTTAATTAAAATGGAAACAATAAATAAACTTAAAAATCCGGTATTTAAAAGTCTTGAAACATTAAAATACACTTTTAAAGGCGTAAACACCCCCCAACAAACACATCCGTTTTGGGTTATGGTACAGAAAGACATTTCAGATCATGTACGTAGTCTACGTTTCATTATTCTAATTGTTTTAATTATTCTAACATGTTTTGGCACCCTTTATAATGCAATGAGTCATTTAAATGAAGCATTACATAACACCAAAGACCCAAACAATATGTTTGCTTTTTTAAAACTGCTTACAGCTACAGATGGCTCATTACCTTCTTTTTTATTGTTTATGAGCTTTATGAGTCCGTTACTGGGTATTAGTCTTGGTTTTGATGCCGTAAATTCAGAACACAATAGCGGATCACTGGTAAGAGTAATTTCTCAACCAATACATAGAGATTATGTAATTAATGCTAAGTTTGTTTCTGCATTAACTATAATTTCAATCTTATTTTTCTCATTAAGCTTTATTTTTATTGGGTTTGGTATATTATTTTCTGGTTTAACACCAACTTTTAATGAATTTATTAGGATAATGGCTTTTACAACATTAACCATTTTATATGTTTCATTTTGGCTAAACCTATCTATATTATTTTCTATTAAATTTAAACAAGCATCTACTTCTGCTCTAACATGTATTGGTGTTTGGCTATTTTTTTCAGTTTTTTATCAAATAATTATAAATATTGCTGCCAAAACCTTTATTCCTGAAAGAGCATCTCAACTTGATAAAGTAATTAATATTAAAAAGTTTTTTTCAGGCTTATTAAACATAGCTCCAAATCAATTATTTACTGATGCTTCCACTACACTATTAATGCCATCGGTTAGAAGCTTAGGTCCTTTATCATTTACAGAAACATTAGGCGCTATACCATCAGCTTTAACACTAACTGACAGTTTAATTATAGTTTGGCCTCAATTAACAGGTTTAATAGCTGCTACTATTTTCTGTTTTGCACTATCATATTATATTTTTATGAGGAAAGAAATTAGGCCGTAAACAATTATATTTTGAAAATAAAAGAATGAATAAAAAAAGGCTTCCATTTCTGGAAGCCTTTGTGGGCGCGAAGGGATTCGAACCCCTGACCCCTTGGGTGTAAACCAAGTGCTCTGAACCAACTGAGCTACGCGCCCTTGTGTTTAACAATCATTGTTCCTGATTGCGGATGCAAATATAACCTAGTTTTTCGTTCTGCAAAAACTTTTTTTAAAAAATTTTAAATTATTTCTGCAACAACAAAAGTACTACCACCTATAAATATAAAATCTGTAGATTTTGCAAAAGACAACGCTGCTTTATAAGCTTCATTTACAGAACCGTACACATTACCAATTAAATTATAATCCTTAAAAGCACTTTGTAAATCTTTTGCTGGTAAACCTCTAGAAATTTCGGGTTTACAAAAATAATACGTAGCTTTTTTTGGCAACAATGCTACAATTGATGATAAATCTTTATCATTAACAACACCAAAAACAATATGTAAGTTATCAAATAATTCATTTTTTAACTGTTGCATTACAAGTTGCAAACCTTCTTTATTATGCCCCGTATCACATACAACCTTTGGTGTTTGGTTTAAAACCTGCCACCTTCCTAAAAGCCCTGTGTTTTTTACAACACTTAATAAACCTTCTTTTATATGTTTATGAGATATTTTAAAACCACGTGCCTTTAACTCATTAATAGCTTGTAATGCTGTTTTAATGTTTTTAGATTGATAAACACCTTTTAAATCGCTAACCAAATTTGTTTTAACAACAGCATCAGCAAAAGTAATTTTTGCTTTATTATTCTTTGCTAAAGCTTTAAAAACTGGAGCTGTTTCAATTTGAGTTTCACCAATTACTACAGGAACATTAGGTTTTATTATACCACCTTTTTCTCCTGCTATTGCTTCTAATGTATTTCCTAAAAACTTTGTATGATCTAAACCTATATTTGTAATTACAGATACTTCGGGTGTAATAACGTTTGTAGAATCTAACCTTCCACCCAAACCAACTTCAATAACTGCTATGTCAACTTTTTGTTTTGCAAAATATTCAAAAGCCATTCCAACTGTCATTTCAAAAAAAGACAATTTATTAGCTTCAAAAAAAGGTTTATTTCGTTTTATAAAACCAATTACAAATTGTTTACTAACAACGTTACCGTTAATTTTAATACGCTCTCTAAAATCTTTTAAATGAGGCGATGTATACAACCCTACTTTATAACCCGCTTCTTGTAAAACTGATGCCAACATATGGCTTGTAGAGCCTTTACCATTGGTACCTGCTACATGAATAGTTTTAATTTTTTTATGCGGATGTTTTAAATGATTTACCAGCAGATGCGTGTTACTTAAATCTGCTTTATAGGCCGAATCGCCCTGTTTTTGATACATTGGAAGTTGCGCAAACAACCAATTAAGCGTTTCTTGATACGTCATAAATTAATTACCTACATCAAAATTGATACTAACAAAACCTATTTGTTTTGCAGGTGCTTTTGAATCGGCGGGCCATTTATGTGATAATGCTATTTTTTTTGCTGGATCTAGCAGGCATTTGGCTGTGTTTGTAGTTCCTTTTACACCAGGAACGGCTTCAATAACGTTACCGTTACGATTAACAATTATTTTTACTACAACAAGCCCAAACTCATTACAATCTTGTTTATAAATAGATTTTGTAGGCCTACCTCTACCTCCTAAACCATAACCTACGCCACCTTTACCGGGCCCTGACCCACCAAAATAACTTGGTGCGTACGGGTTACCATCTAACTGTCCTTTATCGCCAGCTTTATCATCATTTCCTTCACTACCGGTTTCAGTACCTTTAGATTTACTTACACCTCCAATTAAAGCATCTAACTTTTTCTTTTTCTCTTCTTGTTCTCGCTTTTCTTTAGCAATACGTTCTGCCTCTGCCTTTGCTTTTGCTTCTGCAATAGCTTTAGCCTTAGCTTCAGCCGCTTTTTGTTTTTTTATGGCTATAGACTCAGCATTTTCTTCAGTAATAACTTCTTCTTTTACTTCAGAAGTTTTTGTAGGTTGTGGTTGAGAAACATCAGGTTGTGGCGGCTTATTTACTTCATTGGGCTCAGATTTTACAGGCGCTTTAGGTTGCACATTACCTTTTCCAAAATTTGTAGTTCCAAAGTTTACAGCTACACCGTACTCTTCTGGCGGATCTTGATATGGTGGCCCTACCACAAACAATAGCAATAGCACAATTATAGCAATTAATGCTGTAATTTTTGCTGAATCTTTTTCATGCTTTGTTTTAAAGTACTTCATTTAAGTTTTTAATTAGGCCTTACGGCTAATATTACTTTAAATTTATTTCGGTTAGCTATATCCATTACTTTAACCACGTTTTCAACGGGAACTGATTTTTCAGCCCTTAAAACAATGGTTGGTTTGTCTACTTTTGAAAGTGCCGATAGCAATTCATTTTCTAAAACACTTTCACCAACACGTTTTTGGTCTATGTAGTAGGTTAAATCTTTTTTTATGCTTACTGCTACAGACTTTTTGTTTTCGGTTTTACCGCTTGCTTTAGGCAATAAAATATCTATAGCGTTGGTGGTAACTAATGTTGAAGCTAACATGAAAAATATTAGAAGTAAGAAAACAATATCTGTCATTGAAGACATATTGAATTCTGGTGTTACTCTATTTCTTCCTCTAAAATTCATATTATGTTGGCTCGTTTAGGTGATCTAAAAACTCTAATGAATTAGCTTCCATTTGATAAACCACCTTATCGGTTTTAACCACCAAATGGTTATAAGCTATATAACCAACAATACCTACAATTAAACCAGCAACAGTGGTTGTCATGGCTGTATATAAGCCATCGGCTAATAACTTAATATCTATTTGACCTCCTGAATTTGCAATTTCAAAAATTGATAATATCATACCAATTACTGTACCAAGAAACCCAATCATTGGTGCTGCGCCTGATATGGTTGCTAACACACTAACGTTTTTTTCTAGATTATAAATTTCTAATCTTCCTGCGTTTTCAATGGCAGTATTAATATCTGCCAAAGGCTTTCCTATTCGGGTAATTCCTTTACCAATTAATCTTGAAACTGGAGAGTTTGCTTGTGCACATAGCATTTGTGCCGAATCAATTTTACCGTTGCTTACATGGTCTTTAATTTGATTCATAAAATTAGCATCAATTTTTGAAGCTGCTTTTATAGCAAACAATCTTTCAAAATAAATGTAGGTTGCAACTATTAGCAATACAAAAAGTATAGCTATAATTATTTGTCCTGCTGCACCACCACTACTTATTAATTCAATAATAGATAGTGTTTTTTCAACAGATTCACCATCAACTAATTCAGGTGTTTCTTGTGGGGTTTGTAACATCATAAAAAATATTTTTACTTAACTAAAGTAACGAATGTATTACAATAAAATTATACTAACACAAATTTTACCATTAAATAGCCTAAACCACCTAGCACAATAGTGTAAGGCAATGCCATTTTTACCATTTTACCATAAGATAAATTAATTAATGGTGCTAATGACGATGTTAATAGGAATAAAAATGCTGCTTGACCATTAGGTGTGGCCACACTTGGTAAGTTTGTACCTGTGTTTATTGCAATGGCTAATTTTTCAAAATGCTCTCTATCAATAGCACCACTTTGAAATGCAGATTGTACTTCGCCAATATACACTGTTGCTACAAAAACGTTATCACTTATTGCAGATAAAAAGCCATTTGCTACATAAAATAGGCCAGGTTGCGATGCGGGATCTTGTGCTAAAGCCCATTGAATTATTGGACTAAATAAATGCTGGTCATGAATCATGGCTACAATTACAAAAAATACTACTAACAAACCTGTAAATGGTAGTGCCTCTTCAAAAGCATGCCCCAAACTATGCTCATCAATAATACCCATAAAGGCTGTTTGTACAATAATTAAAGCTAAACCAATAAAACCAACTGGCGCAATGTGTAGTGCTAAACCAGCTATTAATAATATAGCAGATACTGCTTGTACAATTAAGCCATACTTTTCTTTATCTGAACGTTGTGCATCTTGTTCAATTGTATAGTTTTCAATTATATTAGCCACTACGGGTGGTAGTTTTTCTCCAAAACCAAACCATCCGGTAAGTTCTAAAACTACTGTAGTTATTAAGCCAGCAATTAAAACTGGTATTGTTATTGGCGCCATTTGTAAGAAAAATTGAATAAAATCCCATCCTAAACGTTCACCTATTAATAAATTTTGAGGTTCTCCTACCAATGTACAAACACCTCCTAAAGCAGTACCTACAACACCGTGCATAATTAAACTGCGTAAAAAGCTACGAAATTGTTCTAATGTTTCGCCACTTAATTCTTTTCTATCTATAACACCAGAATCGTCATAATCTGTTGATTCACTTGAATGTATTTTATGATAAACACCATAAAAACCTACGGCAACACTAATTAATACTGCTGTTACTGTTAAAGCATCTAAAAACGCCGATAATACTGCTGCTAAAAACACAAATAGTAACGACAGTACCATTTTAGATTTAATTTTAGTAAACACCTTACTAAAAATATACATTAGCAACGGTTTCATAAAGTAAATACCAGCTACCATAAATACTAATAATAGTACTACTTCAAGGTTTTGATCTACCTCATGATAGGCATTATGTGGTGTTGTCAAACCTAATGCTAAAACTTCTATAGCCAATAACCCACCTGATTGTAATGGGTAACATTTTAATGCCATGGCAAGTGTAAAAATAAACTCGCCTATAAAAACCCATGACGTTATTGTTTTGCCTAAAGTGTAATATGAAATAATATTAAATATTAAAAAACTAATCATGGTTAGTTTAAACCACTTGGGGCTATTGCCTAAAAAATACTTTAACATAAATGTTTTATTTTAAATTAATTGGTTTAGAGCAATTTCAAAAGCAGTAGCACTAACACCTGTTTTTTTGGGGTTTTTGCCATGTACTTTTTCTATTGCTTTTTTTATAATGTTTGATGTATCGTTAAAAATTGCTTCGTCTGTCATTTGCACTTTACGTTCCATAAAATATGCAAACACACGTGCCATTCCGCAGTTAGAAATAAAATCTGGTATTAAACTCACACGAGAATCTGTATGTTCCATTATAGGGCCAAAAAATATTTCTTTATCGGCAAAAGGCACATTGGCACCACATGAAATGACCTCTAAGCCACTATCAATCATTTCATCTATTTGATTTTTTGTTATTAATCTTGAGGCTGCACAAGGTGCAAATATTTCAGTATTAATAGTCCAAATGCGTTTGTTCGCTTCTTCAAATGGTATTAAATTATCAGCTTCAATTGTATTGCCTTTTTTTGACAAAAAGAAATTACTTATTTCTTCAAATGTAAAACCTTCTTCATTTATTACGCCACCAACAATATCAATAATCCCTACAATTTTGGCACCCATTTGTGATAAATAAAACGCAGCAGCAGCACCAACGTTACCAAAACCTTGCACAACTGCACGCTTTCCTTTTACATCTCCGCCATAAATACTGTAATAGTGCTTAACAGCTTCGGCAACGCCAAAACCAGTAATCATATCTGCAACTGTATATTTTTTTACTACGTTTGGTGAGTAAATAGGGTTTTCTAAAACTTTTATAACGCCATGTCTTAATTGGCCTATTCTGTTAATCTTATCGGCTTCGGTAGGCTTAAAATGACCTGTAAACACCCCTTCTTGCGGATGCCAAACACCGCTTTCTTCTGTAATTGGTATTACCTCGTGTATTTCATCAACATTTAAATCGCCACCTGTACCATAATAACTCTTTAATAATGGTGATACGGCCGCATACCAACGCTCTAAAACGCCTTTTTTTCTTGGGTCTTTAGGATTAAAATTTATGCCAGATTTAGCACCTCCTATGGCAGGACCAGAAACGGTAAACTTAATTTCCATTGTTTTGGCTAATGATAACACTTCGTTCATATCTAACCCTTGTCTCATGCGTGTTCCGCCACCTGCTGCCCCACCTCTAAGTGAGTTAATTACCACCCAGCCTTCGGCGTCAGTTTCAGCGTC
The DNA here is from genome assembly GCF_007997385.1 of Seonamhaeicola algicola. Classification (GTDB taxonomy): domain Bacteria; phylum Bacteroidota; class Bacteroidia; order Flavobacteriales; family Flavobacteriaceae; genus Seonamhaeicola; species Seonamhaeicola algicola. The sequence continues at coordinate 164,679 of NZ_VOSC01000033.1, forward strand.
TTTCCAATTAAAAACTATTTCTGGTTTTTTGTTTTCGTATTTTTTTAATAATTCTTTCATTTTTTGTGTGTGTGAGAATTCAACTTAAGTTTTGTAAATTTTATTTGAAGTATAATTTAGTGCAGCTAAAGTTGAGTCATCTTAAAAATGTTTCTTTAAATTATTAAAGTAACAAATATAAAAAACTTAGCTGCTTAAATATTAATTTTGGGTTATTTTTAAGAAAGGTATATTTTGCCTGAACTATGGTCTTTTTTGGCTCCAGTTACGCTTTTTAAACAGTTGTTTTGGCCCTGTAATTTTAAAACTCCTAGAAAACCAAAAATAAGCGCTTCTTTAAACTCTATTATATCTTTTGATGGTATAATAATTTCTGCATTTGTAAATTCCTGAACTCTAGACAATAAAAACGTATTGTAAGCACCTCCACCTGTTAGTAAAACATTACTAGCGCTACTATTTTTTACAACTTTTGAAACTTGAATAGCAATGTGCTCTACAAATGTTCTTAAAATATTTTTTATGCTTTTTTCTGAAGCATCAATTAAAGGTAAAACATGTGTATTTACCCACTCTAACCCTAATGATTTAGGTGCTTGTAAATTGTAAAATGCTAATGCATTTAACTTATTTAACAAATTATAATTAACGGTTCCTTTTGATGCTAATTGGCCTTTATCATCAAAATCTAGCCCTAAAGTTTTCACATAATGATTAAGCACAATATTTACAGGGCAAACATCAAAAGCTACGCGTTTATTATCAACTTGTGTAGATATATTTGCAAAACCACCAAAGTTTAAACAATAGGTATAATTTGAAAACAGCAAAGCATCGCCAATTGGTACTAAAGGTGCTCCTTGTCCACCAAGCTCAACATCTTGCACTCTAAAATCGCACACAACATTACAACCAATTATGCTTGCCAATTCTGGTAAATTCCCTATTTGGTACGTTAGTTTATTTTCTGGTTGATGCAAAGCCGTATGCCCATGTGAGCAAACCGCATCTACTTCAGTTATTTTATATTTTTCAATAAATTGTTTTACTATGTTAGCTAGGTAATTGGTATACGCTGCATCAATTATTTTTAAAGCTTCAATATCTTTTTGCACTAAATCTTTCAATGCTAATTTCCATGTGCTGTTATAAGGTATTGTATCTGCATTTAAAATATTGAAACACCACTGTTTATCATACCTAAAAGTGGCATACACTAAATCTATTCCATCAAGCGATGTCCCTGACATTACCCCAATTACACGGTAGCTATTTTTTATCATATTAACAAAAATATATATTATCTTTAAAAATATCACACCTAAAATAGTATATTTGTCAATATTCGTTAATAATTTTTTTAGATCAGCTATGAATTTTACACTTTCCGAAGAACATATAATGATTAGAAATGCCGCTAGAGAGTTTGCAAAAACCGAATTACTACCCGGTGTTATAGAAAGAGATAACAAACAAGAATTCCCTGAAGAATTAGTAAAAAAAATGGCCAATTTAGGCTTTATGGGTATTATGGTAGATCCTAAATATGGTGGCAGCGGCATGGATACTATTTCGTATGTTTTAATTATGGAAGAGCTATCAAAAATTGATGCATCAGCATCTGTAATGGTTTCCGTAAACAACTCACTAGTTTGCTATGGTCTAGAAGCTTACGGAACCGAAGAGCAAAAACAAAAATATTTAACCAAACTAGCAAGCGGGCAAAGTATTGGAGCTTTTTGCCTTAGCGAACCCGAAGCCGGTAGTGATGCCACATCACAAAAAACCACTGCCATTGACAAAGGAGATCACTACTTATTAAACGGTACTAAAAATTGGATTACAAACGGTGGAAGATCTGACATTTATTTAGTAATTGCCCAAACCGATAAAGAAAAAGGTCATAAAGGCATTAATGCATTTATTGTTGAAAAAGGTATGGAAGGCTTTCACATAGGCCCAAAAGAAGATAAATTAGGCATTCGTGGTAGTGATACACACACACTACAGTTTAACGATGTAAAAGTACCTAAAGGCAATAGAATTGGAGAGGATGGTTTTGGCTTTAAATTTGCCATGAAAACCTTATCTGGCGGACGTATTGGCATTGCTGCTCAAGCTCTTGGCATTGCATCTGGAGCTTATGAACTTGCTTTAAAATATAGTAAAGAACGTAAAGCTTTTGGTACAGAAATAGCAAACCACCAAGCTATAGCTTTTAAACTTGCAGACATGTATACCGATATTGAAGCTTCAAGAATGCTAGTAATGAAAGCTGCTTGGGATAAAGACCAAGGTAATAATTACGATAAATCTTCGGCAATGGCTAAGTTACACGCCTCTGATACTGCCATGAAACATACCGTTGAGGCCGTACAAATTCATGGCGGAAATGGTTTTGTTAAAGAATACCATGTTGAACGCTTAATGCGTGATGCCAAAATAACACAGATTTACGAAGGAACTTCTGAAATACAAAAAATTGTTATTTCTAGAAGCGTTTTAAGAGATTAAACCTAGAGCACTAAACTAATTTCTCACAATAGTTAGTTGTTTTGATGCGTGCTGTAAATTGCTTTTGTTTGGGTTTTTAAAATAAAAAACTCAAAACACCATAATTATTAGCTTTTAGTAATACCCGTTATTGCTAAAAGCTTTTCTTTTTAATAAACACAAAACATCATCTATTTTGTAAGAAGGCTATTATTTACCGACTGAAAAGAAACATTTTTATATTTTTAGATAAAATTAAAAATTATGCAAAAAACATATTATGATCCGGCCGATTTAAGAAAATTTGGAAAAATAACTGAATGGAACGAAGAATTAGGCAATAAATTTTTTGAATATTACGGTAAAGTTTTTGAAGAAGGTGCCTTAACAGCACGCGAAAAAAGCCTAATTGCCTTAGCTGTAGCGCATACCGAACAATGCCCTTATTGCATTGACGCTTACACAAAAGACGGTTTACAACGCGGTGTTACAAAAGAAGAGATGATGGAAGCCATACACGTTGGTGCTGCCATTAAAAGCGGAGCAACTTTAGTGCACGGTGTACAAATGATGAATAAAGTTAATAAACTGGACGGGTAAATAGTAAAAAGTTAAACCCCTAATTACGATACAGTCAGAAGTATCAAAAATCTGAAAAATGATAAAGTAAAGCGTGAAGAGCCACAACGCAGCTTTAAGCGTAAAACGCAGAAAGAGAATCTTGCTTTAACAATTTCCTGTTTTTGATTTCATTTTTTGGTTCGTTTTGTATCAATATATAATGAACCAAAACTAAAAGTATTTTACAGCAGCAATATGACGAATATAAAAACACAGTCACTACATAAACGCAAAAGTAATTTAGCGCAAAGTAATAAACAATTAGAAATTCTTTCATATGGCATTTTCCAAAACGGCGAATTACCAACTTTTAAAGATAAAATTTCTGAAACCAATCAGTTTCCGCTTAAAGCTAAAAAACTTGAAATACTACAAATTAATGTAGGCTACATGTGCAACCAAGTATGCGAACATTGCCATGTTGATGCGGGTCCAGACCGACAAGAAATAATGACACGCGAAACCATGCTACAATGCTTAAACGTTATTAAAAGCACTGGCGCCCACACCTTAGATTTAACAGGCGGAGCACCAGAAATGAATCCTAATTTTCGTTGGTTTGTTGAAGAAGCTGCTAAAGCTGGTATTAAAGATTTTATTGTACGTTCAAACCTTACAATTATTAGAGCCAATAAAAAATACCATGATTTACCTGAATTCTTCAAAAAACACAACGTTCATATAGTAAGCTCTATGCCTCACTGGACACGTGGAAAAACAGACAAACAACGTGGTGATGGTGTTTTTGATAAATCTATTCAGGCTTTAAAAGACTTAAATGCTATTGGTTATGGCATGCCAAATAGTAGTTTAAAATTAGATTTAGTATACAATCCTTCTGGTGCATTTTTACCTGGTAACCAAGCTGCTATGGAAAAAGATTTTAAAAAAGCACTTTTAGAAGATTTTGGCATTCAATTTCATAATTTATTTGCTATTACAAACCTGCCTATTAGCCGCTTTTTAGATTATTTAATTGCTTCAGACAATTATGAAGATTACATGTATCAATTAGTTGATGCCTACAATCCTTCAGCCGTTTCAAATGTAATGTGTACTAACACACTATCTGTAAGTTGGGATGGTTATTTATTTGATTGCGATTTTAACCAAATGTTAGCACTGCCTGTTAATAGCAAAGTAAAACACATTTCAGAATACAACGAAGCACTTTTAGAAAACCGAAACATAGTAATTTCACAACATTGTTATGGTTGTACTGCCGGTGCTGGCAGCAGCTGCCAAGGCACAGTAGCTTAATTTTTTATTCCATGAAACAGCTATTAATTTCACTAGTAACATTAACTTCTTGTTTAGGGTTTTCACAAAAAAAACTAGATAAACTACTTAAACAACATAACACTGAAAGCGTACCTTACATGTATGTTGACAGTTTAAAAACAACTGAAAAAATAATTCTTCTAGATGCCCGAGAACCCTACGAGTTTAACACAAGCCACATTAAAAACGCTGTATTTGTAGGATACAACAATTTTAATTTAGATAGCGTTACCGCAAAACTTACAAACAAAAATTCAAAAATTGTAGTATACTGTTCTCTAGGAATAAGATCTGAAGATATTGCTGAAAAACTTCAACAAATTGGCTATAAAAATGTTTACAACCTTTACGGAGGCATTTTTGAATGGAAAAATAATGGAAATCCTGTTTTTAATTCCGAAGAAAAAGAAACTGAAAACGTTCATACATTTTCAAAACCATGGAGCAAATGGTTAAAAAAAGGTACTAAAATTTATGAGTAAAGAATTAATTATTGTTTTTGTAAAAAACGCCCAACTTGGTAAAGTAAAAACAAGGCTTGCCAAAACAATTGGCAACAAAAACGCCCTGTTTATATACAATACTTTAGTAGGCATTACTAAAAATGCTATTAATAACTTAAATATTAGCAAGCGTATTTATTTCTCTGAAACTATTGAAAATAATACGTGGCCTAATACTGAAGCCTACGTGCAAAACGGTAACAATTTAGGGCAACGCATGCAAAACGCCTTTACAGAAGCATTTGCTGACGGTTATGAACGTGTGGTTTTAATAGGCTCTGATTTGCCCGATATTAACAAAAGCATCATACAAAATGCACTAACCAAATTAGAAAACAACACATGCGTTTTTGGGCCCGCCGATGACGGTGGATATTACCTAATTGGCTTATCAAAAATGACGCCATCAGTTTTTAAAAATAAACCTTGGAGCCAGCCAAATTTACTACAAGAAACCACCAAAGAGTTACAAGAAAATAACATTACATTTAGTACTTTAGAAACTTTAAATGACATTGATACGTTTGATGATTTAAAAGCATCAACCTTTTACAAATTAAATGTAGAATTACAAGAAAAACTTAAAAAACAATCATGTTAAAATACATAGAAGAAACCGCAGAATACCTTGAAGAAAAAGGGTTTAAATCTCCTGAAATTGGTATTATTTTAGGTACAGGTTTAGGGCAACTGCTTAATCATATTGAAATTTTAAAAGAGGTTAGCTATAACCACATTCCAAATTTCCCTACTGCTACGGTAGAGTTTCATAAAGGCAAACTAATTTACGGTAATTTAGAAGGTAAAAAAGTAATTGTAATGCAAGGGCGTTTTCATTTATACGAAGGCTACACGTTACAAGATGTTACATTTCCTGTTAGAATTATGGAAAAACTTGGTATTAAAACGCTTTTAGTATCTAATGCAGCCGGAGCCATAAATTTAAATTTCAAAAAAGGCGAACTTATGCTTATTGATGACCACATAAACCTTCAAGGTAGCTCGCCACTTGCCTTCAAGGGCGTATCGCTTTTAGGAGAACGCTTTACTGATATGAGCGCGCCTTATGATAAAAAATTAAACAATACTTTTGAAAGCATAGCAAAAACCCACAATATTACACTACACAAAGGTGTTTATGCATCGGTAGTTGGTCCGCAACTAGAAACCAGAGCAGAATACCGTATGCTTAAAATTATAGGTGCAGATGCCGTTGGTATGAGTACTGTGCCTGAAATTATTGTTGCCAACCACTTGAATTTAAAAGTAGCTGCGGTGTCAGTTTTAACAGATGAATGCGACCCAGATAACTTAGAACCTGTAAACATTGATGATATTATTGCAAATGCTGCCAAAGCAGAACCCAATATGATTACCTTGTTTAAAGAACTTATTAATAGTTTATAGCGCCATTTTCAGTTATCTACTAATCAAAGTTTAACTTAAAAAACGCATACTTAAAAACAAAACACTAAATCATGAGTTACTTAGAAACCACAAAAAACGTATATAAAGAGGCCGCATTAACGCCCGATGTTGGTTTATGTTGTACAACCAATCCTATTTGGGAATTACCCGGATTAAAAATTCCTAAAATAATGCAAGAAATGAATTATGGTTGTGGATCAACAGTGCATGCGCGTGATTTATCAAACAATCCTAAAATGTTATATGTTGGTGTTGGTGGCGGCATGGAGTTACTTCAGTTTTCATATTTCAACAGAGAAAAAGGCGGTGTAATTGGTATAGATGTAGTTGATGAAATGCTTGAAGCTTCACGAAAAAATTTTATTGAAGCCGAAACACAAAACCCTTGGTTTAAAAGTGAGTTTGTAGATTTACGAAAAGGTGACGCCCTAAATTTACCTGTTGAAGACAACAGCATTGATGTAGCGGCGCAAAATTGTTTATTCAATATTTTTAAAGAAGCCGATTTAAAAAAAGCTATTGCCGAAATGTACCGTGTACTAAAACCTCACGGACGTTTAGTAATGAGCGATCCCACTTGTGAGCAACCCATGAACAACAATTTACGTAATGACGAACGCTTAAGAGCCCTTTGCTTAAGCGGTAGTTTACCAATTAACGAATACGTAAAAATGCTAACCGATGCTGGTTTTGGCACTATTGAAATTAGAGCCAGAAAGCCTTACAGAATATTAAGCCCCAAAGATTATGATACTAATGAATTAATTTACATTGAATCTATTGAAGTGGCTGCTATAAAAGACCCTATGCCTGCAGACGGCCCATGTGTATTTACAGGAAAAGCTGCTATTTATTTTGGTGAAAATGATTTCTTTGATGATAACGCTGGCCATATTTTACTTAAAAATCAGCCATTGGCTATTTGTGATAAAACTGCTGGCGCTTTAGCAAAGCTTAACAGAGATGATATTTTTATAAGCAAATCTACTTACCATTATGATGGTGGTGGTTGCTGCTAAAAACATAATTATGGCGCGTATTATCATGTTACTTTTTTGTGTAGCCTGTATTTCTTGTAAAACAAAAAAGCAAGCTACAACCATAAAAAACACTAACAACCCCATTGTTAAAGTTGCTAAACAGCAAGATAGTGTTACTAAAAATATTCAAAACCCAACCAATCAAGATACTGTTGTAAGTAAATTTAATCAGGTTTTAAGTAAAAAAACATACAGTGCCCACCAGCTATGGAATGAACTTTTACAAAAGCATGTTTCAACAAATGGAAATGTTGATTACATAGGATTTAAAGAAGACCAAGAAGATTTTTATGGTTACTTATATTCTTTAAATTTAATGTATAAACATGAAAGCTTTAAAACACTAACAAAAGAAGAAAAACTGGCCTTTTGGATTAATGCCTACAATGCTTTAACAGTAGATTTAATTTTACGAAATTATCCAACTACCAGCATTAGAAACATAAAAGACCCATGGAAACAACGCCTTTGGAAATTTGGAAACAAATGGTATAATCTTGATGAGATTGAACATGCCATTTTACGAAAAATGGATGAACCTAGAATTCATTTTGCTATAAACTGCGCTTCAATTTCATGCCCTAAATTGCAAAACAAAGCGTTTACTTCTAAAAATTTAGAAACGCAATTAACAAACGCTACAAAAGCATTTTTATTAGATACTTCAAAAAATATTATATCAAAAAATGCTATTCAAATTTCAAAAATATTTCAGTGGTTTTCAAAAGATTTTAAAACTAACGGCTCTTTAATAGATTTTTTAAACACCTACTCTACAGTGCAAATTTCGGCTAATGCCAAAAAAAGTTTTTTAGATTATAACTGGAATTTAAATGAATAACATTTCAATAATAATACCTACTTTAAACGAAGAAGCTTTTATTGAAAAATTGTTAAACCACCTGCTTCAAAATGCTTCAACAAAAAACATAAAAGACATTTTAATAGTTGATGGCGGCAGCACTGATAATACCATTACTTTAGTAAAACAGTTTATTAATTTTAATAGTTTCAACCAAACTAATGTAAAAATTTTAACCGCAGCCAAAGGGCGTGCAAAACAAATGAATACAGGTGTTAAACACGCTAAAGGCAGCATTTTATATTTTTTACACGCCGATTCTTTTCCGCCAAAAAACTTTGATAAACTCATACTAAGTGAAGTTGAAAAAGGTAATGAAGCCGGCTGTTTTAAAATGAAGTTTAACAGCCAACATTGGTGGTTAAAATTTACGGGGTGGCTTACACAGTTTTCATGGAAAAGTGCCCGTGGTGGTGACCAAAGTTTATTTGTAACTAACACACTTTTTAATACTATTGGCGGTTTTAATGAACGTTTTATTGTTTATGAAGACAATGATTTTATTGCCAAACTTTACCAAAAAAAGCAATTTGTAGTTATACAAAAATGGCTAACAACATCTCCAAGGCGCTATAACAAAAATGGCGTTTGGCGCTTGCAATATCATTTTTTAAACATTCACTTAAAAAAATGGCTTGGTGCTAATGCCGAAACGTTAAACAACTACTATTTAAAGCATGTAGCTGTTAAAAAATAGCAAAAAAGCATGTAACAAAATGTTAATTAGGCAGTCGTGTTTTTGTAATGTTTTATTTTCATCACAAAATCAAAAAACATGAAATACTTAATTACGGGATTTATATGCTTAATCACCATTACAAATTCCTTTTCTCAACAAACTATTAGTGCTAAATTAATAGACTCAACTACTCAAAAACCCATTCCTTTTGCCAATGTAAGTTATAGTAAAAATGCAGGTGTTATTAGTAATTCTCAGGGTGTTTTTCAAATTCATTTTAAAAAACAATTAAGCAATAAGGACTCTATTTTTGTAAGTTGCATGGGCTACAAACCTAAAACCATAGCAGCGTTAACCTTTACAGATAGTGTTTTAACTTTAGCTCCCAAATCTATAGAGTTAGATGAAGTTTTAGTATCAAACAAAAACTACACAGCCAAAGAAATTATAAAAAAAGCTTACGAGAATTTAAGTAAAAACTATCCGTTAAATGATACTAAAAGCAGGTTGTTTTTAAGAGAATCGCATTTTAACAACATTACCAAAAACAGTATAAAAGTAAAAGAAACTAGCATACCAGAATTAAATCAAAAATTTATGGATAACATTATGAAAATGATGCCAAAAAACGCTTCAGACCACATTGAATTTTTAGGTGATTTTTACCAAAGTTCAAACCCTGAAACCGCTAAAAAACTGAACATTATTAAGGCTTCGCACTTATACGATAAAAAGTTAGAAGTTTCATTTGATGGATTAGAAGAACGTTTTAACTCCATATTTAGAAAACACGTAAAACGCGATTCATATTTTAAAATTAAATCGGGTATTTTTGGCACTAAAGAAGCCATAGACTCATCATTTTTTGATAGTGCAGAAAAAAAAGAAAACCATAAAAAAACCGAAGCTTTTATTGCGGAACAAAAAAAGAAAGAAGCAGATAGGAAAAAAGATTTTTTAAAACACCGCAAGCATACGGTAACCAATTTACAAAACGATAGCTTTTTACTTGAAGATTCGCATTTAAACTTTTTACAAAAGCCAAATAAATACCATTTTGAAATTTCAGACCACTTATTTTTAAACTCTAATTTTGTTTATAAATTACATTTTACCCCAAAAAGAAGTGCAGATTACAAAGGCGTTATTTACATTAATACTGAAGATTTTGCAATAGTTAGAGTAGATTATGAAAATGTAAAACGCTTAAAAAACTTTAACCTATTGGGTATTTCTTACCAAGAAAATTTACATAAAGGTGTTTTAATTTATACAAAAAACAGCAAAAATGCTTATACTTTAAAATATGCTGAACGTGAAAATAATATGAGTTTTGGCATTAAACGTCCGCTAAAAATTATTGAAAAAAACAAGTATGTTAAAGGGCGCAGAAAGCAAAATGAGCTATCAACAGATGTTCATTTTATAATGTCTAACACCGTGAAAAAAGAGCTAGTTGTTTTTGAAAACAACATTATTACAAATACAGTATTTAATGCTTTTACAGAAAAACCTAACGTAAACCCAACTTATTTGCCTGATTATAACCCAAAATTTTGGGAAGGCTACAATGTTATTGAACCTAACAAAGCCATAAAAGATTTTAAGAGCATTGAGTAGTTTACTAATACTTTTCGAATAAAAAGACCCTATTATTTTTGTTTAGGTATTTGCTTTTTTACGTTTTCAGGCATTGGACCTCTTAAATGAATTACAAGACCATTAAGAAAGTTTCTTAAAATTTGATCGCCACATTCCATATACTTAGGATGATCTTCTCGCCTGAAAAAAGCACTTAACTCACTTTTAGAAACTCTAAAATCTACAAGCGATAAAATTTTAATAATATCATCATCGCGTAATTGTAATGCAACTCGTAATTTTTTTAAGACATCGTTATTAGTCATAATATTTCTTTTCACGATTTAAACAAAAGTTAAATCGTTGTTTTTAAATATTTGGTAAATGTAAGTAAAACAACGCTGCCTTTAAACAACATCTTTTAGTTAACTAGAATAAAATAGAAGAATTTAAGCTTTAATAAGAAACGAATTGTTTACTTATTTCTGCCCATTTCATTAGGGTATAAACTTGGTAAATTATCACTTTGCCAAACCTTTTTACTATCAATATCCATGGCTGATAGTTTACCTTTAAAAGCGGCTCCGGTATCTACATTCCATATATTAGCAGCATTCATAGGTTTTTCTATATTAAAATTGGTTGTTGGTGTGTGGCCAATATATATTTCGTCATAATGCTTTAGCCTTTTTGGATAATATACTGATGATTCATCTAAATCATTATCCATAGCCAACGCCATTTCCCAAAGCGATCTATCTATATAAAAATTAGATTTATGAGGCTCTTTTTCAATACCATGAGGTGATGTATAACCTGCATGTAAAAACAGCCTGTTCTCTTCATCTAGATAATACAGTGGCATACTTTTTAAAAACTTTAAATGTTCCTTTTTTTGCTCAGGTGTAAAGCTTGTATAGCTTTCAATAGTTTCTTTACCACCATGCATGTACCAAGTTGCATTAACGCCTTTTGAGTTTAGCCAATTTTCACACCAAACATCATGATTTCCTTTTATAAAAATGCAGTTTATTTTTTCAGATAATTCAATTAGCAACTGAATTACATGGGCAGATTCACTCCAGCCATCTACATAATCACCCATAAAAATAAGGGTATCCGCTTCTTTTATTTCTATTTTATTTAATATTTGAATTAAAGCCTGTAAACCTCCGTGAATATCTCCTATTGCAATAGTGCGCGCCATTTTATAATACTTTTCTGCAAAACTATAGCAGAATTATAAAAAACAACGCTTTTTTAAAGTTAAGATTTAATTAAAAATATTGACCTATACCAAACACAAGTCCTTGCGAAGCATTTTCTGTAAGCCCCAAACCGTAGTCTATTCTAAAAATTGCATTAAATATTTTTTTATGAATAAACCTGAGCCCTAAACCAGAGTATATTTTTAGGTTGTTGCTGTTTGTAAAATCGCTTAATGTGCCACCAGGGTTACGCCACGTACCACTATCTAAAAACACATTACTTTGCAATGCAACATTTTTTTTATCAATTAAAGTATGTCGATACTCAGTATTAAAAACTATAGCACCGGTACCTCTGTCTATGGTGTTACCAACACCTCTTATGTTTATATTATTATCTACTGAAAAAGGAGCAAAAGGTGTATTGTCATTTTGTGATAAGCCAACACGCATTCTGTTTGCCCAATTACCTTTTTTACCTACACGTTTAAAGTAGAAAAAGTCATTCCAAGTGATAAAAAAATTAGGCAATTCACTATTGGTTGCTGTAACGTACTGAAAGTTAAACAAACTTCTAAACCCAGAAACATATTGGTAATGGTAGCTTAAATTATTATATTCATAAATTAACTTTGCCAACCATTTATTTACTTCTAAATTTTGCGGCACACTGCTACTTGTAACACCAGAAACATAACTATAATCTTCACTAAAATAGGTAGCACCAAACTCAAACCTATTTTTAAAATTTATTTTATAAAGACCTAAAACCTCAACAGACTCGTTATTATACCTATAATCGGCTGAACTGTTATTAAAAAAAACAGGCTCTAAAGTTGTTAAATCTTGTAAGTTTACGGCTAGTCCAAATTTATTTGAAAACAAAAAAGGTGCTCTAAAATTTATAGCATAAGAATCATAAATATCATGCTGATAAAAAGCTCCTAAACCAATATTTTGACCAAATAAATTAAACTCTGTAAGTCCTATTCTAAAGGCAAATTCGCCATTATTTGTAGTATAAATACTGGGTGAAGGTATTAAAGTGAAACTTTCTTCAATATTAAAAACAACGTTATAATTACCTGTTTCAGTTTTAAAAACCTGATAATAAGCGTGTGATACTGAAGGTAATCGTTTTAAAAACTCCGTGTCTTGGTTTAGCTGTAAAGAATCTAACACGCCTCCTGCTTTAACCGTGCTTATCTTTTTAACAAAAGATGCTTTAAGCCTTTTATTACCTTGTACTTTTACGCTATTAACATACTCTTGCGCACCAATTTTAGCACATACAAACAATATACATAATACAAGAAAATATCTCATTAATTTGCCACAAAAGATGAACTACTCACCGTATTTACCCAATTATCTAAACTCACATCCATAACAATAAAATTATACGTTTCATTGGTAATTAAGTTAGGTGGCGTTCTGTTAGTTACATTCAAAACTACATTATTTAATTTATAATATTGAAATTTATTTTCGTGAGTGTAAGTACCTGAAAGGAATTCAGAGTTTTTTGTAGTAACAACTTGAAAAAATATAGCATTTAAGCTTTCATCAGCAATAGGCCAACTAAATTGTGGCATTCCCATTTGCTCTTGGTTTATAGTTACAGCATTGTTCCAAACTGTTGGTTGCGAAAACACTTTTGACCGTATAGGTGTTGAAATTTTAACAGTTTCATTTACCATGTAAACCACCACAAACCAATTAACTGTAGAGCGTACTTTAAATTGCTGCAATGTACCATCAATAAAAGGTTGCGGTACTGCTTTTACAAATTGGTATTTTGAAAAATTATTACCATCAGTAGCGGCCGATTGGTATAATTTAAAATCTTTAGCACCAGCTTCAGGGTAAAAATACACATTAATTAAGCCTGCAACAGCCTCATCACTAGCAGCGCATGCAATAACATTATCTTTTATAAATTTTTTGTTTGCTATAAATGTTGAAAGTATGGCTTCTTCATCTGTAATTAGTGGTGCATTATCATCACTGTAGCAGCTTACCATGAACAAAACTAAAATTAAGTATACTATTTTTTTCATTCGTATTTTTTATAATATGAATTTATTAGCCTTTCAACAGGTTTATTTTGTGGTGTAAACATATGGTTTTGCTCACCCCCAACCTGATTATGATTTATAAACCATTTCCACACAAAACCACCAGCAAACCAATCTTGATGCCAAAAGGTTTCAAAAAGTGCTTTTGTGGTATTTACTTGTGCTTGCAAATTAACTCCTTGCATACTTCGTTCACTTTTCCATGGTTCTTTCCCTGAAAAATCTACACTTCGGTAACCAAACTCAGTAAACAAAATAGGCTTATTAAATGCCTTTTGCTTTGCTTTAATTTCTGGCAAATGGTTTTTCCAACCTTCCATAGCATCTTCAAAAGTTGGTGTTTTAACATTGCTTACAGGAAAATAAGCATCAATACCTATAAAATCTAATGCGCCCCAAAAGGGTGTGCGTTTAAACTCATCCCAATTGGCAGCATAGGTTAATTTTCCTTTATAAATAGCTCTTACTTTTTTAATAAGTTTGAACCAAAAACTGGGTCGGTTTTTTATAAATGTTTCTAATTCTGTTCCAATACAAAAAATATCGGCATTTACCGCTTCGGCTAAAACAGCATACTCTAAAATAAATTTTGAATATGATGTTTCAAAAGCCTTCCAATTTGCTTCCGAAGTCATTTTAATAAACCCTGTAAACTCACCATGCCATACCCAAATTTGAGGTTTTATCATTATTTTTATGTGGTGTTTTTGTAGTGCTTCAACATATTGTTTTACACCTTTTGCGGTTTCACCAAACCATTGCCTATTGGTGTTATAAGTTAATGTTGTACTGTTTAAACTTTTTATAAAGCCAAAAGGCATTACAGCCGCATAATTAGCATTTAGGTTTATAACCGGATTTACGTGTGCATCATTCACTGCATCTTTAGAGGCTACAAAACTAACACCGTTTATTTTTTCAACTTGCGCTGTACATGATTGTAGTAACAGTAATAAAATTAGGAGCTTATATGTTTTCATTTTAAAAAAAATACAGCTCCTAAAGTACTATTAATTAATCCCCAAAACAAGTTAACTTTTACTGTTATTTATTAAAACAAGGCTCTTAAACCTATATTAAATGTTTGCCCCAAGCCAGAGCTTTTACCTCTTACAAAATTGGTGTAAAGCGCTTCAATATTTAAAACTTTGGTTAATTGGTATTTTGCACCACCACCAACGGCTGTAAAATCTTGAGAGAAATCATTACCTAAATCTAGCAACTGCGAGTGTTGTGCCAAGGCTAAAACTGTAAATTTATTACTTGGGAAATAACTTAAAAATACGCCTGGTGTTAAACGTAAACTGTTATTTGCAAAACTGCCCTCAAGTGAGGTTGAAAAATCTGGAGTGTACACATCTTCTTTCCCAAAGTTAAACTCTGTATTTAGCTCTGAAAAAATTTGCCAATCGCCACTTCCAAAGGTATAATCATAAAAAAATCTATTTTGAAAGATAAACCCTTTTTGGTCAAAAAACACTCCATCTTCAGTTTCATTACCTACTAAAGGAATGTGTAACGCTGTTTGAATAGTAAAGTTTGACACATTTTTTAACGGATTAAATTTTATAGCCGGCGCAATAGATGTTAAACCAGAACGTGCAGTTCCGCGCTCACCATCAAACTTAAAAACATCAAGCGCATTTCTATCACCCACTACATTTGAACGAAACTCTAAAATAACACCTACATTAAGCTTACTGTTTTCTGAAACACCAGTAAACACATCTAAAGTTGATGTAAAATAAGTTTCTCTACTTAGGTTTTTGCTAACATCACCATTTTCATCGGCTGCTTTGGTTTGGGTGTATAAATTATTAAACCACTTAATATCCCATTGTCCTTTTTTTAAAAGTTTTGATGGTGTGTAAGTTTGAATAACACTCCCTTTATTTTCTTGGTTTTCTTCTTGTGCAAAAGCTGTAAACGCTAAAGCTACAAATACTATGGTTATTAGTTTTTTCATGTGTATGTGTAATTATTTTTTTACTATTGTTTATTAAGTTGCCAGTTATACTCAAAGTATTTTATTTTGAAATTAGCTGGTATTTTTTCTGTTCTGTATGTATTTATAAAGTCTATTTCAGTAGTGCCGTTCATGGTAAAATCTTCTTTATACCATTCCATTATTTGCGATGCTTCTACACGTTTCTTTTTAATATTTACCATTAAAAAATTACCATTCAATGCTTTTTTTGTTTGCGCATCCATTTGTGTATTTAATGTAGAAGGCAAATACGCTTCACTAATTAAAGGTGGGCAACCAATGGCACCACAAACCAATACAAAATGAAAACGGGCATCATTAAACTGTGCACGTAACAATTTGTGTTCAATATCATTTAGTGTTATATTTTTTCCGCCAATATTGTGTTTCACTTTATCAAAAAAACCAGCATTTGCTAATGGCGAATTGGTTGGATAATTATCAATTATACCTTTTATTACTGAAAGATTGTAAGCGTTAATCCAAAATGCCTGATATGTATTTACATTATTTTTAGTTACGTTTACTGCCTGTGCTAATGCAATAACCTTATTTAAATCTTCTGGGTTTTTGTGTAATTTATCATAAGCAACTTTACCATTACTTATATAGGTTTTAAAAAATGTATTGGCAGTTTCAAAAAAGCTATTAGCTGTTTGCGCTGTTCCTTTTACACCTACCATTAATAGTGCTATAATTAGTATTTTTTTCATGTTTTGAAATTTATTTTTTTGACAAAGTAACAACTGGTAAGTCGAACAAAATGTTAGCTAACTTACAAAACCCGAAAAAAAATTAGCGTCTTAATAAACGCAAACACCTTACAAACAAAGGGTAATTTGAAACCATTCTAAATTCAAAGTCCGTATTAAGTTCTTATCTTTAGTTTCGACTCAATTCTCATAATTCAAAAAAAATGGAGCACATTGTAATAATTGGCAATGGTATTTCTGGGGTTACGGCTGCCAGACATATTAGAAAACTTTCTAACAAAAAAATAACCATTATCTCTGCCGAAACAGATTATTTTTTTTCTCGTACAGCACTTATGTATGTTTATATGGGGCATATGAAATTTGAACATACACAACCTTACGAGCCTTGGTTTTGGAAAAAAAACCGCATTGAACTTAAAAAAGGATTTGTAGAAAGGGTTGAAACCGCATCAAAAACGCTTCATTTTTCTAACAAAGAACAAATGAATTATGATAAACTTATAATTGCTACAGGCAGCAAACCCAATAAATTTGGTTGGCCTGGGCAAGATTTAAAAGGCGTTATGGGCTTGTACCACAAACAAGATTTAGAACGTTTAGAAGCCTATGCTCCTAACAACAACATTTGCAAAAGAGCTGTTATTGTTGGTGGCGGACTTATTGGTATTGAACTAGCCGAAATGTTACATTCTCGCCATATTCCTGTTACATTTTTAGTACGTGAAGATAGCTTTTGGAATGGTGTTTTACCCAACGGTGAAAGCCAAATGATTAATGAAGAAATTCGTAAAAACGGCATAGATTTACGCTTAGGCGTTAACTTAAAAGAAATTAAAGCTGATGATAATGGCTGCGTAAAATCTGTTATTATTGATGAAACTGGTGAAGAAATAAACTGTAACGTTGTTGGTTTAACTGCTGGCGTTTCTCCTAACATTGATTTTTTAAAAAATTCTGATATTAAGTTGGGTCGCGGTGTAAAAGTGAATCGTTTTTTAGAAACTAATATAGCCGATGTTTATGCCATTGGCGATTGTGCAGAACAACATGAAGCTATTGGCAACCGCAGACCCATTGAGGCTGTTTGGTACACGGGCCGCATGATGGGTGAAACACTAGCACAAACCATTTGTGGCAACCGCATGGCATATAATCCAGGACATTGGTTTAACTCTGCTAAATTTATAGATATTGAATACCAAACTTATGGTTGGGTACACGGGGCAAAAGGTAAGCCAGATTATGAAACACAATTCCATTGGATGCATAAAAGCGGTAACAAATGTGTAACCATTGCTTACAACAAAAACAATAATGAATTTTTAGGCATAAATACCTTTGGGATACGTATGCGCCATGAGGTATTTGATAAATGGCTAACAGAAAAACAATCTGTAAATTACGTAATAGACAATTTGAAGCTAGCTAATTTCGATCCTGAATTTTTTAAACATTTTGAAACAGATATTCGCTCTGCATTCTACAAAAACAACACTATAACACAATAATTATGGGCACCATACAAAGAAACATGTCTTTAACAGGCAATGCATCTGATACGTTAAATACGCTACAAAAATTAGGAACCGTAATTGGTTTAGGCGGACTAGCCATTATAGTTTTCTCTCTTTTCAATAATTTTCAAAATAAAGCTTTATGGCTATTTATTGCACTTGCCGCTATTACCGCTGGTGTTATTTTATATTCAAAAGGTTTATATGCTAATAAACCTGCAGGTATAAAAAATCATGGTGTTTGGTTTAAAAGCATTTCTAGCCGTGGTTTTTGGGGCTGGATTACAGGCATAACACTAACAGGTTTTTATATTATACTATATTTTTATGAAGAACTTTTAGGTGCTAACCCTAACGGAAATACAGGCATTGTTGCACTTTTTGATCCGTTAAGCTATTTTTTAAGTGGTAATGCTGCTAGCCAATGGTTTGTTTACGGCACACTTTACACCATTGCTATTTTTGCTTTTGGCATAAAATTTATTTGGAAATACAAGCATAACAAATACGAGCAGCTACGTACAGTAAGTGTTATGTTTTTTCAAACAGCATTTGCTTTTTTAATACCAGAATTAATGTCTAGATTGAATAACGATTCGTTTTCATTGCCGTACAACGATTTAAAAAATATGTGGCCGTTAAACTACTACGCGTTTGATGGTTGGCGTGTAGATCAATTTATAAATGCCGAAACCATTGGTATTGCCTTTCTACTTTTTGCTATTCTTTCCATTTTTGTTATTTCACCAATATTAACCTATAAATACGGTAAACGTTGGTATTGTTCATGGGTTTGTGGTTGTGGTGGTTTAGCCGAAACCGCAGGTGACTCATTCAGGCAATTAAGTGACAAAAGCATGTTTGCTTGGAAAGTTGAACGCTGGGTTATTTATTCGGTGTTAGTATTTTCGGTTGTAATGACAACGGCCGTTATTAGCACATATTTAGGCTACGACTCTGAAAAATATTGGCTTACAAAAGACGTGTTTTTAATTGGTGTTGCTGTTTTTTTAGGTATTTTATTTGCTGCTATTTGGTATTTCAAAAAAGAAGAACTAGCTAAAGATGCACGCTATGGCGCCATAGGCTACTTAGTAATTGTACTAGCTTTAATTGCCATACATTACTTTACCAATACAGCCAACAACAAAATATTTTTGTTTGAAGCCAGCAAACTACGCTCAGTTTACGGGTTTTTAATAGGTGCCATTTTCTCGGGTGTTATAGGTACAGGCTTCTATCCTATTTTTGGTAACCGTGTTTGGTGCAGAATGGGTTGCCCAATGGCAGGTATTCTTGGTATTCAGCAGCGGTTATTTTCAAAATTTAGAATTACAACTAATGGTGGGCAATGTATTTCTTGCGGTAACTGTTCTACCTATTGTGAACAAGGCATTGATGTTAGAGCTTACGCACAAAAAGGCGAAAATATTGTACGTGCAAGTTGTGTAGGCTGTGGTATTTGTTCTGCTGTTTGCCCAAGAGGTGTTTTAAAATTAGAAAATGGCCCATTAGAAAACAGAATAAACCCTACCGATGTTCTTTTAGGTAACGACGTAGATTTAATGGATTTAGTAAACAAAAAATAACTACAATTCTTTACAATAATTTAAAAGAAGCTATCAGTTCTTTGTTTTGTGAACTGATATGTTATTGTACTTTTGCACAAAATTAGCATATGCCAATAATTAATGTCATTATCCCTGCGTATAACGAAGCAGATTCTATAGGTCTTGTTATTAAAGACATTCCAAAAACAGTAAAAGAAGTAATTGTTATTAGTAACAATTCTACTGATGATACTGAGGTTAATGCTAAAAAAGCTGGCGCTACCGTTTTAACTGAAAATAAAAAAGGTTATGGTTACGCATGCTTAAAAGGTATAGACTATATTGCTAACAAAGCCGAAAAACCAGATATTATTGTGTTTCTTGATGGCGACTATTCAGACTATCCAGAACAACTCACTGATATTGTGGCTCCAATAATTACAAACAACATAGATTTTGTTATTGGTGCACGTGTTAAAAAGCTAAGAGAAGCCGGCTCTATGACAGGACCACAAATTTTTGGCAATTGGCTGGCAACAACCCTAATGAAACTAATGTTTGGAGCTAAATTTTCAGACCTTGGCCCATTTAGAGCCATTAAATACAATAAGCTTTTGGCTTTAAACATGGAAGACAAAACTTATGGCTGGACAGTAGAAATGCAATTAAAAGCCTTAAAACAAAAGCTAACTTACACAGAAATTCCTGTTAAATATAGAAACCGAATAGGCGTATCAAAAGTTTCAGGTACCGTAAAAGGTGCTATATTTGCAGGCGTTAAGATATTAGGTTGGATATTTAAATACAGTTTTAAATAATGATTATAGAAACCATCATCATTGTTATTTACACCATTGCTATATTACTTATTTTTATGTATGCATTGGCACAATTAAACCTTCTTTTCAACTATATATCAGCAAAAAGAAAAGACAATGCACCTAAGTTTAATTTAGAAAATCCTTCTGAAGTACCATTTATAACCATACAATTACCCGTTTTTAACGAAATGTATGTAATGGAACGTTTGCTTGATAATATTGCAACTATTGATTATCCTAAAAATAAACTTGAAATTCAGGTTTTAGATGATTCTACTGATGAAACTGTAGAAAGCACTGCAACGCACATAGCCAAACTTCAAAAAACTGGCTTAGATATTCAGCATATTACCAGAACAAACCGTACTGGTTTTAAAGCCGGCGCCTTAAAAGAAGGATTAAAAATTGCTAAAGGCGAATTTATTGCCATTTTTGATTCTGATTTTTTACCAAAACCAGATTGGTTAAAGCGTACAGTACCATATTTTAAAAATGAAGAAATTGGTGTAGTACAAACCCGCTGGGGCCATATAAACCGTAACTACTCATTGCTTACCAAAATACAAGCGTTTGCTTTAGATGCTCATTTTACCCTAGAACAGGTAGGAAGAAACAGTAAAGGCCATTTTATTAATTTTAATGGTACCGCTGGTATTTGGCGTAAAACATGCATTATTGATGCTGGAAATTGGGAAGGCGATACACTAACCGAAGATTTAGATTTAAGTTACAGAGCGCAATTAAAAAACTGGAAGTTTAAATATTTAGAAGATGTTGAAACACCCGCTGAATTGCCTGTTGTTATAAGTGCTGCACGCTCACAACAGTTTAGATGGAACAAAGGTGGTGCAGAGAATTTTAGGAAAATGCTGTGGCGTGTTATAAAAAATAAAAATATTTCGGCTAAAACTAAAGTACATGGTTTGCTGCACCTACTAAATAGCACCATGTTTTTAAACATACTTATTGTTGCTATTTTAAGTATACCAATGCTTTATATTAAAAATGAATACGCCCATTTAAAACACTACTTTTTGGCCATGAGCTTTTTTGTAATAAGTACTGTTATATTTTTTATTTGTTACTGGGTTATGTACCGTAATATTTACGGTAAAGGCATTAAAAACTTCATGGGCTATATAGGTATGTTTTTTGTGTTTTTTTCAATAGCTATGGGTTTTTCATTACATAATTCTATTGCTGTGTTAGAAGGTCATTTAGGTAAAAAATCGGCATTTATTCGTACACCTAAATTTAATATTAACAATTTAAAAGACTCTTGGAAAAACAATAAATACATAAAAAAGAAACCATCAGTTAATGTAATTTTTGAAGGTATTTTAATGCTTTACTTTGGTTTTGGTATGTACAGTGCTTTTATTGTTGGAGACCAAGGGGGCGATTTTGGTTTATTCCCTTTTCACACCATGTTATTTACTGGTTTTGGCTATGTGTTTTTTAAGTCTATTGCTTCAAAAGTTTAAATTTAAAAAACTGAAAGCTAAATAACTTTCAGTTTTTTTCATTAACTAAATTGAATATAAACATTCAGAAAAACGCTTAAAGCTAGCAATAGCTTCTTACTAAATATTTTCTTTGTTTAACAGCAATTGTTCTGTTGGATAAATAACCATTAACGCACTTATTACTATAATATTTTTAATTACATATTGACCAACTAAAGTTAGTGAAAATGGAACGTTGCCAAATATTAAATGAGAAAAAAATATTAATGGCACAAACGTTAAAACCAAATGTGTTATGGCTACCAAAATAACTAGTTTAGGCTTTACTTTAAATACCAAGCACAAACCTATAGCTACTTCAATAATTGCAAGTAGTAAGAAGCCTAGGTTTTTGGGTAACATAGCAAACGTTAAAAATTGTATTGTTTCTTTTGCCAAATCTTCAGCAGGACTTACTTCAGGAAAAAACTTAAGCATTCCAAACCATAAATAAACTACGCCCACACTAATAGCTAAAATTCTTTCTCTATCAAATTTTAACAAAATTCTAGTCATATACTACTTTTTGGTTATAAAACTACTGTGCATTTGCATCATTTCCTATTAAATTTAAATACTTTTTATAATTATACCTTGCTACTTTTCTACCCAACTCTAAGCCTTCAATATTATCTGCTTGAATATGATAACCTCCCATTACTCTTGAAATACCAGCCATTTCTCCTGTTTCTGTGAAAGTTGGAAATTTAAGAACTACCGGATCTTCTAAGTTATCGGGTTCTGTTAATGCTCCAGGAATAAGTGTAACTTCTTCTCCAAAAAAATCATTCCCTGTAAATAACTTTAAAGCTTCTGCACACCCACCGCTAATGGTACTATGCCCTGATACGTAACTTGGAAATGGCGGACATAAAAATACATCGGGCGAATAGGGCCTCCAGAACTGTCCTTTTAATGTTGTCATTCCTACTTCAGGACCGCCCCAAGCTTTAATATCTTTATCTTCAAAATATTTATGAACCAATGCATACGGACGCGCAAAATCATAAAACATTTTAGAATCCCAACATGCTATAAAGGCGTCCATAGCAACAGATTCTACTAAAAAATACATTTTCACATCATCATCTAAAGTATTTTTATCACGTCTTGATACATCTTGCGCAAACTTTAACCAATGACCAGCTTGTTGAACTGATTTAGGGCCATCTCGCATAAATTCAACTAATGCTTTGTTTTCTGGTGTTAAGTTAGCTTGCAGCTCTACTACTTCAGCTATTTCTTCTTCCAATTGTTCAGAACCTACTAATGGTGGCGGACCAGGACGAAACTGATCTGACGATTTTAATAAAAGTGGTTTAACCTTTTGCCAATAAGGTGTTAAACAACCTGGAGCAAACCTACCGCCTTTTCCGTCTGAAAAATATTTTGGTTGCCACTTATTTATATCAACATTAGTATCTGGATCATTAACAGGTCTATAGCCTGTGTAATCAAAATATGGTTTTCCGTTAGAACCTTCAACCGCTCCATATTGATTAGATCCGTCATTTTTTCTAGATTCTATAACCATTTTAGCTGCTAAATTACCTATTCCTTCTGGTGTTTGAGGATCTAAAGATGTATTGTTTGGATCTAGCCCTAACGCCTTCATTTTATTACTAAACATTAAACTATCTGAAAAGTAATATTCTTTTAAAGCGCCATAAGCCGCATAACTAATAGCTATTTCTTTATTTTTTAATGTTTGTTTGTTGGTTGGGCATCTATCAACATTTTTTAAATATACCGGTATTGCTTTATCGTCGTAACGTGACCAAGCATCAAACATTGATGTGAAAATTAATCCTAAAAACCTTGATGTAATAGTAGGTCTTGGCTTAAACATATCGGTATCATTAGCAGTAGCCTCTAAAGCCACATACGCCCATTGGTACGCTACATTGTTTTCGCCTTTAGGCTCATTTTCAACTTCAATATTTACTGTTTCTGTTTTTTTTGGGGTGTTTTTGCAGTGAGAAAAAAGACATAAAAACACCATTAATACACATAAGTGCTGTAATTTTAGTTTCATTTAAGTTAGTTTAGTTTACACCAATATTACTGTTTAAATGATTCTATAATTTGTTTTTTACACGAAATCACTATATTAATTGACGAAACTTAATAACTAATTGACAAACGTTATATGAATGTTTTAATTATTGATGACGATCCTTTGGTATGCGACCTTTTAGAGCATTTTTGTAGCAAACTAAATATGAACATTAATGCTACTATTACAAACTCTGGCTTTGAGGCTATTAATTTAATTAACCAAAGTAGCTTTGATTTAATTTTATTAGATTATGATTTACCTGATATAACCGGAAAAGAAATTTTATTTGTAATTGATACCAAAACTCCTGTAATTATGGTTACATCAAACAAAGATTTTGGTTATGAGTCATACAATTTTAATCAGGTTATAGATTATTTGGTAAAGCCTATTGAATTTGCCAGATTTTATAAAAGCATTCTTAAAGTAAAAAGCACTGAAACAAAACATAACTACACTAAAGATGATTCGTTTTTTATTAAAGAGGGTACAAACCTAACTAAAATTCATAGTAACACAATTCTATTTATAAAATCTGCTGGTAATTATTTAGAATTTGTAATGGAAAACAGGAAAGTAATGACACTTATGACTTTGAAAGATATTGCCCCTAAATTAGATAGCAACTTTTTTAAAACGCATAGATCATACATAATTAATTTACACAAAGTAGATAAAGTAACTACTGATGGCATAAAAATAAGCAACCACACCGTACCTTTAAGTAAAACTTTTGAAACTACTTTTTTACAAAAGCTTAACTTGTTAAACTAAGCCTTATTTCATTACGTAAATAGCATTGTATATATTTTATAGCATTAGTTAAAATTGTGAAATTTTGTGGTGTTACATCTTCAATAGTATCAGTAAATAATGTTTTCATTTGAAACAACTCTAAAGAATTTAGGTGTGTTATAATTTTATGTTTTATAGCTAACCATTCTTCATTATTTTTACTTTTATAAACAACTGTAATGCGCTTTAAATAAACATCAAATTCTTTATTTAGTATATTTAAATAATTGGTTATTTTTTGTTTATTAAAATCATATTGCTCATAAATATTTTCCAATTTAGGTGTGTTATATGTATGTTTTAACATTAAAACAATAGCACAGTCTGTTAACGCGTTTAAATGTATTGGTTTTTGAATATAAGGTACTTTTAGCGTTTCAACATCTTTACTACTTAGTGCTGAAAACGCTAAAATAGGTGTAGTTATTTTAGCAGACAATGAGTTGATGTGTGTAATTATATTTTTTGAATCTAACATTAAATCTGATAAAATTAAATTGAAATTGGCAGTACTTAAAACCTCGTTTACAATTTCAAAATCATTAATGGCAACAACCTCAACTGATAAAGCATTGAAAGCATTGCTTATAAGAATTTGAGAAGGTACATCATCTTCAATATGAAGTATTTTACACAGCTTAACATCAGTTGGGTATAAAAAAGTTTGTGTTTCTTCTTTATTTTTCTTCACTTTTACCTGTTCTATTGGCATAATAAACTTAAAAGTTGAGCCTTTGCCAAAAACAGATTGCACTTGTAATTCTCCTTTAAACAAATCTATAATTTGTTTTACTATTGAAAGCCCCAAACCAAAACTATCTTCACGTTTAATTTTATTGGTGTTTTCTCTGTAAAATCGGTTTTTAATTTTGTTTAAATTTTCTGGTTTTATACCCAAACCAGTATCTTTTACCCAAACAATTAAGTTATTATTTTTAATACTACCGCCTACTTCAATTTGACCTTGTAATGTATATTTAATACTGTTAACCAATAAATTTGTTACCACTTGCTCAAAACGCAAAACATCAAGCATATAGCTATTTGTTCTTATTAATTCATCTGTATTTAAAGTTATTTTCAACCCTTTTTTCACAGCATCAAATGTATAGTTTGAAATTATAGTTTCTAGTAGTTCATTAATATTACATTGTGTTGGGTTTAGCTTAATTTTTCCTTCTAATAAACTTTGCTCATCTAGAATATCATGCATAAGCCCTTTTAAATTATTAGCACTTCTGCCTAAAGCATTTATAATAGGTGTAGCTTTTGCCGAAGGTTTATTTTTATCTAGTAAGTAAACTAAGCCCAAAATAGCGTTTAACGGTGTTCTTAATTCATGGCTCATATTTTGCAGAAACACTTTTTTATCTTCAACCGCTTCTTTTTCTCTTTGCAATGCAATTTTTAACTTTTTGAAACCAGCATCAATTTCCGCCTTCATTTGTAAAAAAGCATTGCTTAACAAACCTATTTCATCTGATCTGTTTTTTATTTCAGCTAACTGATTTTCATATACATCAGCCTCAGCATAGTTACTTATAGCTGTTGTTACTTTCTGTAATTTTAAAATAAAATAATAAGCATAAAAACACACCAAAAGCAATAATACAACACAAATAATAACAATGGTTAACAATGAATATGTATTAACGCTATTAACGTTAGCTAAAACGGCCTTTTCATTTGCTAATGTTATTAAATACAAGGTGTTTAAACCCGATGAATACTGAATAGGTTTAACATGATATAAAAAAACTTGATTATTTGTATCAACCAAGGTTTTACCACTATTATTTTGTAATATAGATGGCTTTACCTTATAAT
Organism: Seonamhaeicola algicola; assembly: GCF_007997385.1. Classification (GTDB taxonomy): domain Bacteria; phylum Bacteroidota; class Bacteroidia; order Flavobacteriales; family Flavobacteriaceae; genus Seonamhaeicola; species Seonamhaeicola algicola. The sequence continues at coordinate 191,227 of NZ_VOSC01000033.1, forward strand.
TATTAAAGAAATTACTACCTGTATTTCGTTGTTTTCCAAAGGAAAAATTAAAATTTTCATGGTATTTATAATCGCCCTCAACATCAATAACTACATTTAAAATATCTTGTTTGCTAATTTCTTTAATATCACTAAAAAATGATGTTACATCTACATTTATAATTATTAAATATTTAAGTGTATTGTTTGTATTGTATAATTTACCAATTGCCCTTAAGGTTGGCCTGTAAGGTTTGCTAATTTCTTGATGTTCTTCATTTAAATTTATTTCAGAAAAATAATATGGTGCCTTAACTTTTAAAGCACTGGTAACGTATTTTTTAGCACCTTTAAACTGTAAATTGGTTTTGGGTATTTTTTCAACCAACTCATCTTGTTTTATAAACTTTACTATTTCTAAACCATTATTATTAACATCAAGCAACCTAATTTGAAAGTAATTAGGCTTTTCACTTAAAATTGAATAAAAGAAAGTATCTAATGTTTTAGGTTGAAAATTGTTGTTTATATGAATGTTTTTTGAAAGAAAAGAAATATCATTTTCAACCTCACTCAACATGGAGTAAAAAGATTTCTCTAAAATATTTGAAACATGAATTAACCTATCTTGATTATAGGTTTTTATTACGGTAGTGGCTTTTTTATTAATAAGATAACCAGACACAAAAAGCACGAACAACATAATAGTTACAAAAACAATACCCGATTTAAAGACTATTGATTTTTTAAAATTTATTATGCTGCCTTTTTGTGCCTGCTTTACCCTGTTTTCACGCATGTAATTAAAAATTGCTAAGCAATTTAATTAATTATTAGGCTACTTTAAAAGTTTTATTTATGAATTAAATCTCTGGAAACTTAGCCTTTATTTTATTTAAACTTAAATTACCAATACTACCAACATGTGTGTGTTGTTTTGATGTATCAGGAACATAACTACCGTCTTGCACTTGCCCACCAATTTTTTGATAAGCCTCTCTAAAACTCTGGCCTTCAAAAACTAGCGTATTTATATTATCAACAGTAAAAAGGTATTTGTATTTATCGTCATTCAAATCAATATCTTTAATTATTACCTGTTGTATAGCATAGTTAAAAATATCTAAAATATCTTTCAGCTCTTCAAAAGCAGCAATCATGTTTTCTTTTAACAACTGAAAATCTCTGTGATAACCACTTGGTAAGTTATTGGTAATTAATACCATTTCTGATTGAAGCGCTTGTATTTTGTTACTTTTTCCGCGAATTAACTCAAAAACATCAGGGTTTTTTTTGTGAGGCATAATACTACTTCCGGTAGTTAATGCATCAGGAAACGTTACAAAGCCGAAATTTTGGCTCATGTATAAGCATACATCCATTGCAAACCTAGACAGTGTATTAGCCAAACTTCCCAAAGCAGCAGCAATAGTACGCTCATTTTTACCTCGCCCCATTTGTGCAGCAACCACATTGTATTTTAAGGTTGAAAACTGCATTTCTTTTGTAGTTAATTCTCTATCAATAGGAAACGAACTACCATAACCAGCTGCCGAACCTAACGGATTTTGATCTACTGTTTTTAAAGCTGCATTTAGCAAGTACACATCATCAATCATTAACTCTGCATACGCTGAAAACCATAACCCGAATGATGATGGCATTGCCACTTGTAAATGCGTGTATCCTGGTAATAATTTATCTTTATGCGTTTCTGCTAAACCTAAAAGCGTATCAAAAAAAGTTTTAGTTTTTTGTTTAATTAACTGCAAGTTTTCTTTGTAATACAAATGGCAAGCCACTAAAACCTGATCGTTTCTGGAGCGCGCCGTATGTATTTTCTTTCCAACATCACCTAACGTTTTAGTCAATTCAAATTCTATTTTAGAATGTACATCTTCAAACTGTGCATCAATAACAAAAGAGCCTTCTTCAATTTGTGCTGCTAAAACTTCTAATCCGCCTAATAGTTGCTCCAATTCTTCAGCCGATAAAATACCTATACTTTGCAACATTTTAGCATGCGCCTTTGAGGCTATAACATCGTACTTAGCAATGTGAATATCTATTTCACGATCATTACCAACTGTAAATTGTTCTATTTTATTGTCTATTGATATGCCTTTATCCCAGAGTTTCATTTTATTTTGTTATTAGTTTTTAGTTACTAGTTATTGGTTTAAAAGGTGCACACCGTAAACAAACAACTATAAACTATCAACTAGTTTATAATACTTTTTCTAATAATTCAATATATATTTTAATGCCTTCTTCTATTTCGTTTAAATAAATAAATTCATCTGCACTGTGCGAGCGTGTACTATCTCCTGGTCCTAACTTTAAACTAGGGCAGCTTAATACTGCTTGATCGGATAATGTTGGCGAACCATAAGTTGTTCTTCCTAAAGCTATGCCTGCTTTTACCAAATCGTGATCTACTGGAATAGATGACGAATTCAATCTTAAACTTCTTGGAGTAATGCTTGTTACCGGTGCTTCGTTTTGTAGAATTTCTGCAATTTCGGCATTAGTGTAAGCATCGTTTACACGAACATCTATCACTAATTTTAAATCGGCAGGCACCGCATTATGTTGTTTTCCTGCGTTTATTTGGCTAACCGTTAGCTTCACATCGCCTAAAGCTTCAGAACCTTTTTCAAATTTATAATCTTTAAACCATTGTAGGGCTTCTATTGATTTATAAATAACATTATCATCGTTTGGATGTGCGGCATGACTTGGTGTTCCTGTTAAAACCGCATCAAAAACCACAAGCCCTTTTTCTGCAACGGCTAAATTCATAAGTGTTGGTTCTCCAACAATAGCCACATCAACTTTTGGAATGACACTTAACATACTATTAAGTCCATTTGGCCCGCTGCTTTCTTCTTCCGCGGAAGCGACAATTACTAAGTTATATTTTAAATGTTCTTTATTGTAAAAATAGGCAAAGGTTGCCAATAGCGATACCAAACAACCGCCGGCATCATTACTACCTAAACCGAATAATTTTCCATCTTCAACAATGGCTTTAAACGGATCTTTGGTGTAGGCAGAATTTGGCTTAACCGTATCATGATGCGAGTTAAGCAACAATGTTGGCTTACCTTCTGTAAAGTATTTATTAACCGCCCAAACGTTATTTTTGGTACGTTTATAATCTATATTTTGATGCTTAAACCAAGCTTCAATATGTAACGCGGTTTCGTTTTCTTCGGAAGAAAATGATTGGGTTTCTATAAGCTGTTTTAAAAGCGCAATGGCGTTTTGGGTTAATTCCTGAATCATATTTACAGGGTTATGGTTGTAAAATTGTCATTTTCTTGTGTGAGCATTGATGTATTCCCCATGTGAATATTAGTAACACCTCCTTTAAGGGCATCAAAACAATTTTCTAATTTAGGCAACATACCATCTGCAATAATACCTTTATCTAGCAAATTTTTATAAATATTGGTATCAATTTGTTTTATTACAGAGTTTTTATCGTTAATATCTTCTAAAACACCATTTAATTCAAAACAATAATAAATTGATGTATCATATAAAGCACTCATGCCAACCGCTACTTGACTTGTAATGGTATCTGCATTGGTGTTTAACAGCTGACCGTTTCCATCATGGGTAATGGCACAAAATACGGGCGTAAAATTGGCTTGAATTAATTTATTTACAGCATTATGCGCTACGTGTTTCACATCGCCTACAAAACCAAAATCTATATCTTTTACTGGTCTTTTAATAGACGTGATACTGTTTGCATCTGCTCCAGTTAATCCTATAGCATTACTATTTAGCGCTTGTAATTTAGCTACCACATTTTTATTTACTAAACCACCATAAACCATAGTTATAACCTCTAAAGTTTCGGCATCAGTAATACGACGACCGTTTACCATTTTAGATTCTATACCCAATTTAGAAGCTATACTTGTAGCGCGTTTGCCACCACCATGTACTAATATTTTTTTACCTTCTAATTTTGAAAACAATTTAAGGAATGCATTGAGAGCATTGGCATCTTCAATGATGTTTCCTCCTATTTTTACTATGGATAGTTTTTCTTTCATGTTTTTGTTCATTGTCATTACAAGTAGTTTACAACAAAGTAATCTGTTTCATATCAAAAAGATTGCTTCACTACGTTCGCAATGACGTTTTATTTATTACTCTCCAATATTTTTTTCAACACCAATTGCGCTGCATAGGTTCTGTTATTAGCTTGTTGAATAACAATTGAACTATCGCTATCTAAAACCGCATCTTCTACAATTACATTTCGCCTTACTGGCAAACAGTGCATAAACTTAGCATTGCCTAATTTTTCTTTGGTAATCATCCAATTGGGGTCTTTATTTTCCACTTTCCCATAGTCTTCATACGAACTCCAGTTTTTTACGTATACAAAATCGGCATCTTTAAAGGCTTCCTCTTGGTTGTGAATTATAGGCGTATCTTTTGTTATTTCAAGACTTAAACTATAGCCTTCAGGATTAGTTATCACGAAATCTACATCCATTTTTTGCATAGCCTGTGTAAAACTATTTGCTACCGCATGTGGCAATGCCTTAATGTGTGGTGCCCAACTTAAAACTACTTTTGGTTTCTTCTTTTTAGAAAACTCAGAAATAGTTATCGCATCGGTTAAAGCCTGTAACGGATGCCCTGTGGCACTTTCCATGTTTACAATAGGCACAGACGCGTATTTTTTGAAGGCCTCTAAAACTTGTTCGCTTTCGTCTTTAGCTTTATCGGTTAACGTTGGGAATGCTCTTACCGCAATAATGTCACAGTACTGCGAAACTACTGCCGCGGCTTCTTTAATATGTTCGGCAGTGTTGCCATTCATAACCGTTCCATCTTCAAACTCTAAACCCCAAGCATCACCTGAAACATTCATTACAATAGGATTCATTCCTAAATTTAAAGCTGCCTTTTGCGTACTTAAGCGCGTACGTAAACTAGAATTGAAAAACAACAAACCTAAAGTTTTGTTTTTTCCTAAATCTATATGTTTTAACGGCATTAGCTTGAGCGCTTTGGCTTCTTCAATCCAAGAATCGATGTTATCGATATCGTTTATTGATGTGTAATGTTTCATTTTTTTATTTTAAAACTAATTGGCATTAAGAGATACAACTTCTTCTTTTACATTAAAAAGATTACTACGCTATGGCTCGTAATGACGGTGTTATTTAAACTCTTCTACTTAACTTTTGTAAATGGCACTTTATTTTCAATGGCATTTTTTATAAAATTATCTTCAAGACCATTTACAATCCAAGTTTCAATATTGGCATTTTTGGCAACCGAAGCGGCTTCAATTTTAGATTGCATACCTCCGCTACCGTGTGACGATTTAGAATTTACAACTTCGTTTTTTAAATCTTCAAAATTTTCAACCAAAGCAATGGTTTCAGGCGTTCCGTTTTCCATAGAAGCTTTGGTATAAATGCCGTTTGTATTTGTGGCAATTATAAACAAATCGGCTTCAATTAACGAGGCTGTTAAAGCGCCTAATTTATCGTTGTCGCCAAATTTAATTTCATCGGTTGCAACCGTATCATTTTCATTTATAATAGGAATGTAATTATTGTTTACCAATACATTAATGGTGTTTACAATATTTACTTTGCTTTCTTCTTTTTCGAAATCGGAATAGGACAGCAAACACTGCGAGGTTAGTAAGCCATATTCACGAAATATTTCTTGATAAATACGAATTAAATGCGGCTGACCAATAGAAGCTAGCGCCTGTTTTACAAAAACGTCTTCTTGTTTACTTTCTAATTTCACAAACTGTTTCGCGACAGCAATAGCGCCCGAACTCACAATTACAAACTCGTAATCTTTTTGAAGTTTTGCTATTTGATTTGCTAAATCTTCAATTTTTCCACGCGATAAATTATCGGTTTCTTTAGTAAGTGTATTAGAACCTATTTTTAATAAAATGCGTTTCTTTTTCATTTATTTTTAAAGTCTGAATTAAGACTTATCTTGTTTGTCCTGTACCGTGTACGTACCATTTATTGGTTACTAAATGCTGTAACCCTATTGGTCCGCGTTGGTGTAATTTATCTGTACTAATCGCCAATTCACCACCTAAACCTAATTGTCCACCATCTGTAAACCGTGTTGAAGCATTGTGATACACCGCAGCAGTATCAACATTTTCCATAAAGGTTTTAGCTTCACTTTCGTTTTTAGTGATGATAGATGAAGAATGTCCACCAGAATATTTGTTTATCATGGCGATGGTTGCTTCATTATTCTCAATTTCACCTATTAAAATTTTATAATCTAGGAATTCCTCGTACCAAATAGCATCAGAAGTTATACTTTCTAAACCGTGTGCTTTTGCAACTTCAGCATCACCTAAAACTTCAATTTTTGAATCTTTTAATTTTGAAATTAATTGCGCAACAAATTCACTTTTATTCGGAAGATTTTTATCAATCAACACCTTATCAACGGCATTACATGCCGAAATTTTAGATTTTCCGTTAAGTATAACATCAATAGCTATATCTAAATCGGCTTCCTTATGCACATACACAAAATTATTACCACGACCACTTACAATAACAGGACAACGTGCGTGTTCTTTTGTAAATGCAATTAAACGTTCGCCACCACGTGGCACAATTAAATCGAGTTGCTGTGTTGGGTTTTCTAAAAACGCTTGGGTTTCGGTTCTGTTAAACTGAAGATATTCTACCCAATCGGTTGATGCTTCATTTTCCTTTAAAGCTTGGTGCCATAACTCTACAATTTTTAAGTTAGAGCGTAAGGATTCTTTACCGCCCTTTAGTAAAATTTTGTTACCCGATTTAAATGCAATTCCAGCAGCTTCAACCGTTACATCTGGTCGCGATTCGTAAATAATTAAAACCGTACCAAACGATGCTGTTTTGTTATATACTTGCATGCCGTTTTCGTGTTTAAAGCTAAAGCGCTCAACCCCAACTGGATCATCTTGCGATGCTAAATGCTTTGCAGATTTAATCATTTCATCAACCTTAGCATCATTCACTTTTAAACGATCGAACATTGAAATATCATCGCCTTTGTAAGCGTCGCAATCGGTTTTATTAATATTAATAATTTCTTGCCTTTCTTCTTCTAAAAGTTCTGCCATTCGTAATAAAACAGCGTTTCTTTTTTCAATAGATAGTAAGGTATTCATGTGTTTTTTTCTTTTTATAGTTCGCCTAAGTGTACAATTTTTAAAACGGAATGACAATTAGGCATTTATAATGTTTTGTTAAACTTTAAAGCACCTGTTTTAAAGCCTTAAAAAAGACATCAATTTGAGCTTTTGTAATATTTAAAGGCGGTAAAATTCTGAGTAATTTTTTATTTGAAGCGCCACCCGTAAAAATATGATGGTTGTAAATTAATTGTTTTCTTAATTCACCTACTTCAAAATCAAATTCTAAACCAAGCATTAATCCGCGACCTTTTATATTCTTTATCTGTGGAATGGTTTTAGCTTCCGAAATAAAATATTCTGAAACTTCATTTACATTATCCATTAAGGCTTCGTCTTCAATAGTATTTAAAACCGATAAACCTGCAGCACATGCTAAATGATTTCCGCCAAAAGTTGTACCGAGCATGCCGTATTTTGCCTCAATATCTGGATGAAGTAAAATACCTCCTATTGGAAAACCGTTACCCATACCTTTGGCTATAGAAATAATATCTGGAGTAACATTGTAATGCTGAAATGCAAAGAATTTACCCGAACGCCCGTAGCCCGATTGTACCTCATCGGCAATAAACATGGTGTTATTGGCTTTACACAAAGCAAATACTTGTTGGTAAAAATTGGCGGTGGCTTGATCTAAACCACCAACACCTTGAATAAACTCAATAATAACAGCACAAACATCGCCTTTTTCAAGCTCCGCTTTTACGCCTGAAATATCATTAAGCTCCAGAATAGTTACCTTTTGTTGGGCATTAATTGGCGCAATAATATTTTTATTATCGGTAGCTGCAACCGCCGCCGATGTACGCCCGTGAAATCCGTTTTTAAAAGCCACAACACGCTCTTTTCCTGTTTTAAACGAAGCCACTTTTAAAGCATTCTCGTTAGCTTCGGCACCAGAATTACATAAAAATAAGTTGTAACCTTTGCAGCCAGATAACATTTCAATTTTATTGGCTAATTCAACCTGCAAAGGGTTTTGAATAGCATTAGAATAAAACCCAAGTTTATTAACCTGTTCTGTAATAGCTTTTGTATAATTTGGGTGTGCATGACCAATAGAAATTACTGCATGACCACCGTATAAATCTAAATATTCTGTTCCGTTATCATCATAAACATAAGCGCCTTTTCCAGATACAGGTGTTACGTTATATAGCGGATACACATCAAATAATGGCATTTTCTTGTTCTTGTTTTTGTATTACTAGTTGTTTGTTTTTTGCAGACTATATATTGCCTACAAAATATATATTAACCGTTTTTTATTTGATTAATTTTTTCAAAAGAGGCGTTAATGCCTTGTATTAAAGCAGAACTTAAACCTTGGTGTTCCATTTCATTTAATCCTGCAATGGTACAACCACTTGGTGTAGTTACTCTATCAATTTCAGCCTCGGGGTGTTTACCAGATTCTTTTAATAAACTTGCTGCGCCGTAACAGGTTTGTAGTGCTAGTTGGTGTGCTTCTTCGGCCTCAAAACCTAACTGAATAGCACCTTGCGTAGTAGCACGCACCAAGCGCATCCAAAACGCAATACCACTAGCACAAATAACAGTTGCTGCTTGTAATTGTTCTTCAGGAATTACCATAGTAGTTCCTAACTGATTAAATATGGTTTTTGCTAATTCAATTTTCTCTTCTCCTACACTGTTGGCAGATAAACACGTCATAGATTTACCTATAGAAATAGCTGTATTAGGCATAACACGAATTATATGTTTATCTTCACCTATAATACTTTCAATTTTTTCTAAAGAATACCCCGCAGCAACCGACATTACTAAGTGTTTTTTTGTTATTAAAGAAGCTACTTCTTTTAACACACTTTCTATATGCCTTGGTTGTAATGCAAATATTATTAAGTCTGAATTCATAACCGCCTCTTTATTGTAATTGGTTATGGTTACATATTCTTCATCAGTAAATTGCACCACAGCCGATGTATTTTTATCACTTAAATACAACGAGGTAAATGATTTATTTCCTATTAACCCCTTAGCTATAGAGCTTCCTAAATTTCCAGTTCCTATAATTGCTATTTTCATTTTATTCTTTTTTGTTGTTATTACGAAGGAAGAATGACTGAAGTAATCTTTTTAAACAGATTGCTTCGTTCCTCGCAATGACAGTCGCAGTTAAAAATAAGTCCCTTTTAGTCCTAATCCAGTAGTTTCTTCTAAACCAAACATTAAATTCATGTTTTGAATGGCTTGCCCCGAAGCACCTTTAAGTAAATTATCAATTATACTTGTAATAAGTAATTTACCTTCGTGTTTATGCAAATGCAGTAAACATTTATTTGTGTTAACCACTTGTTTTAAATGTAAAAAATCGTTGCTAACAAAAGTAAACTTTGCACTTTCATAAAAATTATTATAAAGGTTTTTAGCATCATCTACAGTGCCATCAAATTTTGTGTATAGTGTGGCAAAAATGCCTCGCGAAAAGTTACCTCTATTTGGCATAAAATTAATTTCGGAAGCAAAACTAGCTTGCAGTTGTTTAACAGACTGATTAATTTCTCCTAAATGCTGATGCGTAAACGGTTTGTAATACGAAAAGTTATTATCACGCCACGTGTAATGCGTAGTTGCAGACAATGATGTTCCTGCACCAGTTGCGCCTGTTACAGCATTAATATGCACATTATTTTGCAACAAATTAGCTTTGGCAAGTGGTAACAAACCTAACTGAATAGCTGTAGCAAAACATCCAGGATTTGCTATGTAGTTAGCCGATTCAATAGCTGTTTTATTTAATTCAGGCAAACCATAAACAAAGGTTTTACCTTCAAAAACATTATCGGCTTCTAATCTAAAATCGTTTCCTAAGTCAATAATTTTTGTGTCTTTTGAGAACGTATTTTCCGATAAAAACTTAACCGAGTTACCATGACCTAAACATAAAAATAACACATCTACATTTGGGTTAACCGTATCAGTAAATACACGATTTAAACTGCCTACTAAATCTTGGTGCACTTTACTAATTTGATTACCAGCATTACTGGTACTGTAAACAAAATCTATTTCGGCTTCTGGGTGGTTCACCAATAATCTTATCAATTCGCCGGCTGTATAACCTGCACCACCTATAATGCCTACTTGTATTTTTTTCATTTTAAAAAGTTTTTAAACTTATATTAGTGAGATGCCGAAACACCTTCAGCATAACAAAACTTACGAGTTTACTTGTTTATAAATCTTGTTTTGGTTACCAATAATTTTTATGAAACCTTTGGCGTCATCGGCAGTCCATGCTCTATTTTCCTCACCATAACTTCCAAATTTAGCACTCATTAAATCGTGTTCAGATTTTATACCATCTAACGTGAAATGGTAAGGCTTTAATGTTACCGTTACATCGCCTGAAACTTTATCTTGACTACTTTGTAAAAAAGCTTCCATATCGCGCATTACAGGATCTAAATATTGGCCTTCGTGTAAATGCATTCCATAGAAACTAGACACATATTCTTTGTGCTGTAATTGCCATTTAGTAAGCGTGTGCTTTTCTAGTAAATGATGTGCTTTTACGGTTATTAAAGCAGCTGCAGCTTCAAAACCAACACGCCCTTTTATACCAACAATAGTATCGCCCACATGAATATCTCTACCAATGGCGTATGCCGAAGCCATATCATTTAACTTTTCAATATTTACTTCAGGCGCGTTTGCTTCACCATTTAAAGCTATAAATTCACCTTTTTTAAATGTTAAAGTTACTTTTTCTTCACCTTCTTTTTGTAATTGCGACGGATACGCTTCACTTGGCAAAGGTTTTTCTGAAGTTAAGGTTTCAGCGCCACCAACACTAGTTCCCCAAAGCCCTTTGTTAACCGAATATTGAGCTTTTTCCCAAGACATATCAATACCATTAGCTTTTAAATACTCTATTTCTTCTTGTCTTGATAGTTTTTGATCTCTAATTGGTGTAATTATTTTTATACCTGGAGCTAAGGTTTGAAAAATCATATCAAAACGCACTTGGTCGTTTCCAGCACCTGTACTACCGTGCGCAATATATTCAGCATTTATACTTTTGGCATATTCAATAATTTCAATTGCCTGAACAATACGCTCTGCACTTACCGATAGCGGATACGTATTATTTTTTAACACATTACCAAATATTAAATACTTTACTACTTTATTGTAAAATGTAGCCACAGCATCAATATTTTTATAGGTTGTAACGCCCATTTTATAAGCGTTCTGTTCTATTTTACTAACCTCTTGTTTTGTAAAACCACCAGTGTTTACACTTACTGCGTGAACTTCGTATTCTTTTGAAAGACTTACGGCACAATACGATGTATCTAAACCACCACTGTAGGCTATTACTAGTTTTTTCATGTGTTTATTTTTATTTGATGTTTTTATTAAATAACTTAATGACCTTAGAGTAATTTACTTTTAAGAATTTTGTTAAACTGACCAATTTTAGATTCGAAATAAGCATTAACGTAATATTTATACTTTACCTCATCTCTAAGTTTTCCTAATTTTTCTAAAACTTCAATTAGTACTGGCGACAAATCTTTTAGGGTAATATACCTCATACCTAACAACTCGTTATTATGATGTACGGTTGCACCTTGAGCTATTGAAATAAGAAAATTTTTATTGAAATGTTTTGTTAACAAATCCATTAGTAACAAGCCTAAATTATGACTTCGGTATTGCTCATGCACCCAAAGTGATGAACGCTCAAAAACCGAAAATTTACCAACAACATGCTTATGCGCAAAAATATGCCCATAAATTTCGCCATCTTTAATAATAAGATAGCACCCATTATTTAAACGATCTAGCAACATACCAACGTTGGCATGATACATAGCTGAAAGGTTTTTGGTGCGCTCAGAAATTATTTGCAGCTGTGTGTGATCAATTTCATGAGTAAACACCACCTCTAAACCTTGTTCATCACAGTAGGCTTTGGCGTTTTCTACAATGGTATTTTTTTCAATATCCAATACGGTTTCCATTTTAATACTAATTAAACCTTATGCAAAATGCATGTTAGTGGAAATAAAAGCTTTAGGCTTTTAACTTTTTACTCTAAAATAATAACGAAAAACGAAAGCAGCGTATGCTTTCTTAAACTGAATAGCCCCTTAGGGGCGAGTTTGAGGAAAACGCACAACAATAGTTCTAGTAGTATTTACTAGAACAAAAGAGATAAGAGATATGTTGTTTCCTGTTTTCACTGAATAAACTATCTTAATTATTAACTCTAAATCGTCGGCGTGAGCCCCTTTCGTTAATATTGAGGCACAAAACTAAATATATTTTTATTAAATAAACACACCAATGTTAGTTTTTAATGAAAATTATTAAATATGTTTTTTTTAAGCCATTTTACCTTAAAAAATTCAATCAAATTCTTTTTTTACACAAAAAAAGCGCAGTAATTACCGCGCTTTCAATTTATTATGTTAAAAAACAACCTGTTTTAATCTAGCTTTCTAACCCAAATATTTCTATAACTCACTAAATCACCATGATCTTGAAGAAAAATTGGTGCTTCACCATGTGCTTTATAACTTGGTTTTCCTCTGTAAACTGTTGGCCCTTGTATTTCAAAATGGTCTTGTACTAAAACACCATTATGTAATACCGTTACCGTAGCTTTTTTAACTACATTGCCTTTTACATCAAATTCAGGTTGATGATATATAATATCGTACATATTCCATTCACCAGTTGGAACTGATGCCATTGCTAACGGAATAGACTGCTTGTAAACAGAGCCTACTTGACCATTAGAGTAAGTTTCATTGTTATTATTATCTAACACCTGTATTTCATAACGGCCTTGTAAAAACACACCACTATTACCTCGTTTTTGTCCTTTTTTATCAATGATATCAATGGGCGATTTCCACTCAATATGCAACTGTATACTACCAAATTTCTGCTTTGTAGTAATGCCTCCAGATGTTGGTTTCACAGTCATTGAACCATCAGAATTTAAAGTCCAACTAACTGTATTGTTTTTACCGTTCCAGCTATCAAAATTAGTACCATCAAACAACACTATAGCATCACTGGGAGCTAAATTATTATTACCTGGCACTACTTTTGGCACTTTGGGTTGCCATACTTCGGTTAACTTGGGATCTATGTCTTGTTGCGAAAAGCTTAAACAACTTATACTAAGTGCTAAACTTAATGTTATTATGTTTTTCATTGTTATTAAATACCTAATACACTTTTTAAATACGCTTCATCAATATCGCCTCCAGCAAAATCATCAAAACTACGTGTTGCTGCTTCAATAATATGTTTTTTTATAAAAGGTGCGCCTTCTCTAGCTCCTTGTTCTGATGATTTTATACAACATTCCCATTCCATAACCGCCCATAAATCTAAACCATAAGTAGTTAATTTTGAAAATATAGCACTAAAATCCACTTGCCCATCTCCTAAGCTTCTAAAACGTCCCGCTCTATCTTTCCAATCAGCATAACCACCATAAACGCCTTGTCTTCCTGTTGGGTTAAATTCAGCATCTTTTACATGAAACGCTCGTATTCTTTCATGATAAATATCTATAAACTGTAAATAATCTAACTGCTGAAGCACAAAATGACTTGGGTCATACAATAAATTTGCACGCGAATGATTTCCGGTAGCTTCTAAAAAGCGCTCATACGAAATACCATCATGTAAATCTTCTCCAGGATGAATTTCATAACACACATCAACCCCATGTTCATCAAAATGATTTAAAATAGGCAACCAACGGTTTGCTAACTCTTTAAAACCCATTTCAACTAATCCGTTAGGGCGTTGTGGCCAAGGATACACAGTATGCCACATTAGCGCACCTGAAAATGATGCATGCGACTTTAACCCCAAACGCCCACTTACAGTTCCACATTTTTTTACAAAATCTACAGCCCACGCTGTTCTAGCCTTAGGGTTTCCTCTAACGTGCTCTGGTGCAAAACCATCAAACATAGAATCGTAAGCCGGATTTACAGCTACTAATTGCCCTTGTAAATGTGTAGAAAGTTCGGTTATTTCCAATCCGTAAGATTGTACTTTACCTTTCAACTCATCACAATAAGTTTCACTTTCGGCAGCCGTTTCAATATCTATTAAATTACTTTCCCACGTAGGTATTTGTATACCTTTATATCCTAAATTTGAAGCCCATTGACACATACCATCCAAACTGTTAAATGGTGCTTCACTACCTGCAAATTGAGCTAAAAATACCGCAGGTCCTTTAATTGTTTTCATAATATTTTGTTGTGTTTAGTTTATGTTTTTTTGGCGTTACCACAAGGGTCGGGCTTTTATTCATGATTATTTAACCTATATTTTTGAATTCATGAACATAAATGTTTCGCCATATCTTTTTTAAACTTGTTTTTTTGTACAAATTTGCTCATGCTTCACAAATGCACTCAAACCGTCGTTTAAAAAAGGATGCAGCTGCAATCCCTAACGCAAACCTTGCCAATATTTATTCTAAATTAACTTAATTTAGTCCAAGCAGCATTGTTTTTATCACTTTCAACCGATGCGTAAATAAATTGCATACCACGCACCCCATCTTTTGCTGTTGGGTAATCTGGTTTTTCAATAATTTCACCATTTAAAACTGCTAATAAATGCGTAGCAAAGTTTTTATAAACAGTTGCAAAAGCCTCTAAATATCCTTCCGGATGACCAGCTGGAATTCTGGAAACCGCCAATGCTTCAGGATACAAATTATTACCATTAGGCGTAAAAATTTTAACCGGTTCATCTAACCAATGTGTAATTAACTGGTTAGGGTTTTCTTGGTGCCACTCTAAACTACCTTTTTCACCATACACTTTAATAGCTAAATTATTTTCTTCGCCTAAAGCAATTTGCGAAAAAGACATGGTGCCTTTAGCGCCATTTTCCATTCTAATTAGCACATTTCCATCATCATCTAAAACACGTCCTTCACCAAATCTTCCTAAATCGGCCGCTAATTCTTCAATTTTTAAACCTGTAATATATTCAACTAAGTTTTCAGCATGGGTACCAATATCACCCAAAGCACCACCAATTCCTGAACGTTTAGGATCTACCCTCCACGCCGCTTGTTTTTGGCCGGTGGCTTCAACCGCGGTACTTAGCCAACCCTGTAAATACTGTACTTGTATTTTTCTAATTTTACCAAGATCGCCATTATCAACCATAGCCTTAGCTTGTTTCACCAAAGAATTGCCTGTATAATTATGTGTTAGCGCAAACAATTTTCCGCTTTTTTCAACTATTTTCTCTAGTTCAACAGCTTCATCTAAAGTTAAAGTCATTGGTTTATCACACACTACATGAAAACCATTTTCTAAAGCCATTTTTGCTGGAGGAAAGTGCATATGATTTGGTGTTACAATGGCCACAAAATCCATTCTAACATCTTCGGGAAGTTGTTTTTCTTTCGCAATCATTTCTTCATAACTTCGGTAGCATCTATTTTCTGGCAAATACAGTGCTTTACCTGATGCTATTGATTTTTCTGCACTACTACTAAAAGCACCACAAACTAAATCTATCATCCCGTCAATAGACGCTGCTTTTCTGTGTACATCACCAATGAACGATCCGGTGCCGCCACCAATCATTCCCATTCTTAATTTTCTTGACATGTTTTATTTTATGCGTTTTCTGTTTTATTTCGTTTTTTCATATAAATATTTAACCCTAAAAAGGCCACAATTAAAATTGCTGGTAAAATAGACATGGTACGCAATGCCTCTGAGGCGCTTGCATTATCCATTAAATTACCCATAATTGGTAATACTATTGATACCGAAAACATACCTGCACCACCCATAATAGATAAGCCTAAAGCACCTGTTTCTGGCAAATATTCTGCTACGAAACCTAACATTGTTGGCCAGAAAAAAGTAACACCAACAGCAAAAACTGCTGCAGCCACAAACGTCATACCTCCACTTAAAACAGTTAACATCCACAAACCTATAAATGTAAAAATTGCAGAGTATAATAGCATGCCCGAAGGTTTTAATTTATGTACCACCTGACCCGCAAACATACGCCCTAAAGCCATAATACCATTAATAAAAGCTAGTACTAATAATGGCGCTGATACAGATTCTTTTAAAAGTGATTCTATACGTTGTGTTGTACCCAACTCTGATGCTGCTGTTAAAAACATACAAAACACCATGAATAAAAACAATGGTTTAAGTGCGCTTGAAAACATCTTTTTGTTACTTATACCTAATTGCACACGCTCTGTAACAGGCATGTTTTGTCCAAAAAACAAAACACCATAGGCTATTAACGGAATAAACAACGTACCAACCATTACTTGCCAGCTAAGGTTTAAAACATCCATTACCAACCAGCCCAAAAGCGCCCCAATTACTATACCACCGGGAAACCAAACATGGAATCTGTTTAACATTTTAGTTTTTTCTTTGGTATACATTGATGCCACCATAGGGTTTAATGCTGCCTCTACAAACCCATTACCTATACCTATAAATAACGTGGCTATAAATAATGATGTCATTGAGCTTGCCAATAATGTTAAAACAATACCTACCGCATGTGTTAAAAATGCCATCCACGTTATTCTTTTTATGCCCAATAAATCTACTAACGGCCCGCCAATAATCATAGCTATTGTAAAACCAAAAAAAGCGGGTGTAAATGCATAGCCTATTTGCTCTAAAGTTAAGCCTACGCCTTCGGGCCCAAAAACGGTTTCTAATCTGGCGCGAATTGCAAATGTCATTGCCGTTGTTATTAAAGCAAGACAACTTGCCAAAAACAGTCTGTTTTTATTAATATTCTCCATAAAAATTTAGTTAGTTAGTAATTATGATAATTGTTTGCCAACTTTAATTAGCAAATTTCTTGTTAATTCAATGCCTTTATTCTCCGGAAACTTCAATCCCTCATATTCAACACCAACGTACCCATTATACCCAACATTTTTAACCATTGTCATTACCCTATGGTAATCTATAGTGGTTTCGTTACCGTTCTCATCAAAATCATAAGACTTAGCGCTTACAGCTTTTGCAAAAGGCAATAATTGCTGCATACCTTTATATCTATCGTAATCTTCAAAACATGGGCGTACACCATTAGCATCTTTTTCACCTTTGTTTATACAGAAGTTACCAAAATCTGGAAGCGTTCCACAATTATCATTTTTTACTTTTGAAAACACTTGGTACATCCAATTTCCGTTTGAAGATAATCCTCCATGATTTTCTACTAAAACATTAATATTGGAACCTTTTGCAAACTCTGATAATTTTTGAAGTGAGTCTACAGCTACCTCTACACCATCATCAAAATTATTAGCTCCAGCAAGATTTACGCGTATTGCATGACAACCTAAAAAATGCGCAGCTTCTACCCATTTATAATGATTTTCAATGGCTTGCAAACGCTTTTTATCATCAGGCACTGCTAAATTACCCTCTCTATCAATCATTATAAGTACGTTTTGCTGACCTTCGGCATTAGCCCTTGTATTCATTTCTTTTAAATACGCCATATTTTTGGCTTTATCTTTAAAGAAACCATTTACGTACTCTAAGCCTTCACAACCTAAGCTTCTAGATTTAGCTGCAAAATCTAAATTATCCATGTCGCCTGCAAATAAGGCTCTGTGCAAAGACCATTGTGCTAATGATATTTTAAAAAAAAGGGAAGTATCTTCTGCTTTGTTGCTTTCAATAGTTTTAACTTCACTTTTTGAAGTATCTTTACATGAAGCAGCACCAAGCAACGCTAAAGCAAGACCCGATTGCCCCGCTTTATTTATAAAATCACGTCGTTTCATACCTTATATTTAGTTAGTTTAGGTTGGTAATTACGTGAAAATATACAAATAAAATATTACCTCTGTTTATTTTTATTCAGTGAAAGAATTTAAACAAAAACATTTTATAATTCTGGATAAGCAACCAAAGATTGGTTTATGCACTGTAATTTCCTAAACTCATTAGGTGAACATTTTTCATGTTTTTTAAATACTGTTGAAAAATACTGACTAGTTGTGAAACCGCACATATAAGCCACTTCACTTACAGTTAATTTTTCATTTTCTTTCAGAATTTTTTTAGACATTTCTAATCTTCGCATTGTTAAATAACGCATAGGCGTTAAATTAGTTAATTGTTTACAATGATGTGTAAACCTAGTTAAACCAACACCTGCCGATTGTGCCATTTGCTCAATAGTCCAGTTTTCAGATAAATTTTTATCCAACTCCTTCAAAAAATATTGCACACTACGTGAGCTATCGGTTAACGCCTCATTTAATTCAATTTTTTCAGTATCTAACAAATCAAGTATTAGAATAAGCAAATAATTTACCAACAAACGAATTCTAGACGCATTGCTTCCGTTTTCATCAGTATTAACTGCCATGTTTATGCGTTTAAAACAATCTCTGAATCGTTGATCTGTTTTTAAAATAGACTTTTCGTTATGCCTTAAAATAGTTGTTAAGCGGGTTAAATCTTTATTAGTTAGCGTAATCCAATCTGGCCAAACCCATTCTTGGTGTGGTCTTCGCACGCCTAAATCAATAATCACCCAATAAAATTTCCCCATTCCTATATACGGATTTCCAACTTTATGTGCCTCCCAAGGACGTGTTATTGTTAAATGATTAGGCGTTAATAACACCTCCTTGTTTTCTTGAGCATATGGCATGGTACCTGATTCTAAAAAATGAAATTCTATACCTTCATTTCTGTGCCAATCTAAACCCCAATCTTGCGGTTCATTAGCATCCCAATAACCAATACTATTAAGCCCTAAGGTATTATCATCTAACCTATCACCAGGATATGTATGTCTTGCCAGAGCTTTAAATTTTAGTTTTTTCCTGTGGTAGGCATCTATTAAAGGCAAGCAAGTATCTGCATGATACACCACGCCGTCAGCCTCATAAGGTTCTATTTGATGTATATTTATTTTCACTGAAAAAATTTAAACATTACAATGATGCAAATTAAGTATTTTTCCAATTATATTAAAAATTAACCCTATTTTGTAGGATATTATCAAAAACCACCACATTAAACTACAAAATCACAACACAAACTAAATGAGTAATAATAAATATTCTGAAACTTATGATGCTATTGTAATTGGCACGGGTATTTCAGGAGGTTGGGCAGCTAAAGAACTCTGTGAAGGCGGCCTTAAAACCTTGGTTTTAGAACGCGGCAGAATGGTTAAACACATTGAAGACTACCCTACCATGAATATGGATCCGTGGGATTTTAAACACCGTGAAAAACAACATCCAAATGCTACAAAAAATCAACATAAACAAAGCAGGCTTTGGGGCGGAAACCTAACAAAACCAGCTACCAAGCATTGGTTTGTAGACGATGTAAAACACCCCTATAACGAAGTTAAAGAATATCTTTGGATGCGCGGATATCATGTTGGCGGACGCTCAATTATGTGGGGCAAACAAAGCTACAGGTTAAGCGATTTAGATTTTGAAGCCAATAAAAAAGACGGCCATGGTGTTGATTGGCCAGTTAGATACAAAGATATTGCGCCTTGGTATGATAAGGTAGAAGCGTACATTGGCGTATCTGGCGAAAACCTAGGTTTACCTCAACTACCCGACCAAAAGCTTGAACCTCCCATGGAGCTAAATTGTGTTGAAGAAAACCTTAAAGAAAGTATTAAGAATAATTTTGAAGACGGTAGACTTTTAACTATTGGTAGAGCTGCACATATTACAAGCACCAAGCCTCATGAAGGGCGCAGTAAATGTCAATTTAGAAATCGCTGTATGCGTGGTTGCCCATTCGGAGGTTATTTTAGCAGTAACTCATGTACGTTACCTGCTGCCGAACGCACCGGAAACATGACGCTTAGACCACATTCTATAGCCTATGAAATTGTTTATGATGATACCTTAAAAAAGGCTACTGGTGTAAAAATTATTGATGCTGAAACTAAAGAAAAGTTTGAATTTAAAGCTGAAATAATTTTTTGTTGCGCATCGGCAATTGCTTCAACAGCTATTTTAATGCAATCAAAATCTGACCGATTTCCCAACGGCTTAGGTAACGATTCTGGAGAATTAGGCCATAATTTAATGGATCACCACTATGCCGTTGGAGCCTCTGCTGAAGTAGATGGTTTTAACGACAAATACTACAAAGGAAGACGACCAAACGGATTTTACATTCCTAGATTTAGAAATTTAGGAGACACAAAAACAAAAAAAGATTTTATACGCGGTTACGGTTACCAAGGTGGCGCAAGCCGAACTAATTGGCAACATGCCGTTTCTGAACTAAGCTTTGGAAAAGAGCTGAAAGAAAAAATATTAAAACCCGGTCCTTGGCGTATAGGTATGTCTGGTTTTGGTGAATGCTTACCGTATCATGAAAACAAAATCTCTTTAAATTATAATAAACCAGATGAATGGGGGCTTCCAACTATAGATTTTGATGCCGAAATTAAAGACAATGAAATTAAAATGCGTGAAGACATGAGAGACCAAGCCGTAGCCATGCTAAAAGCTGCTGGTTACAAAAATGTAAAAGGCCACTTAGGTAAAGCAATACCCGGAGCTTGTATTCACGAAATGGGAACTGCCAGAATGGGGCATGATCCAAAAACATCAGTTTTAAACAAATATAATCAAGTGCATACTTGTAAAAATGTATATGTAACAGATGGAGCTTTTATGACATCTTCGGCATGCCAAAACCCATCATTAACATATATGGCATTTACAGCCAGAGCCGCTAATCATGCAATAAAAGAATTCAATAAAAATAAAAACAGTTAAATTATGAATAGAAGAACAGCACTTAAAAATTTAACTGCAAGCATTGGCTACACCATTGCAACACCTACTATACTAAGTATTTTATCATCTTGCAACAATAACAACCCTACTTGGAAACCTCTATTTTTATCTGAAGATGAAAAACATATTGTTACAAATTTAGCTGATATTATTTTACCAAAAACCGAACTTCCCGGTGCTTTAGATGTTAACATTCCTCAGTTTATTGATTTAATGTATCATGACATAGAAACAACTGAAAACAAGAATATATTTAAAAAAGGCGCTTCTTTATTTACTGAAAAAGCCATATTAAACTCAAAGAAACCCATATCTGAACTTTCTAAAAAAGATTTCAGCATACTTTTAAATTCATATTTTAATGTTTCAGAAGAAGATTCAAAAAACATTATAAACCAACTAAAAAACCACGTAAAAAACATTCCACAAACTAAACAAGATACCTATTACATATACAAATTTCTTTACACTGTTAGAGAATATACCATTTTTGGATATTGCACCTCAGAACAAATAGGCGAAAACGTATTAGCTTATGATCCTGTTCCAGGCATTCAATTAGGATGTATTTCTACAGAAGAAACCAATGGTAAAGCGTGGTCTTTGTAATTTAAGTTAAACTAATTATGAAATCAATAAACGAAACATATGATGCTATTGTAATTGGCACAGGTATTTCAGGAGGTTGGGCTGCCAAAGAACTCTGTGAAGGCGGCTTAAAAACCTTGGTTTTAGAACGCGGCAGAATGGTAAAACATATTGAAGACTATCCTACCATGAATTTAGACCCGTGGGACCAAGAATTAAAAGGAAATATTTCTGCTGAAGAATTAAAAAAATACCCAAAACAAAGCAGAACAGGTTACACCGTAAAAAACGAGAGCAAACACTGGTTTGTTAATGATTTAGAACATCCTTACAACGAAACTAAACGTTTTGATTGGATGCGCGGTTACCACGTTGGCGGTAGGTCTATTATGTGGGGCAAACAAAGTTATAGGCTAAGTGATTTAGATTTTACAGCAAATATACGTGACGGCCACGGTATTGATTGGCCCATACGCTATAAAGATATTGCGCCTTGGTACAGCCATGTAGAAAAATTTATTGGTGTTAGCGGTGAAGCTTTGGGCCTACCACAATTACCCGATAGTGTTTTTGAACCTCCAATGGAACTAAATTGTGTTGAAGAACACCTAAAAGAAAGTATGGCAACTAAATTTGGGCGTGTACTAACCATTGGTAGAGTTGCACACATAACAAGCAATACAGCCAGAGAAGGCCGTAGCCGATGCCAAAGTAGAAATCGCTGTATTCGCGGTTGTCCTTTTGGTGGCTATTTTAGCAGTAACGCTTCTACATTACCAGCCGCCGAACGCACCGGAAATATGACATTGAGACCACATTCTATTGCTTATGAAATTGTTTATGACGCCGACAAAAAGAAAGCAACGGGTGTTAAAATAATTGATGCCGAAACTAAAGAAAAACTTGAATTTAAAGCTGATATTATTTTTTGTTGCGCATCAGCTATGGCATCAGCTTCTATTTTATTACAATCAAAATCTGACAGGTTCCCAAATGGCTTAGGAAATGATTCTGGTGAGTTAGGTCATAATATCATGGATCATCACTTAGGAGCTGGAGCTTCTGGAAAAATTGATGGTTTTGAAGATAAATATTACTACGGAAGAAGGCCTAATGGCGTTTACATACCAAGATTTGTTAATTTAGGCGACAAAGCTTCTGAAAACAAAAACTTTTTAAGAGGCTACGGCTACCAAGGTAGAGCTACAAGAGGCGACTACACAGAATCTACCGAAGAATTAGCTTACGGCGCCGCTTTTAAAGAAAAAATGTTAGAACCCGGAAATTGGCGTTTAGGTATTGGTGGTTTTGGCGAATGTTTACCTTACCATGATAATAAAATGAGTTTAGATTATAATAAACTAGATCAATGGGGATTACCAACCATTACATTTGATGCCGAATGGAAGGAAAACGAATATGCCATGAGAAAAGACATGATTGCACAAGCAGTTGCCATGTTAGAACAAGCAGGTTTTAAAGACATTCAAACCAGAGACCAACCAAAAGCTCCGGGTATAGGCATACATGAAATGGGAACTGCCAGAATGGGGCATGATCCTAAAACATCAGTGTTAAACAAATACAACCAAATACATACCGTACCAAATGTGTATGTAACTGATGGTGCCTGTATGACATCGGCTGGTTGTCAAAATCCGTCACTTACGTATATGGCACTTACCGCAAGAGCTGCTAATCATGCTATTAAACAATTTAAAGCCCAAAACACATGAATCGTAGAAACGCACTAAAAAACATTGGTTTATCTTTGGGGTACGCTGCAGTGGCACCAAGCGCTTTAAGTATACTACAAAGTTGCACTTCGGAAATTGAAGTATGGACTCCAAAACTTTTAACTGTAGATCAAGGGTTTGTTTTAAAAAATATTATTGATTTAATTTTACCAAAAACCGAGGCTTCTCCTGGCGCTTTAGAGGTTAATGTGCCTGAATTTATAGATTTGTTAGCTTTTAAATCGTATAACAAAAAAGATCAAACAAAATTTATAAAAGAAATAGACACCTTTATTTTAGAACTAGCACCTAATAAATCCGATGATTTTTCTATTTCTGATATAAAAACAGAAACTTACGATGCTCTTTTAGCTAAATATTTAAAATCTAAACCCGAAACACGTAAAAGCTTCAACAAAAACGAAAGCATAGTATTTAATGGACTAAAAAGTATCCGATCAAAAGCTGTTTGGGCTTTTAAAAACAGTGAATTGGTTGGCGAAAAAGTATTAGCTTACAATCCTGTTCCAGGCCCCGATAAAGGTTGTGTAGATTTGCAAAATACCACCAAAGGAAAAGCATGGTCATTACAAAGATAAACTTATGAAACTATTCAAAATAATTTTTATACTAATTACCTTTATTAGTGTTATAGCGTGTAAAAACAACACAAAAAAAGAACTTAAAACACCCCAGCAATCTAGCGCTGAAAAATGGATAAAACTATTTAATGGTAAAGATTTAGATGATTGGATAATTAAAATTAAAGGTTATCCGGCTGGCGATAATTACAATAATACTTTTATTGTTAAAAATGGTATTTTAAAAGTAAACTATAATAAATATAACGATACTTTTAACAACACTTTCGGGCATATTTACTACAAAAAACCTTTTTCTAATTACCGTTTTAGAATGGATTACAGATTTGTAGATAAACAATTAAGCGATGGTGCTGCTTGGGCCAACCGCAATAGTGGTATTATGATACATTGCGAAGACCCAAAAAAAATAGGGCTAGACCAAAACTTTCCTGTTTCAATTGAAGTACAACTTTTAGGTGGTAATGGCGTTGATGAACGCACTACCGCTAATCTTTGTACACCCGGCACCAATGTTATTATGGATAACGAATTAATAACCGAGCATTGTATAACATCTGCTTCAAAAACCTATCATGGAGAACAATGGGTTAATATTGAAATTGAAGTTAGAAATGATTCTATTATTAAACACTTTATTAATGGTAATGAAGTTATGCGTTACTATAAACCACAGTATGGAGGTGGAAATATAGACTACAATGTTGCGCATTGGAAATCTTTAGAAGGGCAACCTCTAAAATCTGGTTACATTTCTTTGCAAAGCGAAAGCCATCCCGTTGAATTTAAAAATATTGAAATTTTAGAATTGGAATAAATAAAACACAAACTTTTATTAAATATCAATTTTTAAAATAGCTGTACATTTACAAGCAAAAAAATTAATAATGCGTAAAAAACAAAAAATTACCAATATAATTTTATGCTTAACATTTATAGCATTTGCTATAATTCAACTTAATGACCCAGATGGCTTGCTCTGGTTTTCAATATATTTTATTGTTGCTATTTTATGTTTAGCTCCTAGTTTTAAAAAAATGCCTATTTACCTTTACTGGCTAATCTTTTTTAGCTTAATTAGTTATGCAGCTTTTCATTTTTCTTTATTTATAGATTACCTCCAAACAGATAACAAAGAAGAAATTTTTGGTAAAATGGTTTACGAAAAACCATACCTTGAAGGCTCTAGAGAATTTTTAGGCCTATTAATTGCTGCTGCAGCTATCTTCTACCAAATAAAAGCCAATAAAAAGTAATACTTTTGTTCAAAATATTTCACTGAATAATTACACACATTATTTGCGTTTATATTTTGCATTTTTGTGTGTTAACTAAACTAAACTCTCTCTATAAATTAAACAATGATTACCTTAAAAAAAAACGCACTTTATTTTATTTTTATTTTATTGACCAATATAGCATGGTCTCAAGTTTCAATAAGCGGTTACGTTTACAACAACCATAAAACAGCCATTGAAGGCGCACATATTTTAATACAACCAACAAACCAAACAAGTTTAACAAATTATGATGGAACATTTAATGTTCAAAATATTTCAGCCGGAAATTACACGTTAAAAATTTCGTACTTAGGCTACAAAACCATTAGTAAAGTAATTGAAGTTAAGAATAACGATATTACTCTAGAATTTAATCTAGAGCCCGATTTACTTAACCTTCAAACCATTGTTGTTACAGGATCATTCAATCCTAATAAAACAATTGAAACCAGTACATCGGTTAGCACATTAACCCAAAAAGATATTCAAAACACATTCCCTAGAGGCACTGCTAATTTACTACAAAACATAGCTGGCACGTTTACCGATGCTTCTGCTGGTGAGGTGTTCACTAGAGTTTACACGCGAGGAGTATCAGCTTCCGCCGAAGACGACATGGGATGGTATTATGTTTCTTTGCAAGAAGATGGCCTACCTGTAAGTTTGGTGCAACACTCGTACTATTCACCCGATTTATTTCACAGAACAGATATTACAACACAAAAAGTTGAAGCTTTAAGGGGAGGAAATGCATCTGTTACCGCAATGAACGCTCCTGGAGGCATTTACAATTTTATTTCAAAAGGTGTAAACGAAACTTTTGGAGGTGAAATTATTGCTTCAACTGGTATTCAAGGTGAAGATAACAATCCTATTTATAGAATTGATGCCAATTTAAGCGGGCCACTAGGTAACAATTGGTATTTTAACCTTGGTGGTCATTACAGGCATGATGATGGCGCCAGAAATACTAATTTTACGTTTAGCAAAGGCGGGCAAGCCAAACTAAACCTTATAAAAACCAACAAGAACGGATATTTTAAATTCTACGGAAAACTTTTAGATGATTACACCAACCGCTACACTGGTGTTGCTGCTACAAATTGGAATGACCCTAAGCCTGCTTTTGGCCAAAGTTTTAGTTCAACAGCATTAATGATGCCATCGTTTGATGTAGAAATTCCCGACGGAAGAAATCCAGATAAAACCAATAGTTTCAACCCTTCTAAAGGTGTACACGCACAAGATTTTGCTTTAGGTTTTGATTTTTCTCAAAATATTGGCAACAACTGGACTGTTAAAAACAATATTAAATTTTCAACAAAAAAAGCTAATTGGCAAACATCAATTAGTAACGCATTTGTATCATTAAATGATCCTACCGCCTATTTTGTTAGTGGTGCAGACTATCCTATTGGCCAAGTAGTTTTTAACGATGCACAATCTGGCACCGAACTAGCCCGCGTTGATAATAGCACTATTTTATCGGGTGGCTCATTTCAGTATTTAACAAACGGTAGCCTACCAAACGATGCTATTATGGGAACTTCAGCATGGTATAAAGATATTTCTGCTGATGAATTAATGAACAATTTTGTACTTCAAAAGCAACTAAAAAATCATACCATTTCTACCGGATTATCACTTGGCTTTTCTAAAACAGACCATTTTACCCAAGGTAGTTTTGCTTATGTTACTTATGAGCCAAACCCTAAAATGCTGCAAGTTACGTTACAAAACCCTAACCAACCCATAGTTGCATTATCTGATGCCAAAGGCGCTAGTAACTACGGTGGTTTATTTTATGTAAACACAAATGCTAATGTTAACCAAATTGCAACTTTTATAAACGATGAATGGAATATTAACCAAAACCTACGCGTAGATGTTGGTTTACGCCTTGAAAACATTACCCACAAAGGTAGCAAAGACCAACATGCCCCATTGGGATTAGACGGCGGTGTTGATGGCAATGAGAATACTGCTTATGATAACAGCCTTAAAGGACCAACTGGTGAAACTGATGATTTTAATTTTAATTACAATTATATTTCCTATTCCGCAGGTTTAAATTATAGTTTAAGTACAAACGCTGCTATTTTTGGCCGCTTTTCTAGAGGAAATAAGGCTCCAGAATTAAATTACTATTTTAATAATTTTGATAATGTACCAATTAATGGCAAGGGCGAAGTTCAAAAAATCACACAAATTGAAACTGGCTTAAAACTAAGCTCTAAATCTGTTTCATTTACAAGTACACTTTTTTGGAGCGAACTAAAAAATATTGGCTCTAGCAATTTTGAATTTGACAGTAATACTAATACCGTTTTTTATACACCTATTCAATTTAACACCTCTAGATCTTTAGGTTTTGAATGGGAAAGTATTGTAACCCCAATTGAAAATATAGCGTTTAAATTTAATGGTGTTTTACAAAACCCTAAAGCCGAAAAATGGCGTATTTATAATGCTGCTGGTACAGTAGACACAAACGACGACACGGTTACAAATTACTCTGGAAACCAATTAGCTTTCAACCCTAAATTAATGTTTAACTTAGGTAGTTATTACAATAACAACACACTTTCGGCATTTTTTAATTGGCAATATATGGGCAAAAGAGAAGGCAATGCAGCTAACGCCTTTCAGCTAGACGCTTACAGTACTTTCAATACAGGTATTGGTTATAAAATTACAAAAAACCTATCTGCTAACTTGGTTATAAATAACTTATTCAACTCTGAAGGACTTGCTAACTTTTTTGGTGCTAACAGTTTTGGTGCAAGTGCTAATGGTGTTACCAATGATTTTGTACAAGCAAATCCAGATGCTAGTTTTGTTGTTGTACCAATTTTACCAAGAAGCTCTCTAATAAACCTAAATTATATATTTTAATTCATGAATTAAACAACTTAGTATAAACTAAACTTAAAACAAATGAAACATGTTTCAAATTATTTACTAATTTTACTTTTTGCACTTGC
The DNA here is from genome assembly GCF_007997385.1 of Seonamhaeicola algicola. Taxonomy (GTDB): domain Bacteria; phylum Bacteroidota; class Bacteroidia; order Flavobacteriales; family Flavobacteriaceae; genus Seonamhaeicola; species Seonamhaeicola algicola. The sequence goes on from NZ_VOSC01000033.1 coordinate 219,443, forward strand.
TTTTTCATGTGTAAAAGACGCAAAAAAGCCTCAACAAACTGTGGCAAATAAAAAAACTGAAGTAAACCAACCAATAACATCCCTACCCTTTAAAACATTAAATTTAAACGATTTATCTGCTTTTAAACCTAGTGGTTCTAACTGGAAAATTGTTGGAAACGTTATAGCCGATAGACAAAAAGAAAAAACCTTAATTGATGAAGACGGTGTTGGAATACTTTTTAATGCCAATGACCAAGAATTTAACAAACAACTTTTTACTGCTTTTGAGCACGGTGATATAGAACTTGAACTTGATGTTATGATGCCTATTAAATCTAATTCAGGTATTTACTTTCAAGGACGTTACGAAATACAATTATTAGACAGTTGGGGCGTAAAAGACCCTAAACATAGTGATATTGGAGGTATTTATCAACGCTGGAATAAAGATGCCGAAAATGGAAAACAAGGCTACGAAGGGCATCCTCCAAGAATTAATGCTGCAAAAGCCCCTGGTTTATGGCAACATTTTAAAATTATATTCCATGCACCTAAGTTTGATAATTCTGGTAAAAAAATTAAAAACGCTTGGTTTGAAGAAGTTTGGTTAAATGGCTCATTAATTCATAAAAATGTTGAAGTTAAAGGTCCAACAAGAGCCGCTGCTTTTAGTGATGAAACAGCAAGAGGCCCGCTTATGATACAGGGAGACCATGGACCTGTTGCTTTTAAAAACATAAAATACAAATTATATGAAATTGATAAACTTCAGCTTTCAAACATTGTAAGAACAGAGTACAAAACTAAAAGTAAAACTATAGACAATTTAGATACTATTCCTATTGCCAATGAAACTCCCGTTGATAAATTCACACTTGTTGATGTTACAAAAACTAAAGAGCACAAGTTAATTGCACATACAGGAACTATTAATATTCCTGAAACAGGCGATTATTTATTTGAGTCTCGCACAAACGGTCTAGCCCATATAGTTATAAACAATAAAAGAGTACTTGTATCTAAGGATAATATGAATACAATTCATAGTAATGTTGTTAAACTTGAAAAAGGAACATACCCATTCAAAATAATATACAATCAAACAAAACCATGGGCAGGTGGCTTTACACTTCATGTTGAAGGGCCTAATTTGCAAAAATATTCTATACAAGAAGATGTATGGAAAGATGCAAATAAATTTAATCCGCTAAATGGAATTGTTATTAACCCAGAAAACACCCCAAAAATACAACGCAGCTTTGTTACACATAAAAACGAAACAAGAACTCACAGTATATCTGTTGGCTTACCTGAAGGTATTCACTACTCTTATGATTTAGCAACAGGATCTTTACTAAAAGCATGGAGTGGCTTATTTTTAAACACAACACACATGTGGTTGTCTAGAGGTTATAAACAACTTGGAGAACCTGTAGGTTTTTCTATTTCATTACACGGTGGCTTAGAATTTGCAAATTTAAAAAACCAAAATACACCTTGGCCACTACCTCAACCAGAGAACAAAGGCATTAAACAATTAGGTTATGAATTAGATTCTGAAAAACTACCTACATTTTCATATGCAATTGAAGGGGCTACTATTTCAAATTACTTTACAGTGTCTAATGAAAATCGTAATCTAACCAAAAACATAACTATTGATAGCAAACAAAACTTATGGCATAAATTAGCCGATGGTGAAAGTATTAAAGTACTACCCAATAATACTTTTATTGTGAATAACGAAAGTTACTATATTGATTTTTCCGGCAATAATTTTAAACCAATTATAAGGAACATTGATGGTAAAGATGAATTATTAGTTGAAGTTCCTAAAGGTAAAAACACAATAAATTATAGCATTATTTGGTAATTAAAAACAATTAATCATGCAAAAAACAATAAAACTTTTAACAGTAATTTTAAGCATTTGTATTGGTCAATTTGTTTTTGGTCAATCAAAATCTAAAGAATCAGAATATTACAAAATTGTTGATGTTCCAATTCCTAATGATGTAAAACTAGAAGTTGGTGGCTTAGCCTTAACCGATGATGATAAATTAGGTGTCTCAACCAGACGCGGTGAAGTTTGGTTAATAAATAACCCCTACAGCCAAAACCCAGAGTATAAACTATTTGCTCAAGGTTTACATGAAGCATTAGGCTTGGGCTACAAAAATAATGGTTTCTATTTATCACAACGGGGTGAATTAACAAGACTTGAAGATAAAAATGGTGATAATGAAGCCGATGTGTATAAAACCATTTTTTCATGGCCACTATCTGGTAACTACCATGACTACTCTTACGGTCCAAAATTTACCAAAAATGGCGATATGATTGTTACCTTAAATCTTTCATGGTTAGGTGGTGGAAAAAGCACCGTACGTTGGCGTGGTTGGATGCTTAAAATATCACCTGAAGGTAATGTTACTCCAATAGCTACAGGTTTACGTTCTCCTGCTGGATTTGCTATTAATCCTGAAGGCGACTTTTTCTATACTGAAAACCAAGGTGACTGGGTAGGTTCCGGTAGAATGACACACTTAGCTATGGGAGATTTTGCTGGCCATCCGGAAGGGTTAAAATGGAGCGATGACCCGCTATCTCCGTTAACCTTAAAACCTGATGATATAAAAGACAATTCTGGCATGACCCTGTATGAGTACGCCAAAAAAGAAAAAGAATTAAAAGCACCAGCTATTTGGTTTCCGCATACTATTTTAGGTATTTCAACATCTGATATTTTATATGATACTACCAATGGTAAATTTGGACCGTTTGAAGGCCAACAATTTGTAGGTGACCAAGGGCACAGTAAAATTATGCGTGTTTACATGGAAAAGGTAAACGGTGTATATCAAGGTGCAGCCTTCCCTTTTGTTGAAGGGTTTTCTTCAGGTATTTTACGCATGATTTGGGGAAGCGACAATAGCATGTTTGTTGGTATGACTAGTAGAGGTTGGGCCTCTACAGGTAAAAAAGAATTTGGCTTACAACGTTTAGTTTGGACAGGTAAAACACCTTTTGAAATTAAAACTATGAAAGCCCAAGCAGATGGTTTTGAATTAGAATTTACCAAACCAGTTAGTAAACAACAGGCTGAAGATATATCAAACTATAAAATGAAAACCTTCACATACAAATACCACAAAACTTACGGTAGCCCTATTATAGATCAGCAAAATGCTATGATTCACAAAGCTGAACTTTCTGATGATGGCTTAACCGTTAAAATAACTGTTCACGGTATGCGTTTAGGATTCATTCACCAATTAGAAATACCAAAATTAAAGGCTAAAACTGGTGAAACTTTATTGCATAAAAAGGCTTACTATACTTTAAACGAAGTTCCTGGTGGCGAATTAAAATCTATGCAAATGGAAATAAAAAAATCTGGTAAAAAAATTGAACAACCAAAGCGCATTACAACAATGCCACATGAATGGGGTGAAGCTGGTGCCGACCAAAAAGTAGTATTAGGTACTATACCTGGTTTAAAGTATGATACTGAAGAAATTACAATTAACCGTAATAGTAAAATAGAGTTCACACTTAATAACAACGATGATATGATACACAACGTTGTTATTACTAAACAAGGAAAAGAAACACCACTTAAAGTAGGTGAATTAGCGTTAAATCTAGGCCTTGAAGGACCAGATTTAAACTACGTACCGTTTAGTGATTTGGTAATAGCACACTCTGGGACTGTTGGACCAGAAGACTCTGAAACCATTTATTTTACAGCACCAAGCAAACCAGGTGAATATTGGATAGTTTGTACTTTTCCAGGACATTCATTTACTATGAGAACTAAACTAATTGTAAAATAAAAACTATAATTATTGCACAAAAAAAGCGGCCTATTAGCCGCTTTTTTTTATATAGAATTTTTAAAAATAATTACTCAACAATAAACTTACCTTTCATTATAGCGTAATGCCCAGGAAAACTACAAATAAAATCATAAGTTCCTGCTGCAGGAGCATCAAACTCAATAGATGTTGTTTGCCCGCCTCCAATTAAATCAGTATGCGCAATAATATCATCTTTTCCAGATTCTGGAATATACTTTGTATCTCTGGCTGTAGCTGCTTTTCCTGCAAATGTTGCTATATCAACACCTTGTTTTAAAATAACCACATTATGGCCCATTACGTTTAAATCCATTTTTCCTTTGTGGCGTAATGTTAACTTTACTTTTTGCCCAGCTTTAGCTTTAATTTCATTTTTATCAAACTTCATCATATCATCACCAACTAAAACTATATTGGCTACGTTATCTTCTTCTTTAACCTCTTCAGTAGTTGTAGATTTATTTTCATAAGAAAACGACTCTTTTTTCTCTTTCTTCTCCCCACCACAACTAAATAAAACTGATGCAGCAAAAACTGATGTTAATACATATTTAAATGTTTTCATTTTTAAAACTAAATTTTGTTTGTTAATATTCTAATGTGTTCAATGCACTAAAATACGGCAAAAAAAAAAGTCTCAAATTATATTTAAAAAATATTTACTTGTAAGTACTTAATTTTTTCGTTAGAAGAATTACAAACTATTATTTACACTAAAAATTGAAACAAATCTGGTTTGTTATTTAAGTAGTCGCCGTAAAAATTATGAGCCTTCATTTTTGCTATTAAAGGCTCTAAGTCTTTTGAAGATTTTAGTTGAACCCCAACCACTGCCGAACCATTTTCTCTGTTGGTTTTTTTTGCATATTGAAAATAGGTAATATCGTCATTTTCACCTAAAATATCAACCACAAATTGCTTTAAAGCACCAGCACGTTGTGGAAATTTCACAATAAAATAATGCTTTAAATTAGCATAAAGCAGAGCGCGTTCTTTAATTTCGGGAGTTCTGGTAATATCATTATTACTTCCGCTAACAACACAAACAACATTTTTATTTTTTATAGCTTCTGCGTAAAAATCTAAAGAAGCAATGCTTAATGCTCCTGCGGGCTCAACAACAATAGCATCTTTATTATAAAGTTCTAAAATAGTTTCACATACTTTACCTTCAGGCACTGGAATTACAGCATCTAAATATTGTTTACAAATAGGAAAAGTTAAATTACCTACGCGCTTAACAGCAGCACCATCAACAAACTTATCAATATTTTCTAAAGTTGTGTTTTCATTATTTTTTATTGAAGTAGCCATAGATTGTGCTCCTTGCGGCTCAACTCCTATTATTTTTGTTTTAGGCGACATGGTTTTAAAAACGGTTGATAAACCTGCTGCTAAACCACCGCCACCAATAGGTATAAAAACATAATCAATAGTTTTATTACTTTGTTCTATTATTTCTAAACCTACAGTTGCTTGCCCTTCAATTACTTTTTCATCATCAAATGGATGAATAAATATTTTGCCTGTACTATTACACTCTAACATGGCTGCGTGGTAAGCATCATCAAACGTATCACCTTGTAACTTGATATCAATATAGTTTTCACCAAACATTTTTACCTGCTCAATTTTTTGATTGGGCGTTGGTGCTGGCATATATATAACACCTTTAATTTTTAGTAACTTACAGGATAGTGCTACACCTTGCGCATGATTACCTGCGCTTGCACAAACCACACCATTATTTGCTTGTTTTTGCGATAAAGAACTTATTTTATTGTAAGCACCTCTAATTTTATATGAGCGTACTTGTTGAAGATCTTCTCGCTTAAAATAAATAGTAGAATTATATTTTTTTGAACACCTTAAGCTATGGTATAAAGGCGTAACTGCCGATACTTTTTTAATAGTATCGGCAGCTAGCTTTACATTGTTTATGTTAGGAAAATATATGTTGTTTTCCTGCGTCATAATATGTTTTTGGTATTAAACTATTGGCTTCATAGCCGTCATTGATGTTCTTAAGAATCTACCAATTTTTTCAACTGGGTGATTTCTTAATGCTGCATTAACTTCAATTAATTTAGCGTTATCAACACCTTCTCCGTTATCTTTTGCATAAGCTTTTCCAATAACATCAGTATCAATAGTTTTCATAAAATCTGCTAATAAAGGTTTACATGCATGATCAAATAAATAACAACCGTACTCTGCAGTATCTGAAATTACGCGATTCATTTCGTATAATTTCTTTCTAGCAATAGTATTTGCAATTAATGGTGTTTCGTGTAAAGACTCATAGTATGCAGACTCATCAATAATTCCAGATTCAGTCATAGCTTCAAAAGCTAATTCTACACCTGCACGCACTAATGCCACCATTAATACGCCGTTATCATAATATTCTTGCTCACTAATTTCCATATCACCTGCTGGTGTTTTTTCAAAAGCTGTTTCAGCAGTTGCAGCTCTCCATCCTAATAAATTAGCATCGCCATTAGCCCAATCTGCCATCATTCCGCTAGAAAAATTACCTTCCATTATATCATCCATATGCTTTTGGAATAAAGGACGCATGATATCTTTTAACTCTTCAGATAATTCAAAAGCTTTAATTTTTGCAGGGTTTGAAAGTCTGTCCATCATGTTTGTAATACCACCGTATTTTAAACCTTCAGTAACAGTTTCCCAACCGTATTGAATTAATTTTGAAGCGTAACCTGGCTCAATACCTTTTTCAACCATTTTATCAAAACATAAAATAGAACCTGTTTGTAATAAACCACAAAGAATTGTTTGCTCACCCATTAAATCACTTTTTACCTCAGCAACAAAAGACGATTCTAGTACACCTGCTCTATCTCCACCTGTTGCAACAGCATAAGCTTTTGCTTGGGCTAAACCTTTACCTTCAGGGTCATTTTCTGGGTGAACTGCAATAAGTGTTGGCACCCCAAAACCTCTTTTGTATTCTTCGCGTACCTCAGAACCTGGTGATTTTGGCGCACACATAATTACGGTAAGGTCTTCACGAATTTGCATACCTTCTTCAACAATATTAAAACCATGAGAATATGCTAAAGTTGCTCCTTTTTTCATTAATGGCATTACAGCGTTAACAACATTTGTGTGCTGCTTATCTGGTGTTAGGTTTAAAACCAAATCGGCTGTTGGAATTAATTCTTCATAAGTACCAACTGTAAAACCGTTTTCAGTAGCATTTACGAATGATGCGCGCTTTTCTTTTATTGCTGCCTCACGTAATGTGTAAGAAATATCTAACCCAGAATCTCTCATGTTTAAGCCTTGGTTTAACCCTTGAGCTCCACAACCTACTATTACTATTTTTTTGCCTTTAAGTGCGTTTACACCATCTGTAAATTCTGATGCATCCATGAATCTACATTTAGACAATTGGTTTAATTTACCTGCTAATGTAAGTGTGTTAAAATAATTTTCCATTTGTAATGTTCTTGTTTTAATACTTGTTTTTACCTAACAAATTAGGTGTGATATTTAATGTTTATTGTTTGTTTTTTTCGGCTTTTAGTAGCTCTGTTATTCTCATTTCGTCTTTTGTAACAGCTATTCTTCCAGAGCGTACAAACTGCATAATACCAAAAGCATTTAAATCTCTACGCAGCGCTTCAATTTCATGACGTCTGCCAGTTTTTTCTAACACAAAAAATGCTTTGTTTACTGTAACAATTCTTGTGTTGCTTTCTTTTATTATGTTTTGTATTTGCGGCTCTTCAAACAACAATTCAGACTTTATTTTGAACATGCAAGACTCTGTAAAAATAGTTTCATTATCTGTGTGATAATAAGCCTTAATTACTTCAACTTGCTTTTCTATTTGTCCTACTATTTTTTTTGCTTGAGTTTCAGATATGTTTACCACTATTACAAAACGGTTAACGTTTTCAATTTCAGACTGCGATGTGGTTAAACTTTCAATGTTTATGTGCCTGCGTTGAAAAATGGCTGAAATACGATTTAATAACCCGATGTTATTTTCGGTGTAAACTGAAATCGTGAATGTTTTTAGTTCTTCGTTCATTTTTTAAAAGATATTTGAAAAAAGGCGAAAAATAGTGCTTATAACACATTTTATTTTTGATAAAATCACCTTTTATCTTTTGTTCTATACTTTAAAACTGTTTTTAGCTTAATCTTACATCTGATACCGATGCTCCAGTAGGTATCATTGGAAATACATTGTCTTCTTTTTCAACACAAACTTCTAAAAAGTATGATGATTTTGAAGCTATCATTTCTTCAACAGCACTGGCTAATTCTTCGCGTTTTGTTACACGCTTAGCTTCAATGTGATATCCTTTTGCTATGGTTACAAAATCTGGGTTTGTCATTTCAGTTGATGCATAGCGCTTATCAAAAAACAGTTGTTGCCATTGGCGTACCATACCTAAAAACTCATTGTTAAGCACTACAATTTTTACGGGTACTTTTTGCTGAAAAATAGTACCTAACTCTTGTATATTCATTTGGTAACCACCATCACCAATTATTGCTACAACTTCGCGCTCTGGCGCTGCCATTTTAGCGCCTATTGCCGCTGGTAAAGCAAATCCCATGGTGCCTAAACCACCCGATGTAATGTTACTTTTGGTTTTGTTAAACTCGGCATATCTGCAAGCAATCATTTGGTGTTGCCCTACATCAGAAACTATAGCTGCATCACCTTTACTTTGTGTGTTAATTTCTTTTAACACTTCGCCCATGGTTAAACCTTCTTTTTCAGGCAGTAAATCGGCTTTAATTACTTTATCAAATTCAATTTTATATAAATCTTTAAACTCTTGGTGCCATGCTTCGTGTTTGTTTTCGTTAAGTTCATTTAGTAACAATGCTAAACTTTCTTTAGAATTGCCCAAAACAGCAACATCGGTTTTTACATTTTTATCTATTTCAGCCGGATCAATATCAAAATGAATTATTTTGGCTTGTTTGGCATAGGTTGCTAAATTTCCTGTAACACGATCATCAAAACGCATACCTATGGCTATTAACACATCGCATTCATTAGTTAACTTATTGGGTGCATAATTACCATGCATACCTACCATACCAACATTTAATGGGTGCGATGTTGGTATTGCAGAAGCCCCTAAAATAGTCCAAGCCGATGGAATACCTGCTTTTTCAATAACTGCTTTAAGTTCGTTTTCTGCTTCACCTAAAATAACACCTTGCCCCCAAACAATTAGCGGTTTTTTGGCATTGTTAATTAAGTGGGCTGCTGCTCTTACAGACTCAATATTTGTTTTAGGCACAGGCTTGTAACTTCTTACACTTGAACATTTTTCGTATTTAAAATCGAATTCTTGAAGCTGTGCGTCTTTAGTAATATCAATTAACACAGGGCCTGGTCTGCCACTTTTAGCTATGTAAAACGCTTTAGCTATTACCTCTGGAATATCTTCAGCTTTTGTAATTTGATGATTCCATTTGGTAACAGGTGTAGATATACCAACAATATCTGTTTCTTGAAACGCATCACTTCCTAATAAATGCGAAAATACCTGCCCTGTAATACACACCATTGGTGTAGAATCTATTTGCGCATCTGCAATACCAGTTATTAAGTTGGTAGCACCCGGGCCTGAGGTTGCCATAGCTACACCTACTTTACCAGATATTCTGGCATAGCCTTGAGCGGCATGGGCTGCACCTTGTTCATGACGTGTTAATACGTGATGAATTTGATCTTGGTATTTAAACAACTCGTCATAAACAGGCATAATGGCACCTCCTGGATATCCGTAAAGAATATCAACACCTTCAGCAATTAAGCATCTTATAATTGCTTCGCAACCTGTTATGCGTTCAGTTTTTGTGGTTTCCGTTTTCGTTTTTTCTATGGTCTGTGTTTCTTTCATAATCTTCAACTTTATATTGAAAGACTCTTTTTGTTTAGTTGGAAATTTTAATACTTATCTGTTACGCAACCTTCAGAAGCTGGCGCTACACATTTAGCGTATTTATATAATATTCCTTTTTTATGTTTTAATGCTGGCTCTTGCCAGTTTGCTTTTCTTTGAGCCAATTCTTCTTCAGAAATTAGTACGTTAATTGAGTTGTCTTCGGCACTAATTCTAATGGTATCACCTGTTTCAACTAACCCAATAGCGCCTCCAGATTGTGCTTCGGGAGTAATGTGGCCAACTACAAAACCGTGCGTACCACCAGAGAAACGACCATCGGTAATTAACGCCACCGATTTTCCTAAACCTGCCCCCATAATTAATGATGTAGGCTTTAACATTTCTGGCATACCTGGTCCGCCTTTTGGCCCAACGTACCTTATAACTACAACGTCACCACGTTTTACCTCGCCATTTGAAATTCCTGTATTGGCATCTTGCTCACTGTTGTAAACAACGGCTTTACCTTCAAACACTAAACCTTCTTTTCCTGAAATTTTTGCAACAGCACCATCTGTAGCTAAGTTTCCGTATAAAATTTGTAGGTTTCCTGATGTTTTTAATGCTTTATCTGTAGGGTAAACAATATCTTGATCTTCAAACTCCATGGCTTTAACATCGGCTAAGTTTTCGGCTAATGTTTTTCCGGTAACGGTCATGCAATCACCGTGCAAGTAACCTTCTTCTAAAAGATATTTCATTATTGCTGGCGTACCACCAACACCATGCACATCTTCCATTAGGTATTTACCTGAAGGTTTTAAGTCTCCAATTAAAGGCGTTTTATTGCTTACGCGTTGAAAATCTTCTAAAGTAAAATCTATATCAGCAGCATGTGCAATAGCTAAAAAGTGTAAAACAGCGTTGGTTGAACCTCCTAAAGCGTTTACTAGAGTAATGGCGTTTTCTATAGATTTTTTTGAAATAATATCCAAAGGTTTTAAATCTAACTCTAATAAATTTTTGATGGCTCTGGCGTACCTTTCAGCTTCAGATAATTTATTAGGGTTTTCTGCTGGAATTGATGAGTTGTAAGGTAATGCAAACCCCATACACTCTATGGCCGACGCCATGGTATTTGCCGTATACATACCGCCACAAGCACCTGCTCCAGGTATAGATCTTTTAATGATTTCTTTGTATTCTGCTTCGTCAATTTCGCCTGCTACTTTTTGCCCTAATGCTTCAAAAGCAGATACAATGTTTAATTTTTTACCTTTGTAATTACCCGATTTTATGGTACCACCATACATCATGATTGACGGACGATTTAAACGCAGCATTGACATAACTGCACCGGGCATATTTTTATCGCAACCTACAATAGCTATTAAACCATCATAGCTTTGTGCATTCATAATAGTTTCAATTGAATCTGCAATAATATCTCTAGATACAAGTGAGTAATTCATACCCGATGTACCCATTGAAATACCATCAGACACACCAATAGTATTAAACCCTAAACCAACCATACCAGCAATATTGCACTCTACTTTAACCTCATCTTTCAAGCCGTTAAGGTGCATATTACATGGGTTACCATCATACCCGGTACTTGCAATACCTATTTGAGCTTTCTGCATGTCTTCATCAGAAAAACCAACAGCATACAACATGGCTTGTGATGCTGGTTGCGATTCGTCTTGCGTTAATCTGCTACTATGTTTGTTTAGTTTGTTCATTTTTTATGATAAAAATTTAAATCTTAGTTAGTTAAATTATGATATTTATATGTTTTTAAGAATTTTAACAAATAATATTAATATTCAACAAACGAAAATAACCCTTTAGCTACTTGTAGGCATTTTTTATTGTTTTTATGGGTTAAATTCACTACACCCAAAAACAACTTAATTATTTAAAAAACAATTAGTTAACTTTGTTTTTTTATGATGCCCAATACGCTAAAAAAAATCATAAAAAAACCTTCCTATATATTTTTAGGAAGGTTTCATTTTATATTAATTTATTAAACAGCACTTCCTTATCATTGTGAAATAATCACAATGACGCTAATTGAAATACTATTTAATACGGTATGTTTCATACTTGTTGCAACAAATATTTATAGAAAAATTTTAGAATACAACTTTTTTCTTAAAAAAAACAAAAACAAGGTGTCTTTGGTTTAATTTTTATATTTTTGCGCCACAATAATAGAGGAAAGATTTGACTGATTGCAACCTCTTTATATCTAACACATTATGATATAAGTAAAAATGCTAAAGGCAGTGTTAACTTCCTGAGACGTTTACGTCAAATCAACCTCATTTAAAATTTTTAACAATGTCATATTTATTCACTTCAGAAAGTGTATCTGAAGGACACCCAGACAAAGTTGCTGACCAAATTAGTGATGCACTTATAGATAATTTTTTAGCTTTTGATATAAACTCTAAAGTAGCTTGCGAAACCCTTGTAACCACTGGGCAAGTTGTACTTGCTGGCGAAGTAAAATCTAACACTTATTTAGATGTACAACAAATTGCTAGAGATACCATTAACAAAATTGGTTACACTAAAGGCGAATATATGTTTGATGGCAATTCATGCGGTGTGTTTTCGGCTATTCACGAACAATCTGACGATATTAACCGAGGTGTAGATAGAGCTACCAAAGAAGAGCAAGGAGCCGGAGACCAAGGTATGATGTTTGGTTACGCCACCAATGAAACTGAAAACTACATGCCTTTAGCTTTAGATTTATCGCATAGAATTTTAAAAGAGTTAGCTGAATTACGCAGAGAAAACAAAGACATTACTTATTTAAGGCCAGACTCTAAAAGTCAAGTTACTATTGAATATAGTGATGATAATGTACCACAACGCATTGATGCTATTGTAGTTTCTACACAACATGATGATTTTGCTGATGACACTACTATGCTTGCCAAAATTAGAGAAGACATTAAAACTATTTTAATACCCAGAGTAATTGCAAAATTACCAGCTGCTATTCAGGCTTTATTTAATGATGATATAAAATACCACATTAACCCAACCGGAAAATTTGTAATTGGTGGTCCACATGGTGATACCGGATTAACAGGAAGAAAAATTATTGTTGATACTTATGGTGGTAAAGGCGCACATGGTGGTGGTGCTTTTTCAGGCAAAGACCCAAGTAAAGTTGATAGAAGTGCCGCTTACGCTACACGCCATATTGCTAAAAACTTAGTTGCTGCTGGTATTGCCGATGAAGTTTTAGTACAAGTTAGCTACGCCATTGGTGTTGTAGAACCAATGGGTATTTTTATTGATACTTATGGTACTGCAAAAGTAAATTTAACTGATGGTGAAATAGCTGCAAAAGTTTCTGAAATTTTTGATATGAGACCATTTGCTATTGAAGAGCGCCTTAAACTACGCTCGCCAATGTATAGCGAAACTGCTGCCTATGGCCATATGGGGCGCACCAATGAAACAGTTACAAAAACATTTAGTCAACCAAATGGCGAAAACGTAACACTTAATGTTGAATTGTTTACTTGGGAAAAGTTAGATTATACAGATAAAATTAAACAAGCCTTTAAAATATAACGCTTGTTAATTAATGGTTGTACCACCAAAAAATGACAAATGAAAAAACGAATTAACAGAACTATTCGTATTTCAAAATATGTTATTTACAAGGAAACATTAGTTGATTTTAAAGAGCACTTTTGGTCTTTTGTTGGTGCTTTTATTGGTATTGGCTTAATTGCCATGATACAATCACTATATTTACCCAAAGTAGAAAATACCTTTTTAATAGGTTCTTTTGGTGCTACTTGCGTATTAATTTACGGTGCTATTCAAAGCCCTTTTTCACAACCTAGAAATTTAATTGGAGGCCATTTAATATCTGCCTTTGTGGGAGTAACTATTTTAAAGTTACTCCCCGATATTATTTGGCTTACAGCGCCATTAGCCGTGGCTATTTCTATTGTACTTATGCAATTTACAAAAACACTTCATCCTCCTGGTGGAGCAACTGCTTTAATTGCTGTAATAGGCACTGAAAAAATAAGAGATTTAGGCTATTATTATTTGTTTGCACCTGTACTTTCGGGTGTTATTATTTTGCTTATAGTTGCACTTATTTTTAACAATATGACTTCTAAAAGAAGCTATCCCACAAATAGCAAATACACCCGTTCATTTAGAAAAAAAACTAAAAACTAGTTTGTTTTTAATTACTCAAAAAAGCATATTTAAATTAACTAAATTTTCACTTGGTTATATAAAAAAAACAGCTAATTTCGTTTAAAATTTAACTACAAAATTTCTTAAATTTAAAATATTATTTTGGCTTACTACAATGCTTAAATTCATACTATAATGAGCTTTAATTTTAGAAAAGCTCAAAACCAAGATTTACCCTTTTTACTACAACTAGAAAAGGAGGTATTTCCAGCATACCAACAAAATTCAAAACAAAATATAAAAAAAAGCTTAAGCAGTAATTTTCAAGAAATTTTTATTGTTGAAGACACTATTGCTAACCAAGCCCCTATTGGTGCATTTGTGTTATTTAAATATACACATTCATTACGCATATACTCTGTTGGCCTTATAAAAGCATATCACAACAAAGGTATAGGCTCAATTATTTTAAATTATATAAAAACTTATGCTGCAGCACATAATTTTAACACTATAATATTAGAAGTTAGTGCTACAAACCAACAATTAATTAATTGGTACAAAAAGCATAATTTTACTGAAACAGCTTTATTAAATAACTATTACACCGAAGGTTTACACGCCATAAAAATGAAATACAACCAAGAAAACGCTACTAAAGATTACAAAAATATTATTGTAATAAACCAGCCTTTTAAATGGCAAGAAAACACTATAAACGCCAAAGTAATTTCGGTTAAAGATTATATTAACAACACGCAATACCACAACAACCCAGACTACAGAATTTTTAACCTTTGCAGCTCATACAAATACCAAAGCTATGGGTATTATGTTTCTTTGTTAGCATCGGCACGCGGACAAAGAGTTATACCTAGCATTACGGTTATTAGAGATTTTAGAATAAAAAATGTTATTCAATCTATTGCTTTTGATTTAGATGCACTTATAAACAAAACATTGTTAAAAATTTCAAATAGTGCTTTTTCTTTAAACATTTATTTTGGGCAAACACCCAACAAAAGTTACAGAACATTAGCATCAAAACTATATCAAATTTTTGAAGCTCCTTTTTTTAAAGTGAACTTTATTAAAAACGAAAAATGGTTAATAAAAGACATTAAAGTTTTTACCTTTCAGGATATTGATAATGATACTGAAAAAGATTTAATGTACAGTTTTGCCGTAAATTTTTTCAATAAAAAAAGACACAATTACCCAAAACTAGCTAATTACAAATATGATTTGGCTGTTCTTGTAAACCCAAAAGAAGAAACACCGCCATCAAACGCTTTAGGCTTAGAAAAACTTAAAATAGCAGCTAACAAAAAAGGCGTGTATTTAGAGCTAATAACCAAGGCCGACGTTGATAAAATTAACGAATTTGATGCACTTTTTATTAGAGAAACCACCAATGTAAACCACTATACCTATGAGTTTTCAAGGTTGGCTTATGCCGAAGGCATGGTGGTTATTGATGACCCTTGGTCTATACTTAGGTGCTCCAACAAAATTTACCAAAATGAATTGTTTAAAAAGCACAAAATAAAAACGCCACAAACTATAGTACTGGCCAACAATATTTCTAACTTAAAACAGTTAGACGCTTTAACCTATCCGGTGGTTTTAAAACAACCAGATAGCGCGTTTTCATTAGGTGTTATCAAAGTGAATAATAAAGAAGAAGCTAAAGTTGAATTACTTAAGTTATTTAAAAAATCAGACATGGTTATTTGTCAAGAATTCTTGTATTCAGAATTTGACTGGAGAATTGGAATTTTAGATAACACCCCACTTTTTGCTTGTAAATATTTTATGAAAGAAAACCATTGGCAAATTTATGATTGGAATAGCGAAAGTGATGATCCATCAGGCGATTACGTAACACTACCAATAAATGAAGTACCAGAAAAGGTGATAAAAGTAGCCCAAAAAGCGGCTGCTTTAATTGGAGATGGACTTTATGGTGTAGATTTAAAAATTGTGAATAATGAAGTTTATATTGTTGAAGTTAATGACAACCCCAATATTGATGCCGGCGTTGAAGATAGTGTTTTAGGCGATGCGCTTTATGACACAATAATTGATTCTATAATTAACCGCATAAACATTGCAAAAAACATACAAAAAATAAAATTAACAGAATAAATAGTTTATACCATCAAATATTGAAAACAAAAAAGCAAGCTAAATAGCTTGCTTTTTTGTTTTTTGTGGGAAGAGCAGGATTCGAACCTGCGAAGGTAAAAACCAACAGATTTACAGTCTGTCCTCGTTGGCCGCTTGAGTATCTTCCCAAAACCGAGCGCAAATATACCGCACTTGCAACAATATACAAAGCAATATTTTGAGAAAATTTAAAAAGCATGCTCAAATTATTTTTTTTGCACAAAACAACACTGTTAAGTAACTGAAAATCAATATTTAATTTTTAAATGTTGATTTTTTTAACTATTTTTCAATAAAATTGCTACCAAACTAACTAATCTACTCTCATGGAAACACAACAAATTAACACGCTAAAGCAGCAATTAAGCACAACCTACAATAGGTATAAATGCTTATACGAAAACTCTCCAGACATGCTTTTATCGGTCAACCCCGAAAACACTAAAATTGCTGAATGTAATGAAACTTTCATTAAAAAAATGGGTTATACCAAAGCTGAAATTATAGGTAAATCTATTTTCTTTATTTATCACCCAAAATGCATAAAAAACGTAGAAACTGCATACAAAACATTTTTAGATACAGGAAAAGTTGACAACACTGAATTAATACTAAAAACCAAAAAGGGTTCTAAAATTCATGTTTTATTAAAAGTAAACTCTATTAAAGACAAAAACAATAAAATTGTTTACAGCAATTCATGCTTTAGAGATATTACGGAGTTAAAAAAATTACAAACAAGACATCTTGCCTATCAAAGATTTGCCGGTATAATTTCTGATAAATTCTCAAACGCTTTAAACACCATAAATATTGCTGTAAACCAACTTAATAAAGCTCCTTTTTTAAGTTTTGATGAAAAAGCACAATATTATGTTAGCTCTATAGAACAAGCATCAAAAAATATAAATTACATAGTTAATAAATTAAACAAAAAAGCATAGTTTAAAAACTATGCTTTTTCACTATATAATTTACTTACAACTCATAACGCAACCTAAAAGTTACAAATCTGGGCTGTATATAATATTCAACCGCACTTACAGATACATTACCGGTATTGCTTTGGTTTTGTACTCTGGTATCTAATAAATTGGTTGCTTTTACTTCAAATTCCCATTTACTATCTTGGTTTTTTCTGTATGATAATGATGCATTCCAGAACTCAAAATCATTAATAGTTCTATCTTCGTCACTAAAATTATTATATGTATAATCTGTTTTAAAAGTAAACTTCTTAAAAATTAAGGCATCAAACTCAACCGATGGTGATTTTGTGTAAAATGTTGTTTTTCTTTCACCTTGATTATTATCTTGGGTTGTATGACGATACCCAATTTCAAAATTTGGTGCTTCTCTAAAGTTTGTACTCAAACTTGTTCTGTAAGTATATGAATAGTTTTTGTTTACCGATGGTAAATTATTAATTATTTGATTAAATTTATTATAACTAACGTTACCGTTTACACGCGCTTTAAATTTACCAAAGGTTTTTTCTATACGGCCATTGGCACTAGCACTTTCATCTGCAAAGTTAGAGTTAAAAGGCGTGCTTACACGTATTACACTACCAGACTCAAAGGCAGAAGTGGTTCTAATTCTATCAACAGTTTTTGAGTAATTTAACCTTGCCATTACATTGGTATAGTTAAACATATTAAAACTAAAATATGACAAATTTAAATTATGAGACAAGGCACTTTCTAACTCTTGATTACCTGAAAAAAGTGAATTGTAATTATTTAAAACCAAACCTCTTGCAAGTTGGTTTACATCAGTAAAGTTAGTTTGCATGCTGTAATTAAAAATAATTTGCTCACTATTTTTTAGTTGAACACGGGTGTTAAAATCTGGCAAAAGCCTAAAAAAGTTATCAGCATAATTTACATTAAATTGATTATTTTTTGCACTGTAAGCATGTGCCGAAACACCAGGTGTAAAGGTGAAAATACCCGATTTTAAACGATAATGCGCTCCCAAATACACATCAGAAAACGTATATGCAATGTCATTAAAATTTAATCCATCATTAATTGTTGTTGTAGGATTAAAAATTGAGCCGTTATCTAAATATTGATAAATTTCTGAATTAAAATCTTGTTTACTGTAAATTGTACCAAGTGTAAAATTTATATCACTTTTATTATTTAACACATTCCAATAATCTAATTTAGCATCTATTTGGTTAGATTTTACACGCTTTTCTTGAGCAATATTATAATTTACCTGTGCATTGTTTAAACCTAAATCATTGGCTGTTTCTTCGTAATTATCTTTATCTGCTAAAATGGCATTGTAAAACGGATCTTCGTCTTGTAATAAATGCTGAACTTCAAAAGCAAAAATATTTTTATCGTTTAACGTATAGTAATAATTTAAATTTTGATTTATACTATATGGTGATGTTTCTTCGGGTTGTGCTATGTTACCAATGACCGTTGAAAAGTAATTTTGATTTTGTGTTTCTTTTGAAACCCTTCCTAAAATATCATAATCTAACTGATTATTGGCGTTTGGTTTATATGTAGCGCTTAACTTTAACATACCCAAATCACTACGTTGTGTGGTATTACTTTCGGTAATTTCATCAGGAATGTTTAAATCAGGATCAGTATACACTACTGACCTGTTTTCTTGTAGTTCATTTTTACTGTTTGAAAAAATGGCAAATCCGCTTAAATCTAAAGTTTTTGATGGTGCGTAACTAAAGTTTGCAGCTCCAAATTTGGTTTCAATACTTTTGGCGCGGTTATTTTGCATGGTTAAAAAACCAATATCATTGCTTCCTAAATTTATATTTGTACCACTGCTACGGCTAGGAGACCTAAAGCCGCCAGAGAATTTAAAATAATCGCGCCTTGTAAAAGCTACTTCTCCTATATTATTTAAATCACCTATTAAATTTACGCTATACTCAGGACTGTAAAAAAACAGTTTGGGTTGAGCCAAGTAAAGCGTTTCATTGGGCGAATCTCCTAAACCACCTGTTATTGTACCAAACCAAAACTTCTTTTTACCCTCTTTTAGCTTAATGTTTATGGCAATGTTATCTTGGTTATTGGTTACGCCTCGAAGCTGGCCAACTTCGGCATAATTTTTTAGTACTTCAACTTTATCAATAGCATTTGCTGGAATATTTTCAACTGCAAGTTTTGAGTCGCCATCAAAAAAATCTTTTCCTTCAACCATAACTTTACCAACCGTTTTTCCTTCTACCTCAATTTCACCATCATCATTAAGTTCTACACCTGGTAATTTTTTAAGCACATCGCCTAATTTACGTTCAGTTCCAGACCGGAAAGAATCTGCATTATACGTAATGGTATCTCCTTTAATTGTTACTGGCATTTCGTATACTAATTCTACGGCATCTAAGGTATTATCATTTTGTAAAGTAAAATTTTGTGTTACGGCATTATTACCTACCTCAACTATAGCTTGTGCTGTTTGCATGCCAACATAACTTACCTGAATGTTATACTTGGCATTTTTTTCAACTGATAATTTATATTGTCCGTTTTCATTGGTAATACCATAGGCATCTAACTTTTGTGTTGCTTGGTTTATGGCAATAATATTTGCCAGTTCTAAAGGTGTACCTATACTGTCTTTTACTACGCCTTCAATTTTTACCTGGCCGTATGTTACCCCAACCGCTAAGAAAAGCAGTATTAATATTTTATATTTCATTAATTGGTGTTTTTGTTTTGTTGATTTTGCCCTCTATCTTCTTCCGCCACCAGGTCTTCCTCCGCCGCGTCTAAAGTTTTGACGCATTTCGTTCATTTTCTTTTTTGAAATTTCATCAAACTCTGCCCTAGAAACTTCTTTACCTTTTGATGGTACTTTTATAGTTTCTTTATCATCAGGATTCATTATTATTTTTGAACAAAGTATGGTTGTGCGGCCTTCATTTACTTCTAAAATTAAACCTGGCAGCCCCCAATAGTCTGATGGTCCTTGGCTTACAGGTATTTGTGGTGTATACCAAACAACTACTTCTATTTCTTCCTTTTCTGGTGTTAATGCTTCTTCTTTGTTTTCTTCTCCTGGTTTTGGTCTTCCAAAGTTTACATCTAAGCCATATTTTAATTTTTTACCAATTGCTTTAAAGGCTGTATATTGACCTATTTTTTTGCTTTCACCAGTCATAGTCCACTCAAATGATGGCACAGAATCTTTAATTAAAAACTTTTTACCAAACACCTCTTGTTCTTGTAAAAAAGCATTGGTTTTTATATTTTTATATTGGTTACCAGCCACAAAATTACCCATCATCATGCGTCCAAAACCGCTACTGCCGCCTCCAGGAGTATCAAGTTTTTCTTCTTCTTTATAAACAGATTCCTCTCTATTGAAGGTAAGAATGTATGTTTTTTCTAAAGCATTTTTAAGCCTATCGGCTATTCTTTTTTTCATGTCTTCATCCATTCCGGGTCTTCCAAAATTAGCCATGTCTATGGTGGTTTTAGACATGTAATAGGCCTTACCTTGAAAATCTTGCGCTTGTATTAAACCCGTAAAAACAAAGGTTAAAGCAACTAAAATTGTAGTTGATATAGTTTTCATTTTAAATTATTTATGTAATATTCTTACTTTTAAACATGGTTTTAAGACAACAACAATACATAAAGGTTTAAATGAAAACTGTTAAATGATTCTTAAAGTTTAATTTTGAAATTTTATATAACCACAAACACTAAAAGCTATTGCTAAATGTTTATTTTAAAACAGCTACTTTTTTTGTAATTTGAAACCTTATATGAAACACGTTTTTTTTATTTTTTTATGCTTTCAATATGCTGTTTTTTCTCAAAATAGTATTGAAACCACTTTTATTAATAGCATAAATATTGATGCCGATGTTATAGTTTCGGTTGATAACTTTGGAACCATATACTACATAAAAAACAACACGTTTTATAAAAAAAGTAAAAACAGCATTACAAGCTATAATAATTTACAATTAGGAAATTTGCAGAGCGCCAATACCTTTAATCCTTTAAAAATAAGCTTATTTTACCCTGACTTTAATACCAGTATTATTCTAGATAACAGATTAGCAGAAATATTTAAAATAGATTTTAATAGTATAACGCCCTATAAAAATATAGCCCAAATTTCTAGTGGATTTGATAATACACTATGGCTTTTTAACCTAGATAATTCACAACTAGAATTATATAACTATAAAAATAACACAACTCAAGCCAGAACTTTGCCTGTAAAAAGTACTGTTTTACATTTAACCAGCAACTACAATAACGCATGGCTACTTACACAAAAGTATATTTACAGATACAATTATTTTGGAAACCTAATAACCAAACTTGAAAATGATGACTACCAAGCATTAGCCGAAAGCAATGAAAGCATTATTTTAAAAAGAGATAACAATTTATTTTTTTTAAAAGAAAACACTAATACAATAGCGCCCATTACATTACCTAATTTATTAATAAAACAGTTTTTTGTAACCAATGAAACCTTGTATATTTACCACCACCAAACGCTACAACAGTTTCAATTAAAATTTAATTAATACCATGCATATAGCTATTGCCGGAAATATAGGAGCTGGAAAAACAACTCTAACCAAATTACTTGCAAAACATTACAATTGGGAACCTCAACTTGAAGATGTTGTTGACAACCCATATTTAGATGACTTTTACAACCAAATGGAACGTTGGAGCTTTAACCTGCAAGTGTATTTTTTAAATAGCAGATTTAGACAAGTATTACAAATTAGAGAAAGCGGCAAAAAAATAATACAAGACAGAACCATATATGAAGATGCTCACATTTTTGCACCTAACCTTCATGCTATGGGATTAATGACTAATAGAGATTTTGAAAATTACAAATCGTTATTTGAGTTGATGGAATCTTTGGTACAGGGCCCTGATTTATTAATTTATTTACGAAGCTCTATACCCAATTTAGTAGCGCAAATTCATAAACGCGGCAGAGATTACGAAAACTCTATTAGTATTGATTACTTAAGTAGATTAAACGAACGCTATGAGGCTTGGATTCATGGCTACAAAAACGGAAAACTAGTTATCATTGATGTTGACAATTTAGATTTTGTTGATAAACCAGAAGATTTAGGCACCGTAATTAACACAATTGATGCAGAAATACATGGGTTGTTTTAGTTGTTAAACCCAAAACTCACTCTACTCTACTGTAAAATACGTTTTTTCGGATATGTACCTTCCGTACATATTATAACCACTCAATATTACTTCAAATACACCTTTAACATCTGATGTAAAAAATGTTATAGTTTTTTCTTCACCATTTAATTTTACATTAGGACACCACAATAACTGACTTCTAAAGTCTGGTATTCTTTTAAGCTCTGTACTATTTTCGTCATAATTTGGCGAAAAGTACTTTTTTTGAGGTTGTATTAATTTTAGCGTGTAATTGGTAAGCCCCTCTATTTCAAAACCATCAACAAAAGCATTTCCTGATTTAGTTTTAATATCAATAACACCATAATAAATTTTAGGTCCATAAAAGTAAGCGCCTTTAATTAGGCCTATTTCTTCTATTTTGTAAGGGTCATAGTCTACTATAAATTTTTCATCTTGTATAAGCACACCATCAAGTAATAGCAATGGTTTATATTCTGAAAACGGATGATTATTTCCTTCATTATGATATATTTTGAAAATATAATTGTCTTCCTTTTTTCTTAAAGCTGCACCTTCAACAACTTCAATAAAAGTTTCTTTTATTGTCTTAAATCTTGTGTAATCATCTAGTTTATAAACCACTGATTTTTCGGCTAAAAAATTATGGTTAGCAACAACTGGCTTTATGCTATCTGCCTTAGAAATATGATATGCGTTTTCTATTTGATTGTTAATACTTTGAGTTATAATCCAATCCTTTAATTCCGCATTAAACTGTAAGTTTTTAAAAATCAAATCTTTAGGTTTTGATGCGTTTTTATTATGTATCTTAAAACTATAATTAAGTAAACTATCACCTATTACCTGAAAATAAACTTGTGTATTTAAATAATTTTCGTGTATGTTGAAAAGAAAATTTCCTAAACTATCTGTTACTACATTTTTATAAATATAGTTTTCACCAGGAATACTTAATGCTATTTTTTTATTAGCAGCAGTATTTCCTAAGTTATCGTATACAACCCCCGATATTATCTCCCCTCTAATTTCAGGAAGCACAAAGCCTTTGCTGTTTGCAAATATTCTTTTGCTTTTTGAATTTACTTCGCTAGCTTCTATTGATATATTGTTTGCTTTTCTAACTGACAGTGTAAAATTACCTATTAAATCTGTAACTTTTAAAGTAACTTTTTTTCGAGTTGCATAGGTTTGGGCATCTAACTTTAAAACATCACTTTTCTTATTATTTAAATGACTATTAGCAAGCAAGCCTAGTTTTGTTTTGTTTGAGTTTAAACCAATGAAGCTTGAATTATTGAATGGGTTAATAATATAAATATCCGTTTCTGAAAACTGATTATCGCTATTTTTCATCCACTGGGTATATGTAATTAGTTTGTAGTGTCCAGTTTCTACTGTAGGAGACACAAAAAAATCTCCTGACCCCATACCCTTTTCAAGTTTTATTTTATGACTGAAAATTGAATTATTTTTGCTAGAGTACAACTCTACATAAGCCACCTTACTTAAACTACTCAATGCATTATGCTTATTTACTAAACAAAACAATTTATAATTTAGGGTTTCGCCTGCTAATAAAACATTTGTGTTTATTACAACAGAAATTTCCTCGTTTGGTATTTCATTTACCATACGTGATTCTATTGCAAGCTTATTGTTTTGAGCTATAGTAGTAATATAGCATAAACAAAACATTATTATTGTGTATTTAACTTTAATTATCATTAGTCTTCCCAAAAAATAGGTTTTTCATTTGATGCAAATGTTGAGCAATCACCACAATGCGGTGGAACAACAAACACATCGCATGCATCTTGTCCGTAATATTTATATCCTTTAACTGATAATAGCCAAAATAAATATGCTCTTCCATTCTCAGCATTAGGGTCTGTTGCTGCATAATTTAATGTTCTTAAATCATCACAATTATATATATATTCAGGCTTATCAATTTCAAACTCAGAATAATCAAAAAAAACCCTTTTGGTAGTTATTGATGAAACATCAAAAAAACCAATAACTTTTTTATTATCATTATCCTTTAGAGATATATTCCCTTTAACAAACCCTGGTTGATTATCTGTTAGTAGGTTTTTGTCTCCTCCCAACTCTTCTAATACCTTATAGAAATTATTAGCATCAGCAGACTGTATGTATTGCTTAACTAGAATACTATATCTATCCCTTAAAACGTGACTAGAAACAGGTATAAACCTTACTGGAAACTCTGATACTTTTGATTCATCTAGACCGTTTAAACTAGTTACTATAATGTCATTAGAATAGTTGGTTGAATAACATGTTTTCTGGTTTTCTGGTCTTGCTATTAACTCGGGGTCTCCTGCACAAAATGGCTGTGTACCCTGTTCTTTCCAGTTATCTAAATCTATATCATATCTATAAAATAATTCAGTTTCTATTTTATAAGTTTCTTCATATTCATACCTAAAATAATTTGCATCATTAGAAGTATCTTCACTATCAACAAGAACTTGAACACCTAATTCTCCTTCAATATTAATTAGTTTAGTGTTAATTTCTTCTATAGCAACTGAAGACGGCAAAAACTCATCTGTTGACATATACTCATCTCCTTTAGAATCTTTAATTTTCAGCATATAAGAAACACCTTCTTGGGCCTGAAATTCTTGATTTGATTTATAAAGCCCATTTTCAATATGCGAAAACGTATATGTTTCATTTACGCTTGTTATTATTGACACATTTGCATTAGTTTCATAAACAGGAACACTACCTTCTTCTAACTTAAAAGTTCTAGACAGTTTTATTTCTTGGTTTTTAAGTTCGTTTGTTATGGTAGCTTCTACAACTAAAACATCTTCAAAAGACTCTGTTACTAAAGCAAAGGGTTCCGTGCAATTATAAATTACATTTGCCAAAAGGCATAATATTATAGTTTTACAATAGGTTTTCAACTTCATTTTAAAACTTAAAATTATATGTTATTGTTGGTACAGGCACTGAAAAAATAGATGATTTATAACCTTTTATCTGTCCATCTTCATTTACAAAGAACACTGAGTAAGGATTGTTTCTACCAAGTACGTTGTAAACGGAAATATTCCAAAAACTATGTGCTAGCTTTTGGTTTTTATGATTTCCTTCAATGTTAACCCCTAAATCTAGCCTGTAATAATCTGGTACTCTAAACTTATTTCTATCGCTATACAATACATGCTCTGTGTTATTATGAATGTATTTTCCAACAGGATATGTTATTGGCCTTCCTGATTGATAATTAAAGTTCATTGAGAAACTAAAACGTTTAGTTAATTTGTAATTAGACACTAAATTAACATCATGAGGTCTATCTTGGTTTGCTGCAAAATACGCACCATTATTTACTCTATTGGTTAAAAACTCACTATCAAGTTTAACTAAAGTTCTAGAATACGAATAGGCTAACCAACCGTTTAATCTTCCTTCTTTTTTCTTTAATAAAAACTCTAAACCATACGCTTTACCATCTCCTTGTAACAGTTCAGTTTCAATAGTTTTATTAAGAAGTAAATTAGCACCCACTTTAAAATCTAGCAGATTTTTCATTTTTTTATAGTACCCCTCTAAACTAACCTCATAAACATCATTTTCAGAATTTTTAAAAATTCCTAATGAAACTTGTTGAGCTCTTTGAGGTTCAATATTTAAATCTGACAACTTCCAAGAATCTATTGGTGATGCTGTTGTATTTGTAGATAATAAATGAGAATACTGTATGGTATTGTTAAATGATGCTTTAATGGATGAGGTTGGACTTAAAAAATAACGTGCCGATAACCTTACCTCAGGCCCGCCGTATGTTTTTATGAATTCGTTATTATTATATTGTTTTACCTCAATAACAGACTCTTCACTTTTGGGCACATTGGCCGCATATATATTTTGGCTACTTTTACCTAAAGCTGTAAAGGTTGATAGCCTTATACCAAAATCTAAACTAAGTGCATCATTTACTTTAAATATATCTGATAAAAAAAGCGCAGACTCTAAACCTTTTTCTTTACTAACGGTTTCTTTTGTTATTATTGACTCTGGCCCAATAGGCCTTATTTCACCTGGATTTATAGCATATAACTTACTACTTAAACCATATGTAAATTTATGTTTTTTATTATGCAAATACCTTGCTTTTAACTTTACTTGAGTTTCATTTATTTTGTATCCGAAATCAAAATTTCTATTAAAATTACCTTCATAAATTATATTGAATTTATATTCACTTGTAGCCAACTGCAATGAGGCAGAGTTTTTATCATTAAAAACATGATTCCATTTTAATGACCCTAATTTATTGCCATAATCAAAAACTGAGTCTGAAGTTATACTAAACCTATCATTACTAAAATATCCTGTAGCCTGAATTGTGTTTTTGTCATCAATTTTATGTTCATATTTTATTAGTGCATCATAAAATGACGCCGTACTATTTTGCAGGTTTTTATTTTTTGCGGCTTTTAGTACCCAATCTGAATACGTTGCTCTCACCCCTACAAGCAATGCTGCTTTTTCTTTAACTACGGGCACTTCTAACATTAAATTACCTGTAACTGGCCCAATATTACCTTCGCCTGAAAATTCTTTTTTATTAATTTCTTTTGTTGATATATTAATTACTGATGAAAGTTTACCACCATACTCTGCTGGTATGCTTCCTTTATAAATATCTACGCTTCCGGTAGCAAACGGATTTACTGCTGAAAAAACACCAAAAAAATGCGACGGATTATAAATGGCAGCACCATCAAACAACATAAGGTTTTGGTCTACTTTTCCACCTCTTACGCTATAACCCAATGCGCCTTCGCCAGCAGTTTTAATACCTGGCATGGTGGTTGCTACTTTTAAAACATCGCGTTCACCTAAAACTAATGGAATATTTTTTATGCCTTTTACATCTATTGAGGTAACGCCAACCTCAACACTTTTAACATTTTCATTTTTACTAGAGTTAATTACCACCTCATCTAAAGCGTTGGTGTCTTCAATTAATTTAAAGTTTAAAACACCATTACCGTAAACAACTATTTGTTTTTTTGTTTTACCATAACTTAATGATGATGTTTCTAAAACACTGTAGCCTTTTGGAACTTTTATTTTATAAAAACCATTATTATTTGTTGTAGAATTTATACTTGTTCCTGAAATAAAAACACTTAAATTCTCAATAGGTTTTAACGTTTTCACATCTGTTATAACACCAGAGAGTTCAAAATACTTCTTTGAGCTATTTTTGTTTTCTTTACCTATATAAAAAACCTTATTTTTATTTGAGTTTAAATTAGTGCTTGTATATTGTTTTTGTAAAACAGCAACTTCTTCTTCATTAGGCGCTTTAGCTACTGCCTCTTCTACTTTAAAATAGTTTTCTGGCAAATAATCTCTAACCACACTATTTTTTGTTAAAATTACTTTTGAATCAATTATGAAATAATTTAGAGGTGTTTCGGCTAAAATACTTTCTAAAACATCTTTGATTGTTGTATTGCTAAAGTTTTCATTTACACTAACATTATTTACCCAATCATTTTCAAAATAGAAGGTATAATTTGTTGCTTTTTCTATTTTTAAAATAGCTTCGTACAACGTTGAGTTATTTAAATTAAGTGTTTTAATTTCTTGTGATTGCCCCAAAGACTTCAAAGAAATTAACGTAAAAACTAATGTAATTTTGATTGCTTTAAAAAAAGCCATCTTTTTTAATGGTATATTAATCATTTAAAGTATCTAGATGTCTGAATAAGTTGTGATAAAACTTTTGCTTATCAGCTTTTCTTAAAATTTTATTTTTTTTGAAGAACTGCTTTATTTCTTTCTCTTTTGCTGGAAATGATTTTAGGGCTTGTTTTTTTGTGGCTATATGGTAGTAGTTACTATTATTACCAACAATGTAGTTTTCATAACGCCTGAAACTATATACAATTCTACCATCTAAATGTTCTTCTATAACTTCTTTTTGATGTTTTACATAAAAAGAAAAATGAGTTCCTTTATATTGCTCTTCAAAAAAACCATTAGCATAAACAGATGATGCTATTGCGTTAGATTTTGGTAACTTCACAAAAGTTTTTCCTAAAACCGAAAAGTTGCTCAATAAAGAAGAATTTAAACTTAATAAATTAACCTTTTCATTTATGTATTTTACTAATACCAGATCATCAACCAAATTATATTTTAATTCAA
Source organism: Seonamhaeicola algicola (assembly GCF_007997385.1). GTDB lineage: Bacteria > Bacteroidota > Bacteroidia > Flavobacteriales > Flavobacteriaceae > Seonamhaeicola > Seonamhaeicola algicola. The sequence continues at coordinate 247,898 of NZ_VOSC01000033.1, forward strand.
TATCAAAATAAGGCTGATGGTTGTAAGTTACAGTTCCTTTTAAAAAATCATAAACACCAAAAAATTTATTGTTTGTTTTTGAAGTTCTAATAAGTTCAGGGTGTTCATCTAAAAATTCTTTGCCATTATAAACTTCTAAATTTTCAGTTTGAACATAAGCATCAAATAAAGCGTAAAATTTAGAATTCTGATTAGTATTTTGCGAAATACATATGTTTACAAAAAACAAAAAGACCACATGAAAATGGAATTTATATTTCATAGTTAGGGTTAAAATTCCGAATAAATATAGCTGTTTATTTAATTTTAGTAACCAATAGATAAAACTTTAACATTTCTATTTTCTTATGAATTATTCTTACAATAATAATTATCACAAAAAAACCACGCCTTACAGCGTGGTTTTTTGTGGTAAAATTTAGTTTAGTTTGTAAAAGTGGCTATCCGTTATTTTTAAGCGCATCAATACGCGCTTTTACTTCTTGTTCAGTTCCTTTAAACGTTTCATATGTAGTTTTGGCTTCGCCGTTTTGTGTAGTAACCACCGTAACAATGGCTTTTGCAGTACCATCATCAAGATTCGTCATATCAACCTTCACTTCTTTTGTTATTTCAACCATTTCAACATCTTCATTACTGGTATTATTATAAGCTTGTACCGTCTCATTTGACACTAAACTTGGTGCAATTACCAACGCAACAACACTCATAAGCTTTAATAATATATTTAACGAAGGGCCAGATGTATCTTTAAAAGGATCTCCAACCGTATCTCCTACAACCGCAGCTTTATGTGCATCAGTTCCTTTCCTACCTTGTTCTTCAATTGTTTTTTTAGCATTATCCCAAGCGCCTCCGGCATTAGATTGAAAAATTGCCATAAGCACACCACAAGTAGTTACACCCGCAAGTAAACCGCCTAACATTTCGGCACCTCCAATAAAACCTACAGCAACAGGTACTGCAATAGCTAATAAACCTGGCAATACCATTTCTTTAATAGACGCTTGTGTTGATATAGCTACACATTTATCATATTCTGCAACACCATTGGCGGCATCAAAAATCTTTCTATCTGCTTCGGTAGCTTTACTCATATCAGAATCATACTTACGCATTACCTCTAAAGCTGCTTTTAAAGCTGGTATATCTCTAAACTGACGACGAACCTCTTCAATCATAGCCATGGCAGCTCTACCAACCGCATTCATTGATAAGGCTGAAAACACAAATGGCAACATACCTCCTATTAATAAACCTGCCATAATATCTGGTCTAGATACATCAATAGACGCTACACCTGCAGTTTCCATAAACGCAGCAAACAGAGCCAATGCTGTTAATGCTGCCGATGCTATTGCAAACCCTTTACCAATAGCCGCTGTAGTGTTACCTACTGCATCTAACTTATCAGTACGTTCTCTAACTTCAGGATCTAACTCTGCCATTTCAGCAATACCTCCTGCGTTATCAGAAATTGGTCCGTAAGCATCTACTGCTAATTGAATACCTGTATTGGCTAACATACCTACGGCAGCAATTGCAATACCGTATAAGCCTGCAAAATGGTGCGACACTAAAATTGCCGCAGCTATTAAAAGAATTGGGAACATTGTAGACATCATACCTACACCTAAACCAGAAATGATATTGGTAGCTGCACCAGTTTCAGATTGTTTTACAATAGAATTTACTGGTTTTGTGCCAGTACCTGTATAATATTCGGTTACTTTTCCAACAGCTAAACCAGCCACTAAACCAGCCAATGTTGCGTAAAATACACCCATTGCTCCAAATGGTAATCCTTCAACTTCTGCAGGAATAAAATTTGTTATTAAAAAATAAGATGCTACAAGCATTAACCCCGCAGAACCAAACTCGCCAATATTTAAAGCAGCATGTGGTGAACCGCCTTCTTTAACTTTTACAAAAAATGTTCCTATTATAGACATAATAATACCTACTGCTGCTAGGGCTAGTGGTAAATACACAGCACCTAAACCATCAAAACCAGGTGTTACAATTAAGGCTCCTAAAACCATTGTACCAATAATAGACCCCACGTAAGACTCAAATAAATCGGCCCCCATACCAGCAACATCTCCTACATTATCACCAACGTTATCGGCAATAGTTGCCGGGTTTAACGGATGATCTTCAGGAATACCTGCTTCAACTTTACCAACTAAATCGGCACCAACATCGGCAGCTTTGGTATAAATACCACCACCAACACGCGCAAATAACGCTATAGATGAAGCTCCAAGAGAAAAACCAGAAAGTACATTTAAAACTTCAGTTATTTCCCAACCTTGGCCGCTATAAATCATAAACAAACCACTTAAGCCTAAAACGCCCAAACCTACAACACCTAAACCCATAACGGCTCCTCCTGCAAAAGCAACTTCTAAAGCTTTTCCTAAAGATGTTCTAGCTGCACTTGTAGTGCGCACATTGGCTTTTGTTGCCACCTTCATACCAATAAAACCAGCTAAAGCTGAACAAATAGCTCCAACTATAAATGACACGGCAACCATACCATTTGAGCCAACTTCATTAGCTCCTTTAAAATATAATAACACAGCTACAGCTGCTACAAAGATTGATAAAATTTTATACTCTGCTTTTAAGAAAGACATGGCGCCATCTGCAATATTTTTGGCTATTTCTTTCATGGTATCTGTACCTTGATCTTGTTTGGACACCCAAGCACTTTTAATAAAAACAAATGCTAACGCTAACACGCCAAAAAGCGGTAAAAAGTCTACTATTAATTCCATATTTTTTATGTTAGTTATTAAGTTAAAAATTAATGCGAATAAAAGTAGGAAAATAAAAGTGATAAAAAAAGCATGATTTAATTAAAGATTATTCATTTAAACCCCTTCTTAAATTATAATATTACTATTTATATGATATTTGTTAGCTAAAACACGCTTAACCAATTGAATTTTTGTATTGCTTAAAAAGACTTGATAGTTAAAACCAATACTACAACAACCCAAATAAAAAAACCACCCTGAATAAGGGTGGCTTAAAAATTATTTTTAATTATTTCTTAAATAGTGTAAGTGCGTTTCTTTTTATGTTCACTTTCATCATAACGCTTAACACATTCATGATAAATTTTCACAGCTTCTTCGGCATTACCCCAACCACCAACATCTACTTTTTTCTTTTCTAAATCTTTATAAACTTGAAAAAAGTGTTCAATTTCTTTTAATCTATGCGGATTTAAATCTATTAAATCACTTCTATGACTCCAAACAGGATCTGAAACTGGTACACAAATTATTTTTTCATCAGGCCCTTTTTCATCGGTCATATGAAAAACTCCAATGGGTCTTACTTCCATTACTACCATTGGGTATGAAGGCTCTGTTGAAAGTACTAATACATCTAAAGGATCTTGATCTAACGCTAAAGTTTCAGGTACAAATCCGTAATCACCCGGGTACATCATTGATGAAAACAATGTTCTGTCAAAACGTATCTTATTTAACGTAAAATCGTATTCGTATTTATTTCTACTTCCTTTTGGTATTTCTATTAAAACATCAAATGTTAATTCTTTTTTCTTACTCATGTTTGTTCATAATTTGGTTAACAAAGGTACATAACAACCATAGCTTTAACAACAATAAATTTAAGGTGCTTAAAATTTTTACAAAACCTTAATCTTCACATAATTTAAAAAGCAATTTGGTAAAAAATACTTTCAATAATTGCTATATTGTGGCAATTTCTTAATTGTGACTAACTCATTTATATATGCGACTATCCTTAACACTATTAAGCGCTTTCCTTTTTAGCCTATTTTTAAGCGCACAAAACAAACCTTGGCAAGGTAAATTTGAAACAATAGACAATTTAATTGCACCACCAAACAGTTACCGTTCTGCAAGCGGTGCTCCTGGTAAAGATTATTGGCAACAACGCGCTAATTACAATATTAAAGCCCAATTAAACGAAACCAACAACACCCTTTCTGGAGAAGAAACTATTACTTATTTTAATAATTCACCAGACAACTTAACGTATGTTTGGATAATGTTAGAGCAAAATGTAAACAAAAAAGGGAATGAAGACTTTGGTGGCATAAACAACAATTTAAAAGACAGCATTACTTCTAGAAAAATGCAGTTTTTAACCAGAGCTATTAATTTTCCTGCTGGTTACACCATAAAATATGTTAAAGATGGTGCTGGCAAGGATATAAAAACACTGGTTAACAACACCATGATGAAGGTTAAGCTTAACACACCTTTAAAATCTGGCGAATCTACAGTTATAAACATTGGGTGGTCTTACCACATAACAGACCGTAGTATGTTTTTACTTTCTAGAGAAGGTTATGAATATTTTCCTGAAGATGACAATACCGTGTATTTATTAGCACATTGGTTTCCCAGAATGGCTGTATATAGCGATACCGAAGGCTGGCAAAACCAACAATTTCAAAAACTTGGTGAGTTTGCTTTAGAATTTGGTGATTATAACGTTGAAATAACCGTAGCTGCAGATCATATTGTAGCTGCTACCGGCGCACTACAAAACAGCGAAAATGTATTAACAAAAAAACAACGCAAACGCTTAAAAGAGGCTTCAAAATCCTATAACAAACCTGTAATGATTATTACTAAAGAAGAAGCTATTACTAACGAAAAAACAAAAAGTAAAAAGCAAAAAACATGGAAATTTAAAGCTGAAAACGTTCGTGACTTTGCTTTTGCTTCATCAAGAAAGTTTTTATGGGATGCCCAAAACGTTAAACTTCCTAGTAATAACGTAATGGCTATGTCTTTTTACCCAAAAGAAGGGTTACCTGTTTGGAAAGAAGAATCTACAAAAGCTATTATGCATGCTTTAGAGGTATATTCTGAAGCTACTTTTGATTATCCGTATCCTGTTTGTATTTCAGTAAACACATCAAATATTGGTATGGAATTCCCAATGATAAGTTTTAATGGCGGAAGACCCAAAAATGGCGAAATGACAAAAAACGCCAAATCTAGAATGATTGGCACCATTATACATGAAGTTGGCCACAACTGGTTTCCTATGATTGTAAGCTCAGATGAACGTAAATGGATGTGGATGGATGAAGGCTTAAACACCTTTTTACACCAACGTACAGTAGCTGAAAGGTATCCAGATTTTAATAGCGTAACACCTGCTACCATAGTACCTTTTATGAGTGGCGATAAAAACATATTACGCCCTATAATGACAAACTCTGACAATGAATTGTTTTCGCAATTTGGCATGAACTTTTACGTAAAACCTACCGTTGGCTTGCAAATGCTTAGAAACTCCATTATGGGAAAAGAATTGTTTGATGAAGCTTTTAAAGAATACGCCAACCGCTGGAAATACAAACACCCAAATCCGGCCGATTTATTTAGAACTTTAGAAGACGCTAGCGCTGTAGATTTAGATTGGTTTTACCGAGGCTGGTTTTTTACCACAGACCATGTAGACATGGAACTTAGCAACGTAAAATGGTTTAAGATTTTTGAAGAAAACAAAAATATTGAAGACCAACAAAAAACCTCTCAAACCAAAATAGCAAGTAATGGAAACAATGCTAATAGTGCCGCTAATGATTTTTCAAACGGACCAGAAATTATTAACATGATTGAAACACCTGATAAAGATTATGGTGGATTTTTATCAAGATTAAACGAAAGTAGCATTAGAGAACAACTATCGGGCAAAAATTTATACGAAGTTACCATTAAAAACATTGGCGGCCTTGTAATGCCCGTTACTATTGAATGGGTTTTTACTGACGGCACAAAAGAAATAGACCAATTACCTGCACAAGTTTGGAGACGTAATGAATACGAAATTCAGCATACTTTTATTAAAAACAAAGAAGTTGCCAAAGTTAATTTAGATCCTAATTTTGAATTTGCCGATACCAATACAGCTAACAATAGTTTTCCGAAGGTAAATACAGATTCTGAATTTGATAGCTTTAAAAAAGCGCAATCTAAAAACTAATTAACACAAACAAAATTGCTAAACTTAGCAAAGAAAACAGGCATTTTTATATTACTGGTTTTCTTCTTTGGATGTAAAAACCCTAAAGAAGAAAACCTTATTTCTACACCCAAAAACACTGTAAGTGCATTACCTTTAAATGCAAAATGGCCAAAAAACAATCCGTTTTCAAAAGAAAAAGTAAATCTTGGACGCTTACTTTTTTTTGATCCTATTTTATCAGGCAATAAAGATGTTGCTTGTGCCACATGCCACCACCCAACTAATGGATATGCAGAGTTTAAAGATATTTCTATTGGTGTAAACGGCATAGGTTTTGGCAGCAAACGAGTCTTTAACAAACCCAACAGTATACCTTTTGTAAAACGCAACGCGCACACCGTTTTAAACACTGCTTTTAATGGTATTGGTATGGCTAATAACTATACCCCAGAAAACGCTCCAATGTTTTGGGACAAAAGAGTGCAAAGTTTAGAAACACAAGCGCTAGAGCCTATAAAAGCTTTAGAAGAAATGCGCGGCACTAATTTTTCGGAAGCAGAAATTCTTACTGAAGTTGTTAAAAGATTAAAAGAAATACCTGAATACAAAACACTATTTACTACAGTTTTTTCTGAAGAAAATCCAATTAACACAGTCAATATTGGTAAAGCCATAGCTGCCTTTGAAAGAACATTAATTACAAACAACACACCTTTTGATAAGTATATGCGTGGTGACTCTACGGCCATATCTTTGGCTGAAAAAGAAGGTTTTAAACTTTTTAAAAACGTAGGCTGTATAAATTGCCACAACGGCCCCATGTTTTCAGATTTTAAAACACATATTTTGAGTGTGCCTGAAAACAGTAAATTAGATTCAGCTGATATGGGTTTTAATAAACAATTCGCGTTTAGAACACCAACGCTTAGAAATTTAAGACATACCGCTCCTTACATGCATAATGGTACCTTATTAACTTTAGAAAAGGTTTTAGAATTTTATGAAGACCTTACTTTTAAAAAATCTAGAAACCCACATGTAAAGGTTGAAAAAATTGATACTTTGGCTATAACCCAAACCGTAAGAATGAAGGACATGTCACTCATCATATCATTTTTAAACACATTAAATGATGATGAATTTGATAAAACAGTTCCTGAAAGCGTACCAAGTGGCTTAAAAGTTGGAGGAGATATTAACTAGTTTTAAAAACTTGATTTTGTAAAAATTTTCAACTAATTCCGTTTAACGTCGGGTATACGTCATTACAACGACACATATTCAGAAAAACATTGTGCGTCATCTAAAAACAGTACTCTGAAAATCAATAAATAGAAGAGGAAGGGTATGTAGCTTATCTTTGCGTTGCAAGCAACGCAAAGATAAGCTACATAGTGTTACTTTCCAAATTCATTATTTTTTTGTCCAGTTTATTAGTTAAAAAACTGGACATTTTTATTATATTTGAACAAACAAAAAAACCTTGAAAGCAACTGAATATATTAGAAATACGATAAACCGACTACCAAAAGGATATATTTTCACCTATGAAGACTTTAATGTTGACGTAAATAAAAAAGAAGCTATCATCAAAGCCTTAAATCGTATGGCAAATTCAGGCAAAATTAAAAAATTATCAAAAGGAAAGTATTTTAAACCTGAAAAAACCCCTTTTGGGACTCTTCAACCTAGTCAAGAACAAATAGTTAAAGACTTACTAAATGAAAATGGTAAAGTGATTGGATATTTAACAGGTTATAGCATATATAATAAGTTAGGATTAACAACTCAAGTTAGTAACATAATACAAATAGGAAAAAATCAAACTCGCCCTAAATTTAAACGAGAGCGTTACACAATATCATTCGTCAAACAAAAAAATATAATTACCAAAAGAAATATTCCTCTATTACAGATTCTAGATTCAATTAAGTATGTGAAGAAAATACCCGACACTACCATAAAAACATCTTGTTTAAGATTTTTGGAAATAATTAGGGACTTAAGTTTAGATGACAAAAAAGAGTTAATACGACTATCTTTAAAGTATCCACCATCTACAAGAGCTTTATTAGGCGCATTATTAGATGAAATACAAAATAAATCAATAACGATTAGCTTGAAAGAATCTCTAAATCCTATTACTAAATATGAGATTCCAGGTGCAAAAAAAGCATTAACTAACGCTTCTAACTGGAATATTACATGAAACTTCATCTAGACAAAAAGCTATTTAGACAAGCTGTACAGTTTACATCTGACCAAATGCAAATACCGGCAATATTTGTAGAAAAAGACTATTGGGTGACATATGCACTTTTCACAATATTCAATGATAAAATTGGTAGTAATACAGTTTTCAAAGGTGGAACAGCATTATCTAAATGTTACAACATAATTGAAAGATTTTCAGAAGATATAGACCTAGTTGTCCTAAGAAGAGAGGGAGAATCAAATAACAAACTTACCACTAAAATTAGAACGATTAGTAATGTAGTGAGCAATGTCCTGCCAGAAATAGAAATAGCAGGTTTAACTCACAAAATGGGAATGAATCGTAAAACAGCACACTCATACAACAAAGAATTTAAAGGAGATTATGGTCAAGTAAGAGATGCTATTGTGGTGGAAGCTACTTGGCTTGGATACTTTGAACCCTACACAACTAAAAGTGCTTGCTCTTTTGTAGGTGAAATGATGATGAACAATGAACAAAGTGAAATCGCTAAAGAACAAAATTTATTACCATTCAATGTACTTGTTTTAGAACCAAGTAGAACTATTTGTGAAAAAATTATGAGTTTAGTTCGGTTCTCATATGGAGAAAACCCAATTACAGATTTAAAAAATAAAATTAGACACGTATATGACTTAAATCAACTTCTTTCTGTAAATGAACTGCTTACTTTTTTTAAATCAAAAGAATTTGACATTATGTTATTAAAAGTCGCTCAAGATGATGTAGCAAGCTTTAAAAACAACAATGAATGGCTAAAAAATCACCCTATTAATTCACTAATATTTGATTACCCTGAAAAAGTGTGGAGTGATTTGAAAGTTGCATATGAGTCAGACTTTAAAAACTTGGTTTATGGTTCTTTTCCAGATGAACAGGAATTATTAAATACTTTAATTCTCATTCAGAAAAGAATATCCTCTATTGATTGGAATATAAAATTGGAAAACAAATAAAGACGAACGCACAACAATGGCTATAAGTAATTGCTTGTTCTCGCCTACTTTGGAAATCCCTTCGGAATTTCCAACTCGGTATGTACTTGTAAAGTTAATCGCTAACCCACACAGCTACTCATAGCCTAAGCCGTTAAACAAACCTACTCAATCACCCATTTAACCGCTCAAGATTTAATTCTATATATCAACAAAACCCTCTTCTCTATCCAAGTGAGTTAAAAAACAAACACCTTTTCAACCATATTATCTCCAAAACTATAAGGCATAACCCCATAAGAGTTTACAGGTTTAGTTAATATTAAACGAGCCAATTTACCTTTTGTAATTGAACCTAATTTATCCTGTAACCCCATGGCGTAAGCACCATTTATGGTAGCTGCATTAATGGCCTCTTCTGGCGTCATCTTCATTTTTATACATGCCGTAGACACCACAAAATTCATATTACCCGAAGGAGCTGAACCTGGGTTATAATCTGTTGCCAAGGCTAATGGTAAGCCCGCATTTATAAGTTTTCTAGCAGGCGTGTACGGAATACTTAAAAAATAAGAACACCCTGGTAAAGCTACTGGCATAGTCTTACTTGTTTTTAAAGCTTCAACATCAATATTTCTAATTACTTCTAAATGATCTACAGATAGCGCATTATGCTTTACACCCACTTGAACACCACCAATAGCTGTAAATTGATTTACATGTATTTTTGGTATAAAACCATATTGCTTTCCTGCTTGTAGAATACGATTGGTGTCTTCAACAGAGAAATAACCCGTTTCACAAAACACATCTATGTATTCAGCTAAATTTTCTTCGGCTACTTTTGGCATCAGTTCATTAATTACCAAATCTAAATAAGCATCTTTATTGTCTTTATATTCCTTAGGAATTGCGTGCGCTCCTAATAAGGTTGCTTTAATTTCAATTGGATAGTTTTCCTTTAATCTTTTTATAACACGAAGCATTTTTAATTCAGCCTCAACCGTTAAACCGTAACCCGATTTAATTTCAACAGCTCCCGTTCCTAAATTTATAATGTTTTCTAACCGAACCTTACTCTGATTATACAATGCTTCTTCTGATGTATCTTGCAATACCTTGGCTGAATTTAAAATTCCGCCACCATTATTAGCTATTTCTTCATACGTTAAGCCATTGATTCTATCTACAAACTCCGCTTCTCTGTTTCCGGCGTATACCAAATGCGTATGCGAATCGCACCAAGTAGGCATTAGCATTTTTCCCGTACAATCAATAATAGTATCAAAACTAGAACTAGGACAATCATCCATGGTTCCAAAATCTGATATTAAACCATTTTCAGCAACTAAAAAGGCATGTTTAATGGTAGGTAAAACACCCATATCTTTCCCTGAAACAAACTTTATTGGTTCGTTTCTAACCTGAAGCAATTCTTTTATGTTTTTAAATAATAACTTCATTAAAACAAATTTTCTAATAACGTTTCATCTACTAAGTTAGGTAAAGTTACTTTTAAATTGGGCGTTCTTTCCATTTCACGTTTTATAGCAAACATAGCCTCATTGTTTCTTGCCCAACTTCGTCTTGCTATTCCATTATTTACATCATAAAACAACATATTTTTTAGTTGCTCTTCAGCTTCTTTAGAGCCATCTAATAACATTCCAAAACCGCCATTAATAACTTCGCCCCAGCCAACACCACCGCCATTGTGAATAGATACCCAGGTAGCGCCTCTAAAGCTATCACCAATTACATTATGTATTGCCATGTCTGCTGTAAATTTACTACCATCATAAATATTAGAGGTTTCTCTAAACGGCGAATCTGTTCCGCTTACATCATGATGATCTCTTCCTAAAACTATAGGCCCAATTTCTCCTTTTTTGATGGCATTATTAAAAGCTATAGCTATTTTTATTCTACCTTCTGCATCGGCATATAATATTCGGGCTTGAGACCCAACAACCATATTATTTTGCTTTGCATTTTTTATCCAAGTTATATTGTCTTGCATCTGTAGTTTTATTTCCTCTGGAGCATCCTTCATTATGCTTTGCAATACTTGGGCAGCTATAGCATCGGTTTTTTCTAAGTCTTCAGGTTTTCCTGATGTGCACACCCAACGAAATGGGCCAAAACCATAATCAAAACACATTGGTCCTAAAATATCTTGCACATAAGATGGGTATTTAAAATTACCTTTATTTTTGGCCATAACCTCAGCTCCTGCTCTAGATGCTTCTAATAAAAAAGCATTGCCATAATCAAAGAAATACGTGCCTCTTTTGGTGTGTTTATTAATGGCATCAGCATGTCTTTTTAGTGACTCTTTGACCTTTTGTTTAAACACTTCTGGTGCTTCACTTATCAATTGATTAGCTTCCTTGTAAGTTACACCAACTGGATAATAACCGCCTGTATACGGTATATGCAAAGAGGTTTGATCTGACCCTAAATGAATAAAAATATTGTCTTCATAAAAACGCTCCCAAACATTAACAACATTACCAATGAAAGCTATAGACACCACCTCATTTTCTGCCTGTGCTTGCTTCACGCGAGTAACCAAATCATCTAAACTTTCAATTAATACATCTACCCAACCTTGTTCATAGCGTTTTTTAGCAGCTTTAGGGTTTACCTCTGCTGCTACTGTAATGCAACCCGCAATGTTTCCTGCTTTTGGCTGTGCACCACTCATGCCGCCTAAACCTGCTGTTAAAAATATTTTTCCGTTAGGCGTTTCGTTTTTATTTAAAATTTTTCTGAAGGCATTCATCACTGTAATCGTAGTACCGTGTACAATACCTTGCGGACCAATATACATGAATGAACCAGCAGTCATTTGCCCGTATTGCGTAACCCCAAGTGCATTAAATTTTTCCCAATCATCGGGTTTAGAATAATTAGGAATCATCATGCCATTAGTTACCACCACTCTGGGTGCATTTTTAGATGAGGGAAACAACCCCATAGGATGACCAGAATACATATGCAATGTTTGTTCCTCAGTCATGGTTGCCAAATATTTCATGGTCAACAAATACTGCGCCCAATTTTGAAACACAGCACCATTGCCGCCGTAAGTAATTAGTTCTTCCGGATGTTGCGCAACTGCTGGATCTAAATTATTCTGGATCATCAGCATAATAGCAGCTGCTTGCGAACAGTTAGAAGGATATGCAAAAATTGGTCTTGCATATATTTTATAATCTGGCTTAAATCTATACATATAGATTCTACCATATGCATTTAATTCTTCGGCAAATTCTTTAGCTAGTGCTTTATGCCATTGCTCAGGAAAGTAACGTAATGCATTTTTTATTGCTAATTGCTTTTCTTCAACAGTTAAAATATCTTTTCGTTTTGGCGCTCTATTAACGCTTTCTGGGTAGTTTCGCTTTGGTGGCAAATTGGTTGGAATACCTTGTAATATCTGTTCTTTAAATGTCATACCTATCTTAAATTAAATGCTTGAGTCTTCACTAAATTTATCATGGCATCAATGTCTGCTTTTAAAGCCCTGTCATCTTCAAGTTTTGTTACTTTACTTCTAATAATTTTAAAGTTTTCCTCTATAATATCAGAGAACGTATTGGGCCTTCTAAATTCTAAAGCTTGTGCAGCGTACATTAATTCTATAGCCAAAATCTTTTCTAAATTTTCTAAAATTTGGTTGAACTTTCTACCAGAAATACTTCCCATAGACACATGATCTTCTTGACCTAAGGAAGTTGGTACACTATCTGCAGATGGCGGAAAACACAAACTTTTATTTTCAGTAACCAAAGCAGCTGTTGTATATTGCGGAATCATGAACCCTGAATTTAATCCGCCACCACCTGTGGTTAACAATCTAGGCAACCCATACTTTCCTTCTAGTAACAAGTAACAACGGCGGTCTGCAATATTTCCCAATTCGGCAGCAGCCACAGAACAATAATCTAGTGCCATTGCCAAAGGCTGCCCATGAAAATTACCGCCAGAAATAGCTTTGGTATCACTCAAAACAATAGGGTTGTCTGTAACTGAGTTCATTTCAATTTCAGCTAATTCACTTAAATGATAAAAAGCGTTCCTTGACGCGCCATGTACCTGAGGAATACAGCGCATGGAATAAGGGTCTTGCACTCTTCCGCAATTTTCATGAGAATCTACATTCTGTGATTTATACAGCAACATAAACATACGTTCAGCTACCTCAATTGTACCTTTATATGGGCGAATTTTATGTAATTCGTCTCTAAAAGGCGAAAAACTACCTTGATAACCTTCAATACTCATAGCCCCAGCAACATCGGCCAAATCAAGTATATATTCCATTTTTTTTAACCCAATAATAGTATGTGCTAAAATAAATTGTGTGCCGTTAATTAAACCAAGGCCTTCTTTTGCATGTAATTCCATAGCCTTTAAACCATGTGCTACTAAAACATTATTTGCCGGTTTTATTTGATTATCTACCCAAAATTCACCTTCACCAATTAGAGGTAAAAACAAATGTGATAATGGCGCTAAGTCTCCTGAAGCCCCAACTGAACCCTGTTCTGGAACCACTGGCAACAAATTATTTTCTATGAAGTAAATGATACGTTCAATTAATTTTAAACGCACACCTGAAAACCCTTGACATAACGCATGCACCTTACAAATCATCATAATTTTTGACAATTGCTTATCTATAACTTTACCTACACCAACTGCATGTGTTAGCAATAAATTTTTCTGTAATGTTTTAGTTTCTTCGGGTGTTATTTGCACTTCACAAAGTGGGCCAAACCCCGTATTTATACCATACACTGCTTTATTACTATTAGCCATAGATTCCACTTTTGCTCTGCAAACATTTACTTTCTCTTTGGCTTCAGGTGTTATTTCTGCTTTTAAATTGCCGTTGGCTATTTTTAAAACTTTATCAACTGTTAAAGTATCTATTCCGTATTTAAACGTCATGCTTATTGTTTTAAGTCTTTCAAAGTTATTTGTTATTTTAATTCTTAAAAAGACTATTTTTGTTATTATTTGATAACTGTGAGTAATCAATTAGAATTAAGACATCTTAAATATTTTTTAGCTGTTGCCGAAGAATTACACTTTAGGCGCGCTGCTGAACGCTTATATATTTCGCAACCTGGATTAAGCCGCCAAATAAAACAAATGGAAGATGATTTGGGAGTGATACTTTTTGAACGCCATAACCGAAAAGTAATACTTACTAAAGCAGGCGAATACCTAAAAAAAGAACTTTCTATAACTTTAAAAAGTTTAGACTACACGTTGCACCATACTAAATTAGTGCATGATGGTAAAATAGGCAATTTAAAACTTGGCTACGTAGGTTCTGCAATGCAAAGTGTAATACCTAATTTATTAATTGCTTTTGAAGAAAAACACCCCAATATTGTATTTAGTTTGAAAGAAATTGATAATGAAACACAAATAAAACATTTACTTTCATTTGATTTAGATGTGGGTTTTGTGCGCTTAGAGCGTGTGCCCAAAGACTTAGAAACAAAACCTATTTTAAATGAAAATTTTTGTTTGGTGTTACCTAAGTCTTTTAAAATAAGTTCAAAATCTTTGAAAAACTTGGAATCCTTCAAAAATGAATCTTTTATACTTTTTGACCCAAAATACAGTGCTTCGTATTATGAAAAAGTCATGCAGATTTTTGACGATAGCGGGTTCTTGCCTATAATATCACATAATACTATTCACGCTGGTTCTATCTACAAGTTGGTTGAAAATGGTTTTGGTATTTCTATTGTTCCCAAATCATTGGCTGCAAACAACAATGAAAATTTACAGTTTATTGAATTAGATAAAATGAAACAAAAAACAACACTATCTGTGGTTTGGAATAAAAACAATAGAAACCCAATGCTTCAAAACTTCTTAAAACTCATTTAGGCATTTATATAGGCTGTATAAATAGCGCTTCCTTTTTCAGTTAAATAAGGATAAAAACCTTGAGCCATAATTTGAAAATAACTATCTATGGATTCTAAAGTTATTTCATTACCTTGAGTTTGGGCTGCAGCAATCCAAAAATCGGAAAGGATGTGTCCGCGTTTGTAAAGGTTCCTATATTCATTTGGCAGCTGTTCTTTTCTTATAATTTCTTCAGCTTTTAATTGTTCTAATAATTCTAAAAATTGCTGTTCTCTTAATTTTAAAAGCATTGCATAGTGCGCCTTTATCTTTGAGTTTTCTCTCATTATTTGCACAAAGTCTAATAAAAAAAAACGGTACTCATAAAAACAAAACAACATGCTTTTTGAAATGTTTAAAAAACCTTCTAAAGAATTTCTAGCTGTTGTGCTATTGTTAATAGTTTTATCAATTTTGGCAACTAACTGAAAATATAAGTCTTCAATAATTTCATCCCGTTTTTTAAAATGGTAGTTAAGGTTTCCCTGACTAATCCCCATTGTATTAGCTATTGTTCTTAGAGTAACTTTAGGTAAACCTTCATCATTAAATAGTTTAAGTGCTGTTTCTAGAATTATAACTTTAGTCCTTTTCATTTCACAAATATAATAATTTAGTACACCTGACCTAATTTAATTAGAATTAGTATATTTGACCTAATTTTTAAAGCTATGAAAGTAAAAGAAGAAAATACCCCGAAAACCGAAGCCATTAAAAACGCCTTAAAGCAAGTTGATTTTAAAGACACCTTTTCTACCACCAACCATAAAGATGACTTAAAAACGGTAGCACACTTAATTTTTGGAACATTCCCAAAGTGGGTTAGCACACTAATGAAACTACGCAACACGCTTGTAAAACCTTTTGGTTTAAAAGTAGAAATGCCAAAAGATTATAATTTAGACTATAAAGTTGGCAGCTATTCTGGTTTTTTTAAAATTTTTGATATTCTTGATAATGAACTTGTGCTTGGTGCAGATGATAAACATCTTAACTTTAGAGTCAGTGTTTACGATTCCAAAGAACCCAGTTTTAACATTAAAGTAACCACTTTAGTAGAATACAAAAATACCTTTGGGAAGGTTTATATGGCTATTGTAGCACCGTTTCATAGAGTGGTGGTTAAGAGTATGGTGAAGCAGGCTTATAAAAATGCGTATGTTTAATATCTATGTTGTTTATTTGCTATTTAAAACTATTAAAATTGAAACACTTAAAATTTACAGTTTACGTACTTACACTTGCATTATTTTTTGGTTGTAATTCATCAAACATCAAAAATGGCGATATTGTTTTTAGAGGTATTAGTAATAGTGAATTATCTGAAGCAATAAACGATGTTACACAAACATCTAAAAGAAGTAATTACGCACACATGGGCGTATGCGAAGTTGAAAATAACACTGTGTATGTTTATCATGCCGATAGTAAAAAAGGTGTAATAAAAGAACCTCTTAATAAATTTTGCAAAACAAAAGAAACCAATTATACCGTTGATGTATACCGTATTAAAAATGCAACTAACACACAAATAGAAATTGCTTTAAAACAGGCAAAAAAATTAATTGGAACGCCATACAATACAACTTATATTTTAGAAGATGAAGGTGTTTATTGTTCAGAATATATTTATGAAATATATAAAACAGATAGTATTTTTAAACTAGAACCAATGACGTTTAAAAACCCAAAAACAAATGCGTTTCATGACGGTTGGATAAAACATTATGCTGCATTAGGCATTGAAATTCCAGAAGGCAAATTAGGCTGTAACCCAAACGGAATGGCTAATAGCAATGAGTTGAAGTTTATTAAATCAATTCAAAAAAACCTAACACACTGATTAACAATAAACAGCATATCAAATTTTAATGTCGTTTATCGATAAAAAGATTTTCCTACACGCAAATTGTATACATTTATTTTATAAATTTTTACATTATGAAAACAAAAAACTACTCAGTTTCAAAAATCTTAACATCATTAATGGTTGTTATTGCACTAACTTTTTCAACAAATATTTATGCAAAAAAAGATAACAAAGGAAATAATGGTAAAGGCAATGCCGATGGAACAACAACAGGTTCCAATAAAGGTGATCATGGAGAAAACACTGGCAACCAAGGTAACGACAAACAAAAAGGTAACACAAATAAAAAAACACCTTCAGCTCCTTTAGATGGTGGTTTAGGTATATTGGTTCTTGGAGCTGCAGCTTTTGGGTATAAAAAGCTTCGTAATAAATAAAAACAATCTAGTAGTTTTCCCTATAAAACAAAGGCTACCTTAAAACGGTAGCCTTTTCTATTTTATTAAAAATAAAAACCAAACGTACCCGTTACACCAAATTTTCTAACATCAGGGTTATCAAGGTAATTACCTCTAAAATTAAAATCTATACGGAATACCTTAAAAATATTACCAATACCAAAACCATATTCATAATACAACGTATCGGTAGGCGCTATTAACTGTAAATTTGCAGGATTACTTGGTACATTACTAAGCGCTTTATTTTCATCTGATAATTCTCCCCAAACACCGCGTACGCTAACAATTTCACGTAAATTTAGTTTTCGTAAAAATGGAATTCTAGAAAACAAACGTCCATTAAAATTATGTTCAACATGAAATGATGAATACGTATCAGACACAAACTCGTAAAAATCTAGTTGTGAAAAGGTATTGTAAATTGAAAAATAAGATTGATTACCAGGAATAACACTTAACAAACCAAGTGGTACTTCGCCAAAAGTTTTACCTGCTTCAATAGAAGTTGTTAGCCTACCAAAACCTCCTAACTGCCATGGTTGCACATAAGAAAATTGTACTTTGGTATAATCAAAATCACTATTAAAAATAGTTTTATCACCGCGACTAACTTGGGCAAAAATACGTAAGTAATCATCATTAGCATCACGTCTTTCAACACCAAAACCTGTTGTTTTTCTACCGGGGAAATAAAATAATGAAGCCGATGTTTCAAACTGTTTAATTTCAGAAGCAATGCCGTTAGGTGTATTGTAATCTAAACTAAAGGTTGGTGATGCAGATTCTAGCGTTCTGTAGTTAGCACCAATTCTAAAAATAAGATTACGCCAAGGTTCTGCTTCAATAGCAAAACTTGTTAAGTTAATTGATGTTAATTTATCATTTGAACCTGTACCAACAACTGCCGATGACGCTAAACTTCTGCCTAAAACATCGGTACTTGTGGTTAAACTAGCGCCTATTTGCTCAACATCGCGCCTATTGCCACCAGAAATTATGAGTCGGCTTTTTTTATCTAATAGCCATTTACCCGAAATACCATATTTAAATTTATCATCTTTAAAACCGTATGCCAAAAAGCCCTCTAAACGCCACAAATCATTTCTACCAAAATAGGTACGCCCACCGGTGCGCAAACGCAAACCTTCTACTTCGTTAAAGCCAAAGGTTGAAAAAATTGGTCCATAATCTAACGGTAGTGTGTTAAATTCAATATAACCTGATGATAAAATGCTACCTAAATTATATAGTTGTTTAAACTTTTTTACAGTTTTTAAGGTGTCTAGCATTTTATAAACACCCTTTTCATCTTTGTTTAAATCTTCTAGTCTGTTTTGCTCCCAAAAGGCATCATCACGGTTGTAAACATCTTCATTATAATTATAAACTTCGCTTTCGTAAAATTTTTTATCCTTCGGAATATCAAATTTATAGTTATCATAAAGCGTGGTACGTTTACCGTAAACCCCTCGTGATTTTTCTTTTTTATTGAAGGCGAAATCAGACATCATATAATCACGCTTAACAAGAAACAATGAGTCGTTTAGCACTTCAAATTCTTGTTCTATATAAATTTCTTTTACCCAATTTATATTGGCACTTTTTGATGCTTGCAGGTTAATTTCTTTAATGGCGTAGGTGGTATCTGCCACCCAAAAATCGCCTTTAAAGGTTAATTCATTTTTTCGGCGTGGGTAATAAACAATATTGAAACACATTTTGTTATCAATAAAGGCGGTATCTGCCAATACATAATTGTAGGTGTTAATACCAGTTTTTGACAGCGGACTTACAAAACTTTTATCAAAAAATTTCAGGTAGTTATCATACACATCAAAATCTGAGTATAAATCATCAATAAAATCAATAATTATTTGATTGTTACTAAAACCAGAGTTTTTATTACCCTTTAAAACAGCTTTTTCTTTGTTAATTACATTATCACCATACACGCGTGATGCCGCTTCATTAATAAACATAGGCAAATAGGTTTTGCCTGTTACATTTGAGGTGTCAACCTTATCAAAAACAAACTCCATGCCTTTAAACAAACGGCTATTTATTAAGGCACTATCTATGGTATTTATATCAAACTCTACTTTTTCGTATTTATCAAATTCATATTGATTAAATTGTTTTAAACCGTTTTTACGTTTGTGTTCCCAAATTTTACGAAGTATATCAATTGCAGGATTATTTTTTTTAGATTGCTTTCCGGTTGTTAACACAACAGCATCTAACTGAGCCGCTTCTTCTTTTAATACAAACTCTAAATTATAGTTTACTTTTTTAGGAAGTGTTACAACCAATGTTTCATAACCTATAAAAGACAGTGTTAGTTGTTGCCAAGTTTCATCAGATTCTAAATAAAACTTACCATCTTCATTGGTAATAGTTCCTTCTGTAGAACCTTGAAAAATTACGTTAGCAAAGGGTATTGGTTGGTTGTTTTCATCAAACACATAACCACTTACTTTTGTTTGAGATAACACAACATTTGTAATAGCTACAAATAGAAAAGGGGCAAAAAATCTTATATTCATAATACAAAAAAACTTCATCAACAATCATGCTAATGAAGTTTATATAACGTAAAAAGTTTTATTTTATTTGTAAAGTACCTTTTTTACAGCTTTAATTACATCTTCATGGTTTGGTAACCACTCAGCTAATAAAACTGGAGAATAAGGTGCTGGTGTATCGGCTGTATTTAATTTTACTACCGGAGCATCTAAATAATCAAAAGCTTCGGCTTGTACTGTATATGTAATTTCGGTAGCAACACTTCCAAAAGGCCATGCTTCTTCTAAAACTACTAAACGGTTTGTTTTTTTAACCGATTCTATAATAGTTTTTCTATCCATTGGGCGCACAGTACGCAAATCTATAATTTCGCAAGAAATACCTTCTTTTGCTAATTCATCGGCAGCTTTGTAGGCTTCTTTTATAATTTTCCCAAAAGATACTATAGTAACATCGTCTCCTTTTCTTTTTATGTCTGCCACACCAATAGGAATAAGGTATTCACCTTCTGGCACTTCACCTTTATCACCATACATTTGCTCACTTTCCATAAAAATAACGGGGTCATCATCACGGATAGCAGATTTTAATAATCCTTTAGCATCGGCTGGGTTTGAAGGTACTACAACTTTTAAACCCGGTGTATTTGCAAACCAGTTTTCAAAAGCTTGCGAGTGTGTAGCTCCTAACTGACCTGCAGATGCTGTTGGCCCTCTAAATACAATTGGACATTTAAATTGCCCACCAGACATTTGCCTAATTTTAGCGGCATTATTTATAATTTGGTCAATACCAACAAGAGAAAAGTTAAAAGTCATGTACTCCACAATGGGTCTATTACCTGTCATGGTAGAACCTACTGCAATACCTGCAAAACCAAGCTCAGCAATTGGTGTATCTATAACACGTTTTGGCCCAAATTCATCTAACATACCCTTAGAAGCTTTATACGCTCCGTTATACTCTGCTACTTCTTCACCCATTAAGTATACGCTTTCGTCTCTGCGCATTTCTTCACTCATGGCTTCACAAACAGCCTCTCTAAATTGAATTGTCTTCATTTAAATTGTTTTATTCAAAAAGCAAAAATAGTAATTATTGCTAACAAATTCCTATAAAAATAAACACTAAAGTTGCGTGCTTTTAAAAATTAATAATTTTACACTAAAAGGGTTATTATTATTAAAAATTGCCACTATTATGTGGTTTATTTTTTTTATTCATCTTTAAAATATGGTGTTATTGTGTTGTAAATTCACAAATAATCAACCCTTTTTATAAGCTTTTCATCAATTTTTGTTAAAATTTATTATGCGCGCATAGTATTTTTGAAAATAAATACCTAAATTCGTAACCGTTAAAAATATCTTTTATAAACTATATGATATGAATATTTTAGTATGCATAAGTCATGTTCCAGACACGACTTCAAAAATAAACTTTAGTGAGAACAATACAAAATTTGACACCAATGGTGTACAATTTGTTATAAACCCGAATGACGAATTTGGCCTTACAAGAGCCATGTGGTTTAAAGAAAAACAAGGAGCAAAAGTAACGGTTGTTAATGTTGGGGGCGCTGAAACTGAGCCTACTTTAAGAAAAGCTTTAGCTATAGGTGCCGATGCTGCCATTAGAGTAAACGCGGCTGCTACCGATGGTTTTTCTGTAGCTAAACAACTTGCAAAAGTAGCTACCGATGGTGGTTACGACCTGATTATTGCAGGAAGAGAATCTATTGACTACAATGGTGGTATGGTACCTGGTATGTTAGCAGCTTTATTAGATGCTAATTTTGTGAACAACTGTATTGGTTTAGATGTTGATGGCACCACTGCCAAAGCTACCAGAGAAATTGATGGTGGTAAAGAAACTGTTGCTACAAGTTTACCTTTAGTTGTTGGAGGCCAAAAAGGTTTGGTTGAAGAAAGTGATTTACGCATACCAAACATGCGAGGTATTATGATGGCACGCCAAAAACCGCTAACCGTTGTTGATGGTGTAGAAACCACTGACCAAACTACTTCTGTATCATTTGAAAAACCAGCGCCTAAAGGTGCTGTAAAATTAGTTGCAGAAGATAATTTAGACGAACTAATTAGCTTACTTCACAACGAAGCTAAAGTTATTTAATTGAAAATAAATCATCCCAAATTTAGTTTGGAATCTTTTCAAATAAACTTAAAGTTTAATGAAGCCCTGAAACAAGTTTAGGGTTACAAAACAAAAAAAATATGTCAGTTTTAGTATATACAGAATCAGATCAAGGAAACTTAAAAAAAGGGGCTTTTGAAGTAGCCTCATACGCCAAAGCCGTAGCAGACCAATTAGGCACTACTGTTACTGCTTTAGCTATAAATGCTAGCAATACAAATGAGCTTGGTAATTATGGTGTTAATAAAGTTTTAACTGTAAATAATAACGATTTAAACAGTTTTAGCGCCAAAGTTTACGCTAACGTAGTAAAACAAGCTGCTGAAAAAGAAAATGCGCAGGTAGTAATTGTTAGCTCTAGTGCAGATAGTAAATATCTAGCTCCGCTTTTAGCTGTTAGTTTAAATGCTGGTTACGCATCAAATGTTATTGAAGCTCCAAGTAACACAGCACCTTTTACTGTAAAAAGAAATGCGTTTACCAATAAAGCGTTTGAAGTAACTCAAATTAACACCAACGTTAAAATTATTGGTGTATCAAACAATGCTTTTGGCTTAGTTGAAAATAGTGCTAGTGCAACTTCTGAAGATTTTTCGCCAGCAATTGAAGCTTCAACTGTAACAGTTGAAGCTGTTGATAAAGCTACCGATAAAGTAACCATTGCAGATGCTGATGTTGTAGTATCTGGTGGACGCGGATTAAAAGGACCTGAAAACTGGGGCATGATAGAAGAGTTAGCCGATGTTTTAGGCGCTGCAACTGCCTGCTCTAAACCCGTGTCAGATTTAGGCTGGAGACCTCACAGTGAACACGTTGGGCAAACCGGAAAACCCGTAGCCTCTAACCTTTATATTGCTATTGGTATTTCTGGTGCTATTCAACATTTAGCAGGCGTTAACGCTTCTAAAGTAAAAGTAGTAATTAATACAGATGCTGAAGCTCCTTTCTTTAAAGCTGCCGACTACGGCGTTGTTGGTGATGCCTTCACTGTAGTGCCGCAACTAATTGAAAAATTAAAAGCTTTTAAGGCTCAACAATAAATTATTTTTTATAAATTGTAAGCTAAAAGAACTGTTTATTTTTGGCATAATTTCCAATAATCTGCCTTAGGCAGTTGGTAAATTCCGAATTTAAACAGTTCTTTGCGTTTTTTATAAATTATGAGCCTAGTAAGATTAAATATTAAGGGAATTTCTTATAGTCAAACCCAAAATGGTGCTTATGCACTTATATTGAATGAAGTTGATGGTGAACGAAAACTACCAATAGTTATTGGTGCTTTTGAAGCCCAATCTATTGCCATTGCTCTAGAAAAAGAAATTAGGCCTCCAAGACCTTTAACCCATGATTTATTTAAAAATTTTGCCGATAGGTTTGACATTGTTGTTAAACAAGTTATAATTCACAAACTAGTTGATGGTGTTTTTTATTCAAGTTTAATTTGTGAACGCGATAAAATTGAAGAAATTATTGATGCCAGAACTAGTGATGCTATTGCATTAGCACTACGTTTTGAAGCTCCTATTTTTACATACAAAAACATTTTAGATAAAGCTGGTATTTACCTTAAAGTAAACCCAGAAAAAGAAACCGAAGACGATACTAATATTGAAGATATTTTAGGTGACGATTTAGTTGCTGATGAATTAGAAACTACCAACACACAACAACAAAATTACGCAAACAAAACACTACAAGAACTTCAAAACCTCTTAGACGAAGCTGTTTCAAATGAAGACTATGAAAAAGCGGCACATATTAGAGATGAAATTTCAAAACGAAAATAATTAATTATGAAACAACTTTTTCTGTTTTTCACAGCCGTTTTGTTGGCTTTTTCTACTACAACTTTTGCCCAAAACACAGAAAAAGAGCTATTTTCAGAAAATACTGCTGAAACATTAGAAATCAATGTTAATGATACGGCAGCTAGCACAATATTAACAAACAATCATGAACCTGAAACCACAATAATAGCCAGTCAGGGCTTTTCGTTCAACAGCCTATGGCGTGGTGTTTTAGGCATGATTTCTCTTGTTTTTATTGCATTTCTGTTTAGCAGCAATCGCAAAGCTATAGATTGGAAAATTGTTGGTATTGGCTTAGCTTTTCAGCTACTCATTGCTATAGGCGTTCTAAAAATAGATTTTGTAAAAGCTATTTTTGAATTCATAGGAAGCCTTTTTGTAAGCGTACTAGATTTTACCCGTGCTGGTAGTAAGTTTTTATTTGAAGGTTTAGTGGTAGACATGGATACTTTTGGCTTCATCTTCGCATTTCAAGTTTTACCAACCATCATATTCTTTTCGGCATTAACCTCTGTTCTATTCTACTTAGGTATTATTCAAAAAGTAGTAAAAGCAATGGCATGGTTACTTTCAAAAGCCTTAAAAATTTCAGGTGCCGAAAGTTTAAGTGTTGCCGGAAACATTTTTTTAGGTCAAACCGAAGCGCCGCTATTAATAAAAGCCTATTTAGAAAAAATGAACAAATCTGAAATGCTTTTAGTTATGATTGGTGGTATGGCAACCGTTGCTGGCGCAGTATTAGCTGCATACATTGGCTTTTTAGGAGGTGATGACCCTGAGCTTAGGTTATTTTATGCAAAACATTTATTAGCCGCTTCTGTAATGGCTGCACCTGGCGCTATCGTTATTTCAAAAATACTCTTTCCTCAAACCGACGATATTAATACCGATGTAAAAGTTTCTCAAGAAAAAATAGGAGCTAACTTTTTAGATGCTATTGCCAATGGTACTACCGAAGGTTTAAAACTAGCCGTAAATGTTGGGGCAATGCTTTTGGTTTTTGTAGCTTTTATAGCCATGTTTAACGGTATTTTAGGGTGGGTTGGCGATGTTTCAAACATCAATAATTGGATTGCCAAAAATACTGCTTACCAAAGTCTTTCGCTAGAATTAATTCTTGGTTATGCCTTTGCGCCTTTAATGTGGTTAATAGGTGTAGCAAGCGAAGACATGGCACTTATGGGGCAATTACTTGGCATAAAATTAGCTGCCAGCGAATTTATAGGTTACATCCAACTATCCGATTTAAAAAATGCATCAAACACCATTCACCTTAATTATGAAAAATCTATAATTATGGCCACTTACATGCTTTGTGGTTTTGCAAATTTTGCGTCTATTGGTATTCAAATTGGAGGTATTGGCTCATTAGCTCCTGGGCAACGTAAAGTGCTATCACAATTTGGCATTAAAGCCTTAATTGGCGGCACTATAGCATCATTAGTTTCGGCTACAATTGCTGGTATGATTATAGGCTAATCAAAACATAAACAAACAATTAACAACTTTATCACATTAAAACAACCTTTTGTTTGAGGTTTTTTATATTTTTATTTCAGAAGAAGATAATAATGATTTTATGAAGCAATATCACGACTTAGTTAAGCATGTTTTAGAAAATGGAAACGAAAAAGGAGACCGTACAGGTACTGGTACTAAAAGTGTTTTTGGTTATCAAATGCGCTTTAATTTAAGTGAAGGTTTTCCAATGGTTACAACAAAAAAACTACACTTAAAATCTATAATTTATGAGTTACTTTGGTTTTTAAAAGGTGATACTAATATTAAATATTTAACAGATAACGGTGTTAGAATTTGGAATGAATGGGCTGATGAAAATGGTAATTTAGGGCCTGTATATGGGCACCAATGGCGCAATTGGAATAGTGATGAAATAGACCAAATTAAAGACGTTATTGAAACGCTAAAAAACAACCCTAACAGTAGAAGAATGTTGGTTTCTGCTTGGAATCCTTCGGTTTTGCCCGATACTTCAAAATCATTCTCTGAAAATGTTGCCAATGGTAAAGCCGCTTTACCTCCGTGTCATGCTTTTTTTCAATTTTATGTAGCTAATGGTAAACTATCATGTCAATTATATCAACGAAGTGCCGATATTTTCTTAGGTGTTCCGTTTAATATTGCGTCTTACGCTCTATTTACTATGATGATGGCACAGGTTTGTGGCTACCAACCAGGAGATTTTATACACACTTTTGGCGACGCTCATATTTACAGCAACCATATGGAGCAGCTAGAACTTCAATTATCAAGAGACCCAAAACCACTTCCAAAAATGGTTTTAAATCCAGATATTAAAGATATTTTCAATTTTAAATTTGAAGATTTTACGCTATTAAATTATGATCCGCATCCGCACATAAAAGGTACCGTGGCTGTGTAAACTAAAAACCCACCTGTTTTATTATGAAAAAAAAATTACTCTTAGCTTCCTTAGCGCTCTTTGCAATTATTGCTTTTTGTATTGTTAGTGTTTCAAACAACGACAACCAAAAAATCGTGAAGGTTGAAAGAAAAAACATTAACCCTACAAAAAAAGGGAAGAAAAAAACACCTGAAGAGCGTGCTTTGTATAATGAAGCTAGAAATTTATATGAATACTACAGACAGGTAAACCCCAACACTGGTATAATTTCAAAAAACGATAAAAAACGTGAATTTAAACAAGCCAAAAACGCTAAACTAAGAGCTAATATAAATTTAACTGCAAAAGTTCCACAAGCAGCCTACATTAGTCGTGGCCCAAGCAATATGGGTGGAAGAACCCGAGCTTTGGTGGTTGACAAAAGTGATAACACTGGTAATACAATAATTGCTGGCGGTGTAAGCGGTGGTGTTTTTAGAACTACCGATGGCGGCGCTAATTGGACTAAAGTTTCACCAAATGACGAAATACATAATGTAACTGCCATTGCTCAAGACCCTAGAGCTGGTTTTGAGAATGTTTGGTATTATGCTACAGG
Organism: Seonamhaeicola algicola; assembly: GCF_007997385.1. Classification (GTDB taxonomy): domain Bacteria; phylum Bacteroidota; class Bacteroidia; order Flavobacteriales; family Flavobacteriaceae; genus Seonamhaeicola; species Seonamhaeicola algicola. The sequence continues at coordinate 274,734 of NZ_VOSC01000033.1, forward strand.
TGAAGGTTTGGGCAATTCTGCAAGTTCAAGTGCTCAACAAACATCTGGAGCCTATTTTTTTGGTCAAGGTATTTGGCAATCCATAAATGGTGGTGTTACATGGGTACAAATGCCCTCAACTGACAGTAACTATGAAAGCTTTGATTCTGATTTTGATGTTACTTATAGTTTAGCTGTACATCCTTTAACTGGGCATTTATATGCTGCTTCAATAGGTTTAATTGCTAGATTTGATGGATCTAGCTGGACTACTGAAATTGACGGTAACCCAAGCTCAACAGGACAAGCTACCGATATTGTTATAACAACCTCAGGAAGGTGTTACGCTGCTTTTTCTGGCATACATGATACAGCTACAGAAGGTATTTGGACCTCTCCCACAGGTGTAGGGTCATGGACTAGAATTAATGACGATGGTATTAGCGCCGATTTTACTCCTGAAGGAAGAGTTGTTTTAGCACTAGCGCCTTCTAACGAAAATAAATTATATACGTTATTTGTTAACGGAAATAGTATAGATTGTAATGACCCAACTCCTTTACAAGAAGCTGATTTATGGATGTGGAATCAAAGTACCACAAACTGGACCAATTATTCTAGTAAATTACCTGATGAAGCAGGTTGCTCTGAAGGGAATGATCCTTTTGCTGCTCAAGATGGGTATGATTTGGTTGTAAACGTTAAACCTGATAATGAGAACTTTGTTGTAATTGGCGGCACAAATGCTTACAAAATTGAAAACATTACTACTGATGCCATGTTTTCAAGAATTGGTGGTTACGCAAGCTCTTCAGGATATACATCTTACAGTAATCATCACCCAGATATACACGCTTTAGTTTTTAATCCGTTTAATAATAATGTTCTTTTTTCTGGAACAGATGGTGGCGTGCATGTTACAAATGATATAACAGCTAACACAATATCGTGGACTAGTTTAAATAACAACTATCAAACATTTCAGTTTTATCATGTAGATATTGATCCTGGAAACGGTTCTGATTTTGTTATTGGCGGGGCTCAAGACAATGGTTGTGTACTTGGTGGAACCTTCATATCGCTTCCTAATTTAACTGAACAACTTAATATTGCTAATGGAGATGGTGCTTCAACAGCAATATCAAGAGACACCAATTGTAACTCAGGAATTGGTTTTTTCATTAGCCTTCAAAATGGTGTAACGTATCGTAATTGTGGCACATATGTTGAAATAACCCCGGAATCTGCCCCTGGCACTCCTTATGACAGCCAATTTGTTACTTATTTTCATTTAGACCCTGATAACAACAACGCCTTATACTTTGCTTCATTAGATAAATTATTAAGAACTACCGATGCTACAAATGTAACCCAAGATAACTGGACAGATTTAGGTAATACAACTGCTGCTTTTGGGCACAATGATCAGTTTGAAATTTTCTCAACTACTCGTGGCACATATAACCCTGCTTCAAGTTATTTATTAATGGGTGGCGATAGTGGACATATTTACAGGTTAAATGATCCGCAAAATGCAACAAACATATCTTCAGCGGTAGATATTACACCACCAACAGCTAGCACAACATTTCCATCAATTGTATCTGGTTTAGCTATTCACCCCACTAATAACGATATTGTTTTAGCCACGTACTCAAACTATGGTATAAACAGTATTTACTTAACAACAAATGCCACATCTGCATCACCAAACTGGACACTTGTAGAGCGTAATCTTTCATCACATTCAATACGTTCAGCAGCCATTACTGAGGTTGCAGGACAAACACTCTATTTTGTTGGTACAGCAAGAGGTTTATACAGTACTACAGATCCTACTAGCATTGATTGGGTGAGAGAAGCTCCAAATCAAATTGGTTTTGCAGTAGTAAGTTCTTTAGCATATAGACCTTCTGATAATCATTTATTAATAGGCACACACGGTAACGGTATGTATGAAGCCACTGTTAGTGATGTTTTAGGCATTGAAGATGTTAATGATGTTAGCTCAGAAATTAAACTTTACCCCAACCCTGTTGCCAACCAAATTAATTTAGATTTACCTGTTTTAAATAATAAATACAATTATAGTATTATTGATATGTCTGGAAAAACTATAACAAATGGCACTACAGACAGTAAACAAATTAACGTATCTACTTTAAGTAGTGGTATGTATTTTATCAAATTAAATTTTGATGGAAAAACAGGCGTAAAAAGGTTTATTAAGAAATAGATAGTACAAACCTACATTAAGAACAAAACAAAGGCGCTTCAACTTATTTTTTGAAGCGCCTTTGTTTTTATATCTTTAATTTAACTAATTTATACGTTTACCACGCTATTTTCAGCATTAGCAAAATCATTCCAAGCATAAGCATCGGCAGCCGTATCATTAATGTACTCACCATCTACTAAATACTTAAATTCATATGAGTGGTCTTTATCTAAATCTACAGTACCTTTAAAAGTACCATTTTTTAATTTTTTTAAAGGTGCTTTTTTAGCATTCCATTCATTAAAACTTCCTACTACAGAAACATTTTTAGCCGCTTCAGCTTCAATAGAAAAAGTAACTTTGCAAATTGGTTTACTTTTCAAATATTGTTTTTTAATAGCCATAATTTAAAATTTTTGCGTGTTGTTTATTAAGCAAATTTATAAAACTAATTCCTACAGGTTAGTAAATAACCCTTTAAACACTAAAGAATTATCAATTTAATAATATAGCTTAACAATATTTTAAACTAACAAAAAAAAGCAATTAAAAAATACACTTTTTGCAACACAAAAACCCCTGTTTTAACACTGATTTTCAGAAAGTTCACACCAAAACAAAACCAAAACTCAAAGGCAAATTCTATAAAACTAATAAAGTATTCATTTAAAATAGTAACTTTACATTTCATATTTTTTAATATATGTTTGGAAAAAAGAAAAACGTTCCTCAAATAGATAAAGAACAACTAGAGCTAATACAAAATGCCCAAAAACGCATTAAACAAAAAAAACGTTTATATGCTCATTTTGTTGTGTTTTTAATAGGCGCCTTATTTTTAATATTAGCAAACACCGTTTTAGGTATTGGTAAGAATTTTAAAATTGCTGAAATTGAGTGGTTTGTATTTGCCATTTTATTATGGCTATTCTTTTTATTATATCATATTTTTAATGTTTTTGTAACCCATAAATTTATGGGTAAAGCTTGGGAACAAAAACAATTAGACAAGCTAGTAGCGCTTCAAAAAAATAGAATTGAAAAAATTAAAACTGAATTAAAAAAAGAAGCACCACACATTGCCAAAAGTGAAGTTTATAATGAACAATTAAACAACAAAAAAACACAAGAGCTAACTATAATTGTTGCTGCTGCCGAAAACAATGCTATTGGCAAAGATAACAAGCTTATTTGGCATTTAAGTAATGATTTAAAACGCTTTAAAACTCTTACCAACGGGCATCATATTATTATGGGACGCAAAACTTTTGAAAGTTTCCCAAAACCCTTGCCTAATAGAACTCATGTTGTTATTACTAGGCAACAAAACTACAAGGTACCTGAAGGCGTTATCACTGTTAATAGTTTAGAAGCAGCCATTGAAGCTTGTAAAACCGATGCGCAACCGTTTATTATTGGTGGCGGACAAATTTATGAACAAGCTATGAATATTGCTGATAAAATTGAACTTACAAGAGTACATGAAACTTTTGAAGCCGATGCTTTTTTTCCTGAAATTGACACAAATATTTGGAAAGAAACAAGCAATACGTTTCATAAAAAAGACGATAACCATAAACACGAATTCTCATTTATTACCTACACAAGAAAATAAATTATGAAACACGCCTTATTTTGTTGTTTAACGCTTTTAACCTTATCGTGCGCTACAAATGCACAAATAAAAGACCAATGGATTGATAAAAACGAAGCCGAAAATTATACCGCACGCCATGAATGTTCTTTTGTTCAAGCAGGCGATAAGTTTTACATGTTTGGAGGTAGAGAATCTGCGCAAAAGTTAGATGTCTATGATTATAAAAGCAACACATGGCAAGTGGCGCAAAACAAAGCACCAAAACAATTTAATCATTTTCAAGCAACATTTTATAAAGGGTTTATTTGGGTAATTGGCGCTTTTAAAACCAATACGTTTCCGCGTGAAATTCCTGAAGACAACGTTTGGCTATACCACCCACCAACAGACACCTGGATTCAAGGCCCCGAAATTCCTGAAAACAGAAGACGTGGCGGTGCCGGATTAGTTGTTTACAACAATAAATTTTACCTAGTTGGAGGTAACACAATTGGGCATGATGGCGGTTTTGTTAATTGGTTTGATGAGTATGATCCTGCAAAAAACACTTGGAAAGTTCTTGAAAACGCTTCGCAAGCCAGAGATCATTTCAGTGCGGCAGTAATACACAATAAACTTTATGCTGTTGCAGGAAGGCAATCTGGTGGTAAAGGTGGTGTTTTTGCACCTTTAGTTAGTGTTGTTGATGTTTATGATTTTTCAACAAAAAAATGGTCGGTTTTAAAAGATAACATCCCCACACCTCGCGCTGCACCTGGTGTTACAGTTTTAAATAATGAACTTTTTGTAATGGGTGGCGAAGGCGAAAAACATGGGCCCGCCTATAATATTGTTGAAGCATACAACCCACAAACAAAGCAATGGGTAAACAAAGCTAATATGCATTACCCAAGACACGGCACACAAGCTATTCTATCTGGAAATGGTATTTATGTTGCCGCTGGTTCGCCAACAAGAGGTGGTGGAAGACAACATAACATGGAGGTTTATAATGAAGACACTCCCGAAGGTTTCACCTTAAAAACATCTTACTTTAAAGCTCCTAAAAAAGTAGTTATTTCTAAAGAATCAACTTCATCTATTAAAATTAAAAATGAAGGTGGTAATACGGGTAGTTTTATTAGTAACATTAAACTAACAGATCCAACTAATAGCTTCAGAATAATAAATAATTTAAATTTCACCCTTGTTGATGCCAATACAACTTTTGAAATTAACGTAAAAAGCACATCAAAAAGCAAAAACAATAAGGCTACCATTGATATTACCTATAATGGCAATTCAAAAGAAACTATAACCGTTATTAGCAAGTAAAAAGCAATACTACCTGTATAGTTACTTAAAAACTAATAATATTGCTATTTTTGCAGCACAAAAAAAGAAACAAATGAACGCTTACATATTCCCTGGGCAAGGCGCCCAATTTACAGGCATGGGTTTAGACCTTTATGAAAACTCTGCCATTGCACAAGAATTATTTGAAAAAGCTAATGATATTTTAGGTTTTAATATCACAGATATTATGTTTGAAGGTTCTGCTGAAGACTTAAAACAAACAAAAGTTACACAACCTGCTATATTTTTACACTCTGTTATTTTAGCTAAAACCCTAGGAGATAGTTTTAAACCAGATATGGTTGCAGGGCATTCTTTAGGTGAATTTTCTGCTTTAGTTGCTAATGGTACTTTAAATTTTGAAGACGGATTAAAACTAGTTTCACAACGTGCCATGGCCATGCAAAAAGCTTGTGAAATAACACCAAGCACCATGGCTGCCGTTTTAGGTTTAGATGATGATATTGTTGAAAAAGTGTGCGCTACTACCAGCGGTGTTGTGGTTGCCGCTAATTACAATTGCCCTGGCCAGTTAGTTATTTCAGGTGAAGTTGAAGCTATTAACAAAGCATGCGAAACTTTAAAAGAAGAAGGCGCCCGAAGAGCTTTAGTACTACCTGTTGGAGGAGCGTTCCACTCGCCTTTAATGGAACCAGCACGCGAGGAATTAGCAGCTGCAATTGAGAATACTACGTTTAGTAAACCTAACTGCCCAATATATCAAAATGTAACGGCTAATGCGGTTGTTGATGCGTCTGAAATAAAAACAAACTTAATTTCTCAACTTACAGCACCAGTACGCTGGACACAATCTGTACAACAAATGATTGCCGATGGAGCAACACATTTTACCGAAGTTGGCCCAGGTAAAGTTTTACAAGGTTTGGTTAAGAAAATTAACAGAACATCAGAAACTGTTTCAGCAACTTTTGAAGGTACTTTATAAATGAAAATGTCTCGTCGTTCACTTTTTATAATAATAACCATTATAGCTACCATTGCACTTGATCAGGTTTCAAAAATTTGGGTGAGAGCTAATGTAGAACCGGGTAGCCAATCATCTATAATTGGCAATTATTTTTCATTACATAATGTTGAAAATACAGGTGCTTTTTTAGGCATGGGAAGCGATTTAAATGAACCCATGCGTATTATTTTACTTTTAATTTTACCTATTGTAGTTTTAGGTTTTGTATTACGCTACATTTTTAAAGATAAAAGCCTAGACAATTGGTCTTTGTTTGCTTTTTCAAGTATTATTGGTGGTGGTATTGCTAATGTTTATGATAGATTTATGTACGGAAGCGTTACCGATTTTTGGTACGTAAAATTAACGGATACTTTAAGAACTGGTATTTTTAATCTTGCCGATGTTTCAGTAACTACGGGCATGATTATACTGGTTTTTGTAACACTTTTTAAAAAGAAACCTCAAAACATAAAAAAAACCGATTAACATTCTAATCGGTTTTTTTTATTTAATATTTATACTCTTCTTACTTTCCTCTTACTTTTTGTTCCCATTTCCAAGCTGAAAGCATAGCATCATCAAGTGATAATTTGGTTTCCCAGCCTAATTCATTTTTAGCTTTATTAGTATCAGCATAAGCCGATATTATATCACCTTCTCTTCTTCCTACAATTTTATAGTTTAATTTTTCACCTGATACGCGTTCAAAAGCATTAACAACTTCTAAAACAGAGCTTCCTTTACCAGTTCCTAAATTAAATGTTTCGTAAGCAGCTTTGTTTTTATTGCTAAGCAATCTTTCAAGAGCTACAACGTGTGCTTTTGCCAAATCTACTACATGAATATAATCTCTAATACAAGTGCCATCTGGCGTTGGATAATCATCACCAAAAACAGATAATTGTTCTCTAATACCAATAGCTGTTTGTGTTATAAAAGGCACTAAATTTTGCGGCACACCAATTGGAAGTTCTCCTATTTCAGTAGACGCATGCGCCCCAATAGGGTTAAAATAACGTAATGCAATGGCTTTTAGTGTTGGTACTACTTTACACGTATCTCTAATAATTTCTTCACCAATTTGCTTGGTATTTCCATACGGAGATTCTGCCTGTTTTACTGGTGCACTTTCTGTAATTGGCAATTCATCAGCTTGCCCATAAACAGTACATGATGAGCTAAAAATAAAACTAGCCTCAGGTAATTTTTTTAATTCTTTAAGTAAGTAAACAAGTGTACCAATATTGTTTTCATAATATAATAATGGCTCATTTACACTCTCGCCTACAGCTTTACTTGCTGCAAAGTGAATAACACCTTTAACGTTGTTGTGCTTTTTAAAAAACGCCTCAACATCGGTTTTTTCTTTTAAATCAATCTTTTCAAAAATTGGTGTTTTTCCAGTAATGGCAGTTATACCATCTAATACTTTTTCTGAAGAGTTTGATAAGTCATCAATAATAACAACTTCATAACCTGCTTCTTGTAATTCTACTACGGTATGAGATCCAATAAAGCCTAAACCTCCTGTAACTAGTATTTTATCCATTGACAAATTTTATAACGGTTGATGTAATATGTTCTATTTGCTCATCATCTAGCTCTGTATGCATTGGCAATGAAATTACCTCTTTAACTAGTTGATTTGTTACTGTAAAATCAGCTTCATTATAACGCGCATCTGCATAAGCTTTTTGCTTATGTAATGGTATTGGGTAATATACACCGCATGGTATACCATTTTCATTTAAATGCTTTACTAAAGCATCTCTTTTTCCGCCTTTTATTTTAAGGGTATATTGATGAAATACGTGGCAATCGCAAGTATTGCAAATATTTTCTCTACAACCACCAGTTATAGAAGGTGTAATAATGGTTTCAATATCTTTAAAAGCTTCATTATATTTTTTTGCAGCAGTTTGTCTTGCTTTGTTATAGCTATCAAGCTTTGGTAATTTAGCATCTAAAACAGCTGCTTGAATGCTATCTAATCTAGAATTTACACCTACAACATCGTGATGGTAACGCTCATACATACCATGGTTAACTATGCCTCTAATGGTGTGTGCTAAATCATCATTATTGGTAAAAATAGCACCACCATCGCCATAACATCCTAAATTTTTTGATGGAAAAAACGATGTTGCTCCAACATGCCCTATAGTTCCTGCCTTAACTTTATTACCATTGCTATAGGTATAATTTGCACCTATAGCTTGGGCATTATCTTCAATAACAAATAAATTATGTTCTTTTGCTATTTGCATAACAGCTTCCATGTTGGCACATTGACCAAACAAATGCACGGGCACAATAGCTTTAGTTTTAGGTGTAATGGCTTTTTTTAGTGCTTCAATATTAATGTTGAAATCATCTTCATTAACATCAACCAAAACAGGTGTTAAATTTAAAAGCGCAATAACTTCAACAGTTGCTGCAAAAGTAAAATTGGCAGTAATAACCTCATCTCCTGGTTTTAAACCAAGCCCCATCATGGCTATTTGCAAAGCATCAGTACCATTAGCACATGGTATTACATGTTTTACACCAAGGTAGGTTTCTAAATTCTTTTGAAATTCATGAACTTTCGGTCCGTTTATAAATGATGTGGTTTCAATTACTTGCTGTATAGAAGGGTTTACAACGTCTTTTATAGCGTTATACTGACCTTTGAGGTCTACCATTTGAATCTTCTTCATCTGAAAAAATTAGAACTCTTTTTTTGAGTTTTTACACTACGAAATTACAAAAAATCATATAGGTAAACCAATGAAATTACGTAAAGAAATGTATTTTAGCAACAAACAAATAATATTGGGTTTTCTTTATAACATTGGTATCAGTTTAGCGGGGTTTGCCTTAAAATGTTTAACACCTTTTAATGATAAAATTAAACTTGGTGTAAACGGCCGCAAACAAACTTTTAATGTGCTTAAAACACATTTAAATAATGAAGATAAAACACTTTGGTTTCATTGCGCTTCATTGGGCGAATATGAACAGGGTCTTCCGGTTTTTAAAGAACTTAGAAACTACCATAAAAATCACAAAATTGTACTAAGTTTTTTTTCACCATCGGGTTATGAAATTAGAAAAAATACACCTGTTGCTGATGTTGTTGTGTATTTACCCTTAGATACTCTTAAAAACGCATCAAAATTTATAAATATGGTTAAACCTGAATTAACCATTTTTGTAAAGTATGATATTTGGCCTAATATTTTAAACACCTTAAAAGAAAAGCAGTTAAAGGCTATTTTAATATCGGCTAATTTTAGGGCTAATCAGTCTTATTTTAAATTTTATGGTAAAAAATTAAAAAATGCGCTTTTTGCTTTTGACCATATATTTACACAAAACGAAACTTCAAAAAAACTACTAAACTCAATAAACTACAAAAATGTTACTGTTACTGGCGATACTCGTTTTGATAGAGTTTACAGCCAATTACAGCAAAATAATACACTCAACTTTATTGAAACTTTTAAAAACAATCAATTGTGTGTAGTTGCTGGTAGCACTTGGCCTGAAGACGAAGCGCTTTTAATTGATTTTATAAATAATACCGAGCACAAAAACGTAAAATTTATAATTGCGCCTCACAATATAAAGGCAAACCAAATAAACAACTTAAAAGAACAGTTACACCCAAAAACTGTTTTATTTACTGAAAAAGAAAATAGCAATTTACCCAATGCTCAAGTGTTTATTATAAACACCATAGGTATATTAAGCAAAATTTACAACTATGCAAATATAGCTTATGTTGGAGGCGCTATGGGCAATACAGGCTTACACAATACATTAGAACCTGCCGTTTTTGGAGTACCTATTATTATTGGTAAAAATTATGATAAATTCCCCGAAGCAGCTGATATGATTAATTTTGGAGGCATGTTTTCTATTGCTAACAATCAAGAATTATCTGAAATTTTAAGCAAGCTCATTACTAAAAGTGACTTTTGTAATAAAGCGGGGTCTAAAAATTTAAACTATATAAAAAATAATAAGGGAGCCGTAATCCAAATTCTTAGTTATTTACGTATATAGTTAAATAAATTTCTATATTTGATAGAAGAATCTTAATTAACACTAAAACGAAAAATCATGAAAAAATTAATTTTAAGCACTGTTGTTTTATTAGCTTTAGCTTTATCATTTACTTCTTGTAGAGATACAAAAAAAGCTGAAGATGCACAAGAATCTGTTGAGCAAGCTGTAGAAGATGCAACTGAAGCTGTTGAAGAAACTGCTGAAGACGCTGCTAACGCCGCTGAAGAAGCTGCTGATTCTGTAAAAGAAGCCGCTGAAGATGCTGTAGACGCTGCTGGTGAAGCTGTAAACGATGCTGCTGATGCTGCAGGTGAAGCCGTAGACAACGCTGCAAATGCAACTAAAGATAAAATTAAAGAAGTTTCTGGTCACTAATTAATAGCAGACCATATAATATTGAAAAAGCAGCCTATGGCTGCTTTTTTATTTTATCACTTAAAACTATTAATATATTTTTTGTTAGTTTTTAAATCTTTTAAGCGTAAATTATCTAGCATACCTGAGCCTTTAAAAATAATTTCAAGCCCAACAATATTTCCGTTTGGTTTGGTATAAGACCCTTCAAAAATTTTATTTCGATTTATATAAACTTGAGCAAACCTGTTATTGGTTTTAATTTTTAAATAATTCCAAGTGTTGAGGTTAAATTTAAATGCCGATAAATCTTTATTTACGCCACTTAAAACAGTTTCTCCAATTTTCATTCCAGAAAATTGCGAACAACCATTTTCCATGAGCTTAATATTATTTGTTTCGTTTTCACAAATAATTCTAATAATAAAATCAAAACATGTTATGCCTCCTAAATCTTCAGAGTTTTTAAATTTTGCATTAAGTTCAAAATTATCGCCATCAATATTAAACTCATTATAAAACCTATTGCTTAAATAATATACTTGGTTTGTGTTAAACCCTACAGAATCTAAATACCTAGGTGCGTAATAAAGGTTATTTAACATGGCCGATTTTGGTATTTTATTATCTAACCAATAATCTCCAATTGCAATTTCAGGATTAAAAAAACTTTCCCAACCATCAGATTTAGCAAGAACTTTCTTTTTTACTACGTTTTTTCCTTCACTTTTTAATTTTATGACATATTGTCCTGGGATTTGATAAGTAAAGTTTCGCATAAATTCGTTTTTATCAAGCAAAACTGTTTGATTACCTTTTATAGGATGATTGAAACCAAAATCAATAAAAGTGCTATCAAACTTCACATCCTTCAAATTATAATTTACAGATACTGTATACGGTACAATACCCACAGAATCTGCCAATGAAAATTTAAAAAAGGTGTCTTTTAGTGGTTTATTTTTGTTATTGCCAAACAAAAAAACACCCAACAAAACAATTAAAACACCAACAATTACAAGCACTAAAGGTTTTTGTAATTTATGTTTACTTTTTAGCTTTGTTGTTGTTACTTGCTTTTCTTTTTTTATTGAAAACACAAACGCTTCCCAATCACTATACTCTAAAAATTTAGCCAGTGCATCTTTAGTTGCTTGCTGCGGATTGTAATACTTTTTATATTTAATTTTTCCGAAAAGGCGCTTTAAGGTATGTGAACTTATTGAAATATTTGCCTTTTGGGTTATAATTTCAGAAAGCTTAATAAAGTCTGATTCTTTCCATGCTGCTGATGGTTTCCAACCTAAACTTTCTTCTATTTTTTCTAGACAATATTTAAGATACTCCTGCTCTATCATGTATTATATGCAAACTTTGTACACATTTTGCACAGCAATTTAATGCATTATTTATAAATATCAAGCTAATTTAATAATCACTTTTTTTAAGAAACACCAACAAAAACCACTAAACTAAAAAAACATGAAACTGTATAATGCTATACAAATAAAAGTACTGGCTGCTTTTATTTTTCTTTTGAATGTAAGTGTAAGTGCCCAAGTAAAAATTTATGAAGGCACTGAAATAATACCAACTTACAAAACAGGCAACAATTTAAAAAGTCCTATTTTTTATACAGGCCGTGGCGTACAAGGTGCCGAAGGGCATGTTTACCCATACCCTGCACAAACCAATTTAACCAGAACGCTTGTAGATGAAACTTACAACATGGTGTACTTAGAAAATGAGTATGTTAAAGTTAAAGTGTTGCCTGCTTTTGGTGGGCGACTTTTTTCAGCTATTGACAAAACTAATGGGCATGAATTATTTCACACAAACAGTGTTATAAAACCCGATTTAATTGGCACTCTAGGTGCATGGGTTTCTGGTGGTATTGAATGGTGCTTTCCGCATCATCACAGAACTACAACTATGCTTCCAAGTGATTACAGATTGGTAAAAAATGATGATGGTAGTGCAACTATTTGGATTGGTGAAACCGAAAAAACTATTAGAGCACGCGGTATAGTAGGCATGACATTACACCCAGGAAAATCATATATTGAAGTTGACTACAAGCTTAATAACACCAGTACCAAAACACAAGCTTTTTTATTTTGGGCTAATGTTGCCATTACTGCAAATGATAACTTTAGAACTTTTTGGCCTCCTAGCCAAGAAATTGGGGTTTTTCATAATAATAGTAGTTTTATAAAGTGGCCCTTAGCTAATGAAACTAATGATTACGGAAGAACTAGTTATAAAGAAGGTGTAGATTTAACTTGGTGGAAAAATCACCCTAATCCTGTATCATTTTTTATGTGGGATATAAAAGAAGGTTTTATTGGTGGTTATGATTATGGTGTTAAAGCAGGTACCGTTCATGTAGGCAATCCTTATAAAAATAACGCCTCAAAACTTTGGCAATTTGGCCCTGGCTTACAAGGACAAAACGCTAGAAGAAAGTTAACCGATGACGGTAAAGCATATGTTGAATTAATGACTGGCACGTTCTCTAACAATCAACCAGATTATAGCTGGAATATGCCACATGCCGTAAAAGACGCCAAAAACTACTGGTATGCTATTAGAGGTTTAGAGGTTGTTAAAAACTCAAACATTGAAGCTTCAGTAACACTTCAAAAAAGAAACAATAAACAGGTGTTTTTTGGTTTTAACACTACTAAAAATCATGATAACGCCAAATATATTTTAAAATATAACTCTGAAATCATTTCTGAAAAACTTATAAATATTAATCCTGCTAAACCATTTACTTCAACATATAAATTTAAAAAGGATATTGATGAGTATAAACTAGAAATTACATTACTTGATGGCAACGGTAAAACACTTATTTCATATACACCACACAGACCTTTAAATCCTGACTTACCAAAACCTCAAGAAAAGGTAAAAAAACCAGAAGCTATAGAAACTGTTGAAGACCTTTACTTAACTGGTAGATTTGTAGACCAATTTAACAGACCCGGCATGAATGCAGATGATTATTATTTGGCTGCTCTTAAAAAATCGCCCACAGATTACAGAACAAACATAGCATTAGGTATTCGTCGCATTACTCAAACAAGATACAAAGAAGGATTAGCATACCTTGAAACAGCTTCAAAAAAACTAAACATTAAATACTACCAACCTAAGGAAGGTGAAATTTATTACTACAAAGGTTTAGCTTACAGGTATTTGGGAGAAACCGATAAGGCTTATGCTAATTTTGCACGAGCCACTTGGTACTACCAATGGTTTGCCGCTGCAAATTACCAACTTGCACAACTAGAAAGCACTGCTGGAAATTACAATAAAGCATTACAATACATTAAAGATGCTTATTCTACAAACACAAGAGATGGCAGAATTAACATACTTTACAGCGCTTTACTTAGGCAAACAAACAATACGGAAAAAGCAAAAACATTAATAAATGATATTTTAGAATATGACCCTTTAAATTTTTCTGCTCTATATGAAAAAAGTCAACTAAACAATTCCCACCCCTTAAAAAATTGGCATAAAAACATGCAAGATTTAGATAATAACTATCTTGAAATTGCTACAAATTACATGAATGCCGGTTTATATAATGATGGCATACAACTACTTTCTTCATTAAAAGAAGTTAAAAACCCACTAATACACTATTATCTTTCATGGTTTTACAATAAAAATGGAAACAATGAAAATGCATACAAACATATTGAACTATCAAAAAAAATTAGTGTAGATTATTGTTTCCCATACAGAGAAGAATCTGAAGTTGTTTTAAAATATATAATTAGTGAAGATACCAATAACGCTACAGCCCATTACTTATTAGGAAATTTACTTTACAACACAAGAAAAGAAGAAGCCATAAACGCCTGGAAAAAAGCTGTAACGTTTGATGAAAATTTTGCCATGGCCCACAGAAACCTAGCTTTTAGTGCTTATTACCATGAAAAAAATATAGAAAAAGCCATAAACACCATTAGTAAAGCTATTACTATTAATAACAAAATACCGCTGTGGTTTTCAGAATTATCAAAGTATTTTGATGTTTCAAAAAGCAACTATAAAAAATGCTTAGCCATTTTAGAAAAAAATATTGAAACGGTTAAAAAAGATGTACAAGCACCTAAAACACTTGTTGCGCTTTACAATTTAGATGGAAATTATGATGCCGCACTTGCGTTTTTAAAATCACACCAGTTTAGAACTTGGGAAGGCGGAAGAGACATTTATTGGCATTACGTTGATGCCAACGTTTTAAAAGCTTTACAACTAACAAAAAACAAAAAATACACTGAAGCTTTATTACACTTAGATGCTGCTATGCTATACCCTGAAAACTTAGAAGTTGGTAAACCTACACACGATGAAAAAAATGCTATGATACATTTTTTTAAAGGTGAAGTTTATAGCAAAATGAATGATGTTAAAAAAGCCAACGCTAGTTATACAAAAAGCACCCAATCCATTAATAATTGGCGTATGTATGACTTACTATATTTTCAAGCAGCAGCACACAAAAAGCTTGGAAACATTGAAAAAGCTAATGAATTATTTAATGATTTAATTGAAAAAGCCAAAGCCTACAGAGAAAAAGGCTCTGATAACACTTTAATTGCAGTTGAAGAAGGCGAAGCTACTAATAACAAATTTTTGTCGCACGCTTATTACCTAGAAGCTTTGGGCTACAAAGGCTTAGGTAATAAAACCGATTATGAGACATATTTAAATAAAGCACTAAGCCAATACCAAAACAACCTTTGGGCAAACGCTTTTAAAAATTTATAGTTAGTTTTAATTTTCTATTTTTATGTTAGTAAGTAAAAAAGCAGCCAAAAGGCTGCTTTTTTTTATACGTTAAAATACTAGCTTTTAAACTAATTGAAAAACTTTTTCAAGTTCAATCCATTTTTCACCTGGTTTAGCCCATGGTAGTTCTTGTTGGTAATTCCACATAAGTTTTTCCCATTCTTGCACCTTAGGGTTATTAGCATCCATTTGGGCCTTTTTAGCAGGGTTAAACGTTTCATCAACCTCCATAATCATAAACATACGGTTACCTGTTAAATAAATCTGCATATCAACAATACCAGCATCCTTAATACTTTTAGTAATCTCGGGCCATGCATTACCTGCTGCATGGTATTCTTTATATTCTTCAATTAGTTTTGGGTTATCCTTTAAATCGCAAGAATAACAATATCTTTTTGTACTCATTTTTTAGTTTTTTAAATTTCTTTTGTAACTAGCGTAACCATATAATGCAACTACAGCTAAACATATTAGAGGTAAAATAAACGAAAAGTTAACCTCTGGTATAAAACCTAATACTTGTACATCGGCAAAACCATCACCACCCCAATCTAAAATAGCACCTTGCGCCACTGGCATTAAAGCCCCACCAACAATGGCCATAACTAATCCAGCAGAACCAATTTTAGCTTCGTCACCCATATCTTTTAGGGCAATACCGTAAATGGTTGGGAACATAATAGACATAAATACTGAAATACCAACTAAAGATAGTAACCCTGCAATGCCTGGTAATAATATGGCGCCTGCACACATTACAACACCACCAACACCAAATAGCATTAATAGTCTTGATGGGTTTATTTTTTTCATTAAAGCTGTACCAATCCAACGGCCACATAAAAATGAAATCATAGCAGCTATGTTAAAGTATGTTGCCGTATACTCAGTACCGTTGGTAATATTTAAATTATCTACATATTGAAAAATATAGGTCCAACACATAATTTGTGCACCCACGTAAAATGCCTGACTTAAAACACCTTGTAAATAATTTTTGTTAGCAAATAATTTTTTGAAAGATTCAGACAAAGACATTTTATCCTCCTCAGCCGTTTTAGGCATTTTTGTAGCTATAATAATTCCCATAATAACTAATACTAAAACACCTAAAGCTATATATGGCACACTAATAACGCCCAAATCATTTTCTCTAATAGCAGCTAATTCTTCCGAAGATAATGCGTTATAAGCCTCAGCTGTATAATCATCTGAACGTAATGCGCCAATTACAAAAACCTGCGCTATTATCATTCCTGTTAATGAGCCTATTGGGTTAAAGGCCTGAGCTAAATTTAAACGTTGTGTAGCTGTTTCTTTATCACCTAACGCTAAAATTAATGGATTTGACGTGGTTTCTAAAAAAGCCAAACCACAAGTAATAACCCATAATGAAATTAAAAAGTAGTTAAACTCTTCATTTGCTGCTGCAGGATAAAACAAAAACGCTCCAATTGCATATAAACACAGCCCTAAAATAATACCCGATTTATAACTGTATTTTCTAATAAAAAGTGCTGCTGGTAATGCCATAAAAAAGTACCCAAAATAGAATGCAAATTGTACTAATGATGCTTGTACATTTGATAGCTCTGGCATAACTTTTTTAAATGCCGATACCATAGGGTTAGTTAAATCGTTGGCAATTCCCCAAAGGGCAAATAACGATGTTATAATTATAAAAGGAAACAACAACTCCTTTTTAACAACTGGTATTTTTTTTAGTTTATTCATTTTTTAGTTTAATTAGTTAGAATTACTTGTTGCAAAATAAAGAAGCCAAAAGATATATTTTGGCTTCTTTGTCTTTTATTAGACAACAAATGTTTTATTCGGTTAGTAAAGATCGGTCTAAATGTACGTAACCACCATCAACTGTGATGAACTGTCCTGTGGTGTGTGATGATTTTTCTGAAATAGCAAATAAACACTGATCTGCAATTTCTTGTGGTGTTGTCATTCTATTTTCTAAAGGAATTTTTTTAACAATAGATTTTAGTTTTTCTTCACCATTTTCTAAAGTTTTAATCCATGCATCATAAGCTGGTGTCCAACTTTCGGCAATAATGATGGCGTTAGAACGGATACCTTCTTTTATTAAATCTACAGCCCATTCTCTTGTTAAACCTAAAACGCCACCTTTAGCTGCTGCGTAACCCGATGTGCCTCCTTGGCCGGTTAACGCTACTTTTGAGCCCACATTTAAGATGTTTCCTTTTACCTTTTTTATCATTGGTAAACAAAATTTGGTCATGGCAAAAAAGCTAACCATATTTAGCTTTAATGAATACATAAAGTCATCCATTGATGCATCTAAGCCTGCTCCATCATTAACTCCAACGTTATTAATTAAAGCATCTACTCTGCCATATTTTTCTTCAATTTTTTTTGCTGCAGCTTCAATTTGTGTATAATCTGATAAATCTGTTTTTATAAAAACACTATCAATACCTTTAGCTTGTAATGCTTCGGCATAGCCAAAACCTCTATCGTTTCTATCTACAATAACAGGTGTTGCACCTTCATTGGCTAAAGCTTGTACAATAGTTTCGCCAATGCTTCCTTTAATACCAGCTGCTCCTGTTACAACAACCACTTTATTTTTTAATCCTAAATCCATATTCTATAAGTTATAAAACTCTATAGCATTTTGCCCCATAACCTTAGCTTGTTCGGTAGCACTTAAATTTGCTATAAAATTTGTAATTAATGCTTTTACTTGTTTATAATTTCCGGCTACCAAACACACAGGCCAATCTGAACCAAACATAATTCTTTCTGCCCCAAAGGCTTCAAAAACCAGTTCTAAATATGGTTTAATTTGCGCTGGTGTCCATGTTTTAAAATCGGCTTCAGTAACAATACCAGATACTTTACAATACACGTTATCATGTTTGCCTATTTCTTTCATTAAAGTTGCCCAACCATTATAAAACCCTTCTTTTATATAGGGCTTTGCTATATGATCTATAACAAAGCGCATATTAGGGAAACACTTAACAAACTCTAAAGCTGCTCCTAATTGGTGCGGAAATATTAAAATATCGTACGTATAATTATGTTTTTCTAAAACTGAAATACCTCTTAAAAAGTTTGGACGTAATAGAAAATTATGATCTGGCTCACCTTGGACAACATGCCTAAACCCCTTTAAAATATTAGTGTTAGCGTAGGTTTCTAAAGTGCTTTCAATAGCATCATTTCTTAAATCTACCCAACCAACAACACCTTTAATAAATGCGTTTTCTTTGGCAAGTTGTATTAAAAAATTGGTTTCAGTTAATGTTTGATCTGCCTGAACAGCTACACACCCATCAATACCATTTTCATTATAAACTTGCTCTAAATCTGATGGTAAAAAATCGCGACGAATCACTTTCATAGATTCATCAATCCATTCGTGCTTTTTAGGTTCGTAATGCCAGAAATGTTGGTGCGAATCTATTACCATTACTTACTTTACAAAATTTTCTAAAGTTGCTTTCATGCCTTTATTCACAATATCTTCAAGGTTTTTAGTAACCGTTTCTAAAAGCCCGTTGTACTGTGTTAAATCTTCACCCCAAAAATCAGTATTTTGTAGTGTAGCTTTTGCTACGTTAGCAACGTTACCTGTTGCCCATTGTGTTTTAAAGAAATCTAAAGCAGATTGATCATCTTTTAACGGAATACTCTCTCCGTTTCTATCACCTTTATAAAACGCTATTAATGATGCTAAAGAGAATAGTAAACGTTGTGGCAGCGCTCCTTTTCTTTTAATATATTCTAACACCGATGGTAATACTCTTGTTTTATATTTTGAAGTAGAATTTAATGAAATACTAATTAAAGCATGCTCTAAATATGGGTTTCTAAATCTATCAATAACATCATTAGCAAACTGATTTAGTTCTGCTTCAGGCAAATCTAAAGTTGGGCAAATTTCTTCAAAAATGGCATCTTTTAAAAAACCACCAACAACGTCATCTTCTAATGATTCACGCACTTTATCAATACCATATAAATAGCCAACTGGCACCAAACTGGTGTGTGCACCATTAAGAATACGTACTTTTCGTGTTCTGTATGGTTCCATATTATCTGTAAATACAATATTTAAACCACAAGCTTCAGCTGGAATTTCTTCTTTTACAGCTTCGGGTCCTTCAATTACCCATAAATGGAACTGTTCACCTTCAACTACTAAATTATCTTTGTAACCTAATTCTTCGGTTATTTTATCCATTTTATCACGCGGATACCCTGGCACAATTCTATCTACCAATGTATTGCAGAAAATGTTATCATCATTAATCCACTCTGTAAATTCGGCTCCTAAATTCCAATCATTTGCATATTGAAGTATGATGCGCTTTAGGTTATCTCCGTTTCTATCAATTAATTCACAAGGAATAATAATTAGTCCTTTATCTGAAGCTCCACCAAATGTTTGAAAACGCTTGTATAAAAGCGCTGTTAATTTACCAGGAAAACTTGATTGTGGCGCATCATCTAATTTATCGTTTTCATTGTAAGCAATACCCGCTTCTGTAGTATTTGAAATTACAAAACGAAGTTCTGGGTTTTCAGCAATTGCCAAATAATCGGCAGGATTTTCATACGGATTAACACCTCTCTGAATACAATCTACAATTTGATGTTCGCTTATAGCTTCACCGTTTTTAATACCGTTAAGGTAAAGTGTGTACAAACCATCTTGGTCGTTTAGCATTTTAATTAAACCTTGATTAATTGGCTGAACGGCTACAACACCGGCATCAAAACCAGCTTGTTTATTCATTTCGTGTATCATCCAATTGGCAAAGGCTCTTAAAAAATTACCTTCTCCAAATTGAACTATTCTTTCTGTATATGTATTTACAGATGCTGTATTTCTATTTAATAAATTCATTCTATGTCTTTACTTTTTATAATGAAACGCCTCTTTTCCAAGGAATAAAATCGTTATTACCATGTAGTACCGCTTTTGATGGTACTTCGCCGCTAGCTACCTTAATAATGTGGTCTAATATTTTCTCGCCCATAGATTCTATGGTATCTTCTCCGGTAATTACTGTACCTGCGTTAATATCAATAATATCATTCATACGTTCGTATAAATTGGTATTACTAGACATTTTTAAAACGGGTGCAACGGGGTTACCTGTTGGCGTACCTAAACCTGTGGTAAACACTACCACATTGCAACCAGAGCCTACTAAACCTGTGGTGGACTCTACGTCATTACCTGGTGTGCACAATAAATTTAAACCTGGTTTTGTTACTTGTTCTGCATAATCTAGCACCTCAACTACTGGCGATGTGCCGCCCTTTTTTGCAGCCCCAGCAGATTTCATAGCATCTGTAATTAAGCCGTCTTTTATGTTTCCTGGTGATGGATTGTTTTCAAAACCAGAACCCACAGCCACAGCAGCAGCCGAATAAGCACGCATTAAACCAGAGAATTTTTTAGCATCTTCTTCGGTTTTACATCTATTGATTAACTCTTGTTCTACACCATTCAATTCAGGAAACTCTGCTAATACTGGTGACCCACCTAAACCGACTAATAAATCTGAGGCATAACCAAGTGCTGGGTTTGCTGAAATGCCTGAAAAACCATCAGATCCGCCACACTCTAAACCTAAAACTAGCTTACTTAACGGTGCTGGTTTTCGTTCTAATTTATTGGCTTCAACTAAACCTAAAAACGTATGCTTTACGGCTTCTTCAATTAAAGCACGCTCACTTGAGCTTTGTTGTTGCTCTAAATAATGAACCGGTTTTGTATTGTTTGGTGCAATAGCTTTAATAGCATTTTGTAACATGCTAATTTGTGCGTTTTGGCAGCCTAAACTAAAAATAGTTGCGCCAGCTACATTTGGGTTTGCTATATATCCTGCTAATAATTGGCATAACACCTCAGAATCTTGACGAATACCACCGCAACCACCATCGTGTTTTAAAAATTTTATGCCATCTACATTTGGAAACAATCTGTTTTTAGTCATTTCCTCTTTTGTAGTAATAATCGGTGTATTTAAAATGGCATCGTTTGATGCGCCTGCTTTGTATTGCTCTATTAGTGCATCTGTATTTACAGCAAAATCTTTTTTAGTTTGATAGCCTAATTTTTCAGAAAGTGCGCCTTCTAAAACATCAACATTTCTGTTTTCACAAAACGTTAAAGGAATTACTAACCAATAATTTGCAGTACCTACTTTACCATCTTCTCTATGATATCCGTTAAAGGTTCTGCCTTCAAATTTTGACACATCAGGTGCAGACCAACTGTAAGCCTCTTTGGTATCTTGAAATGCTGCCGAAGCATGTTTAACATTATCAATAGTAATAGCACAACCCTCTTGAATTGGCTTTGTTGCTTTACCAATTAAAACACCGTACATGTAAATTTGGTCGCCTACTTCAAAATTATTTAAAGCGTATTTGTGTTTTTGTTTAATATCTTCTTTTAAAACAACTTCTTTACCTGCTACTTGAGTTTTTAACCCTTTTTCTAAAGGTGTAATAGCAACAATAATGTTGTCTTTTGGGTCTATTTGAACGTAACTTGCTGACATTTTTTCTTTTTCGCTTTCTTAATTAAAATTTACTGTGGCTTTCATAACGCCTGTTTCTGGCTTTAACCAACTATCAAAATTTTCAATCATTTCAGTAAATGGCACATTGTGTGTAATAAATGATTCTGTTGGGAACTGATTTAACACGCTAATTACATGCTCAAAATCTTCGGTAGTTGCGTTTCTACTGCACATTAATGTCATTTCTTTTGCATGTACTTTTGGGTGTGTATATGTTAATTCACCTTTTGATAAACCAACTAATACAAAACGACCACCATGCGACATATAATCAGGGCAAGCCTCTAAGGCATATTTGTTACCTGATGCATCAAAAACCGCCGTACATAAATCGCCGTTTGTTATATCTTCAACCTCTTTTACTGCATTTTCGCCCGCTTTAACAATATAATCTACGCCTATTTTTTCTTTAGCGTATTGTAAACGCTGCTCATTCATATCAATTGCAATTACTTTAGCTCCTGCTATTTGGGCAAGTTTCATAATACCAATACCTATTGGTCCGCAACCAACAACTGCTACAGTTTCGCCTGGTTTAATATTTGCTCTTCTTATAGAATGTGCACCAATAGCTAAAGGCTCAACAATAGCCATTTCATCATCACTTAAATTGTTTGCTGGTAATAAAATATTTGCAGGCACTGTTATTTGTTCTTGCATGCCGCCATCACCATGCACACCCAAAACTGTAATGTTTGTACAACAGTTGGTTTTTCCGTTGCGGCAAGCAATACATTTTCCACAGCTAACGTAAGGCATAACCACTACTTTGTCGCCTGCTTTAATACCGCGTTCGTTTTCACCAATTTCAAGTACTTCAGAAGCTAACTCATGCCCTAGAATTCTTGGGTATGTAAAAAATGCCTGATTTCCTGCATAAGCATGCAAATCTGTACCACAAATACCAACTTTTTTAATTTTCAATAACGCTTCACCTTCTTTTCTTACCGGTGCTTCTTTTTCTTTTAAAAGAAACTCACCTGGCTTTTCGCAAACAATGTATTTCATTAGTTTATGTTTATAATATTAGCCCGAATGGAGCACGCTCTTTCGGTTCAAATTCTTATTAAGTTCAAACGATTGAACAAAGTAACCTCAAAAAAGAACAAAAACACAAAAAACCTACAACACACAAGGCTTAAGGTTACATGCGTAGTTTTGTTTATATTAAAAAAACTACTATTTTTGTTCAAACGTTTGAACAAAAATATAAAAATATTTTACAATCAAGAAAAAAACAACCATAAAAGATATTGCTGAAGCTTTAGGTTTAACACCATCGGGAGTTTCAAAAGCGCTTAATAATCATCCAAGAATTAGTGATAAAACTAAAGACGATGTGCGCAAAATGGCAAAGAAACTAAACTACCAACCTAACCGTTTAGCTACAGCTTTACGTAAAGGCAAAAGTAACTTGGTTGGGGTTATTATTCCTAGAAATAATAGTAATTTCTTTTCTTCGGTAGTTGAAAATATTGAAGGTGTTTTAAATGAAAAAGGCTATAATGTTATCATTTCACAATCTAACGAATCACACAAAAAAGAATGTGATTGTATTGATGCACTTTTAAGCGCTCAAGTTGATGGTATTATTGCTTCTATGGCTAACGAAACTACTAATTTAAAATACTACGAAAAAATTAAAGAAAAAGGCACACCTCTGGTGCTTTTTGATAGAGGTGAAAATGATTTAAACGTTGATTATATTTGTATTGACGATTATAATAGTAGCCACAAAGTAGTTGAACATTTGGTTAACCAAGGCTGCAAACGTATAGCGCATATTGCTGGTTCAAAACATATTAGAATTTACAAAGAACGTGAAATTGGTTATAGAGATGCGTTAAAAAAGCATAATTTACCAATTGAAGACGAACTTATAGTTGAAAGCAGTTTGAGGCTGGAAGATGGCAGACGTATTATGCAACAGCTTTTAGAGTTAAAAGACAGACCTGATGCCGTGTATGCTTCAGGAGATTATGCCGCTTTGGGCGCATTGCAAGTAATGCAAGAAAACAATATAAACGTACCTGAAGATATTGCTTTAATTGGTTTTAGTAATGAACCTTTTACATCGTTTGTGTCGCCGGCTATTTCAACGGTAAATCAGCATAGTGAAGCCATGGGAAAATTGGCTGCCGAAACATTTTTAAAACGTATTGATGCTCCAAATAAAAAGGTAACTTTAAATAAAATTACCTTAAATACTGAATTGATTATTAGAATGTCTTCAAATAAAACTAATTGTTAATTAGCTTTACTTTTAATGGGTTTTCTACTTTTATAGCAAACGCACTTAAATACTGCTCCCAAGCTTGTTGGTTTTTAAACTGATTGCTTTTACTCCATGTAAAACCTGCATAATAAACCACACTATTATTAACTGCTTTTAAGTGT
Organism: Seonamhaeicola algicola; assembly: GCF_007997385.1. GTDB lineage: Bacteria > Bacteroidota > Bacteroidia > Flavobacteriales > Flavobacteriaceae > Seonamhaeicola > Seonamhaeicola algicola. The sequence goes on from NZ_VOSC01000033.1 coordinate 299,036, forward strand.
ATAAAAGCATTGCTTAAATCTTTTTTATCTGTTTCGTATTTTTCATTACCAGCATAATAAATTGACGGTGCTACTAGGGCTGTTCCTAACTCTGCATTGGCATGAGGTTGCCAGTAGTTAAGCCAAGTTTCTCCGTTTTTTGATGTAACAACACCATCATTTTCATGTAATGTTAAACCTGCCGAAATTGTATCAATACCTTGAATATTTACTTCAAACTTTGATAAATTGTTACCATAATCTAAACTTATAATTCTAGATTCTTTAATTGGTGTACCTTCTGGCCCCCACAAATCATATTCAACATAAAAACTTGTTCTTATAGGCCCTGTGGTGATGGTTTTATGTTTTATGAAATTTTTTGAAATATAATATATACTATCTTTTTTATAGGCTAAACCACCAACACCTCTACTTTTACCAACATGAAAATTATCTAAACCTTCACCAGTATCTTCATGATAGCTACCTGTTTTTTCAGTATATTTTTTATACCATTTATTTATAATTGGGTATTCTACTTTTTTTAACCATGCATCAACTCCGCTAGATAAAGTGGGTTCTGGCAGATTATTTTCAAATCGGTATTGAGCATTTGGGCCAAAAATTCTGAAAGCCACTTTATTGTTTTCCCAGGCATAATCATCAGTTCTTTCAGGAACAAATCTTGAATAGCATATAACAGCAGCACTATCATTTTTAGTTGCTTTAACTATTTTATATGTATTTGTTTGTTTTGCCTTTATTTTGGGTTGAAAAAGCAACAAATCGTTCACACCATCTGCATCTGTATCAACTAATTGTGATGTTACAACATTGTTGTTTTCAATATTTTTTATTGCTAAGCCTTCTAAATTCTGAAGGTTTAAAACAGATTTTGAAAGCTCTATGGTTTCAAAACTTCGGTCTATATCAAGGGTGTTTTCAACTTGAAATGTTGTATTATTATCTTTTTCACAAGAAAAAAACATACTTAAAATAGATGCAACGGTTAATACCTTTAAAGCTTTCATATCTGTTTATTTTAGTTGTTATCTTAGTTCTGAAATATTGGCCATATCCATATCTGAATAATCTAAATTTTCGCCTGCCATTCCCCAAATAAATGTATAATTACTGGTTCCTGCCCCAGAGTGTATAGACCATGGTGGCGATATTACTGCTTGTTCATTTTGCATCCAAATATGTCTAGTTTCATTAGGCTGCCCCATGAAATGACAAACCGATTGCCCTTCAGGAACTTCAATGTAAAAATACACCTCCATACGGCGGTCATGCACGTGTGCAGGCATTGTATTCCAAACGTTACCTGTTTTTAAAGATGTCATTCCCATTTGTAATTGGCATACATCAACAACGCTATTTACAATGTATTTTCTTAGCGTTCTGGCATTTGCTGTTTCATTGGCGCCTAGTTCAACTACCTCAACATCTTCAATTCCTATTTTTTTATTTGGAAATGCTTTATGCGCAGGTGTTGAGTTTAAATAAAACTTAGCCGGGGTATTAGCATGGGCACTAGAAAATACCACTATTTTATTGCCTTGCCCCAAGTAAAGTGCTTCTTTGTTTTCTAGTTCATAAACAGTGCCGTCTACATTTACGGCTCCTTTTCCGCCAATGTTTATAATACCTAATTCTCTTCGTTCTAAAAAAAACTCAGATTTTAATTCATCTACAGTTTCAAGTGTTACTTCGTTTTTAGGCACAACGCCAGCAACCATAAACCTATCATAATGCGAATACACCCATTTTATGGTATTAACCGTCATAACGTCTTCTACCAAAAACTCATCTCTGAGTGCTTTTGTATCCATTTGTTTTACTTCTCTTGGAGAAGTCGCATATCTTACCTGGCTATTGTTTATCATTTTAGTTTTGTTTGATTATGATTGTAAAATTAGTAATTTATTTTAAAAATACAATCGATTGTATTTTTAAAATTCACTATATTAAACATCTATTTACATATATTAGCCACTTTATTAAAAAAGGCTCTTTTTATTTAACCTAACACTTAGGCTTTTAAGTATGAAAAAAGGTGAACAAGTAACTATACACGACATAGCTAAAGCTTTAGGCATTGATAGTTCTACGGTTTCTAGAGCCTTAAATAATAGTACGCGTGTTTCAAAAACAACAAAGCAAAAAATACTTGATAAGGCTACTGAACTTGGGTACCAACGCAACACTTTAGCTTCAAACTTAAGAACCAATAAAACCAATACCATTGGTGTTATAGTACCAAGAATTTCACGTAATTTCTTTTCTAGTGTTATTTCAGGTATTGAAGAAACGGCACAAAAAGCCGGTTATAATGTTATTATTTGCCAATCTTTTGAAGATTTTGAAAAAGAACAAAAACTGATGGAAACTTTATTATCAAATAGAGTTGATGGTGTTTTAATTTCAATATCAATGCAAACCGAAACGTTTGATCATTTAATGCCCTACTTAAACCATGGTGGCCCTATTGTTTTTTATGATAGACCTTGCTATATTGAAAATTGCTCTAGTATTAGTGTTGATGATTACAAAGCCAGCTTTATGGCTACCGAACATTTAATAGAAAATGGCTGTAAAAATATTGTTCATTTTTCGGGGCCACAAATAAATCCGCTATATAAAAACCGAAAACGTGGCTATGTTGATGCCTTAAAAAAGCATGGTTTAAATTTTAATGAAAATTATTGTTTAGAGTCTAAATTATCAGAGAATGATGGTATTGTATTTGCTAAAGAAATAATAAAAATGGGGCATATTGATGGTATTTATTCATCAAATGACACTGCTGCTATTGCTGCAATTCAGTATTTAAAAAGCAAAGGTGTTAATATACCCAAAGATATAGCTGTAGTGGGTTTTAATAACGACCCTATATCATCGGTTATTGAGCCTTCACTTACAACTATTAATCAGCCTGATTTTGAAATGGGAAAAACAGCTGCATCTTTATTAATACAACAAATACAAGATACATCATTTAAAAAAACATCAAAGGTTTTAGATGTTGAATTAATTGTTAGGCAATCTTCTCAACATAAAAAAGTTTAAAACTACCATGTTATTTTTATGGTTTTGGTTTCACCTGCACTAAAATTAAGTGTAAAATTATTATCTTCTACTTTATGTATTTTAGTGTTAACTTTAACTTGGGTTATTTTTTTTTGTAATTGAAATGTAATTGTTTGCTGTTTACCACTAGCAACTTTGGCCAGTAATGTTTTTTGTGGCATATTCCACTCTAAATATTTAATTTTAGCTTGTGTTCTGCATAAAATACCTGATATATTCCCTTTTTGAAATTTATTTGATAATGCTGGTAAAAACTCAATAACACCAGGTTTTGAAAACACTAACATTTCTAAAACAACTGCAGGAATAGCATGAAGTGCATCTGTATTATAAATAATTCCTGGATTGTGCGATGTTACCAAACTATTATAGAGGTAATTATTTTTCATTAAAAATAGCAAATTACCATATACCAAATTAGCCTTTTTTAATCGGGTTGCAATTAATGCGGTATGTGCTAAACCATGTGCACTACCATTACCTTTCCCTCTCTTTTCAATGGCTATATTAGATGCGTTAAAAAGTGTTTTATTTTCAGGAGAAATTTCTAGACCAGGCCAAACAGGATATAAATGTGAAATGTGCCTATGGTTATAATTATCTGCCAAATCTGCTCTTGCCCATTCTTTTAGTGCCCCATCGTTATTTATTAAATACGGTGGTAGTTTATTTAGAATAGCTTTCCAAAGGTTTACTTTTTCATCATTTAACTGCAGTTCATTGTTAATAGTAATTAAATTTGAAAGCAGTTCTTTTATAACTGCAATATCCATGGTTGCATTTGCCACAGCACCAATTTTTTCACCATTAGGCAAAATTGCCTTGTTTTCTGGTGAGTATGATGGCCCAATTAAATAATTGCCATTAGCATCATAAGTATCTAAAAAATCTTCATAAAACAAAGCTGTTTTTTTCATCATAGGATACAATCTTTCCTTCATAAAGCGTGTATCACCTGTACATTGGTAATATTCAAAACAAGGTAATAACAACCACTCAACTCCTGCTGTCCAGTAATTCCCTGGCCACTCACCAAAGTGTGTATGCAAATTACGTCTTCCAGATGTTCTGGTTCCAGAGACATAACCACGGCAACCAAAAAGATTTTTAGCGTTTATTTCCCAATCTGGTGCAATGCGCTCTAATAAAGACATGTAGCTATAAATAGCTTCTTTCTGGTTGGCTAAATTAGCAGCTGCAATTTGTAAATTTATATTAGCATCAAGTGTAAAATCTCCAGACCACCTAGGCCTCCAAGTACCATTCCATATACCCATTAAATTTGGTGGGTTTTTGCCGCTACTGGAAATTAAACCGTAAATACCCATATTAAAAACTTTTTCTAAAAGATAAGGGTTAATGTCTGTTTCAGATTTTTGATTGTTTATTAATGCTTCGTTTGAACCATCATGAAACCCTGTTTTATCTAAATGTAATGTTATACGGTTAAACATTTCACCATGAATTTTGGCGTGTGATTTTAAAAGATTATCATAAGAAGACAAATTATTTATTTCTGCTTTTGCCTTTGAAATAACAGATTTTGAATAAGGCTCAACGGGTATTACTTTTGCAATAATTTCAATAGTATTGGCATTTTTAACCGAAATTTTTTTACCATTAGATGATAGCTTACCGCCTTCATTTTTAACACACATAATAACTTCATACCCTCTATCTACTAGTTGATATTTGCTACGGAAAGTTATCCAATTTTCATTTAAACTTGTTTCTGGAAACTCTACTAAGGGATTATTAAGTTGCTGCCATTTATCTGGAAATAACATTTTTACATTTTCCTCAATACCAGACTCTTTTGCTTTTTCAGATTGATTTGTATCAATTTGATGTGCTAGTGTAAAAGATGCATTAATAGCTTGTGATTTACTACTTTTAAGTTTGGTTGCTATTACATTGTTTGGCCTAGACACAAACGATGTTCTTGTATATTTTATATTGTTTGCAAGCCATTGTATGGTTATTTCACCATTTTCATAATTTAATAGTCTTTTATATTTTGAAACTTCACCAACAAAATCTTGGTTTATGTTTAACACACATGCCGGATGGTATGGATCTGTCCATAAAATATCTTGATATCCTCGTTTTTTAGCCAGTTGTAGTATTTCGTTTTTAGCTTCTTTGTATTTAGTATCTTTAATTAATTTTTTAATTTTTGGCATAATATCGCCAACCACCGGTGGCTCTATTGCCTCAGTACCAATATATTCGTAAAGCATTTCATGGTTAAAAATAATTTTTTCTTTATGTGTATTTCCATACACCATTATACCCATTTCACCATTACCACTTATAAGCGCATCTTGCCACCTAGTTGCCTCAGTATCTGAAAAATTTGTACTGGCTGTATGATTATTTTCAACTTGTTTATGGCAAGAAATAACAACAAATATTATGGCGCTTAAACAGTAATTTTTTATAGATATTTTCATTAGGAATTGTTTATTAAGTAGTTTTTTACTGTACTTTAAACTTTTTAAATTTACATAATTATTGTAATACTTGTTGTTTCCAAATTTCCCAGTTGTTTAAGGCATCATCTAACCAAGTGGGTCTTTCACCAAGTCTATATGTTAATTGTGCTTCAAACAGCGATTCTGGATACACTTTTTTACCTAAACTCTCTTTATAACCAATACTAGATGCTACAAACGTAGTTTTAGAGCCATGAAACCCAACTACTACTGGTTGTGCTATAGCAAAACCCCAATACAAGCTTTTTGGTGCTTCGCTTTTTGGTTTCAAAGACCAATAATTATAATTTTTAACGGCAGGCCCTGTTTGTTTAAAATTCCATAATGTAAAACCTTTTAAGTGGTGTGGCTCCACTTTATAATTACCACCGTTACCAGACATGTTGTATGCCTCATAACAATCGTATAACGTAGCTCTGGTGTACCCCGAATGCAAATCAAAACCTCTACCCTGTGGTGCCGATATTCTCCATGCTACATTACCGGCCGCCATATGCGAGGCATCAATTCCGTGCCATTGCCCAAGGTTTGTTTTATCTAACCATAAGCCTGTAAAATTACGGGTACCAAACGTCATTTCTACCGAACCATGTCCTTGGTTACCATCTATTATATTCATAATAACTGAGCATGATATACTGCCAGTTATTCTTACAGCACTATTTACATTTGTAAATACACACCGGCGTACCCAACCATTAGCTATATGCGCCATATTTACACCTTTCCAGCCACTATCATGAATTTTGTTTTTATGATGAACAAATGGTTCTTGAAAATTTCCAATAACATGAATGTCTTCAAAACCACATTCTGATATTACTTGATGCGGTGCTACATACCAGTTATAATCAGGCTTTACATCAGTTAACAAAGGGTGTTCAAAAACAATGGTATTCCCCTTAATTCTTTTTATTTTATGAATTTCATTGGCGGTAATACCTTTATTATTTAATCGTTCCCATTGTGGGCGTGTTGGTACGTTTCCTAAAAAATCTGTAATACTTTCTGTGTTATATGGCATAACCAAAATAATATAAGGCTGATTTTTAAATTTACTGGCATCATCTACCTCAATCTCATAACTTCCTTCAGCAGCAAACTTAACAACCTTACTTTTTATTTTATAGGGTCTAGAAGATGTGGTTGTTGAGCAAAATGCATCATAATCTAAGCCCTTGGGCCTAAATGTAAACATATGAGGCCCTATCCATTTAAAAATTGTTTTATCATGGCGCATATAATCTTGCATGAAAATTTCTGTTCCGCCTGCCCAAGCGCCTTCGCCTTTAATCACAATATTAGAATGATTAATTTCAAATCCTTTAAAATTAACCCCTTTACTAACTATATAACGCCCTTTAGGAATAAATACAACACCTCCTTTAGCATTTTCGGCGGCACGTATTGCTGCGTGAATTGCATCATCATCAGCAATGGTATCATTGGCTTTGGCTCCGTAATGAGTTATATCAAAATATTTGTAACTTAATTTAGAAACTTCGGGTATGCCTTCATTACCAAAAGCATAACCAGCATGAGAATAATCTATTAAAACAGATTTCTTTCCTTTTTTTACATCTTTCTTATAAGCCTTCCAAACCTTAGCCTCTTTTTGTGCTACTGCTTGGTTTATCACACTAAAAGATATTAACAGAATAGTTATTAAGTTTATGGGGTATATAAATTTCATAATGCTTATTGGCTTTAAAGTTTGGTTATGCAATATCTATTTTTTTTAGGGTTTTAACAGGGTATTTATTGTGCTTTTTGGGGTATGTATTATGTATTTTAAAAGAAAATAATAGTTGCGTTATTAGTGCTTAACTTAACAAAACTAAATAAACTTAACCAACACGTTTTCAGTATTCGCGAATGATTTACCCCCTTTATTAAAATTCATATTACCTCGGTTTTAGTTAATTATTAATGTTCTTTGAAACACCAACAATTAACTAATTATTTTATGAAACAAACTAAACTCAAAACATCAGTAAGCAATTATGTTTTGCTGTGCTTTTTTGCACTTTTAACAAGCATGACTGCTATTGCTCAAAAATCTATTAAGGGAACAATCTCTGATAGCAGTGGCCCTTTACCTGGAGCTAATATTATTGTAAAAAATACTAGTAATGGTACTCAAACAGATTTTGATGGTAACTTCACCCTAAACAACGTTAATAATAGTGACATATTAGTAATTAGCTTTTTAGGTTATAAAACCAAGGAAGTTACCGTTGGAAACCAAACTACTTTAAATATAGCTTTAGAGGAAGACAACCAATCTTTAGACGAAGTGGTAGTTGTAGGTTACGGCACCCAAAGAAAAGCAGATTTAACAGGCTCAGTTTCTACAATTAAAGGTAACTCATTTACAAAAGCAGCTACACCTAACTTAAATGCAAGTTTAGCGGGTAAAATTACTGGTGTAACAGCCATGTCTAGATCTGGTAGCCCAGGTTCTGAAGATATTGATTTCTTCATTAGAGGTAAAAGTACTTTTAATGACGGTAACAACTCACCTTTAATTTTAGTTGATGGGGTTGAACGTGGTATGAGCCGCATTAACCCAAATGATATTGAAAGTGTAACTGTTTTAAAAGATGCTGCATCGGCTGCAATTTACGGAGTAAAAGGTGCAAATGGTGTAATTTTAATTACCACTAAACGTGCTAAAGAAGGTGTTGCTCAAATTAGCTACTCTGGTAGTTTTGGTGTACAAGACCCGCTTTTTTTACCTAAAAGAATGAACTCTTATGAGTATGCTACACATTTAAATGAAGCTCTTTTTAATCTTGCTGAACGTTCTGGAGGCGAATATGTTCCTGAATTTACAGATGAACAATTAGCAGCTTTTAAGGACGGTACAGGCACTAGTACAGATTGGTGGAGAGAAGCTATGAATGATACTGCACCTATTCAAACACACAATCTTACTATTTCTAACGGTAATAAAAGCATACGCTATTTAACATCTTTAGAATATTTAAAACAAGATGGTTTATATGATATTTCGTCATACAAACGCTATAATTTTAGAGCAAATATTGATAGTGACCTTTCTAAAAACTTAAGCATGTCTTTAAATCTTGCCGGACGTGTTGACGACAGGAACGAATCGGCCGATGAAAACTTCGGGTTAATTAACCAAAGTTACCCAACTTTTGAACCTTATATTGATATAAATGGCCAACGTGAATTACATTGGAACGGGTTAAATGCCTCACCAATAGGAACTTTAAACAATTCAGGATATAACAGAAACAAAAATTCTAGTTTTCAAAGCACCCTAAGCTTTACATATAAAGTTCCTTTTATTGAAGGTTTAACTGCTAAATATGCATACTCTTTTGATAGAGATGTACTAAAACGCAAACAATTTAAAACACCGTATACATTTTACACAGGAAGTGACCCTATTGCTGATAAAAAACAATCCATTCCTTCAACAGAACTTACCCAACGCATGACGGAAAGAACACGTAAAACAGGGCAATTTACCTTAAACTATCAAAAAACATTAGGAGATCATTCATTTGGCGGTTTATTTGTTTTTGAACATTCAGATTATTTTAATGAATGGATTGAGGTGTTTAGAGATGGCTTCCTTTCAGAATCTATAGACCAAATATTTGCTGGCTCAACAAACCGTATTGGAAATGATGGTTCAGCCAATGAAAACGCTCGTTTAGGGTACGCTATTCGTGGTAATTACAACTACAAAGACAAATACTTATTTCAATTAAACACACGTTATGACAAGTCTTTTAACTTTCCAAAAGATAATGCCGGTGGATGGTTTCCTGCTTTATCTGCTGCTTGGAGAATTTCAAACGAGGCTTTTCTGGAAAATACAGACTGGTTATCTAATTTAAAACTACGTTTTGGTTGGGGTATTTATGGTAATGACCGTATTACGCCATATCAATACTTATCGCTGTTTGAATTTAGTGAAAACCGCAACAACCCATCAGGTACCGTAACTGCCGATGGCTATCAACAAGCTATTTCACCCGATGTTATTCCAAACCCTTTTGTTACATGGGAAAGAGCAAAAATTTACAATATTGGGTTAGATTATGGTTTGCTTAACAACAAAATAACTGGTGATTTAGAAATATTTAAAAAACGAACAGAAGATTTACTTATTGCCAGAAGAGATATTCCAAGAGAAGTTGGGGCTAGTCTTGCACCTTCAAACCTAGGTATTGTTGAAAATAGAGGTATTGAAGCATCAATACGCTACAAAAATAACTTTGGCGATTTAAACATGAGCCTACAAGGAACCTTTACTTATGCAACAAGTGAAATTATTGAAATGTCTGAAGCTGCAAACATTCCTGATGGTTTAAGGCAAACAGGCCGTCCGTTTGATTCGCGTTACGGCTACGTTTCATTAGGGCTTTTTAAAGATGCTGATGATGTAGCAAACTCACCAGACCAATCATTCTTTGGTGATTATCAATCAGGTGATATTAAGTACAAAGATATTTCAGGGCCCGATGGCGTGCCCGATGGTAAAATTGATGCCAACGATAGAACTTATATTGGGCGCGGTGGTGTACCTGAAATTGTTTTTGGGCTAAACACCTATTTTGCCTACAAAGGTTTTGAATTAAGTGCCGATTTTCAGGGAGGAACACGTTTTACGCACAGATGGAAACCCTCGCCTTTTGTTAATGATAGTAATGGGCCTGCAGCTTTTACTGATGCTTGGACAACAGAAAACACCAACGCATGGTTACCAAGACTGTACCAAGGAAACTCAAGTAATAATGATGCCAATTCTGATTATTGGTTAACTGATGGATGGTTTGTAAAATTACGAAATGCTGAGTTAGCCTATAACGTACCCAACCTACCCGTTTTAAAAAACTTAGGTATTGATGCCTTACGTTTAGCTGTAACAGGTAATAACCTTTTATCTGTATCTAATATAGATTTTTGGGATCCTGAAGCATCAGACCTCGGCACACACCCTTGGTACTATATGCAAATGAGAACCGTAAGTTTTGCTATAAACGTAACTTTTTAAACTAAAAAAATTGAAAATGATGAAACATATAAAAATAGTATTCTTTATAGCATTATCAGCATTAACACTAGCTGGTTGTGCCGAAGATTATCTTGAAAAAGAGCCTCTTAATAAAATATCTAGCGCAGCAGTTTTTGAAAACGAAGGCTACACCGAAGCTCTTTTGTATGATATTTATAGCTACATGCCTAATGGCTTTGGCTGGGAGTCTACAGGGCACAAAGCACGTGGCTATGGCAGACGCAGTTTTTTAGATTGCACAACAGATATTATTGCAAATAAAAGTGGTTATGTTGAAGCATGGAGGTATGTAGAAGCAGGACAATCAGCCACACAAAGTTGGGAGTTTAGCAATTGGAATGAAAACTACACAGCCATTTTTGAATGTAACACTTTAATTGAAGGTATAAATGGATCTTCACTGTCTAACAGCCCTAAAATGCAATTAATAAAATCTGAAGCCCGTTTTTTACGTGCATTTTTTTACTTTGATTTAGTGAGAAGATATGGAGGCGTACCTTTAATTACCGAAGTACCAGACATATCTAACGTTGAAACCTTATACAGAGCAAGAACAGCCGAATCTGAAATTTATGATTTTATAAATACTGAATTTACTGAGGTAGTCGAAATGCTTCCGTTAGCAAAAAACATTAACGCAGCAGGCTCAAAATGGGGGCGTGTTTGTAAAGAAGCTGTTTGGGGGTTTCATGGGCGCATGTTGTTACATGCTAAAAGATATGCAGAGTCTGCTACTATGTCTAAAAAAGTAATTGATGCTGTAAATAGTGGTGAAAGTGACCGTGAAATGGCCGCAGATTACGAAGCATTATTCATATCTAAAGGTAATAATAAAGAAGTACTTTTTGAAATACTTTTTGATGGTGTAAATAAAGGCGGTACAGTTGACAATTTTTCGCGCCCGCCAAGTAACAGAGGCTCTTGGGGCGGACAACACAACCCCACCGAAGACTTAGTTGCGTCATATGAGCTTGCAAACGGTTTACCAGCAACCATTGAAAATGGTCACGATCCACAAAACCCATATGTAAACAGAGACCCACGATTAAGCCAAACAGTACTACACCACGGCTCTACGTTTTTTGGGCGTACTTATGATTTTGCTTGGGTTTATGATAACAGCAATAACACTTGGGGGCCAATAGCTAATACTGATGCGCCTCATGCCCAAGGTTTAGCTACAATTACGGGCTATTACTTACGTAAATTTATGGATCCGGATGTAGCTGTTGGAGATTTTGGTATGTCATCTCAAAGCTGGATTGTGCTGCGCTTAGGTGAAGTATACCTAAACTACGCCGAAGCACAAAATGAAGCTGCTGGCCCAGACCAATCTGTATATGATGCAGTAAATGTTGTTAGAAACCGTTCAAACATGCCAGATTTAGAAGTAAATTATCCAGGATTGGACAAAACAGGAATGTTTGAAAGAATTAAACACGAACGTAAAGTTGAATTAGCTTTTGAAGGACATCGCTTTTGGGATATTCGCCGTTGGAGAATTGGAGATCAAATTTGTAATGGTAGTGTACCTATTAATCCTTTAAACCCACAAGAAGGGGGCTACGTTTCTTGTTGTTATCCGCTAAAACAAGCCGATGGCTCTATTATGTATTTAACACCAAGCACCAAAGATGATGTGTTAGCTCCTGGTGATGAAATTTTTAGAGAACCATACACAAACTTTAGAAGAGCCTACATATGGAATGACAGAAATTATTTAATGCCTATTCCTCAAGCTGCAATGGACAGAAACCCTGAGTTAGACCAAAATCCTGGATATTAATACACTTAAAAACATGAAAACACTTTTTTTTAAGCAATTGTAAGTTAGTTTTAGTTAATGTAATAAACCCTATTCTAAATTATAGTATAGGGTTTATTCTTGTTAAATTTTTATATTTATAAACCTTCAAAAAATATAAATGACGTATATATTAAAAATAAAAAACAGTTCAACACCAAAACACAAGATTAAATTTATGTGGCTGTTTTTATTATTATTTTGTGTTTTTTGGGGTTTCAGCCAAAGTGATACTGCATTTAAAAATCAGCTAATTTTTAAAAATATTACCACAAATGATGGCTTATCGCAAAGGTCTGTAGTTAAAATTCTTCAAGACAAAAAAGGCTTTTTATGGTTTGGCACAAGATATGGCCTTAATAAATTTAATGGCACCGAATTTAAGGTTTACAACTTTAGCACTAATGATAGTACTAGTTTAAGCCATAACCGCATTACTTCTTTATCATTAGATAAAACGGGCAATTTATGGGTAGGCACAGAAACTGGAGCTAATATTTATAATAATGAAGAAGACAATTTTATTCGTGTAAAAAAATCTAAAAGTTTAAATACATACTACACTAGCAGTATTAGAGATATAGTTGGTTGTGATAGTGTGTTTGTTTGGATAGCTTCAAACAACGGCTTAGATAAATACAACACAAAAACTAATGAGGCCTACAGCGTTGCTAATTTTACAAAAAATGGTCTTGCTTCAAATAACATAACCTCTATCCTTTCAGAAAAAAAAGATATTTTATGGATTTGTAATGCTGAAAAAATTCAATTATTAAACGAAAAAAATAAATTACTAAAAACATATAACTATCCCAATAACGCTAACCCCAATACAACAAAAAATTATACTACTGCATTATTTAAAGACAACGAAAATAATATTTGGTTAGGTTACAATGGTGGTCTTGCTTTTTTTAATAACGTTACCAAAACGTTTGAAGATTATACTATAAACAAAAATAAAGTTTTTAGCACACCAGTAAGAACTATTAACCAAGACAAACATGGGTATTTATGGGTAGGTAGTTATGATGGCCTGTATCAGTTAAATTTAGAAACCAAGAACATTAACAAATACCAGAATGAGGTTAACAACCCTAAAAGCTTAAGTCAAAATTCTGTTTATAGTATTATTGAAGATACCCGAGGCGATTTATGGGTGGGCACTTGGGCAGGTGGCGTGAATTATATTGACCGAAGTTCAAACAATTTTACAACATATACTGTTGGCAACACCAACAAACACCTAAATTACAAAGTAGTTAGTGCTATTGTTGAAGACGCAAATGAAAACTTATGGATTGCTACCGAAGGTGGTGGTATAAATTTTTTTAATACAAAAAAACAACAGTTTAAATTTTACACACACCACCCCAATAACCCTAAAAGTTTAAACTCAAATAATATTAAAGCGCTGGTTTTAGGTCAGAATAAAAATTTTTGGATAGGCACACATGGTGAAGGTTTCAGCAAATTTAATCCTAAAACCGAAACATTTACACATTTTCAAAACCTAAACAACCATGTAAATACTATTGAAGATAATAAAATAACCTGTTTAGTAGAAGACCACAACAATAACATTTGGATTGGCACCAACAAAGGCGGCTTACATGTATTTAATACTAAATTAAATGCATTCACAAAAATAAACGACCCTAAACAAATTATAGGCAACTCTATTTATACTATTAAAAAATCATTGGTTAATAACATTATTTATGTTGGTAGCCAAAATGGGCTTTTAGCTATAAATACCAACACTCAAAATATTGAAAAAGTACCCTATAAAAACACCAATAAAAATCAACCTTTTGTTTTAAACCAAGTTATAAGTATTTACCAACCTACAATAAACTCCTTATGGATTGGTACAGAAGGTGATGGCCTTTATAATTTTAATATTAAAACGCAAAAAAGCACACATTATGGTATTGCTGAAGGCTTGCCCAACAAGGTTATTTACGGTATATTACAAGATAATTCACAAAACATTTGGGTAAGCACCAATAAAGGTATTAGCCGTATAAACACTAATACAAATGAAATTAAAAATTTTGATGAAACCGATGGCCTACAAGGCAATGAATTTAACTATGGTGCTTGTTTAAAAACTAAAAACGGGCAACTCATTTTTGGTGGTACTTCTGGTTTTACATTATTTAACCCTAATGACATTAAGGAAAATGACACGTACATTCCACCTGTAGAAATTATAGACTTTAAAGTTAGAAACAAACCGTACTTAAAACAAGTAAACACCCTTAAAAATATTGAGCTTGCCCACAACCAAAACGATTTTAGTTTTGATTTTGTAGCACTAGGTTTTGCACATCCTAAAAAACATCAATTTGCCTATAAACTTGATGGGTTTGATAATGATTGGAAATATATTGGCAACAAACGTACAGCAACATACACCAACTTAAACCCGGGTACCTATGTTTTTAATTTAAAAGCATCAAACGGTTATGGCGCATGGACACAAATACCAAAAAAAATAACCATCAATATAAAAACACCATTTTGGAAAACTTGGTGGGCTTACCTAGGCTATTTTTTAATTGCAACCGCATTAACTCTAACCATTAGAAAATATACTCTTTTAAGAATAAATGATAAAAACCAATTAAAAAAAGAACGAGAAGACCGAGAAAAAGTAGAAGAAGTTAATCAATTAAAATTACAACTTTTCACAAATATTTCTCATGATTTCCGTACACCATTAACCTTAATAATTGGTCCATTAAAACGCCTAATAGACACCAACCAAGGCAACGGCACACTACAAAAACAATTAGCTGGCATGTACCGTAATGCCAATACTTTACTTCAGCTTATAAACCAACTACTAGATTTTAGAAAAAGTGAAGCAGGTAAACTTAAATTATCGGTTAGTAGTAGAAATATTGTGCCCTTTCTTGAAAATATAAAGCTATCATTTGATGAGTTAGCAGAACAACGTAACATTCAATATCAATTTCAAACAAAAAACACTAATTACACTATGTGGTTTGATGAAATTGAAATGAAAAAAGTAATACTCAACATACTATCTAATGCTTTTAAATTTACACCCGAAGGCGGCTCAATAAAACTAAAAGTTTCAGAAACTAACAATAGGTTAAAAATTGTAATCTCTGATACTGGCAAAGGCATTAGAAAAGAAGATATTCCGCATGTTTTTGATAGGTACTTTCAGCTTGGTCAACACCACGAATTAAGATCGGGAACCGGCGTTGGTTTAGCTTTAGCAAAAGATATTGTTTTACTACACCATGGCGAAGTTTTAGCAGAAAGCACTCTTGGTAAAGGCACTAAATTTACAATACTACTACCAACAGGAAATGCACATTTTAATGAAGAACAACTGAATGTTGTTGACACAGATTATAGTAATGGCACAGATATTTCGTTACCATACAACCCATCTATAATTAATATTGGCTGGGTAAGCGAAAAAGACGAAATACAAGACATTACAATTGACGAGGCACTACCAACACTTTTACATGTTGAAGATAATAAAGAAGTTAGGCAATTTATTAAAGATATTTTTAAAGACCTTTACAATGTTATAGAAGCCGAAAACGGCACTACAGGCATAGCCATAGCCCAAACCAAACCAATAGATTTAATTATAAGCGATGTAATGATGCCAAAAATGGATGGCTTAGCATTTTGCAATACTATTAAAACAAACCTAACCACTAGCCATATTCCTATAATTTTATTAACGGCACGTTCATCATCAAAAGCTCAAAAAAGTGGTTTTAACGAAGGGGCTGATGTTTACATAACCAAACCTTTTGAGGCCGATTTGCTTAAAATGCAAGTACAAAACCTGCTAAAATCTAGACAGCATTTAATAGAAAAATTCAGAAAAAATATTCTCCTAGAGCCCAAAGAATTAGAGCTAGAATCTGCTGATGAAATTTTCTTAAAAAAGGTTATGACAATTGTTGAAGACAACCTATCAGAATCATCATTCATGGCTTCAACACTAATAGAAAAAGTACACATGAGTCAATCTGTACTTTACAGAAAACTTAAAGTTTTAACAGGTCAATCTATTTCAGAATTTATAAGAACTATTAGGCTAAAACGCGCAAGTCAATTACTTATAAATTCAGATTTAGGTATTGCCGAAATTGCTTATGAAGTTGGCTTTAACGATCTTAAATACTTTAGAAGATGTTTTAAAAAAGCTTTTGAAGTAACACCATCTGTTTACCGAAAAAATAACATAACCCAAAATGCCTTAACAAATAATTAAAATTCGCAACATAACAAAACCCCAATAAAATAGGGCATTAAAGCGCATTACCCCCTAAATTCAAATTAAAAACCACCCTTTAAAACTACAATTAAGTTTGATATTTGAATTTGCTAACTAAATAAAAAAACATGAAAATAGCTAAACTAACATTCTTGGTACTAGCATGTATTAATCTAGCTTGTGTAAACCCATCTGTAAATTCAAAAAACATAAACTTTAATACTAGCTTTATAAATGCCGAAAAACAAATGTCATTACTATTAAAGGATGCTGAACAAGCCAACCGAATACCACGCACACTAAACGAACATGGACATATGCACTGGACCAATACTGATTTTGATTGGACAGAAGGATTCTTTCCTGGGAGCTGTTGGTTTCTTTATGAGCAAACAAAAAACAGAAAATGGAAAAATGCCGCTGAAAAATTTCAGTTAAAATTTGAAAGCCATAAAACATTAACCACAAATCATGATTTAGGTTTTGTATTTAATTGTTCGTATGGCAAAGGATACGAATTAACTAAAAACGAACATTTTAAAGAAATACTCATAACTGCAGCAAACTCTTTGCTAACACGTTTTAACCCTACAGTAGGATGTATTAAAAGTTGGGATGTTAACACCGGTTGGCAAGCTGAACGCGGCTGGAAATATCCTGTTATTATAGATAACATGATGAATTTAGAATTGTTATTTAAAGTAAGTGAGTTTACCGGCAACAACAAATACAAACAAGCCGCCATAACGCATGCTAACACTACACTAAATAATCATTTTAGAAACGACAACAGCTCTGTTCATGTGGTAGATTATGACCCTGTTACAGGAGAAGTTAGAGGTAAATACACAGCTCAAGGGTTTGCAAACGAAAGTTCTTGGGCACGCGGACAAGCTTGGGGGCTTTATGGTTATACAGTATGTTACAGGTTTACAAAAGACACAACATATTTACATCAAGCCGAAAAAATTGCACAATACATATTAAACTTTAATGGCACACCTGATGATGGTATACCGTATTGGGATTACCATGCACCTAAAATTCCTAACGAACCTCGTGATGTTTCTGCTGCAAGCATAACAGCATCTGCGTTATTAGAACTAAACAAATATTCAAAAAACAATTATTTGCCAGCAATAAATAAAATTATGGCATCATTAGGCACTAAAGAGTACACTGCCTCAATTGGTAAAAACAAGCACTTTATTTTAAAACATAGTGTTGGAAGCATTCCGCATGGAAATGAAATTGATGTGCCATTAAACTATGCTGATTATTATTACTTAGAAGCCCTAAGTCGTTATAAATCTATAGAACAATAATAATTATGAAACCATTATATATACTAAGTTTTTTCTCTGTTCTATTGATAAATTGTCAAGAAAAAACAAACCTAAAACAGCAAACAACTGTTTGGGAAAATTTTGTAGAATCTAAAAAAAAAGGTAAGACACCTATTTTACCAGATTTTTCGTTTGCAGGATATAAATACAGTGAAGTTCCATTGCCAACAGTTAACTATAAAACCTTTAACGTTACAAACTTTGGAGCAAACCCTAACGATACTATTTCAGATAAAGAAGCTATAAAAAAAGCTATTGCTGCTGCCCAAAAACATGGTGAAGGTATCATTTATTTCCCGAAAGGTAAATATTATATTAATACTGGAAATGATGATAACAGCATAATCACAATCTCATCATCTAAAATTGTTTTTAGAGGCGAAAATGAAGCTAATACAACCTTATTTTTTGATAGAGACTTACCACCAGCTCATCCTGAAAAATTATGGACATGCCCTTCGGCAATTAAAGTAACCTCTAATAAAAAAGATGATTTTTTAACCAAAATAATTTCAAACTCAAAACGCGAAACCTTTACAATTCATGTAAAAGACGCTTCAAAAATAAAACAAGGCGATTGGTTAATTATACAAGTAAAAAACAATAGCAAAGATTTAATAAATTATGATATAGCACCATTGGTTCCAGATAAAGAATGGACAGCTATTTTAGCCCAAGGTGTACAAGTAAATGAACGCCACCAAGTAGCTTCTGTAAAAGGCAATAAGATTACCTTGGTTTCTCCTATTCATTATGATATTGCGGCAAAACACAACTGGCAAGTATATAGTTTTGCTCATGTAAACCATGTAGGCTTTGAGCATTTAACTTTTGAAGGGAACTGGACAAAAGAATTTGTGCATCATCGCTCTGCACAAGATGATGGTGGTTGGAGCATACTATCAATAACTAAAAGTGTTAATTCTTGGGTTAAAAATTGCACCTTTAAGAATGTGAATAGAGTGTTAACATTCTCTTCGTCTGCAGCCTGTACAGCATTAAATATAACTATTAATGGTGCCATTGGGCATTCTGCAGTAAACACATCGGGGTCTACCCATGTTTTACTAGCTAAAATAAATGACGTAGCTGGCATGCACCATACTACAGGTGTTGGTGGTGGTAGTAATACAGGAACCGTTATTTGGCGTTCTAAACATCCATCCCACACTAGTTTTGAGGCTCATGCATCGCAACCACGTGCTACTCTTTTTGATAATGTTGAAGGTGGTTTTTTTCAAGGAAGAGCCGGTGGTGCCCGTTTTAATTTGCCAAACCACGGAAGGCATTTAGTACTTTGGAATTATAAAGAAACTGATAGTGCCGAAACAGATTTTAGGTTTGTGGCTACTGACACTTGGTATTGGCGAATAGTACCACCTATTATAGTAGGATTTCATGGTACGGGAACTACATTTAAAAAAGACGAAGTTCAAATACTTGAAAGCCTAGGAACTCCTGTCAAACCCGAGTCTTTATTTGAAGAACAATTAAAATTACGTTTAGGCAAACTCCCTAAATGGCTAGACGAAATAAACAACTAAGCTATGAAAAACACATTATACTTATTACTAATAACTATAGCGGCATTTAGCTGTCAAAACAAAAAAAATGAAGTAAAACAAGCATCAAAAAAACCCAACGTTTTAATTATTTTTCCTGACCAATTAAGACGTTACAGTGCGGGTTTTTGGCATGAATCTCCATACAAAGAATTAGCCCAAGGAAAAGCAGATCCTGTAGTAACACCTACTATTGATAAATTAGCAAAAAACGGTGTTGTTTTTACCAATGCCATTAGTAACTACCCATTGTGTAGTCCTTACAGGGGCATGATGCTTTCTGGCAGGTACCCCGAGCAAAATGGTATTTGGAACAACTGTAAAAAAGGAAGAAATGAAAGTTTAAGAGATGACATAAGTACCATACCAGATTTGTTTTTTAAAGCAGGCTATAACACCTCGCTATTTGGGAAATGCCATTGGTTAAGAAATGACCCCTTATTTGACGAAAATGGCAATTATGTTGGTAGTGAAGAAGCTCCAGGAGGACATCGTATTAATGCTTATGACACTTACATTCCACCAGGAAAATCTAGACATAATATTGAATATTTTTACCAAGCTTTAAAGGATGAACACTTTAATCCTAGGGTATATTCTAACGATCCAAATGCCATAGAAGGGAAAAAGGATGGCGAATTACATCTTCCTAAAATGTTTTCAGCTAAAAATGAAGCTGAAAAGATTATTGATTATCTAAAAAATGAACACGGACAAAGAGATGCATCTAAACCTTTTTGCATGATATGGGCAATGAACCCGCCGCATAACCCTTGGGATGATGAAAATACAGATATGGAAACATTACATAAATATTATGATAAAGATAAATTCCCTGAAATTGATGAAAAGCTTGTAGTAAGGGAAAATGTAGATTTAGAAACTGCTAACTACGCAAGGCATTATTTTGCAAATATAACCAGTGTAGATATGTACATGGGCAAAGTTATTGATGAGCTAGAAAAAATGGGAGCATTAGATAACACTATTATACTTTTTAGCTCAGACCATGGTGAAATGATGGGTAGTCATGCAAAAACAGGCAAAAATACGTTTGAAACAGAATCATTGGCCATTCCGTTCATTGCACATTGGCCAAAAAAACTATCAACAAGTACAGAAGATGTTATTTTTAGCGTTCCTGATGTTTTACCAACTGTTATGGGGCTTGCGGGACTTGGTGACGCCATTCCATCAGACATTGAAGGGACCGATTTTTCAAGCTTACTTCTTACATCAGAAACAAAGGTAAAAAAACCTGAAGCTGCTTTAATAATGCTAGGTAATTCACGCGGTGTTCACACAACAAAATACACCCTTTGTTTAAAAGAAGACAAAAAACCTTGGGATGAGCATAAGGTAAAAACTATTGATGAAGCCTATTTTTATGATAATATTAACGACCCTTATCAAAAAAATAAAATTAGCTTAAATGATAATCCTGAAATTTCAAACGTGCTTTTAAAACATTTAGCCGGTTTACTAAAAAAAACTAATGACCCATGGTATCAGCAAAAAAAACATAGTAATTTAATTCCTTATGAATAAAAAAAGACGTCTTTAGCAGACGTCTTTTTTCGTTATAAAATAAAACTTATTCTTTAACTATTTTTATTATTCTAGGTTCTTTAGTTACCAGTTTTGCAAAATATACTCCTGGTTGTTTACCTTGTAAACTTAGGGTTACCACTCCTGCATTAATACTATAAATTTTAGAAGACACTACTTGCGATTGCATGTTATAAATTTCAACTAAAATATTACCATTAGTTACAGGTAATGTAAATTGAAAATCTCCAGCTGTTGGGTTTGGGTATGCCGTAATATTTTTATAGTAATCTATTGATTCTATTAACGCTCCTTCACAATCTTTACTAGATTTTACTGTAACCTCATCTCCTTGTTTTACGTTTACTTCAAAATCATAATTATACGTTTGTAATACTAACTCATTATTAATTGACACATTAAACGGCGGTGTACCTTGGGCTATATTTACGGCATATGCTTCTTGCTTTAAACTTGTTTTTCCTGTAATTTCTTGTGCTTCTTTAACTTCAACAGTATAACATTGGCTTTCATTTGGTGTACTTTTTAAAGCAATACACAAACTGTAGGTATTTGGTGCCAAATCAGTAATTGTTATATCTTTTGTAAATTCAGAATCTGTTCCGTTAAAAGTAACCACATAGTTTTCTTCAATATCAGCAACAACAGTTACTTTACCTGAGTTTGAATTAGGACAATTTTCAGCATTAATTTTAATTGAAAATTGGGTGTCATTAATTGTCCAAGCTTCTCCTTCACCTGTATCTTCAATAGCATTAACACCTGCTGTCCAGCGGGTGCCACCACGTTCATAAGCACCTATATCAGGCCCACCACCTTTAAAAGGCTTGGTAAAGCCAGTAATTTCTTGGGCTGCATCAACTAAGCTACTACCTGCTTTAGGCATGAAATTTTGGGCATTAGCATCTTCAAAAGGCGATTCTGAAAAAATTGGACTATTTTGAATATCGAAATCAGTAGCCGTTTTAGTAAACCAATCTCCTGTATTTGCAAAGTTATTATAAATCTTGTTATTCTCTTGTGGACCATTGATGTCCCAAGAATCCATAGCACGTTCTGCATTCCAAATGGTATTATGATAAAAATCTAAATGCGTATTATTCCAATTTACCTGATATCCGCTCCAAGATACATTCCATACTACATTATGGTGTACTGTGTAACCTTTACTATCATTATCTAGGTAAATTCCTGCAGCTTTTGCTGGATCACTTGGATTATGAGAGTATGCTGGTGCAGTAGCGTCATGAAACCAATTATGGTGAATTTCGTTATTTTTTAAATTTGCATTACCAACGGTATAAAACACCCCAGAATCACTGTTTATTTTTTGAGAGGCAGACACATCATTATAAGCAATTTCACAATTTTGACCAGCAACATACATACCATCTCTACCAGTATTGAATATGGTATTTTTAATGATTTTCATATTGTCTCCACTCGTTCTAATTGGTGATGCATGTATACCTACATAATCTGTATTACTAATTGTATTTCCTTCTAATATACAATCATCTGCAGCCCAACCTGATACTAATATTCCACTTACAGAACTATGGTTTACAGTGCATCCCTTCACCAAAGTATTATCTCCTAAAACTTCTATTGAAGCTTCGCCTACTTGAGCTGATGTATTTGTTAAAGAATCATGCCCTTCACTACCATGAATTACTTTGCAGTTTAAAATTTGATTGTTATCGGCATTATTATGAATTTTCACACTGCCACCAAAAAAGTTTAAACCTTCAATTTTTATATAGTCGCCTTTAATTTCTAAAGCATATTTTCTGGCAGCATATTCTACAGTATCATTTGCAGGAATTACACCATCAGCCGGTTGGAAATAAAGTATTTTAGCAACCTCATCATAATACCACTCGCGTGCATAATCTAAAGCTTCTAATTTATTGAATAAGAACAATTGCCCTCTGTTATTACTTGGGTAATTTCTCCATGTTTGAGGGTTGTGTGTACTAAAAGGCCATTTTGATGTATCTACAGTTGTAAAATCTATTCTGGTTGAAGAGCTTGCCGTTATTTTTCTAGTCCAGCTTGCACCAGAATGTGCTCCTAAATAATAAACTAAACCACCTGTCCAGTCTATATTTTGAATGCCACTTACAATAAAATGACTTCCATCTCCATTTTCTACAGGATGACAATCTACAGTCCATCGGTTATTATCAGTATTATTTGGCCACCTAGCTAAATCCATATAGGCGTTATTGTGATATACAGCTCTAAAACGACTTTCTATGCTCATATCAACATTTGCCTTAAATATATTATCGTTGTGTGTTTGCCAACCACTTACATACTTAGTGGCTCTTATTTGAACATTTTCACCATCGGCTGCCTTAAAAGTTAAATAATTACTTGCTGTACCATTTTTTGTAATTACAAATTCTTCATCATACACACCTTCTTTTATAATACATGTGTCACCCGCTGACATTTCAGTTATAGCTTTGTTGAATGTTTTAAAAGGACTATCAACAGCACCAGTACTTGCATCATTGCCATTAGTTGCTATGTAATATGTGTTTTGACCGAATACAGAGATGTTTAAAAAAAAACTTAACAAAAATAATAAGTGTATTTTGCTTGGCATGGTATATTAATTTTTTGAATTTAAAATTAAGCACAAACGGATATAACAAATAGAAGGTATATGTATATTTTGGCAACAAATGATTACTACAAAAAATATATTAACAATAAATTTATGTTATAATAGGCATAGATAAAAAACACAAAATCATATTAACACATTAGGCTTGTATAGTTTTTGTATAGAAACAACACTAAAATGACAGCTTTTTTTAAAACAAAAAAACAGCTAAACAGAAGATTAATTTTACTTAATATTAATTTTTAAAACAGCTCCATTATTATTTTCTAGATCTTTTTTAATTGCATTGAATAAATACTCAGGCTTTCCGTTTTTCCATAAAATTTGAACTCGCTCATAACGACATTCATCGCATACTGGAAAATATTTACTGCCTTTGTGATGTCCTCTAAAATATTCACCCCAACTTAAGCCATCTTCAGATTCTAAATACAAACCACTTAACCAATCATAATTACCCATATCTCGTATCAAACAATGAAATTTTTCATCATAAAAGAAAAAATAAGGATCTTCAGTTTGCCCTCCTCTTTCCGGAAAATCAATAATGGGATTACCGCTATATTTTTCATAAGGGCCTTCTAAAGTTTTGGAGATTGCAACACCTGTTTTTCGCCTTTCATCATTACGTCTATCCCATGCCCTGTAGTAAATCCAATATTCACCATTTGGATGTTTCATAAATGAAGGGTTCACAACACAATACCCATCCCATGCCAATGAATCTTTAGATACGTCAATTATAGGTTCATCAAATCGTTTCCATGGGCCATAAGGCGAATTTGAAATAGCCATACCAATACGTTGTGTATTTGCTGCCTTGGCTTTTAATTGCCAATTTTCTTGTTTTAAAGTGTCCGTTCCTATGTAAAGAAGCACATATTTATCATCAACCTTTGTTATGTTTGGGTTATGTATTGTATTAGCATCCCATTTACCTTTTCTACCCTCTAAAATAATTCCCATTTTTTTATAAGGTCCTTCAGGGTGGTTAGCCTCTGCATGTCCTATTTTACTGTGTGTTAACCAATGTTCATTTTTTGCCCATGTTGAATAATAAACATGCACTTTTCCGTATTCATCATAAATTGGCGCACAACCCCAAACAATACTATCATTACTTTCTAGAATGAATTTTCCCTTGCTGCTTGCAATACTTTTTGTAATCCAAGAATCTTTTGGCATATCCTTTTTTTGGGAAAAACCTATTGAGAGAACACCAAAAAACATAATAATCAATAACGCTTTTTTCTTCATAAAATCATATTAATTTACATCAATAAAAACAGTTTCTTCTCGTTTATCTTCTGTTTTTAAATTGAAGGTTATATTGTTTGTTTCTAATTTTTCAATATGTCGGGCATAAATACCATAAGCAGGAACTGCACCTAACATTGTAAATTCAGGATATTGTGTTTCATTCTCTGGCACCACAATTTTAGCATCTTCTGCTGTTCCGCCACCAGGCAGTGTAACATTAATATTTTCAAACTTTATGTGTCCTATTTTATGATTTGGTGTTCCAGTAAAAAAGAACCCAGCTGTTGGTTTTAACCTACAATCTTTTAGATCTCTAACAGTAGCTTTAATATTGCTTATGCTTACATTATTTATAGAACCAACAGGCTTTTTAGGAGCGCCTCTATAGGTAAGACCACGCTCTCCTAAACGCACAAAAATGGGCATTTCTACATTTTCCATTTCAATATTATCAATCACTATATTATTTATGTTTGCGCCATCAACACTTAGCACTTTAATGCCGCCTCCTTTGGTATCATGAATAAAGCAATCTTTAATAGTGATATCTTTAAAATCTCCCATAGATTCTGTACCAAATTTAATGGCTCCCCAATGACTTTTTAGCTTACAGTTTTCTACTAAAACATTAGCCGAAGGTTCAGGACTTGTAGCTTTAAAACAAATAGCATCGTCACCAGAATCTATTGTACAATTTTTAATAACACCGTTAATACTAGAATCTATATCAATGGCGTCATTGTTTTTATTAGCGTGACTATGAATATCAATGCCATCTACCTCAAACCCTTTGCATTGATAAAAATGAAGTGTCCAAGCGGCTGGCTGACGTAAATGAATGTCTTTTAACTTTACATTTTTAGCACGAACCATTCTAATTAAAAATGGACGGTTTGAATACCTTATGTTGTTGTTTACATATTTATTCCCTTCTGAAATTATTTTTTTGAAATCAGGAATTTTAATTTCAATTCCGAGTTCCTTAATGGTTTTTTTGACATTCTTAGGTGTAAACATTTCACCTTGCCCATTAATGGTTCCCTTACCTGTTATGGCCACGTTTTCAACATCAACAGCTCCAATAAAACACTGCCCTCTAAATTGCCCAGTTGCATCTATAAATGGATCTACCACCGGATAATCATTTGGGTTAACACTTCCTAGAAGCACTGTATTTTCGGTGACTTTTAAAGTCACATTATCTTTTAGTAACAATGTTCCTGAAATAAAAGTTTGCCCATCAACAACTACCGTACCTCCCCCAGCTTTGTTACATGCATCAATAGCCTTTTGAATAGCTTCTGTATTTACGGTTTTATTATCGTCAATTGCCCCGAAATCTTTAATATTCCACTCTGTTTGTTTTTTACAAGACATGGTAATAAATAAAATTATTAAAGTGCATACTTTTATTATACTATTTCTCATAATTTTACTTTATTTTTTTAAGTTTATTATTGACTTTAATATTATTGAATTTAACTTTTGTTGCATTTTTAGTGGTTATTACAGAACTAGATTTTGCTTTTAAATCTAAATTCATTTCATTAAAACTACTATTATGAACATCGTCAAGAACAATAGCTGGCCTATCGTCTTCTCCTCTTAGTTTAAAAGTTACATTTTTCATTTTTAGACCTTTTACATGACGAGCATACATGCCGTAACTTGGCAATACTCCAAAAAACAATTGTTCTGGATACCTTGCTTCATCTTCGGCAATTACATTATTCTTAGCCCCTGTATTGCCAAAACCAGTGTACGAAAAATGAACATTCTCCATGGTTACGTTTTCAATATAGTGCCCAGGCAAACCTGTAAACATTATACCTTCGGTAGGCGGATCTATTCTTCCTGTTAGTCTAGCTTCTATATTTCTAAAAGTAATATTTCTCATTTTCCCTACAGGACGTCCTTCTGGTTTTACATCAGTTTCGTAAACTTGTTCAATAGATTTAGAGTAATCTCTACCACGATTACCCAGCCTTAAAAATATTGGCCCTCCACAGTTGAACATTTTAATGTTTTCAAAAAGAACATCTTCAAGTATAGCACCATCTACCGCTAATAGTTTTATGGTACCGTGACGACTATCGAAAAACTGAGAATTGGTAACCTTTACATTTCTAAATCCAGATTTTGATGCAGTTCCAAATTTTACAGATGCCCAATAACTGCTCACGGTACAGTTATCTACAAAAATATTTTCGGTGATTTTATCTACACTACTTTTTAAACAAATGGCATCATCTTCAACTTGTAAATTGGTATCTGTTATCCATACATTAGAGCAACCATCATAATTCATGCCATCATTATTACGGTTCTCCTTGTTGTAAACGTGGCACTTATTAATATAAATAGAATCGCACTCTCTAAAATACATACACCAAGACCCTGAATTTTTAATAATTGCTTGCTCAAAGCGTACATTTTTACATTCTTCAATTCTAAATAATTTAGGACGTTCATGACTATGTTTAAACATATAACCTTTGCCATTTATCTCTGAACGTGGATGACCAATAATTGTAATATTTTCCTGCCCTTTTGCGTAAAACAGACATTTTGAAAAATGTGGTTCTTCTGTAGCTACGGGCACTTCTGCGTAATCATTTAAACTGGAACTCCCAAAAAGTTCAACGCCTGCTTCTAATTTTAAAGTAATGTTACTTTTTAAAAACAAAGTTCCTGTAACGTAAGTTCCTTTTGGAATTATTACGATTCCTCCTACTTTATGAGCTTCGTCTATAGCTTTTTGAATTGCTTTTGTGCTTAATTCTTTGTGAGACTTTTTAGTCCCATAATCTAGAATATTAAATTCCTGGGCGTTCAAACTTAAACTAAGAAGAAACGCCAAACACAAGGTTATTTTTAGTTTCATGATGTTTAGTTTGAAGTGTTATAATATTTCCAAAAATCAACATTAACCAACTCATCATGAGATTTGTCTTTTAATTCAATGGCCTTTTGCTTCATTTCTTTTCTCATTTCGGCAACTTTTTCTGCATATTCCGGAAAATCGGCTAAATTGAAGGTTTCCCAAGGATCCTTTGTAATATTGAAAAGTTGTGTTACTCTTGATCCTGAAATAAACGCACCTCGTTTTCTATCTTTATCTGGAGCTCTTACATATTCTATAAGTTTATAATCCCCTTTACGATAAGCTCTTTGATGTTGACGATAAGCGTGATAGGTATAATCTCTTACGCCTTCTTTTTCGTAATTTATAATTGGCAATAAGCTTTTACCCGATGAGGACTCTGGAGTTTTGATTCCAATCATATCGCAAAGTGTTGGTAAAATATCGTAGTTATAGCAAAAGGCATCCTCTCTTCTTCCTTTGTTTTCTTCATCTACTAAACCTCCTGAAAGAATAAAGGGTATATGGATACCGTCTTCGTCATAGATATTTTGCTTACCCATTAAACCATGGTTTCCAACAGCCAAACCGCTATCTCCTGCCATAACAATTATGGTATTTTCATATTGTCCGCTATCCTTTAAAGCTTTAATTACACGCCCTATTTGCGCATCTAAATGACTAATAATCGCATAATAATCTGATAAATGTTGTTTTGCTATTTCATTAGTTCTTGGCCATTCTGCGAGTAACTCATCACGCAATACAATATGTCCGTTGTCAAAAGGGTGTTGCGGCATATACGAAGGTGGTAAAGCAATATCGGCTTCGGGATACATATCTTTGTATTCTTTAGGAGCCTGACGTGGATCATGCGGTGTTGGGAATGCCAAATAATGGAAGAAAGGTTTCTTCTGCTTATATTCTGAAATAAACTTAACGCTAGCGTCTGCTAATACTTCAGATACATGTGGCCCAGTTTTTTCCGTTCCTGTGGGGCCTCGTTTATCATCTTTTGTTAATGGACGACTTACAACTTCGCCTTTGTCATTATATTCCAATAGGTAACAGTTTTCGCGTTTATAATCACCTTTTGGTTCCCAATCGTGATAAGGCATTCTAAACTGATCTGTTAAATATGCTGGTTTTCCAGAAACTTTTGCACCATCATTAAATGAACGTGCTAAAGATTTCATGTCTTGATGCCATTTACCAACATGATAAGCATAGTAACCTTCTTTCATAAACATCTCGCCCATAGTTGTATGCGTATCTGGAATATCAAAACCTCTTCCTTTTAATTGAAATAAATTTCGTCCTGTAAGTAGCATGGCTCTACTAGGCACGCAGGTTGCACCAGAAAAAGCACCCATTAAATAGGCTTTAGTGAATGTGATACCATTATGCGCCAAATCATCTAGATTTGGCGTTAATACGGCTTGACCTCCAAGGGCATGAACACCTGTATACCTATGGTCATCTGTATAAATTACTAAAACATTTGGTTTCTTTTTTCTTTGAGCTTGTAGTTGAAACGTCATTAATCCTAACAAGCAAAAAGCTATTAAATTTTTCATCTTATTTAGTTAATATTAAATGTGTTTTTAAAATTATGATTCAACGATAAAAACAACTAAAAAACGGATACATTATAACTACATTAGCCATACACAGCACTACATTTTAACTACACACCACTAATACACAATAACCCAAACCCTTTTAAAATCAAATGTTTAGATAAAAAATACAGTGCTGTAAAACTAAACCCTACTCTCTTACAACAGAATAACCTTGGTTTTACTTCTGATAATAAACCTATACTACTTTTTCATTTGTTGTTATAAGTTTTTGCTTTTGGCGGTATGGCTTGTTCATAAAACGCATCTCTCTTTTTATGATAGTCTTTGTAACCTAATAAGACACATGGTATGTTATTTTCGTTCCATTCAACCCATTTTGAGTACATCTTTTTAGCTAGTTCGGACTTTTTATTTAATATGTTGTTAGCCTCAGAAACATCATCTGGCAAATAATACATTTCTGGGTTTTTAGTTTCTTTAACGTGCTTAGTTCCGTCTGATGCTAAAACAGACCATTTACTACCTCCGCGCCAGTACATGTAGTCATGTGGCGCTTCTTTGTTTTCACCAGTAACAAAAGGAATTAGATTAACACCTTCCATTTTTGTTGTTTTGTAGGCATCTGCTCCTGCTACCTCAACAGCTGTTCTAGAAATATCTAATGAATTTACAGGATAATCATAAACAGTTCCTGCCTTTATTTTATTAGGCCAACAGGCAATAAACGGCACATGAACACCACCATCATACATATTACCTTTACCGCCTCTAAAAGGTTTATTACTTGAGGCATTACCACCTTTTGGATTCTGAGTTGATGGTTGCGGACCTCCGTTATCACTAAGAAAGAATATTAAAGTGTTCTCGTAAATCCCATTGTCTTTTAAAGATTGTACCACTTCGCCTATTCCTCTATCCATTACATCTACCATGGCAGCATAAACACGTCTTTTCTTATCTTTTATATGGCTGTACCTTTCTATATCTTCCTTTGGTGCTTGTAGTGGTTGATGCGGGGCATTATAAGCTACATATAAAAAGAAAGGTTCATCCTTATTATCAGCTACAAATTTTGCAGCATCTTTACTTAAGGCCGTAGTTAAGTATCCGTCAAAACTTGCAGGTTTCTTATTTCTTACCAATCCTTGTAAATAGGCTTCCCAAACTTTCTTTGTTAAGTCTATTTTAAAATAATCATGCCCTCCTCCAAGAAATCCATAGAAATAGTCAAAACCTCTATTATTTGGATGAAATTCTTGTGCCGCACCTAAATGCCATTTGCCTACTGCTCCAGTTGTATACCCAACTTCCTGCATGCGTTCTGGGAAGAGTTTTTCGTTTGTATCAATTCCCATATGAGGGTTAGCTGGGTCATAAGCAGGATTGGTTTCAAAACCAAATCTGTAAGGATATCTACCCGACATTAAAGCTGCCCTACTAGGTCCGCAAAACGCATGATTTACATAACCTTGCTTAAAAATTACACCATTAGCTGCTAGAGCATCTAAATTTGGCGTTAAAATGTCTTTTGCTCCCGTAAAGCCCGTATCGGCATACCCCATATCATCTGCCATAAACACAATTACATTTGGTTTTTTGCTGGTGTTTTGTGCGTTTAAATCATCTGCTATCATTAAAGCTAGAAGTAAAACTAGTAATTTTCTCATTTGTATTTAATTATATAAAATTGTTTTTATTCCCAATTAAGTTTATCTATACTCACGCCTCTGTATGGCCATTCTACACTAGAAATATACCATTGGTTATTTTCATCTTTAAATATTTCTGGTGCATGAGATTTTAGTGTGGTTATTTCTTTTTCATGGTCTGTACCAAACCTTATTTTATCTTTAGAATGGTATACATATGTTGTATTTTGATAAGCGCCCTTTATGTCTTTACCATCCCAATTACCATCCCAAGAGCACACAAATAGATAAAACGCATCGTTATGAAAAATTAATGATGGCGATTCTGGATCAAATTTATTAGTTACCAAAATAGTTTCGGCTTCACTCCAATTTTTTAAATCTGAAGATTTACGCATTTTTACGCATTTCTTAGAACAATAAACGATATAGTACGTACCATCATGAAACAATAAGCTAGGATCTCTAGCGCCTTCTATTTCATGAAACAATTTTCCTTTTGTTTCCCATTTATACAAATCTGAAGATGTAGCTAACCGTATTGGACTTGGCCCATAAATCATTTGGTAAAGTCCGTCTTTTTTAAAGATATAAGGCGCATGGTTTGAAAGCATTTCTCCTGGTCTTTCTTTTGGTGATAATACTTTAGGCAAATCTTGATAATGATGTCTTTCTATGGTTTCGTTAAAGTTTGTTTTTGATGATACAGCATGAAATGAAGCATATTCTCCTTGATGCACATTTCCTATTAAACTTTCGGCTTCAACTAAAGGGTGCGTAATTCCAAAAATATGCCATTTACCAAAACTATCTTTTACAAATGTATGATCATTAGGCACCCAATTTGTGTACCATTTTCCCTCCTTTAATTGCTTGGTGTCTGGACCAAAAAAATAGTCGCCCTCTGGTTTATATATCCATTTATAGTTGTTGGTTTGTTTTGGGATAAGCGTTTTATTTTCTTCATTATTTTCACATTGAAAAAAAACAAAACAACACCCCATTAAGGCATAAATAGACAATGTTTCAATATGCGTTCTAAAATTTTGCAAAGTTCTATATTAATTGGTTTTGGTTGTTTAGACTTGTTAGGTTACCTAGCTTCTCAAAATTAAGTGATTAGAATCTGCAAAAAGGACAGAAATACATTGAAAAACACAATAAATGGTTAAAAAAACACCCCTAAACATTATTTGTATAGGGGTAGTATATATTACATATATATTTTGTTTCAATCTTATTTTGAATGCTCTAAAAGCGTTTTGTTTGCCTTGTCTATTCTTTGGCGCTGTTCTTTACTTAAACCATGCCTGTATAAAGTTTGAATCTTTGGCTTATTATGATGTCTTTTCATTTTTGGATCATGTACATCTAAACTTAAATCGCAATCAAATCTAAGTAATACAGCATGATTCTTTTTCCAATTACCATGTGGTACAGTAAAATGCGATATACCCCAAGTTATTCCTCTACCGTCTTTTGTATTTGTAAACACATCTGGAATATAGGGTCCTGCAGCATCTGGCATCATTTCTACATTAGCAGCTACATCAAAATTCACCCAATCTTTTGCATACTGTATGGTATTCATTTCATTTCCATCTCTTATTGCAAACGCGGCTACACCTTCTTTAAAAGGAAATAATGTAGTTTCATGACCAGAGTTCATTATTGGATTTAATGGATGCTTTTCAAATGGTCCTAACGGATTATCGGCTATAGCCAGTCCGTGCATACGAACAGTATTAATTCCCTTACTACCTTTAAAATCTGATTTGTAATACAAGTATATCTTACCATTATGAACAATTGGATATGGATCATGAATAGAAAATTGATCCCACTCACCCGGTGCTCCATTGGGTATTACCTCTTTATTATAGGGTTTCCATGGCCCATCAGGAGAATCTGCATATGATACTGCCACTGGGCAATTATCACCTCCGTTTTTACCTGGAGCTACTGAAAACGCTTGATAGTACAAGTAGTATTTACCTTCCCAAACCAAAATATCTGTAGTAGTAACAGAACGGTGCCCCAAGTTAGGTTTTTCGGCTCTTGGAACTGCAACACCCTGTTCCTCCCATGTAAAACCATCTTTTGAAGTAGCATAGAAAATATCGGCTAAATCCCAATCTGCCGATGGAATAGAATCATTGCTTAAATGCGCATTAGACACCCCAACTGGTGCTGCTGCGGTTTCACGGTGTGTATACCACATGTAATATTTACCATTTGCAAAAATAATTTTTGAAGGGTCTCTGCGGGAAATTGTACCATCGCCATCATTATAATCGAATCCTTTTAACTTGGTATATTTAAATTGAGTAAAAAGCTCATTGGTTTCTTGACGCGGCCCCATATAAGCATCATAATTTCTTTCAAGGGCAGCACTTAAGGGCCTATTTGGTTTTGTTTCTGGTAATTTATAAGGAAAACCTCCTTGAGAATTCTGTATTTCTGTTTTTGTTTCTTTTTTAGCTTGTGAACATGCTACTAACGAAATAAAAACTGTAAATAAGCAAATTATTGTGTTTAGTTTGAAATAAAATTTCATGATTTTGTAAAGTGATTATTGAGTTATATTAATAATTAATGTATTATTATCTAATACAGATTTTGTATCATTTTCTGCTAACAACTTTGAAACCAGTTTATATTTACCTACTTCAGGTATATTTTTAAAAACTAATGTTTGCTTTAAGTTAGCATAACCTGCTAATGCATTTATAGTTACTTCTGCAACTTTTTTATCATCAGCATTAATCAATTGTAATACAATTTTTTTGTTTGCGTTTGTTTTGTAACTTAAAGGAAACTCAATAGTTTTTGATGCTTTTACAAATATTTCGGCTGTTTCAAAAAAAACAGCTTCATTATATAATTGTATTTCAGCTTCTAAATTTGAGTTATTCTCTTTGTTTGCATCAACCAACTGATATCCACGAACCCAATCATAATAAACTGTGTTCTTAGTATCATCAGCTAATTCTTCATCTGTTGGCAAAGAAATCCAAGGAAATGGGTATGTTTCGTGTACCAAGCGCATATACATGGGTTTATCCATGGGTTTATTGGTAATCTTGTCGTAAAATTTTTGGTGTTTAGGCTCTTGGTTGTCGTAGTAGTAACTAGCTTGTGTTTCATCTTTCCACCAACCGCCATAAACATGAAAATCATTTGAAGCTACTTCATCATCTTCATATCTTACTTGAGCAGCTCTATAATCATGTCTTTCTCCTTCACAATCACTATACCAATAATGCGCATTAGAGTGCATACCTTTTGCAAAGTATTGGCCTTTAAAATCTCCTGTACGCCCAATACATTCTTGAATGTCCCATTCTTGGTGATAGCTATCACACCCGTTAGGGCCTTTACCACCACCTCCAGAAAACCAAAATGTGGTTGACATGGTTGTTGCTGCTGCCTTTACTCTGCATTCATAAAAACCAAAAAGCGCTGTTTTTTTTGATACTACAGCGGCACCTTTAATATTAAACATTACTTCTTTTGAACCTGTTTTAACCAAAGTATCTTTTTCCATTTTTTCGCCTTTAAGTTGCAGATAGCCATCTGCCACTTTTACCTGAGAAGCCATAAAAAGCCCCGGGGCTCTACCTTTCCATGTTGGATGATGGTCTAACCATTTGGTTGCATCTAGTTTATTACCATTAAACTCATCTGAAAAATCTGGATTTAATACCCAACGTTTGCCAACTGGAGGCTTTGGAGGTCCTGACTGCGCTTGTAAGGAACCTCCAAAACTCACCAATAACACTAAAATAAAAAGCTTTATAATTGTATGGTACTGTTTCATAGATTGTTATATTTCATTATAAAAATCTATTTTTTACAGGTATTCTGCTAAAGCAAATGTCTAAATATATAGCAGGTATGTTCTATATAGTCTATTTATATAGTATTTGTAAAGTTGTTTTTTTTAAGTATATAATTTTAATCCCTAAAAACAGCACCCCAATCTTCTATTGGAGATGCACAATTTTCTAGGCCACACACAAAGCCAAAGCATATGAAAGTTATAATTTTAAGTGTTTTCATATCTAATTCTTGCTTATTTAAAGGAGATAAAAAAACACTCAAACTTGGGTAAAATATTAGTAGCTCTTAGGCGGCACTACTTTTCCTTCAGTGACACCTTGCCAACTATCAGTTCTAAAATTCGTTACTGGAAGTCCGTTTCTATCGTATAAATTAACTCTAGGATTGTTTTCAAAACCGTAACGAACAGCAACGGGATTTTCTACGTTATCTGAATAGACCTCAACCTTGTTTTTACCTATAATTTTGGCTTTGGCCCAAACAAATTTTTTATCAGATCCGGAAATAGCAAATCCTTTAATTTCGTCAAAATCAAAAGTACACAACCCTTTATCTATATGGCTAAATGAGATGATAGCTTTGTTTCCTTTAATTTCCATTGAAGAAAATCGTGGACTATCTGATGCCATTGCATAACCATAGTCATTGGCTAAAGCATGACGCACTAACCTGTTAGCCGGAGTTTGTTTATCTCTGGGATGTATATCTTTAGCTTCTCCAACATCTGTAACTATAGCCTCTCCTGTATTGGGTAAAGACAGGGTCATGGTTTGTGCTTCTCTTAATTCTGCCCAAGAACCCCCGGTTGGGACTTTTGATTCCTCAAGAAAATCTGCCATTTGCACCCAATAAAACGGGAAATCTCCCTGTCCCCATAAATTTCGGTAAGTCTTAATTAGCAACGGGAATAGTTCTCTATATTGATAAGCTCTACCTGCGTTGGTTTCGCCTTGACACCATATAATACCTTTTATGCCGTAACCAACACTGGCATTTACCATACCCTTATAAATACTACCAGGGCGCTTTCTTCCAATTCGAATATCTTCTGGCGGCCACTTCTTTTTTCCTGGCTTACCATTTGCTAACCAGTATTTATACGCTTCTTTCTTTTTCTCAAAAACGGCATCGGAATAACCTGCAATTTGATCATCCCAAGATTTTACAAGTTCATCATGCCCTTCTTCTTCTAAAACTTGTCTTGGAATCCACGCTTCTATTGCCGAACCTCCCCAAGCATTATTTATCAATCCTATGGGTACACCTAGTGTATTGTGTAAACGTTTTCCAAACAAATAACCTATAGCTGAGAAATTCTTAACAGTTTCTGGTGTACAAAGATTCCAGCTTACATCTAAATTATCTGTGGGTTTCTCACTCCCTACTTTTGGAACATTCATCAATCTTATATTGGGGTAATTTGCTGATGCAACCTCTACATCGGCATGATTAGAACTTCCTAAGGAGAATTGCATATTGGACTGACCAGAGCACATCCAAACCTCGCCTACTAAAACATCTTGAATTTCGATTTTGTTACTCCCTTGTACGGTTAAAACAAATGGGCCTCCTGCATCAATAGGACTTAACTTTACCATCCAACGGCCATTTTTATCTGCAATAGTTTGATGTGTTTGATTTGCAATTGAAACCGATATCTTTTCACCATTGGATGCTTTTCCCCAAACAGGGTTTATTTGTTTCTGCTGTAGTACCATATGGTCCGAAAACATATTTGACAATGTTACTTGGGCATTCAATTGAAACACCCAAAAAATCATTAACCAACAAACAAACCCTTTTAATGAGACCGATTTCATATTACTTTTTATTTTATTGTTTATACCATCCTTTTGTTGTGCCTTTTAAATAACCAATGGCCCATCCACTTCCTTTTTGAGAAGCCCAAAACACATCTTGCCTGTAAGGGTCTGGTTTTACATCAACCACTCTATCATGTTGCCCTAAACCAATATTAACTTTGTTCCAAGTATTTCCTCCATTCATAGAAATATAAACTCCTGGATTTAATTTTGCTTTGGCATTTTTTGCTCTGTGCGGTAAAGGAGCACTTACTATTAAAATATCAGGGTTTAAGGGTGAGGTTTCGCACTGCCAAACATAAGGCAACTTAAAAATCCTTTCCCAAGACTTTCCTTTATTTTTACTCAACCATACACCACTACCTGTGTCTGTGGCATTTTCATTTCCGGCAGACAGATACATGTATTTATTATTTCTATCTATAAAGATATTGGTTACATTTTTAATTTCAGAAGGAATTTTAACTTCTTTCCAATCGCCACCCTTATTTGTTGATTTGAATAATCCGCCATTGTCGTCATTAACTGCGGCATATAAAATTTCAGGATTATCAGGATCTAAAACCACCCGTCTTACACTTGCGCCTTCATGAAAACCTTTATTACTAAGTTGCCATGTATGGCCTTCATCAAAAGAACGACAAAAACCAAACTCGCCTTTTGTTAAGGTTTTAGCATATGGCCCTGCTACTTGAGAAATAGGTGTTTTGGTAGCACAGAAATACATGTTTTTAGTATTTACAGGATCAAAAATTAAGGAATTCATAAACACCAATCTTTCGTGCATTGGGGTGTCTGCAGCAAAAATGGTTGCTATACTTTCCCAAGTTTTACCGCCATCTAAGGAACGCCTTAATTTACCTCTATGATTTTGACGGTACGGTAAAAAGTAAATTTTACTGGGGTCTTTTGGATGTACCGCAATTGGCCCTGTAGAATGTGCTCCTCCATGATGTATCTGTCCTTCAATTTGCTCTACCGCAACCGCCATTTTATCTGGATAATTACCTAAAGGAGCTGTTTGCCATAAGCCATGTTCTCCGCTTCCCAATAAATATCTGTTCTTTATCCCTGTTTCTAATAGCATATAGCGTCCTGGTAAATTACTATCGCCTTTACCAATCCAATGTTTAGAGTTTAATGCTGTTTCATTATCATCTATTTGTTGCCAAGTTTCTCCTCCATTTTTAGATTGTAGCACTTGCTGGTCTAAACAAATATAAACAGTTCCATTTGTATTTATCTCTAGAAAACGGTTACCCCAAACATCTTCTCTTCTGTCCATTTCTGGCTGTAAATGCGAAAAAAACGTATTGGTATTAGTTGGGTTATTTCTTGATTCCCAATAAGCTTTATCGGTATTATCTATCCAATACTTTCCTGTTCTAGCTACCGCTATCCAAGTTTTTCCGCCGTCACTAGTTTTCCAAGCATCACCTGTTAAAAATGACTTATCATGTTTTGTATTATGAGACAAGTAAATGTCATTTTTATTTTTAGGGTTTACTTGAATTCGGTGCCATACATCTAAAACTTGGGTTGGATACTTAGGATATTTGGCCTTAACTTCTGCTACACTTTTTTGAAACCAAAACGCAACCGCTTTCCAATATCTATTTTGTAATGCTTTACTTGTAATTTTGCTTAAATCTACAGGCAGATTTCCTGTAATGTTTTGCCAGGTTTTTCCGCTATCTGAACTTTTGTAAACGCCACCTTTGGTGGTTAGGGTTTTTCCGTTTGGAATGAATGCCGTTTGATCTACAAGATATAATATAAATTCCTTGGTTTTTTTATTATAATAAAAGTCTAAATCTCTGGGACGATTTACCTCCAAGCCATCACCACTAGGTTTCCAAGTTCTTCCTTTATCCTCGCTTCTAAAAACCCCTTGGTTAGTAATAGCAATAACTATTTTTGAATTGTTTGGGTTTACAACTATTCTTCCAACATCTAAATTCTTAAATTCTCCTATTTTGAATAGTTCCCAAGTTTTTCCAGAATCTACACTTCTGTAAACACCTTCATTTTTGAACTTGCGTGATTGCCCGTCTTTATGACGATGGTTGGCTTTAACATTCCAGAAATCGCCTTGTCCTACATACCAAACCTTATCATTTGAAGGATCTACCATTATTTCAGCTGACCTTCCTTTAAATTTTCTAACAAATGTCCAAGTTTTGCCAGTATCTTGAGTCTTAAACAACTGCCCACCACCAGTAATTGCAAAACCAAAATTTGGTTTTTGGTAGGAAAACATAAACTTACGTACTCTTGCTAAATCTTTACCATCGCCATCAGGATTTTTAACGGTATGCCAGGTTTTTCCAGCATCCCAACTTCCGTAGGTATTAAACATATCGGGAGACATGAACATAACATTTTCATTGGTTGGGTGACACCAAAATTCTTCGCAATAACCAGACATACCCGGACCAACTTGACGCCAAGTCACTAAATCTGTTGATAATACGGTTTCAGAATTTAACTTTTTAAAATAATCATTATTTATTTGAGCTTGAATATTAAACCCTAACAAAACAACACTGATTAACAGATAATATCTTCTCATTTTTTTATTTTGAAATTAATGCTACACTAACCGTTTCTAATCCTTCTGAGGTAATTGTACATGTAATATTTCCTGCCTCTTGAGTAGATTGTAAAATTGCTAAGCATTTACCGTGAAAAGCAGAGCGTTTATTTGCTTTAAAGGGCTCTAAACCCATACTGTTGCCATTACCAACACCTGCAATAATTGCTGGTCCTTCAACATTAAATTTTAATGTATTATTAGCCGTGGGCACTTCGTTTCCGTCCTTATCTAGAATTGTACATTCCACATAAATTACATCTTGCCCGTTGGCCTTCATTTCAGTTCTTCTGGTTTCAACTTTAATTTTTGCTGGAGCTCCTGCGGTTTTAACCACTTTTTCGGCTATTATACTTCCGTTTTTAAAAGACACTGCTTTTAGCTCTCCTGGTTGGTAAACAACATCCCAACTTTGGTATTCAACAGCATTTAAATTATTTTTTTTCTTACCTAAAGATTTCCCATCTTGAAACAGCTCTACTTCATCACCGTTTGTATAACTATGCACCGTTACCTTTTTACCTTCCATTCCTTTTAAATTCCAATGCGGAAATATGTGAACCATAGGCTTATTTGACCATTGACTTTGGTAAAAATAGTAACCATCTTTTGGAAAACCAGCCAAATCAATAGGTGCAAAACATGATGAACGCGCAGGCCAACCAAAGGGTATTACTTCGCCTAAATAATCCCAACCTGTCCAGATAAACATTCCCATGATGTTTGGATATTTTTTTGTCATACGCCATGCTTCCATACCAGGTTCACCAAGTATACCTCTACTTTCAACCCACTCATAAGCATCGTTATGCTCGTAGTTCAGTTTATCCCACCATGCTTTTTTTTCTTCATTATATAAATATGTAGAACGTGGGTAAAATGATTGCGCAGATTGATGTTCTGTTATTACGCTTTTAATATCTTTTAAAAGATCTATTTCGTTTAAATAGCGTTCTTCAGTAATATAATTAAACCCATAAATATCACTTGTTGCAGCGGCTTCTTGGTTTGGCCTATTTGGG
The DNA here is from genome assembly GCF_007997385.1 of Seonamhaeicola algicola. Lineage (GTDB taxonomy): Bacteria > Bacteroidota > Bacteroidia > Flavobacteriales > Flavobacteriaceae > Seonamhaeicola > Seonamhaeicola algicola. The sequence continues at coordinate 339,493 of NZ_VOSC01000033.1, forward strand.
CTCCAATACCCATGCACACCATTTGTTACTGGCCTGTAATCTAAATTATGCACAATATTGGCCAATCTTTTACCTATAGCAACCCCTTCATCTTTACTCATTTGATGAATTTCATTACCAATACTCCACATAATAACAGATGGGTGATTTCTATCTCTTAATAGCATATCTTGTAAATCTATATCTGCCCATTCTTTAAATTTATTGGCATAGAAATCTACAGGAATTCTTATTTTTTTACCGTTTTGAGTTGTCATTGGTTCTTTAATAAGTTCCCATTCATCAAACGCCTCATTCATTACCAAAAAGCCCATACTATCGCACACTTTTAAAAACTCTTCAGAAAATGGGTTATGAGCGGTACGAACGGCGTTACTTCCCATTTCACGAAGTTTTTCCAACTGGCGTTCTACTGTTCGTCTATAAATTGCAGCCCCTAGAGGTCCGCCCGCATGATGTAAACAAACACCTTTTAATTTTGTTACCTTTCCGTTTAGTTTAAAACCTTCGTTCTTGCTAAATTCTAATGTTCTAATACCTGTTTTGTTTTCTTCGGAATACACCACAACATCAGCTTCTAAAATTTCTGTTTTAATAGTATACAGGTTAGGTGTTTCTTGACTCCAAACTTGCGGATTAGGCACTTCTAAAACACTATGCGCTGTTTCTTTTCTTGTTGAAGCAATAATGACACCATTTGAAATAGTAGCAACCGCTTCACCATTTGGAGCATAAGCGGTATGACGAATAATTACTGATTTCTCTTCAGAAAAATCATTTTGTACAGAAGTTTCAATTTTTATTTCGGCCTTTTTAGAAGTATAGTTATCTGCCACAATATAATTGCCCCAAATTGGTACATACAGCTTGTTTGTTTTTATTAAATGCACATGACGATAAATACCGGTACCAGTATACCACCTTGACCCTGGTTGACTTGAGTTATCTAGCTTAACTGTAATAACATTATTTCCTCCAAATTTGATATGATTGGTCATATCATAATGAAATGCAATATATCCTAGTGGTCTTTTACCAAGAGAGTGCCCATTTATAAATACCTCCGAATTTCTGTAAGCGCCATCAAAATAAATAACAAAGCGCTTGTTTTTATCTTCTTTGGCTACTTGAAATGTTTTTCTGTAAGTTACTTTTCCTGTTTGCAACCAACCGCCGCGAGAGAATGATGGGTTGTTTTTACTAAAGTTGCCTTCAATACTCCAATCATGTGGTAAATTTACATTACGCCACAAAGTGTCATTAAAATTTACATCTTCAGAATTTGAAATATCATTAGCGTAAAATTTCCAATTAAAATCAAAATTCTCTTTTGTATTAAGAGTTTGTGGGCTATTACAAGCCAAAACACACAACAATAATGCAAGCAACCCAAACTTAAATTTTACACGCATAGCTATAATTTTAACTTATAATCATGTGCACCTGGTGCAAAATTGCTTCTGTATATTTCTTTACCTGTAACACGACTTCCTTTACCCCAACCAACTTCAACACGGTTATCACCCAATACAATATTGATGAGTTTTTCTTTCATTTTCTCAGCAATTTTTTCATACTTTTTGTTGAAGGCTAAATTATTAACTTCATGAGGATCATTTTTTGTATCGTATAAAGCTGGATCTAAATCTTCATAAGATGCATTAAGCGCCCATTCCATATTTTCACCTCTGGTTTTGTTTGGGCGGGTTTGTATAGAAAACATAAAATCTTTGGTACGAATAAATGCTCTTGGGCCAGTTACCGCATGGGCTTCTCCAATAACATAATCTCTTTTTGGCGCCTTATTAGCAGCTACTTTAGCTAAATCCATACCATCTAAATATTTAAACGTTTCAGTTTTAATATTAGCACCAGCAGCAGAAAGGATTGTTGGCGCTATATCTACAAACTCAGTAAATTCTTCAACCACTTTTCCTGCTGGAAATTTATTCTCATCTGAAGAAATTACAACTATAGGATTGTGTGAATCAATATTCCATGGTGTAAATTTTGAAACTGCTCCGTGATCGTTTAATTTCCAACCATGATCTCCGTTTACATATACTATTAAATACGGTTTATTTTTTTTCTTGTTGTAGGCTATAAAATCATCTACTGCCTTACCTATCAAATTGTCTCCATAAGCACAAAAGGCAAAGTAATCTTGAATCATTTTTTGTTTTTCTTCATCTGTAAAATGATTTGTATAACTACTTTTTACTTGCTTTAAAAATTGTTTGGGCATAGTTTTTAATTCCTTTTCGTTAAACTCAGGAATTTTGTATGTGTGTTTTTTAAAACGCTCTCTGTAGGATGCCGGAGGCAATACTGGTGTGTGTGGAAAATCGAAACCTATATAGAAAAACTGAGGTTTATTTTCATTAATGCCATTTACAGTTTGAGATCCGAATGAAAAAGTTTCTTCTTCATTTTTTAAATATTCATCAAAAATTTTAACGTAATACCCATCTCTAGTTTCACCTGCTTTTCTGGAGCTTACACCAGCTAAAATACCTGGAGAAAATGGTGTTTGAGGCCCTTTCTTTTCATTATAATGTCTTAGCAAATCATATTTTTCATGCGCTTTTTGGGCAGTGCCTTTGTACTTAGGAAATTCATTTTCTAAACGTTCAGATATATACTCAAACTCTCCTTTAGGAGTCACAAAATACTCCATACTTTTAAATGGCTTGTCTAACTTTTTACCATCCATTTCATAGAACCAATCTTTTCCCCATCCTGTAAACCCATCTTTTCTTAATTGTTTAAAATCGAAGTTATTTTGGTAAATATTGTAATTCTTAGACTTCCCGTTTTCAACCGTTTTTAATCTAACCCCTAATTTTCCAATACGCAGTGTTTGATATCCTAAGCTAGCCAGTTGTTCTGGAAAAGTAGGCTTACTATGTTCTGCCTTATTATGGTGGTATTCAAATTCATATACTCCAGAACGAAATGGATACCTTCCTGAATGCATAGACGCTCTTGATGGCGCACAGCCTGAAGCCTGACAATAGGTATTAATAAACGTGGTACCCATTTCTGTTAAACGATCTATATTTGGAGACTCTACATACCCAAGCTCACTCATTTCATTTCCAGTTAACATTTTATTAAATGCTCGAACGGCATCATACCTATGATCATCAGTTACTATCCAAAGTACATTTGGTTTTTCTTGTGCAAACGCATTGGGTTTAGCTATAAAAAGCAAGCTAAAAAACAGCAAAAAAGTGGTTATTTTTTTCATTTTAGTTTAATGTTTATTTAGTTTTTAATGGGGCAACTTTACCATAGCCGCCTTTGGGCGCATCATGAGCGGTTGCGTGTTGATCAAATCTTGGGATGACTTTTTTAAGTTCATCGCGCTCTTTTCTGTGCGCTTCAGATACTTTACTCCAATCTTTAATTTTAGGAAAGCTTATTAAATCTTTTGGATATTTACTAACGTCATACCATACGTTATTACCATCTTTCATTACTAAATTTCCTCTAATAATGGTAGTTTCTTTATGATAGCCATACACCCAATCTCTATGTTTTGGTTTATTTGTGGTTAAGAAAGGCATTAAACTTTCTCCATTCATCTCATAAGAATCTGGAATTGTAACACCACCTAAATCGGCTATTGTTGGAATTAAATCTGATATATTTGCCAAAACATTTTGCGCTCCTTTTTTAGTTAAATTCATACCAGGGGCATAAATAATTAAAGGCACATGTGTTCCTTTTTGTGAAACTGGACTAGACTTACCATAACCACTGGTACCATTATCTGCACAAAAAATGAAAACAGTATTATTCTCTATACCTAATTCTTTAAACTTATTTAAATATTGCCACACTTGGTAGTCTAGATAATTAATATGCGTGTGAATACCATTTTCAGTTATAGTTCCGTAATCATTATAAACACCATTATCACCTGTTACTTTTGGTTTTGTACGTGTGTATTTTTTTCCATCCCAGTTAATTTTAGGTGTCCCTGGCCATTTACCTTCGTTATTTGGATGAAGAAAATCCCAAGCATCATGCCCCAAATGGCTTGTATGATATACAAAAAATGGTTTTCCTTCTTTAGCTTTACGTTCTATAAAATCAAAAGTAAACTCTAATTCTACATCTGGACCAAAAGTGTTAAGTCCAAATTCCTTTTCTGATTTTTTATCATTTGGCCACCAAACAAATTTTTCTTTGGTATCAGGGTGATTCATTAACTGCACATGAGGTTGCCAGTACCACCCAGATTGCACATAACTTTTTTTATGAATTGGCTTATTAGTATCGGCATTATAAATTACTTTTTTACCCGCTTTCTTTCTTGTTTCTAACCTAAAATCTGTGGTGTGAATAGCTGTATTATATGATCCTTCTCCTGGAGTAAAACAACCTTCATCAAAAGGAAACCCTTCAATACTCATTTGAGTTTTTCCTGCCCAAAATGTTGCGTAACCACCCGCTTTAGCTACATGAGCAATACTATGTGGCGAACTATCATATAAATCCCATACGCCTTTTCCATTAGGCGCTTTTCCTTTGTCTTTATTATGCCACCATTTGTGTAAATGTGCATAACGCCCCGTCATCATCATAGCTCTACTTGGCCCACATACTGTAGCTGCCCAAGCCGTTTTCACATAACAGCCTTCTTCAGCTATTTTATCAAGCGTAGGCGTTTTTGCTTTATATTTCACATCTGATGTTGTTCCGCCTTTAGGCGGACTCCATACTGTTGACCCATAAATTGGTAATTCTCTAGCGCTAATATCATCTGCAAAAAGGAGTACAATATTTGGCTGTTTTTGCGCATTTCCTATTAAAAAAGAAAGCATACAAACGTTTAAAAACACTTTTAATTTCATGCTATTTAATTTTATTAATTGTTGTTTATTAAAGCCTTAAACCAGCCGCTTCCCCATGCTGCGCACCAAAGCACATTTTCATTGTATGGGTCTGGTTTAAAGTCGGTCATTTTATCAGGCTGCCCTATACCTTTGTTAATCTTACTCCAGCTTTCGCCATTGTCTTTGGTTATGTATAACCCCGGATTTTTAAAGTTTTTATGGTAAGGCACATTTACTGTTATGATATTTGAATTAACTGGAGACACTTCTGTTTGCCATACATATGGTGCTTTGAAAAACTTTTTCCAATTCTTACCATTGTCTGTACTCTTCCATACACCACCGGCTTCATAGGGTCCGAAATTAGAGCCCGCTGATAGATACATTGCTTTAGTATTTCTATCTATAAACAGGTTGTTAACGGATTCTATTTGAGATGGAATTTTCATCTTTTCCCAAGTTAAAGCACCATTTGTAGATTTGTACAATCCGCCAACGTGGTGTTTATTTCTTTGGTTTACTGAGGCATACATAATTTTTGGGTTTTTAGGATCCATTGTTAGCCTTCGCACGCTACCTAATTCTGGCAAACCTTTATTACTAAGCGTCCAATTATAACCACCGTCATTGGATTTGTACACACCATATTTCCCTTTAGACATGACGTCTTCCTTTGGAGATACTCCAACCTCTTGTACTACATGCCTAATGGCTGTGAAATACATGCTATTTGGTGTTTCAGGGTCTATAATTAACGAACCTTGAAAAGCAATACCCCTATACTCAGGGTTTTTTCCTTCAAAAATTGTTGCTATATTTTCCCAAGTTTTTCCGCCATTGGTTGTTCTTCTCAGTTTTCCTCGGTGCTCTTGCCTCCAACTTAAAATATAAATTGTATTAGGTTTTTTTGGATGCACAGCTACTGTTGATGTAGAATGAGAGGCATGATTACCGCTATGGTCATGCACTTGCCCTTCAATTTGTTTTACAGCTACTGCATTTTTGTCAGGATAATTGCCTAGTGGTGCTGTTTGCCATAAACCATGCTCGCCACTACAAAGTAAGTATCTGTCTTTAATTCCTGTTTCTAACAGCATAAAACGCCCTGGTAAATTACTATTACCTCTACCAACCCATGTATTACTACCTGGTGCCGTTTCATAATCATCAATTTGTTGCCAAGTTTTACCACCATCATTTGAACGTTGTGTTTGTTGTTGTACGCCAATAAACACTTCGCCTTTAGCATTTATTGCTAAACTTCTACTGCCAAATCTTACTTCGTGTAATTCAGCATTTGCTTTAGCCACATGCGAAAAATCAACATTTGCCCCTATGTTAAACCCCTTACTTAGCCAATATGCCTTATCTTTTTCTTGATCCCAGTACGTTCCTGCCCGTGCACAAATTTTCCAAGTTTTGCCTCCATCTTCCGTTTTCCAAGCATCACCCGGACCAAAACTTTTATCATGACGCTGGTTAGCAACTAAATAAATCTCATTTTTATTTAAAGGGTTTACAGCCATTCTGTTGAAAATGGAATAGGTGTTTTCTGGAAACTTTGGGTACACTTTTCTTGAGTCCGTATCAAACCAATAACTTAACACACGGTGGTAGTTATTTCTGTGATATTTATCAGTTATCATATTATAGTTTACACCCAAATTACCGGTAATATTCTCCCAAGTTTTTCCACCATTTGTACTTTTATACACACCGCCTTTTGTTGTAATAGTTTTTCCATTAGGTTCATACACCGTTTGTTCTAATAGATATAAAACAAACTCTTTAGTTTTTGAATTGTAATAAGATGAAAGGTCTCTAGGTAAATTATTTGGCAACCCTTTTGCACTAGGTTTCCAAGTTTCTCCGGTATCATTACTCACAAAAAAACCATAATTAGTAGCAATGTACATTTGATTTGGTGTTACAGGATTAATAATGATACGGGCAACATCTAAATCTTTTGAAATAGTATTGGCTACCTTTTTCCATGTTTTACCATGATCTGTGGTTTTTAAAACATAGCCATAACTGGCTATTTTGTTTTTTTTACCACGGATTAATTTTTGTGAACGATGATTGTATTTTACATTCCAAAAATCTCCAGCCCCTACAAACCAAATAGCGTCATTTGCTGGATGAATAGCTAATTTTGTATGGGCATTATATGCCGATTTTTCGGCTCTCGGTATGGTATATACTAATTCCCAGTTTCTTCCGCGGTTTGTAGTTTTAAATATTTTTCCGCGTCTTTCTAAAGCTAAGCCAAAGTCTGGATTCTTCTTAGAAAAGGCAATGTCTAGAACGCGCTCTAAACATTTTCCATCACCGTCATAATCTTTAATAGAATGCCATGATTTACCATTATCCCATGTGCCATAACTAACATGCATATCTGGCCCCATAAACATCACATTAGTATCTGTAGGATGGCACCAAAACTCTTCGTTGTAACCAGACATTCCTGGCCCGAAGTTTTTCCACTCCACAGATTGATCTGATGTTACTCTTTCACTTTTTATTTTTTTGAAAAAAGACTCATTATTTTTTTGAGCATAAACACCGTTTAACACTACAAAAAGCCCCCATACGCATAACTTTTTAAAACACATATCCATACATTTTTTGAATATTAACAAAGCTATGTCAACTATTGAAATAGGGGAATTACAAATGATTTAGATTTGTACTGAAATGGTTTTTATAAATGATTACACCTTAATTTTAGATATACAATAATTATACTCTGTGTAATTTATAAGGATAAACGTTTCCTGCGTTCCATTGGCATACATACAGGTTTTTATCATTGTCTACACACACATCATGACAGTGCTTAAAAATGGGGGCATCCTGATACATTATTTTCAGCTTTCCATTTTTATATTTTGGCTTTGTACCTCCGGGATTTGAAACTACTTTATGGTTTTTGTCTAGAATTGTTACAAAACCTCTATTCATTTTCATGTTATAATTGCCTTCTTCCATACCAAAGCAAACACCAGAATATAGGTTATCTCCATTAATAACAGGTCTACTTACATAAGCTCCTGGTAAATAATAGGTTTCTATGAATTTACCATTTAAAGTAAATCGTTTAAAGGCATTCTTAATACGTGCAGAACATAGTAGAGTTGGGTTATTGGGATCTCGCGTATCTAACGCAACGCCATGAGCCTGTTTAAACTTAGCTTCTTGCAGAAAACTATCGCCGCCAAATTTCCTAATAAAATTACCCTTGGCATCATACTGTAAAATAAATTGAGAACCATAACCATCAGCAATGTACACATCGCCATTAGGCCCAATAGCTGTTTCTGTTGGACGGAAATGCATGTTAGATTTGTAGGCGCCATTATCTTTTGGCGAATCGAAAGTTTTAACAATGGTTCCTGTTAAAGTTGTTTTTATAACCTTGCCTAAGTTAGGATCTGTTATATATAAATATTCGTCATCACCTTCATCATGTAAAGTCAATCCATGACCTCCTGGAAGTTTCAGCGTCCAATTATCTAAAAGCTTTCCAGATTTATCATAAATAAGTATGTTATTTTTAACATGATCGGTAAGCATAAATAATCTGCCTTTTTTATCCATTACCATTTCATGACAATTCTTTACTGGATGGTTTTTTGGGTTTAGATTTCCCCATTCTAACTCTAAACGATACTTAAAATTACCGTGACCTAAAATTGTCTCGCTTAATTTTGGTTTAGATGCCATTATATAAAATGGCACTGACGAAACCAAAGTAGAAGCTGCTATAGCTTTTGTAGATGATTTGATAAATGTGCGTCTTTCCATTATACTTATGATAAAATATCTTTTACTACATGACCATGTACATCGGTTAAACGGAATCGTCTTCCTTGATGTTTAAAGGTTAACCTTTCATGATCTATACCTAGTAAATGTAATAGTGTAGCTTGAAAATCGTGAATATGAACTGGGTTCTCTACAACGTTATAACTAAATTCATCTGTTTTGCCATACACCATTCCTGCTTTTACACCAGCGCCTGCCATCCACATACTAAAACACCCTGGATGGTGGTCTCTACCATAACTAGTTGCTGTTAACCTTCCTTGTGAAAAACTAGTTCTACCAAATTCTCCGCCCCAAACTACTAAGGTATCATCTAATAAACCCCGTTGCTTTAAATCTTGAATCAACCCCGCTGTGGCTTGATCTGTATCTCTGGCCTGTCTTTTTATGCCTCCTGGTAAATTTCCGTGCTGATCCCAACCGGTATGATATAATTGAATAAACTTTACACCACGTTCTGCTAGCCTTCTTGCTTGTAAACAATTTGCGGCATATGTTCCTGGTTTGCGTGCATCTTCACCATATAATTTATAAGTATATTCTGGTTCTTCTTTTGTATTTACAGCTTCCGGAACTGAACTTTGCATTTTATAAGCCATTTCATATTGATTGATTTTAGATTGAATTTCAGGGTCATTCCATAAACTATATTGTTGCTGGTTTAATGCTTTAATATAATCTAGAGCGCGCCTACGGTCATTATCTTGCACACCATGGGGATTGTTTAAATACAATACAGGATTTTTACCAGACCTAAATTGAACACCCTGATGATGTGAAGGTAAAAAGCCATTACCCCATGCCGCTGAGCTTAAGGGCTGGGAACCACCGCCTTTTGAAACTAGCACTACAAAGTTGGGCAAGTCTTTATTATCACTACCTAAACCATAGCTTAGCCATGACCCAATTGAAGGACGACCGCTTAATTGAGAACCTGTTTGTAAAAACATAACTGCAGGCTCATGATTTATGGCATCTGTATACATGGAATTAATAATACACAAATCGTCAACAACCTGCGCTGTATGCGGAAATAAATCACTTACCCAAGCACCTGATTGCCCGTACTGTTTAAAATTGAAAATTGACTGCACTAATGGAAATGTAGATTGATCTGTAACCATACCCGAATTTCGTTGTGTACCTTTAACAGACGGTGGAATTTCTTTACCATGCCATTTGGCCAATGCTGGTTTATAGTCTAGCGTTTCTATTTGCGAGGGCGCACCACTTTGAAATAGATAAATAACCCGTTTTGCTTTGGGCATAAAATGCGGTGCTAATTTGTCATTATTTAATAGTGCATTATTGGCAAATGCCGAAGATGGTGCCAACATTGAGCTTAATGCTATAGAACCAAATCCTAAAGAAGCCTTTTTAAGAAATCCGCGTCTGGTTTCTGCAAATTGTAGTTGTTTTTTTATGTCGTCCATGGTTTAGTTTTTATCTAAGTGTAAAAGCGTCGGTTGTATTTAAAATTCCATTTATAACTGTTGCCAAAGCTGCTGTTTCTGTATAATTATCGGTAGATTTTATTGGAGATGCTCCTATATTTAAATACGCTACAGCATTGGCTTTGTTGGCTTCAAATCGTTCGTATTCATTCTTATAAAATTTAATTAGTACTTGTAATTCTCCATCTATGGGAGTTCTTCCTGTGCCCAGTTTAAATGCAGTATTGAGCTGTTTTGTTATGTTTTTTGGATATTGCTCAATTAAGTTTTCTGCCAATACGCGTCCAGCTTCAATATATTGCGGATCATTTAACAATACTAATGCTTGTAAGGGAGTACTTGTTTGTCTTCTCTTTACTGCACAAACACCACGGTCTGCCACATCAAAAATACTCATTGTTGGTGGTGGCGAAGTGCGTTTCCAAATGGTATATAGACTTCTTCTGTATAACCCTTCTCCTGGTTTTTGCAAATACTTATAACGCCACTTTTTATTACTTAATTCGTCCCAGAGGCCTTCTGGTTGATATGGGTATACACTTGGCCCTCCTAGTTTATCGGAAAGCAATCCACTAATTGAAAGCGCGTTGTCTCTTATCATTTCAGCTGGCAACCTAAAACTTGGACCTCGTGCCAACAATACATTATCAGAATCTATTTCTAATAGCTTTTCGGTTGTTTTTGAGCTTTGCTTGTAGGTTTCAGACATTACAATTTGTTTATGCAATGCTTTTATATCCCATCCAGATTCCATAAAACTTACTGCTAAATAATCTAGCAATTTGGGGTGTGAAGGCAAACTACCTTGGCTACCAAAATCATCAGATGTTTCAACGATACCTTTACCAAAATGCATTTGCCAAATTCGGTTAACAAACACTCTTGCGGTTAAAGGATTGTTTTTATCAAATAACCATTTAGATAAGCCTAGTCTGTTTTTAGGTAAGCTTTTATTAAATGGTAAAACGGCTGTGGGCACTCCAGGAAATACCTCATCAGTTGGAGCATCGTATTGCCCTCTATCTAAAACAAAAGTTGGTCTTGGTTCAGGTAAATCGCCAAGTACCATAATTTCTGGAATACTGTCTACATGTTGTGTTAGCGCTTTTTTAAGGGTTTGTATTTTTAATTTTTCGGTATTACTTGGTTTGTGCAAGTTAGCAAAGTAAAACTCTGACAATAACGATGTGCTTTCTTCTGATGTTTTATTTGCTAATAGCGAATTAAATCTTTTTCTGTTTTCAATAAATGCAACTTCAATGGTTGATAATGCTTTATTGAAAATTTTTAAATTATCAACACCTCCACCAACAAAAGATTTCATCCCGTCACGTCTTCCAATTCTAAAACCATGAAAACCATAGGTATGGATATTGGGTTTAAAAAGTATGGATTTATACAAATTATCAATATCAACTTTTACAGATATTTCTTTACCATTTTTGAATAAGCGAATGCCTTTTGCTTTACCAGAACCATCATAAGACACCGTTACATTAGCCCATTCCTTTTCGGTTATTGGTTCTTTTGAAGTTACCTGAATTGCATTAGATGGCCAAGAAAAGGCAATAATAAATTTTAAGTGATTCTCCTCTAAATGAAGAGAATACCCTTTATATCCATTTCGAATATCTTCACAATGGTTAAACACCATAGCATCATCATATACTTTATCTGGAAAGATGGAAAGACGCACTGAAAAAGGATCTGTATGATCAAACCACCCTATGTTTTTTGGTAGCTTAAATGCTGTAAAATCATTTAAAAACAGTGCTTTTCCAGAAGCGCCTTCTTTTATAACAGGGTCATTAGCAGTTGCTATTCCACCATTATTTAAACCAGGTATATTATAACTGTTTTTTTCCTTTTTTAGGAATGTTTCAAAAGACCAATTTGCAACTACATGCGTTTTAATAGTTTTTGAAATGGTATTTTGAATCTTTACCTTATCAGTTTGTAGCCAGTTATTAAAGTCCGAATTTCCTTGATTAAGTATCGTCTTTAATTTGCGGGTTGATTCTCCAATTTGCTGCTCTAAAAATTTAATAACATCTTCCTGTTCTTTATTCGTTAAGAGTAAAGATGGTCCTGGTGTTTGATCTGGTCCGTATACAGCGGTGCCAATTTCATTGGTGCTATTAAAAAATGCCGCTAATTTATAATGGTCTTTTTGACTAATAGGATCGTATTTATGGTCGTGACAACGGGCACATTCCACAGTAAGCCCCAAGAATGCTTTAGACATGGTTGCTGTTCTATCTGCCACGTATTCTGCCCTAAACTCTTCGTAAACAATACCTGCTTCAGAATTTTTCTTATGCAACCTATTAAAAGCGGTTGGTAATACGGTTTCTACATTGGCATTAGGTAATAAATCGCCTGCCAATTGCTTGGTTACAAACTCTTCATAAGACATGTTTTTATTGAACGCATTAATGACCCAATCTCTATACGGACTAAAATCTCGATGTTTGTCATCAAGGTAACCATCGCTATCAGCATATCTAGCAACATCCATCCAATTTGCTGCCATTCGTTCTCCATAGGTAGAAGATGCTAACAGTTTATCAACTACATTTTCGTAGGCTTTATTTGTTGTATCATTAACAAAATATTCAATTTGTTTAATAGTTGGCGGCAAACCTGTTAAAGTAAAGTACAAACGCCTTATTAATGTTTCTTTTGTTGCTGTTTCAGATGGTTTTAAATCATGCTTTTCTAAGTTGGCTGCAACAAAATAATCAATGCTGTTTTTTGGCCAATAGTTATATGTTGTTTTAGGCAATTCATACTTTTTTGGAGCAATAAAAGACCAATGAGGTTTGTACTCTGCTCCTTGCTCAATCCATTTAATTAACAAAACTTTTTCAGCATCTGTTAATGCTAAATTAGCTTCTGGTGGCGGCATAAGTTCAGATGCATTATCTGTTAAAATTCTATCAACAAGCGTACTTTTACCAGGTTTTTGGGGCATTATTGCATGTAGTTCTGCATCACCTAAAGCTGCATAAGCATGCTCTGGAGTATCTAATCTTAACTCAGATTTTTGAGTTTTTGCGTCTGGACCATGACAAGCAAAACACTTATCAGATAATATAGGTTTTATGTGATAGTTAAAGTCTACCACATTTGGCGTGTGCTCATATGCTGGAATTAAATGCTCCGGAACTTTATACCCGCAGCTATAAGCCAACATTAAAATTAAAAAAATTAATGCATTGTTTCTCATACCTAATAAATACCTGTGTTATCAAATATAGAAACCATTTTTAACAGTTAATAAGTGAATAAACTGTTTTATTAACTGTTAATAAATTATTTATTACATTTAAAACTTATAACAAATACATGGAGAAAATTCCTGATTATAAGAAAATAGTTAATAAAATAACTTCAAGTAAATCCTTTGGAAGATCAAGCACTTATGCTAACCTACTTAGCTACTTGGCAGATTGTACTTTAAATAGAAATGTACCCAAAGAAACCACTATTGCTTCTGATATTTTTAGAAAAAGAGATTTTGACCCAACCCAAAGCACATTGGTTAGAGTGTATGTTTACAACCTAAGAAAAAAACTTGAAGCTTATTATAAAAACGAAGGTAAACACGACAAAAAAATTTTAAAAATACCTAAGGGAAGCTATGAGGTATTGTTGATTGACCGAAAATTTGAAACCCAAAAAAAAGAAAAAGTATTTCCATTTAAAACGGTTATAGCTTGCACTATTTTAGTGTTAATCGTTTCATTATTCTTCAATATAATAGCCTTTAATAACACTAAAAAAACATCAAAAAAAAGCTCTTCTAAATTGTGGAAAGATCTTTTACATAAAGATCAACCTTTAACGGTTGTAATTGGAGATTTATTTCTTTACGAAGAATTAGATTCTTTGCACAAAGCCAATAGAACCACACGAAATTCTAGAGTAAATTCTTTGGAAGAATTTGAAGAATTCAAATCTTTAAATGAAACTTCTAAGGTGAGTTTTCAACCCGCTGATTACACTTTCTTAATTTACAATAGTGCGCTTTGGATAAAAGATTTGAGTCATATTTTCACAAAAAACAATAAGAATTTTGCCGTTAGAAATATGGCACGCTTTAACCCTAAGGCGCTTCAAGACGGCGATTTTATAGTTTTGGGTATGCTAAAAACCTTTGGTTTGTTTAGGGAATATACTGAAACAACAGCGTTTCCGTACACCCCAAAACAAGATGCTATTATTTACACCGATAGTACTAATTCAAAACAGGTTTTAAAACCTTTTGGTAACCCTAATGAATACCATACAGACTATGGCATAATTATGAAAATTCCAGGACCAAACAGCAATAACATATATCTTTTTGGCGGTATTTGGGATACTGGTGCTTCGCAAAGTTTAAAATACTTTACCGATGATACCTTACTTGAAAACTTAGAAACTAGAATGATTTCTAAATTTGGAAGTATACCTGCGTATTACGAAGTGCTTTTTGAAGTTAAAGGTATAGACCGTATGGAGTTAACACCTACAATTCTTGAAATAAACAAAAAATAACAGTTTTAATTTGTACTAATTTGTTTTATTAACAAGCCTGTATGTATGAACCCAATCTACATACATAGTATTTTTGGTATCATTGATAACATTTTCCTTTTTAGCAAAACCATCCCATTTATTTGTCCATAACCCAAAATATATGTTTAGAGCTCTTGTAAATTGTCTTGGAGCTAATGATGCGCCTACATATTCACCATCTAGAAAGAAATGGCATTTTCTATCATCTTCCCAATATAAACCATAGGTATGATATGTTTCATCGGTTCTTCTCCCTTTGTTTACATTACTATTTGATAACAATTGTGTAGATGCAAAACTAGGCGCTGTTTTATTTTCACCATTTACAGCATGATGAATATTTGATTGCATAATATACGGTTTATAAGCAACACCGTGACCTACATTGGGGTTAGATGGGTTAGCATTATTTTCGCAAATATCTATTTCATTTCTATTTTCAGCATCTCCATTATTTAGCCAATAAGTATTATATGCTGAAATACTGGCTGTTTTCATGCTACACTCAGTATACATAGGATAACTAATTTGAGATTTACTCATTATACGTCCTGTTTTCATCCAACGTAATGAATCATTATTAATTTGGGCTTTAATATTTAGCTTACCATTTTTTACTGAAACTTGGCTTTTCTTCATAATATTTGGTGGTGAATAATTCCATAAAGAATATACCCATTTGTTGGTATCAAAAAATTCAAATTCATCACTTAAGGCTTCAACTTTTTCCCATTTAAATCCTTTAGGTGCATTAGGTTGCGCATTTACAAAAACTAGCATAAGCAAAAAAGCAGCTACTAATAGATTTCTTTTCATTATTAATATTTATTATTTAAAATTATCAAGTTTGCTTTCACAAATTATACAAATATTTAAGTGTTTATTACTACATATGGTTTTTTAACTACTACATGTAAAATGCATTTAATATATTACGTTACAATTGAACAAAAGAATATATTACACAATGATTATCAATACGTTAAAAACAAAAAAGCATAGTATAATATTTATTTTAACATCACTTTTTATTAACATTTTAAATGCACAAGTAATTGACAGTACTATATTTTCTTTTAAAAAATTCCCAGAAAAAGGTTTTACAATTTCTATGCAAGATCAAGGTAAAGCTAAAGCATACTTTAAAACGAAGGCGTCATACTATTTAACTCAAAAAGATACTGCTAATTATATACATTGTATGGTTGGCTTAGCCTATATTGAGCAAGCTAGAGGCCGTTACAATAATGCTTTTGATATTATTTGGAACACCTTACCTAAAGGTAAACATATTAATAATAAAGCACCTGTTTTAAAGTTATACAGACAATTAGGACTGCTATATGGCAACTACGGAAAAGACAGCATAGCTTTACATTATTTACAAGAAGGATTAGACATTGCTAAAGCATACTACAGTCAACCTAAAACTAACAGCAACAAACTATCAAACAGCTATTTTAGTATTGCAAATCAGTACATAAAAATGAAAGATTACAATATTGCATTACAATATTTAGACTCTTGTTATATTGTAAATTCTTCAAACAAAAAGCAATTTTACGTTAATGCATTATACGGATTAATACATACTGAAAAAGGCGATTTCATAAAAGCAGAAAAGTATTTAAACGGCATAGTACCATATTTTGAAAATAATGCTTTAGGCTACCAAGCAAAAGTAAATATGTTTATTGGTAATTTAAAACATGCTATTGGGCAACAAGACAGCGCCATGTTTTATTACCAAAAATCTCTCAAAGCTATAGATTCTTTAACAGTTCACCCAGAAATTAAACCTGAAGTAATGGAAAAACTAGCGCTTTTATATTTTGCTAAAAACAATAAAACCGAAGCATTTAAATACATGCAAGGTGCTAAATTCATGTCAGACAGCTTATTTAACACCCAAAGTAGGCAAAACAATGCATTATTTGAAATTAAAAATAAGTACCAAGAAGATATATATAAACAACAAGAACTTATTGCTGCACAAAACAAACTATTAGAAACTAAAGATAAAGCTAGTTTTAGATTAAAATTACTTATTGCTGCGCTTTTAATTATAAGCTTTATTACCTTAATTACGTACAAATTAAAAACTCAAATGAAAAAATTGCAGTATGAACAATCTATTATAAACGAAAAGAATGATGCTATTTTAGAAATTAAGAATAAAGAGTTAACAGCTAATGCATTGCAAATTATAGAAAAAGAACATTCAGTAAAAGAATTATTGGTAGCTATTAAGAATATAGACCCAAAAAAACACCAAGAACTTAGCAGTAAATACAGAAAAAGTAATAAAAAATTGTGGGACGATTTTAACCTTCGGTTTAAGCAAATTAACAATAAATTTTATGAGAGTTTATTAAAGCTTCATCCACATTTAACCCAAACCGATTTAAAACTTTGCGCCCTAATTAAACTGAATTTTGACAGTAAAGAAATAGCTGAAATTTTAGCCATATCTACTCATGGTGTTCATACAGCCCGCTCTAGAGTTAGAAAAAAACTAAACTTAAACAGAAAAGACAGTTTAACAAATTACATTGCCAATATTTTACCTGATAGTTAACTATGTAATTCAAAATATAAATAAACGTTAAAAATTATTTTGTTTCTAAATATATATTTAGTTTTGAGCAGAATTTAATGCTAAATGCCAAGAAAAAAACAATACATAGAAGCTGAAGTAATTGATAAAGCTATGCATTTATTTTTACGTAATGGCTATTCAAACACATCAATACAAGCTTTAGAAAAAGCTATGGGTATTAACATGTTTTCAATTTACGCAAGGTTTGGTAGTAAAAAAGGTGTTTTTTTAGCATGTATAAAAGCCTATAAAGAAAAATCTAAAAAACTACTTGAAGATTTAAAAAATGCTGATAACGGTGTTGAAGATATTAAACAATTATTTTATAAGTTGGCAAATTCAAATTACACTACGGCAAACCAAAATGGCTGTTTAATTGTTAATACACATTACGAGTTTGCTAAAAAAGATGACCAATTAATAAACGCTGCTATAGAGCCTCATTTAAAAACATTCAAAACTATTTTTATTGAAAAATTAAGAAAAGACCCAACAAAAAATGAGGCAACTATTCAAAGAGAAGCTAATTTTTTAATGCTTGCTAAAAACGCACTAGTTACATCATGCAGAGTAAGTTGTAAAAATGAGATTGAAGATTTTATAGAAACCACATTCAAAAAAATTTAAAAAAATTTAACCCATAACTAAATAAATATTTAGTTATTAAGTATTAAACATAGTTTAACTGTAAAGTAACCTCAATAGAATTATAAAATTTTAGATTGATAGTCAATCTGTTAAATAAAACATCATGAAACATTCAAAATTACTATCTCCTTTTAAATTAAATCATTTAAAACTAAACAACCATGTTGTAATGGCACCAATGACCCGCTCTAGAGCCATTAACAACTTACCAAATGATTTAATGGCTACATATTATAAACAACGCGCTTCAACGGGCTTAATTATAACCGAAGCTACCTCTCCATCAAAAAGTGGTTTAGGCTACCCTAACATACCCGGAATATACTCTAATGAGCAAACAATAGGTTGGCGAAAAACAACTGAAGCTGTTCATAAAAAAGATGGTAAAATATTTTTACAAATTATGCATACTGGCCGAATTGCACACCAATTAAATTTACCTGAAGGCGCTAATGTAATAGCACCTTCTGCCATTCAAGCTGTTGGCGAAATTTTCACCTCTGAAGGTTTGAAACCTCATAGCAAGCCACGTGAAATGACTATAAATGACATTGAAACAATTCAAAACGATTATGTTACGGCGGCAAAAAATGCTATTGTAGCTGGTTTTGACGGTGTTGAAATTCATGCTGCAAACGGCTATTTACCCAATCAATTTTTAAATAAAGGCTCTAATAACAGAACTGATAATTATGGCGGATCTATTGAAAACAGAACACGTTTTGTTCTAGAACTTGCAGAAAAAATTTCAACCGTTATTGGGCCCGAAAAAACCGGCATTCGTATTTCACCTTTTGGCGTATTTAATGATATGGCTCTTTATAATGACATACCGGAAACTTACAACTATTTAGTAAAACAACTAAACAACTTAAACTTAGCATACTTACATATGGCTGCGCTATCTGACAAAATTCCTGAAGGCTTTTTAGAAGCATTGGCCACAAAATTTAATGGCAATGTTATTTTTAACGGCGGTTATGGAAACAACTTAGAACAAGCCGAAAAAATAGTATCAGAAAACAATAACTATCTCATATCTATTGGTTTCCCTTTTATTGCTAACCCAGATTTAATTGAACGCATAAAACAAGATGCCCATTTTAATGAAGCAAACCAAGACACCTTATATACACCAGGTGAAGAGGGTTACACAACTTACCCTACACTTAATTAAAATATTAACTATAAATAATAAATTATGTTACAAGAAGAATTAAATAAAATAAAGCAAAATTTTGAAGCAAATGCTGATGCATCAGTTATTGAGTTATATGATAATGGCGTTAACAATGTAGCCCAAAGTGGCATACTAGACCAGGCTAAAAATGTGGACGATAAAGCACCTAATTTCAAGCTAAATAATGCGCTAGGAAATAATGTAGAGCTTAAAGACTACTTAGCAAAAGGCAATGTAGTGTTAACTTGGTATAGAGGCGGCTGGTGCCCATATTGTAATTTAACCTTACGTGCATTACAAGCAGAATTACCTAACTTTAAAGCTAACAACGCCACACTACTTGCCTTAACGCCTGAATTACCAGATAAATCTTTGAGTACTTCAGAAAAGCATAATTTAGAGTTTGAAGTTTTAAGTGATGTTGGAAACAAAGTAGCTAAAGATTTTGGTATCATGTTTAAACTACCTAATGATGTAGCCAGCAACTATAAAAATCATTTTAGTTTAGAAGAATTTAATGGCGATGATTCAAATGAATTGCCGCTAGCTGCCACTTATATAATTGACACAAATGGTAAAATAACTTATGCCTTTTTAGATGCTGATTACAGAAATAGAGCAGAACCTACTGAAATTACCAAAGCTTTACAAACACTTTAATATTTAAAAAACACAAACAATTATAAAACAAAAAAGCCGAAACAAATGTTTCGGCTTTTTCTCTGTACTGAAGGCGGGACTTGAACCCGCACGGACTAATGTCCATTGGATTTTAAGTCCAACGTGTCTACCAATTCCACCACTTCAGCTCACTTCGATTGCATAAAGCAAATCGACATTGGTATATTTTCAAGAATTTCTCAGAGCGAAAGACGGGATTTGAACCCGCGACCCTCACCTTGGCAAGGTGATGCTCTACCCCTGAGCTACTTTCGCAATTTATTTATGAACTAACCTGTTTTTGTCAGGCGTGCAACCTCTCGATTGCGGATGCAAATTTAAAACTTTTATATAAACTACAAAGCCTTTTTGTAAAAATAAATAAAAAATATTTTAAGCTTGCTTTTTCTTTACCAACATACGCTTAATTTCATTAAGTTTCATAAGCGCCTCTACAGGTGTAAGTGTATCAATATCAGTGTGTAAAATTTCGTCTTTTATATTTTCTAGTAATGGATCATCTAAATTAAAAAAACTAAGTTGCATATCATTTTCAACAGCTGTTACTTTATCTGTTAACTCTTCACTAGAATGTGATTGCTCTAATTTCTTTAAAATTTTATTGGCTTTGTGCAGTACTTGTTGTGGCATGCCTGCCATTTTAGCTACATGAATACCAAAACTATGCGCACTACCACCTTCTACTAACTTTCTTAAAAACAACACATTATCTTCCAACTCTTTTACTGATACATTGAAGTTTTTTATACGTTCAAAAGTATCTGTCATTTCATTAAGCTCATGGTAATGGGTTGCAAATAATGTTTTTGCTTTGGCAGGATGCTCATGTAAATATTCACTTATTGCCCAAGCTATTGATATACCATCATAGGTACTTGTACCTCGCCCAATTTCATCTAAAAGTACCAAACTTCTTTCAGACATGTTATTTAAAATAGAAGCGGTTTCATTCATTTCAACCATAAAGGTAGATTCTCCCATAGAAATATTATCACTGGCACCAACTCGTGTAAATATTTTATCAATAACCCCTATTCTAGCTGTATCGGCAGGCACAAAACTTCCTATTTGTGCCAATAAAACAATAAGCGCTGTTTGCCTTAAAATGGCCGATTTACCAGACATGTTTGGCCCTGTTATCATTATTATTTGCTGTACAGTTCTATCTAAAAACACATCGTTAGCTATGTACGCTTCGCCTAGAGGCAATTGTTTTTCAATAACAGGATGACGTCCGTTTTTAATTTCTAAATCAAATGATTCATCAATTGTTGGGTACACGTAATTATTTTCATTTGCTAATTGTGCAAAACCACAAAGACAATCTAATTGGCCAATTAAATGGGCGTTTTGTTGCACTGCTTTTATGTATTGCCCCATCCAAACCACTAAATCTGCAAATAATTGTTGTTCTATGGCTTGTATTTTATCTTCAGCGCCTAAAATTTTAGCCTCATACTCTTTTAGTTCTTCGGTAATATAGCGCTCTGCACTTACTAAGGTTTGTTTTCTAACCCAATCTGCTGGTACTTTATCTTTGTGTGTATTACGTACTTCAATATAATACCCAAAAACATTATTTGATGCTATTTTTAGTGACGGAATACCTGTACGTTCACTTTCGCGTTGCAGCATATCATCTAAATAATTTTTTCCAGATTGTGATAAGCTTCTTAATTCATCTAGCTCTGATGAAAAACCCGCTGCAATAGTATTTCCCTTAAGTACATTTACTGGAGCATCTTCATTTAAGGTTTCTTTAATTTTATTTCTAAGAATATCACAACTTTGAAGATTTTCGCCAATAATTTTTAGGGACTCGTTACTACTGTTTGAGGCTAAGGCTTTAATGGGCACAATGGCTTCTAACGAATTTTTTAGCTGAATAACCTCGCGCGGATTTACCTTTGCGGTAGCAATTTTAGATATTAAGCGTTCTAAATCTCCAATGTGTTTTATATGATGCTGTATTTTTTCATGTACTTGTGTGTTTGAAGCTAAAAAACTAACAACCTCATGGCGCTGTTTTATTTTATCTAACTTTTTTAAAGGTAATGCCAACCAACGTTTTAACATACGGCCACCCATGGCAGAAATAGTTTTATCAATTACTTGAAGCAAGGTAACTGCATTGTTGTTAGTAGATTGATAAAGCTCTAAATTTCTGATGGTAAATTTATCCATCCACACGTAATCATCTTCAGCAATTCTAGATATTGATGTTATATGTTGCAACTTGTGGTGTTGGGTTTCGCCTAAATAATGTAAAACTGAACCCGATGCTATAATACCTTCGTGCAAATCTTCAATACCGTAACCTTTAAGGGTTTTTGTATTAAAATGCTTGATTAAAGTTTCATAAGCATAATCGGTTTGATATACCCAATCTTCTAAATAAAACGTATGAAAATCTGTTCCAAAAGTATCATTAAACAAACTGCGTTTTTGTTTAGACACTAACACTTCACTTGGATTAAAATTTTGTAACAACTTATCAATGTATTCTGCATTACCTTGCGAGGTTAAAAATTCACCCGTAGAAATGTCTAAAAAAGAAACACCAATATATTTTTTATCAAAATAAACCGAGCATAAAAAGTTATTAGATTTTGATACTAAAACCTCATCATTTAAAGCTACACCAGGTGTTACCAGTTCAGTTACGCCGCGTTTAACAATGGTTTTTGTTTGTTTTGGGTCTTCTAACTGATCACAAATAGCAACACGCTCGCCCGCTTTAACCAATTTAGGCAAATACGTATTTAATGAATGGTGCGGAAAACCTGCCAACTCAGTTTCGCTATCACTACCTGCACCACGCTTGGTTAAAATAATACCTAAAATACCTGCAGTTTTCACAGCATCTTCACCAAAGGTTTCATAAAAATCGCCCACACGAAACAGCAACAAAGCATCAGGATACTTTGCTTTTATGGCATTGTACTGTTTCATTAACGGAGTTTCTTTCTTTGCTTTTTTTGCCATAACTATTCAATTGCCTTTTTAGGCATGCATCTACCAATGGTAAAGTAATTTTTTAATATTATTTTTGTGAAAATTGTAGCATGCAATGTACCATTAATTTCAGGGTTATTTAAGTTGAAAAAACACAAGTTATTTACAATTACACACAGATTTTCAACAATGTTACAACATAGCTTTAAATGAAGATATATAAATGCGAAAACTAAAAAATAGCGAATTAGATAGATTAAGTGTTGATGCTTTTAAAAATGCCGAAAAAACACCTATTATTATTGTTTTAGATAACATACGAAGTTTGAACA
Source organism: Seonamhaeicola algicola (assembly GCF_007997385.1). GTDB lineage: Bacteria > Bacteroidota > Bacteroidia > Flavobacteriales > Flavobacteriaceae > Seonamhaeicola > Seonamhaeicola algicola. Next base: position 362,577 of record NZ_VOSC01000033.1, read on the forward strand.
ATATTGGCTCGGTTTTTAGAACCAGTGATGCTTTTTTAATTGAGAAAATTTACCTGTGTGGTATTACTGCCACACCACCAAATAAAGACATACATAAAACCGCCCTTGGAAGCACTGAAACTGTAACTTGGGAATATGCAAAAAACACACTTGATGTTATTGAAAAACTTAAAACCGAAAACATAAGTGTTTGCGCTATTGAACAAGCAGAAAATGCTACAATGCTAAATAATTTTAAAGTTAAACCTAATACCAAATACGCGCTTGTTTTTGGTAACGAGGTTAAAGGCGTACAACAAAGCATAGTAAACCAAAGTGATGTTGTTATTGAAATACCGCAATATGGCACAAAACACTCTTTAAATATATCAGTGAGTTGTGGCGTTGTAGTTTGGGATGTTTTTTCTAAATTACAACTACTGGCAAACGTTTAGTTTTTTCGCATAGCAATAATTTTTTCTATACGTAATCTGTAATCTGGTTTGTTCCCATCAACCTTAATAAATGTTTCTGAATGTATTCCTTTAGAATATAGATTTTGAAATATTGGATTGCCGTACCAATTTTCTAAATCTTCATTATTCTCACTATAGCCTTGATATATATTACCTATACATTTATTAAAATATGAATTTACAAATTGTATTTTCTCTAGGTTTACTGTGTTTAATTTAATATTCTCATCTAAAATAGCAGCTTTACTGAAACCAGAAACTACACTATTTTCAATTTTAAAACGCGTATTTGCACCAACGTAAATGGCTTCTCTAATTAGGCCCGATTTTAAATCAAACTCTAAATCTTTAGTATCAGTTAATACAGTCATATTTTTAGCTACAACAGTTGTTTCAACATCACTTAAAATAGCTTCTTTGTTTTTATCAAAAGAAAGCACATTTATACACCTTGCCACACTAGAACCAGATATGTAAGGAGACCTTACCGCTAACGAATTACTAATATTTACTTGTGCGCCGGTATTAAAACTATAGTCGCTACCTTTTGATTTATATGATACTATTTTCGCCATATTAAAACTACCCCCAACCACATTAATAGCATTAGCTCCAGAAAAACTTACTATTACGTTTTCAAAATGTGTTTTATTGCCTACTGCCGCTAAAGTTAAGGCATTTGATGATTTAGCTTGTTTTGTTTTTTTACCCGCATATTCTATTCTAACATATTTAAAAACTCCTGAATTGGCATCAGCATCAGTTCCTCCAAATAATGTTTGGGCATAATCTGAACCACTTATGCTTGGGTAATACCCAACTGCCGAACCTTTACCTAACTTATTAGTTGGCGCATTACCTAACACTATTATTCCACCCCAATCGCCCGCTTTTTTAAAAGAGCTACTAGATGTAAAAACTATAGGATCGGTTTCTGTACCTTGGGCCATAATTTTAGAACCGCTAGTAATTGTAAGTGTAGCTTTAGAATCTACATCACCTAAAATTATGGTTCCTGGCTCAATAGTTAATGTAGCATTATTGGTTACAAACACATTACCGCTTAACAAATACACGTTTCTTTTAGTTAAAGTCATGTTTTCTTCAATACTTCCGGTAAGTATATAATTGGGCTCACCATATTTTACAGTTTTTGGATTGAATTCTGCCCAATAGTCTAGCCAATTATCATCGCCTGTAATACCGCGCTCTTGCTGAGCATACGTTATAGCGCAAAAAAGTAACAATAAGTAGGTTAAAGTAGTTTTAATTTTCATTTTATATTGTATTTTGATTTGGTATTTATATGTAGCTGATTAACAACTACATGAGTTTTAAATCAATTTTTATGCCATTTTTCTTCCACTTCATAAAAACACAACTTAATAAACAGCCAAAACCCCTGTAAAATAGATACCTTTACTTTTTTTTACTGAAACACTATATTTGCACTATTACAATATATTTTGAAACGTAAAAACAAAAAACCATGGCCTACAAAAGCTGCTATGACGCAGATTTACAACCAACATCTTTGGGGTGGTAATAATTTTGATTTTTACTCTGGCGAAGGCTCACATTTACCCGAAATTATTAAGCCTTATTTAGATAGTGTACTAACCTTTTTAAAAAGTTTTGAAACACCTTTAACAGTGTGCGATTTAGGCTGTGGCGATTTTAATATTGGCAAAAACTTAGTAAAACACACCAAAACATACACTGCCATTGATATTGTTGAACCACTTATTACACGCAACAAACAAATTTTTAAGGCTGAAAATTTAGAGTTTTATTGTTTAGATATTTCTAAAGAAATTCTACCAAAAGCAGATTGTATTATTTTAAGGCAAGTTTTACAACACATAACAAACCAAGAAATTGCACATATTTGCAAACAACTTAAAAATTACAAATACCTTATAATTACTGAGCATTTACCAACGGGTAATTTTACCCCAAATATTAATATTATTTCTGGCCAAGGCATAAGAATTAAGCACAATAGTGGTGTAGATATTTTACAAGATCCCTTTAATTTTAAGGCAAAAAAACAAACCGTTTTAAACAACTATTTTTTAAAAGAAGGCAAAGGAAAAATAACAACAGTTCTTTTAGAAACCTAAACACTTAAACATCACAAATTTCCTTTAAAAGCCATAAATAATCGGCTCTGTTTTTTACAAAATCAATATTTGAAATATCAATAATTTTGGTATTAAAATCGGTTTGTGTTTTTAAAAATTCTAAATATCCTTCGTTTATTTTTTCTAAATAATTGTTTTCAATGCTTTGCTCATAACTTCTACCACGCTTTTTTATATTTTGCTGTAACCGCTCGGTATTTTGATATAAATACACATACAACTCTGGCTTTGCAATGTCTTTATACATTAAATAAAAAAGTTTTCGGTATAGTTTAAACTCATCATTTTGCAGTGTTATTTTTGAAAAAATCAATGATTTAAACACATCATAATCACTTACAATAAAATCTTTAAACAAATCTAACTGCGATAAATCGTCACTTATCTGCTGATATCTATCAGCAAGAAAAGACATTTCTAACGGAAACGCATAACGCACCGCATCTTTATAAAACTTGGGTAAAAAAGGATTATCGGCAAACCGCTCTAAAATTAATTTAGCGTTAAAATCTTGCGCCATCATGGTAGCCAAACTTGTTTTACCTGCACCAATATTACCTTCAATAGCAATATAATTAAACTTTGAAAAATTATAGTCTTTCCTTGGGTTTTTTAGCCAAATTTGAATGGGTTCTAAAACCGATTCGTCTTCACAAACCTGTAGCAAATGGGCTATATCTTTATTAAAAATAGGATGTTTTACTTTTGATGCTATATCATGCAGTGGCTGCAATACAAATTTGCGTTTTTGCATTTCAGGATGCGGTACTTTTAGCGTTTTTGTATCAATAATTTGGTCTTCAGCTAAAATAACATCTAAATCTATCACACGGGCCTCATAACCTGAAGTTTTTGTACGTACGCGCCCCATAGTTGTTTCAATAGCTAATAATTTTTTCAGTACTTTACTTGGTGTAAAATAACTTTCAAGCACCAAACAGGCGTTAAAAAAATCATCACTTTCAAAACCAAATGCAGCCGATTTATATACTTTTGATATAAGCTTAACATTACCAACCTGCGCATGTATTGTGTTTACTGCCGTTTGTAAATTTTCAAGTTTATTGCCTTTATTGCTTCCTAAAGCTATGTAAAATGTAGTGGGCTGCATCATAGATTAGGCAAAATAAAAAAAAGTAAATGGTTTATTTTACATTTGCAAAAGGTATTTATTCACAATGCACATGGAACTTAAAAACAAACTAGCCGCCCAACGTATATATATGCTTTTGGGTGCGCTTTTTATCACTTCGTTAGTAGTATCAAATTTAATATTTCAAAAATTTTTTTATTGGTATCCAGTTGATGTTGAAATTTTTGGAAGCAAGCTTTTTGAAATTTCAGTAGGCATTTTACCATATCCAATAACCTTTTTAATAACTGATTTAATAAGCGAAATTTATGGTAAAAAACGGGCCAACCAAGTGGTAGTTACAGGTATTTTTGCATCTTTTTTCTCGCTTTTAATAGTGTATGCTTCAAGTTTAGCACCTGCAACACCGTGGTCTCCGGTAAGCAATGATATGTTTAACACCGTTTTTGGCAATACTATTTTAGCTGTATTTGCTAGTATGATGGCTTATTTATTTGCACAGTTTGTAGATATTCAAATTTATCATTTCTGGAAACAGCTCACCAAAGGAAAACACCTGTGGTTGCGCAATAACTTTTCTACATGGTTATCTCAATTTGTAGATACATTTACGGTTGTTGGTTTACTATGCATTTTTAATATTATTGCTTGGGATAAATTTTTAGGTCTTTTACTAAGCGGCTTTCTATTTAAGGTAATTGTTGCTGCTTTTGATACGCCTTTTATGTATTTAGGCGTGTATTTGTTTAGAAAACGTTTTAATTTGAAAGTAGACGAAGAGATTGATTTTATGTAGAAAAAATTAAATTTATATTAAACTTTCTTAAAAACTCAACCAAACTGAAACGTCTTCCGTATATTTAATAAAAAGATTTTTCTGTATGAAAAAAGCCCTAAAAATTGCCGGCATAATTACACTTATAATCATAGCTTTACTAATTGCGTTGCCTTTTGCTTTTCAATCGCAAATTGCTGAAATAGTAAAACGCTACATTAACCAAAACCTAAATGCTAATGTAGAATTTAGCGATGTTAGCCTTAGCTTTATTAAAGATTTTCCGCAAGCACACGTATCTGTAAACGATTTGGTTATTACAAATTTTGAACCTTTTAAAGACGAAACCCTAGCCACCGTTAAAAGTATTGCGTTTTCAATGCCTATTAATGAAGTGTTTAAAAAAGCAGCCGATGCACCAATTACTGTAAATGCTTTTAATATTGACGAAGCGCTTTTAACACTAAAAACCGATAAGTTTGGTAATACCAATTATGATATTGTAAAAAAAACCGAAAATATTCCGGCGCAAGACGAAGAATCAGACAGTTTTTCATTCAGTATTGAAAACTATAGCATTAACAATAGTGCATTAACTTATATTGATGAAGCTTCAAATATGCACATGCACTTATCTGAACTAAACCACAAAGGAAATGGTGTTTTTTCTGCTGAAACTTCTGAATTAAACACAACTAGCGAAGCTAACATTAGCTTTAAAATGGATAGCACCAACTACTTAGAAAACAACACACTAAAACTTGATGCTATTATTGGCCTAGATTTAAAAAATAGTATTTACACCTTTAAAGACAACAAAGGGTTTATAAATAAACTACCCTTAAAATTTAATGGCTCTGTACAACAAAAAGAAAACGGACAACTTATTAATATTACATTTGAAAACCCTGAATCTTCATTTAAAGATTTTTTAGGTGTAATGCCCAAAGCATACACGCAAAACCTAGACAATATTACAACCACTGGCGATTTTAAAATTAAAGGAAAAATACAAGGCTTAAGCTCAGAAGAAACCATACCCAATTTAGATATTAATATTACATCAAACAACGCCTCTTTTAAATACCCTAATTTACCCAAAAGCGTTGAGCAAATTGCCATTAACACAAGCATAAAAAACACAACAGGCAATATTGATGATACGTACATAAATATTGATAAATTAAACTTTAAAATTGATGAAGATGTTTTTAAAGCATCGGCAACCCTAAAAAACATTACTAAAAACATGTTTGTAAACGCCCATGTTGATGGTAAATTAAATTTAGGAAACATAACTAAGGTTTACCCTGTTGAGTTTAACAAAACACTTAGCGGCATTTTAGAAGCTAAACTAAACACTGCTTTTGATATGAATGCCATTGAAACCAACGCTTATCAGCGCATTAAAAACAATGGCTCTGCAAGTATAAAAGATTTTGTGTTTTCTTCTGAAGATATTGTAAATCCAATTCACATTTCAACAGCCAACATAACATTTAATCCTGGCACCGTTTTGTTAAATAATTTCAATGCTAAAACTGGCGAAAGCGATTTAAATGCAACAGGTAAAATTGAAAACTTATTAGGTTTTTTATTAAGCAACAACACGTTAAAAGGCAACTTCAATGTAAACGCCAACCTTTTTAAAGTAAGCGATTTTATGACTGAAGACACCACTGCTGAAACCAGTAATAAAACAACAAGTAATGAAGAATCATTAAAAATTCCTGCGTTTTTAGATTGTACCATAAATGCCAACGCTAAAACCGTAGTGTATGATAATTTAAATTTAAAAAATGTTACTGGCTCATTAGTTATTAAAGACCAACAAGCCACTTTAAAAGATGTTACATCTAGCTTATTTGATGGTTCTATTGCGTTAATAGGCAATGTTTCAACAAAAGAAAAAACACCAACATTCGATTTAAATTTAGGTATTGACGGGTTTGATATTGCGCAATCTTTCACCAACATGGAGCTACTTCAAAACCTAGCGCCTATTGCCAAATTATTACAAGGCAAATTAAATTCTACCTTACATTTTAAAGGTAATTTAAACGAAGAATTTACACCAGATTTAGCCAGTATTTCAGGATCTGCCTTAGCCGAATTATTAAGTACAAAAGTAAATGCTAACAAAGGGCAATTATTTAATGCCTTAGAAAGCCATTTAAATTTTATTGATTTTGAAAAACTAAATTTAAAAGATATTAAAACAAAGTTAGAGTTTGCTAATGGTGGCGTAAGTGTAAAACCATTTAATTTAAAATATGAAGATATTTCTATAACCGTTTCTGGCGACCATAAATTTGACAAAACTTTAAACTATAATGCCGTATTTAATATTCCTGCTAAATATTTAGGCAGTGAAGTAAACCAGTTAATAGGCAAAATAAACACTGATGATGTTAAAAACATAACCGTACCTGTTACAGCCAATATTGTTGGTAGCTACACGTCTCCAACGGTTAAAACCGATTTAAAATCGGCTGTTACCAACCTAACAAAACAATTAGTTGAAATTGAAAAGCAAAAATTATTAAACAAAGGAAAAGACAAAGTAACCGATTTAATAGGCGGACTTTTAGGCAACAAAACCAAAACAACTACCGATACCACTACTACTACACAAGCACAAAATAACAACACAAACGCCACAACTACACCTAAACCCACTATTGAAGAAAGCGTAAAAAATGTTTTAGGTGGTTTATTAAAAAAGAAGAAAAAAGATACCGTAAACTAAAAGTATATTAAATATTATTAGGTTATTACATTAAAAAGTTTACATTGTACCCTGCGCAAAAGGAAAAACCTATACTGCGGTAACAACTCAAAAACATATTAATGTTAAAAATTATTATTAAAGAAGGTGAAAACATAGAGCGTGCCTTAAAACGCTACAAAAGAAAACACCGTAATGTAAAAGTAATGCAGAATTTAAGAGACGGTCAATTTTACACAAAACCATCAGTAAAAAGACGTCGTGAAATACAAAAAGCCTCTTATATTCAAAACTTAAGAGACCAAGAAGAAGTTTAAAATGCTTCGTGAAAACAATTAAAAGTTCGTGATTAAAACACGAACTTTTTTTATACGCTAATTTTAACCACTAAACCTTCATTGGCCCTAACATTAAAAACAGTTTCGTCTTCAAAAATTAAATACTGTCCTTTTATTCCAACAAGTTTACCTGTATAAGTTTGTGCCTTTATAATATTTAAACTTTTAGGCTTCTCCGGATATTTAAACACAGGAAACTCTAAGTTAGTTTCTGTATTAGATTGAATGAAATAGTCTTTAGCTTCATCAGGTATTAAATCTTTTAACCTTTCACGCCATTCAACTAAATTTTCATCTTCAATATCATTTTTAAGCATTTTTCGCCAATTGGTCTTATCCGCAACATGCTCTTTTAACGCCACCTCGGTAATTCCTGCTAAATAGCGGTTTGGCACTTCAACAATTTCAATAGCTTCGTGTGCACCTTGATCAATCCAACGTGTTGGCACTTGATTTTTTCTGGTTACACCTACTTTTACATTGCTTGAATTAGCTAAATATACAATGTGTGGTTGTAGCTGTGCCTTTTTTTCATAGGCTAAATCACGGTCTTCAATACCCAAATGTGCTTTACTTAACTCTGGCCTCATAATCCAATCGGCTGCTTGTGGTACTTCAAAAAAGCATTGTTTATCAAAACCTTGGCGGTAAATAGGCTTATCTAATCCGCAGTTTAAACATTGATACTTAACAAACTGCATTGTAATTGTTTTGTTAAGCAATTGGTTTATATTGATAAAATCGTTTTCAAAAACTAAATAGTATTGAATTGGATTTGAAAACTCCGTTGCCATTTTTGTTAAAACACCTTGGTAGAACATGAAAAAAAATATTATTTTTAAAAAAATAAAGATAGAATAAATATGCCAATTCCTTTAGTTAATTCTATTGCTTCATGGTTTCTTAAGAAACGTTTTCATCAAATTGAATTGTTCTTAAAATACCCTAATGAAGTACAAAACGAGTTACTTTTAAACCTTTTAGATATTGCAAAAGACACCGAAATTGGCAAACAATATGATTTTGCTTCTATTAACAACTATCAAACTTTTGCAGAACGTATTCCTATAAAAAATTATGACGGATGGCAAGATGTTATTGAACGCTCTAGACGCGGCGAAAATAATTTATTTTGGCCAACACCTATAAAATGGTTTGCAAAATCTAGCGGTACCACCAGAGCTAAAAGTAAATTTATTCCTGTTAGTACAGAGTCTTTAGAAGATTGCCATTACGCTGCCAGTAAAGATTTGCTGTGTATGTATTTAAACAATAATGAAAACTCTCAACTATTTACAGGCAAAAGCTTACGCCTTGGCGGCAGCAAAGAATTATACAAAGAAAACGGTACTGCTTTTGGTGATTTATCGGCTATTTTAATTGATAATATGCCTTTTTGGGCAGAATTTAGCAGCACACCAAGCAATAAAGTTTCATTAATGAGCAATTGGGAACACAAAATGCAAGCCATTGTTAATGAAACTATTAATGAAAATGTTACAAGTTTAGCGGGTGTACCATCATGGATGCTAGTATTACTTAACAATGTTTTAGAAACTACGGGTAAAAACAGCTTGTTTGACGTATGGCCAAATTTAGAAGTTTATTTTCATGGCGGCGTAAGCTTTACTCCATACAAAGACCAGTACAAAAAAATTCTGCCAAAAAAAGATTTTAGGTATTATGAAATATATAATGCTTCGGAAGGTTTTTTTGCTATACAAGACCAAAACAACTCTAGCGAATTACTACTTATGTTAGATTATGGTATTTTTTATGAGTTTGTACCTATGGATATTTATGCTACTTCAGAAGAAAAAGCCATACCACTTAGCCAAGTAGAACTAAATAAAAACTACGCAGTAATTATAACAACTAACGCTGGTTTATGGCGTTATAAAATTGGTGATACTGTAAGGTTTACATCATTAAACCCTTATCGAATAAAAATATCGGGGCGTACCAAACATCATATTAATGTTTTTGGCGAAGAACTTATTATTGAAAACGCTGAACAAGCTCTAAAAAAAGTTTGCAAACGCACAAAAGCTGAAATAGTTGATTTTACAGCTGCTCCTATTTTTATGGAAGGTAAAGAAAAAGGCGCCCATGAATGGCTTATTGAATTTAAAACACCACCTAACGACTTTGATTATTTTAGTGAACTTTTTGATAATGCATTAAAAGCATTAAACTCTGATTACGAAGCTAAACGCTACAATAATATTACACTTAATAAACCCAAAATTAATATTGCACGACAGCAACTTTTTCATGATTGGCTTAAAGTGAATAATAAATTAGGCGGACAACATAAAATACCAAGGCTTTCAAATACCCGAGATTATTTAGATGAGCTTTTAAAATTGAATGTTTAAAAATTTTAATCGTTAAAACACCAATTAAAATACTACCTTTTAAGTTTTTAAACGAGTATTTGGTCTAATCATCTAAAACACTTAAAAGTAGCTTTGCTCACAAAGATTTTAAACATACATTTACAATAAATAAGCAAAAAACTAGGAACTAATTCCATAATGTTTATTATTAATTAAAACATCCATATAACAAAAAAACCACGCAAATTGCGTGGTTTTTTTTCGTTTAAAACTACTTTTAAGAAACAGCCTTAAGCTTTTTTAATGTAGTTTTTGTTAGTTTATCTTCCGCATAAGCTTTTGTTACGTTTAGTTTCTTTTCATCAGAACTTGGTAACTCAAACATAGCATCGGTTAATATTTCTTCACAAAGTGAACGTAAACCTCTGGCTCCTAATTTATATTCTATAGCTTTATTTACAATAAATTCTAGAGCACCATCAGTAATAGAAAAATCTATTTCATCCATTTCAAACAGTTTTTTGTACTGTTTTATAATGGCATTTTTAGGCTCTGTTAAAATAGCTCTAAGTGTTTTAGCATCTAAAGGATCCATGTGTGTAAGCACAGGTAAACGCCCAATTATTTCGGGTATTAAACCAAAGTCTTTTAAATCTTTTGGAATAATGTATTGTAACAGGTTATTATTATCAATAACATCATCAGATTTTGATGCGCTATAACCAACGGCTTGCATGTTTAATCGTTTTGTAATAACACGCTCAATACCATCAAAAGCACCACCCGCAATAAATAAAATATTTTCAGTGTTAACTTCAATAAACTTTTGATCGGGGTGTTTACGTCCTCCTTTTGGTGGCACGTTAACTACTGTTCCTTCTAAAAGTTTCAATAAAGCTTGCTGAACACCTTCACCTGAAACATCGCGCGTAATAGATGGATTATCACTTTTACGAGCAATTTTGTCTATTTCATCAATAAACACAATACCTTTTTGTGCTTTTTCTAAGTTATAATCTGCTGCTTGTAATAAACGTGTTAATATACTTTCAACATCTTCACCTACATAACCAGCTTCTGTTAAAACAGTAGCATCAACAATAGCTAACGGCACATTTAACATTCTTGCAATGGTTTTAGCCATTAATGTTTTACCTGTACCGGTTTGCCCAACCATAATGATATTACTTTTTTGAATATCAATATCGTCTTGAGTTGGCGTTTGTAATAAACGTTTATAGTGATTGTAAACTGCAACAGCCATTACTTTTTTAGTAGTGTCTTGCCCAATTATGTACTCATCTAAAAACGATTTTATTTGTTGAGGCTTGCGTAGTTTTAATTCTGCTGATAAATCATTACTTTCATTTTGTTTAGATTCTTCTAACACAATACCATGTGCTTGCTCAATACATCTATCACAAATGTGAGCATCTAAACCAGCTATTAATAAGTTGGTTTCTGATTTTTTTCTACCACAAAATGAACATTCTAACTCTTCTTTTGCCATTAATCAATCTTGGTTTTGATAAAATTAATTGTAAACATTTAATTTACAATAAATTAAAGTTACAAATTTTTATTTTAATCTCTTGTTAAAATTTCGTCAATCATACCGTATTCTTTAGCTTTATCGGCTTTCATCCAGTAATCTCTATCACTATCTTGGTATATTTTGTCGTAATCTTGCCCTGAATGCTTACTAATAATTTTGTAAAGCTCTTCTTTTAATATTAAAATTTCTCTGGCTGTAATTTCAATATCGCTTGCTTGCCCTTGTGCGCCGCCAAGTGGTTGGTGAATCATAACTCTAGAGTGTGGTAGGCCACTACGCTTACCTTTTTCACCGGCACATAATAATACTGCCCCCATTGAAGCTGCCATACCTGTACAAATGGTAGCAACATCAGGCTTTATAAATTGCATGGTATCATAAATACCTAAACCTGCATAAACACTACCTCCTGGAGAGTTTATGTATATTTGAATATCTTTATTAGGGTCTGTACTTTCTAAAAATAATAATTGTGCTTGTATGATGTTTGCTACTTGATCATTAATGGCGGTACCCATAAAGATGATTCTGTCCATCATTAAACGCGAAAACACATCAAAAATAGCGATGTTCATTTGGCGTTCTTCAATTATATTAGGTGTTAAGTTTGTTGGGTACATGCTACTCATAATTTTATTGTAGTATGTACTGCTAATACCTTGGTCTTTTATTGCGAATTTTTCAAATTCTTTTGCGTAATCCATAGTTGTTTTTATTTAAATACCTGATTTACATCTAGATATAATTAAATTATAATATAACAGGTATGTTTTTTAACAAAAAAGCGCTTAAACAATACCGTTTAAGCGCCTAAATATAAGGAATTATTCTCTTAATTATTTATCGCCATACACTTCTTTAACAAAGTTTTCATAACTTAATTCTTTAACTTTTAAGTTAGCTTTTTCTTTGTAAACTTCTAATAATTTTTGGCTTATTAACTGCTCAGAAATTCTTCTGGCTTCATCTTGGTTTGATAATACGCGTGCTGCAATACCATCTAATTCTTCATCAGAAGGATTCATTTGACCAAACTGAGCCATTTGAGCTTTTATCATTTCTTTTGCATGATTTTTTATATCATCCATAGTTACTTTAACGTCGTTCTCTTCAATTAATTTACCTTCAATTAATTGGTAACGTAAGCTTTTTTCAGATTTTTCATATTCTTCTTTAGCTTGCTCGTCATCTAATTGTTTTTCGCCTGCTGTTTGTAACCATTTGGTTAAAAACTCAGCTGGTAAATCAAATTTTGTGTTTTCAACTAAATATTCAGTTACGTCGTTTAAAAGCTTTTGGTCTGCTTGTTGCGCAAACTGCTTTTCTGCATCTTCTTTAATTTTATCTTTTAATTCTGTAACTGTTTTTACAACGCCTTCCCCAAAAAGTTTATCAAATAAATCTTGATCTAAATCTGCCAATTCTCGTTTGTTAATTTCAGTAATTGTAAATGTTACTTCAATATCTAAACCGTGTACTTCATCATGGCCTAATTTTAATGCATGCATTAATTCATGCTCATCATTGTACAAGCCTTTAGTTTTTAGTGTAATTACATCACCAACTTTTGCGCCTACAAACTGTTTTTCGGTTGTTTTACCCTTAAACTTATCTAAAGTTATTGTAACTGTGTTATCAATTTCTTTTTCTTCGTTTTTGTAAGTTCCGGTAATTTCACTGTCTTTTTCAACTGTGTCTTGAGATACTAATTTACCGTACTGTTTTTGTATGCGCTCAATTTGCTCATCAATCATTTTATCATCGGCAACTATATTGTAGTGCGTAATGGCTTTTTTTCCTTTGATGTTTACATCAAATGCTGGTGCTAAGCCTAATTCAAATTCAAACGAAAAAGCTTCAGCATCCCAATTTATATCATCTTGAGGTTTTGGTAATGGTTGCCCTAAAACATCTAACTTTTCTTCGGTTAAATATTTATTTAAAGCATCTTGTAAAAGTTTGTTTACCTCATCAACCAATACAGCTTTACCGTATTGTTTTTTTACCATACCCATTGGCACATGCCCTTTTCTAAAACCTGGTATGTTTGCTGTTTTACGGTAATCTGATAATATTTTTTCAACCTTATCGCTATAATCTTCTTTAGCAATATCTACTTTTACTACCGCATTTAATGCATCAACGTTTTCTCTTGTAATGTTCATTTTTAAATGATATATAGCCTTTTGGCAATTATTATTAATTAATTTCCTTTGGCACTTTAAAATAGTGTAGTGACAAACTAGGGAAACTCAACTTTAAACAAAAACCATTTTAGCAAATTGCTTGTAATGTTTAAGTGCTTAAAATTGGGATGCAAAAGTAATACATTTTTACATCCTAACAAAGTTTTTAACCTACTGATTATAAGGCTATTTTTTATCTTCTTTTAGTAATGAATGTAATATAGATTGTAATATTGAAAGCAGAATACTGAAAAGTATAGCCGTCCAGATACTACTTACTGAAAAACCATCAATTAAATTATCGGCTAACAAAATAATAAAGGCGTTAATTACCAATAAAAATAAACCTAATGTAACTATGGTTATTGGCAATGTAAGAATTACCAAAATAGGCTTTACAAATAAGTTTAATACTGATAATACTACAGCCACAATTAACGCGGTTACATAGTTATTAACCTCAACACCCGTAAACACATGTGCTAACACAAATACAGCTAAGGCGTTTAGTAAAAGTTTTATTATAAGTTTCATTTTCTACAATGTTTGTTTTTTACAATTTACAAAATATCAAGAAACTTTAAAACTGCTTTGTAGAAGTCTTTAGGGTTTTCGGCATGCAACCAATGACCCGCATTGGCAATGGTTGCTATATTGGCGTTTGGAAACTGGTTTAATATTAGGCGCTCATCTTCAGCACTAATATATTCAGATCTGTCTCCTTTTAAAAACAAAGCACTGCCATTAAATTGCAAATGGGCTGCTAATGATTCTCCAACCTCAGCCACTTCTGCCTTTAAAACCTCTAAATTAATACGTAAACCTAACTGACCTTTTTCAACCCAATATAAATTTTTGAGTAAGAATTGGCGTGTTCCAAAATCGGTTACATAATTGGCTAGTGCCGCATCGGCTTCTGTTCTATTTTTTATTTCTGAAAAATTTAAAGCACTCAACCCTTCTAAAATATCTTGATGGTGTACCGGATAAAACCTAGGTGAAATATCGGCTACCATTAATTTTGACACAAATTCTGGATACGTACAAGCAAACAACATAGCTGTTTTACCTCCCATGGAGTGCCCTAACAATGTAATGTTGGTTAAATTATGAGCTTCGCAATAGTTTTTTAAATCTTCAGCTAGCAGTTCATAACTAAAATTAGTATCCCAAAAACTACGCCCGTGATTGCGCTGATCTACTAAATGCACTTGAAAACCCTGTTCGCTAAACTGTTTACCTAATGTTTTCCAGTTATCACTCATACCTAAAAAACCGTGTAAAATCACAAATGGTTTGCCCTCTCCTATTATATTTGAATGTAATATCATTTTTAATTTCTAAGGTTTAAAATTTCGAAAAAATTAACCGAACACGCCATTGAGCCAAATGAAAAACCACTACTTTAATTTTCTTAAATACATTTGTATTACGTTTTCTACGCCTAAATACAAACTTTCAGCCACCAAAGCATGACCAATAGAGACCTCTAAAAGCCCCGGAATATGTTCTTTAAAAAATTGAATGTTATCTAAAGACAAATCGTGTCCTGCGTTTACACCCATTCCTAATTTATTGGCTAATTCAGCACATGCGGTATATGGTTTTACACCTTCATTATTGCCTTGTACATAATTATGCGCAAAGGCTTCAGTGTACAATTCAATCCTGTCTGTTCCTGTTTCTTTGGCGCCTTCAACTAAGTTTAAAACCGGATCAACAAAAATAGATGTTCTAATACCATTTTGCTTAAATTCTTTTATAACATCTACTAAAAAATCTTTGTGTTTTATGGTATCCCAACCAGCGTTACTTGTTATAGCATCTTCAGCATCGGGCACTAACGTAACTTGGGTTGGCTTTACTTGCAACACCAAATCTATAAACTTAGGTATTGGGTTGCCTTCAATATTATACTCGGTGTAAACAGCTTCTTTTAAATCATGTGCATCTTGGTAGCGTATATGTCTTTCATCTGGCCTTGGGTGTATAGTTATGCCCTGAGCCCCAAAACGCTGCGCATCTTTTGCAAATTGCACTACATTGGGCACATTACCGCCTCTAGAATTTCTTAAAGTTGCTATTTTGTTAATGTTTACACTTAACTTTGCCATAAATTCAATTTTAAAACACAAAAGTATATGATTTTTTTCATTTAAAAATTCATTTACTACCACAGTATTTATTTAAATAGAACTAAATTTTGAAGTATAAAACTTAGTTTGTATGTTTTTTAACAAGAAAATCACAAGGCTTAATCAACTTAAGTACTATTTTTTAATTAATTTGCGTGAGTATATTACAGTATTATGAAACTACAAGAATTCATTATAAACGACATAAAACCAATTGAAAGCACAAGTAAAGTTGAAGATTTACAGCTTTTATTTAATCAGCTTACCTATTCACACATTCCTGTAAATGATGCCAACGGTGTTTTTATGGGCGTTTTATTTGAAACGGATGTACATTGCTTTGATAGCAACAAAAGTATTAGCGAATATTTATATGCTTCGGAAGATTTTTTTGTAAGAGACTCCACCTTATGGCTTGATGTTTTAGAGGCTTTTGCTCAAAACTCATCTAACATTATGCCGGTTTTAGATGAAAACAACAACTATTTAGGCTATTATGAATTAAACGATATTATTGGCCTTTTTAATGAAGCGCCTTTTTTTAACTACGCAGGCGGTGTTTTAGTGGTTGAAAAGGGAATAAACGACTATTCTTTTAGTGAAATTAGTCAAATAGTAGAATCTAACAACGGAAAACTTTTAGGTGCATTTATTTCAAAAATGACTAATGATATTGCACAAATAACTATAAAAATAGGCAACACTGGCTTAAACGATATTATACAAACCTTTAGGCGCTACAGCTACAAAATTGCAGCTGGCCATGAAGAGGATAGCTATATTAAAAATTTAAAAGAACGCTCAGATTATTTAAACAAATACCTAAACATTTAAACACTAAACAACACAAAACGCACCCACATGAAAGTTGCCATTTTTGGACGATACTATAACAAAACAACACCAGCATCAGTTGAAACATTAGTTAACTTTTTAGTTAAAAAAAATATTGATGCCTACATTGAAACGCATTTTCATGAGCTTATTGCTGTTGAAAATCACAATATAAAAGATTTTAACAACTACAAAACATTTACAGAGTTAGATACTACTTTTGATTTTTTGGTAAGTATTGGCGGCGATGGTACAATTTTAAGATCAACCATGTTTATTAAAGATTTAGGTATTCCTGTAATTGGTATAAATACAGGGCGTTTAGGTTTTTTAGCAACTATTCATGTTGATGAAATTGAAAGCGCCATTCAAAACATAATTGACGGCAAATATAAAATATCTGAAAGAAGTTTATTATCTGTTGAAACTAGCCCTGAAAACACCGATATAACATCATTAAACTTTGCTTTAAACGAAGTTTCAGTAAGCAGAAAAAATTCAACATCAATGATAACTGTTGAAACCTATTTAGATGGCGCCTACCTAAACTCCTATTGGAGTGACGGCCTTATTGTTGCCACACCAACAGGCTCAACAGGCTATTCATTAAGTTGTGGTGGCCCTGTAATAACACCAGGTGCTAGCAATTTTGTTTTAACACCTATTGCACCACATAATTTAGGAGCAAGACCCCTTGTAATTCCTGATGACACTGAAATTCAATTAAAGGTAGATAGTAGAGAAGAACAACACTTAATATCATTAGATTCTAGAATTGCAACCCTAGATAATGGCACCATAATAAAAATTAAAAAGGCCAATTTCAAAATAAAAATGATAGATTTATTGAATGAAAGCTTTTTAAACACCTTACGTAAAAAATTACTTTGGGGAGAAGATAAGCGTAATTAACCCTATATTTCACAATATTTTACAAGAATTACTGTTTAACACTAATACAATTTAGCTCAAATTACAATTGGCTAATCTTATTTATTATATTTGCAAACTTTTAAACACCTATGAAGCATTTAATAGTATTAGTAATTAGTGTTTTAACCATTCATGTAAGTCATGCTCAAATTAATGAAATTGGCATATACGTTGGTGGTAGTAATTTTATTGGAGATTTAGGTTCAACCAAATACATTGCCCCTAACGCACCCGCTTTAGGATTTTTGTATAAATGGAATGCTAGCTCAAGACACTCGTGGAGAGCCAGTGTTATATATTCTGATTTGAAAGCGATGGATGTTGATGCCGATGACCCAAGACGTATTCAAAGAGGCTATGAGTTTGACTCTAACCTACTAGAAGTATCACTTGGTATGGAATTTACCTTTACCGAGTTTAATTTACATAATGAACGAAAAATAGGCGCACCTTACCTACACACGGGCTTGGTTGCTACTAAATTTGATAATTATTACTATCCGGCTAATGGCATTCAAACATCTGAAAATGTTTCTAGCTGGACGTTAGGCATACCCATGACACTTGGGTACAAAGCCACGTTTATTGATAATATTGTAATTGGCGTTGAAGTTGGTGCACGCTACACCTTTACTGATGAAATTGAAGGTAGCACACCCAGCGAAGCCAGCAACCAACCATATAGGTTTGGTAACATAAATAATAACGATTGGTACATGTTTTCTGGTATAACCCTAACCTATACCTTTGGCGAAAACCCATGTTACTGCGTAAACTAAAAAATGAATTTAAAAGAAAGCATACAAAGCAAAACGCTTCCTAAACACATAGCCATAATTATGGACGGCAATGGCCGTTGGGCAAAAAAACAAGGAATGATGCGTGCTTTCGGGCATGAAAATGGCACTAAATCGGTTAGAACAACTGTTGAAAACTGTGCCGAACTTGGCGTACAAAATTTAACCCTTTATGCCTTTTCAACAGAGAACTGGAACCGTCCGAAATTAGAAGTTCAAGCCTTAATGAAACTATTAATTTCTTCACTAAAAAAAGAAATTAACACACTACAAGACAACAACATAAAACTTTCTGCTATTGGCAATTTAAGCTTACTACCAACTAAAGTGCACAACGAACTTTTAGAGGTTATAAACAAAACCAAAACCAATACTAGAATGACTTTAACCTTAGCATTAAGCTATGGCTCTAGAGAAGAATTATTAAATACTGTTAAAGAGATTAGTAATAAAGTTAAAAATAATATAATTTCGCCGGCAGCTATTGACGAATCAATTATAAATGAGCATCTTTACACGCATGATTTACCTGATGTAGACCTGCTTATTAGAACCAGTGGCGAGCAGCGCATTAGTAATTTTTTGCTTTGGCAAATTGCATATGCAGAATTATATTTTACAGATGTACTATGGCCAGATTTCACAAAAGAACATTTGTATGAAGCTATTATTGAATTTCAAAAAAGAGAAAGAAGATTTGGGAAAACAAGTGAACAACTTAACTAATTATATACCTTATAAAACATACTTAAAGCTCTTATTAATACTACTAACCGTTTCAATAAGTAGCGTTAAATTACAAGCTCAAAACCTAGACACCAGTAAAAAATACACTATTGGTGGTATTTCTGTTTTAGGTAATACCAGCTTTAGTGAGCAAACAATTGTAAATTTTTCGGGCTTACGCGAAGGAAAAGAAATAAATATTCCTGGTGAAGAAATAGGGGCGGCAATAAAAAAACTTTGGGGTACAAAACTTTTTAATAACATTGAAGTTTATGTAAAAAACATTGAAAAAGATATAGCTTACCTTGAAATAAGATTAGCCGATTTACCTCAACTTAATGAGCTTAAAGTTAATGGTGTTAAAAAAAGTAAGGTTGAAGAAATAATTAAAGACAACAACCTTAAAAAAGGAACAAAAGTTACTGAAAACCTTATAACAAACACTAAAAACTTCCTTACAAAAAAATACAAAAAAGATGGCTTTTTAAATACTAAAGTACACATTAACACTATTGATGTTACAGATTCTACACAAACATCACGTGTTAATATGGTTTTAAATATTGATAAAGGCGAAAAAGTAAAAATTAAAGACATAGCTTTTAATGGTAACAATGCTGTAAGTGATAAACAGCTTAGAAAAGCCATGAAAAGCACTAAAAAAATTAATAGACTACGCATTTTTAAACGTTCTAAGTTTATTGATTCTGCTTATCAAGCCGATTTATCAAGTGCTGTAGATAAAATGAAAGAAAACGGCTATAGAGATGCACGTATCATATCTGATAGTATTATTTACAACAACGACGGTACAATCTCCTTAAACATTGATGTAAATGAAGGCGAACTTTACACTTTTGGAGACATTAAATTTATAGGAAACACCGTATATACAGACAGGCAATTAAGCAACATTCTTCGTATAAGAAAAGGAGATACATACAATGGTGTTTTACTACAAAAACGTATTGCAGACAACTCTAAACCCGATGGTAATGATTTAACAAACCTATACCAAAACAACGGATATTTATTTTCTAACATAAGACAAGTTGAAACCAGTGCCGATAACAATGTTATTGACATGGAAATTAGAATTACAGAAGGCAAACCCGCTTATTTTAACAGTGTATCTGTAGTTGGTAATGATAAAACTAATGACCACGTAATTTACAGAACGCTTAGAACGCGCCCTGGTATGTTATACAGCAAACAAAATGTTGTAAGAACCGTTAGAGAGCTTGGGCAATTAGGCTTTTTTGATGCCCAAGAAATAGCCCCAAACTTTAACAACCCAAACCCTGTTGAAGGCACTATAGACATGGAGTACTCTGTAAAAGAAACCGGATCTAGCCAAATAGAGCTACAAGGTGGTTACGGTGGCGGTGGTTTTATTGGTACTTTGGGGCTGTCTTTTAATAACTTCTCTTTAAAAAATATCTTTAAAAAAGAAGCCTACAAACCAATACCAATGGGCGATGGCCAACGTTTAGCATTGCGTTTACAAGCCAGTAGATTGTATCAAACATATAGCTTTCAATTTTCTGAACCTTGGCTAGGTGGTAAAAAACCTGTACAGTTTTCAACATCAATATCACATACAAAACAATTTTCTTTTAATAGTTTTAATGGTAGAGCAGATAAAAGCAGAAGTTTTAACATAACTGGTATTACTTTTGGTTTAGCAAAACGCTTAACAGTGCCTGATGATTTCTTCACACTATCAAACGCTATTAGCTACCAACGTTATGATTTAAACAACTATAATGTAGGCTTATTTACATTTGGCGATGGGTACTCTAATAACTTAGCTTATACTGTTGGTTTAAGTAGAGATAACACTTCTGTAGACCCTATTTTCCCTACAGGTGGTTCTAAATTTTCAGTAACTGCAAAACTAACATTCCCGTATTCATTAGTAAATGGTGTAGACTACGAAGCTTTAGATGATGAACGTAATGCAAAACAAGACATTATTAATAATTTTGGTGCCATAGCATCTCCAACAGTTGAGCAAACGGCAGAATACAATAATGCAGTTAACAGGCAATCTGAAATTGACCAAGAAAAATATAAATGGCTAGAATTTTACAAAATAAACTTTAGAGGAGAATGGTACAACCAACTAGCAAAAAATTTAGTATTAAGGCCACTTGTTGAGTTTGGATTTTTAGGCGCCTATAACAATAACAGAGGTGTTATTCCTTTTGAACGCTTTTTTCTTGGGGGTGATGGTTTAGGCACCTTTACAATAGATGGTAGAGAAGCTGTACAATTACGTGGTTACCCAAACCAATCACTATCTCCTTTAGACGAACAAACTGGGCAAGCTTCAAGAGACGGTGGTACTATTTACAACAAATTTTCATTAGAGTTACGTTACCCAATTACCTTAAAAGCATCAGCCAAAATTTACGGTTTAGCTTTTATTGAAGGCGGAAACTCTTTTAATAATTTTAGAGATTTCAGTCCGTTTGATATAAAACGTTCTGCTGGTTTAGGTGTTAGAATTTTTATGCCTGCCTTTGGTTTATTAGGTATAGATTTTGGTCATGGATTTGACGCTCTTCCTGGGTTAACAGAGAAAAATGGTTGGGAAACACACTTCATAATTGGTCAGCAATTTTAACCCTAAAATAGTTTTGGCACGATATTTTCTAATAACAGTTTGATGTTTTGCAAAAGAATTAAAATTTTTACAATTAAAATTCGTTAATTTTGAAGATGTTATTCAATTTTAAAAAAACAAACAGGATGCAAAACAAAGTTCTTTATTTACTGATATTGGTTTTACTAAGCTTATCTTTAAACGCACAACGTGGCGTAAGAGTTGCCTATGTAGACACTGAGTATATTTTAGAAAATGTTCCTGAATACCAAGAAGCCTTAGCTCAATTAAATCAAAAAGCTGATAGCTGGAAAAACGAAATTCAAGAAAAACTTAGTGCTATTGAGCAAAAACGCAAAAATTTAAGCAATGAAAAAGCACTTTTAACAAAAGAGCTTATTGATGAGCGTGAAGAAGATATTTTCTTTGAAGAAAAAGAAATTTTAGACTATCAGCAAAAACGTTTTGGACCAAATGGCGATTTGTTTATTCAGCAAAAACAGCTTATGCAACCCGTTCAAGACCAAATTTTTGCCGCAGTACAAGATATAGCTTCAAGCAGAAAGTATGACTTCATTTTTGATAAATCATCAAACGGTACAATGCTATTTTCAAACAAAGTATTAGATGTAAGCGAAACCGTAATACGAAGCATAACAAGAACCTCTAAAAGAACTCAAGCACAATCTAAAGCTGAACGAAAAGCAGCTAAAGATGAAACGTTAGTGCCTGAAATAAATTTAGAACAAGAAGCAAGAGCAAAAGCATTAGAAGAAAAGAAAAAAGAACGCGAAAGTGCTATTGAAAAAGCAAGACAAGAAAAACTTGCCGCAAGAGAAGCCAAAGTTAAAGCTGCTGAAGAAAGACGTCAAAAAATATTAGCTGAACGCGAAAAGGCTAAACAAGATAAATTAAACGCTAAAGACAACTCTGCAGATAAAACTGAAGCAGAAAAAGCAACAAGCGGTAAAACTGAAACCAAAACAAGAGAACAGTTAATAGAAGAAAACAGGCAAAAAAAATTAGCCGAAAGAGAAGCTAGAAAAAAAGCATTAGAAGAAAAGAAAAAACAAATATTAGAAGAACGTAAAAAAGCGTTAGAAGAACGCCAAAAACAAAACGATAGTATAAACCAAAACAAATAATTTTATAACACATTAATACAATTTAGAAAATGATGAAACACTTAAAAACTATTTTATTAGCAACGGCCGTATGTATAGGGAGTATTAGTTTTTCGCAAGCACAAAGTAAAGTTGCCCACATAAATACTCAAGAGTTAATTGCCGCAATGCCTGCAATGAAAAATGCTCAAAAAGAGCTTGAAGCTTTACAAAAAACTTATCAAACAGATTACCAAGCTTCTGTTACAGAGTTTCAAAACAAAGTAAAACAATACGAAGCTGAAGCTGCCACTAAAACCGATGAAGAGAATGCTAAAAGAGGGCAAGAAATTCAAGCAATGCAACAAAACATTCAGCAATTTCAAGCAGATGCAGCTCAAAATATTGATAAAAAACGTGTAGATTTATTACAACCTATTACTGAGAAAGCAAAAGCTGCTATATTAAAAGTAGCAAGAGCTCAAGGGTATGATTACGTTTTAGACTCATCTGTTGGTGTTACTATTTTAGCCGATGGTAAAAACTTATTAGATGACGTAAAGAAAGAATTAGGCCTATAACAAAACCTTGTTTGAACAAACTAAAAGCAGCTTTTAATAGCTGCTTTTTTTTTGTTTACTTTTAAACAAAACAACCCCTAATTAGCATTTATTTTAATAAATTTATTATAAATTGAACCCTATGAGCAAACAACCTATTGGCATTTTTGATTCGGGTGTTGGAGGCACATCTATTTGGAAAGAAATACATAAACTTTTACCAAATGAAAACACTATTTATTTAGCTGATAGTATTAATGCGCCTTACGGGCCAAAGGGAAAAGAAGCCATTACCAAACTCTCTATTAAAAATACAGAGTTGCTATTAAAAAAAGGTTGTAAAATAATTGTTGTTGCTTGCAACACGGCAACAACTAATGCCATAGATTATTTAAGAAACACCTATAACATACCTTTTATTGGTATTGAACCTGCAATTAAACCCGCAGCTTTACAAACCAAAAATAATGCTGTTGGTATTTTAGCAACTCAGGGTACGTTAAGTAGTGAACTGTTTTCAAAAACAGCAGGTAAATTTGCTAGCCATATAAAAGTAATTGAACAAGTTGGTGAAGGTTTGGTTGATTTAATTGAAAACGGCAAACTACACTCAAATGAAATGACAGCGCTTTTAAAACTATACTTAAAACCAATGATACAGGCTAATATTGATTATTTGGTTTTAGGCTGTACACATTACCCGTATTTAATGCCACAGCTTATAAAACTACTACCAAAACACGTGAAAATTATAGATTCTGGTGAGGCGGTAGCTAAACAAACTAAAGCTGTTTTAACGCGTTTAGACCTGTTAAATTATGAAAAAAACACTGCTAATACGTTTTACACCAATGGTAATTTAGAGGTTTTAAAATTACTTTTAGAAAAAGATTACAACCTTAATTATTTAGATTTTTAGTGGCTTTTGCGTTAGCGATTGAACGGTTTGTTTGAAATCCTTTTTGCTTTTTCGCAAAAAGATTGAGTAGTGAAAGCGCGACCCTTGGGTAACGCCCAATTACTCTTTAAACCAGCTAGAATATTTTATATAAGCTTCTGCTATACGGTTAATTTCACCCGAAATAAGTTCTTTGCTAATATCTTTTATTTTTTTAGCGGGCACACCTGCATATATGCTACCCCCTTCCACTTTAGTGTTTTGAGTTATAACAGCACCAGCTGCTATTATAGTATTACTTTCAACAACACAACCATCCATAATAATGGCGCCCATGCCAACCAAAACATTATCATGTATTGTACAACCGTGCACCAATGCATTGTGGCCAATAGACACATTATTACCAATGGTGGTTGGCGCTTTTTCAAAAGTGCCATGAATAACGGCGCCGTCTTGTACATTAACTTTATTGCCCATTTTTATAAAATTGACATCGCCACGAACAACGGCGCTAAACCAAACACTACATTGGGCGCCCATAATAACATCGCCAACAATAGTGGCATTTGGCGCTACAAAACAATCTTGGGGTATTTGAGGTGTTTTACCTCTTACTGGTAATATTACTGGCATAACTTCATTTTATTTTATTGGTGTTTAAACGGGCATAGATATATTATTATTTTCTGTTATTTAAGATATGGTAAATGACTGTATTACTTAAAATAAGCTAGTAAACTGGCTTTTTTTGAAGCTGACACTATAATTTCTTGTCCGTTACTTAAAATAACACTTCCACCCTTTCCTTTTACATATTTTACTACTTCTTTTACATTTACCAAGTAGCTTTTATGTACTCTTACAAAGCTAGAATTGTTTAAAGCTTCTTCAAAATATTTAAGTGTTTTACTTACTATTTTCTTTTTACTGTTATTTAAATGAATTTCGGTATAATTATCATCGGCTTTACAAAATAGAATATCTTGAGTGTTTAAAACCTCAAAGCCATCTAACTGCGGGATGGTTATTTTACCTTCAACACTATTTGTTTTTGGTACCAAAACCTGATCTTGTAAGGCGTTTTCTTTAATCTTAATATCTGTTACATAATCTACAGCTTTTATAAGCTCATCAATTGAAATAGGTTTCATTAAGTAATAAGATGCATGGGCATTTAGAGCATCAATGGCATAATGATTATAGGCTGTTACAAAAACAGTTTCAAAATTTACACTGCCTAATTTATCTAATAAATCAAAGGCATTACCATAGGGCATTTCAACATCTAAAAAAACCACATCTAGTTGGTTGTTTCTAATTAAAATTAAAGCTTCATCAATATTTTCAGCTTCACCTAAAACGGTAACATTTGGGCAGTATTTATTTAGATAACTTTTTAAAATATCTCTACTAGTTTGTTCATCTTCAACTATAATAGCGTTTAGTTTCATGGGTGTTTTGTTTGTGGCTTTAATATTTTTTTAGTGTTACAACTACTTTGGTTCCTGTATCTTCTAACGCTTTATAGTTAGATACAACTACATCTACTTTATCTTTATACATTTCATTTAAAATAGATACACGCTTTTTAATATTGCCCATTCCTGTTGAGGTTTGCTTTTTTTGATTTTGTGTTTTTAAGGCTTTACTTTGAGCCCTACCAATACCATCATCTGTAATTGTAATTGTTATTTCATTGGATGTTTTTTGTGAAATATCAATATTTAACTGGCCTTCAGTTTTCTTGTAACGCAACCCATGCCAAACAGCATTTTCAATGTAAGGTTGTAATAACATTGGTGGAATTACAAAATCTTTTATAGTTATATTTTCATCAACATGTATATTGTAATCAAACTTATCTTTAAACCTGAAATGCTCTAATTTTGTGTAAAGCTGAAGCAGTTCAACTTCTTTTTCTAACGGAATAAAATCTTTCTCGCTATTTTCTAAAACAGCGCGCATGAGCATTGAAAAATCTGATAGGTATTTATTGGCCGTCCGTTCGTCATTCAAAGCTATAAAGCTATTTACAGAATTTAATGCATTGAAAATAAAATGCGGGTTCATTTGACTACGTAACGATTTTAATGCTAGCAAATTATTTGCAAAACGCTGTTGCCTAATGTTTTTATACATTAAAAATGCTGCAATAAGTAATAATACCAAACCACCAATTAATGAGTAAATTATAAGTTTTTGACGTTTTGTTTGCTCGGTATTTAGTTGATATTTAGTATCTGCAAGTGTTTTTTGGCTCTCTAAACTATTAATTCTATTTTGCTTAGCCACCAAATCTTTACTAAATTTTGTGGCTTGCGATATTTCTTGCTCTTTTTTCATGTAAAGCTTATCAACCAAATCTACATAACTTTGATAAGCAATTAATGCTTTATCAAATTGTCCGGCATCACGATAAATTTCAGATAACTTTCTGGTAGCATCTTTTTGCACAATTAAATCTTCTTTATCATCAGCTTCTTCAATACTTTTTTCAAGATATTTAATAGCGTTTCCAATATCATTTTGGTAAGCATATGCGCTTCCTATTTTGTAGTTTTGACGTTGGGGTGTTAACGGGCTTTGGTTATTTAAAACAGTATCTTGCGCTATAGATTCAATTTCTTTTAAAGCTTGTTTTCTTAGGTTTATTTCGCTTGAAAAATTATTGTTTTTGTTTTTAAAATCGGCTACTTTAATTTTTTCTTCAACCGCACGTTTTGGGTTTTCACTTTCGGCCAGTTTAAGTGATTTATTAAAAAATCCTTCAGCTTCATTTAAAGCACCTTTTTCTGTGTAAACTTCAGCAATTTTAGAATTTAAATTGGTTATTTTAGGTGTAATTATATGTTTTTGAGCCACGCTTAAAGCTACATTGTAGGCACTTATAGCTTTATCAAACTGTTTGGTTGCCTTGTAAACGTTACCCAAACCTTCATGTAAAGTAACCAACTGATAATTTGAAAGCTCTCTTTTATTTATGTTATTATAAACCTGAATACTTTCTTGATAATTTTTATTTTCTTTATAGGCGCTTGCCAGTTTTAGTTTAACTGCATTGGTTGTTGCGTTTTCTAAACTTATATTATAGTTAGAAATGGCTAAATCATACTGCTTCCAGTACATGTTAACATCGGCTAGAACTTCATAAGCCTGAGCATTTTCTTTTTTTGAATTGCTTAATTTTAAAGCTTGTGTTACAAAATTGATGCTTTTTTTTGCATCGTTTTTTAAATACACCTCGGCTGAGTCTATATACCAATTAAACTGAGGTTGTATTTTTTTTGAGCGTTTACTAAGGTATTCGTTATCTGTTATTGCATTAATTTCGGGTTCAACCTCAACCAAAATACGTTCACTACTTTTTATAGTATAATAAATGGTTTCAAAATCTTTATGCCTTATTGTAAGCTCATCTCCAATACGGACTTCAATTCTAAATTCACCAAAGTTATCGGTAGTTGTGTAAGCGCCGCCATTAACTTCAACATTAACATTGGTTATTGGGTTACGGGTATCACTCTCAAGTACTTTACCTCTAACCGTAAATTTGGTTTGGTTTTGTAAAACTTGCCCATGTATTATAGCTACACTGAATATTATGAGCAAAAAACCTATATTTTTTAAAACTTGGTGCATGTGCAAATTTATATCAGCTAAACTTACGCACTTAAATTGGTTTTATAAAATGGCCTATCTGCATTTTATGGGTCTTTTAGTATTAAAAAGGCATGCTTACAAAATGCGTTAAGGTTTTAACTCACCCAAAACGCCTGTTTACGCATTGTTGATTTTTTTTAGGAATGTTTAATTATAGTTTTACTGTACTATTAAAAATTCTTTCAGAAAAAAAATCAAAAAACAAATCTTATGAAAACACGTATTCAGTTTGCATTTTTATGCATTGCATTATCTAGCTTTTTAGCTTGTAATAGCCATAACAAAAAAGCTACTAAACTTGTAGCAAACACCATAAAAACACAACACTCTGAGCCTAACAAGCAATTCATTAAAGTAGCGTTGTTATTAGATACTAGCAACAGTATGGATGGTTTAATAGACCAAGCAAAAGCACAACTTTGGGATATTGTTAATGAACTATCATACGCTAAATGCGGCACTAAAAAACCTAACTTAAAAATTGCTTTATACGAATATGGAAACGACCGCCTTAACAGTAACGAAGGTTATATTAGGCAAGTACTTCCGTTTAGTGATGATTTAGATGATATTTCAAAAGAATTATTTTCATTAACAACAAACGGCGGTAATGAGTATTGCGGTGCGGTTATTCAAACATCCATAAATCAGCTTCATTGGGGTAATAATCCTGATGATTTAAAACGAATTTTTATTGCTGGTAACGAACCTTTTACACAAGGCAACATAAACTATAAAGATGCCGCTACAAACGCTAATGAAAAAGATATAACGGTTAATACTATTTTCTGCGGAAATTATAACCAAGGCATAACATCATACTGGAAAGATGGTGCTCAATTAACACAAGGTAATTATATGGCTATAGACCACAATAAGGCCACCGTACACATAGCATCGCCGTATGATGATGCTATATTAATTTTAAACCAACAACTAAACAAAACATACATTGCTTACGGTAAACGTGGCGTTACAAAAATGGCATTACAGGCTGAACAGGATGCTAACGCCCAAGGTTACAGTAAAGCCAATGCTGTAAAACGTACTATTAGTAAAAGTTCTCATTTATATAAAAATAAATCATGGGATTTAGTTGATGCTGTTGAAGATGAAGAAATAGTTGTTGAAACTTTAAAAGAAGAAGCTCTGCCTGATGTTTTAAAAGGTAAAAACAAAGCTGAAATTAAAGCTTACATTGCTAAAAAGAAAGCAGAAAGAACCGAAATTCAGAAAAAAATTCAAGATTTACATGCCAAACGCAGTAGATACATTTCTGAAAAAAGTAAAGCTAATTCAAGTAATGGTTTAGAAAACGCCATGACAAAAGCTATAAAAACCCAAGCCAAAAAGAAAAATTATACTTGGAAATAAAAACTAAAAGGCTCGTTTTAAAACGAGCCTTTTTTATATTGTTAGTATTATTTAATTATTAATTGCCGGACATTTACAATCGTAACGTTCTCTTCGGCAACCAAAATTAATACCTAAAGTAAACTGATGAAATCCGCCATTGGTATAAACCACAGAATTTGCCTGATGTGTGTACGTATAAGCAAACATAAAGTTTTTATAATTTACACCAACAAGCGGTGTTATTTGCTGTAATCTTTGGCTATTTACAGTGTTAGTACTTATATATTCGGCGCCATCAAAACTATTTCGGTATGATAAACCTGCCCAAAGCGAACCAAAATCCATTTGCCTATACACTTTAGCATTAATATCAATAGAAGCCTCTTCAGTAGCATCTCTATATTGTAACATTACAGAAGGCTCGTAGCTCCATGGGCTTCCATATTTACCTAAAACACCACCAACAGAAATTAAATAACGTCTTAAATTACTGGTTATATTGGGGTCTTTATTTATCCCTTCGTTATTAAGAATATTTTTAACAGTGGCATGGGCATAGTAATCTAAAAACTGATATGAAAACCCAAAATCCATATTAAAATTAGTGGCATTTTGCACAATACCATCAATTAACGGATCTGGACCATCAAATAAAAATGATGTTTCATCTAATTGATACTGAATAAACCCAGCACTTAAACCAAATGAAAGCATATTTAAATCTACTTCACTTCTAGAAAACATTATATGGTGTGCATACGTTGCATAAGCCCCTTTTTGCGAATGAAACCCATTTTTATCAGCATATACAATGCCTCCAATACCTGATGGCGAATCTCCTATTCTACCATTAACACTCATAGTTAAAAGTTTTGGAGCATCATCATGACCAAACCATTGTTGGCGTGCTGTAAGCCTTACCTTAGCACAATTAGCGGCTCCGGCCATTGAAGGGTGTATTAAATAATAATTATCGGTTAAATAATCAGTATAAATAGGCAAGCCTTCTTGTGAAACGGCAATATTGGTTAATATAACCACAATAGCCAATGTAAAAATATTTTTTAATTTCATAAACTTTTCACCAAGTAGGTTTGGTATACATCAAACGTCTTGATTATTAAAAAATTACACAAAAAACATATAAAGTTTTACTCTATTATGCTATGTTAAAAATCTATAGCATAGCAATCAAATATATGGATATCTAAAGTTTTCTTTTAGTATTTTTGTAAAAAATTAGCTAAAATGAATACTTTCAAGGTTTCTGTGCAAGAAACATCTAATAAAGCCATAATAAAATTTGAAGTAAATCAATTTATAACAAAGCATCAAAGCTTTGAATTTAAAAATATTGATGACGCTAAACCTTCGCCATTGGCACAACAATTATTTTATCTTCCGTTTGTAAAAAAGGTTTACATTTCAGGAAACTTTGTTGCTGTTGAACGTTTTGATATTGTTGAATGGAACGATGTACAAGACGAAGTAGCTCAACAAATTGAAGCCTATTTAAATAACGGAGGCATTGTAATAACTGAAACGGAGGCTCCTAAAAAAGTACCTGTAACCGTTTATGCCGAAGCAACACCAAACCCCGCTGTTATGAAGTTTGTTGCCAACAAAAAAATTGTAACAGCTTTATTTGAATTTACCTCTATAGATGAAGCAAAACTATCTCCTTTAGCAACTGAGCTTTTTCATTTCCCATTTGTAAAAAGTGTTTTTATTGAAGAAAACTACGTGTCTATCACAAAGTATGATATGGCTGAATGGCAAGATGTAACAGTTGAAATTAGAGAATACATTAAAACATTTATTGAAAGTGGTAAAGATGTTGTGTTACCCGAAGCAGCCGAAACATTAGAAAAAACATCTGCACAAAAAGATTCAAATTTTGAAGCTTTAGACGATGTTTCAAAAGAAATTGTAAATATACTTGAAGAATACGTAAAACCCGCTGTAGCTAGTGATGGCGGAAACATTCAGTTTTTATCATACAACGAAACTTCAAAAAACGTTAGTGTATTGCTACAAGGTGCTTGTAGTGGTTGCCCATCATCAACATTTACACTAAAAAATGGCATTGAAAATATGCTAAAACAAATGTTACCTGGTAAAGTAGAAATGGTAGAGGCTATAAATGGCTAAACTTTTTATGTGACTTTTTTATTCTTTTTGTTTCTAAACAGTAAACACAAAAGTATAATTTAAATAAAATGTCATGGCAGTATTAAAAGTTATAGAAGTCTTATCTAACTCTGAAAAAAGTTGGGAAGATGCCACAAAAAAAGCAGTAAAAAAAGCTTCAAAAAGTTTAACTAACATTCGTTCGGTTTACGTGCAAGATCAAAGTGCAAGTGTAAAAGACGGTGAAGTAACAGATTTTAGAGTAAATCTTAAAATAACATTTGAACTAGAATAGCTGCCCCCAATCTACTCAAATCATATATATATTTAAAGCACTCTACGGAGTGCTTTTTTCATTTATTTATGTTTACTTTTGAAACTATGCGAAACCTAATATTAATAACCTCTGTACTTTGTATGGCCTTTTGGGGCTGCAAAAACAAAACGTCTGATACAATGACACATAAATTTACTAATAACCTTATAAACGAAACAAGCCCTTATTTACTGCAACATGCCCACAACCCCGTTAATTGGGAAGCTTGGAATAATGCAACTTTAGAAAAAGCAAAAACCGAAGAAAAACTTATGCTAATTAGTGTAGGATATTCGGCTTGCCATTGGTGCCACGTTATGGAACACGAAAGTTTTGAAGATAGTTTAGTTGCTGCAGTAATGAATAAAAATTTTATAAATATTAAGGTTGATAGAGAAGAAAGGCCTGATGTAGACCAAGCTTACATGAATGCGGTACAATTAATGACAGGTAGTGGCGGTTGGCCTTTAAATGTAGTAGCTTTACCCGATGGCAGACCCGTTTGGGGCGGCACATATTTTCCAAAAGAACAATGGATAAGCATTTTAGAACAAATAACTAAACTACACCAAGAAAACCCCGAAAAACTTTTACAACAAGCCAATAATGTTGCCAAAGGCTTAAAAAGCCTTGATATGGTAACGCTTAATACAAACGCCCCTACTTTTGAAACTGCTTTTATTGAAAACGCTGTAAACACTTGGTCTCAGCAATTTGACCATCAATTGGGAGGCCTTAACAGAGCGCCTAAATTTATGATGCCTAATAACTATCATTTTTTATTGCGCTATGCCCACCAAACTAATAATAAAAAACTTTTAAACTACGTAAACCTTACACTTACTAAAATGGCACATGGTGGTGTTTTTGATCATGTTGGGGGTGGTTTTGCTCGCTATTCTGTAGATACTAAATGGCATGTTCCTCATTTTGAAAAAATGCTTTATGATAACGGACAATTGGTAAGTTTGTATGCCGATGCTTATTTGCTAACAAAAAACAACCTTTACAAACAAACTGTTGAAGAAACACTTGCTTTTATAGCGCGCGAAATGACAACCAATGAAGGTGCTTTTTACGCCTCATTAGACGCCGATAGCAATAACACCGAAGGCACATTAGAAGAAGGTGCTTTTTATGTATGGAATAAACCCGAACTTCAAATGCTTTTGGGTAATGATTTTGATTTATTTTCAGATTATTTCAACATTAACAACTACGGTATTTGGGAGCACAATAACTATGTTTTAATTAGAAATGAAGATGATGCTACATTCATTAAAAAACATAAAATTACTCTTGAAACTTTACAAGAAAAAGTTAGCCATTGGAAAAGCTTACTTTTAAAAACCCGTAATAAACGCCCAAAACCAAGGTTAGATGATAAAACTTTAGCCTCATGGAACGGACTTATGCTTAAAGGTTATATTGATGCATATCGTGTTTTTCAAAATCCAGAGTATTTAGCAACTGCCTTAAAAAATGCTAATTTTATTAGTAATAAAATGATGAAAACTGATGGTGGCTTATATCATACCTACAAAGAAGGCAAAAGTAAAATAAATGGTTATATGGAAGACTACGTAACTGTTATTGATGCTTTTATTGCGCTTTATGAAAATACTTTAGATACTAAGTGGCTTAATACCGCCAGAGATTTAACCAACTATACATTTGATCACTTTTTTGATGAAACCAGTAATATGTTCTTTTTTACATCAAATGAAGATGCATCATTAGTATCAAGAAGTATTGAATACAGAGATAATGTAATTCCTGGAAGCAACTCTATAATGGCTAAAAATTTATTTAAACTTGGTCATTATTTTGATAATGAGCATTTCAATAAAACAGCAATTACAATGCTTAATAATATAAAACCCGAAATACAAGATTATGCTTCAGGCTACTCAAATTGGTTAGATTTAATGCTAAACTACACAAACCCATATTATGAAGTTGCCGTTGTAGGTACAAATGCACCACAAAAAATTGCAGCATTAAACCAAACATATTTACCCAATAAATTAATTGCAGGAAGCACAACTGAAAGTAATATGCCATTACTTTTAAACCGCTACAACCCAAACGCTACACTAATTTATGTATGTGTTAACAAAGCTTGTAAATTACCTGTAAGCGCTGTTGAAAAAGCTATTGAGTTTATAAAAGAATAACCTTAAACGTGACAATTTAAAAGATTTTGTGTCTTAATTCACATTGAAGCTAAACACTTCATTTAACAATATTTTCACGTTGTAAAATCTATAAAACATATAATAGTTATTAATTTTAAACACTAACAAAAACATCAAATTATGAATTTTGACAACATTGATACCGAAAAATGGATAAATTTAGCTGCTGAATATGGCCTTAGAGTAGTTGCTGCTATTGTTATCTGGATTGTGGGTTCGTGGGTAATTAAAAGACTCTTAAACACCACAAAAAAAGTAATGGCTAAAAGCAATTACGAAGAAAGCCTTCAAAAGTTTTTACTAAACTTACTTGGTTGGGTTTTAAAAATATTACTAATTCTAGCAATACTTGCAAAACTTGGTGTTGAAACCACATCATTTGCTGCCATTTTAGCTGCTGCAGGTTTAGCTGTTGGTATGGCTTTACAAGGTTCATTAGGAAATTTTGCTGGAGGTGTGTTATTAATGATTTTTAAACCTATACGTATTGGAGATTTAATTGAAGCACAAGGTCAAATTGGTGTAGTTAAAGAAATTGAAATTTTTACAACTAAATTAACCGGTTTATCAAACCGTGAAATAATTATACCTAACGGTGCTTTATCTAACGGTAATATTATAAACTATTCTACAGAAGGCACAAGACGTGTAGACTTAGTTTTTGGCGTAAGCTATGATGCCGATATTAAACAAACCAAAGAGGTTTTAATGAATGTGTTAACATCGCACCCAAAAGTATTAAAAGATCCGGCACCTGCCGTAACTGTATTAGAACTTGCCGATAGTTCTGTTAATTTTGCCGTAAGACCTTGGTGTAAAACAGATGATTATTGGACTGTTTACTTTGATGTAACTGAGCAAACCAAAGAAGCGCTTGATGCTGCTGGAATTGAAATTCCTTACCCACATCAAGTTGAAATACATAAAGAGTAATTTTAAATGTGCTCTAAACAAAAAAGACCTGAAATTTCAGGTCTTTTTTTTATTGTTTTGGCTTAATAGCCACAAAATCTTTTAAATAATAAGGTTCAAAATAAGCTACATCTTCAAAAGCATTATTTTTAAACTTTTCAAACGCCAACACACTCATTTCATTTGCCGATGGTAACTTACCTTCTATAAACACTGCATTAGGGTTACTTATAAGTTCCTTTGTTTTAGTTACACCATCACCAATAAAATGCACTGTACCTTCATTTAAGTACTGTACAAATGATGCCTCATTTAAAACTTGTGCTTGTGTGTCTCTAATTTGGCTTTGTGCTGCATTAAAAATTGCTGAATATACCTCTAACCTTCTGGCATCTAACATGGCAACTACGACACCCGTTTCAATATTAACTTGTTGTGCTAAAACAGATAATGTTGGTACTGAAATTAAAGGTATGTTTAACGCAAAGGCTAAACCTTTTGCTGCAGAAACACCTATTCTTAAGCCTGTATATGAACCTGGGCCTTTGCTTACCGCTATGGCATCTAAATCTGTTTTTTCAATATTAGCTTCTTTTAAAGCTTCATCAATAAATACATGTAATTTTTCGGCGTGTGAATATCCGTTTCTACTATCTTCTTTTAACGCAATGGTTTTTCCTTCTTTTGAAACAGACACTGAACAATTTGTAGTTGCCGTTTCTATGCTAAGTATTAAAGCCAATTTCTTTTTAATTTAATAACGTTTTACCCATGTAAAAGTCTAAAATTTTTGTTTTAAAAACAAAATCGTATTTAGCATTTATTAAAGATGATTGTGCATTAATAAAACGAACCCTAGATTGCTCTAATTCAAAAACATTCATAACCCCAATATTATAGCGTTCTTGAGCGTTATTAAAGGCTAATTTTTGCGATTCTAATGATTTTTTACTGGCTTCATACGTTTTAAAAGCTGCTTGGGCATCAGTAAAAGCGCGTTGTATATTAGCTTCTAAATCTATTTTAGCTTGCTGTAAATTTAATTTTGAATTTTCTTCTTGAATTTCAGATTTAGCTACCGATGTTTTATTTTGATATCTTGAAAAAATAGGCACATTTAAACTTAAAGAAAACCGGTGAGATTTCTGATCATTTAATTGCCTAAAAAACGATGCTTCATTTTCTAATAAGTTTGAAAAGAAAGCATTTGAACCAAACCCGTAATTAAAACTTAATATTGGGAAATAACCAGATTTTGAAATTTCTGTACCCAAGGTTGCGTTTTCAACACGCTTTTCGGCTGCTTTTATTTCATTTCTATTCTCTAGTGCATATGCTAAAATTGGTTTAATATCACTGTACAACAAGGCTTCTGAAGGTGTATCTATTTCTAATAATTCTACATTAAAACCTTCAAAAGGCAACTGTAATAATTGTGATAATGTTAGTAATGCTAGGGTGTAATTATTTTCTGCCACCGTAACATTTTGTGCATCATTGGCTAAAGTAGCCTCAGTATCATAAATATTAACTCTTGGTTGCACACCGGCATCAACCAATTCTTTTACTTGTTCTAATTGTTTTTTTGAAAATTCATACTGTGCTTTAGCAGCTTCTAAATTCTCAATATTAAATAAAACATTTAAATACGAATTAACAACGTTTAATGATATATCGTCCTTAATTCTATCTAATTCTATTTTACTTGTTTCTAGATTTAATTTAGACTGTTTGTAAAGGTTAGTTAACCTAAACCCATTAAATATTGTTTGGTTAGCACCTAAACCTATACTGGTACTATTATCTGTTCTATCAACAAATTGACCTGGAAACAATTCTCTATTTCCCAAACTTAAATTTTGATTTATGTTTGCATTAACCGATGGTAAAAATTGCCCTTTTGCCGCAATTACATCTTGCTCACCAGACAACAAATTGTTTTCACTTTGCTTTATGGTAATGTTATTTTCTAAAGCGTGATTTACACATTCTTGTAATGTCCATTTTTTTTGCTGCGCAAATGTTTGTGCTATAAACATGCAAAATAGCGCTATAAAAAGTTGTTTTTTCATTGATGTGTTAGTCTTTATCTTCATCTTCCTTTTTATTGTCTTCTTCAGAGGCTTTGTTCCAAACCTTTATTTTGTCTCCTTCTTCAACACCTTCAATAATTTCAATATTTATCCCGTCGGAAATACCTGTCTTTACGTTTTTCTTTTTAAAAGCCCCATCTTCTTTCTGAATTTCAACAAAGGGTTTATCGGTAATTCGGTTGTATTGTAATAAAGCTTCTTTAATGGCTAAAACACTGTCTTTTCCTTCAATATCAATTTCGGCATTGGCACTGTAACCAGCTCTTACATTAGTGGTTTCGTCTATTGTAACGTTAGCTTTAATTGTAAACTGTACGGCACCGTTTTCTTCTTTACCTTTAGGAGCAACAAAGGTTAAGGTTGCCGGAAATTCTTTATCATCAATAGCACCAAGTACCACACTAATTTTTTTGCCTTCTTCTAGTTTTCCAACTTCAGATTCATCAACTTTTCCTTCAAAAATCATATTGCTCATATCGGCAATAGTTGCAATGGTTGTACCGGCGTTAAAATTGTTACTTTGAATAACTTGATCACCTTCACGTACAGGAATTTCTAAAATTGTACCCGATATTTGAGCTATAATATTTGTGTTTGCAGAACCGCCACCAGATATTGACCCGCGTTTTATAATTTGGTAATCATTCTGTGCTTGAGCTAAAGATTCTTTTGCTTGGTTGTATGATAACTCACTATCTTCAAAGTTTTGTACTGAAATTACACCTTTATCAAATAGTTTTTTATCTCTTGAATATCTAGTTGAAGCGTTTTCAAATGATAATTTTGCTGTTGCAATTCTACTTTTAGCATTTGCTAAACTTTGTTCATTAGGTACTACTCTAATTTTTGCAATTAAATCTCCTTTTTTTACAACATCACCTTCTTCAACAATAATTTGGTCTACAATACCCGAAATTTGTGGTTTTAATTCAATTTCTTCTTCTGGATTTAATTTACCTGTTGCAACTGCTTTTGTATTAATTGCTGTGTAAAATGGCTCTTGTACTTTAAACTCTTCAATAGCTTTAGAGTTGGCACTTACAAAATACTTTAACACAAATGCCAGTAGCACAATGGCTACTAAAACAAAAATAAGTTTTACTGTTTTATTCATTTTTTTTGATTGTTTATTCTTCTCTTAATGCTTCTATTGGTTTTACGCTTGTTGCTTTAAAGGCTGGTATTAAACCAATTAATGTACCTAATACCACCAATATAAATAATGCTATAAAAACTACTAAAATTGATACTGATGCGTTTACTATGGCAGCATCATCACCTTGACCAAAAAGATGATCTAAAAGTATTAATATCCACCCGCCTGTTATAATACCTAAAATACCCGCAACTAATGTTAAAAAAACGGCTTCAACCACAATTTGTCTTTTAATTTCAAAAGGTGTTGCCCCTAAAGCACGCCTAACACCAATTTCTTTGGTGCGCTCTCTAACGGTTATTAGTAATATATTACCAATAGCAAAAACACCAGCTATTAAGGTTGCTATACCAACAAACCATGTTAAAAACTGCATGCCCGTTAAAAAACCTGTTACTTTACCAAACTCTTTTCCTGCGTTGGCGCTACCAAAGGCACGTTTATCATCTGGGTGAATGTTGTTTAAATTTTTAAGTAATAATTTACTGTCTTGTTCAATTTGAACAATGTCATAATCTGGCTTTCCGGTAATCATTACCCAACCTATTTTGTCACCTTGATTAAATATTTGCTGAAATGTGGTAAAGGGTATGTGCATATCTATGGGCGGCCCCATATTTACATTTGATAGTTTGTGCACACCAATAACTTTAAAATTTATGTTGTTTATTAAAATGTATTGCCCTACAGCTTGTTCTTTCTTTTCAAAGAGTTGTTTGTAAATATCTTCGGAAATAACAGCCACTTTGCGTTTGTTATTAATGTCATTTTGATTGATAAAGCGTCCGTTTAGCAGTCGTTTTTTTTCAACCATATCAAGTAACGGATAATCGCCCGCTACTCTAAAATTACCTGATTGAAATTTACGAGTTACACTTGTTTGCCTTAAGTTTCTGGGTACTACAAACTCAATACCTTCAATATTTTCTTCAACCTTTTTTGTATCGGTTAACGATAGTTGAACGCGTCTGCCTTCTTGAAACCCTTTAAAGGGTATACCAGTACTTTGCCCCCAAATAAACACACTGTTTGTTGCAAAATCTCCAAATAGCCTGTTAAATGCATTTTCTAAACCTCTGGCAGAACCTAATAACCCAATAAGCAGTAAAATACCCCACCAAACGCCAACCATAGTTAGCACAGACCTTAATTTGTTTTTGCTAAAGCTATCAAAAACTTCTTGCCAAGTATCTCTATCAAATAAAAACTTAAACATATTAATCGTTTCTTAAGGCTACTATTGGTTTAATTCTTGATGCTTTTTTGGCTGGAAAATAACCTGCCAATGCACCTGCTAATATTAGGGTTAATGTGGCGCCAATTACTAAACCACTACTAACGCTGGGGTCTTTTATAAAATAGGCCTCTAAATAGGGTGCAACCAACTCTAAAACACCCATACCTATTAGCAAACCGAAATAGCCCGCTATGGCCGTTATTAAAATAGATTCTATTAAAATAATGGATACTATAGATTTTGGCGAAGCACCCAACGCCTTTCTAATTCCTATTTCTTTTGTACGTTCTTTAACAATAAATATCATAATATTACTTACCCCAACAATACCCGCTATTAAGGTACCAAAACCTATTATTAATATTATAAAGCTCAAACCTACCATCATTTGGTTAACAGCTTTTGTGCCTTCTGCTAAATTAAAAAGCCTTATGGCACGTTGATCATTTTCTGCAACACTAAATTTATCTTTTAAAGATTTTGTGATGGAGTTTCCAAAATTAATGGCAGCATCATAACTTAACTTTGGGTTATATGTTAGGTGCATCATATCTACAAAATCATTATTACCATACACAAATTGTGCTGTAGTTAAAGGCATGTAAATTACGCTTTCTTCATTATCACCTTCATCATCAGTAAAAACACCTACTATTTTATAAGGTATGCCACTTAAATCAATGTATTTGCCAATAGGGTCTTCTTTTATAAAAAGTTCTTCTTCAACTACTTTACCTATTACAACTACTTTGGTTTTATTATCTAAATCATGTTGGTTAATGTAGCGACCAGATTTAATTTTATTGTTTTCAATAAACATATATTCTGGATGAATTGCTCTAAGCTCATAATTGTTTCTCTCGCCTTTGTATGATGCGCTTGCATTTCGGTTTACTTTTGATGTGATGTATTGCACTTTATCTCCAAACTCATCTAAAAGCATATTATAATCTTCATCTTTAAACTGAATACGTCTGCCTGCTTGTAACCCTTTATGCGCTTTGGTTGTTCTACCAGGAAAAATCATAATAGCATTTCTGGCATCAGAACCAAATGCCTCTTTAAATGTGTTTTGCAACCCGTTTGCTATACCAAACAATATGGCAAAAAGCAAAATAGCAAATGCTATTGTAAACCCAGAGAGTAAACTACGGGTTCTGTTTTTGTTAATACTTTGAAATATTTCTCTCCAAAGGTCTAAATCAAACATATTGGCTAGCTCTAACTTGTGTTACTGGTTTATCTTCCATTATTACGCCATCTTTTAGCCTAACAATACGTTTGCACATACTTGCAATATCTTCTTCATGTGTAACCATTAAAATGGTTTTTCCTTCGTCATTTAACTGCTGAATAAACGCCATAATTTCATGAGATGTTGCAGTATCTAAAGCTCCTGTTGGCTCATCGGCCAATAGTAGTTTAGGGTTTGCTGCTAAAGCACGTGCAATGGCTACACGTTGTTTTTGTCCGCCTGAAAGTTCTTTTGGTAAATGATGTGCCCAATCTGCCAACCCTACTTTTTCTAAATGAAACAAGGCTTTCTCTTGTCGTTGTTTACGCTTCATACCCTGATAATAAAGTGGTAAAGCCACATTTTCTAGGGCATTTTTATAATTTATAAGATTGAAAGATTGAAAAATAAACCCTAAAAACTTATTACGGTAAACAGCTGCTTTTTTTTCGGTAAGGTTTTTAATTGGAAGTTCATCAAGAATATAGTCTCCTGAATCTGCTTCATCTAGCATACCAATAATATTTAAAAGTGTAGATTTACCTGAGCCCGAAGACCCCATAATTGCTACCATTTCGCCCTCTTTTACAGAAAGATTAATGCCTTTTAAAACGTGTAAACTAGAATCTCCAATGGGATAGGATTTGTGCAAGTTTTTTATTTCTAACATTTCTTGATTGGTTATGGTGTTATTAGCGCACTTAAAAATTAGACTACCAACACAAAGAAATGTTACAAAAACCGTGCTAAAAAGTTTTTATTATTTTTTTAACGTTCTGAATTTCTTATAAATAACAAAAATAATACCTCCAACAAGTACATATGGTATTGCCATTAAGTATACAATACCATCATTAATACCCTCGGCAACACTTTTTGTTTCTTCACTTTCTAAAACCGCTCTACACATGGCGCATTGTGCATTACTTTTTATAAAAAAGAATAAGAATGTTATATATAAAATAGTAGTTCGCTTCATTTAATTAAATGTATTAATAGTAAGGCGAAATCATAATGTAAACAACAACGCCTGTTACTGCAACATATAACCATAAAGGAAATGTTATTTTTGCTATTTTTTTATGCTTTTCAATGTTATTTGTTATGGCTCTAACATAAGTAATAAGTACAAAAGGAATGACAGCTACAGATAGTATTATGTGTGTTATTAAAATAAAATAATACAGATATTTTATAGAACCTTCTCCACCAAACTTTGTAGAATCACTGGTTATATGATACACTATGTACATTAATAAAAACAGCACTGAAAGCCCAATGGCTACTTTTATTAAACGCTCATGTAGTTTTATTTTTTTATTTTGAACAGCAATGAATGCTAACACCAATATTAATGCAGTAATTGCATTGACACAAGCATAAATTGGCGGTAAAAACACCGGTAATTTTGCTGGAATTTTAATACCAAAAAGCGCAGCAACTGCTACCGGAATAGCTATTGATAAAATTACAATTAGTTTATTGTACTTTTTATCATTCATAACTTCTTTATTGCTCATAACTTATAATTTGTTTTTAACATTAAAAAAACATATTCAAATAATTAAAATGGTATTTAATTTATTCGTTTAATAATTTTTTTATGTCTTCTTTTAATATACTTATTTGCTCTCTTTGTCCATCATCATTTACTTGCTCTTTTTCAGTAACAATACCATTGTAGTAAATAATTGGATTTCCAAATTCATCTTTTCTAGAGCGTATAAACCCATTTTTATCAATTAATGCAAAGTTTCCTGAGTGTTCAAAACCTCCTTCAACTGCAGCATTTTCGGCGGCATAAATATAAAAACCATCATTAGCTAATTTGTAAATTGCTTCTTTTTTGCCTGTCATTAAATGCCAATTTGGGTTTGTTATGCCATATGTAGTGGCATAGTCTTTTAAAACAGAAACAGTATCATAATCTGGATTTATTGTGAATGATGCTACGCCAAAGTTTTCAAAATCTTTAAACTCATTTTGTACTTCAACTAAATTAGTATTCATTACAGGGCAAATTGTTGGGCATGTGGTAAAGAAAAACTCAATTACATATACTTTTCCTAAATAATCTTTATTGGTAATGGTTTTACCATTGTGGTTTGTAAAGCTAAATTCTGGCACACGCCTATTACCATTTTCTCCTTTAATAAAAACTAAATCTGTGGCTTGCTTACCTTTTTCTCCCGCATAATCACTACGGCTTTCTTGCCTTGTAATATCACCTTGATTAATTCTATCTACAATTCTAGGCACGAAAATTATACCAAATACTAAAATAATAAATGCAATACCTATGTATGAATAATTAGTTTTTTTGCTCATGTTTTAATTGTTAACGGCTTTTAAATCGTTGGCTCGCCTAATTGTAGAGTTAAATTCTCCTTTTCGTTTTTGCCTATATTCTGTAAATAAAATACGTACATCTTCGCTCATTTTATTTTTTATAGTTGCTACTTCTATACAGTTGTAACTATATAGACCAAAAACTGGTACGTTTTTACTTTTTTGGTTGTCTTCTCTATTATCAATTCTACCGCGTTGGTTTAATTCTTTATCTATAATAAATACATTTTCAGTAGATAAATCATTTGCTAAAGGTTTTTCACTTTTTAAACTTGCGTATAGCTTATTTATACTATTTGGTGTGCCATATACAAAATGCCAATATTTTAAATCTTCATATTGGCTTATTTCTTTTTTAAGTTGCTCAGCTTGTTCTTCTGTTCCGTTTGGTAAAACTATTACTATTTGAAATTTTTTAAACCCTTTAAACTTATCGTAAACTAATTCTTTTAAGTTTGAAGCTGTGGTAGTTTTAAGCATTGGTTTATTGCCTAAAAACCCTAAAACGGTAATGTTATCTTTTAATGTTACATGCGTTTCTTTAGTTGATGAAAAATTGCTTATTTCAATAACATTTTCGTTTACAATATCTAACGGATTATAATTGTGTGTTGCAGGATATAGTAGCAATAAAAAGGTTACTGGAAGAAAAAATAAAACACCCAAAATAGTGTATCTGCCTACTTTTTTTAAATTCATTGCCTGTTTTTTTGGGTTGAAAATATATTTATACAAAAATAAAAAAGGTGGTTATTATAACCACCTTTTATTATATATTTTAACATTTAGCATTCAATACTTTGCTCTGTGGCTATAGCTTGAATGTTAATGGTTTGTTTTATTAAAAATCTCTTTTTATAAAACCTTCGTCATAAACTTTGAATACGTAACCACCTTCTTGTAATAAAATGAAGGTTAAGTAAAGTATTAAGAAAACACCTGTCCATACAATTACGCGTCTTAAGCCTTTGGTTTCATCACGTAAGTGCATAAAATCCCAGGCTATGTAATAAGCTTTTACAATGGTTAAGATAATAAAGATCCAGTTAAGGCCTTTCATACCTAAAATGCTTCCCATTAATACATCAGGCTTATAAATACCTAATACAACCTCAATAGCTGTTACAAAAGATAAGAATGCTAATACACCCCAAATTTTTTGTGTGTTAGACTTGAATTTCCAAAGTCCTCTAAAAATTTCTAATTTATGTTCGTGTGCCATGTTGTTTTCTTTTTGCCTTTAGCGTATTGCTTTGGGCGCCATATTTATTTTTTAAACTAGGTAGAAGAATGTAAATACAAATACCCAAACTAAATCTACAAAGTGCCAGTAAAGACCAACCTTTTCAACCATTTCGTAGCTTTTACGTCTTTCGTAAGTTCCTAATACTACATTAAAGAAAATGATAATGTTAAGTACAACTCCTGAAAATACGTGAAAACCGTGGAAACCTGTAATAAAGAAAAAGAAATCTGCAAATAATGGCGAGCCATATTCGTTTACGTGAAGGTTAGCGCCTTCAACAACAGCTTTACCGTTTTCCTTTAATTGTTTTATAGATTCTGCTCTTGTTAAAACTGTTTTATGCCCTTCTTCAGTTAGGGTTTGTGTTCTAACTAAAATATTGTCATGCTTTTCTAAACCGTGTAATACTTCTTCAACGGTGTATGTTGGCAATGTTCCTTCAGAAACAAACCAAAGTCCGTTATCTCTTTCGTGTTGAGTTCTATCTGCATCGGCATTTGCAACTACAAAATCTTTTAGCGCTACTCTGTGCCCTTCAGTATCTACAAATTGTAAAATGTTACCTCCTTTTGTTTGAATGGCACCGTAATCTCCTTTGATAAATGTTGCCCATTCCCATGCTTGCGATCCTACAAATATTAAACCACCAATAATGGTTAAAAACATGTAAATTGTAACTTTTGCTTTATTTAAATGATGACCAGCATCAACAGCTAATACCATTGTTACTGATGACATTATAAGTATAAACGTCATAAAAGCCACATAAATCATTGGT
The DNA here is from genome assembly GCF_007997385.1 of Seonamhaeicola algicola. Classification (GTDB taxonomy): domain Bacteria; phylum Bacteroidota; class Bacteroidia; order Flavobacteriales; family Flavobacteriaceae; genus Seonamhaeicola; species Seonamhaeicola algicola. Next base: position 407,452 of record NZ_VOSC01000033.1, read on the forward strand.
AGCTCTTGCCCATGTAAAAATGGTACGTGGGTAAATACTTCATCGGCTATTGGCCATGAATCAATAAATTTAAATCTTGAAAATCCATAGGCTGCTAAAAAGCCTGAAAATGTCAATGCATCAGAAACGATGAAAAACCACATCATCATTTTACCGTAACTTGCCTTTAACGGTTCATTTCCTCCACCCCAGGTTTTTCCTTCGGTTTCAACATTTACAACTGTAGTACTCATAAGTAATGGTTGTTATTTTATAAAGTTGCACAAAAATAATCAATTATTCTTTTTTACGAAATATAAGCTTCAAATTTTAAACTATGATAATTATCAGTTTGAGTATTTTTTGTGTTCTACTATTTTTTTTGATAATTATATTATTTTACTATCCAACAAAATATAAGAACAATAGTAGGTAAACCCATAGTATATCAACGAAATGCCAAAATGTGGCTGACAGTTCAAAACCTAGCATATTTTCTTGTGTATACTTTTGTTTAAAATGATTATAAATTACAACAATTACACTTATTAAACCTGCTGCCACGTGTAATATGTGCATTACTGCAATTAAATAAATGTAACTCATGGTTACATTACTTGTTGGCCCTGTAAAATTGTAACCTAAATTTATAATTTGTTGAAATGCTTTAAACTGGAAAAACACAAATGCAACCCCTAAAATTAATGTTGCTAATAGTAATATGGTTGTTAACGCTCGGTTATTTTGTTTTAAGGCTTTTTTAGCCAAAATAAAGGTTAGGCTACTTATTATTATTAGCGCTGTGCTAATTATGAATGCATTGGGCAACTGAAAATCTTTTAACCAATCTGGCCTAGAACTACTTACAATAAAAGCACTAGTCCAACCCATAAAAGACATTATTAATGAAATAATACCAAACCACAGCATCATTTTTTTGGCTCTTTCATTTTTTTGTTTTGCTGTTCCTTGTGTTAAATCCATAAGTTATTATATAAATTTATCAATTACATATATTATTTGAACCAGAGTAATGTACAAAACACTAACAAGCATTAGCTGTCTTGCTGCCTTTGAGGTCATTTCTTTAAACAGTTTTATTGCAAAATTTAACATCACTAAACCTGCTAAAAAAACTAAAATAGCGGCTACAACAGAGAGTTGTAACTTGCCAGTAAACCCAAACACAGGAATGATTGATACTATAATAGTCCAGATTGTGTACATTATTGTTTGTACAGCAGTACCTTTATCTTGCTTACCGGTTGGAAGCATTTTGAATCCTGCCTTTTCATAATCTTCGTATAAAAACCAACCTATAGCCCAAAAGTGCGGAAATTGCCAAAAAAACTGTAGCGCAAAAAGTGTTCCTGGTTCTATACCAAAATCATTTGTAGCTGCCACCCAACCTAACATAAATGGAATGGCTCCTGGTATGGCTCCTACAAAAACCGCTATTGGCGTCATGGTTTTTAAAGGCGTATAGGCACACGTGTATAAAAATATTGAAATAGCACCAAACATGGCTGTTTGCTTGTTTATGGTGTACAATATTATTATTCCTAAAAGTGTAAAGATTGATGAAATAACAAATGCTGAAGTAACAGACATTCTACCTGAAGGTATTGGCCTATTTTTGGTACGATTCATTAAAGCATCTAAATCTTTTTCTATAATTTGATTAAAGCCATTTGAGGCTCCTACCATAAAATATCCACCTAACGCTAATAGAATAAGTGTTTTTATATCAATAGTTTCAACCCCTAACAAATAGCCTGCAAGTGATGAAAACACAACGCTTAATGACAAACGCATTTTTGTAATTTCTTTAAAATCTGAAATTACCGAAGGAGTTACAGTTGATGATTTAGACCTTGCCAATGCTTAATTGTTTTGCGAGTGCAAAGATACTCTATAAAAGTGTTTTGGCAATGAGTTTATTACAAAATAAGAAACATATTGAGCATAACTGTGTTAAAAATCAAAATACCAATTAAACAAATCTGTTCTTAAACCTAAATTAAACCATACCGTATTGTTTTTGAATGTGGTGGATGTAGTGGCGCTAGGATTAAAATTTCTTACTGAAATATCTGCAAATAATTTTAAGTTTGAAGCCGGATTAACTACATAACCTGCCTGTAAATTGCCATAAAATATATTGGTTTTAATACCCTGAGTTACTTTAACACCTGTATCAAAAGGCCTATCATTGTAATCTCTGTAAATATCGGCACCGTAACTAAAGTTATCTGTTCCGTTATTATAATCTAACCCTTGTGAGCCAAAAATAAGTTTTGCATCAGCAAACCAACGGTTTAAACGGTATCTTCCTATTAAAATTAATTCTGAAAAGTTTGCGCCCCATAAATGTGCTAACGATTGATTATTATGCCCATAATTTAAAACAATAGTGTTGTGTGAATAGGTGTAAGGCCTAATACGATTATATTCAAATTGTAGCATTAAATTATTAATTTTAAATGCATTGTAATATTTCAAACCTATTTGATAGCCATATTTATTTTTCCAGCTTTTTTCTCCACCTTTTATATCGCTTAACGAAAATTCATCTAAAATAAATTGTCCGTAAGCATTAATATTATCTGTAAACTTATATTTAGCCGTAGCACCCAAAAGCGCATTTCCGGCACCTTGACCAGTTTCAAACTCTATGGCTCTGTAAAAAATTATTGGGTTTAGGTAGTTTACATCAAAACCTCTATCATTACTATTAGTCCATAGTACCGATTCAAATAAACCTAAGTTAAAACGTTTTGACACATTCCAGCTTAAATAATGGTTAGCTACATATTTGGTTAAAAACGCCTTGTCTTGTACCACCTCGTCTCTTACATCTTTCATCCACATAAATGTGTTTGTATATTTAAGTTTCCAAAACTTGGTATTTAGTTTTAAAAACGGATGCGGACTAGCAACATCACTTAATAATAAAGAACGATAACCATCACCTATAAAATTTTTACCGTGCCCAAACTGAATGTTTAAAAAATTTGTGGGCGAATATGATAAATAAGCTTCGGCAACCGGATAATCATAACTATCTGTTTTAAAACGTTTAGCAATACCACGCCCAGGAATAATAGCAGGATCTGGCCCAAAGGCCTTCAAGCTTTCGGAGTATCTATTAACATAATCGGCAAAACGCCCTTGACTTTCAAATACTGATGAATAAAAATTTAACTTTTTACCCAAGCCTCCTTGTACAACAAAGCCACGGGTATTATTATATGTGTTACCGCCTTCACTATCATTACCAACTTGTAAATCGAAAACAGGATCTATTGTAAACCAATAATTTTCACCTTGTAATTGCACCAAATGCTCGTTGAAAAGCTTTTTACCTACCCACGTTTTAGCTTGTTTTTTTAACTTATTTTCGGCTTCTTCAAAATTGTAATACTGCGAAACATCACTGTATAAAAATGGTTTTGATGCTGTATGGCTATTGGCTCCAACAATGTTAATTGCACGATCAAACTTAGCGTAATCACTGTGTACAAATTGCACATTCAACGCACTTGAGTAACGGTTGCTTGCGTATGGTTTTATAGCCTTATTAACCTCATTATATTCCTGTTTGGCTGCTTGTTCTAGAGTAGACAACTCATTAGTATTTGCTACTAAATTTTGGGTGTTTTTAGTTTGTTTTATTAACGGAATTTGAATTGGTACAGAATATTGTTTAAATGTTTTATAGCCATTATATGTGCCTGGTGTAATTTTTGGAAAACTATTAAAAACACGTTTTGCTTCAGCTTTTAATTCACTGTAAGCAGCATTAGTATACATTACTTTAAATGTGCCAGTTGTATCAACCTCAAAAAGCACTACTACTTTGCCTTTGTAATTATCATTTAAAACATTTTGTGGCACTTTAAAATTATTATAAATGAAGCTTGAAACTTGGGCATCAAAACACTGCTGTAAGCTACTAACATCAACCGTTTTGCAATCTGGAAAAATAGGTGGTTTTTCGTTGGATAATTGATTTTGAGAAAAGCTTTTTAATTGAACTAAAAGCAAACATAGTACAATGTATTTTGGCATAAAAGCGTAGTTTTATTTTTATGGTTGAAAGATAGTCATTTTTAAAAATACGGTTTTAGCTTACTTTAATAAAAAAACCGCTATCAGTTAACATGATAACGGTTTTATAGTTTTAAAATTATAGTGTTTAATTATGCACTTGAAACACTATTGGTAATGTGTACATTACACTTACATTTTTATTTTGTTGTTTACCTGGTATCATTTCAGGAAGCGTACCAATAACACGTTGTGCTTCTTTTTCTAAATCTGGGTGTGTACCACGTGTTTTTACGTCAATTATACGTCCTGTTTTATCAATTTTAAATTGCGTTTGAATAACTTGTTTTCCGTTTAATCCTAAATCAGTTCCAAGATCTGTATTAAATTTACGTTGAATGCGTTTATTAATTTTTTCAGACATGCATTTTTTACGTTCTAGGTTGTTTTTTGATTTTTCACAACCCGGATAAATTGGCACTACCTCAACAAAATCAAAAGGCAATGTTACTTCTTCATCTATATTAACCACAACCACATCATCAGGGTTTACTGGCGGGTTTTTATCTTCAATAGGTTCATCGGGTAAATCTAGAATATCCTTAGCAATATCAGTATCATCAGGCACTTCTTTAATTACCGATGCTTTCTTTTTTACTGCTTTATTAACAACTGGCTCTTCAAACTTAGGTTTTACGGGTGTTATTAAAGGAATTTCAATACTGTAAGTATCATCATCTACAATAAAATCACTGGCCAAATTGGGTATTTGGGTTTCAAATTTCATTTCAAAGAGGCCATATGCCATAAGTAAACACACTATCAACCCTACTTGAAAGTATAAGGTTGAGTTTTTTTGTAAATTTGCATCATGCTTGTGCGGTTTTTTCACAGCTTGAGCATTTTGCCGAATGCTGCTGTGAGATTCTTTACGATTTCTCATAATTATAGTTTAAATGTTAATATTATGATAAAATCACAATAAGCATACCAAAAAAGAAAACCCGCTACAATTTGTAGCGGGTTTTTATTTTATCATCTTTTTTCACCAAATTACGTTTTATAATCTGGCTAAAACAGTATATACTAATGTCTTAATCTTGTACTTGGAAGATAATTGGTAACGAATACGGAACATTTACCGGCTTACCACGTTGTTTACCTGGTTTCATTTTAGGTAACATACCTATTACACGTTTAGCTTCTTTTTCTAAACCTGGGTGTGGTGCTCTTGCACGAATACCTGTTACAGTACCTGTTTTGTCTATTTTAAATATTACGTTAATACGTTGTCTTCCTGATAAACCAAGGTCACTTGCTAACTCTGTATTAAACTTTTTATTTACAAATTGTGATATTTTTTTAGACATACACGCTCTTTTCTCATTGTTACTTCCTTTTTCACAACCTGGAAAAACTGGTACATTTTCAATTACAGCAAATGGTACATCAATATCTTCTTCTACTTCTTCTACCACAACCTCTTCTACTTCAACAATTTCTGTTTCTTGATCAACCTCAGTAGATTCAATTACGGTTTCTTCAACTTCAACTTCATCTTCTACAATTTCAATTACCTCAGGTGCCGCTGGTGGTGGTGGCGGTGGTGGTGGTGTTTGAATTTGTTCTGTTAATGGAATTTCTTCTTCATCTTCGGCTTCCATTTCTACCATACCTATATCTATGGCTGCTTTGTCATAGGTTTTGTAATTGATAGCAAAGTTTGTTAAAAATAACATTAATGCTAAACCAATTGCAAAGTATAAAGAACTGTTACGTCCTACGTTTGCTTTTGCGTTTTTCTTAAGTTCCATAATTTATTAGTTTATCAAGGTTGCTAAAATAACTATTTATTTACCAAAAAAGCAAGTGTTTATAAGTTTTTAATGTGTAAACTTTTAGTAAACCAAATTGCTGTTGTTGCTAATAGTGCTCCTAGTGTGTTTGCTAGTGCATCATAAACGTCTAACGCTCTGTATGCGGTTAGTGTTTGTTGTAATACTTCAATAATTATACCAAATATTACTGCAAATACCGCAGCATAAATTATTGATGCTTTAAATTTTAATTTGAAATGTAATAACAAGCTGTAAAACCATACTGTTGTTAATGCGGCATAGGCTCCAAAATGAAATATTTTATCAGCAAATGATATGTTTACTTCGGGCAAATTATTTAACCGCATTAAGCTTACCGCTGTTAAAAAAACGGTGTAACAAATGGCTACTGGTAGTATTACTTTTTTAAGCACCTATTAATGCTTTGTAATCATTGGCAGACATAAGGTTTTCTGCTTCTGAAAGATCGGAGCATTTTACTTTTATCATCCAACCATCACCATAAGGGTCTGAATTTACTTTTTCGGGTTCATCTTCTAATGATTCATTGAACTCAGTAATTTCACCTGATAATGGTAAAAATAAATCTGATACAGTTTTTACGGCTTCAACGGTTCCAAAAACCTCATCGGCAGCTAATGTTTCATCAACAGTTTCAACTTCTACGTATACAATATCACCCAATTCACTTTGAGCAAAATCTGTAATTCCTATGGTTGCTACATCGCCTTCTAATTTAACCCACTCGTGGTCTTTGGTATATTTTAATTCTGATGGAATATTCATGGTATAACTTAATTTATTTGTTCATCACAAATGTATTTAATTAAGCATATAATTCAAACACTTAATTATTAATTTCCAAAATTGTAACGTATAGTTAAACCAGACCTAATGGTTGTTTGCGGAAATGCGGTTGATATGGCATATTCAGAGAACGCATAATCAAAATAAAATATACCTGTTAGGTTTTTACTAAAGGCATAGTCTGCGGTGTATTTTAATGCCCAAATGGTTTGCCCCGAGGTTACTTGATTGTTTTCTAAATCTAAATATCTAATTATGGTTTTATTATCTCTTACTGATATATCTGCCTTCATATTTAAATCGCTCACTACGCGTTTTTTGGGGCCTGCTAGGTTTGATTTTATGCGTAAATCTTTTATTCTGTAACCCAAACCTAAAGTATACTCATTACCTTGTACTTCGGTTAGCAAGTTATTATCAAAACTTAAAGATAGCATGCGGTCTTTGGCTATTTCCAATAATACTTTTACCGAGTTTTTCATTTCAAAATCTATGCGCGCCAACGGACTAAAAGATTCTGTTAAATTAACACCACCAAACAAACGTTCGTTTTTGTAATTACCCGACTGATCTAGTGCTTGCTGTGGCTGGCTTGCATAAGTTACACCTGGTATTGGTGCTTGGTTATCATTTGGGTTGGTATTTAAATTTAGGTTGGTATTAAACTGGTTTATTGTATATGCTGAACGATACCCGTGGGTTAATGAAAAACGTTTGAAATGCTTTTTAAACCACTTAAATTTCATAAAGCCTGAATATTTTAAATCCCAGTTTGGTATGGGCACATCTCTAAAAGCACTGGTTTTAACTTTACTTGCGTCTTGCCCTGAATATGCAGCTAAAAACGCTGGTAATAATACTTTTTGATTGTTTTTACCAAAACCTAATGGGTAGCCATCTGTATCTCTACCATAGGCAACACCTGGACCATAGAATTTTTCGGCTAAACGCTCTGCTATTTCAAGCCTGTTAGCTCTAAATGTGTTAAAAGTTTCTGATGTTACCTCATCACTTGCACTAAAAGCTGTTTTAATTAAAACGGTTGAAATATTGTAGTTACCAAAGGTGTTTGGTGTTAATGATTGATACTGAAAATTACCTCCAATATTATTTACTCTAAAATTTTCAGTGTAATTTTCATAATATGTTCTGTTTCCTACTAAATCTATCTTTAAATCTTTTACAGGCTCTAAACTTGCCGAAAGATCTAATTGTTTTGTGTGCGTTGCTGTGTATTGTTGGTTAAACTCATCAAATAATGTTAACCATCCTTTTCTAGCTGCTAAATGCCTAACATCACTTTGGCTACCAAATGTAAACCCTAATGTTGGCCTTAGCGTACCTATAAAACCTGGTGTTTGTGTGTAACCTGGTAAAAAAGTACCATTATTTTCAGAATATCTTATTTGCATGCGTTTTATACTCGTTAATATATCAACACCTGCATTTAATAGTTTTGTTACCGATTGGTTTTTGGCTCTTGGTTGTGGCTTTTTCTTTCCGTTTGAAGCTCCAGGAGGTGTGCCACCTGGTGTTGTTCGGCTTCTAACGCGTTTTATTGGTTTTTTAACTAAGCCTATGTAACGGTAAAACCTATTCATATCTAACGATGCGTTGATATCATGCACGTTTGAGTTTTGAACTGTATGCACATCTTCACCAATAACTTCGCCATACAAATCTGACCCTTTTTGCCACTGGAAATTACCTGTGTACTGGTAAGTAGCATCAATAAAACTAAAGGTTGGTATTTTATTTATTGGTAACTGATAGGTTATACCTAAATTCTGGCTTTGCCTGTTAGGGTCTCCAGCATCAAACAAACCATCCCAAACATCAAGTCTTTCATCTTGCTCACCTCTAATTAAATTATCATCCTTAAAATAGTTTCTAACTATATTATTATTTGCGGCTGTGAAATTTAACTGTAAAGCATCAGTTAAATTGTAGTTTAATGTATATTGAAAATCGAAGGTGTAATTTCTTCGGAATAATTCTTCAACACCAATATTACCGCCTGTTAAATCAACTTCTCTAAATTTTTGCCTATTAAATTGCCTGTTAATATCTGTATTAACTGAAAAACTTGCAGGCAATAGGTTAAAATTGAAATCTTTTAATAATTTCCAGTATTTACCTGTAAATAGCGAATCATTCTTTTTGAATGGTTCAATTTTTATTGGGTTGAAATTAAATGCATAATTAGCACCAACGCGTACTGTTTTATTTACAGAGTTTTCTATTTCAAAATCTCTATGCTCAACCTTGTTATATGAATAGTTAAGCGTTAAGTTTTCAACATCATAAAAACGTGGTGTTTTATCTGTTGTACGGGTTTTTCTAACACCAATAAAGTTGATGCTTTGACGCCTTGTATAATCTTCTGACTGTTGCTTTATTGTTTCTTTTTCTTCTTCAGAATTTGCTGCATCTAATCTAGATTCTAATGTTAAATCTTTATAAAACTGATCGTATTTTGGTGTAATTAACTCTTCGCTTTGCGCGTAATTAAACGGCACCTGAATACCCCATTTTTTTGGTAACAGTTGCCCCAATTGCACATTAGTTACAACATCATATTGTTTAACGTCTTCTAAAGCACGCTGACTTGGCCCTTGCTCAATAGACCCAAAGCCTGAAGTACTTTGCCTACCAGTTGCACTTACATTTGCAAAATCTGCAATGTTAGAATCCATACTTACTACAGCGGCCCAACCTCCTTCGTTATCCATATCAGATAAACGTAACTCATTAAACCAAACCTCGGCACAAATATCATTTCTTGAGGTGGCATTTTTAACACCAACCATAAGTGTTCTAATATCTCCAAAATTAGGATTACCTTTTATACCAACCCTGTGTTGCCCTGAAACATATCCTGTAAATGGGTTTGATACCTCAACTAAACCACCATTAACTACATCATAAAAAGTAGGATCTTCATTACTAAGCGTAGCATTTGAAATACCTAACGCTTTTGCTTGCCCCAATACATCTATTGGTAAATTTATTTCATTAGCTTCTGGCCACAGACCATCTCTGGTGGTAGAGGTTGAAACTTCTAAAGGAATTTCTATTTGGTAGTAATTATCATTTAAATCGTTACCTATTCTAATAAAACCAACTACTTCATTATCGGTTAAACTTTGGCCTTCTTGTGCTTCGGCATGTAAAAACATACGTAAACGTTTAAATTGACGCATATCTACATTTATGTTTTTAAAAACACCTCTAGCATCTTGTGTTTCTAAATTACAAACGTTTACAACTAACGATTGCTCATTTTGCTCAACTACTGTATTATTATTAAACAGCTCTTCTGGCTCAATACCTGGTGGCCTTTCATAACTACCTTCGTTTTCTAAAGTACCTATAACGCCTACTGAAAAATCGGTTTGAGGGTCTTCAGGTGAAGGATCATTTTTATCAAGTGCTAGCGTGTAACGCCTCCAATCACTTCTAACTAAATCTAGAGTACCAAAACGGAACACTGTTGGCTGCTCAAACTCTTTTAAATACATACGTACAAAACGTACAGATCTTAAATCACTTATTCCTCCTACAGGCTTTACGTGGCTGCCTTCAACAGGTACGCGTAATAAATACCATCTTACACTTTCAGTATTTCCGTTAGGTAGGTTACGTGGTGTTACTTTAAAATCTCTTATAAACTCTCTAATAGGATTTGTTACGGGTAAGTTTTCAAACTCCGATTGGTTTTCGGGTAAATTTTCGCGTGTAATATCAAGCTCATATTCAAAATAACTATCAATGGTATTCATTGTGTTATCGCGGTTAATATCTTCAACATCTGGCTGCGTATTGGCGGCTCTTTGCGTATCAGAAAATGTATCGGGTGTATTACCTTCAACACCGTTGTAGCGTTTGTATCTATCAAAAATATTACCAGAGGCATCTAAAAAATAGCTATAATTATCATTTGCAGGATCATCTAAAGCCGCATAATTTGGGTTTAAATTCTCTCTAGTCACAAAGTCTCTTTCGGCATTATCACTATAACCATCATACCCAACATCTTGATTTGTACGTTGCTCTCCGTTAGTATCAAACGCATATATTAATGATTGGTTTTGAGGTGTTACTGTTCCCCAATCGGTGGTTGGCAATAAGCTAATATCGCCATCTTTTGGTAAGCCGTTTTCGTATAGTTTCTTACCATCTTTTATAATATCTTCAGAAATGTTACCCAAGTTAAAAACTAGTTTACCTCCTGGGTTTGTAGGGTTTTCTTGAAACGGATCTTGTAACCAAAACTCAATATACTCAACATTTTGCTGTTCAAAATCTGTTGATGTTAATTGGCGCGTAATACCTGCCCAACTTTGGCTTGGGTTATCAATAACACCATCGGCTGCTGATGACTCAAAGTTGTATGGCCCACGCTCTTGCGGATAATACGCTAAATCTAGTGTAAAAAGTACTGAGTTTTGCCCTTGTACCAAATCTCTATCTGGAAACAATTCATTAATAAAAACTCTACTTGTGTAAAGTGATGATAAATCATTATCATTAATGCCATCTGGTCTTCTGGCACTATAAAATATAGGGTCTATGGTATACCAGTTTAACATGGCTCTACCATAACCGTTTTCAATACCCGGGTTATCGTTACCTGGAGAATTAGTTAAATCTAATGGTCTACTTGATAAAAACCATGACTGTTGCGATCTTAAATCTATGGCATTTTGGGTACCTTCAAAATCATCAATATACGATGTAGCTTCGCCATTTAAGTTGGTACCTTTAGGTGAACCTGGTGCCAAATATGCAAATTCGCCTCTTAATGATAAGTTAGATTCGGCATCAGTATCAATATTTGGCAACTTATTAACTAACCGTGTTAAAAAGGGCACTTTAGTGGCATAATTACCATTAATACCAAAAATTGTATTATTAATAGGCTCTGTACCGTAATTAGCTTTTTGTGTTATAGGGCGTTCGTTTAGGTTTAAAAGTGTAGCACCTAAAACAAAATCGTCATTGAATTTGTGTTCAATATTTAAACCTGTAAAACGGCGTGTTTGTTGCCCAAAAACGGCATTATTTTCTGTAGAAACCTCAATAGGTGTGTTTGATGCTTTTAAAGCTTCATCTAAAATTTGAACACGCCCTAATTGATAATTTACCGTATAATCTACACCTTCAACCAACACACGGCCACCTGCAGTAACCCTAACCGAACCTCTTGGAACGTTAAATGCACCTAACGGTATACCATCATTTCCTGCAGATTTGTAGCGGCCTTTTAATTTAAATTTATTTTTTTCAATTTCATCTAAGGCAGCTGTTTTGGTTTCTTTATAAAGAATATCATATACATACTTTTGCTGGTCTGCGTTATAAGCAGCATCATTATCATAATCACCTCCACCTAAAACGTTAAATAGGTATTCACCAAAAGGTTCGGCACTGGTGAAAATAATTTTTCCACCCTCAGGAATTACAGTAATGCCTGGGTAAAAATCAAAGAAACCATCGCCTTTTGCCTGCGGATCATTATTAAAGTTAAGCTTATCTAAATTAAAAACTCTTAATAGTGGTACGTTTTGAAGTTTAGCATCTTCGGGTGTTGCACCATTAACAGTATTACCGTTAATATCTAACTCAAAATCTGCTCCTACTGGTGTAATAAAGTTTAATGGTGATGCTTCGTTATAAAAAATATTTAATGTAAAATCATCTTGACTTAAGTTATAAGCACCCGTGTCATAAATGTTTTTCATCATTAAATTCCAAACAGGTTCAGTAACGTTTGTTATACTACTTTTTAAAAGTTTTAAAACTAAGCTTGTATTTACAACATTGGTTACCTGCCCATTGTTATTAGTTTCAACATTGGTAGCGTCTATTCCATCATTAGCAAATTCACCAACTTGATATACCTGCCCACCAACGGTATATTGAAATGCTACGGCTAAAACCTCATCATTATTTAAACGTTGATTTAACGAAATATAACCTAACTGCGAGTTTAAAGTATACTCTTGTTGGGTTAACTTACGGGCATTTTCAAGCTTAGCATAATCAAAACCTTCTCTTACGTTTGAAACCGTGATACCAGATTGTACGGTAGTAATATCTCTAACAGCATTGGTTAGTTGTGAGCCTGCGCCACCAATATTTGTAGGATCAAAATCATTATTTAAGTTGTTTGGGTAGGCACCCGGACCTACATTTACAAAGCCTGCAGGTGGTGTATCTAAACCAATAACATCAGTTTCACCCAAATCTTGAAGCGCTACAATGTTTCTAACATTATCTGTTCGGTTGCTACGGTTGGTTATCCAAACTTCAATTCTTGTAATTTGAAGTCCTTTATTATTTATAAACGGATAGTTTTTTAACGAGGTGTCATACGTATCTTTAAAATACTGTGCTAAAAAGAAGTGCCTATTTTCATCATAATCTCTTATAAAAAACTCAAACTCTTCAACGGTTCCGCCACCTTGAGCTACAACTGTATTTGCTTGCGATTTTTGTTCAGAAAACACACCTGTTACTGTTGTTTTACCAAACTGTAATTGTGTTTTTACACCAAATAAACTTTGTGCGCCAGTTATTAACGAACTGTTTAATGGCATACTTACATTACCAACTTCTATTTTTTGAATGATATCATCTTCTGTTGGTGTGTATTCTAATTTTATAAGGTTTTGAAAATCAAACGATGCCTGTGTATCATAATTGGCATTTACTTGCAATCTTGTACCTACCTTACCTTGTAAGCTTAAATTGATGCGCTGATCAAAATCAAAAGTAAAATTGCTTCGGTTTCTTGGTGAAAATGCAGGATTATCTTGCCTTGAAAACAAAATACCTAAATCCATTTCAACAGATCCTTGTGGTATAATTTCAATGGAATTGCCTCCAAAAATACTTTCAAACAAGCCGGATTTTACATAAAACTCTGGTAACAAGTTTTTCTTACCCTCTTCATCATCTTTATTTCCACTAAAGGCATCTATTTTTTCTTGATAGTATGATTTTATGCTTTCTTTGGCTACTAAATCATAATACTCTTTTGGTGTTAATATTACCGGATATTTTAGGTTGAAGCTACCTATTTTTTCAGTATAAATATACCTATTTGTAACAGGATCATAGGTGTATTTAGACTCTACACTATTGGGGTTTGGCGATTTTATTGTACCCAAACTAAACCCTGTTTTTACAGAGTCTTGTGGTATTTGTTGTGCCCATACTATTACACTGCAAAACAGCATAAAAGCTAATAGTGTATATTGTTTTACAGATTTATAAAATTTGAGGTTGGTTGTGTTCAAAATACTTTTATAAATTTTTTAAGGCCTGTTTTATTATGGTTTCAACATTGGCGTCAGGCTCAGAAGCTACAATTTTATCAACCACACGTTCTGCCTGCTTTTTGGCAAACCCAAGCACTTCTAAAGCAGATAACGCTTCATCTTTGTTGGTATTGCCTTGGGCTACAGAAACTTCATCAATATCGTAAATCTTTAATATTTTATCTTTTAAATCTATAATTACCCTTTGTGCTGTTTTAGCTCCAATACCTTTAATAGATTGAATTAGCGCCACATCATTACCTGCAATACCTTCGCGCACTTGTTTTGGTGTTAATGATGATAGCATAGTACGTGCTGTACTTGCCCCAATACCACTAACTGATATTAAAAGTCTGAAAATTTCTCGTTCAGCTAAAGATGAAAATCCATAAAGTGTATGCGCATCTTCTCTAACTTGAAGATGCGTATAAAGCTTAAGATGGTCATTATCTGGAATTTGAGAATAGGTATGCAAAGAAATATTTATCATGTAACCTACTCCGTTACAATCTATAACAACATGGGTTGGATTTTTTTCAGTAAGTTTTCCTTGTATGTGTGTTATCATGTATATACCCTTAACTCACCAAATGTAATAAAATTATTGGCATTAAATTATTTCTTACGTGCATTTTCCTTTTCGTACTTTTCCTTCTGTTGTGCATCAATAACCGCAATGGCCGTCATGTTTACAATTTCATCTACACTAGCACCCAACTGTAAAATATGAACTGGTTTGCGCATACCCATCATAATTGGCCCAATAGAATCAGCTTCATTTAACTGTTTTAATAATTTATATGTAATGTTTGCCGCATCTAAATTTGGAAAAATTAAGGCGTTTACTTTTTTACCTACTAATTTTGAAAACGGAAATTTTTCTTTTAGCATTTCATCATTAAGAGCAAAATCGGTTTGCAACTCACCATCAACAACCATATCTGGATAATAACGATGTAAATATGAAACAGCTTCTCTTACTTTAGATGCTTTTTCATTTGATGATGAACCGAAGTTTGAATAACTTACCATAGCCATTACAGGGCTTAAACCAAATAATGAAATGACTTTTGACGTCATTTGAGCAATTTTAGCTAAATCTTTTGATGATGGATCAATGTTGATAGACGTATCACTTAAAAATAGAGGCCCTCTTTTAGTCATCATTAAATTTGTGGTAGCTATTTTTGAAACACCTGGCGCCATACCAATAAGCTCTAGCATAGGTTTTACCACCGTTGGATAACTACGTGAGTAACCTGATATTAACCCATCGGCGTCACCTTCATTTACCATCATTGCAGCAAAGTAGTTACGTTCACGCATTAAACGTTGCGCTGAATAATAGGTTACACCTCGGCGTTTACGTTGCTCCCAATATACTTTTGCATATTTGTTTTTACGCGGGTTTTCTTCTTCTGTTTTTGGGTCTATAATTTCAATATCGGCATCAAATTCTATAGATTCCATTAACTCTTCAATGGTTTCTTTTCTCCCTAATAAAATAGGAATTGCAATACCTTCTTCATGTACAATTTGCGCAGCTTTTAAAACATCTAATTGGTCTGCCTCAGCAAATACTATACGCTTAGGGCTTAATTTGGCACGGTTTAAAAGAAGCCTTACCAACTTATTATCAGACCCTAAACGCTCTAACAATGTATCTTGATATTTTTCCCAATCTTTTATGGTTTTTTTAGCTACACCAGATTTTATAGCTGCTTTAGCTACTGCTGGCGGCACTTGGGCAATTAAACGCGGATCAAAAGGCTTTGGAATTATATAATCTCTACCAAAGGTTAGTTTAGTTTCGCCATAAGCAACATTAACTTGCTCTGGTACTGGTTCTTTTGCTAATCTTGCCAACGCTTTAACCGCTGCCATTTTCATTTCTTCGTTTATGGCAGTTGCTCTAACATCTAGGGCGCCTCTAAAAATAAACGGAAACCCTAAAACATTATTTACTTGGTTAGGATGATCACTACGGCCTGTAGCCATAATAATATCATCACGGGTAGCTATAGCTAAATCGTATTTAATTTCAGGGTCTGGGTTTGCCATGGCAAAAACTATAGGGTCTTTAGCCATAGATAATAACATGTTTGGTGTTACAATGTTTGCCATTGAAAGACCAATAAACACATCGGCATCTTGCATTGCTTCATCAAGCGTGTCAATTTTTCTGTGGGTGGCAAATTCAGCTTTTTCAGGTGTTAAATTATCTCTATCATCTCTAATAACGCCTTTACTATCAAGCATTACCATGTTTTCTTTTTTAGCACCACAGGCTTGATATAACCTTGAACATGAAATGGCTGCTGCACCTGCTCCACTGATAACTATTTTAGCGTCTTCAATGTTTCTTTCGGTAAGTTCAATTGCGTTTAATAATGCTGCCGCAGAAATAATAGCAGTACCATGCTGGTCGTCATGCATTACAGGTATATCTAATTCTTCTTTTAAACGGCGTTCAATTTCAAACGCTTCAGGAGCTTTAATATCTTCTAAATTTATACCTCCAAATGTTGGTGCTATATTTTTTACAGTTTTAATAAACTCATCAACATTTTCAGTATCAACTTCAATATCAAACACATCAATGTCTGCAAAAATTTTAAATAACAGCCCTTTACCTTCCATAACTGGTTTAGAGGCTTCCGGACCAATATTACCTAGACCTAATACGGCTGTTCCGTTTGAAATTACAGCTACTAAATTACCTTTTGATGTGTAACGGTAAACATTATCAACATCTTTATCAATTTCTAAACATGGCTCTGCAACTCCGGGTGAATATGCTAAAGACAAATCTCTTTGGCTTGCATATTTTTTTGTTGGCACTACTTTAATTTTGCCTGGTGTTGGTTTTGCATGATATATAAGTGCTTCTCTACGTTTACTTTCTTCGCTCATTGTGTGTGTGTTTTTCTTCTCTTTTTATTAAGAACCGAATGTTTTAACTAAAACTTTATTTGATACTAAAGTATGTTTTTTAGAACTTCAAATATAAGAATACTAAAAACTTAATCATGTAATCTTCAAATAATATTAATAGCCTTTTTAACAAACACAACCTCTTAGCAAAAAACACTGTAAATATAGACTTAACAATGATTTACATTACAGTATAAAAGACTTAAAAAGCTGTCCTCAAAGTTATTGCAATGTAAATTTAATGTTAACAAATTGTAAATTAAAAGTAAAATTAGTAGTTTTGCTAAAAATTAATAGCCCTATGAATTTACTTAACAACATTAAAAGACTGAAAAAAAAGGTATTATACGAGTATTGGATTTTGACCATAAAATTAAAGTTATACGCTATAAAATACAGGCGAGCATTAGAAATGCCGTATGCATAAAAAAGGCGTTTTAAACTTAATATTTTATTTTAAAAAATTAATATTACGGGTTAAACCTGAAAATTTGGTGCGCTTTACTGCCGATTTTTTAAACACTTTGCGGAAGGTTTCTTCGGTTATTTCTTGCCAATCTTTTTTACTCATTGACAATAATTCTGGATGCGGATTGAACAATGGCTCATTATGTGCTTTTGAAAAACGATTCCATGGGCATACGTCTTGACACACATCACACCCAAACATCCAATCGTCAAATTTACCCTTAAATTCTGAAGGAATATTGTCTTTAAGCTCAATAGTAAAATACGAAATGCATTTACTACCATCAACCACGTAAGGCTCGGTAATAGCTTGTGTTGGGCAAGCATCAATACAAGCCGTACAGGTGCCACAATGATTTGTGGTTGGCGCATCGTATTCCAAGTCTAAATCAATTATTAATTCGGCAATGAAATAGAAAGATCCTACTTTTTGGGTTAGTAAATTACTGTGCTTACCAACCCATCCTAAACCACTTTTAGCAGCCCAAGCTTTATCTAAAACAGGTGCAGAATCTACAAATGCTCTTCCATTTACATCTCCAATTTCATCGTGTATAAAATGTAAAAGTGCTTTTAATTTATCTTTTATAACAAAATGATAATCGGTTCCGTAAGCGTATTTAGAAAGTTTAAGGGTACTATCTGTTTGAGTTTCTTCAGGAAAATAGTTTAGTAAAAGAGACACCACACTTTTTGATCCTTCAACCAACTTTGTTGGGTCTAAACGCTTATCAAAATGGTTTTCCATATAACGCATTTCTCCATGCATGTTATTGTTTAACCATTTTTCTAACCTAGGAGCTTCTTCTTCTAAAAAGGTTGCTTTACTAATACCACAAGACAAAAAACCGAGGCGTTTTGCTTCGGTTTTAATAAGTGTTGTATAATGTTGTTTTTTATTATTCAATAGTAAAAATTATATCTAAACTACAAATAAATAGTTAAATTATATAATTTTTAATTACACCCCATATCTATTGAAGATTGGGAATCGGCATTTGGAAAGCAATTACCTGATGGTAGTTGATTTGGCACATACCTAATTAGGTTAGCATCATACAAGCTTTTTTCTAAAAACGTTGTTAATTGTTCTATTTCTGCTTCTGTTAATCCTAACGGTGTAAATTGTGCTGAGAGTTTGCTTGTTGGTACATTTTCATTTTCTTTTACAGCGTTGTTTTTATAAATAACAACATCTTTAACCGAAGAAAAACTACCACCATGACCTAAAAAATTGACATCTTTTAAATTATAAAGTTGCGGTGTTTTAAACTTATAATCATCAGCACTGTTACCTGTAAAACCTCCGCGCCCTTTTTGGGTAGCCTCATCAACTATTCCTGCAACGTTATTACCAGACAAATCATTCATACCCAATGCATGAAAGCCCATACCATTTAAACCAGGCCCAGAATGACAGGTGTAACACTGCCCTTTTCCAAAAAATATTGAAGCGCCTAATAATTCTTCATCACTCATGGCTTCAAAACTTCCTTTTAACCACATTTGAAATGGAGCTTTATTGGGTAACAATGTTCTTTCATAGGCTGCTATTGCCAAACCTGCATTTATTCTAGAGTAACGCTTATTTAGGCTAACTTTAGGAAACGCCGCATCAAAAAGGGTTTTGTACTCAGTAGTTTTAATAAAGTTTTCATCTATTGAAAGCCTGTGAACATTTAATCCTGCTATAGCCTGAATTTCTACGCCTTCAAACCCTAAATTATTTTCTGCTTTTGGTGTATTGGGCGTCCAACTTGCTTGTGTGTTTGCATTTGTTCCTGTTGCTCCAAATTGACCATTCCAAAGCATAACATCTTGGTAGGCAACATTTAAAACAGATGGTGTTCTAATGGGTTGTACATCAATTTTATCTGAAGTGTAACTTGATGCCATTACCCTACTTTGTCCTTTATATCCAAAACCAAATCCTCCTTCTCCAATTCCTTGCTTTATTCCACTTTGAAAACCCGCATCAACATGATGGCATGATGCACAAGAATAAGTATTCATACCTTCAGTTTGGGTAGGGCTTTTTGCTAAACCTGTTTCATGGTATAGTAATTTGCCTAGGTTAACTTTGGCCTGTGTTATTGGGTTTTTTATATCATTTGGAATAGCCAAATAATCATCTGAATCTGGTAATATTAAGTTTTCTTTTGAACCGAAAAGTTGGTTTAACTGCTTTTCTAGATTAGTTTGTAGCGTTATATCAACATAATCATCTTTATCTTTTTCACAAGATGTCAAAGTAACTAATAAAAGAATTAGTATAAACGTAGGCTTTAAAAATTTTGTCATTATAGATTGAAGGCTTATTTAAAGCCCAAACTTAAACAAGGTTATAAAAAACCTTACAGATTATTTGACAAAAAGCTTAAAATACTAGTTTATAAGTTAAACTGAATGATTTTACAGATAAATAAACAGGTGTTTTTAAAACAAACCGCCTTGTATATTTCCTTTTATTTTACCTAAATGTTTATAGGCTAACTCAGTAACCTCACGCCCGCGAGGTGTACGTACAATAAAACCTTGTTGAATTAAAAAAGGCTCGTAAACCTCCTCTATTGTTTCAGGACTTTCGCTTACTGCTGTTGCTATGGTTGTAATACCTACGGGGCCACCTTTAAACTTGTCTATAATGGTTGAAAGAATTTTATTGTCCATTTCATCTAAACCGTGAGCATCAACATTTAAAGCTTCTAAAGCATATTTGGCTATTTTAATGTCAATTGTACCGTTACCTTTTATTTGCGCAAAATCTCTAACCCTACGCAATAAAGCGTTTGCTATACGTGGTGTTCCACGGCTACGGCCTGCAATTTCAATAGCTGCTTCCATAGAAATTGGTACATTTAAAATAGAAGCACTCCGTTGTAAAATTGTGGTTAGCAAATCGGTTTTATAGTACTGTAATCTACTTTGAATACCAAAACGGGCACGCATGGGTGATGTTAGTAAACCTGAACGCGTAGTGGCACCAACTAAAGTAAACGGGTTTAAGTTTATTTGAACTGTACGCGCATTAGGCCCTGATTCTATCATGATGTCTATTTTATAGTCTTCCATGGCAGAATATAAATACTCTTCTACTATAGGGCTTAACCTATGAATTTCATCTATAAACAATACATCACGATCTTCTAAATTTGTTAATAAACCTGCTAAATCTCCTGGTTTATCTAAAACTGGGCCCGAGGTTACTTTTATACCTACATTTAACTCATTAGCTAAAATGTGCGCTAGTGTTGTTTTGCCTAATCCTGGAGGGCCGTGAAACAAGGTGTGATCTAGTGCTTCACTTCGTAAATTAGCTGCTTGTACAAATACTTGAAGATTATCTAAAACCTGATCTTGCCCTGTAAAATCATTAAAGGCTAATGGCCTTAATTTTTTTTCGACATCTAACTCGTCTGAAGAATAATTTTCATTAGAAGGGTTTAGGTTTTCGTTCATTCAAATAGATATAATTAATAAGGTTGAAACACACTAAGGGTAAACAAAGATACACAAAAAGCCTTTCTAAATTAAGAAAGGCTTTGTCAAAATAATTTGGTTGATTAGGGTTGGCTACAGGGTTTATTGTAATATTTTAAACTCACACCTACGGTTTATGTCATATTCTTCATCACTACACTTATCTTCTTCTGTACATTGGTTAAGTGGTTGTGTTTCACCATAACCTACACTTGTTAATCTGTTTTTGTTGATACCTTTCTTCACTAAATAATTTAACACTAATGCTGCTCTTTCTTCAGATAGTTTTTGGTTATATGGTGCAGGTCCACGGGCATCTGTATGTGCAGATATTTCAATATTTATACTGTTGTGTTTATTCATTAAATCTACTAAAACATCTAATGTTTTGGCTGCCTCGCTTGATATTTCAGAAGTATTATAATCAAAATAAATTTTATCTAATTTTACAAGTAACTCGCCTTTTTCATTTTGATGAATACGCTCTTCAGCTACAGTAAGCGACTCTAGAGCAATATCAATATTATGTTGAGGTTTACCGTACTTTCCTGTTAAAAATTCTAGTTCTTGTTCTATGTAAGCTTCACGACTTGCTCTAATTTTATAAACCTTGTTTGGTTGTAGTTTAAAGATATAATACCCATTTTCACCAACAATAGTATCTTTAACTAGTTTGGTAGATTGATCAATAATTTCAACTAAAGCATTAGCTAATGGTTTGTTGCTATTTTTATCTTTTACAATACCTTCAACTTGATATTTTGATAAGGGGTTTTCGTTTCTAACAAAACTATACATTCTATCATACCCTGAACGATTTGATGACACGTAACCTAAGTTATTTTTTTCTCTAATTACATATGCAAAATCATCTAGATTACTGTTTATTGAGCTACCTAAGTTTTCTGGCTTTGTGTATACACCGTTATCAAAAGTGCTACTAAACACATCTAATCCGCCATAACCTTCATGACCAATTGAAGAAAAATACAATACATTATTTTCACTTACAAACGGAAATTGCTCACGGTGTTTGGTATTTATTGTATTGCCTAAGTTTTCTGGTTCGCCGTAGGTACCATCATCATTTATTGCAACTTTATAAATATCAAAACCACCTATTGTACCTGGCATATCACTAGCAAAATATAGTGTTTTCTCATCAATGCTTAATGCAGGATGCTCTGTACTGTAACTGTTTGATGTAAATGGTAAAGCAGTAACATTGGCCCAAACACCATCAACTAATTCAGCTTTATAAATTTTAATATGTGCAATACGGTCTGCGCCTGTTTTTTTGCGTGTTGTATTGGTTCTATTAAAGTACATAGTTTTGCCATCTTTTGTAAATACAGCATTACTTTCATGTGATGATGTATTTATTGTTTCAGGAAACGCTTGTACATTAACAATAGTGTTATCACTATTTAAAGTGGCACTATATAAATTTAAATAAGGTAAATTATTCCATGCATATTCAGGGTTATCAGTGCTCCTAGCCGATGCAAATGCAACTTTATCATTTCCGTAGAACGACAAACCAAAATCACTACTTGAGCCTTCATTTACAATTTGCTGAAGTTTGAATACATGTGGTGCTTTTTTATCAGTTGCTTCTATAAATGCCGTTGTATTTACGGGTTTGTTATAATACATGCTTAAATGTTTATCGGCTTCTTTGTATTGTTTAACGCCTTTAAGAGCTTGTGCAAACCTAAAGTGATATTCAATATCAATAGAATCTCCGTACGTTACAAACAGCTCTCGGTATGTTTTTATAGCATTTTGCAAATTGGCGTTGTAGTAATAACTATCGGCCAAATTTTGCAACACCTCTTGGTCTCTTTCTTTGGTTTCATAAATTTCAGCAGCTTGGGCATAAGCACGCATTTCAAAAAGTTTATTTACGCGCTTTAAATTTTTATTTTGGGCAAAACCTAATCCGCTAACTAATAATAGGCTTGCAAGTATGTATGTATTTTTTTTCATGTTTACAATTATTAAATGTTAGAAGAATCTTGGTGAACGATCATAACCGCCTTTAAATCCAAATAAGTCAACATCAAAAAGTATGAATATTTCATGAGATCCTGAGTTGTAATCACCTAGATTATTGGTTGTAAAGTCATAAGCATAACCCACTTTTAGTTCTGGCGTAATTCTAAAATTCACCAAACCACTAATAGCATCTCCTAAACGGTACCCTAAACCAGCTTCTAGTTTTTCGTTTATTAAAACGTTAGCTGTAACATCAACAGCCATAGGGGCACCTTTAACAGCTCTAGCCAAAAAAGCAGGCTTTAGTTTTAGGTTTTTATCAATATCAAATACATAACCACCGGTAAAGAAATAATGTACATTTTCTACTCCTGTGGCAGTTATTCCGTTTTCATTTTCAATATGTTTAGTTGATAGCATGTTTGGAGCCGATATTCCTAAGTAATAATTATCAGCAAAAAAGAATGCACCTACACCTAAATTTGGAAATGCTTTACTTATGTTTTCATCAAAGGCTTGGTCTGAACTTGAGCCACCCGATTGTAGCATTAAATCATTAAAATTAGTATCAAAAAGAGTTACACCTGCCTTTAAACCAAAGGATATTTTACTTTCAATTCCAACTGGAAGCACATAAGCAAAATCTGCATAAATGTTATTTTCACTAACAATGTCACCAATATCATCGTTAGTAAAAGAAATACCTAATTCAATTTTATCGTTTACTGGTGTGTGTGCAAAAAAGGTTCCTGTTTTTGGGGCACCTTCTAACCCAACCCATTGTGTACGGTATAAACCACCAAGGTTTAAAATACCTTCATTAGCAGTTGCATAAGCCGGATTTATTACACTCATATTATACATGTATTGTGTAAACTGCGGATCTTGTTGTGCTACGCTTTGTAAAGACACTAATGCCAGAACTAACAAAGCAGCTATTTTATGATATATATTTAAATGTTTCATTTTCTGTAAATTTTATGTATCTATAAATTATCTGCTTAAGTATAAGCGTCCTTGTTCTGGTTTATGTTCACCGTCGTTAAACTTAAAAATGTAGAAGTAAACACCCACTGGCAAATCTCCTTTTATTAGGGTTCTAGACTGATTTGACGTACCATCAAACCTTGGGGTATTAGCATTACCTTTATAAACTACATTACCATTACGATTAAAAATTTCAATTTCGAAGTTTGGATATAATATTGATAAATTATCAACATTATACGTGTCATTTACACCATCGCCGTTAGGTGAAAACCCGTCTGGCAACTCAACCTTACCACAACCAGTAATATCTGGTGTTACTGCTAAGCGCACACTACTCTCACAACCCGTTGCTATGTCAACTAAAGCAGCGTAATAAACTGTTGTTGTATTGCTTAATGCATCTGAACTTGATAATACTGTACCTTCAGACGCTTCATCATACCATACTACATCATAAGCTGACGCATTGTAACTTATATTATTTGTAAGCTCGCTAATAGTAGGGTTATCATTAATACAATATGTTTCATTTGCATTAGTTAAAGTAGGTGTTGGCGCATCATTAATTGTTACATTTATTTGTACTGGTTCAGACTCACAACCTGATACGTTGGTTTGTGTTACATAATAATCTTCACCATTAATTAAAGATTCTGTACCTATTAAAGGCATTGTTAAAGCAGCGTCTTCGTACCAATTTATAGTTCCTGATGATGTAATATTGCTATCTAAATCTGATACTATTGGCTGGTTTACTGCACAAAACTCTAAGTTATTACTTATAACTGTTGGCATTGGGGTGTTGTTTACAGAAACAGTAACACTTGCTACAGCATCTGGAGCACAAGGCGATGTTGCTGTAACCGTATAAGTGTAGGTATTGGCTGTATCTAGAGCAGGATCAAAAATTCCTGTACCGCTTGTTAAAGCTGGAGACCATGTACCACCACTTTGGGCAGCTGTACCTAAATATGTAAATAAATCTACTGGTGCATCGGTTACACATAAGTTTATACTGTTATCTGTACCTGCGTTTGGTGCTAGTGTTACTGAAACTTCAATACTACTTGAGAATGTACCACAAGCATTTGATAAGGTATAAGTATATGTTCCTGGAGCATCTACTAACGGATTAAAAACACCTGTTGCACTATCCATGGCTGGTGACCATGTACCTCCAGCATCAGGATTACTTCCCAATTGAGTAAATAAATCTATGTTACCATTATTGCTACATAAATCTAAAGGAGCTCCATCTGTTCCTGCATTTAAAGGGGCTTCAATAGTTACTTCAATAGTAATACTATCGTCAACGCAAGGTGCAGATGCCGTTACGGTATACGTAAAATTATAGGTACCTGCAGCTACTCCTGTTGCGTTAAAAGTATTACCTATTAACACACCAACATTATCATCATTTGACCATGTTCCGCCGTTATCTTGCGTACCATCTAATCCTGTAAATAGATCAATAGTAGCATTACTATTACAAGCAACTATTGCTGTTGTATTTAAAGCGCCTGCTGTTGGTGTTTGGTATATTGCTACAGTTACAGCTGTTCTTGTTGAAGATTCGCACCCTGTAGTTGCATTTGTTTGTGATGCGTAATAGGTTTGACCATTAGCTAAGGCGGTTGCTACATCTAAAGGTGTACTTCCTGTTGCAGTGCTGTACCATTGTACTGAATTTCCAACCGCAACTAAATCTGCTACGGTAGCACTATCACAAAACTCTTGTGGAGAAGCCGCTGATGGTGCTGGTGTATCATTTATAATAATACTAACTGTTACGTTTACATCATCACAACTGCCAATTGCATTAACATCAAATGTGAAATTATAAGTACCTTGGGCTAACCCATCTAAAGTAACTGTATTACCTGATAAAGCACCTGAAGCATCATCATCTATCCATGAGCCAGTTTGATCTTCACCCTCTATTAAATCGAATAAATTATAGGTTTGTCCTGTTGTAATTTCAGAAACACAAAATTCAACAGGTGCATTGGCGGTTCCAGATTCTGGTGCATCGTCTATGGTAATTACTACTGTACTACTGTTTGTACATCCGTTAACATCAGTAATGGTATATGTATAACTGTAAGAACCAATAGCTAACAATGTTAAATCTACATTACTACCTGTTAAAGCGCCTGATGTATCATCATCTGTCCATGTGCCGCCTGCATCTTCTCCTGTTAATTGACTAAATAAATCTAACGGTGAATTTGATATTACATCATTTTCACAAAATGCTACGGGTGCTGGCACTCCTGTATTTGGTAATGGGTTTATTATAACACTTACTGTTACGTTTACATCATCACAACTGCCAATTGCATCAACATCAAATGTAAAATTATAAGTTGCCGGTGCTAAGCTTGATAAGTCGGCTATGTTTCCTGTTAACACGCCTGTTGCATCGTCATCTAACCACGTTCCTGTTTGGTCTTCATCTGCTAGTAAATCAAATAAATCATAGTTTGATGGTGCTAAGCCTTCACAAAATTCAACAGGTGCATTGGCGGTTCCAGATTCTGGTGCATCGTCTATAGTAATTACTACTGTACTACTGTTTGTACATCCGTTAACATCAGTAATGGTATATGTATAACTGTATGAATCAATTTTTAATATTGTTAAATCTACATTACTACCTGTTAAAGCGCCTGATGTAT
>NZ_VOSC01000033.1:434015-460624 GCF_007997385.1 Seonamhaeicola algicola
TATCATTTTCGCAAAATGCTACGGGTGCTGGCACTCCTGTATTTGGTAATGGGTTTATTATAACACTTACTGTTACGTTTACATCATCACAACTGCCAATTGCATCAACATCAAATGTAAAATTATATGTTGCCGGTGCTAAGCTTGATAAATCAGCTATATTTCCTGTTAACACGCCTGTAGCATCGTCATCTAACCACGTTCCTGTTTGGTCTTCATCTGCTAGTAAATCAAATAAATCATAGTTTGATGGCGCTAAGCCTTCACAAAACTCAACGGGTGCATTCGCGGTTCCAGATTCTGGTGCATCGTCTATGGTAATTGTAATTTGTTCTGTATCAATACACGCCCCGTTATCAATTGTATATGTATACGTATATGGGCTACCAGCTACGGTAAAGCTTGTAATATCTATGCTATTTGAAACGGTTGTATTGCTAGCATCTGTCCAAGTGCCCGAATTATTATCTTGTGTATTGTCTAAAGCGTCAAATAGATTGAATGGTGAATTGGCTGATAAATCGTTTTCACAAAACGATTGGTTAATAGCATTACCTGCATTAGGATTTTGTAATACGGTAACTTGAACTGTTGTTGAAACTTCAGGACACGGATTTGGTGCTAAATTTTGTGTATATGTAAAATTATATGTTCCTGTAGTGTATGAAGATAAATCAATAGTTGATGTTGTTACAGGATCTGAACTAGAAGTTCCAATTGTCCATTGTCCGTTTGGGTCTTCGTTTTCTAATAATGTAAACAAATCAAAATTTGTTGGCAATGCCGATACACAAAAAAGTGCAGGATTTAGTGCTGAGGCCACTCCAGAAGAAAACGCTTCATACACCTGAATGGCTACTGTAGCAGATGATTGCGGACAAGCTGTTGTAGCTGGTACTGTATATGAGAAAATATATAAACCTCCTGTTGTTAAACCAGAAATATTAACTGTACCTCTAAAGCCATTAGAAGTGGCTACTGGCCCAGACCAAGTTCCGTTTGTATCTTTAATACCTCCTAATTCATCAAATAAATCGAAATTTGAAGCAGGTAAACTATCATTACAATACTCTAAATTTGATGATGTACCCGGATTTGGTGGTGTTTCAATATTTACAGTTACAGAGGCAACATTACTTTCACAAAAAATATCATCTACCTGAACGTAATATGTATTACCATTAATTAAAGCTGCGGTTGAAGAAAGCGCTGGTGGAACTGGGTTTCCAAAACCATCAATATTTTCATACCAATTAAAGTTTGTAGAAGTAGTTCCTGGATCTAAATTTCCAACTAAAGGATTGGTATTAGAACAAAAAACTTGCAGCGGTTGTGGCGTTGGATCTTGAGGTGCTGAAAACACACCTACTTGACCAATTTCAATTTGACCTTTACAATTGCTATTGTCAACAAAAATAATAAAGTAATTTTGAGCGCCTACAGGAATAACATCAGCAGGTGCAGCTTGGTTAGTTAATGAAAAATCTCGGTAAATTTCAACGGAACCTCCTGAAGGTATGCTAGCTGCTAATACATCATCAATGTAAGTTTGTATAGTTGCATTTTCATTACTACAATAAATTCTATCTAAATTTTCGCCTGATGCGTCTACTACAAAATCAACAACAATAGGAGATCTTGCACCACATGAGCCTGAACTATCACCTGCATAGTACGTGCCTTCATAAACTAATTGGTTAGCATTATAGGCTGTACCTCCTGTAGGAGCATCGTACCATACAATGCCGTTGCCCATATCTGTGGCATACGTGTTTAAATTAGAAAATGTAAAACTAGAGGCGTCGCAAATGGGCGCTGGGGTAGGATTAGGTATTAAAGGGCACTGCGCATATGAAGTTAACGTAAACCCTAAAAACCACAAAAGGAACATACATTTTAATACATTACCTTGAAGTAATTTTGTTTTCATACTTTATAGTTAAGTTACATTAATGATGCTAATCCTAAACTTACATAATAAGAATAAATATATTACAGCATCTTAAATACGGTGCAATTTAACCTATTTTTTTGATTTTCGTCGATATTTGTTAATTATTTTTACTTTTCGTCGATTTTTTTTACCACATAAACGATATTAAGTGTACTAATATTGATGATGTGAGTAAAAACAAAAAAGCCTTTCCAAAAATTTGGAAAGGCTTTTTTAATATTTTTATTGTAATGATGTTAGTGCTGAAGTTCCTCTTCACCATCTTTCAACGGTACGTTTTGAGGTACAAAATCTACATCATGACCTGGTTTACTATAATCATAAGACCATCGGTATACATGAGGTATTTCACCTGGCCAGTTACCATGAATATGCTCTACAGGTGTAGTCCACTCTAAAGTAGTAGCGCGCCATGGGTTTTGTGTTGCTTTCTTTCCGTAGTACATACTTGAGAAAAAATTGTATAAATATACAATTTGAACAACTCCACCAATTAAAGCAAATATTGTTATTATAACATTTACATTTGATACATCGTCAAATAAAGGGAAATTACTATTTGTGTAATATCTACGTGGTAAACCAGCCATACCTATAAAATGCATTGGGAAAAACACACCGTAAGCACAAACTGCTGTAATCCAGAAATGAATATACCCAAGATTTTTATTTAACATTCTACCGTACATTTTTGGATACCAATGGTATATACCTGCAAACATACCATATAAAGCAGATATACCCATTACTAAGTGGAAATGTGCCACTACAAAGTATGTATCATGCACATTAATATCTAAAGCACTATCACCTAAAATAATACCTGTTAAACCACCAGTAATAAAAGTAGACACAAAACCAATGGAAAATAACATTGCTGGATTCATTTGTAAGTTACCCTTCCAAATAGTAGTAATCCAGTTAAATGCTTTTACGGCAGAAGGTATTGCAATTAATAAAGTTGTGAATGTAAATACAGAACCTAAAAATGGATTCATACCAGATACGAACATATGGTGACCCCATACTATTGTTGATAAGAATGCAATTGCTAAAATAGAAGCAATCATTGCGCGATAACCAAATATTGGTTTACGTGAATTGGTTGCCATTATTTCAGAAACTAATCCCATTGCTGGTAGAATTACAATATACACTTCAGGGTGACCTAAAAACCAAAATAAGTGTTCAAATAATACAGGTGAACCTCCTTGATAGTGTAAAACTTCACCTTGAATAAAGATATCTGACAAGAAGAATGATGTACCAAAACTTCTATCCATTATTAATAATAAAGCGGCAGATAGTAATACAGGGAATGATATAATACCAATAATAGCTGTAACAAAAAATGCCCAAATGGTTAATGGTAATCTTGTCATAGACATACCTTTTGTTCTCAGGTTAAGTACAGTTACTACATAATTTAAAGACCCTAATAATGATGAAGCAATAAAAATTGCCATAGAAACTAACCATAAAGTCATACCTGCACCTGATCCTCCTTGGGCCATTGGTAGTGCTGAAAGAGGCGGATAAATTGTCCAACCTGCAGCTGCTGGTCCTGCTTCAACAAATAATGAAATTACCATTATTATACTTGATACAAAAAATAACCAATAAGATACCATATTTAAAAAACCAGAAGCCATATCTCGTGCTCCAATTTGTAATGGTATTAACAAGTTACTAAAAGTGCCACTTAAACCTGCTGTTAGTACAAAAAACACCATTATTGTACCATGTATTGTAACTAAGGCCAAGTATATATCGGCATCCATAACACCGTCTGGAGCCCATTTACCTAATAATGCTTCAAATAAAACATTAGGTTGCTCTGGCCATGCAATTTGCATACGGAATAATAATGACATCATTACTCCAATAACTCCCATAATAGTACCAGTAACTAAGTATTGTTTAGCAATCATTTTATGATCCATGCTAAAAATATACTTTGTTACAAAAGTTTCTTTATGATGATGTCCGTGATCGTCGTGAGCGTGAGTATCTGCGTGTGCTGACATAATCTTATATCGTTTTTTTCTTTTTTTTATTTAGTTAATTAGAGAGTTTTTGAATTCTTTTTGCTCTTTTAACCAAGCATTAAATTCTTCTTCAGTTTCAACAACAATCTTCATTTGCATGTTGTAATGAGACTTTCCACAAATTTTATTACAAATAAGTAAGTAATCAAACTCATAGCGTTCTAATGGGTCTTCACCTTTAGCAACTAATTTTTTACTTTTTTCAACTCTAATTTCATTAATATTTTTAACCTTGTCTTGAATTTCAAGTGTAGCACGCATTTCTTCAGTAGTTTTTGAGGGCGTAAAACCAAACTGTGTAATCATACCAGGAACACAGTTCATTTGGGCTCTAAAATGTGGCATGTAAGCAGAGTGTAACACATCCTGTGAACGCATTTTAAACAATACTGGGCGACCTTTAGGTAAATGTAATTCTGTTGTTATAATATCATCTTGTGCATTTGGGTCTGCTTCATCTAAACCTAAAATATTTGCACGGTCTAAATCAATTAAACGTACATTAGCTTTACCTAATGTATTATCGGCACCTGCATAACGTGCTTTCCAGTTAAACTGTTGTGCATATAATTCAACAACTATTGGATCATCGCTTTCATCAACCCCCATAATGTTAATCCATGTGTTTAAACCGTAAATTATTAATCCGGCTAAAACAATTACAGGTATAATTGTCCAAATAGCTTCTAACTTATTATTATCTGCAAAAAACAGTGCTTGTTTACCTTTTTCACCTTTATATTTAAAAGCAAAGTAGTGTAATAAAAACTGAGTTATTGTTTGAACAAAAAAGATAATTACCAATGATATAACCATTAAGTTATCAATGGTTGGACCATGCTCTGAGGCTGAGTTAGATAATAGAGGTAAATCTCCCCATTTTACACAGCTAATAATGGTTATTAAATAGATAAACCCTAAGAAGCCCATCATTAAATATCCGTTTAAGGTATTATCCTTATCTGTGGCAACTTGCGTATTTTCATTTTTAGCTTGTGCCAAATCGAATATTTTAACCATTTGCCAAATGGCAATTAAAATAAATACTAAAACTATAATTGTTAATAAAGCAGTCATTGGTATTGTTCGTCTTTATTTAATCTTTAATTAATAATGAAATTCTTCGCTTTCTTTTCTAAACGGGTACCTTTTTACTAGTAAAGGTGCTTTTGTTAAAGCGGTAAATACTACAAAAATGAATAAGCCAGCGAATAATAATATTGAGCTTATTTCAGGAATACCTACAGACCATCTGTCACCAACTGTTGCTGGCATAATCATATTGAAAACATCTATGTAATGACCTAATAGAATTACTAAACCTGTCATAACTACAAACCAAGGTACGCGTTTGTAATCTGCACTCATTAGCATTAAAATAGGGAATACAAAGTTTAATACAACCATACCCAAGAATGGTAATTTATAATCATTAAATCTTGCAATGAAATATGTTACCTCTTCAGGTATGTTTGAGTACCATATTAACATAAACTGAGAGAACCATAAATATGTCCAGAATATGCTTATTGCAAACATAAATTTAGCTACATCATGTAAATGG
This sequence comes from Seonamhaeicola algicola, assembly GCF_007997385.1. Lineage (GTDB taxonomy): Bacteria > Bacteroidota > Bacteroidia > Flavobacteriales > Flavobacteriaceae > Seonamhaeicola > Seonamhaeicola algicola. The sequence goes on from NZ_VOSC01000033.1 coordinate 439,582, forward strand.
TTTTCATTTACAAACTCTAAATACCCCTTAGTTTTTAGGTATAAAGTTATTAATGCTATGGTAGTAATACCACTTACAAACATACTTGCAAATACATACCAACCAAATAATGTAGAGAACCAGTGCGGATCTACACTCATAATCCAATCCCAAGACATCATAGATTCTGTATAAATAAAGAACACTAAGAAACCTGCAGCTATACGGAATGATTTTTTGTAGTTACTATTATCATCAGCAGTGTCTTGAGCTATTGAAAACTTGCGTGCAAAATGACGGTAAGCTGCCCAACCAGCAATAAATACAATACCTCTAATAGTAAATCCTGTAAGGTTTAAGAAACCTGTTTTACCTTGAATTAATTTATCATGAGCCACAACTTCAGGATCCATCCATATAAATAAGTTATAATGACCTATAGTGCCTGATGCTATAGCAATTAATAATACTATTATAGCTCCTGGTAATACATAAGCTGTAATAGCTTCCATTATTCTGAAAAGAACTGGAGACCATCCTGCTTGCGATGCTATTTGTATGGCATAAAACGCTAAAGTGCCTAAAGCGATCATCATAAAGAAGAACGCGGCTACATATAAAGCAGCCCAAGGTCTGTTAGCTATTTGGTGCATTACATGCTCAACATGTTTTGTATGTTCATCAGCATGAGCATCAGCAGCATTGTGTGTGTTGTGTTCAGCATTATCATGCGTATTATGTGCTGGAGCTTGGTGATGAGTTGCTTCTTCAGCATGACCGCCACCGTGGTGTGCTTCAGCTTCTAATAAATGCTCAACGTCTTCAAAAGATTTATGAGATGTCATAAAACCATATCCAACACCTAACAATCCTAAAATCATTAGAATGAAAGAGAAAGTTCTTAATTTATTTGAAAATGTGTACATATCTATATAATCTTATCTTCTTACTTTTCTAAATCTGCTTTTAACTTTAAAACGTATGATACTACTTGCCAACGCTCTTCAGGGTTTAATTGATTAGCGTATGAACCCATACTGTTTTTTCCGTAGTAAATAGTGTGATAAATACTTCCTTCAGTAATTGCTCTTCCCACGTCATCATAACTTGGTATACCTAGTATTTTTTCGCGTTTAACTAAATTACCTTGGCCATTTCCTTTACCACCGTGGCAAATAGCACAATAAATATCATAAAGTTCTTTACCTTTATCTAAATCTACTTGAGTAGAATCTAACGGGCTTTTTAAAGTAGCTTTAGCTAGTTCATAACCTTCGGTAGTATTATCTATATCAAAAGGAATATAACCTCTTGCTACTGTACCTTCAACAGGTAACTGCGCTTCAACACCATTACGAAATGCTGCTTCGCCATAAGTTTCATATCCTTCAGATTCATACATATTAGGCATGAACTGATAGTTTGGAGCCGTATCTTTTTTACATGATACTGCTACTAAAACGATTGCTATTGCTAATATTTTAAATACGCTTTTCATCATAGTACTATATTAATGCGCTTCTTTATCTACTAAATTAATTTCTACAGCTCCAGTTTGTTTTAGTAAGTTTTCTAACTCACTTTCATTTCCATGTACAGCAATTTCCATTAAAAAATGATCATCAGTAGTTCTAGGGTCTGGATTTTCAGCTTTTTTAAATGGCCACATTCTACTACGTAAATAAAAAGTTATTACCATTAAATGCGCTGCAAAAAACACTGTAAGCTCAAACATAATTGGTACAAAAGCTGGCATATTTTCTATGTAGCTAAAGCTTGGTTTACCACCAATATTTTGAGGCCAATCTTTAATCATGATAAAATTCATCATGGTTATAGCCACTGTTAAACCAACTAGACCGTACATAAAAGCTGTTATAGCTATACGCGTTGGTGCTAATCCCATAGCTTTGTCTAAACCGTGTACTGGGAATGGTGTATAAATTTCTTCTATATGATGCTTTTCTGCTTTAACTTTTTTAACAGCAGACATTAGTACATCGTCGTCGTTATAAATAGCGTGAATTACTTTTGAAGCTTCCATATGCTACTTTTAGTTTATTAAATTTTTTGCTTGACCAGACCAATCATCACGCTCTGCTCTTCCTGGGAAAGAACCTGTAATAGAATCTAGTAAATCGTATTCTTTTTTCGTCATTTTACTTACCTGTAAGAATGTGTAAATACCAATGCTATTTAACACTTCTTCCATTTTAGGTCCAATTCCACTAATTTTCTTTAAATCATCAGCAGTTTGTGTATTGGCATCAAAAGCACCAATAGAACCTAATAAGTTATTAACTCTTTCGTTTTTTTCTTCTTGTGAAATTTCTTCAACTTCAACTTTAGTTACATTGCTTGAAGCATTACCTACTTTAGATGTTCTTTCATCTGCACCAGTACCACTTAAAGTTGCACCAGATTCTCTTATCGTTTTATACTTGTCACCTGATGATTTCAATATTGTTTTAACTTCTGCTTGTGCTATAACAGGGAATGTTCTTGAGTATAATAAAAATAACACAAAGAAGAAACCAATTGTACCTATAAAGATACCTATATCAACAAAAGTTGGAGAAAACATAGTCCATGATGATGGTAAATAATCACGGTGTAATGATGTTACAATAATTACGAAACGCTCAAACCACATACCTATGTTTACAACTATAGAAATAATGAAAGAGAACATAATACTTGTTCTTAATTTTTTGAACCACATAAACTGTGGAGAGAACACGTTACAAGTCATCATTGCCCAATATGCCCACCAGTATGGTCCTGTTGCTCTATTTAAAAATGCATATTGTTCATATTCTACACCAGAATACCATGCTATAAATAACTCAGTTATATAAGCTACACCTACAATAGATCCTGTAATCATAATTACAAGGTTCATTAACTCAATGTGTTGTACTGTAATATAGTCTTCTAAATTACATACTTTACGCATAATGATAAGTAATGTATTTACCATTGCGAAACCAGAGAATACCGCTCCTGCAACAAAATATGGAGGGAATATTGTTGTATGCCAACCTGGTATTACAGATGTTGCGAAGTCAAACGATACAATTGTGTGTACTGAAAGTACTAAAGGTGTTGCTAAACCAGCAAGCACTAAAGATACTTCTTCAAAACGTTGCCAATCTTTAGCACGACCCGACCAACCAAAACTTAATAATGCATATATTTTCTTTTGGAATGGTTTGATAGCTCTATCACGTAACATAGCAAAATCTGGCAATAAACCTGTCCACCAGAATACTAATGATACTGATAAGTATGTTGAAATAGCGAATACGTCCCAAAGTAATGGCGAGTTAAAGTTAACCCATAAAGAACCAAATTGATTTGGAATTGGTAACACCCAATAACCTAACCACGGACGCCCCATGTGAATAATTGGGAATAAACCTGCTTGAACTACCGAGAAAATTGTCATTGCCTCTGCAGAACGGTTAATGGCCATACGCCATTTTTGACGGAATAATAAAAGTACCGCAGAAATAAGGGTTCCTGCATGACCAATACCTACCCACCAAACAAAGTTTGTAATATCCCAGGCCCAACCTACGGTTTTATTTAAACCCCAAGTTCCTATACCAGTAGATACGGTATATAAAATACATCCAATTCCCCAAAGAAAAGCTGTTAATGATATTCCAAAAACAATCCACCATTGTTTATTTGCTTTTCCTTCAACAGGCTTAGCTACATCCACGGTTACATCGTGGTATGATTTATTGCCTGTAACTAAGGGTCTTCTAATAGGTGCTTCGTAATGAGACGCCATATTTTATTGTTTAATTGTTTATTTTTATTAGAAGTTTATTCGTTTAGGTGTTTAGAAGTTTTTTGTGCTTTAAACGCTGTAAACTTTGTAAACTTTTTACTTAATTATGCTTCAGTTGTATTTCTCACTTTTGTTTGATAGATAACATTTGGCTTGGTACCAATATGCTCTAATAAGTGATACATACGGTTATCTTCTTTAAGTTTTGCAACTTTACTATGTTTATCATTAATGTCTCCAAAAACCATAGCACCACTACTACAAGCTGCAGAACATGCTGTTTTAAGTTCACCGTCTTTAATTTCACGTCCGTCACGTTTAGCATCAAGTATTGTTTTTTGTGTCATTTGAATACACATAGAACATTTTTCCATAACACCACGAGAACGTACAACAACATCTGGGTTTAATACCATACGACCTAAATCATCATTCATATGATAATCAAACTCATCATTACTGTTGTATAAGAACCAATTGAAACGACGTACTTTATAAGGGCAGTTGTTTGCACAGTATCTTGTACCTACACAACGGTTGTAAGCCATATGGTTTTGACCTTGACGACCGTGTGATGTTGCTGCAACAGGACAAACTGTTTCACATGGTGCGTGATTACAGTGTTGACACATTACTGGTTGGAAAGCAACTTGTGGATTATCTGCTGGAGATTCCATTTCACCAAATTGGCTTAATGATTCTCCTAAACCTGAAATGTTATCTTTCTTTTCGTTATCACCTTCAAAAGAATCTTCTGAAGAATAATATCTATCAATACGTAACCAGTGCATATCACGAGATCTACGTACTTCATCTTTACCTACAACTGGCACGTTATTTTCGGCATGACACGCAATAACACAAGCGCCACAACCGGTACATGCATTTAAATCTATAGATAAGTTAAAATGATGACCAATTGAACGATCAAACTCTTCCCATAAATCAACATCTGGTGATGTTACAGGAGTTTCTTCATGGTTTAAAGATACTTTAGGTACTTTATTCCATCCATGTTCATGATCTTCCTTATCGTAAGTATTAAAAATTTCTAATGTTGTTTCCTTAACAATGTCACCACGTCCCATTAACGTGTTATGTAACTGCACGCATGCAAACTCATGCTCGCCCGAAGCAGGCTCTACAGTAACGTTTTGTACATTATTAAAGTTTGTATATAATGCATAAGCATTAACACCCGTCATCATTTCTTCTTTTAAACCTGCTGTTCTACCATAACCAAATGATAAACCAACAGATCCTTTAGCTTGACCAGGCTGTATTAAAACAGGTACTTTTATGGTTACTCCGTTTACAGTTACATTAGCGTAACTACCATTTAAAGCCCCCGTAGCAACATGCCTGTTGCTTAAGCCTAAGGCTTCTGCGTCAGCTTTTGAAACTGTTAAATAGTTATCCCAAGATGTTCTTGTAATAGGATCTGGAAATTCTTGTAACCATGGGTTATTAGCTTGTTGGCCATCACCCATTCCTGTTTTAGTGTATAAGGTTAATTCTAAACCTTCGGTAGATTTAACTGATTTTGCTAAAGCAGAAACTGCATTACTTACTGCTGTTTCTGTTTCTTCAGTAGCTTCAGTTGTATCTTCAACTTCTGTAGCAATAGTTCCAACATAAACACCATCATGTAATGCTTTGTTGAAAGAACCGCCGCCTAAAATACTAGTACCCCAAGTTTCCTTTATATAGTCTACGTATGACAAAGAATTGCCTGTCCACTTTAATAAAGCTTCTTGAAATTGTCTTGTACTAAACAAAGGACGTATAGTTGGCTGCGTTAAAGCATAATGGCCTTTTTTCAACTCAACATCTCCCCAAGATTCTAAGTAATGAGGTGCTGCTGCAATGTATGTAGACAATGTAGATGTTTCATCTGCTTTCATTGAAAATGCTACTGAGAATGTATTTTTCAATCCTTCAGCAAATTCAGCGGCATTTGGCAACGTATAAACAGGGTTTACACCACTCATAATTAAAACACCAACGTTACCTGATTTTAAATCTGAAATCAAAGTAGCTACATCTTTAGCATTACCTTGTCTCGTTTTAATTGGTGTATTAGGGTTGAAAGCCTTACTTGATAAAGCTTCGTTAATTTCTAAAACAACTGTTTGAGCGTTTATATCTTGTATCCCTGAAATTACAACAGCTTTACTACCAGCTTTTTTAATTTGAGATGCTGCTTTTTGAATAGCAACCTCTACAGATTCTGGTAATTTGCCACCTGCGTAAGCACTACCAACCACTAAACTGTGTAACTTAGCTAATACTAATTTTTGTTGACTTGGTGTTACTGGCACACGCTTATCAGCGTTTGCACCAGATAATGACATATTTGATTCAAATTGAATGTGACGAGACATTTTACCATGATCTGGAATTCTGTTTTTAGCATAACCAGCATCAAAACCTCCACCTTGCCAATCTCCTAAGAAATCTGCACCAACAGAAACAATTGTCATTGCTTTAGAAAAATCGTAATCTGCAAGACCACGTTCTCCATATTTAGCTTGGTAAGCATCTATAGCCGCCGTTTCAGAAACAGCATCATAAACTACATGACGTACATTACCATATTTTTCTTTAAACTCTGATATTAATTTGCTTGTAGAAGGGCTAGCGTAAGTTTGCGTTAATAACACAACATCTTTACCTGCTTGTGTTGCTTTGTTTAACTCACTTACAACTTCAGCATCTAATGCTTCCCAAGAAACATTAGCTTCACCTTTTTTAGGCCCTTGTACTCTTAAGCTATCATACAAGCCTAAAACTGAAGCATTAACTCTGGCATTTGCACTACCATTGGTAGCAGCCATATTATTATTTTCAATTTTTATAGGACGACCTTCGCGCGTTTTAACTAAAACACTAGCATAATCAAAACCGTCTGCAATTGTAGTTGCATAATAGTTAGCAACACCAGGAATAATTTCTTGTGGTTGCACTACATAAGGAATTGATTTTTTTACAGGCCCTTCACACGCAGCTAATGAAGCTGCTGCAGTACTAAAACCAACGTATTTTAAGAAATCACGACGAGTAGTAGAGCTTGTTCCAAGAGTCTCTTTGTCTCCTAAAAACTCATCTACAGGAATTTCTTGTACAAACTCGTTTTGTTTTAGCGTCTCAACAATAGAACTATTCTCGTTTAGTTCTTCAACACTTTTCCAGTATTTCTTGTTTGATGACATATGATATAATTGAATTACTTCTTTTAAATTAACTTATTGTTTTCCGCTTTAGCCGAAAAGAAAATCACATTATTAATAGTGACACTTACCACATTCCAGTCCGCCCATTTGAGCAACTGTCAATTTCTCAACACCGTACTTTTTAGATAATTCATCGTGAATTTTCTCATAGTACTCATTGTCTTCTACTTTTACATTTGTTTTTCTATGACAATCTATACACCAACCCATTGTTAATGGCGCATGTTGATATAACACTTCCATTTCTTGAACAGGACCGTGACATGTTTGACACTCTTGACCACCTACAGTTACGTGCTGAGAATGATTAAAGTAAACGAAATCTGGCAAATTATGTATTCTAACCCATTTTACTGGTTTAGATTCTCCTGTATATTTTTGATCAGCATCACTCCAACCAACAGCCTCATAAAGCTTTTGGATTTCACCATCATAAAATTCTTTTGAATGTTCTGGAGTTGTTTCGCCATTGTATTCTGAAATGTTTTTATGACAATTCATACAGATATTTAATGACGGAATACCAGAATGCTTACTAACTCTTGCAGAAGAGTGACAGTATTTACAATCTATACCATTATCACCCGCATGTATTTTATGAGAAAAATGAATTGGTTGTACTGGTTGATACCCTTGATCAATACCTATTTGCATAAAGTAACCGTAAGCAAAATAAGCACTTGCAAGCAAAAAGAAAATTGCAGTAACCAACATTAAAAACTGATTTTCAACAAAGGCTTTCCAAAGCGGCTTTCTTTTTGTTACCTCAGGCAATTCTATATTTTGAGCCGCCGCAAATCTTCGTAATGTTTTGTTCACTAAAAACAAACCTGCAGCTAACAACACAAATAAAATTGCTAATGCACCTAAAATAATTTCGTTAGAAATTCCTCCAGATTGTGCTACTGGCTGCACACCGGCAACCGCACCAGCACCAGCCGCTGCCTTTGGCGCCGCTTTTTCTTGAGCAGTGTATGCTAAAATATTATTTAAATCGTCATCTGATAATTGCGGGAAAGCTGTCATTGCAGCACCACCAAAATCATTATACACTTTGTTTGCGTAAGCATCTCCAGATTTAATAACCCCAGAACTGTTTCTTATCCATGCGTATATCCATTCTCTACCCAAGCCTTGTTCATCAGCTAAACGCTTCTCTACATGGCGTAGCGCCGGACCCGTCATTTTTTTATCTAAATGATGGCATGCCGCACAATTGGTATTAAACAATGATTTTCCTTTTGCTGGATCTCCTTCTTGAGCAGAGAGCGAGGTTGTAAACGCTAATAAAATAATTAAGCCTAAACGAAGTAAGTTACTGCCTAATTTACGGTGAATCACCTGTTTCATATTATTGGTTAAATTAACATCTAATCTTTGGTATGATTTTTTCATTGAAACATGACAAATATCATACTTATAAAATCTCAGGCAAAAGTAACATTTAAAGTCGATTTTAGAAATGTTACAGAGTTGTTAATTACTAATTTAGAGAGATTCTAAATAATTAAAACAACTATTTTTTGATTTTATAACGTATACATTTGTATAAATAATTAAATATGAAAAAATTGAGTTTTAAATTTAGAGTTTTAGTTTGTTTGTGCTTTTTATCATTTGTAGTTAAAAATTATGCACAACAGGGTAATGTAAGTATAAATCAGGATAAAAACATTGATGCTTTATTAAATGCAAAGAAAGACATTAATAAAAATGAAGACAGTTCTGATAGATATAAAATTCAAATATACAATGGCAATAGAGCTGGTGCTTATGCTGCTCAAAAAGATTTCCATGAAACCTTTGCTAATTGGAGCTCTAGAATTGTATATGAGTCGCCTAACTTTAAAATTTGGGCAGGTAATTTTAGAACGCGATTAGAGGCAGACAAAGCTTTAAAACGCATAAAAAGTAAATTTGCTAGTGCTTTTATTTTTAAACCTAAAAAAGGCTAGTAACATACTATTAAAACATCTTTTTACATACAAAAAAAGCGAACCAATTAGTTCGCTTTTTTTATTTTAATTCTATGTATTATTTCAAGGTTTTCTTAACAGCTACTTCCTGGAATGCCTCTATGATGTCACCCTCTTTAATGTCATTATAGTTTTTAATTTGCATACCGCAATCGTATCCTTTTGACACCTCTTTAACATCGTCTTTAAATCGTTTAAGTGTAGCTAACTCGCCAGTGAAGATAACAACACCTTCTCTAATTAACCTAACACCAGAACTACGATATATTTTTCCATTTGTTACCATACAACCTGCAATAGTACCAATTTTTGAAATTTTAAACGTTTGTCTAATTTCGGCAGTACCAGTAACTTCTTCTTTGAACTCCGGAGATAACATACCTTCCATAGCATCTTTAAGATCATTAATAGCATCATAGATAATTGAATATGTTCTGATGTCTATTTCTTCTTTATCAGCTACCTGACGTGCATTACCCATTGGCCTAACGTTAAACCCAATAATAATTGCATCAGAAGCAGATGCTAACAACACATCACTTTCAGTAATGGCTCCAACACCTTTATGTAATATATTAACTTGAATTTCTTCGGTTGATAATTTTTGGAACGAATCTGTTAACGCTTCTACTGAACCATCAACATCACCTTTTAATATAATGTTAAGCTCTTTGAAATCGCCAAGTGCAATACGTCTTCCAATTTCATCAAGTGTTATATGACGTTGCGTTCTAACAGACTGTTCACGTTGTAATTGTGCTCTTTTTGTTGCTATTTGTTTAGCTTCACGCTCGTCTTCAAACACATTAAATTTATCACCTGCTTGTGGGGCACCATCTAAACCTAATATTGATACTGGTGTAGAAGGGCCAGCTTCAGCAACATCATGCCCACGTTCATCATGCATAGCTTTAACTTTGCCGCTATGTTGTCCTGCTAACACATAATCACCTACCCTAAGAGTTCCTGCTTGTACTAATATAGTTGATACATAACCACGACCTTTGTCTAAGAATGCTTCAACCACAGTACCCAATGCTGGTTTTTCAGGGTTGGCTTTAAGTTCTAATAACTCAGCTTCTAAAAGTACTTTTTCTAAAAGTTCATTTACACCTGTACCTTGTTTTGCTGAAATATCATGTGATTGTACTTTACCACCCCAATCTTCAACTAATAAATTCATATTAGCTAAACCTTCTTTAATTTTATCTGGGTTGGCTTCCGGTCTATCAATTTTATTAATTGCAAAAACTATTGGCACACCTGCAGCTTGTGCATGCGAAATGGCTTCTTTTGTTTGCGGCATAATGTCATCATCTGCAGCAATAACAATAATTGCAATATCTGTAACTTGGGCACCACGAGCACGCATTGCTGTAAAGGCCTCGTGACCTGGTGTATCTAAAAACGCAATTTTTTGTCCGTCTTCTAATTCTACACCGTAAGCACCAATATGCTGTGTAATACCACCAGATTCACCTGCAATTACATTTTCATTTCTAATGTAATCTAGTAATGATGTTTTACCATGATCTACGTGACCCATTACGGTTACAATAGGAGCTCTTGGTAATAAATCTTCTGGTTTATCTTCAACCTCTTCTATAGCTTCTTCTATATCAGCTGTTACAAATTCTACTTGATAACCAAACTCATCAGCAACAATTGATAGTGTTTCAGCATCTAAGCGCTGATTCATTGTAACCATCATTCCTAAAGACATGCATGCAGAAATAATTTGGGTAACGCTAACATCCATCATGGTAGCTACCTCACTTGCAGTTACAAACTCTGTAACTTTAAGTATTTTACTTTCTGCTGCTTCAGCTTGTAACTCTCTTTCGGTTTGATCTCTGTGTTGTTCCCTTTTTTCTCTACGGTATTTAGCTCCTTTTCCTTTAGAACTTTTACCTTGGAGTTTTTCTAGAGTTTCTCTTACTTGACGTTTTACATCCTCTTCACTAGGCTCTTCTTTTACAACATTGCGTCTTCCGCCACCTTGTTTTCCTTTAAAACGATCATTTCTGTTTTGACCTCCGCGGTTGTTACCTCCACCTTGTTGTGGACCACCACCTACTTTACTAATTCTACGGCGCTTTCTTTTTGAGGCGTCGCCAGTTTTATTTTTATCGTCGGTCTTTTTTTCTTCTTTCTTTTTCTTTGGCCTGTTAAACTGCGATAAATCTATTTTATCTCCAGCAATTTTAGGTCCTGAAAGTTTTTGGTACTTTGTTTCAACCTTTTGCTCACCTAATACAGGTGTTTCCTCTTGCTTTGGCTCCTGTTTCTTTTTAGGTGCTTCTTTTTTTGCTACAGGTACGGGCTTAACCTCTACTTTTTTTGGCGCCTCTGGTTGCTTTGGCACTTCTTTTTTTGGCGTTTCAGCAACTGGCTTTGGCGCAGGCGCTGGTGGCGTAGGTTTAGGTTTTTCTTCAACCACTTTTGGCGCTTCAGGTTGTTTTGGCGCTTCTTTTACAGGCGCTTCTTCTTTAGGTTCTGGTTTTTTGGGTTCAGATTTTTTTGGTGATAAATCTATTTTACCAACAGTTTTAGGACCCGTAATTGAACCTGTGGCTTTAACAACTTCGTCTTTTTTAGCAACCTCTTTTTGTTTTGCTTCAAGTTCACGCTCACGTTGCTCTCTCAATTCATCTTTCTCTTTTTGTTTAGCCTCACTAACTTCTTTTGATGCTACTTTTTTATTAGCATCAGTTTGAAATTCGTTGGAAAGAATTGCGTAAACTTCTTGTGAAATTTTTGTAGTTGGGCGCTTATCAATCTCTATGCCTTTAGAATCTAAAAATTCTACAGCACGATCAAGAGAGATATTAAGCTCGCGTAATACTTTATTTAATCTAATTGTTTCAGCCATAAATTGCCTTTAAAATACTCAAATATATGTCATATACCACTTCAACCCTAATTTTAAGTTTATATGCCTATGCATTGTTACTTAAAAAAACTATTGAAATTGGTATTATTCTTCAAATTCTTCTCTTAGAATTCTAATAACGTCTGTTATTGTTTCTTCTTCTAAATCGGTTCTTCTTACTAACTCGCTTACTTGTAACTCAAGTACACTTTTAGCAGTATCTAAACCTGCTTTGTTAAACTCTTCAATAATCCAGCTTTCAATTTCATCAGAGAATTCACTTAATTCAACATCTTCTTCAGCACCTTCTCTAAATACATCAATTTCATAACCTGTTAATTGGCCGGCTAAACGGATGTTATGACCACCTCTACCAATAGCTTTACTAACTTCTTCTGGTTTTAAAATTACTTCAGCTCGTTTGTTTTCTTCATCAAGTTTTATTGATGTTACTCTTGCTGGACTTAATGCTCTTGTAATGAATAATTGTGTATTGGTTGTAAAGTTAATAACATCAATGTTTTCATTACCTAATTCACGTACAATTCCGTGAATTCTTGATCCTTTCATACCTACACAAGCACCTACAGGATCTATTCTATCATCATAAGAATCTACAGCTACTTTTGCTTTTTCACCTGGAATTCTTACTACGTTTTTAATGGTTATTAGGCCATCAAAAACTTCTGGTATTTCTTGTTCAAATAATTTTTCTAAAAACACTGGAGAGCTTCTAGACATTAATATTGTTGGTTTTGAACCTTTTAATTCTACACTGTCAATTACACCTCTTACATTATCGCCTTTTCTAAAGAAATCTGAAGGTATTTGTTTGTCTTTTGGCAATACAATTTCGTTACCTTCATCATCTAACAATATAACTGCTCTGTGACGTATGTGATGTACTTCGGCAGTATAAATTTCTCCAACTAAATCTTTAAATTGTTTGTAGATTATAGTATTGTCGTGCTCATGTATTTTAGAAATTAAGTTTTGGCGTAATGCTAAAATAGCTCTTCTTCCTAAATCTATAAGTTTCACTTCTTCAGATACGTCTTCACCAACTTCAAAATCGGGCTCAATTTTTCTTGCTTCAGATAGCGATATTTCTTGGTTTTCATCTTCTACTTCTCCATCGGCAACCACTATACGGTTTCTCCAAATTTCTAAATCTCCTTTATCTGGGTTTACAATTATATCGAAGTTATCATCATCACCATACTTCTTTTTTAAAGCACTTCTAAACACTTCTTCTAAAATGGCCATTAACGTTACTCTGTCAATTAGCTTATCGTCTTTGAATTCTGAAAAAGATTCAATTAAAGCGACATTTTCCATAACTCTCTACTGAATTAAAATTTAATCATAACTTTTGCTTCTACAATATCTTTGTAAGCGATATTCGCTTGTTTTGTTACAGTTACTTTGCCTTTTCCTACGGGTTTTGGCTCTCTAACTTTCCACTGTAAAGTAATAGCTTCTTCTGCAACTTCAAAAAGTGTACCTTCAAAAGTTTCTGTAGCTGTTTTTACTTTTAGGGTTCTATTTATATTTTTTTTATACTGGCGTTGTTTCACCAAAGGTGCTGTTGCTCCTGCCGACATAACATCTAATGAAAAATCTTGCTCTTCTCTGTCTAAATTATGTTCAATGGCTCTGCTTATGTAAATACAATCATCAACCACCACACCGTTATCACCATCAATAATAACTTTTATTTGGTTATCTCCTTGTATTGAAAAATCTATTAGAAATAAATCTGTACGTTCTTCTAATGCTTTTTCAAGTAAATTTTCAACTGTACTTTTAAACATTTTTAGTATAAAAAGAGGGGACTTTCCGTCCCCTCATTGTTAATTTTGCCTTACAACGCTGCAAATATATAATTTTTAATTAAGAATGCCTAATAAATGGCTTTCAATGTGTTTTTGTGTTGTTTACAAAATTTAAAACCATTCTTTTTTTTAAGCAACACTAATGCTTGCAAACCTAAATAATAAAAAAACCCTTACTTAAAAAGCAAGGGCTTATTCAATTTTTGTTGGCCTACTAGGGCTCGAACCTAGACTCTTCTGGACCAAAACCAGACGTGTTGCCAGTTACACCATAGGCCAATTGTGTAATTGAGGGTGCAAATTTAGTACAAAGTTTTATTTGCACAAATATTTTTTGAAAAAAATATCATTTTATACTTAAGGTTTACTTAAAAAAGTTTGAAGTACGGCATTTATTACTAAATTCGCCAAAGCAATCAAACAATGAATTTTATGACCATTCAGACCTTTAAAAAATGGAATACGCTTTTGGGCTGGTTCTCTTTTTTAGTTGCCCTAATTACTTATAGTTTAACTGTTGAACCCACGGTTAGTTTTTGGGATGCAGGCGAATATATTTTAACCTCATCAAAACTACAAGTTGGCCACCCGCCTGGGGCGCCATTGTTTCAAATGTTTGGAGCATTTTTCTCAATATTTGCTTTAGAAGCATCACAAATTGGCTGGATGATGAATATGATGAGTGCTGTTTCTAGCGCCTTTACCATTCTATTTATGTTCTGGACTATTACTATCTTATTAAAAAAACTAGTTGGTAATACTGATGATAATCAACCCAAAGCACTTGCTATTTTAGGCAGTGCGCTTGTTGGTAGTTTAGCCTTTACTTTTACAGATTCTTTTTGGTTTAACGCTGTTGAAACTGAAGTTTACGCCATGGCAACCTTAATTATGTCGGTTTTGTTTTGGCTAGGTTTACGTTGGGAGCAAGACATGAACACACCCCGTGGTAACCGCTGGCTTATTTTAATAGCCTTTATAATTGGGTTATCTTTTGGTGTGCATTTTATGGGACTTTTAACCATACCTGCCATTGGTCTTGTTTACTTTTTTAAAAACTACAAAACTGTTACTGTTAAAAATTTCATCATAGCTAACATTGCATCGGTTGCTGTGTTATTATTTGTTTTTAAATTTTTAGCTCCCAATATATTAAAGGTATTTAGTGCTTCAGAAATATTTTTTGTTAACACCGCTGGCCTTCCTTTTAACTCTGGCTCAATTATAGCAGGCATTGTTTTAGTAGCTATTATTTTTTATGCTATAAAATATACACGCCAAAAAAATTATGTACACCTAAACACTGCTATTCTTTGCTTAACTTTTGTTATTATTGGTTTTTCTACATGGCTAATGCTACCCATTAGAGCCAATGCCAATGTAGTAATTAACGAAAACAACCCCTCTAGTGCGCGCGAACTTTTAGCATACTACAACTTAGAGCAATACCCTGAAACACACCTGTTTTACGGTCCTCAGTTTACTGATATGTACGCTGCTTTAGATGAAAACAATCCTTACAAAGACGATAAGCCTAAATATGAAAAAGACGAACAAAAAGGCAAATATGTTGTTGTAAACGATTATAAAAACGCACGCCAAAATTACAACTCAAAACACGCCTCATTTTTACCAAGAATGTGGAGTAGCGAACATGCCGAAAATTATATGATGTTTTCTGGATTTTTAAATTTTAAACTAAAACCAGAATATCAAATGGATAACGATTTACGCAACCTTGTAAATAATTTCAAAAAAGAAGTAGCTCAAGGTAATGTAGATTATGAAGACTACAATAACTTTTTAAAACGCTACGCCGTTAATTATTTTGATGTTGAAAAACCATCATTAGCAGACAACCTAAGGTATTTATTTGAATACCAATTAGGCTACATGTATTGGCGTTATTTTATGTGGAATTTTACAGGAAGACAAGATGATATTCAAGGACGTTATGATAATCATGGTAATTGGCTTAGTGGCATAAAACCACTTGATAATTGGCATATTGGTTATCCTCAAGAAAATTTACCTTCTGATGTAAAAAATAACAAAGCCCGTAACACCTATTATTTACTACCCTTAATTTTAGGTATTATTGGATTCTTTTTTCTGTTTAATAAAGACAAAAAATTATTTTGGGTAATGCTTGTGTTTTTCTTGTTTACAGGAATAGCCATTCAGGTTTATACCAACGTTCGCCCTTTTGAACCTAGAGAACGTGACTACTCTGTGGTAGGCTCATTTTATGTATTTGCACTATGGATTGGTTTTGGGGTATATGCAATTTATGATGTAATAAAAACATACATTCCTAAAAAACTTGCTGCACCTATTATAACCGTAATTTGCTTAATTCTTGTACCAGGCATTTTAGCGGCAAACAACTGGGATGATCATGACAGATCTGAAAAGTACACAGCGCAAGCCATGGCCAGAAAGTATTTAGACTCTTGTGCTGAAAACGCCATTTTGTTCACCATTGGAGATAATGATACGTTTGCACTTTGGTACGCCCAAGAAATTGAAGGCTACAGAACCGATGTACGTATTGTAAACACCAGTTTGTTTCAAACAGATTGGTACATAGATCAAATGAAACGTAAGGCTTATGAAAGTGATCCTGTGCCATCACAACTAACGCATAAAGATTACAGACATGGCACTAATGATTATGTTAGAATTGCACCAATTTCTAACGACACCATTCAAATAAAAGAAGCTTTAAACTTTATTACTAGTGATAATCCTAAAACCAGATTTAAGTTTTATTTAGAACAATTTACTGAAACTGATGTTAGAGCGTATCCGTCACAAGAATTAAATGCAAGATACATTCCAACTAAATTTTTAAGATTACCTGTTAATAAAGAAAACGCCATTAAACACGGTATTGTAAAACCTAAAGATGCCGATAAAATTGTACCACATATTGATATTGAAATTGGTAGCGGCGCTCTTTACAAAAACCGTTTATTAATGCTAGACATTGTTGCTAATAACGACTGGAAACGCCCAATTTATTTTACTGGCGGAAGTTTTGGTGACGATGATTATATTTGGATGAAAGACTACCTACAGTTAGATGGTATGTGCTACAAATTAGTACCTATTAAAACTGAAGTAGACAGAGCAAACCCTTTTGATATGGGACGTGTTGATGCCGATTTAATGTACGAGAAAGTAAAAAAATGGAATTGGGGTAATAGCGGAAGCCCTGATATTTACCACGATACTGAAACCAGAAAAAACTCAATTACATACAGAGGTAATCTAGCCCGATTAATTGAGCAGCTTATAAACGAAGGCAAACTAGAAAAAGCAGAGGAAATAGCAGACATAGCCATGAAAAACATGCCTGTAGATTACTTTGGATATTACACTCTTTTAGAGCCTTATATTGGCGCTTATTATGAAGTTGGCAACAAAGAAAAAGCACAACAACTTTTTAAAGATGTTGCTGTAAAATACCAAGAAAACCTAAAATATTACAGCAGCTTGTCTTTACAAAACCAGGAGCGTTTGTTTGAAGATATTTACACTGATATACAACGCTATAAAGCCCTAATTGATGTTTTAATTAGGCACGATATTGAGTTTGCTAACACTGAAGGCGATGTGTTTAATGACTATTTAAGATTGTTTAAATATTTTACTGGTGAAGAAGAAGTAACACCAGCAAGCAACAACGATTTAGCACCTAAACCTGACACCATTGAAGCCACAGAAAACTAAGGTAATATGCCTTTAATACCTGTTAAAACTCCAAAATTTTTAAAGCGAATGTTCCCAAAGTATATTTGGGACATTCCTTCAAAAAAAAAGGTATTGTACTTAACTTTTGATGATGGCCCAACACCTGTAGTTACGCAATGGGTTTTAAACACATTAAACCAATACCAAGCTAAAGCCACCTTTTTTTGTATTGGCAACAATATTGATAAGCACCCTGAAATTTTTAAATCTGTTATTGCTAATGGGCACAGTATTGGTAACCACACCTACAACCATTTAAAAGGCTGGAAAACAAAAACCAATTGGTATATTAGCAACACCATTAAAGCACAAAAAACTATAGATTTAAATAGTTTAAAAAACAATACTACACAGGTAACTAACCAATTATTTAGGCCACCTTACGGAAAAATTAAACCATTGCAAGGTAAAAAGCTACGTGCTTTAGGTTTTAATATTGTTATGTGGGATGTTTTATCTTTTGATTGGGATAAAAACATAAAAAAACAACAGTGCTTAAACAACGTTATTAAAAAAGCTAAAACAGGTAGTATTATTGTATTTCATGATAGTGAGAAGGCTAAAAAAAACATGATGTTTGCCTTACCTAAAGTTTTAGAACATTTTAGCAAAAAAGGCTATAGTTTTAAAGCGCTCAATTAAACACTTCTTCTATTTAATTTTTTGTGTGAAATTACATGATTTGCCCGCGTTAGGGATTGAAGCAAACTACCGTGTAGTGCGTAAAGCCCGACCACGCCTAAGCGTGGTAACGCCCAAATAAAAACAAGCTATTATATGTAATTTTGTATTATACCAATTAATGTGTTGGCATCTAACTCACCACTTTGGCGCCATTTCATTTCGCCATCTTTATATATAATTAGTGTAGGCAGCGTTTTTACGCGTAAAGCTTCGGCAAGTTCTTCGTTTTTTTCAACATCAATTTTAATTACTTTAGCTTTATCTCCTAGGGCAGCGGCTACGTCTCTTAACACCAATTGCATTGATGTTGATTGATCATTCCAGTTTGTATAGAATTCTAGTAATACCGGAATTTCTACGTCTATAAGTTCCCCAAATTTTGACATACTATTTAGTATTAATTGGTAAAGTACTTTTTATACAGTAGCCTAATTTATTAAAAAAGTGCGAGATAGCACAATTTTAACCATTTTTAGGCTGTTTTAACGCCTTTTTTTAATTCTATTACGGTTATTTCTGGCCAAATACCAACGCGACCCGGAAATGCTAAGTAACCAAAACCTCGATTTACATTAATATATTGCCCTAATTCTTGGTAAATGCCTGCCCAATATTTGTAACGCCATTTAACAGGACTCCATTTAAACCAACCTGGAATTTCTATACCAAACTGCATACCGTGTGTGTGCCCGCTAAGGGTTAAGTGGTAGTGGTAATCATCATTAATTACTTGTTGCTCCCAATGTGATGGATCATGGCTTAGTAGAATTTTAAAGTCATTTTTTTCTACACCCGAAGAGGCCTTTTTTAAATCGCCTGCTTTTTTAAATCCGCCAGCGCCCCAATTTTCAACACCTATTAAGGCTATTCGTTGGCCATTTTTTTCAATAAATTTGTGTTCATTAAGCAATAAGTTAAAGCCAATTTCCTTTTGCATATCTTTTAAATCTTGAAGGTTTTGTTTTTTAGCTTCATTTGATGGCCATGTTACATAATCGCCATAATCATGATTTCCTAAAACCGAGTACAAACCGTCTTTTGCTTTTAACTTACTAAAAGTACTAACATAGGGTTTCATTTCACTAGCGGTATTATTTACCATATCGCCGGTAAATAATACAACATCACTTTGTTGTTGGTTTATTAAATCTATTGCGTAGTTAACTTTTTCAGGATTATCAAAACTTCCAGAATGCACATCGCTAATTTGTGTAAGCTTGAAACCATCAAATGCCTCAGGCAAGTCTTCAAAATGCAGCGTATACTTTAATACTTTAAAATTGTATTTACCCTTATAAATGCCATAAAGAATTGATGCAAATGGTATAGCCGCAATACCTAAAGCTACTTTTGAAATAAATGCTCTACGTGATGGCAAATAGCTGCCTTTAGCCTCTGTGCCTTGTGTAAAATATCGGTAAATAGCTTGTGGCACTCTAAAAATATCTTCAGAAAACATAATTAAAACCATAACCATTTTCGGCACTAAAAAGGCTATTAAAAAGCCAAAGGCATAGGCCTGAGCATTTCCATAATCAGCTCTATTTAATCCCCAAAACCTTAAAATAAAATTACCTGCTACCAGTAATGTTAATAACCAATAAATTGCATGTATCCATACATTTTTTGATATGGTTTTAAAAGCTTGAAATGCGTAAATATCAATTACAATAAATAATACTAAAAAAATACCCCAACGTAACATATACTCAATTTTTATCAAAGATACTAGTAATCTAAACTACAAAATTAAAACACCATTGTATTTAACGTATAGTTAAGATTTTTATAGTAAGACGCACCAAAACTAAATATATTACAATGTGGTTTACGTGTAAGTTTTTCATATTTTTGATTTTCTTTCAAATTCAAACTCATGTCAGACCAAAAACGTCTTTTCTTAGTAGATGCTTACGCCTTAATTTTCCGTGGGTATTACGCCTTTATAAAAAACCCAAGAATCAACTCAAAAGGTATCGATACTTCGGCCATTATGGGTTTTATGAATTCACTTTTAGATGTGATAAAACGTGAACGTCCAGACCATTTAGCCGTATGTTTCGATAAAGGCGGAAGTACCGATCGTGTAGAAATGTTTGAGGCTTACAAAGCCAACAGAGACGAAACGCCAGAAGCCATAAAAGTTGCCGTACCATACATTCAAGAGATTTTAAAAGCCATGCATATTCCTATTATGGTGAAGGAAGGTTATGAAGCCGACGACGTTATAGGAACCCTATCAAAACAAGCCGAAAAACAAGGATACCAAACCTTTATGGTAACACCTGATAAGGATTTTGCGCAGTTAGTGTCTGAAAATATTTTTATGTACCGTCCAAAATCGTTTGGTGGTGGTTACGAAACTTGGGGCATTGCTGAAGTGCAGAAAAAATTTGAAGTTGAAGACCCGTTACAGGTGATTGATTTCTTAGGAATGATGGGTGATGCCAGTGATAACATTCCAGGTTTACCAGGTGTTGGCGAGAAAACCGCGAAAAAATTCCTGAAAGCCTACGGAAGTATGGAAGGTTTATTTGAAAACATCCACGAGCTGAAAGGTAAAATGAAGGAGAAAGTAGAAGCTAATCAAGAATTAGGCTTACTATCGAAAAAACTGGCTACCATAATGCTTGATGTTCCGGTGAAATTTGATGAAAAAGATTTTGAGATGTGCGATCCGGACATTGAAGCGGTTAAAACCATTTTTCAAGATTTAGAGTTTAGAAGACTCACTGAAAACTTCTTAAAAACTTTTGCTGCTGAAGATACTCAAGCAACTGCTGAAACAACATCGAAAACCGAGGAAAAAGCGAAACCAAAAACAACCTCAACGGCTGGTGCAGGTCAATTTTCCCTATTTGGTGGCGATGTTAATGAGGCAGATACTGAAACAAGTTCAGCATCGCATA
>NZ_VOSC01000030.1:0-267 GCF_007997385.1 Seonamhaeicola algicola
AAACCCTTTTTTAAACTCACAAAACTTTTTTAAGTTTTTTTTTGAAAAAATTTTTTCAAGTTTTTTACTCAATAATTTTGTGAACTTACCGCTCAATTTTCAACGCTTTGGTTAGCCATTTTTGCGGGGTGCAAACATAGCACCTTTTTTTGAACTCACAATAACTTTTTTGATTTTTTTTGAAAGTTTTTTAACCCTCTTTTAAATCTCGTTTTTCTATGAACTTCTGCTTAACTTCTAACGAGTGTTATCCGTTTTGCGGGTGCA
>NZ_VOSC01000030.1:313-756 GCF_007997385.1 Seonamhaeicola algicola
AATGAATTTTATGTATTTCCTTTTTTATTGTGTTTTATAACATCCTTTGGTTAAGCTATACTGCTTACTTAAGTACTTTGATTATTTGTATTATCTTGATAAATCATGGCTTTATAATATTAAGTATTGTTGTTTTGAAAGGTTGATGACTGCTTTATACTGACTGTTGAATGTTGAATATTGACTGTGGACCGATGACTGTTGACTGTTCACTGATGACTGATGACTGTTGACTGATGACTGTTGACTGTTGACTGATGACTGATGACTATATATATTGAATTACTAAACACTAAGTGTTACTTTATATATACTAATATAACTGCCTACTATTAAATAATGCTTACTAAATAATATAAACTGGATTAATAGCAAATGAACAAGGAACTGACTGTTAAAAAACTAAACCCCACAAACACACGCGTTAGGTGTTGAACGGCTTG
>NZ_VOSC01000030.1:837-354643 GCF_007997385.1 Seonamhaeicola algicola
AAGTAAAAATTATACATATATATATATTGTATGTGTTTGTTTATACTATTATATTTGTGACTTATTTTAATTTTATTTCATGATAGATATTACTTTACCAGATGGTAGTGTAAAAACGTTTGAAGAAAACGTTACACCAATGGATGTTGCTAAGAGTATTAGCGAAGGTTTGGCTAGAAATGTTATTTCGGCAAGTTTTAATGGTACAACTATTGAAACCTCTACCCCATTAACCACCAATGGCGCTTTAGTATTGTACACCTGGAAAGATGATGAGGGTAAAACAGCCTTTTGGCACTCATCGGCACACGTATTAGCTCAAGCTATTGAAGAATTGTATCCTGGTGTTAAACTTACCATTGGGCCTGCTATTGAGAATGGCTTTTATTATGATGTTGATTTTGGCGAGCATGTAGTATCTGAAAAAGATTTTAAAACTATTGAGAATAAAATGTTAGAGATTGCTCGTGGTAAACACGATTTTAAAATGCGATCTGTAACTAAAGCAGAAGCTTTAGCTTTATATAAAGACAATGTTTTTAAAACTGAACTTATTGAAAATTTAGAAGATGGTGCCATTACGTTTTGTGACCATAGCTCTTTTACTGATTTATGTAGAGGTGGCCACATACCAAATACTGGTATTATAAAAGCAGTAAAAGTTTTAAGCGTTGCCGGTGCGTATTGGCGCGGTGATGAAAACAAACCGCAATTAACACGTGTTTACGGTATTTCTTTCCCTAAACAAAAAGAATTAACTGAATATTTAAATTTATTAGAAGAAGCTAAAAAACGCGATCATAGAAAACTTGGTAAAGAGCTTGAGCTTTTTACGTTTTCGCAAAAAGTTGGCCAAGGTTTACCTTTATGGTTACCAAAAGGAGCTGCTTTACGTGAGCGTTTAGAAAACTTTTTAAAAGCTGCACAAAAAAAAGCTGGCTATGAAATGGTGGTTACGCCACATATTGGGCAAAAAGAACTTTATGTAACTTCAGGCCATTATGCTAAATATGGCGAAGATAGTTTCCAACCAATTACCACACCTAAAGAAGATGAAGAGTTTTTATTAAAACCAATGAACTGCCCACACCATTGTGAAATATACAATAGTGCGCAATGGAGTTATAAAGATTTACCTATTAGATATGCTGAATTTGGCACCGTTTATAGATATGAACAAAGTGGTGAGTTACACGGCTTAACACGTGTTAGAGGCTTTACGCAAGATGATGCGCATATTTTTTGTACACCAGACCAGTTAGACCAAGAGTTTAAAAACGTTATAGATTTAGTTTTATACGTATTTGGCTCTTTAGGTTTTGAAAACTTTACAGCACAGGTTTCAGTAAGGGATCTAAAAAATCCCGACAAATATATAGGTGATGTTGCCAACTGGGAAAAAGCAGAACAAGCCATAATTAATGCCGCCTCTGATAAAGGTTTAGATTATATAGTTGAAGAAGGTGAAGCTGCCTTTTATGGTCCTAAATTAGATTTTATGGTTAAAGATGCTTTAGGTAGAAAATGGCAACTTGGTACCATACAAGTTGATTACAATTTACCTGAACGTTTTGATTTATCATATAAAGGTAGTGATAATGAGTTACACCGCCCTATTATGATACACAGAGCACCTTTTGGAAGCCTTGAACGTTTTGTAGCAATATTGCTTGAACACACTGGTGGAAATTTCCCATTATGGTTAATGCCAACACAATGTATGATATTGTCGCTCAGCGAGAAATATGAAAAATACTCAGAAAAAGTTTTAAATTTGCTAGAAAATAACGAAATTCGCGCCCTTGTAGACCATAGAAATGAAACTATAGGCAAGAAAATCAGGGAATCTGAAATGAAAAAATTCCCGTATATGCTTATAATAGGTGAGCAAGAAGAAAAAGAAAATAAAGTTACAGTACGTAAACATGGTGGTGAAGATTTAGGTATGATGAGTATTGAAACTTTTTCAAGCATTATAAACGAAGAGATCAATAAAACGTTAAAATCGTTCTAAAAAAATAAAGTTTAATTAAAAAAATATAAGCCATAGCAATTAGAAGAAGAAGACAGCCTCAAAGAGTTGTTAAAGAAGACAAACACAGAATCAACTCTAAAATAACATCACCAAAAGTACGCCTTGTTGGTGATAATGTTGAAGTTGGTATTTACAATACGCGCCAAGCCTTAGGAATGGCAGAAGAACAAGGTTTTGATCTTGTAGAAATTTCGCCAAAAGCTGATCCGCCCGTATGTAAAATTATGGATTATAAAAAGTTTCTTTATGAACAAAAGAAACGAGACAAGGCTTTAAAAGCTAAAGCCAGTAAAGTTGTAGTTAAAGAAATTAGATTTGGTCCGCAAACTGATGATCATGACTATGAGTTTAAAAAGAAGCATGCAGAAAAGTTCTTAAAAGAAGGTGCAAAATTAAAAGCATTTGTGTTTTTTAAAGGACGATCAATAATATTTAAAGAGCAAGGTCAAATTTTACTCTTACGTTTAGCTCAAGATTTAGAAGAGTTAGGCAAAGTAGAACAAATGCCAAAATTAGAAGGTAAACGTATGACTATGTTTATTGCTCCTAAAAAATAATACTGGCTCATATTCAGTAAAAAAATAATTAAGCGAAATAATTAAAACTAGGAAAAGAAAATGCCTAAAATGAAGACAAAGTCTAGTGCTAAAAAACGTTTTAAATTAACGGGCACTGGCAAAATTAAAAGAAAGCACGCTTTTAAAAGTCACATCTTAACAAAGAAGTCTAAAAAGCGTAAGCTTGCGTTAACCCATGATACATTAGTACATAAGGCTGACGAAGATAATATTAAAACAATGTTACGTTTAAAGTAACAAACGTTTTAATTGGTTAAAACAAATTGTAAAACCCTGGAGTGTGGCTCATTTAATTTAAAACTATAAGTTTTAGAAAAAATACCAAAGCGTTTATTTATAAACCGCCCACTACAAAAAACTTAAAAATTATGCCAAGATCAGTAAATTCTGTAGCTAAAAGAGCTAGAAGAAAAAAGATTATTAAACAAGCAAAAGGTTACTTTGGAAGACGTAAAAACGTTTGGACAGTAGCTAAAAATGCGGTTGATAGAGCGATGCAATATTCGTACAGAGACCGCAAAGCAAAAAAGAGAACTTTCCGTGCTTTATGGATTACGCGTATTAACGCAGGAGCTAGAGAACACGGTTTATCTTATTCTCAATTTATGGGGAAATTAAAAGCTAATGATATTGAATTAAACCGTAAGGTTTTAGCAGATTTAGCTATGAATAACCCTGAAGCTTTTAAAGCTGTAGTTGAAAAAGTAAAATAAGGCGCTTAGCCTATTGTAAAACATATATTTCGCTTAATTTAAAAAATCCAACTTAACGTAAGTTGGATTTTTTTTATTAAATATTCTAACAATAAACTCATATTATTTTTAATGAATTTATCTCAAGTAAAACTTATTGTAAGTGACATGGATGGTACACTTTTAAACTCTAACCATGAAGTTAGTAGTTTATTTTTAGAACAATTTAAAAGCCTTAAACAAAACAATATAAAATTTGTTGCCGCCAGTGGTCGCCCTTATTACAGTATAGTTAACAAGTTAGAAACTATAAAAAATGATATAATTATAGTAGCTGAAAATGGTGGTTTAGTTATAGAAAACGATAAGCAACTACTTTCTACCCCAATAAATACCAACAATATTTATGATTTAGAACAAATTATAGATGCTAATAACCATATTCACGCTGTTTTTTGCACAAAAAGTAAAGGATACTTTAAGAGTAATTCTTTTGGTTACATACCAGTATTATCAGAATACTACCCAACATTTAAAGTAATAGATAGTGTTAATGAAATTGAAGAAGATATTATGAAAATTGCCATTTATCATTCTGAAGATTCAGAAAAGTATATTTATCCGTTAGTAAAACATTTTGAAAGTAATTACGCTATTAAAATATCTGGAAAAAATTGGTTAGATATATCTGATAGTTTAGCTAATAAAGGGCATGCTATAAAAATGCTACAAGAAAAGTATAACATTTCAGAAAATGAAACTATGGTTTTTGGTGATTATAACAACGATTTAGAAATGCTAAAAATAGCTAAATTTAGTTATGCTATGCAAAACGCCCACAAAAATGTAAAACTAATTGCTAATTATGAAACCAAAAGCAATGATGAATTGGGTGTTGAATTTATTATAGACAAACTACTAAAAGCTAAACTTTAATTGCCAAAGGCAGTAACTACAACTGTTCTGCTGCTTGCAAAATCTCTATGTTCGCATAAATAAATACCTTGCCAAATGCCTAAATTTAACTCACCATTTGTAATTGGCACTAGTACTGACGCACCAAGTAATGAGGCTTTTATATGCGCAGGCATATCATCTGCTCCTTCATAAGTATGTTTATAATACGGTGCATTTTCAGGAACCATTTTATTAAAATGGCTTTCAAAATCGGTTCTTACCGTATAATCTGCATTCTCGTTTATTGTTAAACTAGCCGAAGTATGCTTAATAAATACCTGCAATTGCCCAACGTTTATATTTTTAATTTCGGGTAATATATTTAATACATCATCTGTAATTAAATGAAAACCTCTTTGAAAAGGTTTAAGTGCTGTTTCTCTTTGAAAAAATTTCATTATTCTTTTTTTATCTCAATAAAAATAATTTAATCTTTTTACGCAACCTTTATCATTAAATACTATCTTATAAAAAAGATAAAAATATTATGAAGAAATTAGTTTTTTTAGTACTATCTATTATTTTAATTAACGTAACAAGCTGTAGTTTGAGTGATGACAGCAATAATAATGAGCCCGTTATTATTACAATTAATGAATGGAACATGATAAATGTAACTGGTGGCGTATCTGGTGTTGATCATGATTTCCAAATTGGAGATATTGTTTGGGTTTTTGACAATAATAATAGCATACTAAACATTAACAACAATAACGAAAATGCTGATTTAGAAGATGGTTTAGATTCTGGTAATTACAATTTATTTTTTCATGAGCATAATGAAGATTTATTTTTAATTGTTGAAGGCGTAGAATTTGGTGAAATTAAAATATCTGGTGATGATAATGATGACATGACCATTGACCA
The DNA here is from genome assembly GCF_007997385.1 of Seonamhaeicola algicola. GTDB lineage: Bacteria > Bacteroidota > Bacteroidia > Flavobacteriales > Flavobacteriaceae > Seonamhaeicola > Seonamhaeicola algicola. The sequence continues at coordinate 5,967 of NZ_VOSC01000030.1, forward strand.
AAACAGCTTATCTACTGGAACAGGAAGTGATGGCTATGTGTATACATTTAAAAGAACTACCAGAACAGTTGAACTGTAATTTTAAGTTTTCTGTTTTTTCTTTTTAGCTGCAGGAAATAAAACATTATTTAAAATAAGTCTGTATCCGGGAGATGTTGGATGCAAATCTAATTCAGTTTTGGCATCGCCTACTCTATGTTGGTAATCTTCCGGATCATGACCGCCATAAAAAGTAAAGAAACCTTTCCCTTTAATACCGTGTATGTACTTTGCTTCGCCATTAATTTTGGTTTCACCCATAACTAATACGTTAGATTTTATTTCATTTCTTGTGAATGATGTGGTTTGCCCCATAAAACCTTTTACTAATGCTGTATGATTTTGACATAGCATGGTTGGAATTGGATCCCATTTTGCAGAAAATTCCATTAATGAAAAGTAATCGGTTGTTTTTGATACATTTCGTTTTCTAGTCATATCTATTGAAGAAAATTCATAAACCAATGGGCTTCTTTCTAAAATAAAATTTTTGAAAGCAAATGTTTTATTGTAATTTATTTTGCTTTGGTAAGCAGCCTCACTACCATCACCATCAAACATTGGTTCACAAATATCAATACCTTCAGCAGCTAAAGCAATATCAAAACTATCTGTTGCGCTACACATGGCAAACATAAAGCCACCGCCTACAACATAATCTCTTATTTTTAAAGCTACATCTAGTTTTTGTTCAGATACTTTACTGTAACCAAGTTTTGCAGCTAGTGCTTCGGCAGATTTTTTTTCTTCAATATACCATGAAGCTGCCCTGTAAGCACCATAAAATTTACCGTATTGCCCAGTAAAATCTTCGTGGTGTAGGTGCAACCAATCATAAAGAAGCAAATTATCATTTAGCACTTCTTCATCATAAACAGTTTCATAAGGAATTTCGGCATACTTTAAAACCATGGTTACAGCGTCATCCCATGGTTGCTTTCCTTTAGGTGTGTAAACTGCAATTTTAGGTGCTTTTTCTAAAACAACAGCTTCCATGTTTTTGCTTGGGCTACTAATATCTTGTAAAATGGTTTCTGCTTTAGTGTTTGAAATAATTTCAAAAGAAACGCCTCTAATTTGACATTCTTTTTGAATAGCATCAGTATCTGGTAATAAAAATGAACCACCTCTGTAGTTTAATAACCATTTTACTTTTAATTCTTTATTAAGCACCCAATAGGTTATACCATAGGCTTTTAAATGATTTTTTTGTGTATCTGCATCCATTGGTACAAGTATGTACGATGCAAATGTGCTAAACGTAGTAAAAAAACATAATAAAAATAAAGGTATCTTTTTCAAAATTTGGGCTACTTTTAACTGTTTCTGATTTAAACAGAAACATGGGTATTTGTAAGTTGAAAGATACTTAAAATTATTTTTAACCTATAAGTTTTAACAGAAGTTAAATACAATTATTTCTTTAAAATGGCACTTCGTCATCATTATCATTGTTAAATGAACTGCCAAAAGCTTGGTCTGGTGAGGCTGTAAAACCTTCCGATTTAAAAGTATCATCATTAGCCGCAGCATTCATTTTTGAGTGAAATTCAAAAGGCGAATCAAAATCTTCTAAATTATCAAACTTACCTAAATGCCCTAAGAATTTAAGTCTAATATTTTCTAAACCACCATTACGGTGTTTTGCAATAATAAACTCTGCTTGCCCTTCGGTTGGCGAGCGTTCTTCATCATCCCATTCATCAATTTTATAATATTCTGGTCTGTAAATAAAACTTACAATATCGGCATCTTGCTCAATAGCTCCAGATTCACGTAAATCTGAAAGTAAAGGGCGCTTACTGCCTCCACGAGTTTCAACCGCACGCGATAACTGCGATAGTGCAATTACTGGTACATTTAACTCTTTTGCTAAAGCTTTTAGGTTTCTAGAAATCATTGATATTTCTTGCTCTCTATTGCCTCCGTGGCTATTACCACCCGTCATTAACTGCAAATAATCAATCATTATAAGTTTTATACCATGTTGTGATGATAAACGACGTGCTTTTGCTCTTAAATCGAAAATTGAAAGAGATGGTGTATCATCAATAAACAATGGGGCTTTTTCTAAACCTTTTACTTTTACATTTAATTGCTCCCACTCATGCTTTTCTAATTTACCGGTACGTAATTTTTCTGATGACAAGCCTGTTTCACTAGAAATTAAACGCGTAATTAACTGTACTGACGCCATCTCTAATGAGAAAAAAGCTACTGGAATGTTTTGATCTACCGCAATATTTCTAGCCATAGATAAAGTTAAAGCTGTTTTACCCATACCAGGACGTGCCGCAACAATGATTAAATCAGATGGTTGCCAACCAGATGTAAGCTTATCTAATTTTGTAAAACCAGTAGGTATACCACTTAAGCCTTCTTTATTTGAAATTTCTTCAATTTTCTTTTTTGCTTGAATAACCAACTCTTGTGCAGACTCACTAGATTTTTTTATGTTACCTTGAGTTACCTCATAAAGTTTAGATTCTGCTTTATCTAACAAATCAAAAACATCTTTGGTTTCATCATACGAATCTTCAATAATTTCATTTGAAATTTTGATTAAGCTACGCTGAATAAACTTTTGAAGAATAATTCTTGCATGAAACTCAATATGAGCTGATGATGATACTTTTTGTGTTAATGAAATGAGATAAAAATCGCCTCCAACCATTTCTAATTTTGCATTCTTTTTTAATTGCGTAGAAACGGTTAATAAGTCTATAGGTTCACTATTTTCAAACAACTGAAAAACAGCCTCAAAAATATATTGATGGGCCTCTTTATAAAAAGCTTCAGGACTTAAAATATCAATAACTTCATCAACACCCTTTTTATCAATCATCATAGCACCTAACACAACTTCCTCTAAATCAATTGCTTGAGGTGGTATTTTACCCTTTTCTAGGTTAATTAAGGTGCTTTTATCTACTTTATATCCTTGGATTTGGTTAGGCTGTTTCATAACTACGAAAGTAACTAAAAAGTTAGTGCCATTTACAATTAGGCAACATTGGGTTTTTAACTAACAGTTAACAATTTAACTGTTAATAACTTAAAAAAATTGTGGATAAGCTCAAAAAAAAACCTGAAGCATAAGCTTCAGATTTTGTATCATGTGGTTTTAAAAGGATTAGCCTTTAAACACACCCATATTTTCATATTTATCCATACGTTTAGAAACTAAATCTTTTGGTGATAAGTTTTTTAACGCTTCATAAGTTTTTACTATGGTGCTACTTACAGTGGCAAATGTTTTTTCTCTATCGCGGTGTGCTCCCCCAAGAGGTTCTTTTATAATATCATCAACCACTTTTATTTTTTTAGCATCACTGGCAGTAAGTTTAAGTGCTTCGGCAGCTTGTTCTTTATACTCCCAACTACGCCATAAAATAGATGAACAATTTTCTGGAGAAATTACAGAGTACCAAGCGTTTTCTAGCATTAACACTTTGTCTCCTACACCAATACCTAGAGCACCACCAGAAGCACCTTCGCCAATAACAATGGTAATAATTGGCACTTGTAATCTGGCCATTTCAAGTATATTTCTAGCAATGGCTTCACCTTGTCCGCGCTCTTCAGCTTCTAAACCAGGATATGCACCAGGAGTATCAATTAAAGTTACAACAGGAATACCAAATTTTTCGGCAGATTTCATTAAGCGTAATGCTTTACGGTACCCTTCAGGGTTTGCCATTCCAAAATTACGATACTGTCTTGTTTTGGTATTATATCCTTTTTGCTGACCAATAAACATAAATGTTTGGTCTCCAATTTTACCTAAACCGCCTACCATAGCTTTGTCGTCTTTTACATTTCTATCACCATGTAATTCTAAAAACGTATCTCCACAAATGGCTTTAATATAATCTAACGTATATGGTCTATTTGGGTGCCTAGATAGTTGTACCCTTTGCCAAGGTGTTAGGTTTTTATATATGTCTTTTTGTGCGTTGGCTAATTTTTTTTCTATTTGAGAGCAAGTTTCAGTTACATCAACTTCACTTTCTTCTCCTATTACTTTACATTTTAGTAATTGCTCTTCTAGTTCTTTTATTGGAAGTTCAAATTCTAAATATTCCATAAGAATTTTATTTAATGCTATTAACTTAAAGTTAGGCTACAAATATAAAAACTTAAACTTGTTTAACACCTAAGTTTGTTTTCTTTTTAATTTTCTTGAATTTTTAAGTGCTGCATTTAGTAAAACTGTTGTAAGTATAACAAGGGCTCCGTAGTAAAAATTAGGTGTCATTTTTTCTGTTTCTGGAAACAAAATAACCGCTAATATTATACCATAAACAGGCTCTAAATTATATGACAACACTACAGTGTATGGGCTTATAACCTTCATTACGTACACGGCTGCTATAAATGCATAAGCTGTACATACTGAAGCTAATATGAATAAATATATAAAATCGTTTTTTGATATATTGAAAAAATTTGCCGTAAAACCATCAGTAAACAAAGCTATATATACACTTATAAAAAACACACCACTTAAAAACTCATAAAACGAAATGGCGGTGGCCGAATGTTGCTTTAAAAAACTACCATTTAATACCGCAAATAATGAAGATAAAAAGGCGGATGAAATTCCTAAAATAATACCATTTATATACTTTATTTCGCTTTGCGTGATGATAAAAACACCTGTAATAACTAATATACCAAGCAAAATTTCATACCAAATTAGCTTGCGTTTATAAACTATAGGCTCAATAATTGAAGCAAAAAAAGCACCTGTTGAAAACATTGATAAAGCAATGGATATATTGGCTGCATCAATAGCGGCAAAAAACGTAATCCAATGGGCGGCAATTACTATACCGGCTAATGCTAATTTTAAAATAGATTTAGGCTTTACCCGAAGCTTTATTTTAGCTAATTTAATGTATACAAACATTAAAATTGAAGCCATTAACATTCTGTACCATACTAAAGGTATTGCAGAAATGGTAATAACTTCTCCTAAAATAGCGGTAAAACCTGCAATAAAAACTAAAATATGTAAGTGCAGGTAATTTTTAAATTTAACGCTTGGCATTGTAAAGTAAGTAAATAGATAAGATACCAAAAATTACATTAGGAAACCATACGGCTACTAACGGAGGAAAATCGGATTGTTCTGCCATAACGCCAAAAACCTTATCAAAAAACACAAAAACCATAGCTATACATATACCTAAAGCTAAGTTAACACCCATACCACCACGCCTTTTAATTGACGATACAGCCACAGCTATTATTGTTAAAATAAATACTGAAACTGGTAAACTCCATTTGCGATAAAGTACTAATTTAAAGCGCCCAACGTTTGATGAGCCTCTGGCCTCTTCACTGTCAATAAAGCGTTTTAAATCTCCGTATGATTTTGTTTCGGCAGCATAAATTACTGGTATTAAATCATCAACTTTAAAATCAAAAAGCGTGTCTTTTGTTCGTTCAGATTCTATACGATCTTCGTTTTCTAAAATATAGCGTTTAGTATAATCTATTAGCCTATATACAGAGTCTTTTTCAATATACCGTATGGTATTTGCTGTAATTTTATAGGCTAGTTTGTTATCTTCAAAATGTTCTAAAGTAAAATTATTTCCGTAGTTATTTTTCACATCATAACTACTAACATAAATAATATCATTATCATTAACTTGCCTAAAAACATTGGTGTTTTCAACAGCCTTTTTACCTTTTTTTAAATATTTATAGCTAAAATTATTGAAGCCTTCGCTTGCTTTAGGTGCTAAAAACATACCTAATAGTAAAGAGAATAATGCAACAATAACTGCACCAATTATATAAGGCCTTAAAAAGCGCATAAAGGATACACCCGAACTTAAAAATGCAACAATTTCAGTATTATTAGCCAATTTTGAAGTAAACCAAATAACGGATAAAAATAAAAATAACGGAAATAGTAAATGTGCAAAGTAAATAGTAAAATCTAAAAAATAAAGTAACACTTCAGATATTGGTGCTTCACTATCTAAAATTTTACCAATTTTTTCGGCTAAGTGCACTGTTATTCCAATAGGAACAAACAGTAATAACATCATAGAAAATGTTAGTAAATAGCGTTTTAGTATGTACCAATCTAATATTTTCATCCTTTAAAACTTCATATTATTATTGAAGTATTTTTGGGTTACCTTTAAAGTCTTTTATCCATTTGTTTAACCATGGTATTTTTCCATGTATTAAAATCTCCGGCTAATATATGCTTTCTTGCTTCTCTAACCAACCACAAATAAAAACCTAGGTTATGTATGGTTGCTATTTGCTTCCCTAATAACTCATTAACCGAAAACAAATGACGTAAATAAGCTTTACTATACTCTGTATCAACAAAGGTTATACCCATTTCATCAATTGGAGAAAAATCATCTTCCCACTTTTTGTTTTTAATATTTATGGTACCATGAGCTGTAAACAACATACCGTTTCTGGCATTACGTGTTGGCATAACACAATCAAACATGTCTACACCTAACGCTATATTTTCTAAAATATTGATTGGTGTACCAACGCCCATTAAATAACGAGGTTTATCTTCTGGTAAAATATTACAAACAACATCGGTCATGGCGTACATTTCTTCGGCAGGCTCACCTACTGATAAACCTCCAATGGCATTACCAACGGCTCCTGCATTTGCAATATATTCAGCCGATTGAATACGTAAATCTTTATATGTACTTCCCTGCACTATTGGAAAAAACGCTTGGTTATAGCCGTATTTTAAAGGTGTTTTTTCTAAATGAGCTATACACCTATCTAACCAACGGTGTGTCATGTGCATTGAGCGTTTTGCGTAGTTATAATCGCATGGGTAAGGTGTGCATTCATCAAAAGCCATAATAATATCGGCACCTATACTACGCTGAATTTCCATAACATTTTCTGGTGTAAATGTGTGATAACTACCATCAATATGGCTTTTAAATTTAACACCTTCTTCTTTAATTTTTCTGTTAGCTGAAAGTGAATATACTTGGTAGCCTCCAGAATCGGTTAAAATATTTCGGTCCCAATTCATAAATTTATGAAGACCGCCGGCTTGTTCTAAAATTTTAGTTTGCGGACGCAAGTATAAATGATAAGTATTACCTAAAATAATATCAGGGTTTATATCATTTTTAAGTTCACGCTGGTGCACACCTTTAACGGTTGCAACTGTGCCAACGGGCATAAATATTGGTGTTTGAATAACCCCATGATCTGTAGTTATTTCTCCTGCTCTTGCTTTACTTTTGGGGTCTTGTGCTTTTAATGTAAACTTCATTTTATACTTTGTATTCAGTTGGCAAACCTACATATTTTTTTTTTCTAAAATTATATTTTAACGTATTATAACTATTGTGAAGCTTTAATTTTACTAGCTATTAATTATTTTATAATGTATATTTTGAATACCTAATTAGAAAATAAATTAGTTTTGGCAACGTTTTTGTTATTGTTAAGCAAATCTTAAAAAACGAACAATTATGAAATTTTTAAAAAAAGAAGTTTTAGCACTATTGGTAATTGTAATTTCATCGGCTACTTGTATAGCTCAAACTGCTACAGGTTTTGGTTTAAAAGGCGGGTTAAATTATAATGCTAATGGTAAGTATTTTGAATCTATTAGTAATAACTCTAAAAACCCAGACCGCAATATTGGCTACCACATTGGTGTGTTTGGTAAAATTGGTGAGAAAATTTACTTTAAACCTGAGGTTGTTTACACCAGTACTAAAAGTGATTATAATGATGATGACTTTAGCATGCAAAAACTTGATGCTCCGTTACTTGTTGGTGCAAAAGTTTTAGGCCCTATTAGTGTTTTTGGAGGGCCTTCATTTCAGTATATTTTAGATACTGAATTTGATGGTGTTACTATTAAAGATGTTGAAAATGATTTTTCTGTAGGCCTTAACTTTGGTATTGGTTTAAACTTTAATAAAGTGGGTATAGATGTAAGGTACGAACGTGGTTTTAATAAAAACGAAGCTACATTTTTACAAAACAATAGTATTAATGCTGATAGGTTAGATACTAGGCCAGATCAATTAATTTTAAGTTTATCTATAATTTTATAATACATACATTATTAAAAACAAAAAACCTCGCTATAAAAGCGAGGTTTTTTTATTGTGATTTTATTTAAAAAATTAATCGGCATCTAAATAATCAAAAATACCATCACCATCAGTATCTGCAGCTGTAATTGTTGTTCCTGTAAATGTGCCATTGGCTAATTCTACAATATGTACTAATTTTTCATTAGCCGCAAAAGTTAAAGCTTCTAATGCTGCTTTTGTTGGTTCATTATATTTTTTAATTTCAAAAAGTTCGCTAATTTCTGTAGCTGTTGAAACGCCATCACCATCATCATCTGTATCAAAATAGTTGGGTATGCTATTTTCATCAGTATCATCACCATCAAAAACGCCAGCTTCACTGTTAATATTAAATTCTTGGTTACCAGATAACTCTTCTAAATAAGAAGGAATACCATCTCCATCATGGTCTAACTCTATAGCATGAATGAGTTCAAACTTAAAAATTAGTGGCGAATAGCTTGGTAGATCTGTTCTGGCTTCTTGAAAATACGCTAAACCTGAAGGTATAAACATAACTCCCATTCCTGGATTATTGAAGTTAACTGTACCATCGCCATTATCAACATATCCGTTAGCAACGTTAAACATAGGGAATACTCGTCTCCAAGCAGGTATTAAATCTATTAATCCAAAATACGTATCTGGGGTTGTTTTGCTATCAAAAGCATCAGTTATATCGTTTAAATTATCATCTAAAGTATAGCCTTGGTAAGTTGTTAAAATATTATCGGCAAAACTAGGTTTAAAATCACCACCTCCTTCGTTTAAAACCAATACATAAAATTCATAATCTGTATCTGCAAAAGTGGTTTTTCTAGAAACTCCAACGGCGTCTTTTAATAATGTATAACCATTAGGTACAGTTTCTCCGGTGGCTAGTGGTAAAATTACTAAGTCTGAAATACTTGCATTTGCATTGTTTTCAAAAACATCAGAATTGTAATAATGTGTTTCTAAAAACTCTATTAAAGAATTATTATCAATAACTTGCTGTTCATTTCTATCTCTAATAACTATTTCAACATCAGTAGTTCCATCATCGTCGTTTCCGCAAGAAAACATACATAATGCCACACAAAAAATTAACAGGCTTATTTTTTCTAATTTCATAAACAATTTTATTTTCAACTTAAATTAGTAAGTATAACAACGCATAATTTGTATTTAAATACATTATATTATGTGTATTTTTGACGCGCAAGATACAATTTTAATACAATCTTGCACAATAACATTAACGTAGTTTTAGTAATAATTATATGCGAATTGACAAGTATTTATGGTGTGTTAGGTATTACAAAACCCGATCATTGGCAACAACAGCTTGCAAAAAGGGACACGTACGTGTAAACCAAGATGTTGTAAAACCTAGCCGAGAGGTGTATCCGCTTGATGAAATTGAAGTTAGAAAAAACCAAATTAATTATAGCTTAAAGGTTAATGATTTGCCGCCAAACAGAGTTGGTGCTAAATTGGTAGATATTTACAGAACTGACACTACGCCAAAAGAAGCCTTTGAAGCCCAAGAACTTTTAAAATACTCAAAAGATTACTACCGTAAAAAAGGCACAGGTAGGCCAACAAAAAAAGACAGACGTGATATTGACGATTATACTACTGATACTGAAGAATAATTTTTTAATAAATTCTTTTAGTTTGAAACCTATACTTATATTTTAAAAATGAGTAATTTTATGCTTTATTTTTTCAGAATTTAGATAATTATGACTGTTAATACCAACGTTATTTTAAACCATACACAAATTGAACATAAAATTAGACGTATTGCATTTCAAATTTACGAAAGCAATGTTGATGAAAATGAAGTTGTTTTAGCTGGTATTGACAAAAATGGTTATGTGTTTGCCGAAAAATTAAAAACTGAATTAGAAAATATATCAGACATAAAGCCTGTACTTTGCAAAGTAATTATTGATAAAAAAAATCCGCAGTCTGAAATTAAAACATCAATTACTGAAGCTGATTATAAAAACAAATCATTAGTACTAGTTGATGATGTTTTAAACTCTGGCACTACCCTAATTTACGGTGTTAAGCATTTTTTAAATGTACCTTTAAAACAATTTAAAACAGCGGTATTAGTTAACCGTAACCATAAAAAATATCCTGTAAAAGCCGATTTTAAAGGTATTTCTTTATCTACATCTTTACATGAGCATATTGATGTTACTTTAAAAGACAACGCCTTTGAAGCGCTTTTAAAGTAGTTTTAAAACATCTTTAGTTATTTCTTTTTTTGATTTATCATCGGTAATTACATGGTGCGTTGCTTTACTATAATAAGGTATTCTTTCAAATAAATGTTTCCCTATAAATTCAGTTAAGGCTTCTTCTGTTTCAATATGAGCAATTAATGGGCGTGTAGCTTTCTTTTTAATTAGCTTTTTGGCTAATTTTGGTATTGAAGCTTTTAAATAAATACTTAATGTATTATTTGCTTTTAAAATTTGCTCCATATTATCTCCAAAACAAGGTGTACCACCTCCTAATGACAAAATAATGTTTTTATCTGCACTTAAAAGTTCTTGTAAATAAGCTTGCTCTTTCTTTCTAAAATATATTTCACCTTTGTTTTCAAAAATTTCTTTTACGGTTGCTTTTTCCTTTTCTTCTATAAAATCATCTAAATCTATTAAATCATAATTTAACTTTTTGGCTAATTTTTTACCAATTGACGACTTTCCTGAGCCCATATACCCAATTAAAACAAGAATCATTTTTTACGTTATAAATTGATTATTAAAAACATACGCTTTCGCTGTGCAAAAAAACAAAAATTTCTTCAAAAAAAGTATTGTTTAATTAAAAATAGGTTATATATTTGCACCCGCAAACAACAACATGTTGGCTGCTAAAAAAAATGACCTGGTAGCTCAGTTGGTAGAGCATCTCCCTTTTAAGGAGAGGGTCCTGGGTTCGAGCCCCAGCCCGGTCACTTTTTAAATTTCAAAAACCTTACTAATATTTAGTAAGGTTTTTTTATTATATTTTCTAATTATTTTCACACTCTCTTCTATAATTTCGCTTTTTTAAGTAATTATTTAATCATTATTTAATAGTAACTTTGGGAAAAAAAGATAATCTAGTATTTTTATTGCATGTTAAAAGAAAAATTAGTAGCCCTAGTATATCTATTCGTATTATTTATAGGTGTTAACAAACTTAATGCCCAAAACTCAATATATTTTAACCATATTACTACTAATGATGGTTTATCGCAAAATGATGTAAACAGTATATATCAAGATAAAGAAGGTTTTATGTGGTTTGCAACACATGATGGCCTTAACAAGTATGATGGTTACAACTTTACAGTTTATACCCCAGATAGAAACAACCCTAACAGCATTAATAGTAATTTAACTTATACTATTACTGGTGACAACAAAGGGAATTTATGGGTTGGCACTACCGGTAATGGCCTTAACTATTTTGATAAAGCTTTAAATAAGTTTTTTCACTTTACACATGATGATAAAAACCCTAAAAGTATAACCAATAACCATATAAGTTCTATTTTTAAAGATTCAAAAAATAGGCTTTGGATTGGAACTCCAACAGGGTTAAATCTCTTAGATTTAAATAAACCAATTGATAATGAAAATGCTAGATTTAAAAATATTGAGATAAAAGAGGTTTATCAAATTTTTGAAGATAGTAAAGGCCAAATATGGGCAGCTTCTATACAAGGCCTTAGCAAAGTTTTAATAGATCATGAAAATAACTTTGAATTAAAAGTTGTTAATAGCGAAATAGGACTAAACACAAACACCTCTGTTAGAAGTATTTGCGAAGATAATTTTGGTAGACTTATTATTGGTTCTTCTTGGGGTATGTACATATTAGATTTAAATTTACCCAACAGCAACGTTGTATATGTTAAAAGTAACCCTATAAACTGTTTGTTAGCAGATGGAAATAATATTTGGGCTGGTACAAATAATGGCTTGAATTATTTTATTAACAATAATCAAACTGAAATTCCTACTCTACAAAAAACTTTCACTTATGATCCTAGAAATCAGTATAGTTTAAGTAAAAACATAATTAAATCTCTATACAAAGATAAAACTGGTATAATATGGGTAGGCACAAATGGTGGTGGAATAAACAAATATGACCCTGATAGAAAGCAATTTCATCACATAAAAAAAACATTAGACCCTAAAAGCCTAAGCTATGACAAAATTAGATCTATGTATGAAGATAGCAATGGTAACCTCTGGATTGGAACCGAAGGCGGAGGGTTAAATATGTTACCAAAAAATAATGTATCTAACTTATACACTGGGTATCAAAATTTCAATATAATCAAAAAACCTTTTGCGATTGCTGAAATAAACTATTTAAATAAAAAACACTTGTTAATTGGCGGTGAAGATTTTCCTAGTCTGCTTTTTTTAGATATTAGCAATCCTTCAAAAAAAATAAAAGACCCAGATTTTAAAAGTACTACTGAAGTTAAAAATAGTGTTTTTTCAATCATAGAAGACAGATATAAAAATATTTGGATTGGTACTTACCGTGGCGGTATACACAGGTGGGCATATTACAAAAACACCAACACCTACAAAAAAGATAATTTACGCCATAACAAAAACAATCCTTACAGCTTATCAAACAATATAATTAGAAATATTTTTGAAGATACTAAAGGCAATTTATGGTTTGCAACAGGTAATGGTTTATGTAAATTAACCCCTGAACAAGCTTTAAAAAAAGACCCTAAATTTGAAGTTTTTAAAAATATTCCTGGTGATGATACTAGCTTAAGCCATAACTACATACTTTCTATTTATGAAAGTAAATCTGGTGATCTTTGGTTTGGCACCTTTGGTGGTGGCTTAAATAAACTTATACCAGGAAACAAAAACAAAGCTCCTACATTTAAAGCATACTCTGTTTCCGAAGGTCTACCAAGCAATGTAATAAAAGGCATTTTAGAAGATAATGAAGGTAACTTATGGATATCAACTAACCAAGGTCTCTCAAAATTTAATCCTAAAGAAGAAACTTTTAAAAATTATGATGTAAATGATGGACTTCAAAGCAACGAATTTCAAGAATTAGCCTGTGTAAAAAGAGCCAACGGCCAACTTTTATTTGGAGGTGTAAATGGATTTAATGCCTTTTACCCCGAAAATATTACAAATAACACCATTGAAGCCAATACCATTATTACAAACTTTTCAATATCAAATAAACAAATTAACATAGGCGAAAAAGTTAACGGACGCATATTGTTTAATAAAGACATTAACAATATTGACGCCATTGAGCTTAAACACTATGAAAACAGTTTTTCTATAGAATTTGCTGCACTCCATTATGCTGCACCAAGAAAAAATAAGTTTGCTTATATGCTTGAAGGTTTTGATACTGATTGGGTGTATACAAACTCAAAAAAACGTTTTGCTACCTACACAAACTTAGCATCAGGTAACTATACCTTAAAAGTAAAAGCATCAAATAATGATGGCGTATGGGATACCAACCCAACACAATTAAAAATTAGTATTTTGCCTCCTTTTTGGCAATCAAACCTTGCTTATTTTCTATACAGTGCACTTATAATTGGTATTCTGTTAATGTATCGTAGGTTTACAATTATTAAAACCACTAAAAAACACCAGTTAGAGTTAGAGTATATTGAAAAAGAAAAAAACGAAGAGTTAAACCGCGTAAAACTAGAGTTTTTCACCAATATTTCGCATGAATTCCGCACACCATTAACCTTAATAAAAGGCCCTTTAAAATACTTGCAAAAACATGGTCATGAAATAGATCAAAAAACAGTGCAAGAACAATATGGGCTTATGCAAAAAAATACAGAATACCTGTTACGTCTTGTAAATCAGCTTTTAGACTTCAGAAAAGTAAACCAAGGAAAAATGCGTTTAGTATTAAGAAAAAGTAACATTGTACATTTTGTAAGAGAAATTACAGAACCTTTTCAGTTTTTAGCTAAAAAACAAGATATAGATTTCACTTTAATAGCTAACGAAGAACCAATTATGTCTTGGTTTGATCATGAAGCTTTGGAAAAAATAATGTCTAACCTACTATCAAACGCCTTTAAATTTACACCACAGCACGGTGCCATTAAAATAAATATTTTTATTGATGACCAAAAACACGTGGTTATTAAAGTTACAGACAGTGGTTCTGGCATTGATGAAGAAAAAATTAAAAATATTTTTGAACGTTTTTATACAGACAATAAAGACGGAAAGAAAAAACAAAGAGGCGTTGGCATAGGTTTATCATTCACAAAAAGTTTAGTTGACTTACACCAAGGAACTATTGATATTCAAAGTGAACCAAACATTGAAACAGTGTTTACAGTAAAACTTCCTATGGAACGAAAAGCTTACGAAGATTTACCTGAAATAACATTAAAAGATAAAGAAGATGTAGATTTTTATGTACGCTCATCGGAAGCCGAAACTGCAGCAATTAGTATTAATGACGAGCTTATTGATCAAAACTTATCATTAAACAAATCTACACTTCCAATTCTATTGGTTGTAGATGATAATGCCGATATAAGAAAATTTATAAAACAAGCCTTAAGCAAAAATTATACAATTTATGAAGCCGATAATGGCGCCATGGGTGTTGAATTAGCCAACAAACTCATGCCAAGTGTTATTTTAACAGATATTGTAATGCCCGAAATGGATGGTTTTGGTTTGTGTAAAAACATAAAAACTAAAAAAGAAACTAGCCATATACCTGTTATTATGCTAACTGCCAAACTTTCACAAGAAACTGAAATTGAAGGTAGAAAAATAGGTGCCGATGGTTACATTAGAAAACCTTTTGATATTGAACTTTTAGAACTTAAAATTTCAAATATTATAAAACACAGAGAAGATTTAAGAAAACGCTTTAACCGAGATATAAGTTTAAAACCAAAAGAAGTTACTGTAACTTCAATGGATGAACAATTTTTACAAAAAGCCATTAGTATTGTTGAAGATAATATGATGAATACAGACTTTAATGTTGAAATGCTTGTAAAAGAAATGGGCTATAGCCGTAGTAACTTATATTCAAAATTTAAAGAAATTACAGGCCTATCATCTAGTGAATTCATTAGAAACATAAAACTAAAAAGAGCCGTACAATTATTTGAACAAAGTGATTATTCAGTAAAAGAAATTATGTACATGACAGGTTTTAACACTGCATCATATTTTGCAAAATGCTTTAAAAAACAATTTGGTGTTATACCAAGTGAATACGTTAGTCAAAACCAAAAAAAGGCTGAAAACACTAAAAAAGAAGACAAATAAAATCATTTATTACTTAATTATGAACATAGTTTACACTTTGTTCCTACACATTTTAGCTATTTTTATAAGGTAAAAAACCAGACTTAATCAAACTAAAATGAAAAAACTTCTTTTAGCTCTTTTGCTATTATGTATTGTTGCTTGTAACAAGCAAAAAAATGAATCTTCTAAAGAAAAACCCAACGTTGTTTTCATTTTTGCAGATGACATGACCTACTCTGCCATAAATGCTTTAGGAAATAACGAAATTATAACTCCAAATTTAGATAAACTAGTAACACAAGGCACCACCTTTACACACGCCTACAACATGGGCGCCTGGAATGGTGCTATTTGTGCAGCTTCAAGAGCCATGATCATGTCTGGAAGAACTGTTTGGAATGTTAATAATTTCAGACAAAACTGGATAAACAATAAAGAACTAGATAAAACCTGGGGTAAATTAATGGAAAACGCTGGTTATGATACCTACATGACTGGTAAATGGCATATTGATGCTAAAGCAAACAATGTATTTCAAAACGTAAAACACACCAGACCCGGCATGCCTAATGATGCTTGGGAACACAACGAACAAGTAGCAAAATTTAAAGCTATTGAAGGTACTGATACAGATCCGGCAACTTTAATGCCTATAGGCTACAATAGGCCTTTAAGTGAAAATGATACAACTTGGTCTCCATCAAATCCTAAATTTGGTGGTTTCTGGGAAGGTGGCAAACACTGGAGCGAGGTGTTAAAAGATGATGCTATAGGTTTTATTGAAAACGCTGAAAAAAGCAAAAATCCATTTTTTATGTATTTGGCATTTAATGCCCCACATGACCCTAGGCAAGCTCCTCAAGAATACATTGATATGTATCCTTTAGAAAATATTAGCTTACCAAAAAGTTGGCAACCAGAATACCCGTTTAAAGATGATATGGGTTGTGGGCCTAATTTAAGAGATGAAGCTTTAGCACCATTTCCTAGAACTGAGTATGCCACAAAAAAACATATACAAGAATATTATGCTATAATTACACATTTAGATACTCAAATTGGTAAAATTATTAATAGGCTTGAAGCTACAGGAAAAATGGATAATACCTACATTATTTTTACTGCAGATCATGGTTTAGCAATAGGAAAACATGGCTTAATTGGTAAACAATCTCAATATGACCATAGTATTAGAGCTCCTTTTATGATAATGGGTCCAGACATTCCTGAAAATAAAAAAGTAAATGCCGATATTTATTTACAAGACGCTATGGCTACTAGCCTTGAATTAGCCAATATTGAAAAACCAGACTATGTGTTTTTCAATAGTATCTTAAATTTAGCCCAAGGCAAACAAAACGTTAGTAATTACAATGCCATATACAATGGTTATGTTGATTTGCAACGCATGATTAGAAAAGATGGTTTTAAGCTAATTATATACCCTAAAATTAAAAAACTTCAGTTATTTGATATGAATAAAGACCCTGAAGAAATGAATAATTTAGCCGATAATGATGCGTATAAAGAAAAAGTAAAATCACTGTTTAATGATTTGGTTACGCTTCAAAAAGATATGAATGACCCGTTAGATTTAACTTCAATAATAAATTTATAAAAACAAAAGCCTTCTAGTTTTCCTGTAGAAGGCTTTTTTCTGACTAACTATTAGTATTTGACTAACTCAAAAAATTAATTTTTAACATTATAAGCATTTTAAATTATTCAAAATAACCTGTAACACCATTGCTAAATTCTCATATTTAAATTCAATCAACTACTACTTTTAACCATATAAGTACAATAAATGTTCAGTTTTAACTACTGTAAAAACTGAAAACTAAACATTATAACTTTATTTAAAAAGTAAACTAAATTATTTTACACATGAACGTTTTAAAACTAAACACCTTACTGCTCATAATTAACTTCACATTTTTATGTGTCTCGTGTAAATCTGAAACTAATAAAAATGAAGCCATTAAAGACTCTGATTTTAATAAAGAATGGCTATTTAAAAAAGATAGTATTGTAAATGCTGAAACTATTAATTTTGATGATAGTAATTGGCAACAAGTAAACCTACCACACGATTGGTCTATTGAAGGTCCTTTTGATAGTAAATACAATGCCCGTACAGGTGGTTTACCTGTGCATGGTATTGGTTGGTACAGAAAACATTTTACCATTGAAAAAGAACTACAAGGCAAACAAGTAGCCATAGAATTTGATGGCGCCATGAGTAATGCCAAAGTTTACCTTAACGGAAAATACATTGGAGAAAGACCATATGGTTATATAGGTTTTGAGTTTGATTTAACAAAGCATATTAACTTTGGTGGTAACAATGTTATTGCTGTACGTTTAGCCCCTGAAGATTTGTCTATGCGTTGGTATGCCGGTGCTGGTATATACAGAAATGTACGGTTAAAAATTAATAACGCCGTTCATATTCCGCAATGGGGCACTTATATTACTACTCCTAAAGTTGAAAACGGAAACGCCGAAGTTAACATAGAAACAACCATTAAAAACAGTTCAAACTCAACTGTTAATGCACTTTTAGAAACCGTTATTAAAGATGAAAACGGTACCGTTGTAGCTACAAAAACATCAAAAACCAATGTACAAGCAAATTCTGAAAGCGTAGTTTCTACCATATCTCAGATATCTAATGTTACACTATGGGGTATAAACGCTTCATATTTGTACACTGCACATTCATCAATAAAAATTGATAACACAATTGTTGATGAATATACCACACCTTTTGGAGTAAGAACTATTGAATTTAACACAAAAGATGGCTTTTTATTAAACGGTAAAAAAGTACGTTTTAATGGAGTGTGCATGCACCATGATTTAGGTCCTTTAGGTGCTGCCGTAAACTACAGAGCCACTGAACGCCAAATGCAAATTATGCAAAGTATGGGTGTAAACGCATTACGTACAAGCCACAACCCGCCCTCACCTGAAATGTTACAAGTTTGTGATAAGCTAGGAATTGTTGTTATTGATGAAGCTTTTGATGAATGGAAAATAGGCAAAGTCCCAAACGGTTACCACAAATACTTTGATGAATGGCATGAAAAAGATTTACGTGATATGATTAAACGCGATAGAAATCACCCATCAGTTATTATGTGGAGTATTGGTAACGAAATTTTAGAACAAGGAAAAAAAGATGGTTGGAAATTAACAAAACACCTAACCGATATTTGTCATGACCAAGATAATACAAGACCAACAACTATAGGTTTTAACTACTACCCTGCTCCTTTTGTAAACAAACTTGCCAATTATGTTGATATTGTTGGTATGAATTATTGGCCAACTACCTATTCTAAAATAATTGAAGAAAATCCTGAAATGATTGTTTACGGCTCTGAAACCTCATCGCAAACAAGTAGCCGTGGTATTTACCATTTACCCATTGAATTTAAAGAAAAGCATGAAACCAACCACGTTTCTAGTTATGATGTTACTGTTGGACCACCATGGGCTTACGCACCAGATATTGAGTTTGATGCACAAACACAAAGCCCAAATTCTTTAGGTGAATTTGTATGGACAGGTTTTGATTATTTAGGAGAACCAACACCCTATGGAGGAAGAGATAATTCAACTAACGGATATTGGAATGATGATTGGCCTTCGCGCTCATCATATTTTGCGCCTGTAGATTTATGTGGCTTCCCAAAAGACAGATACTATTTATACCAAAGCCAATGGACAACCAAGCCTATGGTTCATGTATTACCACATTGGAATTGGGAAGGTGAAGAAGGTAAATTAATTCCGGTTTATTCATACACCAATTGCGATGAAGTTGAACTATTTGTAAACGGAAAATCATATGGTAAAAAAGTAAAAGGAAAAGATTTTACTGAAATACCTTCTGAATATCATCATTTTGAAAAAGGTATGTATAAAACTAAATACCGTTTATCTTGGAATGTACCTTACCAACCCGGTTCTATAAAAGTGGTTGCTTATAAAAATGGAAAAGAAGCTGCTACTAAAGAAATTAAAACAGCAGGCAAACCTGCAAAAATTAAGTTAGAAGCAGACAGAAGTATTATTACTGCCAATGGCGAAGATTTATCATTCATAACCATTACAGTTTTAGATGAAAATGGTAATATTTGCCCCAAAGCCAATAATTTAATAAATTTTGATATTAAAGGTGAAGGTACTTTGGCAGCTGTTGGTAACGGAGATCAAACATCAATGGCATCATTTAGGGTACCACATAGAAAAGCCTTTAGCGGTAAATGTTTATTGGTTGTAAAATCTACTGAAACTGCCGGAACCATACATATTAAAGCATCATCTGATAATTTAGAAAGTACATCAATTTCAATTGAAACAAAATAATTTTATGAAACGTTTTTTAATTTTATCATTCTTAGTATCACAAATAGTAATGGCACAAAAAACATCAATTCCTTTGTGGCCAAATAAAGTGCCAAATGAAACAGCACCAAAACAAGTACACGAAATATCAAACAATACTAAAAATAATGTTATCAGAATTTCAAAAGTAACAAATCCAGATTTTTTAGTTTTTAAACCCATAAAAGCACATAAAAATAAAGGTGCAGTAATAATATGCCCTGGTGGCGGCTACAATGTACTTTCAATTAATTTAGAAGGAAGCGAAGTTGCCCAATGGCTTAATAGCTTAGGTTATACTGCATTTGTTTTAAATTACAGAGTACCACAAAATGAATTAGGCGCTTTAAATGATGTACAACGTGCTATTAAGTTAATTAGAAATAATGCCAATAATTATAACATAAACCCTAATAAAATTGGTGTTTTAGGGTTTTCTGCTGGCGGAAGTTTAAGCGCGCGTGCGGCCACACTTTTTACTTCAAACACATATACAAAAGTTGATGATACTGATGATATTTCGAGCAGGCCAGATTTTGCTGTATTAATATATCCGGCATATTTAGATAGAGGTGAAAACCGAAGTTTAACACCCGAAATTAAAATACCAGATAACGCACCTCCGTTTTTTATTTTTGCTACTGCTGATGACCCTTACGGAAATAGCGCTTTGGTTATAACAACTGCTTTAAGAGATCATAAAATACCAGTAGATTTGCATTTTATTCAAAATGGCGGACATGGTTATGGCTTACGCCCAGGAAATATGGCTGCTAAAATGTGGCCACGTTTAGCTGAAAACTGGTTAGAGCGTATTTTAGAATAACTTCTTTTTAAACTAAAAAAAGAATTAAAAGATAAAAAACAGGAAACTCTATTAAAAGTTTCCTGTTTTTATTTTACTATCTCTTGTTTTATTGTACGTATTAAAAAGTGTTTTAACTTTATGTTGATATTTAGGATTATCAATTAAGTTTTTTGCTTCTTTTTCCGAAATATTTTCGTTTAAATTAAAAAGTGCAATAGGAGTTCTTGTTGCGTCTGTTTTATCTTTTTTATCAAACTTAATAATTAATTTCCAACCATCTTGGGTAATCATTCCACACTTACTTGTTCCGCTTTGCGTGATTAAAAACTCATGCGCATTTATATTTTTTTCTCCCTTCATAATAGGAAATAAATTAGAAGAATCTAAGGCCTCACCTTCTTCTAATTTTTGATTTGTAATAGCAGCTAAAGTAGCCATTACATCTATACCCAAAACAGGTTCATTAGAAATTTGCTTACCTTTAATTTGATTTGGCCACCAAGCAATAAATGGCACACGTGTACCTCCTTCATAAGCTTGATTTTTACCACCTCTGTATATACTACTTGAGTTATGACCAGATTGCAAAGTTTCTTTTACCAATAACCCGCCATTATCTGAGGTAAAAATTATTAAAGTATTGTTATAAACACCTTGTTTTTTTAATGTTTCAACAATCATTTCCATTTGAATATCAAGCTCTTTAACCATATCTAAATGGTTTGATGGTGTAGTACCTGCCACTTTTTTACCATGTAATTGTTTTGATGGTGTATGCGGTTTATGTACCGCTTGCGAACAGTAATACATAAAAAAGGGTTTACTTTTATTTGCGTTTTCTTCAATAAAACTAACCGCTTTATTTACTAATAACTTACCTGCATTATAAGGATTCCAATTACTATCACCTAAACCTTCTTTTTTATCAAGTTTAAAGCCGCGTTGTTTACCATATTCTTTGGTAACTAATACAATTTCAGAATCTTTTCCTAAAGGTGTCATTATACCATTTTCATAAACAGCATAGGGCTCTGCCTGAATACCAGCAGGATACATATAACTGTAATCAAAACCGTTTTGCACTGGGCCTTTATCTAAAACCTTAGTAATATCAACATCTGTTTCGTGTTCTTTTCTAGGGCTTCTATAAACCTCATTGGGGTTTTCTTTTTTACCAAAATCCATCCCAAATCCCCATTTACCAAAAAACGATGTTTTATAGCCTGCATTTTGCATTAGTTTGCCTAAAGTTAATTGGTCTTTTTTTATTGGAGACGGCTGATAACTTCCCCATACTCCCCAAGGAGCATAGCTTCTGTAACAGTGATTGCCCGTCATAACCGCATAACGTGTAGGTGCACATAAGGCTGCTGGCGAATGTGCATCGGTAAAAATGATGCCTTCTTTTGAAAGTTTATCTAGCGTAGGGGTTTCAACAATTATATTGTTAGAATGCATACGCCTGTAATATGAAACATCGCCCGTTCCAATATCATCGGCTAATACAACAATAACGTTGGGTTGTTGTGCAAATAATAACGATGAAGAAAAAGCTAAAATTATTAAAGCTATGTGTAAATTTTTCATGTTACTTAACTAATTTTAACCAATTTAAATTAACGGCCTTTGTTGATCCCCAATCTGAATGAAATACTACAACTATATTTTGCTTACCAGTAATATTTTCAAGCAATGGAGTTTCAATAGTTTTCCAAGTGCTCCAGCCTCCTGTATTTTTTATCGGAAATTTTGCTATTAGCTTTCCGTTTGGATTTCCTATTCTAACCTCAAAATGTCCAATGCGCTGTCCGCAAGCAACTCTGGCTTGCATTTTTTTTGCTGAACCATCGGCAAAATCTACACTATTAAATTGTACAGTACTCATCATTCTGGTGTTGGTTACCATCCAACCTAAAGGTTCATCTCCACTAACAAAACTAGTTTCAGCTCCTTTTATACCGTTATGCCTATCTACTTGAATTTCTTCACCAATTGTTGGCGAATTAATACCGCGCATTGTTGGTTTCACTTTTTTTATAGTACCATCTTCTTTAAACTCCATATAATCAGCACACATTGAACGTAGTTTATTATAACCACTTACTTGCCAAAAATGATAGAATAAAATCCACTGTCCGTTATAGTTAACCACAGAGTGATGATTGGTACCGTTTGCTATATTATCCATTATTTTTCCTTGATATTCAAACGGCCCTAAAGGACTATCACTTGTAGCATATCCTATAGAGTAACCTTCATCAGCAAATACATGAGCAAATGTGAAATAATATTTTCCATCTTTTTTAAAACAGAAAGACCCCTCTTTGTATCCTGCTGGTAAACCTTCTACTTTAATAGGAGCTGCATCAATTTCTTTCATATTATCTTTTAGTGGTGCAACAAAAAGTTCTTTACCACCACCAAAATACAAGTATGCTTTACCGTTATCATCTAATAAAAGCCCTGGATCAATGCCACTAACACCATCAATATAGCTTTTTTCCCATTTAAAAGGACCTGTAGGACTTTTTGATGTACCAACACCAATACGCCTAAACGATGAACCATCAGTTGGTTTTGCTGGATAATAATAGTAATAAGTATCTCCTTTTTTAATACAATCTGGTGCCCACATACCATAGGAATTTTTTTCACCCCAAGGCACTTCATTTTGATCTAAAATAACCCCATAATCTTTCCATGTATTACCACCTTCTAAAGAAAACATATGATAATCTGGCATACAAAAACGCGGTGCTTCTGTTCCTTCAGGCGGTACAATATCATGTGATGGGTATATGTATAATTTACCATTAAAAACACGCGCAGTTGGATCTGCAGTAAACATATGGGTTACTAAAGGATTTTGCGCTGCTGCAATTTGAACAAATACAGCCATGATTATAATTAAGAAACTTTTTTTCACAATATTTATTTTTACAAATTTTAATGAATTTTTAATGAGAAACTATCACTACAATATTCTTACACATTGAAATGGTAATTTTACAAATCAAATTATTGGTTTAAATTATTTATTTACTGTTAACTTAGTACTTATTCCTTTTGAAGCACCTAAATCTATACTTCTTTGTGATGGTAAAGCTCCTCCAACATAAATAGTATACTCTCCATTTCTTAATACTTCTTTTCCATTATTATCAAATTGATTAAAAGCCAATTTATTTAATTTAAATGTTACATTTTGGCTTTTACCTGATTCTAAAGAAATCCGTTTAAACGATTTTAAATCGAAAATTGGATCTTCAGTTCCAGCTAATGGTGAAGAAATATATAATTGAATAACCTCATCGGAAGCTAAAGCGCCAGTGTTTTTAACTTCAACAGTTACATTAAATGCATCATCAACTGTTAAATTTTTATATTCAAAAGATGTGTAAGATAACCCAAAGCCAAAAGGATATAAAGGCTCCTCAGTCATGTATTTATACGTTCTACCTTTCATATTATAATCTTCATATGGCGGTAACTGCTCAACAGACTTAGGAAACGTAATTGGAAGTTTTCCTGAAGGTGGCACATCACCAAAAATAACATCGGCAACTGCGTTTCCGCCTTCTTCACCAGGATACCAAACAAACAAAATAGCATCTACAATATCATGTAATTCTGGAATTGCAATTGGGCTGCCACCTGTTAAAACCAAAATTAATGGTTTATCTGTTTGGCGCTTTATTTTCTTAATATAGTCTATTTGATTTTGAGGCAACTTTAACTGCGTTCTATCACCTTTTTCACTTGATGCGATAGCTTCTCCTTCTTCACCTTCTAATAGAGCTGAAATTCCCATAACTGCTATACAGGCATCGGCTTTTCCTGCTTCACCTGTAGACCAATCTATTGGGTTTACGTTATTTCTAAAAGGTAAAACACCCGCTTTATAATTAATGCTTGTACCCGGGCTTACTTTGCCTACAATTCCATCTAGAATGGTTTGAGTGTTGCTTGTTAACCCATAATAATTACCTAATAAAACTTCTTCATTTGAAGCATTAGGACCTACAACATATAAGGTTTTTATTTTTTTATCTAAAGGTAGTATGTTGTTTTTATTTTTTAGAAGCACTATTGATTTTTGTGCCGCTTCTCTTGCTACTTTTCTATTAGCATCAGAGTCTACATAAGATGCATCTAAATGATCAAAAGGTCCTGAACCTACTGCATCAAAAAGTCCTAATTTAAAACGTGTACTTAAATTTTCTTTTAAACGCTTATCAATTAACTCTTCTGTAATTAAACCTTGTTTTAAAGCACTTTTTAAAACACTATAAACATTACCACAGTTTACACTTGTGCCTGCTTTTAAAGCCATTGCTGCAGATTCTTCGGGTGTATTGGTAACTTTATGAAAGCGATGAAAATCACTAATAGCACCACAGTCTGATACTATGTAACCATCAAACCCCCAATTGTCTTTCAATATTTCTTGTAATAAATAAGGGCTTCCACAGCATGGAACTCCTTGGGTTCTGTTGTAAGCGCCCATAACACCTTCTACATTTGCTTCTTTAACTAAAGCCTTAAATGCTGGCAAGTAGGTTTCATATAAATCTTTTTGAGATACTACCGCATCAAACTCATGCCTTAACTCTTCAGGACCACTATGTACAGCATAATGCTTAGCGCAAGCGGCGGCTTTAATGTAATTGGGATCATTGCCTTGTAAACCTTTTACAAAAGACACACCTATTCTACTTGTTAAATAAGGATCTTCTCCGTAGGTTTCTTGTCCACGCCCCCAACGTGCGTCTCTAAAAATGTTTACGTTAGGACTCCAAAACGTTAAACCAGCATAACGGCTACGGTTATCTATTTTTATGGCCTCGTTATATTTAGCTCTGGCTTCATCTGAAATTACTGTACCAACACGTTTAATTAAATCTTCATCAAAAGTGGCTCCTAAACCTATTGCTTGTGGAAATACAGTTGCTCTACCATTTCTAGCTACTCCGTGTAAGGCTTCATTCCACCAGTTGTATTCAGGAATATCTAACCTTTCAATAGCGGGACAAACATCTAGCATTTGTGAGCACTTTTCTTCAAGTGTCATGTCGTTAACCAAAGCATCAACACGCTCATTTATTGACAAGGCTGTGTTTTGCCAAGGAAATTTATGAGTTAATTTTTCTTGTTTTGAAGTTGTTTTAGTTTCATTATTGTTTTTATTACATGCTATAATAAACAACAAAACAAATGCTGTTAATACAGCATTTGTTATTTTAAAAAAGATATTCATAAAAATTTATGTATTAATTATTCCAGTTATCTTCAATTACTTTTTGAATATGCGGAAACTTATCACCATCTTCTTCATTTAATGCTTTACGTTTTTCAGCTAATTGTTCTTTTAAATCTGCTATAATATCTTTGTAGGCAGGATCATTATATAGGTTATTCATTTCTTTAGGGTCATTTTCTAAATCATAAAACTCCCAAGCTGCGGGTGTATGAAAAGTGAATCTATTACCCCAACTTTTTTTATTCCATTCTGCTTCAGGGTTATCAGTATCTACCCAATATTTTCCATAGAAAAATATAAGTTTATATTTTTTTGTTCTAATACCAAAATGTGCTGGATTTGCATGTGCATGTGCCATATGCATCCAATATCTGTAGTATGATGATTGTTGCCAATTTTCGGGTTCTTCGCCTGTTTCTAAAATAGGTTTAAAACTATTACCTTGCATGTATTCTGGTGTTTTACCTCCGGCCATTTCAATTAGTGTTGGGGCAAAATCACTATTATTTATAATTGCATTAGTTCTAGAGCCTGCTTTTATAGATTTAGGGTAACGTACAAAAAATGGCATTCTTAAAGACTCTTCGTACATCCAACGTTTATCAATATAATCATGTTCACCTAACATAAAACCTTGGTCTCCGGTATAAACTATTATTGTATTATCATATAGACCTTCATCTTTTAAAAACTGCACTAAACGTGCCATATTATCATCAACTCCTTTTACACAACGTAAATACCTTTTTAAGTATTCTTGGTATGTTTCATGTGTGTAATCTCTATCACTCATGCCTTCTTTAATACGTTTTGAAGGATCAAAATCTGGGTTAGAAACTTTAGTGTATTGTCCGCTCCAAAGGCGCATTCCCATATGCCTAATTGTATTTCTTTTTGATACTGAAGAACCAATATCATGAATTAAGGCATCATTTTCGCCTCTAGTTGCTATTGAGCCATTATTTCCGTTTTTGTATAAACTTGCAGGTTCTGGTATATAAGTTTCTTCTAAATAATCTTTATAGCGTGGAGCAAACTCAAAATCGTCATGAGGTGCTTTAAAATGATGCATTAAAAAGAAAGGTTTGTTTTTGTCTCGTTTGTTTTTTATCCAATCTAAAGAAATATCAGTAATCATATCACTAGAGTGGCCCTTAGTTTGTATGGTATTTTGTGGCCAAGGTTTATTGCCTTTAACAATAAATGATGGGTCATGGTATTTACCTTGCCCTGGTAAAACTGTATAATGATCAAAAGCTGCTGGTTCACGCTCTAAATGCCACTTACCTATAATAGCTGTTTCATAACCAAGTTTTTTCATTTCTTGTGGCAAATATTGCTTTTCAGGTTCTATATGCCCTTCTAAATCTAATACACCGTTTGTTTGGCTGTATTGTCCTGTAATAATTGTGGCTCTACTTGGCGTACATATAGAATTTGTAACAAAACAATTATCAAAAATCATCCCTTCTTTAGCAATTTTATCTAAGGTTGGTGTTGGGTTTAAACTTGCTAACCTGCTACCATAAATACCAAAAGCTTGTGTGGTATGATCATCAGACATTACAAAAATAATGTTTGGCTTTTGAGGTTTTGACTCTGGAATTTGCTTATTATTACAGCTGAAAGTTAATGCTATTAATAAAACAATTGCTATCGACTTTTTTAACATAATTATGAAACTTTATTTACAGACTATAAAATTGAATTTCTTTTATTACAAATTGTATCACATATGTTTTAAATAATACCATTTATCATTCAAATAATAGTAATTATTGAGCATAATATTTGCGCCAGCAAAAACACACATCATATAAAAAACTATAAAACAACCACTTAACCACAAAATACCCCGCAATTAAGTCTTTTATAAATTTGCATTGAAAATTTAAAAATACTTAATTGAAATCATAATTATACAATCGATTGTATTTATTTTATATATTCGCATTAACTAAACTAAATTTCATATGAACATCATTAAAAAAAGTTACTTAATCTTTTTTATTTTGTGCTACTCTGTAAACGCGCAAAACATAAAAGCATCATCAGTAAAAAAAGAAATGAAACGTGTTGCTAATTGGCAAATTGATCATTTTAGAGATACTTATAGCGGAAGAAAAAAACCGCACCATATTGCAGATTGGACCAACGGCGCATTGTATGTTGGCATGGTAAAATATGCTGAAATAGCTAAAAATAAAAAATACTGGAAATGGTTAAAAAATATTGGTGAACAACAAAATTGGAAACTTCATTGGCGTAAATATCATGCTGATGATCATGTTGTAGGACAAATGTATGTTGAACTGTATAGAAAGTATGGAGACAAGGAAATGATTGCCGAAACAATTAAAGGCATGAATTACATTATTGATAACCCTAGCAAAGAACCTATTACTCTTGATAATTACAAACATTTGGAACGTTGGACGTGGTGCGACGCCTTATTTATGGCACCACCATTATTAGCTAAACTTGCAAATGAAACAAATGATAGTAAATACACAACGTTTATGATGCGTGAGTATGAAGCCACAAAACAGCATTTGTTTGATTTTGAAGAGAACTTATTTTACCGTGACAATAGCTATATTGGAAAACTGGCACATGGTAATAAAATATTTTGGTCTAGAGGTAACGGATGGGTTTTTGGAGGATTAACTTTAATTATGGATGAATACGAAAAGGACTCTGAAGCATATGAATACTTCAAAGATATTTATTTAAAAATGGCTAAAAAGTTAATTGATATTCAAACACCTCAGGGGCATTGGGCAATGAGTTTATTAAGTCAAGATGTATACCCAACGCCTGAAACCAGTGGTACATCATTTTTTACATTTGGTTTAGCTTGGGGTATTAACAATGGTTTACTTGATAAATCTACTTATTTACCACATATTGAAAAAGCTTGGAGTAGCCTTTGCAGCCACATAACTAAAGATGGTATGCTTGGTTATGTTCAACCAATTGGTGCTGCACCTGGTAATGCGTGGGCAGACAAAACTGAGGTTTATGGCGCAGGGGCCTTTTTGGCTGCAGGTGCTGAAATTTATAAAATGCTAAAAAAATAATACATCTTTAAAACAAAGCTTGTTCCAACAAAAAATATGAAACAAGCTTTGTTTTTATGTTATTTTTTTAATTCCCATGCTCTAAAATACTTTACATGGTATTCACCATTTAATCTATTATCATCAGGTAATGCGCCAAACCACTTGTTAGATTCGCAATTAAAATTCACCTCTAATGGCTGATGCCAATGTGTGTTTTTAGCCTCTCTAAACAATACACCATCAATATAAAATCTAATAAAATCTGGTGTCCATTCTAAACCCCAAACATGATAATCTGCCTGCAATTCTAACGGAAAGTAATACTTCTTTGTTCTTGAAAAATGTTTTTTAACATCGCCTTTATCTTTTGGTGCTCTAAAAACATGAATATTTGAGTTTAAATCATGCCTATTATAATGTAGCCCGGGCGCATTCTCACAAATATCAATTTCTGTCCACCAATCTTTACTTACATTTGTCATCCAAAAACCTGAAACCCAAGGCGCATCCATAAGCTTAACTTCAGCTTCAAAATAACCGTACAAAAACTTATTTTTACTTTTAATAAAACCAGTTGAATGGGTGTAACCTTCAGGCAATTGCTCATTACCGTGCTTATTTACTCTAATTACTAACTCATCATTTTCTAAACTTACGTTTGAACCATGAAAATATGTTGGCTTTCTCCCTTTCCATCCCGGATTGTTAGGGTACCACCGTTCTGTATTCAAAGTTTTTGTGTTAAACTCATCAGATAATGCTTTTAAAAGTTTCCAATTTTTTGAGTTATTTTGATCGGACAAAGGAAACTTATTATTTTTTCGTTTTGGAGCATTTTCCAAACTAACAGAATCTATGTATTTTTTTGGTGGAATTGTTAAATCTTGTGAATTTGTATTTTGAAATGCCATAAGCATTAGTAAAGCGCATAAATATTTCATAATATTATTTTTTTATATTACAAAATTAAATGCAATGGTAAGCTCTTAATAAAACGAATGGTTAAAAGCGTTGTACTTATGAGTTTTTTTTAACGTTAAACTCCTATTAACTTATTAATATCTTCTTGTGTTTGTTTTAAATTTTCTATAATAGTTTCCATGTTCAACTCTTCATGTAATGTTGAAGTAAATACTGAAACTGCTAAAACTGCCGGTACTTCAGAGTTTTTACCAATAGGTATTGCAATATCTGTTATTCCGCTTGTTAACTGGCTATCGGCTGTTCTGTAACCCCTTTCTTTTATAGCTTCTACTTCTTCAAGAAATGTTTGTTTTTTTTCTTTTTCCCAGGTTTTGTAAAAAACATCTCTTGATAAAATACTTGTGCGTTCTTTTTTATTTAACATTGAAAGAAGCGTCATGCCTGAAGTTGTTTTTGTTAACGGAAAATGTGTACCTACCTCAATAGATAATGATACCGCACTTGGGCTTCGCATTTGTGATATTACTAATAATTGATCATTATTCATAATACTTAAATGACAAGATTGCCTTGTATTTTCACTTAACATTTGCATAGGATAATGTGCTACACGTTTAAGCTCGTCAAATGGTGTATGTGAATGTGATAAACTATACATTTTTAATGACAACCTGTATTTACCTGCATTATGCCCTCTTACAATATATCCGCGCTGCTCTAAACACACCAACATTCTATAAATTTCACTTGGTGTTCTATTAATGCCTTGGGCTATCTCTGCTTGCGTTAAAGGCACACGCTCTTTTGATAAGTATTCTAAAATATCTAAACCCTTATCTAAAGCTGGTGCATTATATTTTACAGTATTTGTATCTGCCATATTAAAAAAGTATTACACAATATTAATAAAACTATTCTAATTATTTGCTTATTTCATATATAAAATATAATTTCGTATTTAAACTAAACTAAAAAAAATATGGCTAATCCAATTCTAGGAACACTTATTCATGCCGTTGGTGGTATTGCTGCTTCAACATGTTATGTTCCTTTTCAAAAAGTAAAAAAATGGTCTTGGGATTCGTACTGGATTGTTCAAGCATCATTTGCATGGTTCATTTTTCCTTTTTTAATAGGTTTTTTAACCGTACCTAATTTAATGGATGTTTTTAAAGAAGCTACCAATGAAGTATTAATAAATGCTACACTATTAGGATCTGTATATGGTTTTGGTGGTATGTGCTTCGGTTTTGCAATTAGGCATATTGGGTATTCACTTACTTACACAATATCTATTGGTATTTCAGCCATACTGGGCACTATAGTGCCACTAATTATGCATGGTACATTGGTTGAAAAATTTAATGCCCCAGGTGGTTACATCATTTTTTTAGGTATGTTTTTAGCGCTTATTGGAATTATTATTTCTGGTATTGCTGGTTACAGAAAAGAAAAAGATTTAAAAAATAATAACGTAAATAACGCAGAGCCTCTAACTTTCAATATGAAAAAAGGCTTAATACTTACATTAATAGCAGGTGTACTTTCTGCTGTTTTTGGTATTTCATTAGAGGTAGGCGCACCTGTTGCTGAAATAGCAAATAAGTACGGGGCAGGTAATTTTGAAGGCAATGCAAACTTAATACTTTCAACAGGAGGCGCATTTATTACAAACTTTATTTGGTTTACCATTGTTGGCTTAAAAAACAACACACTAAAAGAAGTTATTAGTGTTAAAAATATTGGTAAAAAAAATTATACCTTAAACTTAGGCATGTCTATTTTAAGTGGTGCATTGTGGTACGGACAATTCTTTTTTTACGGTATTGGCCACGTACAAATGGGCAACTTCAAATTTGCTAGTTGGGTACTACACATGTCTATGCTTATTTTCTTTAGCTACATAGTTGGTATTGTTTTAAAAGAATGGAAACAAGTTACTAAACGCACATATTTTACATTGGTTTTTGCTTTAATTATCTTGGTTATATCTTTTATAGTTATAGCCTACGGAAGTAAACTAGGAACCGATTTAACTACTGGTCATTAAATACACACATATAAATGAGTACACACCCTATACATTTAAAAGGCATTACATGGAATCATAGTCGCGGATTCACCTCGGTTGTTGCCACTGCACAACGCTTTTGCGAATTAAACCCTAACATAACAATAACTTGGGAAAAACGTTCGTTACAAGCATTTGCCGATGAACCAATTGACGAACTAGCAAAACGATATGATTTGTTAATTATAGATCATCCATGGGCTGGTTTTGCAGGTAAAAACAATGTTATACTTCCTTTAGACGAATATCTTCCAAAGGAATTTATGAAAGATTTAGAGGAAAACACCGTTGGGCACTCACACAAAAGCTACGCCTCTAATGGCCACCAATGGGCTTTAGCCATTGATGCTGCAACACCTGTAGCTTCTAGCAGACCCGATATGTTTGCTGAAAAAGGTTTAAAACTACCTAAAACCTATAATGATTTGTTAGAACTTGCTAAAAAAGGCTTGGTTATTATGCCCGGTATTCCACAAGATACTTTAATGAATTTTTATATGATGTGTTGCAATTTAGGTGAAAATGTTTGCACCTCAAAAGAGCATGTTGTAACCGAAAATATTGGTATTCAAGCTTTAGAAATGCTACGAGAATTAGCTGTTGAAATGGATTCTGAAATTTTTAACTGGAACCCCATTCAAATATATGAAGCTATGACGCAAACCGATAAATACGCTTATTGTCCGTGGGCTTATGGCTATACAAATTATAGCAGAAATGGATATGCACGTAAACCACTCCATTTTCATGATATGATAGAAATTAATGGTAGTGGTGCTATTTCAACTTTAGGAGGCACTGGTTTAGCGGTATCTGCCCAAACAAAACATACCAATACTGTTATGAAATATGTTGAATACACAGCTTCTGAAGCTTGCCAAAAAACTATTTTCTTTGATAATGGTGGCCAACCAGGGCATAGAAAAGCCTGGACTGATGCCCACACCAATAATGTTACAGCAAACTTTTTTAAAAATACACTACCAGCACTAGACCGTGCATTTTTAAGACCTCGGTACAATGGCCACATGTATTTTCAAGATAGAGCCGGTGCACCAATTAGAGATTATATGATGCATGGTGGCAATGAAAAAAAACTACTTAAAGGCTTGAATGACTTGTATAAAAAATCACTAGAAATTTAATTGTATTATGAAACCATTAGAAGGTATAACGGTTCTTGAATTTGCACAGTTTATGGCTGGCCCTTCGGCAGGCCTTAAATTGGCAGATTTGGGTGCGCGCGTTATTAAAATAGAAAGACCCGTAAAAGGTGAAGCTGGCAGACAAATAGCCCTTAAAAATCTATTTTTAGATGGCAGCAGTTTGGTTTTTCATACGGTAAACAGAAATAAAGATTCTTACGCAGCCGATTTAAAAAATCCTGAAGACTTAGAGCGTGTTAAAAAGTTAATTGCCCAAGCTGATGTAATGACACATAATTTTAGGCCAGGTGTTATGGAAAAAATTGGGTTAGATTACAACACGGTTAAAAAAATAAACCCACAACTAATTTATGCTACCGTAACTGGCTATGGTTCAGTTGGGCCATGGGCTAAAAAACCAGGACAAGATTTATTAGTGCAGTCTATGTCTGGCTTTGCCAATTTAACTGGAAATAAAAACGATAATCCAACACCAGTTGGTGCAGCCCTAGCCGATTTAATTACTGGTGTACACCTTTCACATGGTATTTTATCTAGTTTAATAAGAAAAGAAAAAACAGGCCAAGGCGCTTTAGTAGAAGTAAGCTTACTAGAATCTACGCTAGATTTTCAGTTTGAAGTTATAACCACCTATTTAAACGATGGCAACCAAAAACCTGTACGTGCAAAACAAGGGTCTGCACACGCCTATTTAGGCGCTCCATACGGTGTATACAAAACAAAAAACGGCTATATTGCTTTGGCAATGGGCTCTTTAATAAAACTAGGCGAAGTACTCAATTGTAAAACTTTAACAGCGTACACAGACTCAAAATCATGGTTTACAAACCGCGATGAGATTATGGACATATTAAGGTCGTTTTTAATTACTGAAAACACATCGTATTGGCTTGAAATATTAGAAAAAGAAGGTATTTGGTGTTCAAATGTGTTTGACTACAAAACACTATTAAATCATGAAGCCTACAACGTATTACAATGGGACCAAAAAATACAATTACTTTCAGGCGAACAAGTACACACCACACGCTGCCCAATTAGAGTAAATGACAAACGATTATTTGCCGAAAAACCAGCACCAAGAGTAGGCCAACATACTGATGCCATTATTAAAGAATTTAACCTGTAAGCCATGAAACCATTACAAGATATATTAATTATAGATTTAAGTCAGTTTTTATCAGCACCTTCAGCAACCCTACGTTTGGCCGATTTAGGAGCTAGAGTTATAAAAGTTGAACGCCCAGAAACAGGTGATATTTGTCGTCAATTATATGTTTCAAACACTATTTTAAATGGTGAATCATCAGTTTTTAGAGCCATCAACAGAAATAAAGAAAGCTTTCAAGCAGATTTAAAAAATGATACTGACAAACAACGTGTGCTTAAGCTCATTGAAAAAGCCGATGTATTAGTACACAACTTTCGGCCTGGTGTTATAGATAGACTTGGTTTTGATTATGATACAATAAAAAAAATAAACCCTAAAATTGTATATGGTGAAATTTCAGGTTATGGTACTGAAGGTCCTTGGAAAGCTAAACCTGGCCAAGATTTACTATTACAATCGTTATCAGGTTTAACTTGGCTAAATGGTAACCAAGGTAATGGGCCCACACCTGTTGGTCTTGCTATTGTTGATATTTTATCAGGCGGACATTTAGTCCAGGGTATTTTAGCCGCATTACTAAACCGCATAAAAACAGGGAAAGGCTCTAAAGTATCGGTTAGTATGCTAGAATCTATTTTAGATTTTCAATTTGAATCTATCACAACATTTTATCATGATGGTGGGCAACCAACCTTACGCCCAAAACGCCACAGTGCACACGCATATTTAGGAGCACCTTATGGAGTTTATAAAACCAGCAACGGCTATTTATCATTAGCTATGGGATCTATTCCTTTTTTAGGCGAATTATTAGGCAACAAAAAACTAACAGCATTCCAAGAAATAGAAAGTTGGTATAATAAAAGAGACGAAATTAAAGATTTACTAGCCGAAACACTATCTAAAAACACCTCTGAACATTGGCTATCTATTTTAGAACCGGCAGATATATGGTGTGCCAAAGTAATGAATTGGGATGAACTTTTTGAACTTGAAGGCTTTAAAGTACTAGACATGATACAGGAAGTTGTTATGGGCGATGGCTTTAAATACCAAACCACACGATGCCCTATTAAAATAGATGGAAACGTATTAAAATCTAATTTAGGTTCGCCTGCTTTAGGTGAACATACACAAGCTATTTTAAACGAATTGATAAAAGCATAATGAATAAAGATAAACTCAGAATAGCGGTTAGAAAATTTGATGCTTTTGAATCGGCCATTGCTAAAATATGGGATAAATTTTGTTATCAAATTGGTACAGATTTAGAACTTGAAGCTGTTCCGTTAGAGCTTCATCCGTTATACGACACCATTTTAAAAGAAGAAGGGTTAAAAAAAGGGCTTTGGGATATAGCGCTTATAAATACTGATTGGATTACCGAAGCATACAGCAATAATGCCATTGAAAACTTAACGCCTTATATAAAAAATAATCCGCCTGAAGACTTCCCAAACGGTTGGTCTCATTCGCTTCGATACAAACAAGAATTTAATAATAATGTTGTTGCACTACCCTTTCATGACGGGCCCGAATGCTTAATATACAGAAAAGATTTATTTGAATCTATTGAAGAAGGTGTTAATTTTTACAGCACTTACGGCAAACCTTTAGAAATTCCTAAAACTTGGGATGATTTAATGCAAGTTGCTGAGTTTTTTAACAGGCCAGAACAAAACTTATACGGCACAACCTTTGCTGCTTATCCTGATGGGCACAATACTGTTTTTGATTTTTGCCTACAGCTTTGGACACGTGGCGGTGACCTTTTTGACCAAAATAAAAACATAAAACTAAACTCAAAAGCCGCCATTGAAGGCATGACATTTTATCGTAAAGCCTTAAAAAACACAAATGCAATACACCCAAAATCCAGAGATTTTGATTCTGTAAAATCAGGTATGGCTTTTGCCAGTGGCAACTTAGCTATGATGGTTAATTGGTTTGGTTTTGCTTCAATGTGCGAATTTTTAGAAACCTCAAAAGTAAAAGGTAAAGTAGATATAGCCAACGTACCTGCAGGCCCTAATGGAGAAGGCTCATCATTAAACGCCTACTGGATGTATGTTATTGGTAGCGGTAGCAAACATAAAGACATAGCCTATGAATTTATAAAATTTGCCGTAAACCAAGAAAATGACAAACTACTTACTCTAGAAGGCGCTATTGGCTGCCGAAAATCTACATGGCATGATGCAGATGTTAATAATGAAGTACCCTATTATCATAAATTAGAAACACTTCATAAAAACACAAAATCTTTACCCAGAAAATCAAATTGGTCTAGCATTGCTAATGTTATTGATGCTTTGGTTTTAGATGTTATAAACACATCAAAAAACATTGAAACCATATTAAACGAAGCGCAAGAAAAAGTAAATCAAATAGAAAATATTTAATCATGGATTTAGTTTACAAACCAGAATTACCAAAAGAAAACAGACCCATTTACATTATAGGCGCAGGTGGCATAGTACGTGATGCGCACTTACCTGCTTATAAAAAAGCAGGATTTAATGTTGCTGGTATAACAAACCGAACCAAACAGCGCGCTATTGATGTTGCCAAAAGTTTCAATATACCAAATGTGTTTAACTCAGTTGAAGATATGGTAGCACATGCACCAGAAAACGCAGTGTTTGATTTAACATTAATGCCCAATCAATTTGTTAAAACTTTAGAATTATTACCCGATAATGCTGCCGTTTTAATTCAAAAACCCATGGGCGATTATTATGAACAAACATTAGAAATTTTAAACGTTTGCCGAAGAAAACATTTAATTGCTGCCATTAATTGCCAAATGCGCTTTGCCCCTTATGTAATGGCCGCAAAATACATGATAGAAAAAGGATTAATTGGCCAACTATATGATTTTGAAGTTAGATTATCTATCTACACACCATGGGAGTATTTCCCAAACGTTGTTAATCATCCACGGTTAGAAATTCAACAACACAGTATTCATTATATAGATTTAATTCGTTCGTTTTTAGGCAACCCCAAAAAGGTATATTCAAAAACCTTAAAAAACCCAGCCAAAAAAATGTCGTCTACTAGAACCACTACTATTATGGATTATAGTGATGCTATGCGTGCTATTATAAACACCAATCACGATCATAATTTTGGAGAAAAAAACCAAGAAAGTTTTGTTAAATGGGAAGGCACTAAAGGTGCTATAAAAGCTCGTATTGGCTTATTGCTAGATTACCCAAACGGAAAACCAGACTTATTTCAATATTGTTTAATTGAAGAAGGCAAAATTCCCAAATGGGTAGAAGTTCCTTTAGAAGGCTCATGGTTCCCTGATGCTTTTGTAGGCACTATGGCCTCATTAATGCGTTATGTTGAAGGTTCTTCAAAAGAATTACATACAAGTGTTGAAGATGTAGTACACTCTATGGCTATTGTTGAAGCCGCTTATCAATCTAATAATAACGGAGGCGTTACTCCAAATTACAATATTTAATAGAACTAGAAAAAGTATTAATATGCATATAAAATCGCAATTTTTTGAAGACTACACCTTAGGGCATAAAAGAGAAACTTTAGGAAGAACCATTACTGAAACAGATTTTGTTGTTCATGCAGGACACACTGGCGATTATTTTCCACATCATATGGATGCTGAATGGTGTAAAAGTCAACCATTTAAACAACGTATTGCCCACGGCACCTTAACTTTTTCTGTTGGTATTGGCATGACAGCTACAGAAATTAACCCCGAAGCTTTCTCAAAAGGATATGACCGTTTGCGCTTTATCAAACCTGTACATATTGGTGATACCATTAGAGTTGTTGTTACAATTTCAGAAAAAAAAGACTCAAAACACCCTCATTTAGGTCACATAAATGAGCATGTTGAAATTTTTAACCAAAATGATGAACTTGTTTTAGTATGCGATCATATTTTATTAGCAAAGAAAAAAGAACATCCAGAAAATCAATAAAAACTAAACACATGAATAAGGTATTAATAGTATTACTTGTAACAACATTGTTTTCATGTAATAACAAAACAAAAGCTCAAGATAACGCTAATGAAACCCCAAAAGAAGCTAAAGCTACTTATGAAGCTGATTGGGAATCACTCAAACAACACAAAACTCCAGATTGGTTTTTAGATGCCAAATTTGGTATTTATTGCCATTGGGGGCCATACAGTGTGCCAGCTTATGAAAACGAGTGGTATGCACATTGGATGTATGTTGATGAAAATAACCCCGAAGCCAAAAATGGTAAAGCACATAAAATACATGACTACCATGTAAAAACATATGGCCCTTTAAATGAATTTGGCTATAAAGATTTTATCCCCATGTTTAAAGCCGAAAAATTTAACGCAGCAGAATGGGCAGACTTATTTGAAAAAGCAGGCGCTAAATTTGCAGGACCAGTATCTGAACATGCCGATGGATTTGCTATGTGGGATAGTGACCTAACTGAATGGGATGCCAAAGATATGGGGCCAAAGCGTGATGTAATGGGAGAGCTAGCAAAAGAAATTCGTAAAAGAAATATGAAATTTATTGCTACATACCACCGCCAATGGTTATTTGGCTGGTACCCTACTTGGGATGAAAACACTGATGCCTCAAACCCTGAATATGCAGGACTTTATGGCCCAAAATTAAAGAAAGGCGATAATAAAATGCCGCGTAGTAAACATGAAATTGATAATAACATTGAAAAGTATTACCCTGTAGCTGATAAAGCTTTTAATGATGAATGGCTAAACCGACTTAAAGAAATTATTGATAAATATAACCCAGATTTAGTTTGGTTTGATAATAAAATGGATATTATTAGTGAAGAGCACAGAAAAGGTTTTTTACAATATTATTACAATGAGGCCGAAAAGAAAAACCAAGAAGTAGTATCTACTTATAAGTTTTATGATTTTGCTAAAGGCAGTGCTGTATATGATTTAGAACGCGCAAGAATGCGTGAGAAAAAGGATTTTCCTTGGCTTACAGATGACTCTATTGACTGGAAATCTTGGAGCCATATTAGTAATCCAGATTATAAATCTACCAATCGTTTAATTGATTTTTTAGTTGATGTAGTAAGTAAAAATGGTGCCGTACTTTTAAATATTACACCAAGAGCAGACGGCACAATACCTGAGCCAGTTAAAGAACGTTTACTTGAAATGGGGCAATGGTTAAAAATTAATGGCGAAGCTATTTACGGCACACGTACTTTTGATATTTATGGTGAAGGTGATGCTAAAGTAGTTGAAGGACACTTAAGTGAACGAAAAAATGCTGATAATACAGCAAAAGACATTAGGTTTACAACCAAAGGAGAAACACTTTATGCTATTGTTCTAGACTGGCCTGAAGGCAATGAATTGGTTATAAAATCACTTAAGCAAGGTAACACACTTTTAAAAAAGCCAATAAAAACTATTGATTTTATTGGAGGACAAGCTAATTTAGATTTTGAAGTTAAAACTGACGGTTTACACATTAAACTTCCCAAAAAATCTGGCAACCATGCTTACACATTTAAAATGAATTTTTAGTGCTAAAAATTAAAAATAGTTATAATAAAAATCCAGAGTTAGTAACTCTGGATTTTTTTTGACAACACAAAAATACTACTGTACACTATTCTGTTCTAAACTCAAAAACCTGCGACTCAGAGCTAGAACCACTGTAGTCAGTAGTTATTACTTTCCAATAATAAACAGTATTTGCTGTTAATGCTATATTTTCTATACTTGTATTTGTAGTAGTTTCTTGTAGCGTTGTTGGCGGGTTATTGGTACCTAAGTAAACATCATATGATGCTATATCATTATCTGCATCACTACCTGTCCAACTTAAGGTTACTGGTGCTGCTACCTCACTACCCATTGCTGGCGCTACAACTTCTGCTGGAAATGGTGCATAATTTTCTACACCTTCGCCTGCGTTATAAAATTTCCAAGTTTCACTTGTGGCAGTAGTTGTGGTTTTATTTGATTTTGATACTACATACCATGAATATGCCGTATTTCTTTTAACTGTTATAGATATTGAATTATTGGCAGTATCATGTTCACTGGTTTCATCAGTACCTAAATTTTTTAATACAACTGTATAATTATTAGTATTTGCCGATATACTCCACTCAAAAGTTATTCTACTCTCGGTTTCTGATATTACAGTACCTTCATAGCATGCTTCATCTTTTAAAGGGAACTCTAATACTGTAGATTCTGGTGGCAATATACCACCTCCAGATGGTCCTCCATCTCCATCATCACTACCTCCTCCGCAACTAAATAATATTAATCCTATTATTAAGATACCGCTTTGTATATATTTATTTAGTTTCATTGTTTTATAATTTTGGTTTGAGAATTAATTTGTTGTGATTGAATTTTTACAAAATACATACCAGCCGTTAACTGGTTAGTTTCAACTACAGCTGAAACACTTCCTAGATTTACAGTTTTACTTATTACTACTTTTCCGGATGTAGAAACCACATCTACTACTGCAGTACTTGTTAAAGCCTGTGGAAATGATATTGTAAAGTGATCTTTTACACTATTAGGGTAAATTGCTACATCTGAAAATGAGGTTATCATTTTTTCAAAATTACCTTGACAATCTTTATCTGCTTTTACAGATAATGTATTTAAGCCTTTTGATAAATTTAACGTTATTTGACTTGAACTAGTTTGTGTTTCTTCGCCATTTAAAACTATACGATATGTATTACCACCTTTTAAGTTTAATGTTAATTGCTGTTTTACATTATCTATTTTTGTACTTACTAATAAATCTTCTGGTTCATCTACATTTACAGTAAAACATTGTTTATAGTTTGCATCTTGGGTGGTAGTAATGCATACAGTATATGAGCCTCCGCTTAAATCTTCAAATGATACATCACTTGTAAATGATTTACTTGCTGATGTTTCTTCTATAACTGCTGTAAAATCAAACGAGGTTTCTAATGAATTTATAACTATAATACCATCATCACTTCCTTTGCATGACTCACCAATGCCTTTTATTTTAAAGTTATTTGATGGTAGTGTAAATACTGTACATCCATCTGTATTAACGGTAGAACCTAGTGGCGTGTCTGGACATAAATCATCAGCATTGTCTACACCATCGTTATCATCATCATTCGGGTCAAAAACAACACAATTCTCTCCTGGTAAACCATAGCATCCTTGACCTGTTGGCCCGTATAAAGGCTCCCATGTAATACCTGCAACCCATTGATCGCCTCCATTTTCATAGGCTCCAACATCAGGTGCAGCACCTTGAAATCCTTCAGTAAAACCTGTTATTTCTCTTCCTTGATCTATTGGAGAAGAGCCAGACTTTAAATTAAAATTACCTGCAGAAGAATTTACAAAAACATCTTCTGTAACTACTAAGTTGTTCTGTTTATCAGATTGTGGCTCCCAGTTATCATCACTTCCTAAGTTGTTCCATACTTTAACATTAGTAAACTGCGTGCCTTCTTTATGCCACGCCCCCATTACCTCTGATCCATTCCATAAAGTGTTGTTGTATATATTAATATCTGCACCATCCCAATTTATTTGTACATTAGTCCATTCTGTATTCCAAACTACATTATGATGAACATCATATTTTGAAGCACTATTATCTAAATAAATACCAGCAGCTTTATATTTTACGCCTGGCGAATCTGTATCATGAAACCAGTTATGATGTATTTCGGTAACTGTTTCTCTTGGCCCCACAGTATAAAACAATGCACAATCATCTGCTAAACGATTACTTTTATAAACGTTGTTATATGCAATTTCATTAGTTTCACCGTTATATTGGATAGCGTCTCTACCTCCATTAAAAATAGTATTATTTGTAACTAAAGTATTATTTATGCCTCTAATAATTAAAGGACCATCATAGACTGATAAAAAATCGAAATCATGTATGTAATTATCTTTAATTAACAAATTATTCCCTCTTGCATCAATTCCTGACGTTGCTCCAAATGCTACTTCACATTTTTCTATAACATGGTTTGAACCTTGAATTTTTATTGCAGCCTTTCCAGTATGAACACCGTCAAAAACACCTTGCGAGTGATTTGCATAAAACACTGAAAGGCCATAAAGTACAATATCTGTTGTATTATTATTTCCATTTGGTTGCCAAGTAGAAGTGTCTTCCATATTTATATTTCCTCCATACACAGCAAGGTTTCTTATTTGAATATGTTTTTTATTTTTTAAGTTGATAGTTTCTAATCTTCTACGCATGTTAATTTTACCATCTTCTGGAGCTACGCCTCCTGGTAATTGCACATAAAGTGTTTTTGTGGCTTCATCAAAATACCATTCGTTTTCATAATCTAAAGCCTCCTTAACACCTTCTAAATAG
Organism: Seonamhaeicola algicola; assembly: GCF_007997385.1. Lineage (GTDB taxonomy): Bacteria > Bacteroidota > Bacteroidia > Flavobacteriales > Flavobacteriaceae > Seonamhaeicola > Seonamhaeicola algicola. The sequence goes on from NZ_VOSC01000030.1 coordinate 48,587, forward strand.
AAATCACCTAAATCTTTTGGTGGGTGAAATGTTCTAATCCAATCTTGACTTGATGTAAAATTAAAATTTACGCGACCTGCAGAACTACTTGTTATTGTTCTTTTCCAAGCTGTCCATCCTGAACCTGGTCTATCTCCATAAAACCACAACGCACCACCCGTCCAATCAATTCCAGGTATAGTTGCTTCAGTTAAATAAGCTCCATTTACAACGCTTCCATCACTACCGCCTGTATTTCTTATAGAATTAAGAATAAAAGGATCGTTACTAGTTTTATTTGGCCATCTGGCTAAATTTAGGGGTGTTTGATCATTTACAACAAAGTTTCCTTGACCTAGAGAATTAAAGGAAATAGTTGTTTTATAAATAGCACCACTATCTTGGGTCCAACCTGATAAGGCTTCCATTGCTGAAATAATTACTTTTTCTCCAGGATATGATTGAAAAATTATAGGATTACCTGGTGTTCCTGAATTTGCAGGTGTTAACGTTTCTTCGTAAGTTCCTTCTCTTATATAAACAATATCTCCGGCTACAGCAACACTAGCTGCTTTTGATATGGTTAAGTAAGGACTCTCCATGGTTCCTGGGTTACTATCATCACCATTTTTTGCTACATAAATATCTTTTGCAAACATATTTAAGCTAAAAAGCAACAATAAAGTGAACGTATAATTTTGTTTCATTTATAGTTTGTTTTAATTTATTGTCAAATGTAAATTTTATAACCACTTTTAAGTAGCACAAATGTTTAAATAGCTAGAATAAATGATTTACACATACCTGCTTTAAGAATTAAACTTAAAATGATTTGTTTATTTTAAAGTTGATATTATATATTTGCTCCACTAATAAAGCACACGTGGCGGAATTGGTAGACGCGCTGCCTTGAGGGGGCAGTGTTCTTAAGAACGTGGAGGTTCGAATCCTCTCGTGTGCACAACATTAAATTAAAAAGGGTAGATTTAAAATCTACCCTTTTCTTTTTTATAATAAAGCTACTTTTACAATAACCCAAACATCATAATACTCATCAAATTCATCTTTTTCAGATTCTATTTTGTAGGTAATATTAAAAACTTTACCATCGTATTTTTTGCTTGTTAAATCATAGGTTTTTAAAATACTTTCGTCAATTTTTTCAAATGAATAGTATTTTTCATCATCTTCACTATCTGTAAAATAGTAAGTACCATCTTCATAACCATCAAAAATAGCTTTTGCTGTTTTTAAATCTTGTGTAGTGTTTGTGTTTTTAAAAGATATTAATGCTAATAATAAAATGCAAATTGTTTTCATTGTTTAAAAAAATTAATTGTTAAATAAATATGTAATGATAACTACCAACCCTAATTATTTAGAGCTAGATTTTTTAATACGGAATTACTAATTAAGCCTATATTCTAACAGGTATTAAAAGTAATTTATGATTTAATAGAATAGGAAATATGGTTACACAAGCCTTTATTTTTGCTTGTATACTAAAAGCTAAAGAAGTATTAACCAAAGTCCAGTTACTCACACCATGAGCGCATTTTGAGTACAACTTCCAAACACTCAAAAATCTAGACTTAACTATGTGTTTCATTATGTTTTACTTGCCTAAAAACCAGTGGCAAACATTAATATAAAAGTAATTTATTTTTTAATTAGTTGTTATTTTTTTAGCTGTTTTTTTTAATGAATTTTATACTTTGTAAACTTAAATACTCTTGTGTTTTTTTATTGTAAATTAGTTTTTTTACTACCTTAGTTACAATGTAATTTATATAAGTATTACTATGAAAAATGTGCTTATACCAATTGATTTATCTGATAATTCAATAAACGCTTTAAACTACGCCCAAGCATTACTAAAAAATGTGCCTGTTAATTTTTACTTATTGGGAGTTTATATTAGTAATAAATCTATTTTATTGGGTGATGATTATAACAAAGAATGGCTTAATGAAATGGATAACAACGTTACCGAAAACATTAAAGCTTTAGCTCAAAAACACAATAACAAAGGCAACCTTAAACACAGTTTTAAAGCCATTACGCAAGCTAGTTCTCTACTTGATGCTATAAAAAAAGTAATACAAGAGAAAGGTATTGATTTGATTGTTTCTGGTACAAAAGGAGCTAGCGGACTTAAAGAAATTTTTATTGGTACTAATACACTTAAATTTATAAACAGCATAAATAACTGCCCTATTTTAGTGATACCTAGCAACTATAAATTTAATAAGCTACACCAAGTAGTATTTTCTACTAATTACAAGCGTGGTTTTAATAGCAATGAACTTAAAGTTTTAATAAATATTGCTTTAATTCATAAAGCCGTTATTGAAGTGGTGCAACTTACTGAAGAAAATTATTTAACCGAAACGCAAAAGATAAACAAAACCCAATTACAAGGCTATTTAGAAGATTTTGAATTTGTTTTTAATAAACTAGATTGGGAAGGTTCTGAAACCGAAACTATAAAAAATCATATTGAAAACACTAATAGTGAATTACTAGCTTTAATAAATCATAAACATAACTTTTTTTATAAGCTAACGGAAGAAAACGTTATTAAAAAAGCTAGTTTTTACAGCAAAATACCATTACTTATTTTACCTGAAATTTCGGTTTAACTTTTTATAATGTTGCATTACCACCAGGTTTTAACCTTATTACCAACATAACAACAAACATTGAAAAGCCCATTGAAAAATATATGTAACCTTTTGCAATGGGCTCATCAATACTTTCGGCCATTAATGATACGCCTATTAGTAGTAAAAAAGACAACGCTAACACTTTAACACTTGGGTGTTTATTTACAAAATTACTTATGCTGTGTATTGAAAACACCATAATTATCATAGCTATTACAATGGCAATAATCATTATTTCTACATGCGAAGCCATACCAACTGCTGTTATAACAGAATCTAACCCAAAAACAATATCTAATAAGCCTATTTGAATAACAGTTTGGGCAAATGATAGTTTTGTACCTACTTTAACTTTATGTTCGCCTTCTAACATGTTATAAATTTCAATAATACTTTTGTATAACAGAAACAAACCACCAACAAGTAGTATTAAATCTCTGCCAGAAAACGATAACCTTTCTACCCAACTTCCTGTTAAATTTAACCAATTAGCAGCATTAAATAATGGCTTTGTTAGTGTTAAAACCCATGTTATAGATAGTAGTAAAACAACTCGGGTAAATAACGCAAAGGCTAAACCTAAAATTCTTCCTTTTTTTTGTTGATGCTCAGGTAACTTATCGGTTTGAATTGATATGAACACAATATTATCAATACCCAAAACAATTTCCATAATTGTTAAAGTAAGTAATGATAATAGTGCTTCAGAAGAGGTTAGCCATTCCATAGTTAAAATTTTATGCTACTAAAGTTATAAAAAGCCTTTTAAATGTTCATTATTTTTAAAATAATTAAGTCTATTACTTCAATTACAATTAAAATAATGATAATCCACTCTAACCTACTACTCTCACTATGAAACATGATATCTTTAAATAAGTCTAGGTTTTCTTTTACAATATCTACTTGCTGGTGTATAATTTGGTGCCTATCTACCAAATCAAATTTCTTTTTAAGCTCTAAATTTAACTTATTTAAATCTTCATCATCTGTTGCTAACTCATGCGATTCAAAAATGTATAAGTTTTCAGAAATTTTGTTTTTTATGTTTAATACTTTACCAATGTATCGTTTTAACTTTTTACCGCTAATGTTAAGTTTACCCTGCTCTTCAAGAAAATTAGTATGCCTTCTTGTGTCTTCTAAAAGTTTTTCAGCTATGTTATAATAAAAATCTAAAGCAACAGATTGCGATAGATTTAACATTATTAAACGTAACTTTTCAGAATCACTATCAGGTATTGTAATGGTTTCAAACTCTAACTTAAATGTATTGGCATTTGTTACAACTTCAATAGTTTCTGCCATTGTGGTTTTTGTAACATTACCTTTTAATGTTGGGTGTATTTTTTGTTTTAACGCTACTGTTTCTTCTTCTGTAAAATTGTAAACACAAATAATACCGTATTTAAATGCGTATAAATATTTATGCTCACTTAGTTGAAAGAAAATCTCATCGTTATCTGCGTATAAAGGTGTTAAATTAAAAACTCCTTTTAATGACTGAATGTCAATAATTTCGGCAATATGAATTGCACTTGCTGTTGTTTCCATTGTTTTTATGAGGCAAATACCTCATCATCGCTTTTAAAGCTTTTAAATTCTATCATGTAACCATTAGGGTCTTTCACAAAAAAAGATAAGTGTTCACCAACTTTATTTTGCATAAATGCTACTTCGGTAGTAACCTCTAACCTATCATCTTGAAATAATTTTGTGTAAAGTTTACCCCAATTTTCAGCATTTACAATAACGCCAAAATGAAATGATGGTAAAATATGATCACCCAACCTATACTCTTTAAAACTAAAATTAAAAGGACCTGTTTTGGTAAATGTTATTTGGTTGCCATACAGGTTAACATCTACCCATTTTTCGGTATGCCTACCTAAAGTCATACCAAGCACTTGGGTATAAAACATTTTGGTTTCTTTTATGTTTATACACGGTAATGCTAAATGAAACTTTGCATTCATGTTAATTATGTTTTAACGTAGCTTTTTTGTGTGTTGACCAAAATATAATGCCACTACTTGTTTGTCTTGCTTGTCTAAAAATTCTAAGGCTTCATACCATGGCACCCAATGGGCACTTTTAAATTTATGTATTTCAGCAACTTGAATATTTTCTATACTTAACCCTGTTACAAAATAGTGCTTGTATATTTCTTGCTTTTGTTTGGTAACCTGCTTTTTTGAAACAAAATAACTTACGTTTTTTTTTAAAAGCTGCACACCAATTTCTTCATAAGTTTCTCGAATAAGAGACTGAATATCAGTCTCTTTTTTCTTTTTTATACCACCCGCTAAAGAGTATTTGCTTTTGCCTTCAATTTTTTCTAAAACTAAAATGTTTTCTTTATTGATAGCTATAAGTCTAGACTTGTCAATTTTTTTGACTGCCTTTTTTACTTTAAAATGAAACAGATTATTAGTCTTCATCAGCTAAAAACTCCATATCTGCCATTTCAGTTTCGCTATCATTATCATCATTATCTTGATCATAATCATCAGCAAAATCTTCCATAGCTTTTATAAGTTTAAGGCCCACTTTAACAAGGTATATGGTATCTTCGGTTTTTACCTCAATAGCCTCTACTACTTCACCTTTAGCGTTTTTAAATGTAATTACATCGTTATCACCATACCCATCAGGATATTTTTCTAAAAGAAGGTTTAAAATATCTTCATTTAATTTTTGATAATCTACAATTTTACGAATCATGTTTTTCATAATTACATACCTAATAAATAGGCAAAAATTAATGGTGCAACAATAGTTGCATCACTTTCAATAATAAATTTAGGTGTATCAATATCTAATTTACCCCATGTAATTTTTTCGTTTGGTACTGCTCCAGAATATGAACCATAACTGGTTGTTGAATCTGAAATTTGACAAAAGTAACTCCAAAAAGGTGTATCGGTTCTTTCCATATCTTGATATAGCATTGGAACTACACATATTGGAAAATCGCCTGCAATACCGCCTCCTATTTGGAAAAACCCAATACCTTTTTCTGAATTATCAGTGTACCAATTAGCCAAAAAGGTCATGTACTCAATACCTGATTTCATGGTGCTAGCTTTAAGTTCTCCTTTTAACACGTAGCTTGCAAAAATATTACCCATTGTACTGTCTTCCCAACCTGGGCAAACTATTGGTAAATTTTTCTCGGCAGCTGCATACATCCATGAGTCTTTCAAATCTATTTCATAGTATTCTTCTAACACACCCGATAATAGCATTTTATACATAAACTCATGTGGTAAATAGCGTTCGCCTTTATCATCAGCTTCTTTCCAAATAGCGTGTATGTGTTTTTGTAATCTTCTGAATGCTTCTTCTTCAGGAATACATGTATCTGTAACTCTGTTTAAACCCTTTTCTAACAAATCCCATTCTTGCTGCGGTGTTAAATCTCTGTAATTAGGTACACGTTTATAGTGTGAGTGTGCAACTAAATTCATGATATCTTCTTCAAGGTTTGCCCCTGTACATGAAATGATATGCACTTTATCTTGCCTAATCATTTCAGCAAAAATTTTACCTAACTCTGCAGTACTCATAGCACCAGCAAGAGACACCAGCATTTTAGCGCCATTGTTTAATTGATCTTCGTACGCTTTAGCGGCATCAACTACTGATGCTGCATTAAAGTGCAGATAGTATTTTTCTATGAAATTTGAAATAGCGCCTTTAGTACTCATCGTCTTCGTTAAATTTTGAAAAATTATTTACTTTATTGTTATTATTGTTAAAATCATCGTTATAGCCATCTTCAACGTCTTCATTTTGAAATTTATAGCTTAACATTTTATAATATAGTTTTGCAGCTAAAAAGTCTGATGATTTTTCAGCTTCATTAGGGCAAAGTTCAACTATATCAAACCCAACCACATTTTTTTCTTCAAACACCTGCTTTAAAAAATCTAAGGTTTCATACCATAATAAACCACCTGGTTCTGGCGTACCTGTACTTGGTAATATTGAAGGATCAAAAGCATCAAGATCAAAAGTAATAAACACGTTATCTGTCATTTGTTCAATAGCTGAATCCATCCAAGTATCATCAATAGCCATTTCGTGTGCAAAGTATGTTTTATCTAAATCCATTACCGATTTTTCTTTAACATCCATTGAACGAATACCTACTTGAATTAAGTTGGTATTTTGGCTAGCTTCATATACCGCACAAGCGTGGTTACATGCTGTACCTTCGTATGATTTTCTTAAATCGGCATGTGCATCAATGTGTAAAACCGTTAAATTTTGGTAAACTTCATTAAATGCTCTAATTGTTCCTATTGATATTGAGTGCTCGCCTCCAAAAATAGTTACAAATTTATTTTTTTTAATATAGCTTTTAGTTACTTGATGCACAGCTTCAACCATACTTTCTGGCGATGCATTTTCTGTAACAGCATCTGCTAAATAAATACCTTCTTTATAAACCTCGGTATCTGTTTCAATGTCATAAAGCTCCATATTTTCTGAAGCGTTTAAAAAAGCATCGGGCCCTTTATCAGCGCCTTTTTGCCATGTGCTAGTTCCGTCATAAGGAACTGGAATTAGAACTATTTTTGCACATTCTAACTTTGCATACTCTTCTGGTATGCCTGCGTAAGTTTTGGTTTTCATTTTACCTACTAACTAATTGTACTAAATGTTGTATTTTTTTGTTCTTGAGTTTCGCTTGTTTCAGGTGTTTTATTATACCCTAAAATGTTAAGCAAGTCTTCACTTTGCTGTTGGCCTTTGTATAGTTTTGTTACTATGTTTCCTTGTACATCTCTATCAATTAAAATATGTTTTGGCGCTGGAATTAAACAGTGTTGTAAACCGCCATAGCCACCTATTGTTTCTTGGTATGCACCGGTATTGAAAAAGCCTACATACAATGGTTTTTCTTTATCATACTTTGGTAAATAAATGGCATTTATGTGCTGCTCACTGTTGTAATAATCATCACTATCGCAGGTTAAGCCTCCAAGTAACACTCGTTCATAAGAGCTGTTCCACCTGTTTATTGGCAGCATTATAAATCTTTTATTTATTGCCCAAGTATCTGGTAATGTTGTTATAAACGATGAGTTTATCATATTCCATTTTTCTCTATCGTTTTGTTGTTTTTGGTAAAGTACTTCATAAATAGCGCCTCCGCTTTCGCCAACTGTAAAGCTTCCAAATTCTGTAAATATATTTGGTACATCTACTCCTTCCTCTTCACAAGTTACATTTATTTGATTTATAATTTCATCAATCATGTACTCATAATCAAACTCAAAAGCTAATGAGTTTTTAATAGGAAAACCACCACCAATATTTAAACTATCTAAACTAGGACAAACCTTTTTTAAACTTATGTATACTTTTAAACATTTTAAAAGCTCGTTCCAATAGTAAGCTGTATCTCTAATGCCTGTATTTATGAAAAAATGCAGCATTTTCAACTTTACTTTTGGGTTGTTTTTTATTTGCTTGTTGTAAAATGGCACAATGCTTTTGTAACCAATACCTAACCTTGAGGTGTAAAACTCAAACTTTGGTTCTTCTTCAGAAGCAATTCTAATACCAATATTATAAGTGCTGTTAATTTCATTACTTAGTAAATCAATTTCTTCGTAATTATCAATAATTGGTATGCAGTTTTTATGACCATTATTTATCAATCTGGCAATATTGGTTATGTATTGTGCTCTTTTAAAACCATTGCTAATAACAAATGTATCGTCTTTTATTTTGCCGCTTGCTTTAAGACTTTCAACAATGTCAATATCAAACGCTGATGATGTTTCAATATGAATATCATTTTTTAAAGCTTCATCTAAAACATGTTTAAAATGAGAGCTTTTAGTACAATAACAGTATTTGTATTCGCCTTTATAATTATATTTTTTTATAGCAGAATCAAACCATGTTTTAGCTCTGTTTATATTGTTTGATATTTGCGGAAGGTAGGTAAACTTTAATGGTGTACCGTAGGCTTCTACCAACTTGTTTAAGTCTATATCATGAAAAAATAGTTTGTCTTTTTCCAAAGCAAATTCTGGCTGAGGAAAATCAAAAGTTTGGTTGATTAAATCAACGTATTTAGTATTCATTATTTTTTATTGTAAAAGTTATTAAAATATTTGCGCAAAAGGGCCAACCTTTTGTTAAGATTATAATAACTTTATATCAAACCATGATTTGATATTGCGCTTTTGGTGTAAAGCACAAACTATACTGTGAAGTAATAACTTTAACTACGGAAGTTAGCTTTAAATTTCGGTTACTTACACCATAAGCAGCTTTTGAGATTGACTTCCTAATTTTCAAAAGCCCGAACATAAAAACAGGTTTCAATTTGTTCAGCTAAAAGTTTATTTAAGCAAACTTTATGCTGCAAATGAAAAACAAAATATTAAATAAAAAAAATATTTTTAAAAATTTAATATTAACTACCTAAAACATTGAAAACCATTGTTTTTACTCGTTTTTTTGAATTTATAATTTTTAAAATTAACTTTTATAAAAAGAAAAAAATAAGTTTTGTATTACAAGTTCATTTTTTAAAACGCAGATTTACTGCTTACAAATTAAAAATTTACTGTAATTGATTTAACATGGCTGCATATTGTTGATTATTAGGGTACAGTTGTACCAACCTTTGTGCAATATTACGTGCTTTTGCTATTTGATTATTTTTTTGATACAAATAGGCTAAAACATAGAGTAAATCGGCATTTTGAGGTGCTCTTTTTAAACCGCTAACTACGGTTGCCTCTGCCTTTTTAAAGTTATTTAACTTATCATAAAGCAAACTTAAATTATAGTAAAACCTTATGTTTTCTGGCATATATTTAATAGCTAATTCCATTTGCTTTACAGCTTCTTCAGTTCTGTTTTGCTCGCCCAATAACAGCGCATAAGAATAGTAAGTTTGAGCAAACTCTGGTTCTTGCTTAATAATTGTTTTAAAAGCTTCTTCAGCTTTTTTTACTTGGCCATTACGGTAATATAAATTTGCTAAATTACTTCTAATTATGTTGTTTAAACCATCAATTTCTAAAGCACTTTCCATAGATTTTATAGCATTTGGCACATCGCCTTTTTTAAGGTAATAGCCACCACGTTTGGCGCGTCCGCCCGCAAAATCTGCGGTTACATTTAAATGCACTTCAAATTCTTTTTTTACTTTTTTGTAGGCTTCTTTATAAGCTTCAGGAATTTGTATTTCATCTAAACTACTTAATGCAAAAAATGCCTTTACACGTACGGTACGCTTAGGGTCTTTTAGCAACGGAATAAAATATTTTGCGTAGTCTTGGTTAGTTATTTCACCTAAAGCATCAATGGTTGCACCTCTAACTATGGGTGAATCATCTTTTAAAAACTGCAGCATATTATCAATAACATCATTGTTATAATACTGTGTCATGTTACTAACGGCTGATGCCCTTGCCAACTCAGGATAAACAGTGTCTTTTGCTAATGTAAGTAAGCTATGGTAACCATCTTCTTCACCTGTAAAACCTGGAGCTAACAAATCTGAAAAGTGATTTTTTTCTGGTTCTCCATATTGTTTTTTGTATTGCTCCCAAGCCCAGGTATCGGTTTTATCTGTATGGCATCTGGTACAGGCATTTGGCGTGCCGTATTTTAAGCTTTGATCTGGCCTTGGTATTCTAAAGCTATGATCTCTTCGGTAATCATTACCCATATAAATTTTTCCATCCATATGGCAATTTATACATTGTGCACCATCAGTATTTGCTTGATGAAAGTGGTGCGATGGCGTATCATACTTAGGCTTTTCATGGCATTGCAAACACAAATTATTCCCTTCAAATTTAAGTTTTAATGAATGTGGATTGTGGCAGTTTGTGCAAGTTACATCATTATGATACATTTTACTTTGAACAAAGGAGCCATATACGTACACTTCGTCTTGAATTTGACCATCAGGATAATACAATCCGTTTGTTAACACCTGCGGAAAGTAATGATCTAGCATAGTACCTTCAAAATTAAAATTTGAAGAATATTGTTCTCTTCGCATGTGGCATCTGGCGCATTGATCAACTAATTCTTTAGGTTGTGTTTTGCTTGTCATCCACATACCATCGGTGGCTACATATTTATCACCTTGTTTTTTAGCCTCTTCAACATGGGCTTTTCCGGGGCCATGGCAAGCTTCACAATTTACATTTATAATAGCGTATTTAGTATTGTAGCTATGGTTTTCTTGTGTGTAGTTTTTTCTAACGTTGGTAGAGTGGCAATCGGCACACATGTTGTTCCAATTTAAACCACCTCTAGACCAATGTAACCACTCTGAGTGCACTACTTTAAAATCTGGATACAAATCAAACCATTTTTGTTTCTCAGTATCCCAAGCAGTTCTTAAACACTGGTAATGCCCATTTGGAAATTTTACAATGTACTGTTGCAAAGGTGTTAAACCAAAGGTATATTCTATTTTATAATTGTGATTTTTACCATCGGGCCCTTCAGTGTTTACATAATAATTACCCTCTTTTTTAAAAAACTTTGAAATAACACCTTGGCTTTTAAATGTAGCATCATTAAAATTACCTAAAACAGTTGCTTCTGTAGCAATTTGCATTGCTTTATCGTGGTGAGATCCTTTCCAATCTTTAACTTCATCTTTATGGCATTCAGCGCAAGCTTTATCTCCTAAAAAATGTGAATCTGGTATTACATTGGCAGATATGAATATATCGTCTTTTTTAGCCTCAACATATTGCTGTTTTTTATTATTACATGAAAATGACAGAGAAAGAACAACCAAGTAAACAAAAAAATTACTGGTTTTAATCTTGAAATAAAAAGAATTTACAAGCATAGTTTATTAGTGCAAAAAATAGCAAATTGGGTTTCAAAAATACGGTTTACTTATGGTAAAACAAAGAACGCTATTTATTTAAAGCTATCATTATTTATTAAAACAATAAATGGTTTAAATAACTATAAATATGGTTTTATAAAACTTTTTCTATGAAAATTTGAAACAAATTATTACTTTTGTTTAACATTTGTTAGTTTTTAATAAACAACTAAGAATTATTAATGAATAATATTCAAGTAAACTTTAGTATTAAAGACCTAGAAAACTTAACGGGCATAAAGGCGCACACCATTAGAATTTGGGAGAAGCGCTACAACCTACTTGCACCTGATAGAACTGATACAAATATTAGAACATATAGTATTACCAGCTTACAAAAGCTTTTAAATATTTCATTTTTAAACAACAATGGTTACAAAGTTTCTAAAATTGCGAAATTAACCGATGAAGAAATACCTGTAAAAGTTAGAGAAATAGCATCGCGTGCTAAGGTTGAAGATCATGCCATAAATGCCTTTAAAATGGCTATGATAAATTTTGACCAAGTTTTGTTTTACAACACTTACAATAACCTTATTGAAAATAAAACTTTTAGTGATATTTTTTATACAGTTTTTAGGCCTTTACTAACTGAAATTGGACTTTTATGGCAAACCAACACCATAACACCCGCACATGAGCATTTTCTGTCAGTACACATAAAACAGAAAATTTTACTTAATATTGAAAGGTTACAAAGTTTAGAACCCAAACCAGACTCTAAAACATACATTTTATTTTTACCTGATAACGAAATACATGATATTGGCCTACTTTTTATAAATTACCAATTACGAAGCAAAGGTTTCCACACTATTTTTTTAGGTGAAAGTGTTCCTGCCGAAAGCTTAAAAAGTGTACTTGAATTTTTTACAAATATTACCTTTATTACTTACTTTACTGTAAATCCTGAAATTGAAAAAATACCAAGTTATATTGATGATTTTAGCAATTTACTTCTAAAAAACACCAGTAACGAACTATTCTTATTAGGCCCAAGACTTAACAACTTAACCAACCTTAAACTGCCTGAAAACACAGTTATTTATAAAAGTATTGAAGATTTAATTCATAATTTATAATCTAAAAACACTTTTTGTTAAACTTTTTTTTATATTTGTTAAACAAATATGAAGAAAACAGTTTTAATATTAGGTTCAGGTTTCTCCTCTTTATCAGCTGCATGTTATTTAGCTAAGGCGGGTTACAATGTTACAATTTTTGAAAAAAACAAAACTATTGGAGGCAGAGCTAGACAATACAAAAAAGATGGTTTCACCTTTGACATAGGTCCTACTTGGTATTGGATGCCCGATGTGTTTGAACGCTTTTTTTCCGATTTTAATAAAAAACCATCCGATTATTATCAACTAGACAAACTCAATCCTGCATACAGCGTTTATTTTGGTAAAAATGATTATGTAACCATTGAGGATACTTTAGAAAAAATTTGTGCCACATTTGAAACCATTGAAAAAGGTAGCTCTATTCAGCTTAAAAAATTCATAAATAAAGCAAAAGACAACTACAATATTGCCATTAAAGACTTGGTATACAACCCTGGTGTTTCTCCTTTAGAGCTTGTTTCATTAACAACTATTAAAAGATTAAATCAGTTTTTTAGCAGTGTTAAAAGTGATGTTAGAAAAGCTTTTAAAAATGATAAATTAGTACAAATTTTAGAATTCCCAGTATTATTTTTAGGCGCTAAACCAAGCAACACACCTTCGTTTTACAACTTTATGAATTATGCCGATTTTGGTCTTGGCACATTTCACCCCAAAAAAGGTATGTATCAAGTTATTTTAGCTATGGAGCAATTGGCTAAAGAACTTGGTGTGACTATTAAAACAGAAAACCCGGTTGACAAAATTATAGTAAGTAACAAAAAAACCACTGGCATTTTGTCTAACGGAAATGAATATATAGCTGATATTGTGCTAAGTGGTGCCGATTATCATCATACAGAAACACTTTTAGATAAACCTTTCAGACAATACACTGAAACCTATTGGAGCAAAAAAACATTTGCCCCATCGTCATTACTTTTTTACGTTGGTTTTAATAAAAAGCTAAAAAATGTAGAGCATCACACTTTATTTTTTGATGTACATTTTGATACACATGCTAATGCTATTTATGATAATCCTAAATGGCCTGAAGCCCCTCTATTTTATGCTAGTTTTCCTAGTAAAACAGACGATAGTACCGCGCCTAAAGATAAAGAAGCTGGCATTTTTTTAATTCCATTAGCACCTGGTATTGAAGACAATAGAGTTATTAGAGACACCTATTTCTCAAAAATAATCACTAGATTTGAGAAGCTAACATCACAAAAAGTGGCTGATGACATCATTTTTAAGAAGTCCTTTTGTGTAAATGATTTTATAAACGACTATAATTCTTACAAAGGCAATGCCTACGGTATGGCAAATACGTTATTACAAACTGCTTTTTTAAGACCAAAATTAAAAAGTAAAAAGGTTAGTAACCTTTATTTTACAGGACAATTAACAGTACCCGGACCAGGCGTACCGCCTTCATTAATTTCAGGTAAACTGGTATCAGAATTAATAACTAAACACCATCCATTATCATGAAACAATTATTTGACACTGTATCGTACAACTGCAGTAAATCGGTTACTAAAACATACAGTACATCGTTTTCTATGGCTACCAAAATGTTAGCTAATTCTATAAGAAATGACATTTATAATATCTATGGTTTTGTTAGGCTTGCCGATGAAATTGTAGATTCATTCCATGATTACAACAAGCAGGAACTTTTTGATAAACTTACTGAAGATTTAGAAAAAGCATTAACGCAAAAAATAAGCTTAAACCCAATTTTAAATGCATTTCAGTACACATACCATAAGTATAATATAGACAAAGCTTTGGTTGATGCGTTTATGAAAAGTATGCGTTTAGATTTGCATAAAACCAACTACTTAACCACACAAGAATATAAAGATTACATATACGGATCAGCCGATGTAGTTGGGCTAATGTGCTTAAAAGTATTTGTAAAAGGTGATGAGAAAAAATATGAAGATTTAAAAGATACCGCTATGGCTTTAGGCTCTGCTTTTCAAAAAGTGAATTTTCTAAGAGATTTAAAAGCTGATTTTGACGAACTAAACCGAAGCTATTTCCCTAATGCAGATTTACACAACTTAAGTGAAGCTTCTAAACAAGATATTATAAATGATATTGAAGCTGATTTTGCTAAAGGCTTAAGTGGTATAAAGCAATTACCTATTGAAGCCAAATTTGGTGTGTTTACAGCTTATAGGTATTACAATCAATTACTAAAAAAACTACAAAAAACACCCGCTTTACAAATTAAAAACACTAGAATTAGAGTTTCTAATCCTAAAAAAATTGAACTTTTAATGCGTAGTTATGTAAAATATCAATTAAATTTATTGTAATTTATAGGTATGCAAACATTTTTATGGATATTAGTTTTTTTAAGCACCTTTTGCTTCATGGAATTTATGGCGTGGTTTACACATAAATACATAATGCACGGGTTTTTGTGGAGTTTACATAGAGATCATCACAAAAAAGACCATGATAGTTGGTTTGAGCGTAATGACTTCTTTTTTATATTTTACGCCGTAGTGAGTATTGGTTTCTTTTTACTTTGGAAATACAATATTTTATGGATTGGTTTACCTATAGGTGTTGGCATTTTTGTGTATGGTTTAGCTTATTTTATTGTGCATGATATATTTATACACCAGCGTTTTAAACTATTTAGAAATGCTAATAATTGGTATGCTAAAGGCGTAAGAAGAGCTCATAAAATGCACCATAAACACCTTGGAAAAGATGATGGTGAATGTTTTGGTATGCTGTTAGTACCGTTTAAATATTTCAAAAATTATAAATGAATTACTTATACCTACTTTTAAACTTAGGGTCTTTAAGTATTCCGTTTTTATTTAGCTTTCACCCAAAATTAAAATTTTACAAACTCTGGAAACCTTTATTTATAAGCTTGTTTTTATCAATGCTTATATTTATTCCATGGGATATTATTTTTACAGTTAAAGGCTTTTGGGGTTTTAACAATACTTACTTTTTAGGTATTACATTTTTTAATTTACCAATTGAAGAGTGGTTATTTTTTATTTGTATTCCGTATGCTTGTGTTTTTACACACTATGCGCTTTTGTATTACTTTCCTAACATGCAACTTAAGCGCGGTGTTACTAAATTAATAAGTTATTTTTTAGCACTTGTATTTGCTATCATTATAATATACAATTACAACAAATGGTATACACTAATTAATTTTACAGTTGCATTGGGTTTAATAATTTTTACTGTAAAAAAACACACCCAATTGTTAAGCAAGTTTTACCTAACGTTTTTGGTAATGCTCATTCCTTTTTTTATTGTGAATGGTATTTTAACTGGAAGTTTTATTGAAAACGAAGTTGTTTGGTATAATAATAACCAAAATTTAAATTTCAGACTTTTTACAATACCTGTTGAAGATAGTGTTTATGCATTTTCAATAATACTAATTCCTTTAGTGTTAATGCAGTACTTTAAACCTCAAAAAAAGGTTATAAATTAACAACATTAATAGGCTTCCCGTTTAAAAATGCCTCTAAATTATTTACTGTAGTTTGCATTAAACGTGCGCGTGCTTCTTTTGGTGCCCATGCTATATGTGGCGTTATAATACAGTTTTTTGCTTTTAGTAACGCATTATTTTTTGCCATAGGTTCAGCAGAAACAACATCTAATGCTGCACCCGAAACTTTGCCTGAGTTGAGTGCCTTTACTAAATCTTTTTCAACAATTAAACCACCTCTTGCTGTGTTTATAATTTTCACACCATCTTTCATCTTTTCAATATTACTTGAATTTATAATGCCCTTTGTACTCTCAAAAAGCGGGCAATGTAAACTTATGATATCTGATTTTTTAAAAAGCGTATCTAAATCTGTAAACTGTAATGTATCACTCTCAAAATCTGGCTTAACAGTTCTAGTGTTTACCAAAATATTGAGTCCGAAAGCTTGTGCTACTTTAGCAACTGCTTGTCCTATTTGACCAAAACCTATAATGCCTAATGTTTTTCCGTGTAATTCAATTAGTGGTGAATTCCAAAAACAAAAATCTTCAGACTTTACCCAATCTCCATTAAAAACAGCATTACTATGATTGCCTACATGATGACACATTTCTAGTAGTAAGGCCATAGTAAATTGTGCTACAGATTGTGTACTGTAAGCAGGTACATTTGTAACTGTAATACCTAGCTGTTTGGCAACCTCAACATCAACAACATTATAACCTGTTGCTAAAACACCTATAAATTTAACCCATGGTACGTTTTCTAAAACTGCTTTAGGTAATGGTGTTTTATTGGTATAAACTATTTGCGCATTACCAATAGCTTCAATTATTTTTTTGGTATCATACGGTGTTCTGTCATAAACTTTTAAGTTTCCATATTCTGAAATGGCATTCCAACTTAAATCGCCCGGGTTTAAAGTGTACCCATCTAAAACTACTATATCCACTATATTTTGTTTTTGGTTGCTAATAAACTATTAATGGTGTTTCTAACTGAATTACTATTCCAATTAGCAGCGCCTGTTTTTTCAATTATTACATTACCTTTTTGGTTTATTAAAAAGGTTTTAGGAATACTACTTACCTTAAAAATATTGTTATAATTTGTAACGGGCTGGTAAACCTTAAAAGTATAATTATTTTTTTCTAAAAACGGATTTACAACATTAAAAGATTCATCTGAAACAAAAACAAAGGTGACTTTATCTTTATAATCTTTATAAAGTTTTTGCATACTAGTCATTTCTGCAATACATGGCGGGCACCAAGTAGCCCAAAAATTAACCAAAACTATCTTGCCTTTTGTGGTTTCAAAATTAAAAATAGTACCATTTTCATCCTTTAATATTAAATTATAGCTTGGTATAGCTTTTTGTTTTTCAGAATTTATAGTTGAAGGACTTATTAATGCTAACCCTTTATTAACGAAAATTTGAATAGGTTTTCGTGTTTGTGGAATAAAAAAAAGTGCCACAATAACTAAAAAGATTAAGTCTTTGTATTTTGGTTTCTTTAACGCCATAGGCTACAATTTCTAAAGGGTATAAAAAAGAAGCATGGTTTAAATTAACCATGCTTCAAATCTAAAAAAAACAATTTATCTTTCTCATAGATAAATTTACTTATCTGCTTACGGTACCTGTTAAACTTTTTACAGGGCCATCACCCATTGCAATAGTTGTATGGTTCATGGCATTGGCTGGTACTACATGTGCCAATGGCTTTAATGTAAAAGGTGCTGTGCTATTATCTGGGCTAGGTTCTACAGAAATTACAATAGTTTTTTCTTTTAAATCTGTTGGAAATGTTAAACCTGCAGGTGCATTTTGTAAATAATCTTCACCAGGATATGCTGGTCCATTATTATCATTTCCTTTATATGGCGAAGTGGCTGCATTGTCATCGGCTGTATTTGCTGTTAAAAATGTTCCAGTTGAAATTGGTGTACCGTTAATAACTACCCAACCTTCGTATTTCCAACCATCGGTTAATGTTGGTAAACTTAAACCTGCAACTGCAGAACCGCTTGAGTTATCTAAAAACCAAACACCACTTTCTTCGTTTGTATCATCAGTATCTGTAGGTGTAGCTAAAATATATTTTCCGCTAGCCGAGGCAAAATCTGCTACAATACCATTTGAATTTACGTTGGCAGAATTTCCTGAAAAATCGCCTGCTAAAATTTTTGTTTCTGCGGGGGCTGGGTCTGGATCTACGGCGGGTTCAATACTTAAAACAAATGTTGTTGCAGCATCTAACTGTGCTCTATTTACAGTAAATGACTGCGGAAAACTTACTGAAGAAAATGTACCTGTTGATACTGGGTTGCCATCAACAATTAACCAACCTTCGTAAACATAATCTGGTCCTAATGCTTCTAATCCGTCAAGGTCTAGTGTTAATCTTGAGGTTGTTACTGGGTTATCATCATCACTACATGAAACTGTTAAAATGCTTAACGCAAAAACTGCTAGGAATACTTTTTTTATCATCACAATATGTTTTAAAATTATTTAATACTCCAAAAGTATATTGTAATGCGTTTTTAAAATGTTAGCTACCTAACACTAAGCAATTTTTTTATGAATTCTTATTTCTTTACGGCCAAATTCTATAACATTTTCTTCTTTTAGCTCATTTAAAAGTATGTTTAATGTGGGCCTTGATGTGCCTATTAATGAGGCTATGTCTCTTTGTGTGTATGGGTGATGTATTACTTTATCGCCAGTTTTTTCACAATCGTAACCATAATCTGTACACAACTCATCTAAAAACTCTACTAATCTTGTTTTTGCATCTTTGAATAATAAAATTTGTAAACGCCTTTCTAAACGTTTTAATTTGAAGCCAATGAGTTTGTAAATTTTTAAACTGAAGGTTTGGTTATCTCGCATTAAACCGTGCATGGTTTCAACACCAACAGGACAAATACTGGTTGTATTATCAACAGATTGTGCAAACTCTGCTCTTTTATCTTCGCCTAAAATAGCGGTTTCACCAAAAAGTTCGCCACGGGTTAAAATAGCTTTTACTACCTCATTACCATCTTCATTGTAATAGCCTATTTTTACTTTGCCTTTTTCTATTAAATATACTTTGTTGGCAGAGTCTTCTTCAAAATAAATATAGTCTTGTTTTTTATAACAATCAAAATCGTGATGCCCTTTATAGGCTTTAAATTTATGCGGACATAATACCTTAAATAGGTTTACGTCATCAAAAAACCAAAGCGATTTCATATTAAAGATAAATTGTTTTTGTTAGTACAATATGTGTCGGTGTTACAACTGCTAACCTTACAATTGGGTATAAAAAAACCTCCTTAAAAAAGGAGGTTGCTATTTATTCTTCTTCATCTTGCGTTGTAGCATCATCATCTAACAACCCAAGCATATCATGTTGTTGTAGTAAGTTATACCACTGTATTACTTTTTTAATATCACTGGCATATACTCTATCTTCATCATAATCTGGTAAAACTTCAAAGAAGTATTCTTCTAGTTTATCTTTACTATCTTTTGGTTTTACTGATGTTTGATTACCGTTTTCTTTTTCTTTAATTTTTTTGAAAACCTCTACTAAAGGTACTTCTTCAGCTAAGGTATAAATAGCTATTTCACTTAATACACTTACATTGTTTTGAAGCCCTATTGACAAACGTTTTTTATCAATTAAAGATTCTGCTACAAAACCACCACGGGTTTGTGTTACAAGCTTATATAATCCTGGTTTTCCTGAAATTGAAAGTACTTTTTCTAAACTCATATTATTTTTTTGAAAGGCGCAAATATCATGCGTTTATAGCTGTATTGCAAATATTATCGTTTCTTTTTTTGGTCTGGAAAACGCATTCTATAATCTATATTTATTTTTCCTTTAGATATATTATTTAGTTTTCCTTTTATTAAACGCTTTTTTAGGCTAGATAGTTTATCTGTAAACAACACACCTTCAATATGGTCATACTCATGCTGAATAACACGCGCTATTAAACCATCAAATTTTTGGGTGTGTTTTTTAAAATTTTCATCAAAATATTCTAGGGTAATTTGTGGTTTTCTAAACACATCTTCTCTAACATCAGGTATGCTTAAGCAGCCTTCGGTAAATGCCCACTCATCACCTTCTTCTTCTAAAATTTTGGCATTTATAAATACTTTTTTAAAATCTTTTAATTGGTTTTGTTCTTCGGCAGTTAAATCTTCATCTTCAGCAAAAGGAGCTGTATCAACCAAAAACAAACGAATTGGCAACCCTATTTGAGGCGCCGCTAAACCAACACCGTAGGCTCCGTACATGGTTTCAAACATATTTTCTAAAAGCGTATCTAGTTTAGGGTAATCTAGGGTTATATCTTTAGCTTTCTTTTTTAAAACGGGGTCACCGTAGGCAACTATTGGTAAAATCATAATTTTATATTGCTAATAATTGTGCAAAAGTACGAATACTATTTTATTTAGAATACAAATAACTTTGCAGTATAAGGGTGGCACTAATTTCATCAACAAGCGCTTTGTTTTGGCGTTGTTTTTTTTTCAAACCACTATCTATCATAGTTTGAAATGCCATTTTAGATGTAAACCGTTCGTCAACTCTTTTTATTTCTATTTGCGGAATTTCTTTTAATAAAGTATCTATAAACTTTTGAATATGTACTTCACTTTCTGAAGCTGTATTATCCATTTGCTTGGGCTCTCCAATTAAAAAAAGCTCTACAGCTTCTGTGGCAGTGTATTTTTTTAAAAAAGGTATTAACTCTTTGGTATTAACTGTTGTTAAACCCGATGCTATAATTTGAAGTTCATCGGTTACTGCAATACCTGTTCTTTTTGTTCCGTAGTCTATTGCTAAAATTCTAGCCATATATATATTTTACACAAAAGTAGTGCTATTTAAAGTAAAAAGACCGCCTTTTACGGCAGTCTTTTTATATTTAACCTACTTATTAAAAAACTTTTGAGAGTTTGAGAGTTTGAGAGTTTAAGCTTTTATTGCCTTGTTTAATTTAGGGAACAATAATTTAATGTTGTCAACATTTCTTTCTCTGTTGAAATAAGTTCTTATATCACTGGCAGTAGCGGCTATTGTTTCTTTTAATGCTTCTTCACTAATTAACACATTTTCAGTGCTAGTAGCTTTATTTACAACCTCTTTAGTTTCTTTTGAAACTACAACAGTTTTTACAGTTTCTACAGAAGTTTTATCAGTGCTTTGTGCGTTTGCAAAAGAGAATCCTAAAACTAAAACTAAAAAAATGTAAAATTTTGTATTCATTGTTTGTGTTGTTTTGTTGGGTCAAATATAGGTTGAGAGTAAAGTTGAAATGCAAAAAATTAGTTGTAGAAGCTTGAAAATTCGTTTATTAGAAAATGTGTACAGAACAGCCGATTAACTGACAAAACGCAGTTTTTTACCGATTAAAAAACCATTACACAACACTTAACCTGACGTTTTAAGCATTTAAAAGCATATTTTGTTTTTTTACTACTATAAAACACATGCAATACCAGATAAAAAGCATGCTTTTTATCATGTTATCGTATCATTTTAAGCTTACTTTTTTTAAGCTATTTTTTCTTGTAAAACATGATTTATTACTAAAAAAAACATCAAATATTTACATTTAATAACACAAAACAACGCTATACTTAACAAATGTTTTATTTATGTTTTTGTAGTTTTTAATTGAAAAAATAATCGTGTACTTTAGCCAAAAATTTAAATACTGATGACTGAATTACAACAAATAATTGAAGCAGCTTGGGACAATAGAGATTTATTAAAAGAAGAAAGAACAACAACAGCAATTAGAACTGTAATTGATTTGCTAGATAAAGGTAAATTACGTGTTGCAGAACCTATTGAAGGTGGTTGGCAAGTAAATGAATGGGTAAAAAAAGGCGTTGTACTGTATTTTCCAATTCAAAAAATGGAAACTATTGAAGCTGGCCCGTTAGAATTTCATGATAAAATACCTTTAAAAACTGGTTATGCAGAAAAAGGTATACGTGTGGTTCCGCATGCAGTTGCAAGACACGGCGCTTACATATCTGCGGGTACTATTTTAATGCCTAGTTATGTAAATATTGGTGCTTATGTAGATGAAGGTACTATGGTTGATACATGGGCTACTGTTGGTAGTTGTGCACAAATTGGAAAAAATGTACACTTATCTGGCGGTGTTGGTATTGGTGGCGTTTTAGAACCATTACAAGCTGCACCTGTTATTATTGAAGATAATGTTTTTGTAGGCTCACGTTGCATTGTTGTTGAAGGTGTACACGTTGAAAAAGAAGCTGTTTTAGGTGCCGGTGTTGTTTTAACTATGAGTACTAAAATTATTGATGTTACTGGTAATGAACCTGTTGAAATGAAAGGTAAAGTACCTGCTAGATCGGTAGTAATTCCTGGTAGTTACACCAAAAAATTTGCTGCTGGCGAATATCAAGTACCTTGTGCCTTGATTATTGGAAAACGAAAAGAAAGTACCGATAAAAAAACATCATTAAATGATGCTTTACGTGATAACGAAGTAGCTGTTTAATTGAAAAAACTTATATATTAAAAATTCCAAATTCCTGAAACTTCACGGAGTTTGGAATTTTTTATTTGTAATTTAAAAGCGTTATGAAGGTTTTAATTATTCAACAAAAAATGATAGGAGATGTTTTAGCTACAAGTATTTTATTTGAAGCTATTAAACAACAATATCCTAATGCAGAATTACACTATGTAATAAACTCGCATACTTATCCTGTTGTTGAAAACAATCATTTTATTGATGTTTTTAAGTTTTTCACACCTGAACATGAAAAAAGCAAACAAAAACTTTATGTGTTTGCTAAACAATTACAAAAAGAAAAATATGATGTTGTTATTGATGTGTATTCAAAATTATCAAGTAATTTAATTACTCTATTTTCAAAAGCAAAAACAAAAATTTCAAAGCACAAAAAGTATACATCAATTATCTATACACATACTTTTAAAGACGCCACAACTACAAAAACTAATGCTGGTTTAGCCATTGAAAACAGGTTGCAACTATTAGCGCCATTAAATATTAACGCTTCACACATAGTAAAGCCTAAAATTTATTTAACAAACACCGAAAAAGACCAAGCAAAACAATTTTTATTAAATAACAGTATTGATTTGCAAAAACCACTGTACATGATTGGTGTTTTAGGAAGCGGCAGTAGCAAAACTTACCCTTTTGAATATATGGCAAAGGTTATAAATAACATTGTAGAGCAGCAACCAAATGCGCAACTATTATTTAATTATATACCCAAGCAAATAACCGAGGCGAAAGCCATATTTAATTTTTGCTCACCTAGCACCAAAAAACAAATTTATTTTGATGTATTTGGAAAAAGCTTACGCCAATTTTTAGCCATAACATCGCATTGCAATGCATTAATAGGTAATGAAGGCGGCGCTATAAATATGGCTAAAGCTTTAAATATACCAACATTTACTATATTTTCTCCTTGGATTAAAAAAGAAGCATGGAACATGTTTGACGATGGAAAAAAGCACGTTTCTGTTCATTTAAATGACTACCATACTGAATATTACAAAAATGTAGAACACCCTAAACAACTTAAAACAGAAGCCGCAGCATTGTATACAAAACTTAAACCTTCGCTTTTTAATGATGCTTTAAACGTATTTTTAAAAGCTAACTAACAGCATCTTTTTTAATTCCGTAAGGTGTCCATTTAATATTTTCTTTTTTCACCTTAGCTCTAATAGCTAAATTTCTATCTAAAGATTCTTGTGTTTTGTAACCTCGTGCGTGGTCTAAATGCAAACAAATAGCTTTGTATCTAATTTGTTTAGTTTTAATACCGTTATTTACCAAACGCTCACCCAACTCTCTATCTGGGCCGCCGTATTGCATACGCTCATCATAACCGTTAATAGCAATTAAATCGGTTTTCCAAGCAGAAGAGTTACAGTTATTAAAGGTAGCTCCTGTAGGTGTAATACTATCCATTAGGTTGGCATAACCATTTTTTGCAGATAATTTCAGCTTATTTTTCCAATTAAGAGTACCTTGAGTTTTTAACCAAGAAACTTCAAAACAGCGTTTAGATTTTATGTCATTTTCAGCAATTGCCTCACTAATATCCATAGGAAGTTTACAATATCCACCTGATAAGAAGTATCCTTTTTCAGCATATTTTGCATGCGTTTCAACAAAATCTTCACGAGGTATACAATCGCCATCAGTAAATAATATATACTCATTTTTAGCCATTACAATAGCTTCATTTAATATTTTTTGGCGTCTGTACCCTTTATCTTCATGCCACGCGTGGGTTATTTCTACCGGATAATTTTGCTTAAACTTATCAATAAGTTCTTTGGTTTCATTAGTAGAGCCATCATCAGCAATAATAATATCAAAATCATTGTACGTTTGCGTGCTGTAACCAAATAAAACCTTCTCTAACCAATCGGTTTTATTATAAGTAGCTATAATAACTGTAATTTTAGGCAATGCCATTTTAAGGTGTTTTCTTGTAAAAATTAATAGTTGCAAATATACGTAAATAGTACACATTCAAATTCAAAAAAACATTTTAACCTATTAGTTATTTTTTTCAATGGTTGTAAAATATGTACTTTTATACTTTTAATTTTTTTAAGAAATGATAAAGCTTTCTGGAGTAATAATAACTTTTAATGAAGAACGTAATATTGAAAAATGCCTAAAATCATTATTACCTGTTGTTGATGAAATTGTTGTAGTAGATTCTTTTTCAACAGATAAAACGAAAGCTATTTGTGAAAAATATAAGGTTAGATTTATTGAGCAAAAATTTTTAGGCTACATTGAACAAAAAAACTTTGCTATTGCGCAAGCAAAACATAACTACATAGTATCACTTGATGGTGATGAGGCGCTTTCTGAAAAACTACAAACATCAATATTAAACGTAAAATCTAATTGGCAATTTGATGGTTATTACAGTAACAGATTCAATTGTTTTTGCGGACAGTGGATTAAACACACCACTTGGTATCCTGATAAAAAATTACGTGTTTTTGATAGAAGAAAGGCTAAATGGGCAGGCATTAATCCACATGACAGAATTACATTAACTGATAAAAATAACAAAACAGGCTTTTTAAAAGGTGATATTTTACATTGGAATTACAACACTTACGCTGAACTAAACAGTAAAGTTGAAGTGTTTACAACCATTTCTGCCGAGGCTTATTATAAACTAGGCAAAAAAGCACCTTTGTATAAAATTATAATTAACCCTACTTGGGCATTTTTTCAATCATATATTTTAAAACTTGGCTTTTTAGATGGTTTTAATGGCTTTTTTATTTCTGTAGAAACCGCTAATACTCGTTTTTTAAAATATGCTAAACTTAGACAACTTATTAAAAACAACCGTTAGGTTTTCCAGAATTTCAATTTCTTTTTAAGTCTTTTTTTACGATGATATTTTTCTTGAAATGCCTGAGTAGTTTGCCACATAACATCAAACACCTTATCATAACTAGCACCAATACATTTGGCATACTCATCACTCATTATTTCAATCATAGATTTATGCACTGTTAATTTTGAAAAGTTTTTAACTCGTGTTTCAAAATCTAGTTTTTTAAATTCCATACGGTTTAAATCAACCAAATAAAATTTATAGTTTCCATTATTTATTTCAATGAGCGTATTACCTGGTGAATGATCTAAAAAATGAATATTTTTTTCATGCAAATTAAAAGTAAACCTAGTAAATGCACGTAAAATAGTCTCATGATTTTTGTAATTTAAATTGGTTGTTAACTCTCTGTATGTTAAATCACATGGTTGTTGCTCACTTATATAATAACTTTTTTTAAACAAAAAAGCTGTTGTAAACTCATAATATGCAATAGGTTGTGGCGTTCCAACCTCTAACTCTTTAAGTTTATTGGCATATTCAAATGAGCGTTGTGCTTTACTTTTTCTAAAAAACTTATAAGCTACTTGGTTAATAGCATTAGGTACTTTAAACGATTTCACATTTAAACACATACCATTATTTGACTTAAAGAGTTTTAAAGAATTTCTATCTTGGTTACCAAAATCCTCACCTTCGGTATCAAAATTTAAAATAATATTATCTAAAAAATCTGCACTTAACTCAAAGTCTGCATTTATTTGTTTTTGCAAAATAAGTAATGTTTGTGGTTTAATACTTTGGTGTAAAATTATAAATTTAAGTTGTATATATTTGTGCTTAATTAGGTGTAGTTATTATAATGTCTGAAAAAGTAGTATATATTCTTCATAAAAACGGTGCTAAAGGTCATTATGTAGCTTTAGATTATTTGTTGAAACAAAATAATATAGCGTTAAAACACAGAGAATTTTCAATATTTAGTAAACTTTTTAAAGCTGTTACTAGGGGTAATTTTAGCTTGTTTTTTAAACAATTAAAAAACATAGTGTTTTTTATTTCTTTGTTATTTACTAAGAATAAAAAAATAGTTTTAGGTATAGCTCCTTTTGACAGTAAACTAATTACTATTTTAAAATTCTTAAAAAAGCATGATGTTTACTATCATACATCATGGACATGTTGGAACAAAACTTTTCATCCTAAATACAAAAAAAACAATCCAAAAACTTTTAAACATTGGCAGTTTTTTTTAGAACACAAAGTAAAGCACATTTTTGCAGTTACAAATAAAAGTAAACAAGAACTTTTAACTAATTATAACATTAACAATAATAAAATTAGTATTGTATACCACTCTAACAACAGTGTTTTTTACAATAATACAAACACACCAAAAAAAACAAATAGTTTTATATATGTTGGTAGGTTGTTACCGCAAAAAGGTATTATTGAAATTTTAGATTTTTTTAAACAAAATCCTAAAGCTTATCTTACAATTGTTGGAGACGGAAAACTAAAAAACAACGTAATACACTACGCTAAAAAATACCAAAATATACATTACCATGAGCCAATATACCATAAACCAACGCTCATAAATGTTTTTAAAACACATGAGTATGTATTATTAAACTCTAAAAAAACTAAAACGTGGGAAGAACTTTTTGGTATTATAATTATTGAAGCCATGTCACTTGGTTTAATTCCAATTGCCAGTAACCACTCTGGGCCAAAAGAAATTATAACAGATAAAGTTGGCTATATTTTTAATGAAGGTAACGTTGCTAATACGTTAACCAAAGTAATTAATAAGGGGTTCAACAATAATATGTCGCTTCATAATATTGAGGTATCAAAACAATATTCGCTTAAAAACATTTCAAATAGATGGAAACCAATACTAAAGTAGATGTTAGCTGTATTATTATAAACTACAACACATCTCAATTTACATTCAATGCCGTAAAATCTATTTTAGAATCTCATAATGAAAATAGCTTAACATTTGAAGTTATTGTTGTAGATAATAATTCGAAACCAGAAGATTATAAAACTTTAAAAAAACAATTAAATACCCTAAACTCACAATTAATAACGCTTGTAAGGAGTAAGTTTAATACGGGGTTTGGTGGTGGAAATATGCTTGGTGTTCAACACGCAAAAAATTGTAAATACTATGCCTTTATAAACAACGATACCTTACAAGTTACTCCAAATTGTTTAGTCGTACTAAAAAAGTTTATGGAATCTACACCCGATGCAGCTATTTGTTCTCCTCAAATGCTTGATGAGCACAAAAATTTTAGAGCTACAATTGATCATTTTTCGTCATTACAGCGCGAAATTTTAAAACGGGCTACATTAGAATTTTTATTTCCAAAAACATATTTAAACAGAAAAAAAACATATAAAAATCCAATTAAGGTACAATACGTTCAAGGCTCTTTTATGTTTATAAATGCTAAATATTTTAATACTGTTGGAGGGTTTGATACTAACTTATTTTTATACTACGAAGAATCAGACCTTAGCCTAAGACTATTAAAAACACTAAAAAAATATAACTATTTAGTACCTCAAACTGAATATATACATTATAAAAGTGCCAGTATAAATAGAAATATAGCCATAAAAATTGAACAAAAAATAGCCTTACTTTATCACACTGAAAAACATTATGGCTGGCTATCAAAAAAAATACTTAATAGCTACTTTATTGTAAGATACTTTTTAACATCTATAATTAAACCAAAATATTGGAAATTATGGCTAACTCTTTTAGCTGGTGCACCTATATCAAAATCTTTAAAACACAAACAAAAAATTAATTTTATAGATTAAACTACCATGCAAACCGAAATTAACAACGCACTAAAAGTTTTAAAAGAAGGCGGTATAATTTTATACCCAACAGATACTGTTTGGGGCATTGGTTGCGATGCTACAAACCCCTATGCTGTAAAAAAAGTATACAACTTAAAACAACGTGAAGATAGCAAAGCCCTTATTTGTTTGGTGGCTGATGACAGAATGCTTGGTAAATACGTAAAGCAAATACCCTTTGCGGCCCAAAGTATTATTGAAATTGCCAACAAACCAACCACTATTATTTATGATGAGGCACAAAATTTAGCACAAAATTTAATAGCTAATGATGGTAGCATAGCCATAAGAATTCCTGACGATGATTTCTGTTTCTGGTTATCAAGAAGACTTAATGGTGCCATTGTATCAACATCGGCTAATATTAGTGGGCAACCAACACCAAAATCATTTAAAGAAATAAGTCCTGATATTTTAAAAGGAGTAGACTATGTCGTAAATTTGCAAAAAGATAAAATTTGCAATAAACCTTCATCAATAATTAAACTAAGCAACAATGGTGTTGTTAAAATAATTAGAGAATAATTTCAAACTTATAACACTTAAAAAAATATAATTTTTTGCGTTTTAATATTTATATTTTAATTCTCAAAAACATGAAGTTTTATTGAACCATAAACGTATTGTTTTGCAAAACAAACGTGAATTTGTGGCAGAAAATGAACCATAAAGAAGCATTAAAACACCCATTATTTAAAATAATTTCACAAGCTGCTAGCACACTTAACGTTGAAGCATACGTTATTGGTGGCTTTGTACGCGATTATTTATTACAACGCGGTAGCGCCAAAGATATTGATGTTGTTGCCATTGGCAGTGGTATAAACCTAGCCAAACAAGTAGCTAAAATGCTACCCAACAAACCTAAGGTACAAATTTTTAAAACCTACGGCACCGCAATGCTTAGGCATGATGATATTGAAATTGAATTTGTTGGTGCCAGAAAAGAATCATACACTGAAGATAGCCGAAACCCTATTGTAGAAAACGGTACACTTAAAGACGACCAAAACCGAAGAGATTTTACCATAAACGCCTTAGCATTAAATTTAAACAAAGCACACTTTGGCAATATGTTAGACCCGTTTGAAGGCGTTACGCATTTATCACAAAAATTAATTAAAACACCTTTAAATCCGGATATTACTTACAGCGATGATCCATTACGAATGATGCGCGCTATAAGGTTTGCAACACAATTAAACTTTACCATAGAACACGAAAGCTTACAAGCCATTACACGTAACGCTTCAAGAATAAAAATAATAACTAAAGAGCGCATAGTTGTTGAACTCAATAAAATATTAGAAAGCCCAAAACCATCCATAGGCTTTTTATTATTAGAAAAAACGGGGCTTTTAAACATTATTTTACCAGAATTAACAGCATTAAAAGGCGTTGAAGATATTGAAGGCCAACGCCATAAAGATAATTTTTACCACACACTTGAAGTAGTTGACAACATTGCCCAAAACACCAATAACCTTTGGCTACGTTGGGCCGCACTTTTACATGATATTGGTAAAGCGCCCACAAAAAAGTTTCATAAAAAAATTGGATGGACGTTTCATGGGCATGAGTTTGAAGGCTCAAAAATGGTATTTAAACTGTTTAAACGTTTAAAAATGCCATTGAATGATAAAATGAAATTTGTTCAAAAAATGGTGTTTATGAGCTCACGCCCCATTGTATTAGCCCAAGATATAGTTACAGATTCTGCCGTAAGGCGCTTGGTTTTTGATGCAGGCGATTATGTTGAAGATTTAATGACGCTTTGTGAAGCTGATATTACCACAAAAAACCCAAAAAAATTCAAAAAATATCATAATAACTTCAAAATAGTTAGAGATAAAATTGTTGAAGTTGAAGCCCGAGATCATGTTAGAAATTTTCAACCACCTATTTCTGGTGAAGAAATCATGAAAACCTTCAACTTAAAACCATCAAAAGAAATTGGTGTTATAAAAGAATTTATTAAAGAAGCTATTTTAGAAGGAGATATACCAAATGAATACGAAGCTGCCCATAAATTAATGCTAGAAAAAGGCAAAAAACTGGGGTTAGAGGTTAAATATTAGATTTTATTAAACTAAATTTTTTAAGCTGTGGCAAAAGAAAAAGACAACAAAAAGGTTATTTACTGGCTATTAACAGGCTGTTTTTTAATATTTATAATGGTAGTTGTTGGTGGCATTACAAGACTAACGCATTCAGGTTTATCTATTTCAAACTACAAATTAATATCGGGCACAATTCCGCCCATGAATGAAACAGAGTGGCAAGAAGCTTTTAATCTTTACAAGCAATATCCAGAATATAAAAAATTAAATAACCACTTCAATCTTCAAGATTTTAAAGATATTTATTTCTGGGAGTGGTTACACCGTGTAATTGGCCGCTTTATTGGCTTGGTATTTTTTATACCTTTTGTATACTTTTTAATTAGAAAACAACTTACAAAACCAACCATAAAAAAATGCATTATACTACTTTGTATGGGGGCATTTCAAGGTTTTTTAGGCTGGTACATGGTTAAAAGCGGTTTAGTTGATAACCCAGATGTTAGTCATTACAGGCTTGCAGCTCATTTAACCACAGCATTTTTAACGTTTGCATACACATTTTGGGTAGCTTTAGATTTGATATATCCTAACAAAAAAGACATAAATATTGCATTTAGAAACTTTATCCGTTTTAGCTTTGTAATTCTCATTATTCAAATAATTTATGGTGCTTTTGTTGCCGGTTTAGATGCAGGTTTTATTCACAACCATTGGCCAATGATGAGCGAAGGTAAATTTATGCATCCTACGGTTTATATTGAGCAAAATCCGCTATACAAAAACTTTATTGAAGGCAAAAGTGGCGTACAATTTGTACACCGCTGTTTAGCTTACATTGTGGTTGCTTTTATTGTTGCTATTTATGTAAAATCTAGAAAACTAATATTAACCTTACCCCAAAACCGTGCTATAAACAGCCTTTTAGCTATTGTATTTTTTCAATTTTTATTAGGCGTATTAACCATAATGTTACAAGTACCAGTGTGGTTAGGTGTAGCGCACCAAGTTGGGGCCTTTTTCTTGTTAAGTGCTATTACTTTTACATTACACAGATTTAGCAAATAAGGTAAAAAAACGTAACTTTGCACTATAATTTTTTATAATGATTTACAGGTTTAGAGTAATACTTGACAACGATACAGAAGAAGATATTTTTCGTGATTTAGAAATTAGAGAAACAGATTCTCTTGAAGATTTACACAACATAATTACCCAATCTTTTGGTTTTGATGGTAGCGAAATGGCCTCATTTTACCTAAGTAATGACCAATGGGATCAAGGTGAAGAAATATCATTATTTGATTTAAGTGATACTGGTGGCGCACGTTTAATGAATGAAACCGCTATTAATGATGTTGTACACGAAGCACAACCTAAGCTTATTTATGTATATGATTTTTTAAGCATGTGGACATTTTATGTGGAACTAGCTGAAATTGTTGATGTTGTTGAAGGAACAGATTATCCTAACTTAATGTTTGTTCACGGACAAATACCAGACACAGCCCCAGACCGCATGTTTGAAGCTGATAATGAGGATAATTTTAATGAGTTTGAAGACGATTTTGACGTGGATGATTATGACGAATTAGATTTTGACGAAAACTGGAACTAAACCCTTATTTTTAAAGGGTTTACATTCTCATAGTTTGTTGTTAAAAATTCTAGTCCGCATTTTAAAATTTGCCCCATAGATTTACATTTTAAAAACTTTTTATCTCTAGAATATTTATAAATATCTTTTTTAAGCATATCTATATTTTCAACTTTTGATATGGTGTCTTCTGTCATACATGAAATTAAATGTGCAATTCTATCATTAAAACTTTTCATTCTTTTAACTAAAATTGAACGCTCTTCAGTTTTGTATTGATTAATTGATAACTTTTTTAATGTGTTAGATACCATTTGAACCATTTCAAAATTCTCTTTAAAAAACTGTGGCCTGTAAATATTAAATTTACCTTCGTATGATTGCTGATCAAAATCTATGGCTCTAATTTTATACACTACATGATCAAAATCATGGGTTGGTGTAATTACGTAATTATATGAGCGCATATCACCTAACAACCTAATCATACATCGCTCATTAAATTTAACAAACTCTTTTGCTATTTGTGCTTTTTCAGATTTGCTACAATTAGGCAATATGGTTTTTATAAAAACATCACCAGGTATGCCAGAAATATGCTCTTCAATTAAGGTATTTTTATACACCAAAAAGTTTAAGTTTGATGGTGATAGCATATGCTCTAACTCTAAACCGTAAACTCTGGATGCATCGGCTTTTTTAACGTAGAAGTAGGTAAAATTATCATTTAAAACATTTCGTATTTTTATTCTGAAGGGTTTTGAATTTCCGAAGGTGCAAAAATCTATAGCATCAACTTTTAAAAATGGGTGTGCATCTTCATTACCATCAGAATGTAAAATAGCATATACCTTTTTTAAAGACATTTCAATTTCTTCCCTTTCATAATCGTTATAATACACACGTACCCAAAGCGTATCATTATCATCTTTGTCATACACAACAATAGAACCTTGAAAACGCAATAAATCATCATAAAAAATGGGTATTTCACTATTTCTATTATACTCAGCAAGGTAATTACTAAGTTTTTCGCTTATGGTGTAAGACGGTTTCTTTTTTGATATTTTTAAATCCTCCATACGTGTAAAGTTACTAATTTTAAAGGTTTTTTAGTATGTATGTAACAAAATATAAACAGGCTCGTCTTACCCATATAACTAACCATTGCTAAGTTACTAGCAAAAAAGTTTTACTATTTTGGAATCTATTCTTACTATTAACAATCTTACCAAAAAATTTGGCCAATTAACCGCTGTAAACAACCTTTCATTTACTATAAAAAAAGGTAACGTTTATGGTATTTTAGGACCAAACGGAAGCGGAAAATCTACCACTCTAGGCATTGTTTTAAATGTGGTAAATAAAACATCGGGCAATTTCCATTGGTTTGATGGTAACACAACAACACATAATGCTTTAAAAAAGGTTGGTGCTATTATTGAGCGCCCTAACTTTTACCCGTACATGTCTGGGTATGAAAACTTAAAACTAGTATGCAAAATTAAAGGTGTTAATTATAGTAAAATTGACGAAAAACTTGAAATTGTTGGTTTATTAAAACGCAAACATAGTAAGTTTAAAACGTTTTCTTTAGGAATGAAACAACGCTTAGCCATTGCCTCTGCCCTTTTAAACGACCCCGAAATTTTAATTCTAGATGAACCCACTAACGGATTAGATCCTCAAGGCATTCATCAAATTAGAGAAATTATTAAGCAAATTGCAGCCCAAGGCACCACAATTTTATTGGCTTCGCATTTATTAGATGAAGTTGAAAAAGTATGCTCGCACGTAGTTGTTTTAAGAAATGGCGTAAAGTTATATGCCGGCAGTGTTGATGAAATGATTTCTAGCCATGGTTTTTTTGAACTTAAATGTAACAACCAAAGTGAATTAATTACCCTTTTAGAAAACCATAATGCTTTTGGAAATATTAAAGTTGAAGGTGATTTGGTAACTGCTTTTTTAACCGAACCTATTAAATCTGACACCTTTAATAAACTACTTTTTGAAAAAGGTATAATTCTTACCCATTTAGTACAACGTAAAGAAAGTTTAGAAGAACAATTTTTAAAACTAACCGACAACCTCAACAAACAAAACCAATAACATGTTTAGATTATTAAATTTAGAGCTACAAAAGCTTCTGCTAAATAAAACCAGTAAAATACTCATTTTTGTATCGTTTATTTTACCATTTTTTGTAATTCTTCTATCGTCTTTCAAAATTAATGTTTTTGGCTTTTTTACTTTAGAATTAGGTGAATTAGGCATATTTAATTTTCCTATTATATGGCATTTAACCACATTTTTTTCATCGCAATTCAAATTCTTTTTTGCTATTGTTGTGGTAAGCATGATTGGTAATGAATACAGCAACAAAACCATAAAACAAAACTTAATTGATGGCCTAAGTAAAAAGGAATTCATACTATCAAAATTCTATACAATAGTATTTTTTTCATTAGTTTCAACAGTACTAATTTTTTTAATATCGCTTTGCATTGGGCTTTATTACTCAAGCTACAATGAGTTTTCAATTATTATAAAAGAAACCGAATTTATAATAGCTTATTTTGTAAAACTTGTTGGCTTTTTTAGCTTATGCTTATTTTTTGGTATGCTGGTAAAACGTTCTGCCTTTGCCCTAGCCTTTTTGTTTATTTTATTTATTGTTGAATGGATTATTTTTGGGCTTTTAGCTTGGAAATTAGACACAGATGTAGCAGAGAAAATTCAAAACTTTTTCCCTTTAAAATCTATGTATAAACTCATAGACCAACCGTTTCAAAGAATAGCCATGACAAAATTTCCTGATAAAGCTAATTTAGCTTATGATTATGGAGCACATTCATACGAAATACTTATAGTTTTAGCTTGGACAGCCTTATTTATCTTTTTATCGTATAGATTATTAAAAAAGCGCGATTTATAATATATTTGGTAGCATTTGCTACCACTAATGAAAAAAACGCTTTTAATATTTTTTGCTGTTTGCTGTTTTTCAAACATTTATGCTCAAAGGCAAGCAGCTAATTGGTATTTTGGTTATGGTGCAGGTGTTAAATTTAATTTAGCAAACAATACGCTAACAGCTGTAAATAATGGCATGTTGTTTACCAATGAAGGTTGCTCTTCAATATCAGACGATTTAGGAAATTTACTTTTTTATACTGATGGTTCTACCGTTTGGAATAAAAACCACGTAGCTATGCAAAATGGCTTTGGCTTGTTTGGTGATAATTCAAGCACACAATCGGCTATTATTGTACCAAAACCAAACGACCCTAATATTTACTATATTTTTACAGTAGATACAACTATTGGAACCGACCCTGATAATGGCTTTAATTATTCAACTGTAGATATTTCACTTAATGGTGGTTTAGGTGCAGTTACACAAAAAAATGTGAATTTATTAAATCATTGTTCAGAAAAATTAACTGCTGTTTTAAAAGACTGCATAACTAAATCTATATGGGTAATAACGCTGGCCTCAGAAGATGGCTCGCCTAATTCATACAATACGTTTCATGCCTTTGAAGTAAGTAATGCTGGTGTAAACACAACATCTGTAAAATCTACCTTTCCAATAGCTATTAATGATAGGCGCGGTTATTTAAAACTCTCACCCGATGGCACTAAAATGGCCGTTGCAAATACTGCCGATGGCTTACAAATTTTAGATTTTGATGCCTTTACAGGGAAAGCTTCAAACCTATCATATTTAACAATAAACAGTACTGAAAGTCCATTTCCGTATGGTATTGAGTTTTCACCAAATAGTAATCTGCTGTATGTGCATGCTTATAATAACTTTTTTGACTTTGATAATCAAGCAAGAAATGAAGACCCTGCAAACCACACATCTGTATTAGCGCAATTTAATTTAGCTGCACCTAATGTACAAGCTTCGCAAGTAATTTTAGATGATAGAAATTTATACAGAGGTGGTTTACAATTAGGCCCTAACGGAAAAATTTACAGAGCTTTAAGCGCTACTTACACAAAAGGGTTATCATATTTAGGCGTTATAAACAACCCCAATGTTGTTGGCGCTGGTAGTTTATACCAACACAACGCCGTAAACTTGGGTGCTAATCAATCTTCTCAAGGGCTACCGCCATTCATCGCTTCTTTTTTCAATAAACAAATTGATATTATTAAAAACGGTGAAAGCGCTACAAACCTCAACCTCTGCGATGGTGACACCTATACATTAACTTCAACTGAAATTCCTGGTGCTACCTATACTTGGACGGTTGATGACACACCCTTACCTGAAACCGATTTTGATTTAGAAGTTTCAAAATCTGGATTTTACAAAGTATACATTGATCCTAATAATGGAGACTGTGCTATTGAAGGTGACGCATTTGTTTTAATAAATCCAAACCCATCAGCATTTAATCATAGCTTACTACAATGCGATGAAGATGGTGTAACAGATGGTATAACACGCTTTAATTTAAACCAGGCAATACCAAACATTACAGGTGGTAGCACTACCGTAACTACAAAGTTTTTTACAGATGCCGCACGAACTAATGAAATTGATGGCGCAGATTTTACAAATACATCAAATCCGCAAACCATTTTTGTTGAAGTCATTGAAGATAAAACACAATGTTTCAGTGTATCTGAACTTACCTTAAGCGTTAGTATTACTGATGCCAACAATACCACACTTACAGTTTGCGATGATGATGGTTTTGAAGATGGCTTTTACAATTTCAACCTAAAAAACGCCGAAACTGCTATTATTAATGGGCTTCCTACAGGGTTAAATATTTCTTACTATGAAACCTATAATAATGCACTTTTAGAAATAAATGCACTTAACAATAGTTTTACCAACACCATTGCCTACAATCAAACAATTTATGCTAGAACCGAAAATGACAATAATTGCTATGGCATAAGCCAAATACAACTAGTTGTTAATGTATTACCTAATATTGAAACTGAATACACAACACACTACTGCCTAAACACATACCCAAAAAAAATTACCATTAACGCTGGTATTTTAGTTGGCAACACAAGTAATTACACATACCAATGGTCTACCGGAGAAAACAGTTATAGTATTGATATTAACCAACCAGGAGATTATGAAGTTATTGTTACAAATGCCAATATGTGTTCAAAAACTAGAGTTGTAAAAGTTTTACCATCTAACATTGCAACAATTGATGCTATTAATATTAAAGATGCATCTGTAAATAACACTATAACTGTTATAGTTTCTGGTGAAGGAAGTTACGAATACAGGTTATTAGATGAAAACAACGTAGTGTACGCACCTTACCAAAGCAGTAATATTTTTGAGAATGTAAAACCCGGTATTTATACCATATCTGTAATTGATACCAAAAATAATTGTGGAGCAACACCACCACAAAAAGTAAGCGTTATAGGTTTTCCTAAATTTTTCACGCCCAATAATGATGGAAAAAATGACACTTGGCAAATATATGGTGTGAATGATATGTTTCAACCTAATACTAAAATTCAAATTTTTGACAGATATGGTAAACTTGTAAAACAACTTAATCCACTTAGCAATGGTTGGGATGGATATTTTAATGGCAATAAATTACCGGCCGATGATTACTGGTTTTCAATAACCTTACAAGATGGTAGAATTTTCAAAAATCATTTCACATTAAAATACTAGTTTAACAACCTATTAACAAAAAATAACGCATTTAATCGTGTTTTCTTTGCGTTTCATCTGAAAAAGGCATAATTTTCGCCAATATATAACTTACTCATACTAAGCTATATATTGCCCAAAAAAATTGACAGAAGAAAAACCTACATCTATGAGATTTCTATATATATTCATTTTAACCTTCATTTGCAGTTGCAGTGTGGTCTTTTCGCAACAAATCTCTGTAGATAGCTCTGTAGGAGTTCAGCAATTAATAGAAGATAATTTTGTTGATGGTTGTGTTGAAATTACCAACATAACATCATCTGTAAACGGAAGCGCATCAGGGTTTCCAAGTTACGCCTATTTTGAGCGTGGTGCTTCAAATTTCCCGTTTGAAAATGGTATTATGCTGGCTACAGGTAGTGCCAATTCAGGCGGTAATAGTGAGCGTACACCAACCCTTAGCGAAGGCTCAACAACTTGGGGTACAGACCCCGATATTGAAACCGCTTTAGGTATAAATAATACACTAAATGCCACATCTATTGAGTTTGATTTCACATCAACCTCTAGCCAATTTCAATTTAATTATTTATATGCTTCTGAAGAGTATTTTGATATAAACCCCTGTCAAATTTCAGATAATTTTGTATTCTTAATAAGAGAAGCTGGCACAAGCAATCCGTACCGAAATATAGCGGTAGTTCCGGGCACTAATCAACCTGTAAATTCTACCACAGTTCACAATGAAATATTTGGTGTTTGCCCACCAGAAAACGAAGAATATTTTGATGTTTACAATGCCGGAGACACCAACTACAACGGAAGAACAACAGTACTTACAGCTGCCGAAACTATTGTTCCTTACGTGCAGTATCACGTAAAATTAATTATTGCAGACCAACGTGATGGCACCTTTGATTCGGCTGTGTTTATTGAAGGTAATAGCTTTGAAATTTTAGACTTAGGTGAAGATATTGAAACCTGTGCAAGTTCGGTAATTTTAGATGCCGATATTGAAAACGCATCTGCAACATACCGATGGTTTTTAAATAATACCGAAATAGCTGGCGAAACAAACCCAACTCTTAACGCCATACAAGATGGAAATTACAGAGTTGAAGTAAGCGTACTTTTAAATGCCAATAATTGTATTGAAGAAGATGAAATAAACATTGTATTAAACAGTGAAGAACCCATAAACCCTATTACAGATTATCAAATGTGTGATGACAGCAGTGGTGATGGCACTGAAACTTTTGATTTATCAACAAAAAACGCTGAGTTAATTGCAAATATTCCGTTTACTAATTACACGTTTTCATATCACTTTTCTGAAACAGATGCCCGAAGCAATGTAGGGGCCATTAATGCTCCAATTTCAAACACATCAAATCCGCAAGCTATTTTTGTTAGAATTGATGATACCGATACGGATTGTTTTGCTTATACAACCTTCAATTTAATTGTAAACGAAGCTCCAAACGCTACACCACCAACACCTTTAGAAGTTTGTGATAGTGATGACACACCCGATGGTTACACTGTAATTGATTTAACAGTTAAAGACAGTGAAATTTCAGGAGGCAACAGCAATTTCATGGTTTCATACCATTACAATGCTTTAGATGCTTCAACGGGTAGTAACCCCATTCCAGGTTCTTATGTAAACACCAATACACCCACAGATACCGTGTATGTTAGAATTGTAAATGTTAACACAGGGTGTTTTAACACCACAACCCTAACTGTTAACATGACCACAAGCCCCATAATTAATAGAGACACCCAGTTTCTTGATGCTTGTGACACTGACCACGATGGCAATGCAGATTTTGATTTAACACAGGCTATAAACGATATTTTAGGTGGTTTAACAAACATAACTGTTTCATACCATGAAAGTTTTACCGATGCTGAAACAGATACAAATCCTATTGCAGACCCAACAAATTATGAATACACCAATCCTGCAGGTGAACCGGGTTCAAGAAATATTTATGTTAGAGTTGAAGACAATAATACAGGGTGCGCCTCTATAACACTTATTGAAGCCCATACAAATTTATTACTAACAGGAACTGACACAGGCGATTTTGCACTTTGCGATGTAAACGATGACCAAAACGACACATTAAATTTCAACCTTAATATTGTTGAAACATTTATAAACAACGATTTACCAAACCCTATTACCGTAACATTTTTTGAAACCGAAGACAATTTAAACAATAACACCAATGCCATTGATAAGGGATCTCCATACCCTGCTTTAAGCCCTACTACACTTTACATTAGGCTAGAAGACACTAACTCTGGCTGCGTTGATACAGCCGAAATAACCTTGTTGGTTAACCCAATTTTAATGTTTGAATCGGTGGACCCAATACCCTATTGTGATACTGATGGTGATGGTATTGTTAGCATAGATTTACATTCGCTTGATGATATGATTACCAACAGTAACACTAATTTTACGGTTACCTATTTTGGCTCAAATTCTGATGCTGAAAATAACACCAATGCGTTGCCAGATTTTTATACAAACACCAACTCAGTTGAAACTTTATACGCAAGAATTGAAAATGATAATTCTGGCTGTTCAACTGTAAACCCTTTTGATATTGAAGTAGTGGTTGCACCAGATACAACACCACCATCACCATTTGTTATTTGCGATGATGATCAAGATGGTTTTTTCACTATTAATCTAGAAGATAAAATACCCGAAATGATTACTAATACCAATGGTATTGATATAAATTTCTTCACCACTGAAAACGATGCATTTAATAGCACCAATGCCATTACAAACCCTACTAATTTTAATGCTGAAACACAAACCATTTATACACGTTTAGAGTATGCTGTATCTGGCTGTTTTAATATTACACCTATTGATGTTTACGTAAACACACTGCCTATTATTCCTAGTGATTTAGATTTTCAAATTTGCGAAGAAACAGGTACCACTGTAGCCGATTTTATTCTATCTGATATGGATGTAAACGTGCTCAATGGGCAAACAGGAAAAGAAGTGTATTATTTTGAAAACCAAAATGATGCTTTAAACGGTAATTTAGCCAACGCTATTGATAAAAATAATGTTTACCAAAACACCTCAAGTCCGCAAACCATTTACATTAGAGTTGAAAACTTAACCGCTAGTGCTGGCACCTGTTTTGCAACGTCTTCTATGACTATTCAAGTATCTCCTGAGCCTATTTACAATCCAATTGTAGATTTTTTAGTCTGTGATGATATTTCAAATGATGGCACCCATGTGTTTGATTTAAATGCTAAACGTACCGAAATTGCATCGGGTTCACCTGATAATTTAAATATATCATTTCATACTACATTTAATGATGCAGACACTAATACAAACCCCTTAGGAGGCACATATACAAATACCCAAAACCCGCAAACAATTTATATTAGAATTGAAAGTGAAGATTCTTTCTGCCATGTGGTTGAACCATTAGGCATGAATATTATTGCTGCTCCTGACATTTCTGAAGTTTCAGGCCCTTTGGTTGCTTGTGATGCTGATTACGACGGTATTACTTCATTTAACCTTGAAGATGCCGATTATGAAATGCGTGACAGAATCACAGATGATTTAGAGGTTTATTATTTTGAAAATTTTAACGACATTAATCCTAATGATGGTTTTGATAACACCAACGCCATTTCAAACCCTACCAACTTTAATTCTGCTTCACAAACTGTATATATTAAAGTTGTAAATAGTTTAACAGGTTGTTACAGCGTTATTTCGCAAGAATTAGTTGTTAACTTACCACCAAGCACAAACAACGTTGGCACCATTGAAATTTGTGACAATGACACCAATTTTTATGATTTACTCCAAGTTAATCCATTACTTGTTAATGATGTAAATACAGTAACCATTTCATACCATAATAATGAACCAGATGCTACAGCAAACGCAAACCCTATAAATACAAATTACAACTACACAGCTAACTTTCAAACATTGTTTGTAAGAGTAACAACCATAAGTACAGGCTGTGCTATTGTAACCTCGTTTAACTTACAAGTAAACCCCAACCCAGTTGCAAATACAACACCCGATTTGGTAGCTTGTGATGATGATTTTGATGGCTTTTTTGAATTTAATCTTTCAACTACAGCTAACACCATTTTAGGTTCTCAAAACGGCAACAATTATACGGTAACTTATTTCACAACAAATACTGATGCCCAAAACAACCAAAACCCCTTAAGTATTATGCATGCTGCCTTTAACGGTGAGGTTATTTATGCAAGGGTTGAAGATAACGCAACAGGCTGTTTTGATGTTACTAACTTTTCAACACGCGTTAACCCATTACCCGTAATTCCTATTGATGATGTTGTACCATTATGCATTAACAACTTGCCACTTGTAATTGACGCCTATACAGGTAATGATTCAGACACATATCAATGGTCAACAGGTGCAACTACGCCGCAAATAATATTAACCAATCCTTCGCAAATTGGTAATTATTGGGTAAGTGTTACAACCCCAAATTTTATTGGAGATGATTGTGAGTACACACATTCCTTTACAGTTATAGAATCTCAAGAAGCCGATATAAACTTTACTACAACGGTTAATTTTGCAGACCCCAACAGCATAACCGTTAATGTTAGCGGTATAGGAGACTATATTTATATTTTAGATGACGGCGAACCACAAACATCAAATATTTTTGAAAACGTTACTTACGGCCCACACCTTGTAACTATTAGAGATTTAAACGGTTGTACTGATGCTACAAGAACTGTAGTTGTTATTGATGTGCCTAAGTATTTTACACCAAATAATGATAGTTTTAATGATACTTGGCATATTGTGGGAATTGAAGAAATACCCGGAACTATTGTATACATATACAATCGTCACGGAAAATTAATAAAAACACTACCACATACATCGGTTGGTTGGGATGGAACTTTTAACGGAAATAATATGCCTGCTGATGATTATTGGTTTTCTGCAGATGTACTTCATGAAGGTGAAGCGTTCACTGTAAAAGGTCATTTTGCATTAAAACGTTAATAAAACCCTCAAATCATTCTACTTTTACTACTTTTCATCTAAAAGTTTTAAACCTTTATACTATAATAACGTCTAAAATAAATTAAATCGTTTATTTTAGACGTTAGTTTTTTTTATAAAACTAGCTAACAATCAACAACTAAACCACCATATTCATAATGCAACAAAGCTATGTTTTCTTTAGAAATTTACTGCTTCTACTAGTGCTATGTTTTGCTTCGCACACATATGCTCAATTAAGTAAAACGCATTATATTCCGCCATTAACAAGTGCTGCTTTTGGTAATGCAAACCCTGAAGGGCAGTTCATATACATATCAACACCAACAAATTCTTTAGTACCATATACCATTATTCCTGTTGGTCAACCAACTACAAATTACATTACAGGAACCGTATCAAATGCTAATCCGCAAACAGTTAACATTGGCTCTGGTTCAACACAATTATTTGTACCATCAAACACCACAAGCACAGTATTTAACAATAAAGGCTATATTATTGAAGCCGAAGCACCAATATACGTATCTGTAAGAATGCTTGCTGGTGGTGGTGCTCAAGCAGGTGCGCTAGTAAGCAAAGGGCTTTCTGCCCCAGATACTACCTTTAGAATTGGTACTTACACCAGTG
This sequence comes from Seonamhaeicola algicola, assembly GCF_007997385.1. Lineage (GTDB taxonomy): Bacteria > Bacteroidota > Bacteroidia > Flavobacteriales > Flavobacteriaceae > Seonamhaeicola > Seonamhaeicola algicola. The sequence goes on from NZ_VOSC01000030.1 coordinate 92,039, forward strand.
CCAACCCGCAAGATAATTACCTTAGTTTTGTATCTGTAATGGCCACTGAAGACAATACAAGTGTTACTTTTGATGACCTTCCTGCAGGATTAATCATAAAAAATTACACTGGCACTTTACCCGTAAACATTAATTTAAATGAAGGTGAAAGTTATGTTTTAGCTATTAATATTTTTGAAAATGGCCTCACAGGAAACAACCTTATGGATGGCTTAATTGGCTGCCTTGTTAATGCAGACAAACCCATTGTTGTTAATTGTGGTTCTACAAACGGTAGTTTTGATGCTGGAGGCGGACGAGACTACGGCATAGACCAAATTGCTGGTTTATCAAAAATTGGTAATGAATACATTTTTGTAAAAGGCAATGGTTTAAACGCCTATGAAAACGTATTAGTTGTAGCACATACCAACAACACGTCTATAAGCATAAATGGCAATGCCCCAATAGCCACTATTAATGCTGGCGAATACTATGTTATTGAAGGCAATAATTTTACAACAAACGATAATTTATACGTAGAAACCTCAAACGATACCTTTATGTATCAAGGTGTTGGCGCTTCCAGTGAAGCAAACCAAGGTATGTTTTTTGTACCACCATTAAGTTGTGAAACCAGAGGAAACATAAACAATATTGCTAATATTAATGAAATTGGAGGCACAAACTTTAGCGGTGGTGTTTCAATAGTTACAAAAACAGGTGCCACAGTTACAGTAAATAATTTAGCGCTATCAAACTTTTCTACAGTTGGGCCAAGTGCCGTTACAGGCAAACCAGATTATGTAACTTACAAAGTAACTGGTTTAACGGGCAATGTATCTGTGCAAGGTGATGATGAACTTTACGTAGCATACTTTAATGTTAATGGTGCCGCTACTTCGGGTAGTTTTTACTCGGGTTTTCCTACCAACCCCGAAATTAATTTTGATGCTCAATTTGCAACGCTTGGTAATTGTATTCCAAATATAACTTTAGAAGCTGCCAATACCCAAAGCTTTGATAGTTATGAGTGGTGGTTTGATGATGGCTCTGGTTTTCAAATAGTATCATCTAACGTGCCTTCAATTACTCCAACAATACCCGGAAAATATAAACTTATTGGTGAAATAACCTGTACTGGTGATGTTTTAGAATCTGTTGAAGTTCCTGTAAGCATTTGTCCTGATGATATTGATAATGATGGTATTATTGATAATATTGATATTGATAATGATAATGATGGTATTGAAAACTGTGTAGAGTCTAGGGGTAATGTAACGCTAAACATTCAAAATACCAACAATCCTATTTTAGTGTTTCAAGACAATACAACAAGCAGCAGTATTGCCACTGGCAACTATACAAGCACAAGCAGTTCAGGAAATACCAACGTAATTATAGGCGATAATACAGGTAATTTTACAAGCACCGTTGGTAATGCAGCCAATGCAGAGAGTAATTACACCATAAATTTTACAGAACCAGTAAATGTGAAACTCACAGAATCATCAATAACCAACACACCAACCGATGGTGAAATTTTTATTGTGAGCATAGCACCTGCTAATAAAAATATTACGGTTGTTGATCCTGATAACCGTCTTTTAATTGATTCAAATTTTGATGGCCTTTTTGAAACGGGTATCACACAACTTTCAGGCTCTGAAATTCATTTCAGAATAAACCCTGCGGCCAATGGCAACACACCATTTCATTTTTTTGCAAATAGTGTTAACGGTTTTTCATTCAAACATCAACTTCAAAATATAAATACAGCCTCTACTTTTTCTGCTAACATATCGCTTACATGTTTTAAAAATGATAACGATAATGATGGTATTAAAGATGAATTAGATTTAGATAGTGATAATGACGGTATTCCTGATATTATTGAGCGTTCTGGCTCCATTGTAACACCATCTGGAAATGATGTTAATAATGATGGATTAGATGATGTTTTCGACTTTTTTCCAGCACCTATTGACACTGATAATGATGGCGTTATGGATTTTTATGATTTAGATAGTGATAACGATGGCATTTCAGATTTAGTTGAAACTGGGCAATTAGGCACACTATCTGACACTAATTTTGATGGTGTTGAAGATGGCCCAACATATGGTATTAATGGTTGGGCAGATGCCGCCGAAACATCACCCGATAGTAATACCATAGGTTATACTTTAAATGATTTTGATGCAGATACTATATTTTCATACATTGATGCAGATAGTGATGGCGATGGCTGTAGCGATGTTATTGAAGCTGGTTTTTCTGATGCTAATAACGACGATTATTTAGGCGATGTTACAGTAACTGTTAATGCTAACGGATTGGTTACAAATGCAACAGATGGTTACACACTACCAAATGCCGATTATTTAACCTTTGCTCCTATTACTATTGATAATCACTTATCAGCTGCTGTAATTTGCGAAAATTCAAACTTCACTATTCCTTTAGTATCGGCTGATGCCGAAACTATTCAATGGGAGTTTTCAACCGATAATGGAACTACTTGGGCAGCTTTAACTAACAATGCCACATTTTCAGGTGTAAACACATTCAATTTAAATATTACAAATGCACCTTTAAGTATAAACAATTCAATTTTTAGAGCGTTTTTAAATAGGGCTGGTAATAGTTGTGGTATTTACACAACTGATATAACTATAACTGTAAATGAAATGCCGGTAGCCAATACAGCGGCCAATATGCAGTTATGTGATGATGATAATAACGGTACTATGCCTTTTAACTTAACGTTGCAAAACAGCAGTATTAACAGCAATGCAAACTTTACAATTACCTATCATGAAACACAAGCAGATGCTGATACTAATACAAATGCAATTACAAGTCCTTTTGAAAGTGGAAACACCACTATTTACGCTCGTGTAGAAAATAACAGCAATGTAAATTGTTATGCTACCAGTAGTTTTAATTTAGAAGTTTTTGAAAGTCCTTTCCCATCGTTATCTGTAACACCTTTACAAGCATGTGATGATACATCGGTTGGTACAGATGCTGATGGTTTAAAAACCTTTGATTTAACTCAAAAAGAAACCGAAATTTTAAATGGCCAAAGTGCTACAAATTTTTCTATAAGATATTTTATTGATGCTGCACACATTATTGAAATTACAAACCCTAATAGTTTTGATAGTATGACACCTAATAGCCAAACTATTTATGTTAGAGTTACAAATAATGCTAATGCAGCCTGTTATGCTGATACTACATTTAATATTGAAGTATATACGCTACCAAATGCAAACACACCAAACCCGTATACGCAATGTGATGATGCTTCAAATGATGGTCAAGCGTTTTTCAACTTAACTTTAGATAGTATAAAAAATGACATAAACCCTAATTACTCAACCGAAAACTTGTCATTTTCATATTACTTAAACCAAACCGATGCGCAAAATGCAACCAACCCAATTATAAGCCCTGAAAGTTACCAAGATGCGCCAGGATTTACACCTGAAACTGTTTGGATTAGAGTTGAAAACCCTAATGGTTGTTACCGCACCGTACCGCTAACCTTAAATGTAAGTCCGTCTAGTGCTGCTTTAAGTGCCTACAACCCAAATTCAATATATCAATGTGATGATGGTGTTGATGATAGAGACGGTATTTCAACCTTTGATTTTTCTCATATTAGAGACTATATTTCTAACACTATTTTTTCAACATTTAACGTAACTGTTCATTTCTATGAATCATTACAAGACGCTGAATTAGAAACCAATGAAATAGCTGATATTTCTAATCATCAAAATACCATTTCACCCAATATGCAAACTATTTGGGTACGTGTTAAAAGCAATTTAGGCAATAACTGCTTAGGTTTACAAGAGCTTACAAACCTTTTAATTGTTGAAGCATTACCTATTGCAAACCCTGTAGTTTTTAATAGAGCCTGTGATATTGATACTACTGATACAGTTGTTAATTATTCATTTGACACATCAAACTTAGAAGTCAATATTCTTAATGGCCAAGATCCTGCAAGTGTAACCATTTCTTATTTTGACACCTCTGGCAATCCGTTACAATACAATAACGGCACCATGGTTACAAGCCCAATTCAACCTTTCTTTTTAACAGAAACACAAACTATAACAGTTAGAGTTACCAATAACACAACCCAAGACCCTGATGGCGCTTGTTTTGACGAAACTACAATAGATTTTATTGTTGATGAACAACCCGTAATTGCAGACCCCATAGCCCCAGTTGTTGTTTGCGATGGTGACGCTGGCGATTTTGATTTTGATGGCCTTTATGCTTTTGATACATCGGGTTTTGCCAGTGTTATTTTAGGTACTCAAACCAACATGAACATATTTTTTGATTATGAAGATGAAAATGGCATTCTTATAACCAATAGTCCTACATTACCAAACCCTTTAATTTCAGGTACTCAAAATATAACTGCACGAGTTGTAAACCCTGTAAATACATTATGCTCCAGCACAACAACCATACAACTTATTGTTAACCCATTACCTGATTTTATAGTAGAATCTCCACTAATTGTTTGCACCTCAGACCCAACCTTTACTGTTGAATTAGATCCTATTGAAGCTAACATAACAGAAACTTTCACTTATGAATGGCGTTGGACTAGTATAGACGGTACAACAACCAACCAATTATTACCACAAACCACACCAACTATTGAGGTTTCTACACCAGGCACTTACCATGTAATATTAACAAAAACCAACGGAACAGGTTGCAGCAGAACTAGAAACATTTTTGTAAACGCATCAGAATTAGCAACTATAACTACAAATGATGTTACAATTATTGATTTTACAGAAAACAACAATAGCGTTACCATTAACACTACAAATTTAGGGCAAGGTAATTATGAATTTGCTTTGGTTGAAACAGGCACTTCTATTTTAGTATACCAAGATGAGCCCGTATTTAACAATGTAAAACCTGGATTTTATACTATTTATATAAATGATAAAAATGGATGTGGTTATAGAACTTTAAACATTTCGGTACTTGGTTACATGAAGTTTTTTACACCAAATAATGATGGTTTTAATGATGAATGGAAAATTATTGGCGTTAATGATACTTTTCAAAACAATAGCACTATTTTAATTTTTGATAGGTATGGTAAACTTCTAAAACAAATTTCAACACTAGAAGAAGGTTGGGATGGCACCTCTAGAGGTAATATTTTACCAACGGATGATTACTGGTTTAAAGTATTTTTAGAAGATGGCAGAGTTTTTTCAGGACACTTTACTTTAAAACGATAAGCACAGTTATTTTGCGTAATTTTGCATTATGCTGTTTAAAATTGAATCTGAATTTGCTCCAACAGGAGATCAACCATCTGCAATTAAACAATTAAAAGATGGTATTATAAATAACGAAAAATACCAGACACTTTTAGGTGTAACAGGATCTGGTAAAACATTTACTGTTGCCAATGTAATACAAGAAGTGCAACGCCCTACCCTAGTTTTAGCACACAACAAAACTTTGGCAGCGCAACTATACTCTGAGTTTAAACAGTTTTTTCCAAATAATGCTGTTGAGTATTTTGTGTCTTATTATGATTATTACCAACCAGAAGCTTACATTCCGGTTTCGGGTGTTTACATTGAAAAAGACCTTTCAATAAACGAAGAAATTGAAAAAATGCGTTTAAGTACCACATCATCACTGCTTTCAGGCAGGCGTGATGTTCTTGTAGTTGCATCAGTTTCATGTTTGTATGGTATTGGTAACCCCATTGAATTTCAAAAAAACGTAATTTCAATTGAACGCGATCAAGAAATTTCTAGAACCAAACTACTACATAGGCTAGTTCAAAGTTTATACTCTAGAACCGAAAGCGATTTTAACCATGGAAATTTCAGGATAAAAGGTGACACTGTAGATATTTTCCCGAGTTATGCTGATAATGCTTTCAGAATACATTTCTTTGGTGATGAAATTGAAGAGATTGAAGCGTTTGATATTCAAACAAACCAGATTATTGAAAAATATGACCGTTTAAACATTTATCCGGCAAATATGTTTGTAACATCACCTGAAATACTTCAAAATGCCATAAAAGATATACAGGATGATTTGGTAAAACAACACGATTATTTTAAAGAAATTGGTAAACATTTAGAAGCTAAACGCCTAAAAGAGCGTACAGAGTTTGATTTAGAAATGATTAGAGAACTTGGGTATTGTTCTGGTATTGAAAACTACTCGCGCTACCTTGATGGTCGTGCTCCCGGAACGCGCCCTTTCTGTTTATTAGATTATTTTCCTGATGATTATTTAATGGTAGTTGATGAAAGTCACGTAACCATTTCACAGGTACATGCTATGTATGGTGGCGATAGAAGCCGAAAAGAAAATTTAGTAGAATATGGCTTTAGGCTACCAGCTGCAATGGATAACCGCCCGTTAAAGTTTGATGAGTTTGAAGCACTACAAAATCAAGTCATTTACGTATCTGCAACACCTGCTGATTATGAGTTGCAAAAAACCGATGGCGTATATGTTGAGCAGGTAATTAGGCCAACAGGATTATTAGACCCTATAATTGAAGTGCGCCCTAGTTTAAATCAAATTGATGATTTAATTGAAGAAATTCAACAGCGTGTTGAAAAAGATGAACGTACGCTAGTAACCACACTTACAAAACGTATGGCTGAAGAACTTACTAAATATTTAGAGCGTATTCAAATTAGATGCAGATACATACACAGTGATGTTGACACATTAGAACGCGTTGAAATTATGCAAGATTTACGAAAAGGGCTTTTTGATGTTTTAGTTGGTGTAAACCTTTTACGTGAAGGTTTAGATTTACCCGAAGTATCTTTAGTAGCCATTTTAGATGCTGACAAAGAAGGGTTTTTACGTTCAACAAGATCATTAACTCAAACCGTTGGTAGAGCTGCAAGAAATATTAATGGTAAAGCTATTATGTATGCTGATAAAATTACAAATAGCATGCAAAAAACTATTGATGAAACTAATTACAGACGCGAAAAACAAATTGCTTACAATACTAAAAACAATGTAAAACCAAGAGCTTTAAATAAAAGTTTAGATAATGCGTTGGCTAAAAATTCTGTAAGCACCTATAAATACGAAATGGATGCACTTAAAGCTGCTGAACCCGAAAGCGCTTACTTAAGCAAACCTCAATTAGAGAAAAAAATAAAAGAAACACGTAAGCAAATGGAAGAGGCTGCTAAAGCTTTAGATTTTATTGTAGCAGCTAAACTACGTGATGAAATAAAAGCTTACCAAGAAAAACTAGAAAAGCTAAAAGTTTAAACTTTTAGCTTTTCTAAAACCAATCTTTAAATTTTTAATATAATTAAAATACTTAGCGTATTTTTAATTATACTGCGTTTTAAAAATATCTATTAATACGTCTGGTGGTACAATTTTATTTGGAAAACTTTCCATTAGGTATAACACTTTTGATATAGACTCATGACTTAAACCCATGCGCAAACCAAAGTTATAAAGTTTAATTACACCTTTTCTGGTTTCTTCACCTTCTTCTTGTTCTATATTCATTAATAGCACTAATCTGTGAAACTGAACAATGCGCTCACTATGCGATTTTAAGTGTGTATAATTTACGGGGTGCTCTATTAAATACTCAAAATCTTCTCTAGAAATACCTAATTGCTTAGCTACACCTAGTAAAAAATTATATTCTAGTTCTTGTATATCCTTATCATACTTTGCAAAAGCAATCATTTCGGAGAGCAGACTTAATTTTTCAACTCTGTTAATCATTTTCTATAGGGATTAATTAATTACAATATAAATTTACGCATAAGAGTAAAGTTGTTATCGTAATTATATTGTAGCTTATCGAAAAACAGCATACTGTTAATCGTGTATTTTTTATATTTCAACTACGAGCTAAACTACTCAACTAAAAAACAGACACTTTAACAAAACCAAAATCAGTAACCACAATCTTAAAAAAACAACGTAAACAACTGAAATACAAACACTTGAACAAATTAACAATTACTTAAAATAGAAAATATAAACTATATTAAAAAAAGGCTTTACGGTATTACCGTAAAACGTCAATTTATGAAAACTAAAATTTCAAAATCGATGAAATGCATCCATAAAAAAAGAGCAACTTAAAAGTTGCTCTTTTTTTTATTATTTGTAAAGTTTTACACTTATGCTAAAACCTCTTGTACTTTATCTGCAGCTTCTTGAAATTCAGTAGCACTTAAAACAGCTAAACCAGAATTATCAATTAACTCTTTAGCAATATCTGCATTAGTACCTTGTAAACGTACAATAATTGGCACTTCAATATTGCCCATATTTTTATAAGCATCAATAACACCTTGTGCCACACGATCACAACGTACAATACCTCCAAAAATATTAATTAAAATAGCTTTTACAGCTGGGTCTTTTAAAATAATTTTAAATGCAGCTTCAACACGTGCAGCATCGGCAGTTCCACCAACATCTAAAAAGTTAGCAGGCTCTCCACCGGCTTGCTTAATTAAATCCATGGTTCCCATTGCTAAACCAGCACCGTTAACCATACAACCTACGTTACCATCTAAATCTACATAGTTTAAGCCAACTTCTTTGGCTTCAACCTCAATTGGGTTTTCTTCACGTAAATCTCTTAATGCTTCATAATCTTTATGGCGGTATAACGCATTATCATCAATAGTTACTTTAGCATCAACTGCTAAAATTTTGTTATCACTAGTTTTTAAAACAGGATTTATTTCGAATAATGAAGAATCAGACTTTACATAAGCCGTATAAAGCGCCATTACAAATTTGGTCATTTCTTTAAAAGCTGTACCGCTTAAACCTAAGTTAAAGGCAATACGTCTTGCTTGGAAAGGCAATAAACCAACAGCAGGATCAATTTCTTCAGTAAAAATTAAATGTGGGGTTTCTTCGGCCACAGTTTCAATATCCATACCACCTTCAGTAGAATACATTATCATATTTCTACCTGTACCTCTATTTAATAAAACAGACATGTAATACTCTTCTGTTTCACTTTCGCCTGGGTAATAAACATCTTCAGCAACTAGTACTTGGTGCACTTTTTTTCCTTCAGCAGATGTTTGCGGGGTTATAAGGTTCATTCCTATTATTTGGCCAGCTAATGTTTCAACTTCTTCTAAATTTTTAGCAAGTTTTACACCGCCACCTTTACCACGCCCGCCAGCATGCACTTGTGCTTTAATTACGTGCCAACTGGTTCCGGTTTCATCGGTTAATTGTTTTGCTGCAGTTACTGCTTCCTGAGCATTTTGGGCAACTATACCACGTTGGATACGTACGCCAAAACTGCTTAAAATCTCTTTGCCTTGATATTCGTGTAGATTCATAATTTGCTCAATGTTTTTAAGAAAAGCAAATGTAAATAATAGCTATAACTTACCCTAATATTTGATTACTAAAACGTATTTTATTTTTAACATGTTAAATAATTAACACAATGTTTAATTTTACTAATTTTTTAGTTATTTATTTTTTTTTCGATTGAATAAAATATCTTTGGCAAAAATTTAGAATTATGACGGAAAATCAATTGCTTAAAATAGCGCAAGATTTTGGTAGCCCAGTGTATGTTTATGATGCTGAAAAAATTGAAAATCAGTACAAAAGACTTACAAATGCTTTTAAAAGTGTTAAAAGTTTAAAAATTAGTTATGCAGTTAAAGCACTGTCTAACATTTCTATTTTAAAACTTTTAAACAGCTTAGGCTCTGGCATTGATACCGTTTCCATACAAGAAGTTCAGCTAGGTTTAGCTGCTGGTTTTAGTCCAGATCAAATTATTTATACACCTAATGGTGTAGCTTTAGATGAAATTGAAGCTGCTGCAAAACTTGGTGTAAAAATTAATATTGATAACCTTTCAATATTAGAACAATTTGGTACTAAATACCCCAAAACACCTGTTTGTATTCGTATAAACCCACACGTAATGGCAGGCGGAAACAGTAATATTTCTGTAGGGCATATAGATTCTAAATTTGGAATTTCAATTCATCAAATACCACATATTTTACGTATTGTTGAAAACACTAAAATGACTATTAATGGTATACACATGCATACTGGTAGTGATATTTTAGATATTGAAGTATTTTTATACGCCAGTGAAATTTTATTTGAAACCGCTAAACAATTTAAAAATTTAGATTTTATTGATTTTGGTTCTGGTTTTAAAGTACCATACAAAGCAGGCGATATTGAAACTAATATTGAAGAACTTGGTAAAAAATTAAGCGCAAGGTTTAATGAGTTTTGTAAAGAATACGGTAAAGATTTAACACTTGCCTTTGAGCCTGGTAAATTTTTAGTTAGTGAAGCGGGAAGCTTTTTAGTAAAAGTTAATGCTGTTAAACAAACAACCTCAACGGTTTTTGCTCAAATAGATTCTGGTTTAAACCACTTAATTCGCCCCATGTTTTATGGCTCGCATCATGATATTGTAAACATTTCTAACCCTAACGGTAAAGAGCGTTTTTATACTGTTGTTGGTTATATATGTGAAACTGACACTTTTGGTAGCAACCGCCGTATAAATGAAATTAATGAAGGTGATGTACTTTGTTTTAAAAATGCAGGAGCTTATTGCTTTTCAATGGCAAGCAATTACAACTCTAGGTTTAGGCCAGCAGAAGTTTTATGGTACAATAACAAAGCGCATTTAATTAGAAAAAGAGAAACGTTTGAAGATATTACACGAAATCAAATTGAAGTAGATTTCACCCAAAAAAATAAAAAAGAATTGGTTAAATAAATCATGTTTAAATCTTAGTTAAAAAATGCTCAACACTTGTTGGGCATTTTTTATTTATAAAACACTATATTTCAATACATAAAAATCATACAACGTGGAAAAAACAAAAACAAGCAGAATAGAATCTATAGATATTTTAAGAGGTTTTGTTATGGTTTTAATGGCTCTAGATCATGTTAGAGATTATTTTCATTACGGCTCATTTTTTTCAAACCCAACAGATTTAGAAACCACTACTCCCATTTTATTTTTTACCAGATTTATTACCCACTACTGCGCCCCTGTTTTTATTTTTTTGGCAGGTACTTCAGCCTTTTTATATGGGCAAAAAACAACAAAAAAGAACTTATTTAAATTTCTAATTACACGGGGTTTCTGGCTTATATTTTTATCAATTATTGTAAATAATTTTTTTTGGAAGTTTGATGTTTCTTATGGTTTTATAATTCTACAAGTAATTTGGGCTATTGGTTTATGCTTTATTTTATTATCGGTTACAGTATATTTACCTATTAAATATATATTAGCCATTGGTACTATTATAGTAATTGGGCATAACGCTTTAGATGGTATTACAATGCAAGGTACAAGCTTTAAAGCTATTGTTTGGTACATACTGCACCAGCAACAATTTATACCAATTGGCAACAAGTTTTTTGCTTTTGCCTATCCTATAATTCCTTGGTTTGGTTTAATAAGTCTTGGTTATTGTTTTGGCACATTATACAAAAAAAACTTCAACCCAAAACTCAGAAAAAAATATTTAATAATTATTGGGCTAACAGCAATTGGAGCATTTTTTTTATTACGCGGATTAAACGTTTATGGTGATTTAACTCCATGGACACCACAAAACACCACTTCAAAAAGCATAATGGCTTTTTTTAAAATAACAAAATATCCGCCATCATTAGCATATTTACTTATAACCATGGGGCCAGCACTTTTATTTTTATATGTTATTGAAAATGTAAAAAATAAATGCACTAATTTCTTTTTGGTATTTGGTCGTGTACCCCTATTTTACTATTTCTTGCATGTTTTATTAATTCACGTTTTAGCAATAATTGGTATGATTATTTTTGGCGGAAATTGGCAAGATATGATACTAACCAAAGATGTTTTTATGAATGCTAAACTAGCCAACTACGGCTACTCATTATTTGTTGTTTACTTAGTTTGGATTGCCGTAATTGCACTGCTATATTTTCCAAGTAAAAAATATATGATTTACAAAGCCAATAATAAACAAAAGTGGTGGCTAAGTTATTTATAAAATGAAGGCTTTATGAAACAAGATGAAGGATTAAAACGCAGTATTGGTGTTTTTGGCTTATCAGCTAATATAATTAATGTTATAATTGGCGCCGGTATATTTGCATTACCAGCAGTAATAGCCTCAAAAATGGGCGCTTCTAGCATCATTGCTTTTATTGCTTGTGGTATTTTAGTAGGACTTGTAATGCTTTGTTTTGCTGAAGCTGGTAGTAAAGTTACAATTACAGGAGGGCCTTATTCTTATATTGAAACAGCTTTTGGTAAATATCCCGGATTTCTTGGTGGTATTTTTATTATCTGCGGAACTTTATTTGCTGATGCAGCTGTATCAAACGCACTTGTAAGTATGCTTGCCACAACCTATCCTATTTTTGCTGATGCATGGGTACGTTTACTTTTATTATTCATTATTTTTTTTGGGTTTGCTACCATAAACGTTTTTGGTTTAAAACAAGGCATTGGCCTTGTAAAATTTAATACTTTGGCAAAATTAATTCCGCTACTTATACTTGTTACTTTAGGTTGGAAAGGTGTAAACTCCGAAAATTTAGTTATTGAAAACATGCCTAGTTTAACTACAATTGGGCAAACATCACTTATTTTATTTTTTGCATTTCAAGGTGCCGAAACTGGTTTAGTTGTTGGTGGAGAAGTAAAAAAACCTATAAAAACAGTACCTAAAGCCATTTTAATAAGTATAACATTTGTGGTGTTAATTTACATTTTAATACAAAGTGTTTGCCAAGGTGTTTTGGGTAGCACGCTACCAAGTTTTAAAGCTACACCGCTTGCCGAAACTGCTAAAGTAGCACTGGGTGCTGTTGGCTTTAATCTTTTATTTTTTGGCGCTATGGTTTCAATGTTTGGCTACATGAGTGGTGCTATACTTAACAACCCAAGAATTTTATATGCTTTAGCCCGAGACAAAGTACTGCCAATACCATTTCTATCAAAAATTCATAAAGTATTTACAACACCTGCTAATGCTATTGTTGCCTACGCATTTATAGCTTTTACAATTGCTGCAACTGGTAACTTTACAAAACTAGCTGTAATAGCTAGTAGCGCTATGTTGTTAGCCTATTTAGGCGTTACATTATCAGTAATAAAATTACGTTTAACAAATAAAACAGAAAGCAAAGGTTTTAAAATTCCTGGAGGTATAACTGTGCCTATTCTATCGGCATGTTTAATAATTTATTTTTTAACAAACATACCCAAAACCGAACTTATTACTACTTTATCTATGCTAGCTGTTTTATCTGTTATTTATGTTTTAATTAGGTTTTTATTAAAAGAAAAACTTAATTAATTGGATACTTTACCTCTAAAAACACTTACTTTAGAATTAAACGGGTTTCCAGACGCTCTTCGTAACATTACCACTTGCCCACAATGCCATAAAGCATCGGCAATTGGGCCGTTTATAATATTCCAAAATGGTACTGATGTAGCTTCAAAACTAAACGTTTCTTCTGTATTTTTAAACACATCAGATACTAATTTTAAATTAAGTAGTGTTTGTTTTCGTAATGCTAAAAAATCTGAAGTCGTTTCTGTATCGTCTTTATTATCTTCTAAAATAGCATTTCTTATAAATTTTGATAATCCGTATAAATGACTAATTGTTTCTTGTGCTGTACGTCCGCTTTCACTTGGTTTGTAAGCTAAATCTTCAGGAGTTAAACCTTCGGTAGCCCAATAATACCTAAAACCTAAACCATCAATCATACGTGCCACTAGTAAATTAGCATTGTAAGTTTCTGGGTAATCATCTATTTCATAAAAAGGTAGTTTGTCTGTTTCGCTTTGCGAAAAACTAATTGCACTAGTAAAACATAAAACTATTAAAAAAGTAATTGTGTATTTACTCATTTTGTAATTGTTGTTTGTAATGTTCAATATTGTTTTTTACATCATCACCTATTTCAGGCTCTTTAATATCAGTGTAGGCTTTTAATGTATCAAGCAGCGTTTGCGCTACAATTAATCTTGCAGATGGTTTATCATCAGCAGGTATAGTGTACCACGGTGCGTGTGGTTTTGATGTTTTATTAATAGCGGTTTCATAACACGCCTGATAATGGTCCCAAAGTTTACGTTCTTCTAAATCGCCGGGTGAAAATTTCCAATTTTTTTCGGGTTTATTTAAACGCCTTAACAAACGGTATTTCTGTTCACTTTTTGATAGGTGCAAAAAGAATTTAAAAATAATAGTACCATTTTGGGCTATGTGTTTTTCAAAATCATTTATTTGATCAAATCGTGTATTCCAAAAATCATCATCAATATCATCAACACTATTAATATGAGGTATATTTTCACCTAAAATATACTCCGGATGCACTTTTGTAACTAATACGTTTTCATAATGCGTACGGTTAAAAACACCAAATTTTCCTCTTGCCGGAAGCGCAATGTAATGACGCCATAAATAATCATGCTTAAGCTCTAAACTTGTAGGTGTTTTAAAACTGTGCACCACAACACCGCGTGCATTAAAATCTTTAAAAACCTCTCTAATTAAACTGTCTTTTCCGGCGGTATCCATTCCTTGTAAACACACTAATACAGCATATTTACCGTGTGCGTAAAGTGTATCTTGTAGTTTGCCTAATTTTTTTCTAACCTTTCTAAGTTCTTTCTCAGCATCATCAATTACAACTTTTGTTGGCCTGTTATGTAATGTAATGTTTGAAGTTACTTTATATGCTTCCATAGTTAACGTTTAAATTCTTTATAAATATAGTAAAACCATAATTTCGATGAAATGCAAGCTTGTTAAATATGTTTTTGATATTTTTGAAACACCTACAATTACTAATCAACCCCAAATTAACTATGAAAAAAACTATCTTTTTTCTATTAAGCTTTTTTGCTTTTAATTTAGCCATAGCGCAAGATTATTGTACTGAAGCCGACTCTAATTTAATTTATGCATATTCAAATGTGAAAGATTCTTATGAGTCTAACAACATAGATCATTTAAAATATTATGCAGACAGATCATTAAAATCTTTTATTAAAGCGCAAGAAAATTTAAAAAACTGTGGATGCGAAAGTGCTTACAATTTAGCTATAGATGCTGCCGATTTACTGGCTAAAGTTGAAACTCAAGAAACTTTTGAAGATGGCCGCTTTTTTGTTAAAAGAGCCAAGGAAATTGCACAAAATAGTATTACAGCTTTAAACCAATTTACAGCCAATAATTATGTTGAGCAAACTACAAGTGTAGCTAACACTAGTGATGCTACAAATGCTATTGATGATTTACAAGCTGAACAAGCGCGTTTAGAACAACAACAATTAGCTTTAAAGCAAAAAGAAGCAGAAATAGCAAAGCAATTAGCGGCTCAAAAGGCAAAAGCTGTAACATTAGAAAAAGAAGCGCTTATAAACAAATATAACAAAGCACTTATTTTAAATATTGAAACTTACAATAATCTTTTAAAAGCATTTGGCAGTGGTGCTTCATTAAGTTTTGATACAGTAAACAACACCAATTTATTGCAAAAAAACACCGAAGATATTAAAGCCTACTTTATTGAAAACACTAAAAAAGTTACGCAAAACTATTTAGCAGAATTGGATGGTATTTAAAAAAGATGTTTGAAAATTAGAAACAGCATAGTTAATACTAAAAAAGATTACTAATTTTCAAACACTTTAAGTTTGTTTATTTGGCAGCGAAAAGTTTAACATCTTCTTCGCTTACTTGACTGCCACCAAGAATTATTAAACGCTCAATAACGTTACGTAATTCACGTATATTTCCTGTCCAGTCATAATCTTGAAGTAATTTAATAGCTTTATCTGAAAATGTTTTTTTAGCGGTTCCTTGTTCACTAGCAATTTTATCAGTAAAATGGTTTATTAACAACGGAATATCATCGCGTCTATCATTTAATGCTGGCACTTTAATTAAAATAACAGCTAATCTATGATACAAATCTTCACGAAATTTACCATCGGCAATTTCCTTTTTCAAATCTTTATTGGTAGCCGCTATTACGCGTACATTCACTTTAATATCTTTATCGCTACCAACACGCTGTATTTTATTTTCTTGTAATGCTCTAAGTACTTTTGCTTGAGCTGATAAGCTCATATCTCCTATTTCATCTAAAAAAATAGTACCGCCATTTGCAGCTTCAAACTTACCAGCTCTGTCTTTGTTTGCACTAGTAAAAGCTCCTTTAACATGACCAAACAACTCACTTTCAATAAGTTCACTTGGTATTGCAGCACAATTTACTTCAATCATATTAGCTTTAGCTCTATCACTTTTTTCGTGCAACCAATGCGCCACAATTTCTTTACCCGTACCGTTGGGGCCAGTAATTAAAACACGTGCATCAGTTGGTGCTACTTTTTCTATAATTTCTTTAATTTGTGAAATTGCAGCACTTTCGCCTACCATTTCGTATTTTTTGCTAACCTTTTTCTTTAAAATTTTATTTTCAACAACAAGTTCTTTTCTGTCTAAAGCATTACGTACAGTGTTTAGCAACCTATTTAAATCTGGTGGTTTTGATATATAATCAAAAGCTCCTAAGCGCATCGTGTTTACAGCGGTATCTAAATCACCATGACCAGAAATCATTACCATAGGAATTTCTGGTTTTATTTTTTTAACGGCTTCTAATACTTCAACACCATCCATTTTAGGCATTTTAATATCGCAAAGTATTAAATCATAATCATCATTTTTTACTTTTTCAATACCAGCTAAACCATCTTCAGCTTCTTCAACCGTATACGTATCACTTTCTTCTGATAGTATTTTAACTAATACACGCCTTATAGCGGCTTCGTCTTCTATTATTAATATTCTTGACATAATTATATTTTAAATTTGAGACCAGTTCTTAAATAAAATGCATTTACATCGTCTAATTTAAAAATTTCATCTCTATTATCATTTCGTAATACATTATTTAATCTAAATGTATAGCCAGTATACAAATACCCTACCAAATGTTTTGTAAACAAATATTCATAGCCTAAACCACCCACAATTACAGACAGAGATACGTTGTTTGCATTTTGACCATTTACATTAATACCGCCTTGTAAATGTGCCAAATACCCATCTAAACCTACAAAATTTTGTACTTTATTTTGGGTATTTATTGCATATTTTAAGTTAGATTTTGGTACGCCTAAATTAAAACTCCAATGGGTATTAATTTCTCTGTAGTAACTAACAAATGGTAACGGAAATGGCAACCCTGTTGTGGCATTATATGTTAACCCTAACACTAACCTGTACGGGCGCTTTAAGGATGTGTCTTTAGTACGATCATTAACCGTATAAATACCTCCATTTATAAAATAATCATCTGATGTGAGTGATTTTGTTAATGTAGAGGCTATTCTGGGATTAAATTTAATACCCAAACGCCAATTATCATTCCATTTAAAGGTATAACCCACGTTTAAATCTATAACATGAATGGTGCTTAATGCCGAGGTATCAAAAGGATAATCTGCTTCAATATTTAAAAAAATATTATTGTATTCTGCTCCTAAAACTAAATATGTATGCGGCTTTAACTTTACAGGATAGTTAAAAAGCGCTTTAATTTTTGTGTACTGATTGGGCGATTTACTTTTAGGTATAAACGAATACTCTAAACGTGCCAAATCTGTTAATTGGGCAGTACATATTTGAAAAAACAAGCACAGAAACACAGTTGCTATGCCATTTTGCTTTATTGTTTTTTGTGTGTTGTGAAAAATAATATTGATTTTATTTATTAATAATATGAATATCTCTTTGTGGAAATGGTATGCTTATATTGTGCGCTCTAAACAATTTATCAATTTCAAAACGAATATCACTTTTAGGAAATGTAGCTTTAAAACTATCATTTAAAGTAAAAACTAGTTTAAAATTTAGAGCGCTATCACCAAAATCTGTAAAAATAACACTTGGTTCGGGTTCACTAATTACATCAGGATGCGTACTTGCCGCTTGTAATAACAGTTTTTTAACCAGTTGCACATCACTACCATAAGCCACACCAACATTTACAGACTCTCGGGTTGTAGTACCATTTTGTGTCCAGTTAAACAAACTGTTTTCTAAATACAAATGATTTGGTATTACAAGCACCTTATTATCTATGGTTACAGCTCTGGTTGTGCGTAATTTTATTTCTTCAACACGTCCTACTTTGCCATCAATTTCAATAATATCGCCTACATGTACGCTTTGGTCTATTAATATAAAAACACCCGAAATTATATCTTGAAATAGCGTTTGCAGCGCTAAACCAATACCTATTAATAAGGCTGCCGATGCAGCAAATACTGCTGTAACATTTACACCAACAGAGTGCAAGGTTATAAGTAAAATAATTATATAAATAAGCCACCTAAAATAACCGTAAACTACATTAAATTTTGTTTTATCATCTTGCGGTAAATTGCGTGTAATAAGCCTTAACAACACACGCAAAACAATGGTTGTTAAAAAAATTACAGTTATAACTATTAAAAAATCTAAAATAGATACGCTTATTTTATCAGTGAAATCTATATGTAGATTTAAAAAATTTTTAATTGATGTCCATAACGAACTTTGTGCAATAGACTCTTCAATATGTTCTAAACTTTGAGGCATATTTAATATTTAAGCCATTTAATTAACTCTTTATAACTTGGTTTTTTACCGTACATTAAAATACCAACTCTGTAAATTTTTGCTGCAAACCATACAGTAAACATAAATGAACCAATTAAAATTAGTAATGCTAGCAACTGTTGCCAAATAGGTACACCAAATGGTATACGCATAAGCATAACAACTGGTGATGTTAATGGAATATACGAAAAAACAGTAGATACGGTTCCGTGCGGATCTTCAATTACCGTAAAAATACCAATATAAACTGCCAAAATTAACGGCATTAAAATAGGTAACATAAACTGCTGTGTATCAGTTTCATTATCAACAGCTGCACCAATAGCAGCGTATAATGAACTGTACAATAAATAACCACCAATAAAGAAAAACACAAATGCTACAATTAAATTTATTAATGGCATATGGTTTAAGGCTTGTTTAAACGATTCAAAATAAAACATAGCATCACTACCTTGTGTAGCCATAGCCACAACCTCTTGCTGTGGTGTAGCCTCCATTAAATTTATACCTAAAACTAATGATACAATTGTCATTAAAACACCACCAAAAACTACCCAAATAACAAACTGTGTTATTCCGGCTAAAGATGTGCCTATAATTTTACCTAACATTAATTGTACTGGCTTTACTGATGATATTATAACTTCAATAATACGGCTAGTTTTTTCTTCAATTACGCTACGCATTATCATGTTACCATAAATTATAATGAACATAAAAAGCAAATACCCTGCAGCACAACCAAAAACAAGTTTAATAACACTATCTATTTTTGATGATTCTTGGCCTGTGAAATTTTCTTGCCCAATATTAATACGTACTTTTGAAGCTTTAATTTGTGCCACATTTAAACCGGCTTCTTTTAACTTTAAATGGGTTAATTTTTTTTCTAATTTTCGTTCTAAATCTGAAATAACTGAAAGTGATGGCGATTCTTCAGAATAAAATTTTATATGCTTAGATACTTCGTTTAAACTGTTTATTTTTTCAATGTGAAGCAAGCCGTAATTTGATGTACTACTTACAATTTCTTTAGCAACGGCTAATGACACATTATCTAAAACATCATAATGTGTTTGCGCTGTATTTTGAAATATTTCTTTTACCAAACCAGATTCATCTAACACTGAAATGGTTCTAACTTTTTCATTGTTTAAATTGGTTAAATAGGCAATTACAGCAATTAACGCTATCATTATTACAGGACTCAAAATAGTCATTACAATAAATGATTTATTTTTAACCTTAGTTAAATACTCGCGTTTTATAATTAGTGATAAATGATTCATTTTTAACTATTGTTCTGTACCGTTTGAATAAAAATATCATTTGCGCTAGGTATAACCTCAACAAAATGATTTATGTAGGCTTGGTTATTTAAAAAAGCTATTAAATCTTGGGCTTTTTCATTTTCTGAAAGTTTTATATTAAGTTTTAAATCGTTGTTTAACGACTTAAAATTAGCGCTAGAAATACTAAATTTATCAGCCAATACCGCTTGTAATTTTTCTTTATTTTCTGCTTCTAAACCAACCTCAAAGGTATTGGTTTTATACTGCCTTTTAATATCAATAAGTTTACCTTCTATTAACTTATTAGATTTGTTTATAAGGGCAATATCATCACATAACTCTTCAACAGATTCCATACGGTGTGTTGAAAAAATTACAGTGGCACCGTTATCTCGTAAGTTTAAAATTTCGTCTTTAATTAAATTAGCGTTTATGGGGTCAAACCCTGAAAAAGGCTCATCAAAAATTAACAATTTAGGGTTATGGAGCACGGTTACAACAAATTGTATTTTTTGTGCCATTCCTTTTGATAGTTCTTGGATTTTTTTGTTCCACCAATCGCCTATTTCCAATCTATCAAACCAATATTTTAATCGTTTTTTTGCCTCGGTTTTACTCAAGCCTTTTAATTGTGCCAAGTATAGGGCTTGCTCACCTACTTTCATTGATTTATACAAACCTCGTTCTTCGGGCAAGTAACCAATATCTTTTATATGCGAAGCATTTAAGGGCACACCATCTAAATGTACTATGCCTGCATCGGGCATGGTTATTTGATTTATAATACGAATTAAGGTTGTTTTACCTGCACCATTAGGCCCTAAAAGCCCAAAAATACTACCTTTAGGTACGTTAAGCGATACATTATTGAGTGCTTTATAATCTCCAAAACTTTTTGAAACTTGGTTAACTTCTAATAAGTTACTCATATTTTAATTTATCTGTAGTGATAGATTGTAAATATAAAAAGTTTGCATTACAGTTTTGGCAATAACTATAATAAATAAGAAGAAATTAATAGCTGTAAAAACAAAACCCACCCTTAAAAAAATTAAGGATGGGAAAAAAATTGCTATGAAAAAGAAAAATTACCACTAATATAAATTAGTGATAGTTCAAATATAATTCTTTTTTCAATACTTTTTACAATTATGGCATATAACTTATAATTTAATGGTTTAAATGCCAGTAATTAATGTATTTTGGCTATAGAAATATGTGTTTGTTTTATGAAAACATATCTTTAACTTTCTCAAAGAAAGATTTATCAGATTTTTCGGGTTTTGGGTCAAAATGTTCGTCTTCACGCATACTTTCAAAAAACTCTTTTTGTTGTTTGTTTAGCGTTTTTGGTGTCCAAACATTTACGTGTACTAACAAATCTCCTTTACCATAACCGTTAATACTTGGTATTCCTTTTCCGCGTAAGCGTAAAATTTTACCAGACTGTACACCTGCTTCAACTTTAATACGAACTTTACCTGTAACGGTATCAATTTCTTTTGATGTACCTAAAACTGCATCGGGGAAACTTACATATAAATCATAATGCAAATTATCGCCTTCGCGTTGTAACTTATCGTGTGGTTCTTCTTCAATAACCACTAAAATATCACCAGCAATACCATTTCCTGGAGCTTCATTTCCTTTACCAGAAACTTTTAATTGCATGCCTTCTACAACGCCTGCAGGAATTTTAATAGCTACGGTTTCTTCAACTATTCTTAAACCTTGAGCATCAGCATCGGCAGGTTTTTTATCAATAATTTCACCTGCACCACCACAAACATTACATGGTGATGATGTTTGCATTCTACCTAAAATAGTGTTTGCTATACGTGTAACTTGCCCTGTACCATTACATGTTGTACATGTTTTGTATGTTGTACCCGGTGCTTGTACTTTACGTTTTACTTTTATTTTCTTTTCAACGCCGTTGGCAATTTCTTCTAAAGTAAGCTTTACCCTAATTCTAAGGTTACTACCTTTAACTCTGCGTTGGCCGCCGCCACCGCCAAAACCTGAGAAACCACCACCAAAGGCACCACCAAAAATATCACCAAATTGGCTAAAGATGTCGTCCATATTCATGCCGCCGCCACCAAAGCCACCGCCATTTTCAAATGCTTGGTGCCCAAATTGGTCATAACGTGCTTTTTTATCGGCATCACTTAAAACCTCATATGCTTCGGCTGCTTCTTTAAACTTAGCCTCGGCATCTTTGTCATCCGGATTTTTGTCAGGGTGAAACTCAATTGCTTTTTTGCGGTAAGCTTTTTTAATTTCGGCAGCACTTGCGCCTTTACTTATGCCTAATACTTCGTAATAATCTCTTTTTGCCATGTTTCTATTTTATTGCCCTATAACTACTTTAGGAAACCTAATTACCTTTTCGCCTAACTTATATCCTTTTTCTATAACGTCAATAATTTTTCCTTTTAAATCATCAGTTGGCGCAGGTATTTGCGTCACAGCTTCGTGTGCATCAGCATTAAAAACTTCGCCTTTTTCAACGGTTATTGCTTTTAATCCTTTTTGCTCTAAAGTAGATAGCATTTTTTGGTAAATTAATACAACGCCTTTACGTAATTCTTCGGCTTCTTTATCTTCTTCAATGTGTGTTAAGGCACGCTCAAAATCATCAACAATTGGTAAAAGCGCTACCATAACTTCTTCATTGGCTGTTTTAAATAAATCTAAACGCTCTTTTGATGTGCGCTTTTTATAATTTTCAAATTCTGCAAATAGGCGTAAAAACTTATCTTTTTCTTGTTTTACTTCTTCTTGTAATTTTTCTTCAACTGTTAACTCGTTTTCAGGTTGTGCTTTACTTTCTTCTTTTTCAACCGTTTCAGTTTGTGTAGCATCTACTTGCTCTTGTTCTATATCTGTATTTTTTTCTTTGTTGCTCATTGTTACATGTTATTTATGTAAGTATATATTTGGTTGGCAAAAGTACTGCCATTATTATAAAAATGTCAAAATGTCATTAAAATATTTTTAATTTTTTTTATGATATGGTTTGGTATCATTTAACTAACTTTACACTAGTTAAACAAAAATCTTACAAATGAAAAAACACATTTTATCTATTTGCGCACTAGCTGTTTTAACATTAACGGCTTTTAGTTGTAAAGACAAAGCTAAAGAGGCTGAAACAAAAGCTGCTGAAGAAGCTGCTGTTGCCGAAGTAGCATCAGACACTTATACTGTAAACACTGCAGAATCTTCAATTGCTTGGAAAGGTTACAAACCAACAGGCTCGCATGATGGTACTATAAACATAAGCAATGGTTCATTTGAGCTTACCGATGGTAAAATTGCTAGCGGTACTTTTACTATTGATATGAATTCTATTGTTGTTTTAGATATTCCTGCAGAAGACGAAGGTAACGGCAAATTAGCTGGACACCTTAAAAATGCTGATTTTTTTGATGTTGAAAAATACCCAAATGCCACTTTTGAAATTACAGGTGTTACTGAAACTGAAGGCAAAACAATGCTTTCTGGTAATTTAACTTTAAAAGAAAAAACTAACAATATTACAATTCCTGTTACTATAAATACAGCAAACAACGGTTTAACATTAACTAGTGAAACCTTTACTATTGACCGCTCTAAATGGGATGTGAAATATGGTTCAAAATCGTTTTTTGACAACTTAGGCGATAAGTTTATTAATGATGATATTGAATTGCAAGTTACAGTAAAAGCTACTAAATAATATAGCTTTTAAAAAATACCAAGCCACCTAAAATTATTTAATTATTTTTAGGTGGCTTTTTTATTTAATCAACTAAACCACTATGAAACACACCTTAACATTATTAACTTGTACAATTGTATTTTTTATTTCATGCAAAACCAATACTGAAACCACTAATAACCCTAATACTGAAAATTGGATACAACTTTTTAACGGTAAAGATTTTAGTAATTGGGAAATTAAATTTGCAGGACACCAGTTAAATGACAATTACAAAAACACCTTTGTAGCACAAGATAGCATGATACGTGTGCGCTATGACAATTACACTAATTTTAATGGTAAGTTTGGACATATGTATTACAAAACACCGTTTTCATACTACAAATTAAGTTTTGATTACAGGTTTGTTGGCGAACAGATTGAAGGCGGATCACATTGGAATGTTAGGAACAGTGGTGTTATGTTACACTCACAATCGGCTGCTAGTAACGAAATTGGGCAAACCTTTCCGGTTTCAGTTGAATTGCAATTACTTGGTGGCTTAGGAGAAGCAGACAGAACCACTGCTAATGTTTGCACACCCGGAACTGCTGTGGTTATGAATGACACAATTAATTTTGATCATTGTATTAAATCATCATCAAAAACATATCACGGAGACCAATGGGTGCATGTTGATGCTACAGTTATGGGTGGTGAATACATGGAATTTATTATTAATAATACTAATGTGTTACGTTTTGAAAAACCGCAAGTAAATGGTGGTTTTATTTCAGAAAAACAAGCGGGCAAAGATTGGGATAAGGCACAAATTATTGAAACTAAAAATAACTGGATTGCTAAAAAAGGCCATATTTTAACCAAAGGTTACATTGCTTTACAAGCCGAAAGTAGCCCTATTGATTTTAAAAACTTAAAACTACTAGACCTTTGTGGTTGCATGGATAAAAAAGCTAAAAACTACAAAAGTTACTACGTAAAAAACAAACCCGAAAGTTGCGAGTATTAATTAAGCACTATTTATTTTAAATACTTTCAGTTTTTTTTTTAACTAAGAAAACCTAGTTATTTTCACATTACAATATAACACCAATGCGCATAAAAGAAAAACTAAAAACACTTGGCTTAACACTACCAAATGCATCAACACCAGGTGGTAGCTACGTATCTGTAAATATTAGAAACAAAATAGCTTACATTGCCATTCAGTTTCCTATTTTAAATGATGTTTTTAAACACCAAGGCCGCTTAGGTGATGATATTTCTACAGAAGAAGGTTATAACGCTATGCAACTTTGTGCATTAAATGTGTTGGCGCAAGTTGATAAAAATATTGGTTTTGAAAACATTATTGGCTTAAACCATATTGATGCTTATTTTCAATGTGCTGACCACTGGGATGAATCGCCCGAAGTGGTTAATGGCGCTTCAGATTTATTTTTAAATGTTTTAGGAGAAAAAGGAAAACATGCGAGAGCTATTTTTGGTGTTCATAAGCTTCCTAGAAATTTTAGCGTTGGGCTTACTGCATCTTTCACCATAAAAACAAAATAATTGTTTAAAAAAACGCTTGATACTGCATCAATCTAAAATCGAATGTTGAAAATTCAGGATTTTTTGCTTTTAAATGTTTATACAATGGCATGCTACCTATAGCCCTATTGGCACTACCCGAAGCCGATGTTAATGATACGGTTTTAATTAGGCGTTTGCTTTCAGCAGTCTGCCCCGTTGTAGCAGGCATTATAAACTGATGAATTTTTGGTACCTCTTTGTTCACCAACTTCAATTTTAAATTATAATCTTTTAAATGTTTTCTAAAAAAATATTCAGGACCATTTTTACTATTTCCGCCAGTGAACAGAATAGTATCTACACTAGGGAATTGTTTTATATAACCGATAACATCTCGAAGTTTAATGTTGGTCATACCTAAATCGGAAGCATCGATTTTTTCACGTTCACAACTTTCAACAATATCACAAACCCCAATTTTATTTGTTATTAAATAATGCTTACGCTGCTCAATGGCTTCTTTTGAATTATTATAACATAAATTTAAATTATGAATTTTATCAATATACAGCCATAAGGAGTTGTAGTAACTACCGTAACAAAAATCTACATCTTTCTCAAGCAATTCACCTGTTGAAAATCTTGGTGGAGGCAACGTACCTACAATTAACTTTTGTGTATTGTTTTTTATAAATGGTTTGTAAGGGTGTTTGTGTATAAACATGCCATTAATTTAGCATGAATATACACAAATTTTTTCCTTATTTTAAATATTACGTATCTATTACTTTTATCTTAAAAACCTCTAGCTTTGGGTGTTTGGGTTTTAGTTTGATATGTTTCATTTGTATGATCATCATAGAAACGATAGTAGTTTGGGTAACCATATTCTGCTTCTAATTTTTGACGTTCTTTACCCCAAGCATTAAACTTTTTAGTAGCCTCTTTTTGATTACCAATTAAAAAGAAATAATCATTTTTTGATACCACCACGCCATTAGTATTTTTTAACTCTAAGTTCACAAAAAAGCGTTTATTAACTTTGTTTAAAACATTGGCCGTTATATTTTTAAATTTTGAAGCACTATTGGCTTTTACTGTATCTATATTAAATGTTTCTTCTTGTAATTTTTTACCAGTTTCATCTTTAAAAATTATAGTTACAGTACAGTTTTTAAAATCTTCAAACAAATCATTAACCACCCACAACTCTCCTTTAAAAGCCTCGTTTTTAGACCACCTGCGCTTTGTAAAAGCTAAATTAATTAATAACGGTTGATATGCCTTTTTCACAAAATTGTATGATCGTTTTGGCTTTTGATAATTATCAACTATACCCCATTTCATATCTGGCCAATATGTTATAAAATGACACAAAGCTATACCACTTAAATTTGGTTTTTGCCTTCTAAAATACTCAATTCCGTTTTGAAAAATAATGCCCTGGGTATCTTGTGATGCATTTACAAACTCCTCTAAAGACCCTGTCATTTCATCTCCAAAAACATCCCAATTTTGCATGCGTAAACGCACCAAATCTGCCCAATGATGCCCCCAGCTTAAACCAGGTGTCCATAGTTCATCTTCCGGAATAAACTTTTTTAAACTCTCAACAGAAGGCACTGATGTTATTGCAAATTCAGGAATTATTGGGTACTCTAAAGTTTGTAACCAATCTTCATGCAAATTATTACCCATACTGTAAAAATATCGTAATGCATGATGCGCTTCTTTGGGTTTAAAACCAGCTTCTCTTGACACTTCACAGGTTAATGGTGAATCTGGCACATATGGTAAATTTGCATAAGCTTGTAATGAATCACCTAAACGCTCTAAAAATGCTCTACCAAAATGAGCATCTCTAGTTCTCAAGAGCATTTCTTCACCACCTTCCATCATTATTAAAGATGGATGATTTCTTCGTTCTTTTATAACACGAACACCTTCATTTAAAATTTCACCTAATAATTTTTCATCATTTGGAATATTACCTGTACCCAAAGGTATTATATCTTGCCAAACCGTAATACCCATTTCATTACAATACTCATAAAACTCTGGAATTTCTGGCGGATGCCAACCAAAAATTCTAATATTATTCATGTTAGCATCTTTCGCTAATTGGATAAGTTTTTTGTATTCACTTAAATTTGTTCTGCCTACAAAAATATCTGGTGGCCCACCCCAACATGCTGAACGAATAAAATGGAATTTACCATTTATGTATGTTGATCTTGGAAAACTAACGTCTACCCCTTTTTTAAATCCTGGATTCCATTGAGAGGTTACTTCTCTAATACCAAAAGTAGTTTCGTTAAAATCATGATTTATGTTGCCTTCTTTTAATGAAACTCTAACTTTATATAAATTTGGTTTACCCATATCCCATGGCCACCAAAGTTTAGGGTCTTTTATTAAAATATCCTGTTTAATTTTGTGTTTTCCAGGGTTTATTACCGCATCAAATTTTATAGTTTTAACATTGGATGAAAAGTTTTTTCCTTGTATTGTTGCTACAAAATTCATGTTTTTTGGTACAGGCTCTGTGTTTTCTACAGTAAGCTCTAATGATACATTTGCTGATTTGTTTTTATTAATTTTTGTATTAGCATATACATCATCAAAACGCACCGTACCAGTTGATACCATTTTTACTTTTCGGTGAATACCAAAGGGTGCTATATCTCTCCAGTAATCGCCAAACCAAGGTGTTTTTTTACCGGCAACTAATGCGTTTACTTGTGGGGGCGCATCTAGCTTTACCATTAGCATGTTTGCGCTTTCTAAACGTTTATTTGATACACGCAAATACTTTGTTACATCAAACGAAAAGCCTGAAAATGCACCTTCGTGCCTACCTAAATAATGCCCATTAAGCCAGACACTACAAGCATAATCTACACCTTCAAAAACTATTTTAATTACTTTATTATCTAAAGATTCGCTTACATGAAATTGATGCGAATACCACCACTCATACTGCTGTACCCACTGTGCTTTTGTACTATTTCTTCCAAAATATGGATCTTCTATCACACCCGCTTTCCATAAATCTGTATATACATCACCCGGAACGGTAGCGTGGTTCCAAACTAATGTTTCTATATCTTCTGGCGCAATTTGATGTAATCCTTTTTTTTCACCTTCACCGGGCAACATCATTTTCATCTTCCATTTTACACCGCTAAGATCTCTAATTAACTGACTGTTTTCAGTATGAGAAATAATAGTATTGGGTTGTGCAAAAGTTAACGTTACAGTTAATATTAGTAATGTTAATAGATTTTTTTTAGTTAACACATTCATATTGTTAAAGTTTATATTTGATAACCAAAACTAATATTATTAGTGTTAAATACCTATGATTAAAATCATATATAAATAATATTTTCATATACAAAAACTACACAATACCCTTTATTAAACTAACACAAACTGTACAGGCAAAAAAAAGCCACCAAAACTTGGTGGCTGTATATATTTAATAGAAAAAAAATTATCGTATAAAAACCAAATCATTATTGGTTGACATGTCTTCGCTAAAACCATAGCCTTCGTAATTAAACCCTTTTATATCGTCAATAGTTTGTGCGTTGGTATCAACTATGTAACGGGCCATCATACCGCGTGCTGCCTTGGCGTAAAAGGAAATAACTTTATATTGTCCGTTTTTAAAATCTTTAAAATTAGCTGTAACAACAGGAACTTTTAATGCTTTAGTATCAACAGCTTTAAAATATTCATTACTAGCTAAGTTTAAAAATAGCTCATTATCTGCTAATTCGTTATTTAAAGCTTCGGTTATTGGTTTTTTCCAAAATTCATATAAGTTCTTTTTGTTTCCTACAGGCATTTTTGTGCCCATTTCTAAACGGTAAGGTTGTATTAAATTGGTTGGTTTTAATAGCCCATATAAACCAGAAAGTATTCTTACTGTACTTTGTAAGGTATTTAACTTTTCTTCTGGAATGGTATAGGCATCTAAACCTTTATAAACATCGCCACTAAAAGCATAAATAGCAGGTCTTGCATTGTCTTTAGAAAAAGGCAGACTCCATGATTGATTACGCTCATAATTTAACTGACCTAAAGCATCAGAAATACTCATAAGCTTTGATAGACTTTTAGCCGATTTTTTTTTAAGTTCTTTATTTAAACGCTCAGCTTCTTTTAAAAAAATAGCTTCAGTATGCTTATTTGTAGGTAATTGGGTTTCAAAATCAAGTGATTTGGCTGGAGATATAACTAATTTCATAGATTTTTTTATTTGAACATCAAAATTACAATTACTTATTAAGTGATTAAAACTGAACTTAAAATTATTTGCAATGTAATTATAAGGTAAATTTATGTTGAACTATTTACCTTCTTTTTTGGGGTTGTATAAAATTATTATTTGTACAACCAATGCCAAAAACACTAATAAATATATTTCCATTTGTGTAAAAAGCTCTACAGTATCAATAGCTTTTTGGCTTATTGCCATTTGCCTGCCACCTTCTTGCAACTGGATTTTTGATAAACTTTGCAGGTTACTTTTTATGCTAGAAATAGAAGACAATACTTTATTATTAGTTTGAAAACCGGAATTTACATAAGCTTTTTCAGCTGCTTGTAATTGTGTAAAATTAGCTTTCAAACTGTTAAACTCTTTATCTTCTTTGGTTGTTAACTTAGTAGTTTCATAAGCTTGAATATGATCATTAAATGCTGTATTTAATGTAGAATTTTTAGTTTTAAAAAAAGAGGAATCTGTTACAATAGCAGCTACTTCTTTTTGATGCATAGTAGATGCCATATCAAAAATAAGCCCTTTCACAACAAGCCTATCTTCATAAATTGTTACAACAGAATCTCTTACTCTTACAAAGTTATTTCTGTCTACCAAATTGGTAATTACAATTAGTACAAATACTATTAAGATTCCTAAAATCCATTTTATTTTATTGTATACGGTCATTCTTTTTTTAGTTTAGTTACCGTATAAAAATAAATATTAAAAAAAATAAATCCATAAAAAAGCCCACCTTTAACACTATAAGGTGGGCTTTCTTCTGTTAAACAAAAACAATTACTAAAAATAATTATTAAAACTTAGCTTTTGTGATAATTTACAGCTTGCAATCTATTTTTTACTACGGCTTTAATTTTTGGTAATACTGCCTTCATAATAAATGGAGGATAGGCACTATCACCTGCTTTTAAAATTTCTTTTAAAGCATATTTCATGTATGTAGTGTGCACAATGGTACCAATGTTTATTTTACTCATACCCATTTTTATAGATTTTTGTATATCTGCATCAGGAATGCCTGTACCACCGTGTAATACTAATGGTGCGGTTACTGCAGTAGCAATTTCTTGTAGTCTTTTAAAATGAATTTTGGGTTCTGTGGGCGTAAAACCATGCGCTGTACCAATACCAACAGCAATAATATCTACACCTGTTTCATCATATAACTGTTTTACATGGGCTACGCTAGCCAAAAAATCATCATCACATTGCACTTTTACACCCCGTCCCATAATTTTTCCTATTTCGGCCTCAACAACCACGCCTGCAGATTTTGCATAATCTACCACTTGATTGGTCATATTAATATTTTCTTGTAATGATACTTGCGAACCATCAATCATTACAGAATCATATCCGGCATCAATGGCGCGCTTACATAAATCTACAGATGTACTATGGTCTAAATGTAAGTATACATTATTTTTTGCATGTTTTTTAAAGCCATCAACTAATGAACGAAACACCTCGGGCGTATTAAGTTCTGCTACTGGCGGATAGGTCATTACCATAACGTTTGTATCCATTTCATTAGCAGATTCTACTACCGCTTTCAAATCGTAATTATCGTTTACATTGAATGCAGGTAAGCAACGCTGTGTGTTACGGTAATCAATAAATAAGTCTTTTAAACTATTATACTGCTTGTTATATATAACCTTAGGTAGTTGTTTAATTACTGTGTCCATATAACTGATTTTTGCTTTGTTCAATATTAATATTTGTAATGTTTAGCCAGTGGTTTAGCTCATTTAAATCTTTTTGTAAATAGCCTCTTCCAATAATCCAATGATGATCTAATCCATTATTTAATACTGTGCTTAAAATATTACTTGCAGAATTTTTAAGTGGTGCTACTTCGGCATAACTACCTCTAAATACCATTTCAGATGCTTTTATATCACCTTCCCAAACTAGCACCCTTGAAGCATCAGGGTACTGATATTTAGCTATAGTTACAGGGCCTTCTTTGTGTAAAAACTCTAATAACATCCCTACGCTACTGTCTTCATCAAAATTCTCTAAAATGCTATGATTTCTAACTTCATAACCTGTTTCTTCTTTTATTAATTTTGTTGGTGCGCCACCGCAATGCCAAAAACCAATTTGATTTTTTTCTTTGTTTACTAACGATAAATCTACCAATGTTGGAATACCTTCACCAAAACTTAATTGATTAATAAGCACCATGGTTAAAAGTGCACCCATATCAGATTCATCAGCAACAGGAATTCCTAAATCTTGAATTAATGCACCGGCACCATCGCCAGCAATTCCGTAGTGATCAAACAATTCTGGCCAGTTTTTTAAACCAATGCCTAAATAGTCATTAATTCTTGCATAATCTGCAACAGCTAAAGATAGTCGAATAGATTTTTCAATTTGCTCATCAGTTACATTATTAAACTTACACAAAGGATGATGAAGCAATTCTTCTTTTATTTCAAAAATAGTAGTGTTAGAAAATTTTTTACCGTGCTGCCAAATAGTTTGAAAATCAATCCTATCTACCTTTACTCCAAACCGATTTAATAGTGCAAGTTCATTTAATTCACAATCATAAAAACCTGGCACTCTAAAACCACCAATCATGCCAACTGCCTTTTGATTTATTGATGCAATTGTGTAAACAGATTTTGCAAATTTCAAAACATTACCTTCAAAATCGGCATTATCAGGAGATTCAAACAACCACGAATATTTAACACCACACGAATTAAAAATATTTAATAAGAAATTTTGCCCGCACAAACGATTGTTTGATAAACGACCACCTGTAACCTCATCATGCGACCAACTTAGTACTGGTATAACATTTTGATTTAACCAACGTGCTAGAGTTGCAGCTAAATCGCCTGCTATAAATGACGCTTGATAAATAATTAGTCCATCAATATTTTTAGCATGCATACTTTGCAACCAATCATGTATTTCGTCTTTAGTTTGTAATGGTTGGCTTGCTGCTATAAGTTCAAATTTACTAGTTGGTAACACTTGCTTCAAACTGGCCTTGGCTTTCTTGTAATTTGAAAGTATAGATTGCCAATCAAAATGTTCTTCTAACCCAATACCAACCAATGCAATTTTTGATATATATGATGGTTGAGCTGGTGTTATGGCTTTTTCAAACAAATGACTAACTATGCCATTTTTTACTGATATATTGTTTAATAATTCCATGTTAAATAGTTTAGTTTGTTACTAAAATTGGTGCATTTTGTTGCATAAACTCTGAGGTTGGTAAACAAGTACGCCCACCAAAATATTTTGCGACTTCTGATGCGTAAAAACTTGCATATATAAGTCTATCTTCTAAAGACAAACCTTTTAGTAATGCAGCTGCATAAGCCGCATGAAAGGCATCGCCACAGCCTGTTGTATCTACTACCTTTACTTTAAAAGATGGCTGATGTAACACCATATTGTTTTTTAGTGTAAATGCACCGTTTGCACCATCGGTTATAACAACTTGTCCTGTTGTGAAATCTTGTAATGATTTTAAACAGGCCTCGGCTGTTTTTTCACCTGTAATATTTTGCGCACATTCAAGAGGCAAAATTGGATGTGTACTCAATTTTAACATTTGTTGCATGACCTCTAAATTACCAGACTCCATATCTAAAACAGTAGGTATTCCAAAACGTTTAGCTAAACGCAAAAGGTGTAAATTAATTTCGGTATCATAGCCATCAACTAATATTAAATCAAAGCCCGCTATTTGATCTTCATCAATATCTAAAAATGAAAATGGTATATAATTTTCTGTAGAATATAAAACCGTACGTTCACCTTTTTTATCAATTTGAACAATAGCTACAGCTGGAGACGCCTCTTTTCTAAAAAATAAAAAGTCTTCTTTAACACCAAATCTTTTCAATTCACTTTGTGCTACTGTACTTAAAGGATTATCACCTAAATAGCCTAAAAAATAGGTTTCAAAACCTAATGACGCTAATGCACACGAGGCATTTCCAGCAGGAGCACCTCCTTGTATCTTAATGCCTTCTGTTTCGTTTTTATAACCTATTTTAATATCTGAAGTAACAGAAACCAAAAGATCTACAACATTTAAACCACTACACAATACTTTCATAACGTATGTTTTAATACCTCAAAGATATTAGTGATATAGAATTATTTTAAATATAAAATTCATCAAAACATGTACTATTTTAATTAAATTTGAAGTAATTTATAAAAGCTAAACATATGAAACCTAAATTAGAGCACATTACGCATGATGTTAACAGTTCGGTATTGGCTTTTATATTTGAAGAAAAAACATTTACCACACCTTGGCACTACCATGCTGAGTTTGAGCTTACCTACATTTTAAAAGGCAGCGGCATTAGGCATGTTGGCAATAGTATTGATAATTTTTTTGCTGGAGATTTAGTTTTAATTGGCAGTAACACACCGCATTGTTGGACAAACCAAACTAATTACAGTAATGGTGTTAAATCTATTTGTATACAATGGAAAGCATGTATATTAAGTAAGTTTATTGATATTAATACAGAACTTAAAGCTTTAAAAAAAATGCTAAAAATTGCTAGTGCTGGCATTAAGTTTACAAACACAATATTTAGTGAAACTATTGGCAAAAACATGCAAACTTTATTGAATTTACCTGCCGATAAAAAGCTTATATATTTTCTTGATATTTTAACCGATTTATCTCACTGTGAAACTATTAAACTTTTATCTGTTGAAGGAAATACTTTTCAGTTTTCAGAAAAAACAGATTTTAGAACAAAGGCAGTTTTAGATTATTTAGAGCAAAATTATCATAAAAAAATAGTACTTGATGATGTTGCTAATGTTACGCATTTATCAGTTGGAGCCTTCTGCAAATTTTTCAAAAAACAATTTAACAGAAGCTTTACAAACTATTTAAACGAATTTAGAATTAGAAAAACCTGCATTCTTCTTCAAGAGACTAATGACAAACTAACTGATATTAGTTATAAATGCGGCTATGAAAACATGTCTTTTTTCCACAGGCAATTTAAAAAGTATATGCAAATAACACCTTATGAATACCGAAAAAGTATTTTTAAATCTGTACACCCATTTATTGAGTAAAACAACTATAGTTCTTGATGCTTTGAATAGCTTCTCCACTTTTCAACACATTGTTGAATATCATCAGGAACTTCAGAAGTAAAACGCATAAACTCGCCTGTTTTAGGGTGTTCAAAACCTAATGTTTTAGCGTGTAAGGCTTGCCTTGGCAACACTTTAAAACAGTTATCTACAAACTGTTTGTATTTGGTAAATGTTGTGCCTTTTAATATTTTTTCGCCACCGTAACGTTCATCATTAAATAAGGTGTGCCCAATATGCTTCATGTGTACACGTATTTGATGTGTACGCCCTGTTTCTAATTTACACGATATTAGTGTTACATACCCTAAACGCTCTAAAACTTTATAATGGGTTACGGCTGGTTTTCCTTTATCAGCTTCATCACCTAAAAAAACAGTGTTTTGTAGCCTGTTTTTAGGATGCCTTCCTATGTTACCTTCAACGGTTCCTTCATCAGCTTCAACATTACCCCAAACTAGCGCTACATATTCACGCTCGCTTGTTTTTTCAGCAAACTGATTTGATAAATAATTCATAGCATGTTCCGTTTTAGCAACCACTAAAAGTCCGCTTGTATCTTTATCTATTCTATGTACCAAACCAGGCCTATCACTAGAGTTATTGGGTAAATTATCAAACCTATAAATAAGTGCGTTTATTAATGTGCCAGCATAATTACCATGCCCAGGATGCACCACCATGCCCGCAGGCTTGTTTACTACCAAAAGCTCATCATCTTCATAAACAACATCTAAAGGTATGTTTTCTCCAACTAGTAAACCTTCGTAAGTTGGGTGTTCAAACATTACTTTTATAGCATCATTGGGCTTTACCTTGTAATTTGATTTTACAGGTAATCCGTTTACAAAAATATTACCGTTTTTTGCCGCTGCTTGAATTTTGTTTCGGGTAGCATTTTCAATAAAATTCATCAAGTATTTATCTACGCGCAAAGGTGTTTGCCCTTTACCAACAGTAAATGCATAATGTTCATGTAAGTTATCGTCTTCAGGTAACTGTGGTGTGTAATCTTCCATTAAAAACTAATTGCTTGGTCTGTTACCATTACCTAAAACCAAATCTATTACTGAGGTTTTTGGCAATTTATCACCTGGCTTTAGTAAATCGCCTTTATAATACATTTTCAAAACCAAATCTTTACCAATGTTGTCTTCATAAGTAATTTTTCCAACAACAAACTCTAAAGCTTCTAAATTTGGTTTTGCTTGCCTAAAAGTACGCTCTCTTAAATCTGGCACTTCAATTTTTCTGTAGCCCGAAGGATTTAAAGTAATATATATTTTTCTGTTTTCTTTTACTTGAGCACCGGCTACCGGATCTTGCTCTATAACTGAAAACTTTGGATAATCTG
This sequence comes from Seonamhaeicola algicola, assembly GCF_007997385.1. Lineage (GTDB taxonomy): Bacteria > Bacteroidota > Bacteroidia > Flavobacteriales > Flavobacteriaceae > Seonamhaeicola > Seonamhaeicola algicola. The sequence goes on from NZ_VOSC01000030.1 coordinate 128,037, forward strand.
GATTGTAATTAGACGAATCTTGTATTTGCATTACCAAATCATTGTCTTTCAACTCCATTTGAGCCACACTTATAGATTTTCCTTTTAAATCTGGTACTGTTTCAAAATCGCCATGATTTGTATAGCTTTTTAACCATAACAACATAATGTAACATAACACAACTACAGCTACTACAGCTAATAATACTTGCTTAAAAAAAGCTTTACTTACTAAAAATTTAATGATACTCATGAACAGAATTTTGAATACGCAAATATATAAAAACAGAACTGCTTTTTCTTTTGCAATTTATATGATATTTTAGCTTATAAAATTAAATACGACATATTACTAGTTTTAGACGTACACTTAACTTACTTAAATGAAAAAAAATATTGCCATTATTATGGGCGGATATTCTAGTGAATATCAAATCTCATTAAAAAGCGGAAACGTTGTTTACAACACATTAAACAAAGACAAATATAACGCCTACCGCATTCATATTTTTAAAGATAAATGGGTGTATGTTGATGCTAATGATAATGAATTTCCTATTGATAAAAATAATTTTACCACCACTGTTAACAACACAACATTAAAGTTTAATTGTGTTTTTAATGCCATTCATGGTGCCCCTGGCGAAAACGGCTATATGCAAGCCTATTTTGAGCTTTTGGGTATTCCACATACAAGTTGTGGTATGTACCAAGCAGCAATTACCTTTAACAAGCGCGATTGTTTAAGCATTTTAAAGCCCTATGGTATTAAAACAGCGCAATCATATTACTTAAATTTAGGTGATGTTATTAATGAAGAGGCTATAATTGAAAAAGTAGGTTTACCTTGCTTTGTAAAAGCCAATAAAGCTGGTAGTAGTTTTGGGGTTTCAAAAGTGCACAAAAAAGAAGAATTACAAAACGCCATTAATGTGGCTTTTAAGGAAGATGACGAAATTATAATTGAACAATTTTTAGATGGCACCGAAGTATCTGTAGGCGTAATTAACTATAAAGGCAAAACCAAAGTACTGCCCATAACAGAAATTGTTAGTGAAAATGATTTTTTTGATTATGAAGCAAAATACCTAGGAAAATCTCAAGAAATAACACCTGCAAGACTCACTAAAGACCAAGAAAACAAAGTAACCGTTTTAGCGGCTAAAGTATATGATGTTTTAAAAATGACTGGTTTTTCTAGAAGTGAATATATTTTTAAAGATGGCGAACCCCATTTACTAGAAATAAATACCGTACCTGGCTTAACTAAAGAAAGCATACTACCGCAACAAGCTGCCGTAGCTGGTATTACGCTTGCCAATTTATTTGACAATGCCATTGAAGAAGCTTTAAAATAATTCGTACAATCTTTATATTATATTTACTTATATTTGAGTACTAACCACAACCAACTAAAATGATTTTTTACGGTACAAAAGCTTCACGATTAAAAAATGGTCAAATAAACCATGTAACATGCCCAAATTGCCAAAACCAAACATCAATGAATTATGGTATTTTTGGTAAATACTTTTACATTTATTGGATTCCTATTTTTCCTATTGGAAAAACAAATATTGTAGAGTGCAACCACTGTAAAAAAACGTTTAAACTAAAAGAACTACCGCAACAAATAAAACATAAGTTTGAACTTGTTAAACATAAAGGCACGCCGTTGTGGCACTTTACAGGTTTAGCAATTATACTGCTTGCTGTTGGTTATTTTAGCTACTCAAACGCTAAACATAAAGAAGACGAAGTGGTGTTTATAAAAGAACCCGCTATTGGCGATATTTATTCATACAAAGATCCTGATTCGGGCAATTTTTCAACCATGAAAGTTATTAACGTGTCTAGAGATAGCATACGCGTAGTTTATAATGATTATTTAGTTGATAAACGCACAGGGATTTCTAAAATTGATAAAGCTAGTAATTACAATGATACCACCGAAAATTTATCTAGATTAGAAATTGTTGTACTATATAATGATAATGTTATATACAACATAAACAGACACTAAACATAAATATTAGCTTTAAAAACAAGCAAAAATGAAACGCGCTATATTTCCAGGATCATTTGATCCGTTAACCTTAGGACATTTTGATATTATAACCAGAGGTGTAACACTTTTTGATGAACTTGTTGTAGCTATTGGTATTAATGCCGATAAAAAATACATGTTTACTTTAGAAGAACGCAAAGCCTTTATAGAAAATGCCTTTGCCAATGAACCCAAGGTAAAAGTTGTTACCTATGAAGGTTTAACAGTTGATTTTTGCAAAGAAATTAATGCCGATTTTATTTTAAGAGGCCTAAGAAATCCGGCCGATTTTGAGTTTGAAAAAGCTATTGCGCATACCAATAGAAATTTAGCAACTATTGAAACCGTATTTTTATTAACAGCTGCTAACACCTCATACATTTCATCATCAATAGTACGCGATGTTATTAGAAACAATGGCGATTACACCAAACTTGTACCTAATAGCGTTAGAGTAAAATAACCCAAAAATTGTAACATTTTTAAAGTATTTAGTACTTATAAAGCAAGAATACTTATAAAATGCTACACCACATAACGTATTATTTTTTTAAACTAAATATTATACAACCCAAACAAAAAAGTATACATGTTTGGCAAAATAAAGGTTATGTTAACAGGTTAGAATTTTGTTTAAAAAAAGGCAATTATAAAACTAGAAAACTTGCTGCCATTGCCCTTGGCTGTCTAGGTTTAAAATCATCTGCACCTATTTTATTACACGCTATAAATGATAAAGTACAAAATGTATCAATTGCTGCATTAAATGCTTTAGAAAACATTGCTTACAATGATAATTTAATGTCTTTGATTATAAAAAAACGATTTCATTGGGTAAAAACACAACAAGAAAAGAAAGCAAAACAAGAAGCCAATAGAGGCAAAAAAAACACTATTTACCGTTGGGAGCGTGCCAGCAAAAAATCATTTGACCGCGTTAAAGAGCTATTAAAAAAACCTATCGGATAAACTTTTACTATAAAAAAAATGCCTTTTGAAAACAAAAGGCATTTTTTTTATAGTTTATACTCTGAAAGTGATTTGGTAAACTTTTCAGGATTAGCTGCTAAATGATATCTAGGATCATCAATAGCCTCAACAATAACTTCCCTAAATTTAGGGCTAGATTTATAAAGAAGCTCTTTACTATCTTCACTTAAATGCTTTAGCTTTATTGATTTTCCTTCAGCTTCATATTTATTTACTAAATTAAAAATAGCTTCAATAGCCGAATGATCAGTTACTCTAGATTCAACAAAATCTATTTCAATAGTATCAGGATCATTTTTGGCATCAAATTTTTCGTTAAACGCTTTAATTGAACCAAAAAATAATGGGCCCCAAATTTCGTATACTTTGGTTCCGTCTTCCTTTATTCGTTTACGTGCTCTAATGCGTTTTGCATTTTCCCATGAAAACACTAATGCACTAATAATAACACCTGCAATAACAGCAACTGCTAAATCTTTCCATACGGTAATTAATGATACTGCTATTAATACAATAGCGTCACTTACGGGTATTTTTCTTAATATTCTAAAACTACTCCATGCAAATGTTCCTACTACAACCATAAACATAACACCAACCAATGCAGCAATTGGTATTTGCTCAATGTATGTTGATGCAAACAATATAAATACTAACAATAATACAGCAGCCACAATACCTGATAGCCTGCCACGTCCGCCTCCTTTTATATTGATAATAGATTGCCCAATCATGGCACAACCACCCATACCACCAAATAAGCCAGTAACTATATTTGCTCCACCTTGTGCCATACATTCTTTGTTGGCATTTCCGCGAGTTTCGGTTAATTCATCAACCAAATTTAAAGTCATTAAAGACTCTATTAAGCCAATTGCTGCCAAAATAACAGCATAAGGCCCAATAAATTTTAAGGTTTGTATATTAAATGGTATTTTATTAAAAATATCAAACTGAAACTGTGGTAAACCACCTTTTAAACCTTCGCCACCGCCATCTCTAATAAAACTACCTACGGTTGCTACATCTAAATTTCCAAAAATAACAATTGCTGATACTACTAAAATACCTATAAGGGCTTCAGGCAATTTTTTTGTTATTTTAAATTTAGGTAATGTAAACATTATTAGCATGGTTAAGCCTACTAAAGCCACCATGGTATACATTTTTGCACCAGTAAAAAAGTTTCCATCAACATCTTTAAACATTTTTAATTGTGCTAAAAATATAACAATAGCCAAACCATTAACAAAACCCATCATAACAGGGTGCGGAATAAGCCTTACAAACTTACCAAGTTTAAAAACACCAGCTAAAATTTGAATTACTCCCATTAAAATAACGGTAGCAAATAAATAGTAAAGTCCTAAATTTTCACTTTCAGCACCCATGGCATTACCTTCGGCAACCAAGCTTACCATTACAACGGCTAAAGCACCTGTTGCACCACTAATCATACCTGGGCGGCCACCAAATATTGATGTTATTAAACCAATCATAAAAGCTGCATACAAACCAACTAATGGATCTACACCTGCTACAAATGCAAATGCTACAGCTTCTGGCACTAAAGCTAATGCCACAGTTGCGCCACTTAAAATATCGTTTTTAGCATTTTTTGTACGCTTTCTTATAAAATCTGTCATACCTTAAATTTTGCACAAATTTAAGTTTAAAAGCGCAAGCAACAAGTTATTTATCATTTATTAATGACTGATAAACACTAAAACGTTTTAGTAAATAATATTAGCATTTTATTAGATAGAAACCACACTTTAAGTAAGTGAATACTCATGATGACTTTCAATCCACTCTAAGGCCTCAGGCCTAGTTCTAAATAATTTAATATTCCAATCACTAGCTTCATTAATTTTAATCAATGTTTCTGTAGACATTAATGCTCCACTACTTCCAACTAAAACAGCCATGGAGTGTATTTGTGGTAAGCTAGCTATTATTTTTTGGGCTTCAAAAGTATATGTGTAAGAATTTTTTTTGTTTATTATTAATGAAAACGGTGCTTCTAAATGGCTTAGTAAAAAATCATGGTATAAATCTACCATTACTTCATTCATTACAATACCTTCATCAATAATTACTTCGGCTAAGTTAGGTTTTAATATTAAAATTGTTCCAAAAGAGAGTTTGTGCTCTTTCATTGTTTATTGGTTTTTTATGGAGAGACCAGTTTTAAGTATTTACATACAAAAACCGAGATATTGCTATTAATAAAATTAAAGTTAACACTTTTTTTAAAAACTTTGCAACGTTTTTATTTTTTTAGTAAAAAAAACTTACTCAACTAACGCTTTAATATTAGCGTATGAATTTGATAACGCTTCTTTAGCTTCTTCGTTATTTAACCAAACTACTTTTGTAATACCCTCTTTTTCTTGCGGATATAAATTACCATTAAAGTTAGTTTGCATTTCAAACCAATAGGTTACTTTTATTTTATGTTTACCGTTACGCTTAAAAATATGGTAGGTTGTTTGTAGGGGTTTTGTTATTTGTAAACCTTTTACGCCGGTTTCTTCTTCAACTTCTCTAATTGAGGTTTGTTCTATAGTTTCATTTGATTCTGCTTTTCCTTTAGGTAAATCCCACTTATCATTTCTATAAATAAATAAAACATTGCCTTCTGTATTATATACTTTGCCACCACCAGCTACAACATTAGGTAATTTTTTTAAAAACTTACTAAGCAATTTTTCTTTATTTTTATGAATAAGTCTAACCTCATTTAAATCTGTTTTTGTAAGTTCTTTAATTACTTTACCAATGTTTACAGTATCTAACAAATAATTTTTAAAATAAGTTTCTTGTGCTACTTCAGTGGTTAAAATTATAGGCTTATCTCCAACAAAAATTTTATACATAAATATTATTTGGTGTTTAACTATTGGTAAAAATATCATTTTTAGTTACAAACCTATAATTGTTGAAAAAAATATTTGGCTTAACAATATTCCTCTTACATAAAAACGAAATTAATCTGTATTTTTGGCACATGATTTTTAATAAAGATACAGCCAAAAAAACTGCTGAAGTTTTATTACAAGTAAACGCTATAAAACTCAGCCCTAAAGAGCCCTTCACATGGGCATCTGGATGGAAATCACCTATTTACTGTGATAACCGCATAATTCTATCGTTTCCTGCCATTAGAAATTATGTTAGAGAAACCATGGCAAAACAAATTGAAAAGCAATACGGCAAACCCGATGCTATTGCGGGTGTAGCCACTGGCGCCATTGGTATTGGCATGCTAGTTGCCGAGTATTTAGGCTTGCCTTTTATTTATGTAAGGCCCGATGCTAAAGGCCATGGCCGTAAAAACCAAATTGAAGGCTTTATTGAAAAAGGCCAAAATGTTGTGGTGGTTGAAGATTTAATAAGCACAGGCAAAAGTAGTTTAAACGCTGTTACCGCATTAAAAAATGCAGGTATAAATGTTAAAGGCATGATAGCTATATTTACCTATGGTTTTGAAGTGGCTACCAAAAATTTTGAGAACAAAAACCTTATGCTTCAAACCTTAAGCAACTACGAAAGCTTGCTTGAACAAGCACTAGACACCAATTATATTACCGAAAAACAACTAAAAACATTAGCTGAATGGAATAGTAACCCAAGTGAATGGAACGCTATTTGATACACTAGTTGTAATTAAAATACTTATAAATGAATTTAGAATCTCCAAAAATAAACGTAGAAAAGTCTCCTGAAGACGTTTTCAATTTTTTATCTGATGTAAAAAACTTTGAATCTTTAATGCCTGAAAACATTAGTAAGTTTGAAGTTTTAGAAGACGATAAGTTTTTATTTGCCCTAAAAGGCATGCCCGAAATTATATTAAAAAAGAAAGAAGTTGTACCACCAAACAAAATTGTATTAGGTGCTGCAGGCGGAAAAATAGATTTTTCACTAATTGGTCATATTATAGAAACTGGCAACAATGCCAGTGAAGTACAATTAAAATTTGATGGCAATTTTAACCCAATGATGGCAATGATGATAAAAGGCCCAATAAGTAAATTTATTGAAACCCTTGCCACAAGCATTCCAAAAGCTATTTAATACAACAATTGAATTTCTTTTAAATCAAAGGTTTTTACAATATTATTTTCCAACAACACCTTTAGGTTTCCTGTATTTGTAACACCTTTAATAAAACCAGAAAACATACAACCTTCAGCATCTAAAAATGTTGAAGGTTTATTTTTTCTAAATAAATAATTAACATATTCATTTTTTATAATTGCAGTGTTGCCCGCTTTTAAAAATTCAAAATAAAACTTCAAATTATTAATTATTGTAATAGCAACCTCATCAATGCTAAAAACACGTCCGGTTATAATTTTTAATGATGATGCTTTGGGTAAATTTTCAAATTCAGTTTGGTTTACATTTAAGCCCATACCTATAATTGAAGCCGTCATTTTATTATTTTTTATGACATTTTCAATTAAAACACCACATATTTTTTTGTTTTCTGACAAAATGTCGTTAGGCCATTTTACACTAATTTTAGGTATTCCAAAAAAGTTTAGCGTTTTAATTAAAGCCAAAGCAGCTACCATACTTATGTAAAAAGGATGCTCTAAATAAAAACCACTAATGTCTTTAAACACACTAAACGTAAGGTTTTTTCCAGCCTCAGCATTCCAAACTGTTCCCATTTGCCCACGTCCGCTAGTTTGGTTTTGGGTAATAACAGCAGTAAAATCGTTTAAATTTTCATCTGCAATTAAGCTACGCAAATAGCTATTTGTAGAATTGGTGGCACTAAGTTTGATTATATGCATAAAAATGTAATAAATATACTAGCAAATCTTATGATTTTTTTAGAGCTTTAAAAACTAAAAAATAATAACTTTGTACAAATTAAATAAATTTAATGGCGAAAGAAAAAATAAGCGCAGACCAATTAATATCTGTAATTTTAAGCGGAATTGAAGATGTTAAAGGTAAAGAAATAAATATTTTAGACTTAAGAGAAATTGAAAACACTGTTTGTGATTACTTTATAATTTGTGAAGGTACTTCTAACACACAAGTAAACGCCATAGTAAACTCCGTACAAAAAAAGGTAAGCAAAGAACTTAAAGACAAACCTTGGCATGTTGAAGGTGAAGACAATGCCGAATGGGTTTTAATAGACTATGTTAATGTTGTTGTGCATGTTTTCCAAAAGCATGTTAGAGAATATTATGATATAGAAAGCCTTTGGGGAGACGCTAAAACAACAGTAATAGAAACAAGTTATTAAGAAAACACATGGCAAACGATAAAAAGAACAACAAAGATAAAAAGCCAAAGTTTAGCCCGTATTGGATTTACGGTATTTTACTAGCCCTATTTTTAGGGTTTCAATTTTTTGGAGACACATCAAGCAATGGTGGCTCTAAAACTACAACTTCAGATTTTTTTAAATATTTAGCCAATGGCGATGTTGAAAAAATAGATATTGTAAAAAACACCCGAGTTGCACGCGTATATTTAACCAAAGATGCCGAAGGTAAAGACATACACAAAAACTCTAAACAACAACCGTTTATTCCATCGGTTACCAGAATACCTAATTACAAATTTGAGTTTGGCGATCTTCAAAACTTTGAAAACAAACTTAATGACACTATAAAAAATTTAGACACCAAACCAGTTATTGAGTTTGATACTGAAACTGATACCATAGGTAATTTACTTATTGGTTTATTACCTTTTTTATTACTTATTGGTGTTTGGATTTTTATAATGCGAAGAATGTCTGGCGGTGCTGGTGGTGGCGCAGGTGGTCAAATTTTTAATATAGGAAAATCTAGAGCTAAACTTTTTGACCAAAATACCGAAGTTAAAACCACATTTAAAGACGTGGCTGGTTTAGAAGGCGCAAAAGAAGAAGTTCAAGAAATTGTAGATTTCTTAAAATTTCCTGAAAAATACACCACTTTAGGTGGTAAAATACCAAAAGGTGCATTACTAGTTGGCCCTCCAGGAACAGGTAAAACATTATTAGCAAAAGCTGTAGCTGGTGAAGCTAAAGTTCCTTTCTTCTCACTTTCAGGTTCAGATTTTGTTGAAATGTTTGTTGGTGTAGGTGCATCGCGCGTGCGCGATTTATTTAAACAAGCTAAAGAAAAATCGCCTTCAATTATATTTATTGATGAAATTGACGCTATTGGTCGTGCAAGAGGTAAAAACGCCATGTCTGGAAGTAATGACGAACGCGAAAACACCCTAAACCAATTATTAACTGAAATGGATGGTTTTGGCACAAATACCAACGTTATTGTACTTGCAGCAACCAATAGAGCCGATATTTTAGATAAAGCATTAATGCGTGCCGGAAGATTTGACAGACAAATTTTTGTTGATTTACCTGATGTGAGAGAACGTAAAGAAATTTTTGAAGTTCACTTACGTCCGTTAAAAAAATCAAAAGATTTAGATACTGACTTTTTATCAAAACAAACACCAGGTTTTTCAGGTGCCGATATTGCAAACGTATGTAACGAAGCAGCATTAATTGCAGCTAGAAATGGCAAAAAAGAAGTTGATAAACAAGATTTTCTTGATGCTGTTGATAGAATTATTGGTGGTTTAGAAAAGAAAAACAAAATAATTACACCTAGTGAAAAACGCGCCGTTGCATTCCATGAAGCTGGTCATGCAGTTGTTAGCTGGATGCTTGAACACGCTGCACCATTAATTAAAGTAACTATTGTACCTAGAGGCCGTTCATTAGGTGCCGCATGGTATTTACCCGAAGAACGCTTAATTGTTCGTCCAGAACAAATGCTAGACGAAATGTGTGCTGCACTTGGTGGTAGAGCCGCAGAAAAAGTTATTTTCAACAAAATATCTACAGGTGCTTTAAGTGATTTAGAAAAAGTAACCAAGCAAGCCCGTGCCATGGTAACCATTTACGGTTTAAGTGATAAAATTGGAAACTTAACCTATTATGATTCTAGCGGGCAAAGTGAATACGGTTTCTCTAAACCTTACAGTGAGCAAACAGCCGAATTAATTGATAAAGAAATTTCGGATATTATTGAGAAGCAATATGAACGCGCCATTAAATTGCTTGAAGATAATAAAGATAAACTCACAGAACTTGCCGAAGAACTATTAACAAAAGAAGTTATTTTTAAAGATAACTTAGAACGTATTTTTGGTAAGCGTGCTTTTGAGAAAGAAGAAGCCATTGTAAAAACAGACGAAAAAAAGAACGTTGAAACTCCTGAACAAAACCAAGACAGTTCAGAAACAAAAGAAAATTCGTAAAAAGCAGCTAAATTTTAGTATTTTTGTTATGCTTTTACTAAAAAACTTAAAATAACCTTAAGGTTATTTTAAGTTTTTTTATATTTGATTTTCAACAATAAGATTAGGTTAATAGCTACTACTAAATGAGTCTTTTTAGAAAACTTTTTGGTTCTAAATCTGAAAAAACCTCAGAAGAACTAAAATCTGATGAAAGAGGCAAATACATGCCAGAAGTTAAGCTACCAATAGACGAAAGGTTTACAATAAATTTTAAAGCTAATGGTGGCAAATTCTTGTATTGTGAAGATTTAAATGAAGTTTATGAAAACCTAGATCTTATAATTGAAGAGAATAAATGGCAACAAAAAAAAGTATTACTGTTAGATGAGCAATTAACTGATAAGTTTAAAAACTCTAGCATTAATGCATCAAGATTAATTAGTGAATCTGAATTTTTTCTAACCACTTGCGAAAATCTAATTGCCAATGATGGTTCTTTACTTATTTCATCAAAACAAATATTTGAAAAAAAACTACCCGAACTCCCTTTTAACTTTGTAGTTTTTGCTACTACAAGCCAAATTGTTGAAAATATTGGTGAAGGATTACGAGGTATAAAATCAAAAAACCGTCAAAAAATTCCAACCAACATTACAACCATCAAGCATTTTAAATCTAGCGAAGAAAAAGACTTTTTAAGTTACGGCAGTAGCGCAAAAAATTTATACTTACTACTTTTAGAAGATTTATAAATGAAAGAAATGCTTACCAGAGGGCTTTCAGGCCTCGTATATATTGGTTTACTTATTGGCTGTATGCAAAATAAGCATGCTTTAATAATTTTATTTTTTGTTTTTGGACTTATAACATTAGCCGAATTTAAAAAACTCATTCAACTTAAAAGCATCATCCCTTTTATTATTTTTGTAATAATGTACTTTGTATTTGTATACTGGAAACTAATACTAAATACACGCTTTGGTTTAGATGAGGCCACACAAATACTAATGGTTTTAACCATATTTGTTCAATTGTTTTTAATAAAAGATTTGTTTTCAGAAAAAACCATTCCATTATTTTCAACCAAACGTTTTATACTTACAACCTTTTACATTACTAGCGCTTTTGTTTTTTTAAATTTAATAGCAAACTATCAAAAAAACTACAATGCCAATATATTATTAGGAGCTTTTATACTTATTTGGGTAAATGATTCCTTTGCTTATATAGTTGGTAAAAACTTAGGCAAACAAAAGCTTTTCTCAAAAATTTCACCAAAGAAAACAGTTGAAGGCTTTTTAGGCGGTTTATTTTTTGCTTGTGTTGCTAGTTATTTTATTGCTAACTTTACACAAACACTAAATTTTACTAACTGGCTAATTTTAAGTGTTATAGTTAGTGTTTTTGGCACTTTAGGAGATTTAATAGAATCTAAATTTAAAAGACAAGCTGGTGTTAAAGATAGTGGTTCAATCATGCCAGGTCATGGTGGCTTGTTTGATAGGCTAGATAGTATCATATTTGCAGCACCATTTATTTATTCATTTTTAAGCATTTTAAACTATGTTTCATAAAGAAGGACATAAAATTATACTAACAACTTTTGTTATTGTTATTGCATTATTTTTATTAACAGATAGCTTCATAACAATAAGCTGGTTACGCACATTAACACTAGTTGTTTTACTTATATTTTTAATATTAATTCTACAGTTTTTTAGAAATCCAAAACGGCATACAGTTCAAAATGAAGCACAAGTAATATCTCCAGTAGATGGAAAAGTAGTAGTAATTGAAGAAGTATTTGAAAAAGAATATTTTAATGAAAAACGCTTGCAAGTAAGCGTATTTATGTCGCCCATAAATGTTCATGTAACCCGCTACCCTATTGGCGGCAAAGTACTTTTTAGTAAATATCACCCCGGTAAATATTTAGTAGCATGGCATCCAAAAGCTAGCGAAGAAAATGAACGTACTACTATTGTTGTTGAAAACCCATCTTACGGAAAAGTATTATACAGACAAATTGCTGGTGCATTAGCTAAACGCATTGTAAATTATGCAAAAGTTAATGATACCGCTGTACAAGGAGCAGATGCTGGTTTTATAAAATTTGGCTCTAGAGTTGACTTATTTTTACCCTTAGATACTAATATAAAAGTACAATTAAACCAAAAAGTTAAAGGCGGCGAAACTGTTATAGCAGAAGCATAAATGACGAACGAAGATTTAGATAAAGCATTTGAAGAAGCAGTAGCTAGAGTTAACGCTCACAAAGAGCCTTTTCCTGCTGATACGCTTTTAAAATTATACGCCTACTACAAAAAGGCAACGAATGATTATGGCAAACCCCGAAGCAGAGAAGCTTTAATAAATGCTTTTAAAACAAACGCCCTATTTCAAGCAAAAAACATTACTGAAACCGAAGCCAAAGAAGCCTATATTGATTTGGTTAATAAGTACTTTTTATACAGAGAATAACACAAAAAAAGCTACAATGAAACACTTTTTATATTTAGTTTTAAGCTTTTTTATAGTTGGCTGTAGCAAAAATATTCCTAAAAAAAACTACCAATATTACTGTACACTTTTTAATAATAAAACTGCTTTTGAATTAACCAATAACAGCGGAGACTCAAGAGTTTTAGTCTCACCTTTTTACCAAGGCAGAATTTTAACCAGTTCTTATAACAACATAGAAGGTTTAAGTAACGGGTGGATTAACGAAAATGCCCTTACTGATACAACCAAAAGTATTGGCGGCGAAGAACGCCTTTGGATTGGTCCTTTAGGTTCTCAATTTTCATTTTATTTTCAGCAAATACAACCACTTCATGATGACAACTGGAAAGTACCTGCAACTATAGATGCTGAACCCTACAAAGTAATTTACAAAAGCAATAGTAACGTTGAATTATATAAAACAATGCAACTTACTAATTATATAGGTACTACATTTAATATTGAAATTAACCGAAATATAAGCATCCTTTCAAAAGAAAACATTCAAAAAAATTTAAATATTGAAGTTGATAACTCCACTAAATTTGTGGCTTTTGAAACTAAACACACATTGAAAAATATTGATACTGTTACTTGGAAAAAACACACAGGTTTAGCAGGTTTATGGAGCGCTGGTATGTATCCGGGAGATGATTCAGTAGTTATTATACCACTTAAAAACAACGGGACGAAACATAATGTTTTAACCTACTTAGCACCTATTGACAGTACACGTTTTATTGTAAAAAACAACACTGCTTTATTTAAAACCGACGGACAATACCGAAGTAAAATTGGTATACCACCACAGTTTGCACCAGCTGTTTATGGCTGCTATTCAAAACTGAACAATAAACTAACTATTATTCAATATAAAAAAGAAACTGATAGTTTATACTCAAATTCACAGGTTAGTATTCAAGACACACCTTATAAAGGCGAAGCTATTCCTATTTACAACAATGGTGCAGATTTTTTTGAGCTTGAAAGCAATGCGCCTTTAAAAGTTTTAAAACCAAATGAAACTACTACGCACTGGCAACGTGTTTATCATTTTAACGCTTCAAAAAACACATTAAATAAGTTGAGTAAAAAATTACTTGGTTTTGATTTGAATAGCGCAAAGTTTTAACATAGCTATAAAAACACTAAATACTTGTTCTTTTTAATTTTTATAAAAAGAACAAGTATTAATATTTTACTTTAAACTAGCCAAACTAGCCTTTAATGTTTCAATTTTAGCCAATGCATCAGCTTCTTTTTTCTTTTCTGAAGCTACTACTTGCTCTGGTGCATTATTTACAAAACGCTCGTTTGATAGTTTTTTCTGCACCGATTTTAAAAATCCTTCGGTGTAGTTTAACTCTTCGGTTAACTTTTTTATTTCGGCTTCAACATCGATAGCGCCAACCATTGGCACAAAATATTCGTTAGATTTCACTCTAAAGGTTAATGCGCCTTCAACAGCTTCATCTACATATTCAATAGCTTCTAGATTACCCATTTTTTGGATAATCGCATCAAACGTAGTAGATGATTTTTCGTTATTTATTACCGAAAATCCAATCGCATCCTTAAACGCAATGTTCTTTTCTTTTCTAATAGTACGAATACCTGAAATCACTTCTGAAGCAAAATCAAATTCTGAAATCAAGGTTTCGTTTATTGCTTTTGCTGTTGGCCAACTCGCTACAATTAACGCGTCTTCTGGCGTACGTTCTTTTATGTAATGCCATAAATCTTCTGTTAAAAATGGCATAAACGGATGTACAATTTTTAAGTTATCTTCAAAAATTGAAATAATTGCGTTGTACGTTTTAGCATCAATTGGTTGCTGGTATGCTGGTTTTACCATTTCTAGTAACCAACCACAAAAATCGTCGTAAATTAACTTGTAAATTGCCATTAACGCATCGCTTAAACGGTATTTACTAAAGTGGTCTTCAATCTCAATTAATGATTTTTGGAATTTAGATTCGTACCATTCTATTGCAATCTTACTTACCTCTGGTTGTTCAATGCTTTCCGAAACTTCCCAACCATCAACTAAACGGTAGGCATTCCAGATTTTGTTACCGAAACCTTTTCCTTGTTGGCATAACGATTCGTCAAACAATAAATCGTTTCCTGCTGCGCTGCTTAATAGTAACCCAACACGAACACCATCTGCACTGTATTCTTCAATAAGCTTTAAGGCGTCTGGTGAGTTTCCTAAAGATTTACTCATTTTACGACGTTGCTTATCGCGTACCAATCCTGTTAAATATACATTCTGGAAAGGTTTTTCATCTTTATACTCGTAACCAGCAATTATCATACGTGCTACCCAAAAGAACAAAATATCCGGACCTGTTACCAAGTCGTTTGTTGGGTAATAGTATTTAATTTCTTCGTTTTCTGGATTGCGAATACCATCAAAAACCGACATTGGCCATAACCATGATGAGAACCATGTGTCTAATGCATCGGTTTCTTGACGTAAGTCGTTAGTTGTTAGTTGTTGGTTGTTAGTCTTTTCTTGCGCAAGCTTGACAGCTTGCTCAAGAGTTTCAGCAACTACAAAATCTTCTTTTCCGTCTCCATAATAAAACGCAGGAATTTGTTGTCCCCAAAGTAATTGGCGCGAAATATTCCAATCACGGATGTTTTCCATCCAGTGACGATAGGTGTTTTCAAACTTTTTTGGGAATAGTTTTATATCGGCGTTTTCACCTAAAACAGCTTCTATTGCCGGTTTTACCAATTCTTCCATTTTTAAGAACCATTGGTCGCTTAATCGTGGTTCTATAATGGCTTTGGTACGTTCTGAAATTCCAACACGGTTATTATGGTCTTCTATTTTTTCAATTAAACCTAAACTTTCAAGCTCTTTTACAATTTCTTTTCTAACTTCAAAACGATCTTTTCCTTCGTAATGTAAACCGTAACTGTTTAAAGAAGCATCTTCGTTAAAAATATCAATTACCTCAAGGTTATGCTTATCGCCTAAAACCTTATCGTTTTCATCATGTGCTGGCGTTACTTTTAAACAACCAGTACCAAATTCAACATCAACATAATCATCTTCAATAATAGGAATCACGCGATTACAAATAGGCACAATGGCTTTTTTTCCTTTTAAATTGAAATGACGCTCGTCTGCTGGATTGATACAAATTGCCGAATCGCCTAAAATAGTTTCAGGGCGTGTTGTAGCAATGGTTAACGTATCGTCGCTACCTTCAATTTTATATTTTATGTGGTATAATTTACCTTGCTTATCTACATATTCAACCTCTTCATCAGATAAAGTAGTTTTTGCTTCTGGATCCCAATTTACCATACGGTAACCGCGATAAATAAGTCCTTTGTTATATAAATCAACAAACACTTTTATTACGGCTTCACTCATATCGTCATCCATAGTAAACTTGGTACGATCCCAATCGCAAGAGCAACCTAGTTTTTTTAATTGCTCAAGAATTACACCACCGTATTCATGCGTCCAATCCCAAGCGTGTTTTAAAAACTCGTCTCTAGTTAAATCGTTTTTATCTATGCCTTCTGCTTTTAATTTGGCAACTACTTTGGCTTCGGTAGCAATAGATGCGTGATCTGTACCTGGAACCCAACAGGCGTTTTTACCTTGTAAACGGGCACGACGTATTAATACATCTTGAATGGTATTATTCAACATATGTCCCATATGTAGTACTCCTGTAACGTTTGGTGGCGGAATAACAATAGTATACGGCTCTCTTTCATCTGGTGTTGAATGAAAATAATTATGTTTCATCCAGTAGCTGTACCACTTATTTTCTACCTGTTTTGCATCGTATTTTGATGGAATACTCATGTTTGGAATAGTTTTTGAATAATAATTGGCAAAAGTACTTATATTTCTTTTTCTGTGAAAACTATTATGTTCTATTTGAAAGAACTTATATTTTTAACATTGTAATAACCAAAACCAGAAAAGTAATACGTACATTTAATGAAGTTAAATATGTTAATATAGTTGTATTTCATCTAATAATTTTGCTTATTATGGATAAAGTATCTATGTTTACCAAAGAATTAAAAACGTAACGTAATGAAACAATTAATTACAATTTTATTTATCGGGTTAATCAGTTTATCTGTTAATGCCCAAGACAAAGTAGCTAAAATTAAGTTTAAAACAGACACTATTGATTATGGCACTATAGAAAAAGGCGCTGATGGTGTGCGCGTTTTTGAATTTACAAATACAGGAGATGCGCCTCTTATAATTACCGATGTTAAATCATCTTGCGGATGTACTATTCCATCAAAACCAAAAGACCCAATTATGCCAGGTAAAACAGGTGAAATTAAAGTGAAGTATGATACCAATAGAGTAAACCCTATTAGAAAAACTATTACGGTAATTTCAAACGCTGATACGCCAACTGTTGCATTAAAAATTAAAGGTTTAGTAGTAGACTCTAAAGCCAACAAAGCTAGTGTATTACAGAAAACAAACAAAAGCATTGTGCAAAATTAATTGCCACACTACATTATAAATTAAAGGCTTAAACGTATTGTTTAGGCCTTTTTTATTAATATGGCTTTTCTAGCCTAAAATTAAAACTTAAAACAGTATTTCCTCTTTCAACTTTTAATTTTATAAGTTTACCTATATTACCATAAAACATATGCATTATTTGTTGCAATTTTAATTGGTGTGTAGTTTTACCATTAATAGTTAAAATTACATCACCTTTTTGTAAGCCTGCTTTTTTAGCTGGCGAATTTTCACGAAGCTCAACAATAGCATAAGCAGGTTTTAATGCCATACGGTAAGTTCTATCTAAAACCACATTAACACCATCACTAGCTTTACTTAAACCTCTATTTTCATTGGGTTTAAAAGTAGTGTTATCATATTCTTTAACAAACCTAACACCGCTATGAGCTAACTCTATACCACTGTTATTATACCTAAATTCATCTTTAAAATTAGCATTTTTTTTAAGTGTTAATAATGAGTTTTTATAATCTACAATAACATTAAAGCGCTTTAAAATATTACCAGCAATACTACCATTTCTTTCTTTTACACGTTTAGCAAAAGCTATTGATGTAGCATCAGGATAGGCTACATTTGCATGTTTTAATTTAAAATTTTTCAAATAAAAAGTATCAACCTTAGTACGTTTACCGTAAACACTACCACTTAAACCATGACCTAAAAAATCTCTAAAAAAAGCATTGCCAGATTGTATACCAATAGCATCATCTTCAAACAACCATAAGCTATCGCTTCCACCAGAATCTATTAAAAGTTTAACAGGTATTTTTTTATTTTGAATATTTACATGAGCATTAATATATGGCTTATCATTATAAAACTCTAAATTAAAACGCTCGCACTTTTTGCATGTTTTATACTTGTATACGTTAGGCTCATGCAACCTAATATATTTGGCTCTGTAATTTATTTCAACAATAAAATCTTTAAATAAATCTAACCCTATAATACCATGAATTGGTATGCCAAGTCTTGGAGCAAAATTAATATCTAAACCAAAAATTGCATACAGGTGCTGGTTAATATTTATAGCCTCACCTATTTTAAAAATATTATTGGAAGATTTTAACGCTTCAACCGGTTCACCATCACCTAAACCTCGTAAAAAAAGTGTTTCAGTATTTTTTACTTTTAAAGTATCGGCTCCATTTAAAAAATTAAAAATTATAGGTTTACTAACGCCAGTGTCTAAAATAAATGATAACGCCACACCATTAACTTGAACAGGCACTACCATTAAGTTATGTATTAATTTGAAGTCTATTTTATCAGATTGCTTTTTATTTTGAATAACAAACTTACTTTGAGCAAATGAACTTAAAGCTAAAACAGAAAATAAACAGAAAAAAACTAAGCGCTTTTTCATTAAAAGTTGCATATTAATTATATTATCAATTTACAAATCTTTTAAATAGTCTGTTAGTTTACGCCTTCTTTTTAATAAAAATTTCTCAAATTTGCACACTAAATTTAAAATTAGATGCCAAAAATATCTAAAAAAGGGCAGTTAATGCCAGAATCGCCTATTAGAAAACTCGTGCCGTTTGCTGAAAAAGCTATAAAAAACGGTAAACATATATATCACCTTAATATTGGGCAACCTGATATTAAAACGCCAGAAGTTGCCTTAAAGGCTGTAAAAGAAAATGATGTTGAAATTTTATCGTACTCACGTTCTGAAGGTTCTGAAACTTATAGAAATAAATTAGCCAACTATTACGGCCAACATAACATTAAAATTACCAACCAAGATATTGTTGTTACTACTGGAGCCAGTGAAGCTATTGCCTTTATTTTTGGTAGTATTATGGATGTTGATGACGAAGTAATTATTTGCGAACCTTTTTACGCAAACTATATAGCTTTTGCAACCTCTGCAAGTGTAAAAGTTGTGCCAATTGTTTCTAATATTGATGATAATTTTGCGCTTCCGGCTATTGAAGAATTTGAGAAATTAATTACGCCTAAAACTAAGGCTATAATGATTTGTAACCCAGGCAACCCAACCGGTTGTTTATATTCTGAAAAAGAAATTAAGCAATTGGCCGATATTGTTAAGCGTCATGATTTATTTTTAATTTCAGATGAAGTGTATCGTGAGTTTACCTATGATGGAGATTCGCATTACTCTATTTTAGAACTTGAAGATTTAGATGAACATACTATCATGATAGATTCGGTATCAAAACGTTACAGTATGTGTGGCGCCAGAGTTGGCTGCTTAGTAACACGTAATGAAACCGTTAGGCATACCGTTTTAAAATTTGCACAAGCAAGATTGAGTCCGCCAACTTACGCGCAAATAGCAAGTGAAGCCGCTTTAGGCACACCGCAAAGTTATTTTGAAGATGTAAAAAATAAATATATTAATAGGCGCAACACACTTATTGAAGAATTGCATAAAATTGAAGGTGTTAGGGTATCTACACCAAAAGGTGCCTTTTATTGTATTGCTGAATTGCCCGTAAAAGATTCTGATCATTTTGCCCAATGGCTTTTAGAACATTTTGATGTTGATAACGAAACGGTTATGGTAGCGCCTGCTAGTGGTTTTTACTCATCGGCAGGACTTGGTAAAAACCAAATTAGAATTGCTTACGTACTTAACAGAAGAAGTTTAGTAAAAGCTGTAAATATAATTAAACAAGCTTTAAAAGTTTACAACAACTAGTGCACATAAAACAAAACATATCTTTAAAACCTTATAACACGTTTGGTATTGATGTAAAAGCAAAACACTTTACAGCTGTTTCAAATACAAACGAGCTTATACATGTTTTAAAACAAGAAAATTACCCAAACAAATTGTTACTTGGTGGTGGTAGCAACATGCTATTAACCCAAAATTTTAATGGCTTAGTAATTCATGTAAACATACAAGGCATTGAAGTAGTTTGTGAAGATGCTAATTTTGTTACCGTAAAAGCAAATGCAGGCACTAACTGGCATGAGTTTGTACTTTGGTGCCTAAATAACAATTATGGTGGTATTGAAAACCTGTCATTAATACCAGGTCATGTTGGCACTGCCCCCATACAAAACATAGGTGCATATGGGGTTGAATTAAAAGATGTTTTTGTTTCTTGCGAAACCATATCTATTAAAAACCAAACCTTAAAAGTTTTTAAAAAAGAAGACTGTAATTTTGGTTACCGTAATTCTGTTTTCAAACAAGAAGAAAAAGGTAAACATGTAATTACCAGCGTAACATTTAAACTAACTAAACAAAAGCATACACTAAATACAAATTACGGTGCAATAACTTCAGCACTTGAAAACATGGGTGTTACAAACCCAACCATTCAAGATGTTTCAAAAGCTGTAATTTCTATTCGCGAAAGCAAATTACCAAACCCAAAAATTATAGGTAATAGCGGGAGTTTTTTTAAAAACCCTGTCATTTCGGTAACACATTATAATACACTAAAACATAATTTTGAAAATATACCTAGTTACCCAGTATCAAACACTCACGTAAAAGTACCTGCTGGTTGGCTTATTGAGCAAGCTGGTTTTAAAGGTAAACGTTTTGGCAATTATGGCGTGCACAAAAACCAAGCATTGGTACTTGTAAATTACGGTAATGCCAAGGGTAATGATATTTTAAAATTATCAAAAATTATACAAGAAACAGTAAAACGATTATTTGATATTTCAATTGAAGCCGAAGTAAACATATTATAATTTAAAACTAAATGTTACCTTTGGTAAAATTAACTATTAATAAACATTATATATCTTGACATCACCTATTGAAAAGGAAATAGTGTCTCTACTTAAAGCAGGCAACAAAAAAGCTATTTCTTTACTTTACGAAAACTATGCCGATGCGCTGTTTGGTGTTATTAAAAAGGTAATATCTGATGACGAAACAGCACAAGATGTGCTTCAGGAAAGTTTTGTTAAAATTTGGCGTTATGCCAAGAAATATGATGCCAGTAAAGCCAAACTTTTTACTTGGTTATATAGAATTGCTTACAATACTGCAATTGATAAAATTAGATCTGTAAAAAACAAAAGTGGCAATGAAGTCCAAATTGAAACTTCTGTCGTATATACTTTTACAGCTGATAGCATAAATCAAGATGTTTTAGACTTAAAAAAACACTTAGGCACTCTTGACGAAAAATATCAAATTGTAATAAATGCCCTGTTTTTTGAGGGCATGACACAGCAAGAGGCCAGCGATGAATTAAATATTCCGTTGGGTACTATAAAATCTAGATTAAAAATAGGATTACGAGAATTAAAAAAAATTTACAACCCTTAACTAAAGAAAGTCATGAATGAAAAGATTGCTACATTCTTAAATTCTGGCCTTTTAGAAAAATATCTAATAGGTGAAACTACTCCTGCCAATACGGAAATGGTTGAGTCTTACATTGAACGATATCCAGAAGTACAGAATGCGTATAACACCTTACAGCACAACTTAGAAATAATTGCAAAAACTAATGCTGTAGAGGCTCCTAAACATATTTTAAATAATATTTTAGATGAACTTGATGATACACCTGTTATTAAACTAAATAGTACCAGCAAATACAAAAAATGGTATAAATTTAGTATTGCTGCTAGTATTGCGGCTTTTATTTTTGCAGGTACATCTATTTACTTTTATGATCAAACACAAAAACTAAAACAAGACACCGTTGTAGTTGATGAAGAAATTTTTGATTTAAGAGGTGATATTGAAAAAAACCGTAAAGCTTTAGATGATGTAATGCGCCAATTGTTAAAACTTAACAACCCTGAAACGGCAAAATACATTATTAACGGCAATGAGCGTGCTAAAGATTTAAAAACAGTTGCTTACATTAACCCAAAAGAAAAAACATCAATGATTGATGTGGTATCATTACCAGAATTACCTGAAGAACAATGCTACCAAATTTGGGCCGAAGTACAAGATAAAATGGTAAACTTGGGCATTTTAAATGAAACGGACAGAAAGTTAATGTCTATACCATATGCTGAAAATGCTTTAGCTTTAAAAATTACTATTGAAAATAAAGGTGGTAACAAAATAGCATCGTTAGAAAACGAAGTTGCCGAAATTAGTTTGCAATAAAAGCTTAAATATTATTAAATAAAAAAGGTTGTTTATTTTAAAACAACCTTTTTTTATAGATAAAAACAAGTATTTAATTACTTATTAACCATAGTAACAACACGTTGTGGTAGTGGTGCTTCATAATTAGCCTTACCTAAAGCTTCAACAATATTTTGACGAGTATCCCAGTAAACATCCCAATAATTTTCACACTTAACGTACGGTAACGCTAAAAGTTCAACACTGTTTTCTCCTAAATTATTTACGGCAACTCTTGCTTTTAAGCTTTCATCTTTTAGCACATTTTTATCGCCATTTAATACTTCTAAAACTATTTGTTTTGCTTTATTAATATCTGCACCGTAACGAATAGCAAAAGGCATATCAACACGTAAATTACCTACTTTAGTTAAATTAGTAATTTTATTAGCTGTTATTGATGAGTTTGGTATAATTTCAGTTTCGTTTTGAAATGTTTCAATAACCGTAACAAAAACTGATATTTCTTTTACAAAACCAAAAGCGCCATTTGTTTTAATTAAATCTCCAACCCTAAAAGGTCTGAAAATTAATAGCATAATACCTGAAGCTATATGCCCCAAAGAGCCATTAAATGCCGCTCCAATAGCAACACCAACACCAGCTAAAATAGCTGCAAATGATGCAATTGGCACACCAACAATGCCTGCTATTGATATTATTAGCAATAGTTTTAAAATAAACCCAATGGTAGTTAGTAAAAAAGGCTGTAAAGTACCGTCTATATTTTTTAAATCAAATAGCCTAGATAAGGCCTTCATTGCTATTCTAATAACATAAAGCCCTATTATTAATGCTGCTATGGCTCCTATTAATTTTAATCCCCAATCACCTAAACCTGAAGATATAGATGAAAAAAAACTTTGTAAAGATTCTGAAACTTGTTCCATGATAATGTATTTAATTGTTAGTAATTTGTATATATATTATCTGACACTTATTTTCATTAAAGTCACAAAATCAAAACCAAAAAAAGTTATAATAGTTTGTTTAGTATATGTATCTTTGTATAAAATTTAAGCATGAAACTTTTTTTAATTACAACAGCTATTTTAGCATTAGCAGTAGCAGGTATAGCCATAAAAATTTGGGCAAAAAAAGATGGTAAATTTGCCGGAACTTGTGCAAGCCAAAACCCAATGTTAAACAAAGACGGGGAAGCCTGTGGTTTTTGTGGTAAAACTCCAGATCAATTCGCAGATTGTAGCGAACCTCAACACTCATAATTTATTATATGATAATACTTGATGTTATTTACTATGCATTCATTGCCATAGTTTCTATTCAAGTTATATACTACACGCTAATTTTTAGCAGGTTTTCATTTTTAAAAACACAAAATACCGCTCCAAAAACCTTTCCGGTTTCGGTTATAATTTGTGCTAAAAACGAAGCTGAAAATTTAAAACAATTTCTTCCTTCTGTAATAAATCAAAATTATCCAGATTTTGAAATAGTATTAATAAATGACGCTTCAAAAGATGATACTTTAGATGTTATTGAACATTTTGCAAACACAAATAACAATATAAAAATTGTAAATGTAAAAAATGTTGAAGCCTTTTGGGGTAACAAAAAATACGCACTCACCTTAGGCATAAAAGCATCAAAACATGATTATTTGTTATTTACAGATGCTGATTGCAAACCGGTTTCAAACAACTGGATACAAGAAATGACTGCTCATTTTAATGAAAATACACAAATTGTTTTAGGCTACGGTGCTTACAAAAGGATAAAAAAATCATTTTTAAACAAACTCATTAGGTTTGAAACTTTAATAACAGCTATTCAGTACTTTTCATTTGAAAAAATTGGCATACCATACATGGGTGTTGGCCGTAATTTAGCATATACCAAAGCTGCTTTTTTTAAAGCCAATGGTTTTATAAACCACATAAAAGTGCGCTCTGGCGATGATGATTTATTTGTAAACCAAGTGGCAACAAAAAAAAATACAGCTATTTGTTTTACCAAAGAAAGCTTTACAAAATCTGTACCTAAAACCAGTTTTAAAGCCTGGTTTAAACAAAAAAGAAGACACATATCAACCGCTAAGCATTATAAAATAATTCATAAAATACTGCTAGCTTTAATATATACTTGTACCCTACTATTTTGGGTTTTATCCACCGTTTTATTTGCAATTACTTACAATTGGCAAATAGTTTTAGCGCTTTTTTTAATTAGGTTAATAATTATGTATTTTGTTTATGGTGCATCAGCAAAAAAACTATTAGAAAATGATATTATTTTTTTACTACCAGTTTTAGAAGTTTTTTTAATTACAATGCAATTAACTATATTTATAAACAATCTTATTTCAAAACCTAACCATTGGAAATAAACGAAGCTATTAAACGCGCTAAAGCTAACGACCAAAAAGCGTTTAATTTTCTACTTGATAATTTTTGGGATTATGTTTACGGATTTCAACTTAAACGCATTCAAAATGAAAATGATGCTGAAGATATTGCTATTAGAACCTTTTCTAGAGCGTTTGATAAAATAGAAACTTTTGATGAAAACTACACGTTTAAAACATGGCTAATAACCATTTCAAAAAACATTCATATTGATTTAATTAGAAAGAAGAAAACTTCAATTTCGCAAGTTATTTCAAATGACGACAAATCAGTTTATCAAATTTTAGATGAATCTCCTTCTGCCGAAGACAAACTCATTACAGAGCAACATTTAGCAAAACTTCTAAAGGATATAAAAAAATTAAAACCACATTACCAAAAGGTTATAAACCTACGTTATTTTCAAGAGTTAAGTTATAAAGAAATTTCGCAAGAGCTTAATGAACCTATTAATAATGTGAAGGTAAAATTATTGCGTGCCAAAAAATTACTTGCAGAGGTTATTCAAAAAACATCATGATTGTTAAGCTTAAAAATTTAGGTCCGGGTATTTTATTTGCCGGTGCCGCCATAGGTGTTTCGCATTTGGTACAATCAACCAGAGCAGGTGCCAATTTTGGCTTAGGTTTACTTTGGGCATTAGTACTTGTAAACCTATTTAAGTATCCGTTTTTTCAATTTGGTCCACGCTATGTTGCCGCTACCGGCGAAAGTTTGTTAGATGGTTATAAAAAATTAGGCAAAAGCGTTTTAATGGCGTATTATATAATTAATATAGCTACAATGTTTACCATTCAAACAGCTGTAACCATTGTTACTGCAGGTTTAGCATCTAATTTATTTGGAGATTTTAAAACTTTTAACGTTGGTAGTAAAACCATAACAAGTATTGAAATTTGGACTGTTATTATTTTAATACTTTGTTTGTTTTTATTAATTGTGGGTAAATATAAATTGTTAGACAGGTTAATGAAATTAATCATTATTACTTTAACCATAAGTACCATTGCTGCTGTAACTTTTGCCTTAAATACAACAACACCTATTTCTTTAAACCAAGTTTTACCAAAAAACACTATAGAAATTACGTTTTTAATTGCTTTTATGGGCTGGATGCCAGCACCTTTAGATGTATCTGTATGGCAATCACTTTGGGCTATAGAAAAAGAACAAGAAATTGGTAAAGTAAACGTGAAATTGGCATTATTTGATTTTAATGTTGGCTACATATGCACACTAATTTTAGGCATTGGCTTTTTACTTTTAGGCGCTTTAGTTATGTTTAATAGTGGCGAAACATTTAGTAATTCTGCTAGTAAATTTGCTAGCCAGTTAATAAACATGTATGCAAATACGCTTGGTAGTTGGGCATATGTTATCATTGCTATTGCAGCATTTACAACCATGTTTAGCACGACACTAACAACTTTAGATGCATCACCCAGAACAATGGCAAAAACAAGTCAGCTTCTCTTTAAAAACAAAACCTTAAAGATGTATAATTTTTGGATTGTGCTTCTTTTTATTGGCACCATATTTATCTTTCTATTTTTAGCTTCAGAAATGGGTTTGTTAATTCAAATAGCTACAGTATTATCATTTATAACAGCCCCATTTTATGCCATAATTAATTATAAACTAATAACAGGTAAGCACACACCAAAAAAATGGCAACCAAACAAAGGCTTACGTATTTTAAGCTGGTGTGGTATTATCTTTTTAATAGGTTTTAGCATTTGGTATCTCACTACTTTATAGCCTTTTTTATAAAGAATACTTCGTATCTTTGCTTTTTCATTATTTTACTATGCAAAAAGAAACATTATCCAATATACTACCTGAAAGACAACCCAAACCAAAATGGTTACGTGTTAAACTTCCAACAGGTAAAAAATATACAGAGTTAAGAGGTCTTGTAGACAAATACAAACTTAATACCATTTGTACCTCTGGTAGTTGCCCTAATATGGGTGAATGCTGGGGAGAAGGTACTGCTACCTTCATGATTTTAGGTAATATTTGTACCCGTTCATGCGGTTTTTGTGGCGTTAAAACAGGCAGACCAGAAACCGTTGATTGGGATGAACCCGAAAAAGTGGCACGCTCTATTAAATTAATGAAAATTAAGCACGCAGTTTTAACTAGTGTTGATAGAGATGATTTAAAAGATATGGGAAGCATTATGTGGGCCGAAACTGTAAAAGCTGTAAGACGCATGAACCCTGAAACAACTATGGAAACTTTAATTCCAGATTTTCAAGGTATTGAACAACATATTGATAGAATTGTTGATGTAGCCCCTGAAGTAGTTTCGCATAATATTGAAACTGTAAGACGTTTAACGCGCGAAGTGCGTATACAAGCTCAGTATGACCGAAGCATGGGTGTACTTAAATACTTAAAACAAGCAGGACAAAGACGCACAAAATCTGGTATTATGCTTGGTTTAGGTGAAACCAGAGAAGAAGTTATTGAAACATTACATGACTTAAAAGCAAATGATGTTGATGTA
Organism: Seonamhaeicola algicola; assembly: GCF_007997385.1. Lineage (GTDB taxonomy): Bacteria > Bacteroidota > Bacteroidia > Flavobacteriales > Flavobacteriaceae > Seonamhaeicola > Seonamhaeicola algicola. Next base: position 155,325 of record NZ_VOSC01000030.1, read on the forward strand.
GTTACTATTGGGCAATACCTTCAACCAAGTAAAAAACATTTACCTGTAAAACAATTTATAAACCCGGATCAATTTAAAGAATACGAAGAAATTGGATTAAGCTTAGGATTTCGCCATGTAGAAAGTAGTGCGCTTGTTCGCTCTTCTTACAGAGCACAAAAACACATTAATTAAAATAGAATGATTACTGTTGCAATTAACGGTTTTGGTAGAATTGGCCGACGCGTTTTCAGACTTCTTCAAAACTATGATGCCATAAAAGTTGTGGCTATAAATGATTTGGCCAATGCTAAAACGCTAAGTCATTTATTAAAATATGATAGCATTCATGGTATTTTTAATGGCACAATTACTCATGATGAAAATGGAATAATTGTTAATAACACACACATTCCGCTTTTAGCAGAAAAACATCCTAAAAACATAAACTGGCTACCGTATAATGTAGATTTTGTAATTGAATCTACAGGAAAATTTAAAACCAAATTAGAGTTACAAAATCATATAACAAACGGTGCCAAAAAAGTTATTTTAAGTGTTCCGCCTTTAGAAGATGATATAAAAACTATTGTTTTAGGTGTAAATGATCAAATAATTGATGGCAGTGAAACCATTATATCAAATGCATCGTGTACCACTAATAATGCGGCTCCAATGATTGATATTGTAAATAATTTATGTGGCATAGACCAAGCCTACATAACCACAGTACACTCATACACAACAGACCAAAGTTTGCATGATCAACCACACCGTGATTTAAGGCGCTCACGTGCTGCTGGCCAATCTATTGTACCAACAACAACTGGAGCAGCTAAAGCTTTAACAAAAATTTTCCCATCACTATCAAATGTTATTGGTGGATGTGGCATTCGTGTACCTGTTATTAATGGCTCATTAACTGATATTACATTTAATGTAAAAAGAACCGTTACTATAAACGATATAAATGATGCTTTTAAAAAAGCCGCTGAGAACAGTTATAAAGGCATTTTAGAATATACTGAAGACCCAATAGTATCAATAGATATTATTGGCAACACACATTCATGTATTTTTGATGCTCAAATGACATCAGTAATAGGTAATATGGTAAAAATAATTGGTTGGTATGATAATGAAAGTGGCTATTCAAAAAGAATTGTAGATTTAATTTGCAATTTATCGGAAAAAATGTGTGTTTTATCGATAAAATAATTATATTTGTTGATATATAATGAATTGAAATGTCCCAACTTAAGCATTATACGCTCGCTTTATTAATGTTATTAAGCGTTTTTGGCTGGTCTCAAAAAACTATTGAGCAAGACCCAGAACTTGCACAAAATAGCATTAATCACCATATTGAACAAGCTAATAACCATTTAGAAACGTTCAATTATCGCGAAGCACAAAAAAATTTAGATGAAGCCCTAAACCTTGCTGAAAAACACAAAAATAGAAAAAGCATTGGGGTTATTTATACCATAATAGGTAAACTTCAATTAATAATTGAAGAGCAAGATAATGCCATAAAATCTTTAAACGAAGCTGTTAGAGTACATCGTGAAAATAAAGATGATGTTAATTTAGCTGAAGCATACAAAGCACTTGCCGAAGTTTATGTTAGTAAAAATGACTACAACCAAGCAACAGACTATTTTAAATCAGCTAAAAACTTATTTGAGCAAGAAGATAATGAAATTGGGGTTGCAGAAACATTACTATTAGAAGGCAAAACTTATATTACTTTAAAAAACTACAGTAAAGCCAGATCTTTAATTGAGCAATCTACAGCTATTGCTAAAAAAACAAACAATAGTAAAATTTTAAGTGATGGCCTTGTAAATCATGCCATTTCCTACAGTAAGTTAGGCGATAACCAAAAGGCATTACAATTAGTAAATGAAGGTTTACAAATTGCAAAAAAACATAATTACACATCAATTTTAAATAATGGGTATTTAACAATAAGTAACATACATAATACTATAGGTAATTATAGATTATCTAGAAATTACTTAAATAACTATGTTTCACTATCAGATTCTATAAGACATTTAACAAGAATAAGCTCAACAAAAGTACAAGAGGCTCAATTTCTTTTAAATGAAAAAAATGATAGAATTAAAGAGTTAGAGGCGCAAGCACTTGAAGTAGAAGAAGATGATGGCGTAAGAACTTTAATTTCTATTTTAAGCGTTGCTTTAATTACAATTTTATCGCTCTTAACACTATCATTATACAAAAACAATAACATAAGGCTTAAAACCAATAATATGCTTCACAAAAAAAATGGAGAACTTATTATTGCTAAAGAAAAAGCTGAATTAGCCTCAAAAACTAAAGCCAACTTCTTATCAACAGTTACACATGAGCTACGTACACCGCTTTATGCCGTAACTGGTTTAAGTAACATGCTTTTAGAGGAAGACCCAAAACCAGAGCAAATTCAGCATTTAAAATCGTTAAAATTTTCAGGAGACTATCTGTTAACCTTTATTAATGATATTCTTCAAATTAATAAAATTGAAGCCAATAAAGTAGAACTTGAAACTGAGCCGTTTAACTTAAAGAAAAAAATAAACAATATTATTTTAGCACTTAACAATTCTGCTGAAGATAATAATGTAAAAGTACACTTTGAGTATGATAAAAACTTACCTGAAAACTTTATTGCAGATCAAATTAAAATTTCTCAAATACTCATAAATCTTGTGGGTAACTCTATTAAATTTACCAAAGATGGTGATATTTGGATTAGGGTTTATCAAATGGAAATAAAAGATAAAATGTACACCCTAAGGTTTGAGATTGAAGATAATGGTATTGGTATTAGCCAAGAAAAACAAGACAATATGTTTGAAAGCTTCAACCAAGGATCCATTCAAATTAATAGAAAATATGGCGGTACTGGTTTAGGTTTATCTATTGTTAAAGGTTTAATTGATATTTTAAAAGGTGAAATTCATGTAAAAAGTGAATTAGGAGAAGGCACCACGTTTTTCTTTGATATTCCTTTAGAATATACTGAAGTTAAAGAAGAAGAGGAAGACAAAAAATCTTTCTTTGAACAGAAAAAAGAAAAATTAGATCTTACAAAAGTTAAAATTTTAGTGGTTGAAGACAATAAAATAAACCAAATGATCACTAAAAAAATACTTACTAAAATGTCTTTAAAATGTGATATTGTTGATAATGGCGAAGATGCTGTAGATATGATTAAAGCCAATAACTATAACATAATTTTAATGGATATACACATGCCAGGAATTAGTGGTATTGAGGCTACAAAAATTGTACGTACCTTTGATAAAGAACTTACCATATTTGCCCTTACAGCTGTAACCATTGAAGACAAAATGCAAGAATTTGAAGAAGCTGGTTTTACTGATATAATTCCTAAACCGTTTAAGCAAGAAGAGTTTGAGAAAAAACTATTTAATGCCTTAGCTTCTAAACAAGATACTTCAGCTACTGCTTCTTAATATAATTTGTAATTAAACTATTAAACGTAATAGCATCATTTAATGCAACTGTAATTGGTAAATAAAACAATTTATCTTTTAAAATTGTATATTGTTTTAAACGCATAAAATCTTTTTCAGTAGTAATAATAATACTTTCGTTATTTAAATTTTCAACATCTGCATTTGTAAAATCATAATGATCTTTAAAATTTAAATGTTTAAAATTCATGCCTTTTTTATTCAAAAAATCTACTAAAGGCTTAGCGTTTGCTATACCTGTAACCAAAGTAAACTGCTTAAAACTGTCTAGTGCTCTACTACTAGTATTAGTGTAAACCTCATTAGCATAATTAATACCGCTAAAAAACACCTTTTGGTAAGGCTTGGGCTTAATTTTATTTAAATAATGTTGTTTAGTGGCTTCTGTTAAGTTATCCGGACATTTAGTTACAATAATAATATTTGCTCTTTTAGCACCACTTTTAGGTTCGCGTAAATTACCCGTTGGTAGAACAATGTCATTAAAATATGGGTTAGCATAAGTGGTTAACAAAATATTAAAACCCGCTTTAACTTTTCTATGCTGAAAAGCATCATCTAGTAAAATTAGTTTTGGCTTTGGCTTTTGCTGCAATAAATTTTTAATACCATTATTGCGGTTAGCATCAACAGCTACTAAAACATCATTTTTAAACTTACTAAAAAACTGAAACGGTTCATCGCCAATAGTTTCAGCATTACTAGTATCATCTGCTAAAACAAAGCCTTGTGTTTTACGCTTATAACCACGGCTTAATGTAGCTACAGTAAAATCATGTTTCAAAATAGAAATTAAATATTCTATCATTGGTGTTTTTCCTGTACCACCAACACTTAAGTTACCAACACAAATAATAGGTAAGTTATATGATGTTGATGTTTTCAAACCAAAATCATAAAGTTTATTTCTAAACCACGTAATTACATAATAAATAGGTACAATGGGTAATAAAATGTATCTAATTATTTTCATGTATTTGAGGTTTATATTATTTGTTTAGTTATCAATTAAAACAAAGCGGCTAACTTTAATAGTTATTGCTTTACTAAGGCAAAGTAAATATTTTATATTTGTTTAATAATGAAATCATGCAAATATTATGATTATTCAAGATGTAATTAACCATTTAGAAGCGCTTGCACCATTAGCATATGCAGAAGATTTTGATAATGTAGGTCTACTTGTTGGCAATAAAAATGAAAAATTAACGGGAGTTTTAGTTACACTAGATACTTTAGAAACTGTTGTTGACGAGGCCATTGCTAATAGTTGTAACTTAATTGTAAGCTTCCACCCTATTATTTTTAAAGGATTAAAAAAAATAACTGGTAAAACCTATGTAGAACGCGTTGTTTTAAAAGCCATACAAAACAATATTGCTATTTACGCAATACACACAGCACTTGATAATGCTTTACAAGGCGTAAATGATGTTATTTGTAATAAAATTGGTTTAACCAATAAAAAAATACTTATTCCACAGCCTAAAACCATAAAAAAATTAACTACTTATGTGCCAAAAGATGAAGCCGAAACTTTAAGAAATGCACTATTTAATGCTGGCGCTGGTAGTATTGGTAATTATAGTAACTGTAGTTTTAATTCAGATGGTTACGGCACATACAAGGCTAACAAAAATGCCAACCCTACTATTGGTAATATTGGTAAAACACACACCGAAAACGAAACTAAAGTATCAGTAATTTTTGCTAAACACCAAGAAAACCAAATAATAAAAGCACTTAAAAGTACACATAGTTATGAAGAAGTAGCCTATGAAATTATAACTATTGAAAACAAAAACCAGCACATTGGCATGGGCATGATTGGAGAATTTGAAGCGCCTATGCCTGAAGAAGCCTTTTTAAAACACCTAAAAACAACCATGAACAACGGCTTTATAAGGCATTCAAACTTTTTAAATAAACCTATAAAAAAAGTTGCTGTTTTAGGGGGTTCGGGTAGTTTTGCTATGAATGCAGCAAAAGCCTGTGGAGCAGATGCCTTTGTAACTGCCGATTTAAAATATCACGACTTTTTTGCGGCTGAAAATAGCATTTTATTGGCCGATATTGGGCATTATGAAAGCGAACAGTTCACAAAAAACCTTTTAGTAACGTATCTTACAAAAAAAATTACTAATTTTGCAGTCGTTTTATCAAACACCAATACCAATCCTGTTAAGTATTTTTAAAGTATGGCTAAAAAGAAAGAAGTAACTGTAGAAGAGCGTTTAAGAGCTTTATACGATTTACAATTAATTGATTCTCGTATTGACGAAATTAGAAATGTACGAGGTGAACTTCCCTTAGAAGTTCGTGATTTGGAAGATGAAGTAGCTGGCCTAAACATAAGATTAGAAAAACTTGTTGCTAGTTTAGAAGTAATTGATAACGATATTACTTCAAAGAAAAATTTAATTGAAGAATCTAAAGCTTTAATTAAAAAATACTCTGAGCAACAAAAAAACGTTAGAAATAACAGAGAATACAACTCTTTAACTAAAGAAGTTGAGTTTCAAGAATTAGAAATTCAGTTAGCTGAAAAACACATTAAAGAATTTAAAGCGCAAATTGAACAGAAAAAAGAAGTTATTTCTGAAACCAAAGAGCGTTTAAAAGAACGTGAATCACATTTAAAACACAAAAAAGGTGAGTTAAATGATATTTTAGCTGAAACTGAAAAAGAAGAGCAAGCCTTAATTGAAAAATCTGCTAGTTATAAAGAGCAAATTGATGAGCGTTTAGTAGCTGCTTACGATAGAATTAGAGGCAGTGTAAAAAACGGTTTAGCAGTTGTGCCAATTGAAAGAGGCGCATCTGGCGGTTCATTCTTCACTATTCCACCGCAAGTACAAGTTGAAATTGCTTCTAGAAAAAAAGTAATTACAGATGAGCACAGTGGCAGAATTTTAGTTGATGCTGTTTTAGCCGAAGAGCAAAAAGAAAAAATGGAAAAGTTATTTTCTAAACTTTAATCTGTTTTAAAATATAATTAAAGAGAGCCTTCACTTAAAGTGGAGGCTTTTTTTATTTAAACCAAAATTATAATTAAGGTTTTGTATTTTTATACGTCTTATTAATAAAACTTTTTTATGAAAAACATTATAACACTATTTGCCATAACATTACTGTTTAGCTGCCAAAATACAGCTCAAACAAAAAAGCAACAAGAAAATATTACTAATGCAAAACCCGTTGAAGTACCCCTTAAAAATGGTTTAGCTAAAGCTTATTTTGCAAGCGGATGTTTTTGGTGTGTTGAGGCCATTTATGAAAGTGTTAAAGGTGTTGAAGAATCTATTTCAGGGTATTCTGGTGGCCACACAAAAAACCCAACCTATGAGGCTAGTAACACCGGTAGAACAGGACATGCCGAAGCTGTTGAAATAATTTACAACCCAAATATAGTGAGTTTTGAAACGCTAGTTGATGTTTACTTTGCATCACAAAACGTAACACAAGTAAACGGTCAAGGCCCAGATAAGGGATCACAATACCGTTCTATAATTTTTTATCAAAATGAAGAACAAAAACAAATTATTTTAAATAAAAAAGAAGCTTTGGCTAAAAAGTTAAATGCTAAAATAGCTGCCGAAGTATATCCGTTTCAAAAATTTTGGGTTGCTGAAGGTTACCATCAAAACTATGAACGCTTGCATCCTAACCACCCTTATATTCAAAATGTTTCAATTCCAAGATTAAATAGGTTTAAAGCTAAATTTCCTAAAGAATTATTAAAAGAATCGCATTAAAAATCCATTTGTATTAAATTAAAACTCAAACGAAACCTTTACTTTTTTTGGTTGTATGTATTTTTGAAATAAAATTTAAAGTATGCATTCAACCTATAAAATCATTATCCTTTTAGTATTCGCAACTGCTAGTTTTAAAACCTATGCAAACACTTTAAAGGTATCTTCATTTAACGGAACTTCATCTGAGAAACTTCAAAAAGCTTATAACAAAGCGCAAAAAGGCGATGTTATTTTAATTGATATTGATATTGAATTTAAACATGACGATAAACCTTTTGTTATAAACAAAGAAGGCATCACTTTCAAAGGAAAAAAACATTCTAAAACTAAAAAATTCAAACTTTATAAAACCGAAAAAAAAGGTAATTTAATACTACTAAAAGTTGGAGACACACATTTTGAAAATTTAATTTTTGAAAACGCCGTTAATTTAATCAGAATTGAGTCTGGAACTAAAGTACTTTCTAACATTTCTGTTAAAGATTGTTATTTCTCTAACAGTAAATATACTGGTATAGATTTTAGAGGTAATTTTACTAATGTTAATGTTGAAAACACGTATTTTAAAAATTGTAAGTTCAGTTTACAAACTTTTGATTCTGTTATTCTAAAAAACTTTATTGTAAACACATGTACTTTTGAAGAAGGCGACCACCAGATAAGTATTGATAACGCTTTTGCTGATACTGATTTAATTGAGCATGCAAACATAGTTATTAAAAACTGCACTTTTTATGTGGCAGACCGCTTTAATATTGCATTAGCCAATACGCGTAACGCCTTAATTAAAAATAACAATATGCATGGTGGCTTACAAAAATACTCACAAGCTGTACATATTGAGCATGACACCCGTGATGTTTTAATAAAAAACAACACCATGAAAAATGATGTTGGTAATGCTATTATTATTTTTTCAACAGGATATACGGGGCATGGTAACGGGCGAAAAATACCAAATGAAGAAAAAATAAACTTTGGCTCTAGTAATATTACTTTAGATGGAAACACCATTACACATAGTAAGCAAGCTGCTATTGCTATTGGCTACGGTCGTGGATTTTTAAAAATTAAAGGCAACAATGTTTTAAATTCTGAAGAAAAAATTATTTCAGGATTTGCCACAAAAAAAACCATGACTTTTAAAATTGACAATAATGCACTTTTTAATGGTAAAAAATATATTGATATTTCTGAAAGTGAAATGCCCAACTATGTTTTAATTAAAAACTAATTTTTAATTTTCAATTAAATCTGCCAACTCTTTTTCAGTGTAAACAGCTCCATTTTCAGGGGTTAGTTTGCGTAAACTTTTTAAATCATCAATTGTTATTTTTTCAGAAGTTCCTGCAAAAGCACTTTTTAAATATTTAATAATGTTTAAAATATCGGCATCTGAAAAATCAGGATTATTTGCTAATCCTGGCATGGTAGTACTAAGCTCATACAACTTACCATTAACGTGAACAGGCCCTGTTAAACCATGAAGTAACACCAAAGCCAATCGTTTTTCCGATGCTTCAGTAATGTATTCAGAATTCATTAACGGAGGCGCTAAACTTTCAATACCTTCACCATCAAAACCATGGCATGTTGCACACATATTTTTATAAGTAATATAGCCTGCTGTTCTAGAATCTGTATAGGTTTTTCTTCTAGTATAAATACCATTTTGCTTTTTGTTTACCCTATTTGCAACTACTAAATTTAACATTGATTTTAAACCTGGTGTAACTTCTTTACTGCTTATATAGTTTACATACTCTGCTTCAACACCACTTAAACCGTTTATTAAAGCTTCATAATACACTGTATTGTTTTTGTATTTTGAAACTATATTATGTGCTACCGGAAAAAATGTTTGGGTATTTAATTGTAACCAGTTTTTTAGAGAACTTAATGCGTATAAATCAATTTCAGGATTATTTTTTGTTAATAAATATTGGAGTGTTTCATTAAATTTTGAAATATGGATTTCTGAAGCAAACGCTTTTAATAAAACCAATGTATGACAAATTGTTTTTACACTACTAGTTTTTAAAATACTATTTAAATAGTTAAAATTTAAAGCATTTAACCCATGTAAAGTATATAATGCGTGTATGTTAGCTATTTCATTTGTATTATTTTTTAGTATATTTTTTAATAAAGGTATTGCAGCTTTATCATTTTTATAAATTAATATATGTTGTGCCCTATCTCTTAACCAACCATTATCACTATTCAACAAATTCACCAAAGTTTTGGTATTTAAATCATCTAAATTAATGGCTGTTGTTTGGGGGCTATTTTCAGCTGAAACTTTTAATATACGCCCCATGCCTATAATAGTATCTAATTGTTTTTTGGCTAATAAACTTCGTAAATAGGGTGTCATAAAGGCTTTATCTTGTATAATACCTCGGTGCATATCAACAATGTATAAATTACCATCGGGACCGTTATTAAGATTTACCGGCCTAAAACCCTCTTCGGTAGCAGCTAAAAATTCTTCGCCTTCAATAGCTTGTTTTGCAGTAACGCTATCTGCTTCAAAAGTTAAAATATTACGTTTAACAATATTGGCTTCAGGAGCACATACAAACGCATTTTGTTTATATTCATTTGAAAATTTATTGCCTCTATAAATTAGTGGTCCGCAGGCCGAGGTTACGTTTAACAACAAACTATCGGCACTTAAAACGCCTTTAACATACCCCCGATTTACAGCTGTAGCGTGCAATGGGTACAACCTTTGGTTTGGGGTTAATTTGTTATTTAAACCTGCTTGGGGTTTATAATATGGATTTTCAGTAAGGGTGTTTGGCAATACATAATCTCCTAAAAGTTGTACCGAATTAGTGTTGTAATATAGCCTACCAAAATTATCTTTAGTTATGCCCCATTGCCCCCTAAATGCTGTTGGTTTTTTTATCCATTTATTGTTTTTACGCTGGTATTTAAAATGCGACTTTGCATTATAAATCCAGTTATCTATATGCAGTAGTAACCCATTTGGTTGGTGCTCTACATTTCCACCATCAGAATATAATGAATCTACCAAAACTCTATTTTTGGGCATATCATTTTCTATATCTACAAACCATAAATTTGGAGGTTCAGCATATAAAAGTCCGCCGTAAACATGTGCTATAGCTCTTGGTAAAACTAAGCTATCTAAAAAAACTTTGGCATGGTCTGTAATACCATCGTTATCTAAATCTTCTAAAATAGAAATGGTTCCGTTTGGTAAATCATCACCAGTTCCATTAAGGTTTTGCATATAACCTTTCATTTCAACCACCCACATTCTGCCTTTATTATCAAAATCCATAGCTACGGGAGCTTCTATAAATGGTTCAGAGGCTACAGCTTGTAATTTAAATCCACTTTCAATTTTATAATTATCAAGAGATATTTGGGGTTCATCAAAGTTTTTTGGTTTACAAGAATATATCAATAAAACTATTACAATACAATAAAGCTCTGCTTTAAAAATGCTACTTAATACATTAATCAATTTCATAAAAAAACGTGTTACCCGAAAATTAGAGCAACCTTAAATTTTAAAATTTTTATGCAATATCTAATTTTTTAACTAGTATTTAGGATAATAACAAACACTATTATAGCATAAATGTTTTTTTAAGTTTTAAAAACATATACAAACATTATATTTTTGTTGCTTTTAGTTCAAAAATAAGCGGATATAGTTTGTGTTCTGCTTCAAACATTCCTGTGTTGGTTTCTTTTAAATTAGGTAATACGTTATAGGGGCTTTCATAGTGTTCATTTAAATAATCAATATGCAAACCTGCATTGGTTAATGCTGTAATAACTTCGCCTAAACCATGATTCCATGCGTATTCTTTACTTATCATACTTGAGTTTTCATTGGCATAAGTACCTTCATACTCTTCATAAATAACTTCATCTTGCATATAACCGTATTTCATTAAAGGTGTTTCTTCTAAATAATCAAACATCCAAACTATAGGATGAAATTCTACCATATAAAACACACCTCCTTTATTTAATTTTTCAGCAATCATTTCACCCCAAACTTTTAAGTTTGGCAACCAACCTATAACACCATAACTAGTAAAAACAACATCAAAAGTATCTTTTACAAATGCCGAAGTTTCTAAAACATTACAACATACAAACTGTGCATTAAGCTTTAGTTCATCATTTAACTTTTGGGCTAGTTTTATACCTTGGTCACTTAAATCAATTCCTGTACATTTGGCTCCTAACCTACTCCAACTTAAGGTGTCTTGTCCAAAATGACATTGTAAATGAAGTAGTGTTTTCCCGTTTACATTTCCTAAAGCTTTCAATTCATAAGGCATTAATGAAGATTTTCCTTTTTTAAAAGCTTCCATATCATACATACTACTTTTAGAATGTACTTTAACCTTTTCGTTCCAAGTATTTTTATTTGTATTAAAATAATGTTGATTTTTACTCATAACTAAACCTTATCTTTGCCAAAACTTTAAAAATATGAAAAAAAACATATTCATTTTATGCGTAATCACCCTTTTTGCTGCCTGCAAACAAAAAGAAACTAAAGCTACTGAGGTAAAAAAACTATCGGTTGCTGAAAAAATTGCTCACGCTCATGGTTTTGAAAAATGGGATGCTGTTAAAGAAATTCAATTTAAATTTGGAAAAAACCGTCTTTGGAATTGGAACCCTAAAACTGATGATGTTAAACTAACCACAGATACTGATACCATTAATTACAACCGAAAATCTATGGACAGTATTGCTAAAAAAGCCGACCGCGCTTTTATAAACGACAAATTCTGGTTGTTAATTCCGTTTCAGTTAGTTTGGGATACATCTGCAACCATATCAAAACCTGTAGAAGCTACTGCTCCAATTAGTAATATTAGCATGAATAAAATAACTATTACGTATTCAAATGAAGGTGGTTACACACCTGGCGATGCTTATGATATTTTTTATGATAACAATTTTATTATAAAAGAATGGATATTTAGAAAAGGAAATACGCCTGAACCTTCATTAACCAATACATTTGAAAATCTTCAAGATTTCAACGGGATAAAAATAGCTACGGACCACACAAAAAATGATGGTAAACCTATTGTAAAACTATCTGAAATAAATATTACTTATAACTAAAAAAATAATACTTGGTTGTAAGGAAAACATCTAAACACAGACCAAATACGTAAATAAAGTATAAAATAATTTTCCGCATTTGCGTCTATATATATCAATAGCGCTTCAATCAATGGTTGAAGCGCTTTTCCTTTATTATAGTTTTATTTCACTTAAAATTCTTATTTAAATGATTAAAACAATTGTTTCTAAAAACCTCATTTAATTCTTATTTTTGTTAGAAACCATTAAATTCTTCAAATTGTCTGCATTCAAACTAGGATTAAATTTTGCTTTAGAATTAGATAAAAACGATGCCTTAGCACCTTATAGAAATCAGTTTCATATTCCTAAAAACAACAACGGAACCCCACTTATTTACATGACAGGAAACTCATTAGGCTTGCAACCTAAAACCACGCAAGCATACATTAACCAAGAGTTACAAGATTGGGCTACATTAGGGGTTGAGGGCCATTTTGAGGCTAAAAACCCATGGCTACCATACCATGAATTTTTAACAAATAGTATGGCTAATATAGTTGGCGCTAAACCTATTGAAGTGGTAGTAATGAACACCTTAACCACTAACCTACACTTAATGATGGTATCATTTTACAAACCCACAAAAAAACGCTATAAAATTTTAATTGAAAGTGATGCTTTTCCGTCTGATAAATATGCTGTAGAATCTCAATTACGTCATCATGGTTTTAATCATAAAGACGGACTTGTACTTTGGAAACCTAGACAAAATGAAGAATTACTACGTTACGAAGACTTAGAAGCCATTTTAAACCAACAAGGTGATGAAATTGCCCTAATTATGATTGGTGGCGTTAACTATTACACTGGCCAGTACTTTGATTTAAAACGTATTACAAAACTTGGCCACAAGCACGGTTGTAAAGTAGGTTTTGATTGTGCTCATGGTGCCGGAAATGTTGCTTTAAATTTACACGATTCTAATGCAGATTTTGCTGTTTGGTGCACCTACAAATATTTAAATGCTGGTCCCGGAAGTTTAGCTGGTTGTTTTGTTCATGAAAGGCATGCATACAACACAAATTTAAACCGGTTTACAGGTTGGTGGAGCCATAACAAACAAACCCGTTTTACCATGCGTGATGAATTTAACCAACTACCAGGTGCCGAAGGTTGGCAACTTAGCAACCCACCAATTTTATCAATGGCGGCCATAAAAGCATCATTAGATATGTTTCAAAACGTTGGTTTTGATAAACTGTTAGAAAAATCAAAAAAACTAACAGCCTATTTTGAGTTTTTACTAAAAAATTTAGGTGAAGATGTTATACGCATTATAACTCCAGAAAACCCTAATGAACGGGGTTGTCAACTATCAATTCAAGTAAAAAATGCAGACAAAACGCTACATAAAAAACTAACTAAAGCAGGTGTAATTAGTGACTGGAGAGAGCCTGATGTTATACGCTGTGCACCAGTACCATTATATAATTCATTTCAAGATGTTTATAAATTAGTAGAAAAACTAAAAGCCATTTTAAGTTGATTTAGCATAAAAACATGAAAGAAAAACAACAAAATGTACTTATAATTGGCGCAGGCCTTTGCGGTTCTTTGCTTGCACTACGCCTTGCTCAAAGAGGTTATAATGTAACTGTTTTTGAAAAAAGACCAGATTTACGCAAAGTTAATATCAGCGCAGGGCGTTCAATAAACTTAGCCTTTTCTAACCGTGGCAACAAAGCCATAAAATTAGTGGGGTTAGAAGAAAAAGTAAAACAACTTTGTATACCCATGCATGGCAGAATGATTCATGATGCGCAAGGCAACACCTTTCAATCTAATTACAGCGGAAGAACACATGAATACATCAATTCCATTTCTCGGGGAGATTTAAATGCTTTATTATTAAATGAAGCCGAAAAACACAAAAACGTTTCTATTCATTTTAATAAAAAATGTGTTTCGGTAAATTTTGAAAACACTACAGCGCTTTTTAAAGATTACAAAACTAAAGCTGAATTTATTGAAGATGCTGATGTTATTATTGGTACTGATGGCGCTGGTTCTGTATTAAGAAAAAGCTACTATTTAGGCAAAAAGTTTCTATTCAGTTTTTCGCAAGATTATTTAACACACGGTTATAAGGAATTAAGCATTTTACCCAAAGTAAATGGTAATTACAAACTACATAAAAACGCACTACACATATGGCCTCGTGGTAGTTTTATGCTTATTGCATTGCCTAATTTAGATGGAAGCTTTACAGTAACGCTGTTTTTAAGCTATTCTGAAGGCACATATAACTTCAACAATCTAAATACAGATGAAAAAGTATTACAATTTTTCAAAAAACAATTTCCTGATGCACTCGCACAAATGCCTAATTTGTTAGATGATTTTAATAATAACCCAACCGCAGCCCTTGGCACCATAAAATGTTCGCCATGGCATTACAAAGGTAACACACTCTTAATGGGCGATGCCGCACATGCTATTGTACCATTTTACGGGCAAGGAATGAATGCCAGTTTTGAAGATGTGGTGGTTTTTGATACTATTTTAAATAAAAATTTAGGCAATTGGGAAGCTACGTTTAAAGCCTATGAAAAAGCCCGAAAAAAAGATACCGATGCTATAGCAGATTTAGCTATTGATAATTTTTATGAAATGCGAGACCACGTAGCTAACCCTATTTTTAAAGATAAACGTAAAATAGAAATGGCTTTAGAAAAATCATTCCCAAAAGCATACGCTTCAAAATATAGCTTGGTAACATTTAATGACACCATTGGTTATAATGAAGCCATGAAAAAAGGGCGCGCGCAAGACAAAGCTATTTTAAATTTACTTTCAAACAAAACTATTTCACCTCAAGACAATTTAAAATCTGTTTTAGAAAAAGTAGAACAAGAAACCCAAAATATTTTAAACGAAGATAAAATTGCAGGCTTAACATAAAACATCATGAACTTAAATATAAACAACAAACACGCACTTGTTTGTGGCAGTACACAAGGTATAGGTAAAGCAACTGCTATAGCACTTGCTAATGAAGGCGTACGCATAACATTAATTGCCCGAAATGAAAAAAAACTTAAAGCCGTTTTAAAAGAATTACCTCAACAAAGGGCTCATGATTATATTGTAGCAGATTTTGAAAATCCGGAAGCGTTACAACACAAAATAACCAGCTATATAAACAACAACCAAGGGTTTCATATATTGGTAAATAACACTGGTGGCCCAAAAAGTGGTGATATTTTAAACGCTAGTTTATCAGAATTTGAAAAAGCCTTCAACATGCACATTAAATGCAACCAAGTATTGGCACAAGCCACCATTCCCTTCATGAAAACTGAAGGCTTTGGAAGAATTGTAAACATTATTTCAACCTCTGTTAAAGAACCAATTCCTATGTTGGGCGTTAGCAACACCATTAGGGGCGCCGTGGGTAATTGGAGCAAAACACTATCTATTGAAGTTGCTGCTTACGGCATTACCGTTAATAATGTTTTACCTGGTTTTACAGAAACAGAAAGACTTTTCGATATTATAAAAACCAAAGCAAACATTGAAAACAAATCACCCGAAGCAATGGCAGAAATAATGAAAAACTATACACCCGCAAAACGTTTTGCCAAACCCGAAGAGGTTGCTAACGCCGTTGTATTTTTAGCAAGTAAAAATGCTGCTTATATAAACGGAATTAACATTCCTGTTGATGGTGGTAGAACAAAAAGTTTGTAACTTTAAAAAGAAATAATAAGCACTTTATTTTTAAAACAACGCTTTTAAAAAACGTATACAATGAGCAAAAGTAAATTAGTTAAACCCATAAATTTTAAAGCTTGGATTGATGAAAACAGACATCTTTTAAAACCGCCTGTTGGTAATAAATGTGTTTGGAAAGATGGCGAATATATAGTTATGGTTGTTGGCGGCCCAAACAACCGTAAAGATTATCATTACAATGAAACACCCGAGTTTTTCTATCAAGTTGAAGGAAATATGGTGCTCAAAATTATTAATAACGAAGGCAAACCCGAAGATGTACACATAAACGAAGGCGATATTTATTTACTTCCTGCTAAAGTACCACACTCACCGCAACGAATGGCCAACACAGTTGGTTTGGTTATTGAGTATCCGCGTACAAAAAAAATGAAAGATGCTTTAGCATGGTATTGCGAAAACTGTGGTAATTTATTGTACAAAAAAAAGTTTAAACTTGATGATATTGAAGTTGATATGCCTATAATTTTTGATAAATTTTATAGTAGCGAAGAAAAACGCACTTGTAATAATTGCGGAACAGTAATGGAGCCTCCTAAAAAAATAGCTTCTGAATAAAAACAAATTGTATTAGCTTAATTTTTGTAAATATAAGCCACAATGACACAACGTAAACTTAGAATTAACGGACATTCGCACTTACTTCCTTACCCCGAAGAAATACCTGATTACATGCGTGAAAAAGGCATTTTTTGGGTTGATAAAGATAAGAAATTCATGTTACAAAAAGGCTGGAAAAGGCCAGTGACAGATTCTAGTTTTTTTCTGCATGAAAAGTTAGATTGGATGGCACGCAATAAAATAGACCACGCTGTTGTACTTAACTTATCACAATTATACGGCAATGGTTTACGGGTAGAAGAAATGAAAAAAGCTTTACGTTTTCAAAATGATTTTAATGCTAGAATTCAGCAAGATTACCCCAATAAATTTACATGTGGTTTTGTTGTACACCCTGGTTTTTTGCGAAGTGCCTGTTGGGAAATTGAGCGTTGCGTTGAACAATTAAATTTACGCTTACTGTGCCTACCAACACATTACATGGATACTATTGGCACATGGCGTTGTATTTATGACGAAGAAAACGAACCTATTTTTGAACTTGCCAACAAATATAATTTAGCCGTTGAAATTCATCCTTATGATGGTGAAAAATTTATAAATTTAGAAAATACCGCATGGCGTTTTCACCTTATTTGGATGCTTGCCCAATGTGCAGATGCTTACCACTTTTTAACCCTTAACGGCTACCAAGAAAAATACCCTAATATGCGTACTTGTTTTGCTCACGGCAGCCAATTATCACAAATAAATTTAGGCAGGCGTATTCAAGGTTTTGATGGCAGACCCGATTTGTTTGAAGGCAAACAACACCCAAGAAAAGCCGTTGGGCATAAAAATATATTTTTTGATACACTTGTGCATGATACAGGTGGTTTAGAATTACTTATACGAAACCATGGTAGCAAACAGGTTGTTATGGGGTTAGATGACCCATATCCGCTTGGTGAAATGGAAAGCCACAAACAATCATCATACCCTGGTAAAATACTAGATTTAGCTATGGAACGTAACATTTTAAACCAAAATGAATATGATGCCATTTGGCAAGATAACGTTTTACAATGGCTTTGTGGTGATGATACTACAGCAAAACAAAAACTTATAAATAGAATATTAAATTAATGCACTTTTTACCTGAAGAATTAGACAATTATGTAGTTGCACACTCTGAAAATGAACCTGAATTACTACAACAATTAAACAGAGAAACTTACCAAAAGGTTTTACAACCACGCATGCTTAGTGGGCATTATCAGGGGCGGGTTTTAAGTATAATTTCTAAACTTATAAACCCTAAAAATATTTTAGAAATTGGTACCTATACTGGCTATTCTGCTTTGTGTTTAGCTGAAGGCATGCAGAAAAATGGTGTTTTACACACTATTGATGTTAATGAGGAATTGTTTGATTTTCAGCGTAAATATTTTGATAAATCTGTTTACGGCAACCAAATAACGCAACATTTGGGTGATGCTTTAAATATTATTCCTGAGTTGGATGTTATGTTTGATTTAATTTTTATTGATGCTGATAAGGATAACTACCCTAATTATTACAATATTATTGTTGACAAATTAAATAGTGGCGGTGTTATTTTATCTGATAATGTGCTTTGGAGTGGAAAGGTTATTGAATCGTTAGATGCTAAAGATACTTCAACCAAGGCGTTATTAGAGTACAATAGCTTGTTAAAGGAAGACCCCAGATTAGATACTGTTATTTTGCCTATTAGAGATGGCTTAACTATTAGCCGTAAGCGTTAGGGATTGTAGTGGCATCCTTTTTTTGAGGTACGATAAAAAAGATATAACGAAAAGCCCGACCCGATAGGGTAACGCCCACAAAAATGAATGCTAAAATTTACGTTTTATAGAGCCTGTAAAATCTTCTAAATCGTCTTTTACTTTGTCTAATTCTTTTTTTACATCATTGGTTACGCTGGTATCTATGCCATGATTTTCGGCACTTTTTGTTATTTCGTGCTTAATGTCATTGGTGGCATCTTTAAGTGTGCGCATGCCTTTACCTAAACCGCGTGCTATTTCTGGCAGCTTATCTGCGCCAAAAACCATTACCATCACAAATAGAATGAGTACTATTTCTGGGCCACTTATAAATAAAAATGTTGTTTGATAGATCACGATGCAAATATAGAGAATAAAAAAAACCGACTTTAAAAAAGTCGGTTAAAATTTTTAGTTCTTTGCTTTATTTTTAAAAGTATCAAACTCACTAACGGTTTCTTTTCGCGGCCATGAATTGTTGCTTGTATCAACATCGGCAGTTTCAAGGTTAGGGTCTATTGTTATACTTACAATTTCTTTATCTGATGCTATGGCTTTTGATACTTCGTTATCATTTAAACGCCATATTTGGGCCGGATATGTTTCTGTTTTCTTAGTTCCATCGGCATAGGTATACTCTACAATTATTGGCATTACTAAACCTCCTGGTTTGTTAAATGTAATGTTGTAGAAGAAGTTTGGTTCTTTAATTTGTTTTTGCTCTTGCGGTGTAAAGTTATCCATGATGTACTCTTTTAGAGGCTTTGAGTTTTCTAAAAGTGATTTTGCTTTTAACTCTGGTGTATAATCATCACTATCTTCTTCAACTAAATATACTAAAGGTGGTAAGTCTTCTAACCTCATGCCTCTTTCGGCAGCTAAATCTCTAACAAATTTGTTTGGTTTAGATGATACGTATAGTTTTTTAACATCTTTTATTCCAATATCTACCCAGTCTGTGGTGTAAAACCACCCACGCCAGTACCAATCTAAATCTATTGCTGATGCATCTTCCATGGTTCTGAAGAAATCTTCGGGTGTTGGGTGTTTAAACATCCAACGTCTTGAATATTCTTTAAAAGCGTAATCAAAAAGCTCACGCCCCATAATGGTTTCTCTTAAAATATTTAATGCTGTGGCTGGTTTACCGTAGGCATTATTACCAAATTGGTAGGTGTTTAAACCTTTGGTCATTATTGGTGCTATAAAATCTTGATTACCGCTCATGTAAGGCACTATAAGTTTAGCAGGACCTCTGTCTGATGGGAAATGCGTGTGTTCTGCCGATAGGGCTTCAGGATATTTTTCGCCAAAATCTTGCTCTGCAACATATTGAACAAAGGTATTTAAGCCTTCATCCATCCACGTCCATTGGCGCTCATCACTATTTACAATCATTGGGAAGAAATTGTGCCCAACTTCATGTATAATAACTCCCATCATACCGTATTTTACACGGTCACTGTAAACACCGTCTTCTCTTGGTCTACCATAGTTCCAGCATATCATTGGGTACTCCATACCTTGTCTTTTTGCGTGAACAGAAATGGCTTTATGGTAAGGATAGTCAAACGTCATTCTAGAATAAGACTCTAAAGTACTTGCTACGGCTTTGGTTGACCATTCTTCCCACAAAGGGTTACCTTCTTTAGGGTATAATGATACAGCCATAACATCTTTGTCTCCTATTTTTACAGCCATCATATCTAAAATAAACTTACGTGATGTTGCAAAACCAAAATCTCTAACGTTTTTGGCACGAAGTTTCCAAGTTTTGGTATCTTTTGAAAATCCTTTTTCAGCAGCTTCGGCTTCTTCTTGTGTTACAATTACAACTGGTGTTTTATATGATTTTTTTGCAGACTCGTAACGTTTTAGCATGTTTTTAGTGTAAACGTCTTTACGATTTATAAGCTCGCCCGTGCCATCTAAAATATGATCTGCAGGTACTGTAATATCTACATCAAAATCTCCAAATGGTAACGCAAACTCATCGCGCCCCCAAAATTGCGAATTTTGCCAACCTTCAACATCATTATAAACAGCCATTCTTGGGTAAAACTGTGCTATTACGTAAGCTCTATTTCCGTCTTTTTCAAAATACTCATATCCTGAACGTCCGCCTTCGTTAACATGATCATTAATGTTATACCACCATTTAATTGAGAATGAGAACTTATCTCCGGTTGCCATTGGTTTTGGCAACTCTATACGCATCATAGTTCTGTTAATCATGTATGGTAAATCTTTACCATTAACATCAGTAACTTCTAAAATATTGAAACCTCTTTCTAGAGGTTCTTTCATAAATTTTGAAGCAAATTCATTTGGCCTCATTACAGGTTGTAATCCACTGGTTTCTATTAATGGCGATTTAGAGTCTTTGGCTCTTTGATTTTGATCTAATTGTACCCACAAGTATTTTAAAAGATCGGGAGAATTGTTGGTGTAAGTAATAGTTTCGTATCCTGATATTTTAGCTTTTTTATCATCTAAAACAATATTCATTTTATAATCTGCTTGCTGCTGGTAATATGCACTACCTGGAGCCCCTGAGGCTGCCCTGTACATATTTGGTGTAGAAAACTCATCATACAATTGTTTAAATTTGTTTGTATTTGTATGACCTTTTTTAACCGTTTGCTCGGTTTTTTCTTGTGCTATTGCAGCTGCAGAAATAAAAATTACAGATAGAAAGTAGTACTTTAGTTTATTCATTTTCAAATTTTAGATTTTACCAAATATTAGCTTACTGATTATAACAAACCATTAGCTTTTTATTAAAAACTGAACGAAAATAATGATTTTAATGTAGCTTTAACTTAATTTTCATTAAAATTTAACAATGCATTAGCATTTTGCACTGTTTGAATAAAGCTTTTTTGTTTGGAGTTTATTTTTGTTTTGATAATGTTTTGTTGATCTGGAAACATATCAAATAATATTTTATTGCTAACCTGAATACTTTCAATGGTTTTTACATTTTTAATTTCAAGGTAGCATTTCATTACATCTAAATCGTATTTTTTACCTATAAACTGAAATGTTGCTGGCTTTCCATTTATTGTAATTTGCAGTTTATCAGCAAGATATTTGTTTATAAAACTGTTTGTATTTGGTATTTCAAAAGCTTCATCTAGCGTTATTTTTTCGTCATAACGTTGTTTTAAAACGTTTTCAAAATCATCTAAAAAAAGTCTTGAAATTATTTGAACAGATTGTTGCTCTGGTACAAACTCAATTTGTGTTACACTTATGTAATATTTGTGCAAGCTTGTAAAAGCAAGCAATGGTAGTATTAAAAAAAACAGTACTAGTTTTGTATACTTCATGTATTTTTTTTGCTAAAGTAAATGTTATTTCAAAAAGTATTCCAAAAAAAACTTAATTATCTGTAGTTTGTTTATTGGCTTGGTACTGTTTATATTTCATTCGTAAAAAAATTAAAATTTTAAAATCTGATTGATTTTTACAATGTTTTAAAAAATTTTCATCTTCTGAACAGAAATAAAAAAAATCGTTAACCTCATCATTTTCCAAAGGGTTAGATAATAAAAAATCGGCAGCTAATTTACTTTTTATACGCCTCATTAATTGGTCTCTATTTTCTAATTCTACACGCTGTTTTAACATTTTTGTTCTGCCGGTTATTGCATTAATTAATGGTGTAAAACCTACTGAGCCACCAAAACCTATTGATGGGTTTAAGCTTGATGCTTCACTTAAACGGCGTTCACTTTGTGTAGCTATTTTTCCTGTGTAGCCTGGTATACCAACATCATAAAAGTTAATTGGGCGGTCTTTTTTAGCGTTCTCAATATCTGAAATTAAATTACCCGTTAACACCTTACCTACAACTACTTGATCTAGCTGATTTACTTGCTCATCTAAATTAACAAGTATGGTTTTTGAAACAATTGAACCTTGAGATACTTTTATATCTTTTACGCCATGGAGAATTGATGAAAACTGAAGTGTATCATTAACCTTAGCCGTAATAATAAAGTTTCCTGTTGCTGTAGTAATTGTAAAAACTTTAGCTGTTTTGTTTATTACATGAATATTTTCAACATCGGTTTTACTTATAACGCGTCCTGAAATTTCTACAGTTTGCGCCACGGTTTTAATAGTAAAAAAAGTAGCTATTATTGCAAAATAGCAGTTAATTTTTGGCATTTTGTGTATTTAAAAACTGCTTACTTTTTTCATATAAAAATTGTAAACATTTAATTTCATTACCTTTTTCAAGTAGTTCGGCATCTAAATCTTGAGTATCAACATAGGCTATAAACGCATTTACTTTATTTAAAGGAATATTAAACATTTCGCTTATGTATTGTGGTGTGTATAAATCTGTTAATTCAAAAGGTTTTTCAACAGTTATATACTCTGGTTTTTTATATTTTTTGTTCTTTTTACCAAATATTAGTTGAGATATTTTACCCAAATCAAAACCATTGTATAGTTCACCTTTACTAATTCTAGATTTTAAATCATATTCAACAGATTTTTCATCAAAAGGCTTTTCATCATTATATTCATAATCTACATTCATACTTCCCATATCTAAAATTATGGGTTTTATGTAAGCCACATTCTCAATATCTGTATTAATATTACCTGTTAGGCCCGATGATAGCAAAACAGCATCTAGCTTATGTATTTGTTCTACCAAATGAATTTTTAATTGTCTGGATTTTATAACATCTTTTGTAACAGTTACTGAAAGAGGTTGAAACTGTAATGCCGAAATTTGAATAATATCATTTTCAGCAACATCAAGTATAAATGTTCCTTTCTCATCAGTAATAGTTCCTTGGTTTGATGATGCATTGAAAACTGTAACGCCTTCTACATCATTAGCAAGGGCATAAATTTCTCCCTTCACAGAAATTCTGTCTACAAACTGCGCATGAACAGCTGTAATAACAAATAAAAATTTGAATAAAAGTACATTAGTTTTCATAAGGTTGGTTTTAAAATTTAAAGTTCGGTTTTATAATCTTAATTAAAATGAAATAACATTTTAAACTTTTGTTAAAACATCAATTTACATACTTTTACCAACCATTTAATTACTGTTTATTATGAAAAACATTATTATTGCAAGCACTTCAACAATACATGGTAGTGGTTATTTAGAATATATTTTAGACGAATTAACCCTTTTATATAAAGATACTGAAGAAATTTTATTTGTACCATATGCAAGACCAAGTGGTATTACTCATGATGCTTACACCGAAATTGCCACAAAAGCTTTTATAAAAATTAATAAACGGATTGTAGGGTTACATACGTTTAAAAACCCTATTGAAGCTGTACAAAATGCTCAAGGCATTTTTGTTGGTGGTGGTAATACCTTTGTATTAACAAATATGCTTTACAAAAATAACCTTATAAACGTTTTAAGCCAAGTGGTTAATAAAGGTACGCCATACTTAGGCACTAGCGCTGGTAGTAATATTTGCGGACTTACCATACGCACAACAAATGATATGCCTATTGTGTATCCGCCAAGTTTTGATGCCTTAAAACTGGTTTCGTTTAACATTAATCCGCATTACTTAGATCCTGATAGTAAAAGTAAACACATGGGTGAAACACGAGAAACAAGAATTAAAGAGTTTCATAAATTTAATACGCAGCCCGTTGTTGGTTTAAGAGAAGGTAGCTGGTTACAGGTAAAAAACAATACTATTACTTTAAAAGGGAATTTATCTGCTAGAATTTTTGAAGTAAACAAAACGCCTTATGAGGTTGAAACTGGCACTAAACTTAATGATTTAAAATAAAAAAGCCCCACAAAATTTGTGAGGCTTTGGAGCGGGAGACCGGGTTCGAACCGGCGACATTCAGCTTGGAAGGCTGACGCTCTACCAACTGAGCTACTCCCGCATTAGCGGATGCAAATATAAAACCTATTTTTATTTGTGCAACACTTTTTACAGCTTTTTTAAAAAATGAAAGCCTAAAATTTTAAAATCTTCGTTAAAATAGAATTTGTGAGAAGCTGCATTTGCTACATACGTGTTTAACTCTACGGCTTCACACCCTTTTGTTTTTGCGTAATTATAAATCCATTTAAAAAATTGTTTACCTAAGCCTTTTCCTCTGTAGCTTTCATCAATAAAAACATGATCTGGCTCAACGCTTTTCCCCGAATAATGTCTTGTACAAAACCATAAACCGCTCACACCTATTATTTTATCATCATCATAAATTACAGCACATTCATAATTTTTATAAGTTACCATTTCGTTAAAGCGCCGTTTTAATAAAGCCTTATCAAGCTTTTCATTATTTAATTGATAAACCAATGGTATAATTAAATCTATATTTTCTTTTTCTAATATTTTAAATATAAAACTCATGCCTTTTTACTTTGCTATTACACTGTAAAAATAAGTGACTTAACTTAAAAAATGTGTCTTAATTATAAATTGTAACTTTTTAGAACCACATAATTTTGTAAATTATACCCTAATTTATAACCAAATGAGAGGAAGGAATTTAAAATTCAGACTACTAATAGGTGTAGCTATTGCACTATTTTTTGTTTTTAAACGCTGCAGCCAACAAGAAGTTAATCCATATACAGGCAGAACACAAACTATTTCAATGACACCCGATAAAGAAATAGCAATTGGCTTACAAAGTGCTCCGCAAATGGCACAACAACATGGTGGTTTGCACCCTAACAACCAATACCAAGCATTGGTTGACAATGTTGGCAATAAATTAATTAACAATAGTATTGCCAATGAAACACCTTATAAATATGAGTTTCATTTATTAAACGACCCTAATACTATTAATGCTTTTGCCTTACCTGGTGGACAAATATTTATAACCTATGCTTTGTTTTCTAAATTAGAAAATGAAGATCAGCTTGCTGGGGTTTTAGGTCATGAAATTGGTCATGTTTTAGGAAGGCATAGTGCCGAACGTATCGCTGAAAGCGAATATTGGCAAGGGCTTGCAACAGCTGGCTCTGTTGGTGCAGATATGGGAGGCGTGGTTAGCGGTATTGGCCAACAAAAACTATTAACAAACGGACGTGATGATGAACTTGAAAGTGATGATTTAGGTGTGAAATTTATGATTAAAGCGGGTTACAACCCTGAAGAAATGATTGGGGTTATGCAAATTTTAAAAGCGGCAGCTGGCCCTAACAGAGTTCCAGAATTTCAAAGCACACACCCAGACCCTGACAACCGTATAGAAAAAATAAAAGAAGCCATCAATAAATACAGAAACCTATAGAAACGGCCTCGCAGTGCGAGGCCTTTTCAGACTAACTCAAAATAATTAATTTTAAAAAATTATTATAATTATTTTTTCTTCTTTTTCTTTAAAGCATCTTTAATAATTGCAGCTGCTTCATCAGCACCGTGTAATTGGGCATATTTTGCTGCAGTATAGCTTTTGTTTGAACATCTTAATTTTAAATTAGCACCTTCAGCAATTAAAAGTTCTAAAATTTCAGTTCTGTTAAACTTTGCTGCATACATAGCTGGCGTCATACCATTTGAACGTGCGTTAACATCGGCACCTCTTTCTATTAATTTTTTTACTGTATCAAAATCGCCTTTAGCAATAGATACACAAAATGAATTTACTTTAAAATAATACTCTGATGTAGATGTATTACTTGTTGAAGTAGCTGGTAAAGCATTAATTGATACTACAGATACACATAATGCAATTGCGGTTGTAATGATTGTTTTTTTCATGATGAAAGAATTTAAGTTTGATTTATTTGATTAATTGATAATTTATGTTACGTTTTTTGATATACTAAAGAGACGATAAAAAATTTAAATTGTTACATCAAAAAATTTATATAACACACTTTTAACATTTATTTCACAAAGCATTAACGAAAACGTTTTCTTAAAAAAACAGCACAAAACGCCCTAAAAAACAGGGCATTTCAGCTGTTTTTATTGCCAGTATTTTAGTAAACTTACCTATATTTGCTTAGTACAAAAAATTATTAAAAATGAACAAAAAAGTCATCTTAATGATACTTGACGGTTGGGGAAACTCTCCAGACCCAAAGGTTTCAGCAATAGACCATGCAAACACGCCTTTTATAGATTCACTTTACAAAAAATACCCTTTTGCAACGCTTAGAACCGATGGTTTACACGTAGGTTTACCCGAAGGCCAAATGGGAAACAGTGAAGTTGGACACATGAATTTAGGTGCCGGTAGAATTGTATACCAAGATTTAGCAAAAATTAATTTAGCTATTGAAAAAGACACTTTAAAAGATGAAAAAGTGCTTGTTGATGCTTTAAAATATGCTGCAAATAACAATAAAAATGTTCATTTTTTAGGTCTTTTAAGTAATGGTGGTGTTCATGCACATACCAGCCATTTAAAAGGTTTTATTGATGCTGCCAATAAAGCGGGCGTTAATTCATATGTACATGCATTTACTGATGGTAGAGATGTAGACCCAAAATCTGGAAAAGGTTACATTGAAGATTTAGAAAACTATATTGCAAACACTAATACTAAATTAGCTACCGTTACTGGCCGTTATTACGCCATGGATAGAGATAAACGTTGGGAACGTGTACAGCTAGCTTACAATGCAATTGTAAACGGCCAAGGTACAAAAACTACAAACCCTGCCGCGGCTGTACAATCTAATTATGATAATGATATTACTGATGAGTTTATAAAACCACTTATTGTAACTAATAATGATGGAGAACCCATTGCCAAAGTACAAAAAGATGACGTTGTTATTTTTTACAACTTTAGAACTGATAGAGGTCGTGAATTAACAGAAATGTTAAACCAAAAAGATTTTACTGAGTACAACACTAAAAAATTAGACCTTTATTATGTTACCATTACAAATTATAGTGATGATTTTGAAGGCATAAAGGTTATTTTTAATAAAGATAATATTTCTGAAACTTTAGGAGAAGTTTTAGCTAAAAACGGAAAAAAACAAATTAGAATTGCCGAAACCGAAAAATACCCACATGTTACATTTTTCTTTTCTGGCGGACAAGAAACACCGTTTGAAGGCGAATCTAGAATTTTGAAAAACTCACCTAAAGTAGCTACTTACGATTTAAAACCTGAAATGAGCGCTTATGAATTGCGCGATGCTTTAGTGCCTGAATTACAAAAAGGTGACACTGATTTTGTTTGTTTAAACTTTGCTAACGGAGACATGGTTGGGCATACAGGTGTTATGGAAGCTGCCATTAAAGCCTGTGAAGCTGTTGACGCTTGTGCCAAAGATGTTATTACAGCAGGCTTAGAAAATGGTTACACAACACTTTTAATTGCAGACCACGGTAACTGTGAAACTATGATAAACCCTGATGGTTCTCCGCATACAGCACACACCACAAACCCAGTACCTGTTATTTTAATTGATAACGAATTAAAAAATATAGAAAACGGAGTTCTTGGTGATGTTGCACCAACAATACTTAAGTTAATGGGGGTTAAACAACCTGAAGCTATGACACAACATGCCTTAGTATAAAAATAAATTTCCTTAAAAAAAGCCTGCCCAAAAGCAGGCTTTTTTGCGTTAGGGATTGAAGTGGCATCCTTTTTTAAGGCACGAGAAAAAGATACAACGTAAAGCCCGACCCGTTAGGGAAACGCCCTAATTGTTTACCTAAAAAATTAATGTATTTTTGTACAAACTCAAGTCTGTAAAAACATATGAATTTTAACGACACCTTAATAATTGCTGTTGATTTTGATGGTACCATAGTTGAAGATGCTTACCCTAAAATTGGCAAACCTCAAATGTTTGCTTTTGAAACATTAAAGATGTTACAAGATAAAGGGCATAGACTAATTTTATGGACCTACAGGTTTGGTGATAAACTAGACGAAGCCGTTAATTTTTGTAAAGAAAATGGCGTTATTTTTTATGCTGTTAATAGTAGTTTTCCGGAAGAAGAATTTAATAACGACGCTAGCCGAAAAATTAACGCCGACCTTTTTATTGACGATAGGAACTTTGGAGGTTTTCCTGGTTGGGGAGAAATTTACCAAGAACTAACAAATAGCCAACCGCCTAAAATTGAAAAGAAAAAAGGTCTTTTTGGGCTTTTTAAATAACACCCTCCAACACTTTTTCCTTTTTAAAGGCTTCTTGTTTTCTATTTAGTATCTTTGCAAATATTTTTTAGGTATGATAGTAGTAAAAACAAGAGAAGAAATTGAGTTAATGCGCCAAAGTGCGCTTATAGTATCTAAAACCCTAGGTATGCTAGCCACCGAAATTAAAGAAGGGGTTACCACAAACTATTTAGATACTATTGCAGAACAATTTATTAGAGATAACGGTGCTTTGCCCGGTTTTAAAGGCCTTTATGATTGCCCATCTACATTACTTTGCAGTGTAAATGACGCTGTTGTACATGGCTTACCTACTGATACGCCATTAAAAGATGGCGATATTGTATCTATTGATTGTGGTGCTTTAATGAATGAGTTTTACGGAGACCACGCTTATACGTTTGAAATAGGTAATGTTGCTGAAGACACTAAAAAACTTATACAAACTACCAAAGAATCTTTATACGCTGGTATTGCTCAATTTAAACACGGTAACCGTGTGGGCGATGTTGGCTACGCCATACAACAGCACTGTGAGGCTGAAGGTTATGGTGTTGTTAGAGAACTAGTTGGGCATGGTGTAGGTAAAAAACTACACGAAGATCCTGAAATGCCAAACTACGGTAAGCGCGGTAGAGGTAAAAAATTCATTGAAGGAATGGTTGTAGCCATAGAGCCTATGATTAACATGGGCACACACAGAATTAAACAACTTAAAGATGGCTGGACAATTGTTACGCGTGATGGTAAGCCTAGTGTACATTTTGAGCATGATGTGGCTTTAATAGACGGAAAACCTGAAATCCTTTCAACTTTTGCTTACGTTCATCAAGCATTAGGTATTACAAGTAATGAAGAAGATGCTTTTAGGCAAAACACTTTAGTTATTTAATACACATGACACACATACATACTATTGAAAACCAGTTAACACAACTGCGTAATCAACTTAATAAACATGCATTATACAGCCATTTAAAAACTATTGATGACATTAAAATTTTTATGGAAGCGCATGTTTTTGCCGTTTGGGATTTTATGTCGCTTTTAAAAGCACTACAAAATAGTTTAACCTGTACTGTTTTACCTTGGGTGCCTGCTAAAAATCCAGCTACTGCACGTTTTATTAATGAAATTGTTTTAGGTGAAGAAAGTGATGTTAATGAGTTAGGTGAGCCTAAAAGCCATTATGAAATGTACATTGATGCCATGCAACAAGTTACGGCAAGCACCAATAATATTGATGCTTTTTTAACGCTTTTAAATAAAGGGTTTTCTATAGAAGATAGTTTAAAACACAGCCAAACACCAGAGCACATTACCAAGTTTGTAAACTTTACATTTAATATTATAGCTACAAACCAACCCCATAAAATTGCAGCTGCTTTTACTTTTGGAAGAGAAGATATTATACCTGATATGTTTTTTGAAATTATAAATAAAGCTGAAACAAATGGTAAAAACTACAGTAAATTAAGCTATTATTTACAAAGACATATTGAATTAGATGGTGATGAACACGGCCCTTTATCATTAAAAATGATTGAAGATTTATGTGGCAATGATTCTCAAAAATGGGATGATGTACTAACCGTTTCTAAATTAGCATTACAGCACCGTATAGCGCTTTGGGATGGTATTTACAATACTATAAAAGAAAACAAAACTTTAGAAGTTTAACGTATTTTGAAACACTTTTCAAAACTTATATTAAACCTTATACCAAGACCTTTACTTATAAGGCTTAGCTATGTAATTAAACCGCTTTTAGCCTTTTTTTTAAAAGGAAACACTTACACAGACCCTATTGATGGTAAAAGTTTTAAATCGTTTTTATCATATGGTTATGTAAAACAGCGTAACAATATTTTATCGCCTTCTACCCTATCTTTAGAGCGCCACAGATTGCTTTGGCTTTATTTACAAAATGAAACAGATTTTTTTTCAAATGCCTATAAAGTTCTTCACTTTGCACCCGAACAATGTTTTTTAAAGCGTTTTAGAAAGCTTAATAATATAAACTACACTACTACAGATTTACTATCGCCAATTGCCGATGTTAAAGCAGACATATGCAACCTTCCGTTTGATGATAATAGTTATGATGTTATTTTTTGTAATCACGTTTTAGAACATATACCAAACGATACTAAAGCAATGCAAGAGTTATATCGTGTTATGAAACCAGGTGGTTGGGGTATTTTTCAAATTCCGCAAGATTTAAATCGTGCGTTTACATTTGAAGACAACACAATAACAGATAAAGTAGAGCGCGCTAAAATATTTGGGCAGTATGACCATGTACGTGTGTACGGTCGTGATTATTTTGATAAACTTCGTGCTATTGGATTTAAGGTTGAAGAGGTGGATTATACGGCTACTTTACCAGACTCTGAAATTGATAAATTCCGTTTAGCAAAAGGCGAAATTATTCCTTTAGTTAAAAAAACTTAAACCAACATGACGCAACAAGCTTTTATTATTACAGGTGCTTTATTCGGAATGCTAGCCATTATACTTGGTGCTTTTGGTGCTCATGCTTTAAAGAAAACACTCTCTGAAGACCAACTTAAAAGTTTTGAAACTGGCGTAAAATACCAAATGTATCATGCTATAGTTTTGTTAGTTCTTGGATTTAATTTTCAGTTTTCTTCCACACCAATGTATTGGTGTTTCACTATTGGTATTTTATTATTCTCGTTTAGTATTTATGGATTAGTGTTAAGTGATGCCAAAGGGAAAAAACTAAAATTCCTAGGGCCTGTTACGCCTATTGGAGGTTTACTTTTTGTTGCTGGCTGGTTACTTATTATTATAAAAGCAATATAACAAAACATAACCTATTTTAATTGCGCGATTTTAGCGCTAAAACAAAAAAAAGCCGTACCAAAAAACGAACAAAGGCACGACTTTTTAATCAAATGTGATTAATAGCATTTATAAGACACTCTATTTCTTAATTGGTCACATACTATAATATTTTATTTTACTCAGGAAAATTATTTAAAGCTAGCGTTTCAAAGCTATTTTCTTCGTTTTCAAAAATCAAAAATACTTTCAGTTCTGGATGTTTTTTTAAAAATGCTTTAACCTTTTGTATGCCCATAGCTTTAAAAGCTGTTGCATAAGCATCGGCAGTCATACAATTTTCAGCTATAACAGAAACACTTAATAAATTGGTTTTGCTAGAATAGCCTGTTTTGGTATCAATTATATGAGAAAACCTGTTACCGTTTTCATCAATTTTAAACTTACGATAAGTGCCTGAAGTTGCCATAGCGCCTTCCTTTAAAACTATAGCCTTTAAAATAGATTGCTTACCATCAAAATGAGGTTTTTCTACACCTACTTTCCAAGGTAATTGCTTTTCTATATTTATTCCTTTAACGCGTATTTCTCCACCAATTTCAACTAAGTAGTTACCAACACCTTTGTATTCTAAAAATTCTGCAATAACATCTACACCATACCCTTTGGCAAGCGCATTAAATTCTAAATAAATGTTGGGGTTATTTTTTGTAATAGTATTGCCGTTTAATTGGGTTTTATTAAAACCAACATACTGCATCAAACTATCTATTTTAACGCTATTAATGTTTTTTATGGCCTTTTCTGCGCCAAAACTCCATGCATTTACAACATTACCTATTGTGGGGTCAAAAGCGCCTTCTGTTTCATTATAAATGTTTTTAGCAGCATTGTAAACCTTTATAAAGTGATGATCAACTTCAACAGGTTCATTACGGTTAAATTTAGATATATATGAGTTGCTTTGGTAAGTTGATAATGATGTGTTTAATACCTTAAAAATACTATCAAACTCTTTTTGATAATTCTCACTAGCGCTATAAATAAATGAATAGGTAGTACCAAAAACATGCCCAGTAACCTTAGTGTTTTTAGTTACTTTACTACAGCTAAAAAAAGCTATTATAAAACATAAAACAAGTGTTTTTTTCATAAGTTAATTTAAATTGGTTTCTATAACTTGAATACCATTATACTCTATTAAATATTCCTGATTTAAATAAACGGGTAAGCTTTCACCATTTGGATTGCCTAAACCTACGCCTGCATACAACACTTTTGCATTCTTATCGCGTGCATGTTTCTTAAAAGTTTCCATCCAAATAACATCATAATTATTTGGGTTATCAGGTAATAAAACAGCTTTTACAATTACAAAATAGTATTGGCTATTTTTATCAATGCATACAAATTGCGGATGTTTTTTTAACTGACTATTTATAGCTACAAACTCAAACCCTCTATTTTCTAAATCTTTGCCAACATGGTTCATGGCTAAATTATGTAACTCTTGCGGTGAAAGTGGTTTACTCATATTGCAAATTTACTGGTTTTATTACATTGCATAAAATTTGTTTAACTTTATAATGTTTAAAAAATTTGTTTATGAAAACTACTCCCCGTTTTGATGCTGCCATTAGTAAATTATATAATGCTTTTTACAACAACACGTTAAACCCAGATTGTTGTAAGCAGTGTGCTGTTGGAAATATTTTAGATAATACTGATAGTTGGAAACACTTAGCGGATAATCACGGTGCATTACAATTGAATTACATTGGAAATGTGCACCAAACGTTAGGAAGAAAATTTAATGGGTATTCTCCTATTGAATTGTTAAAAATTGAACGTGTTTTTTTGAAAGCCTGTGGTTATCAATTACCATTACATTACAAGAATAGAAAACCTGAAAACCCTACTGATACTAATGTGCTTTTTAATGGATTAAGTGATGTTATTGAGCTACTATGTAAGCTAGATAATATTAGTAATGTTATGGATTATAAAGGGTTGTTTAAACATAAACTAAAGGAATCTGATTCAATTTGTATAAAATAAAAGAACCAACGCAATGCGTTGGTTCTTTTATTTTATACAGTATGCTAAATAATGTAGCAAAATAGTTTAAAATTTTATCCTCCGAAGTCATCAAATCGGATGTTTTCATCAGGAATACCAAAATCTTCACCCATTTTTTGAACAGCTTTATTCATTAATGGAGGTCCACAGAAATATAACTCGATATCTTCAGGTGATTCATGATGATTTAAATAATTATCAATTACACAGTTGTGAATGAATCCAACAAAACCGTCTCCCTCTTCATCATGAATATCTTTTTTAACTTTCCAGTTATCTTCTGGTAAAGGCTCTGATAATGCTAAGAAGAATTTAAAGTTAGGGAACTTACGCTCTAACTCATAAAAATGCTCTAAATAGAATAGTTCACGTTTTGAACGACCACCGTACCAATATGTAACTGTTCTGCCTGTTTCTAAAGTTTTAAATAAGTGGTATAAATGCGAACGCATTGGTGCCATACCTGCACCACCACCAACGTACAACATTTCAGCATCACTTTCATTAATAAAGAACTCTCCGTAAGGGCCAGAAATTGTTACTTTATCACCTTGTTTTCTAGAAAAAATGTATGATGAAGCAACACCTGGGTTTACATCCATCCAACCGTTTTTGTTTCTATCCCATGGTGGTGTAGCAATACGAACGTTAAGCATAATATCACGCCCTTCAGCTGGGTAAGAAGCCATTGAGTAAGCTCGTTCTACAATATCATCGTTCTTCATCACTAATGGCCATAAGCCAAACTTATCCCATTCAGCTTGAAATTTATCGGGTGTTTCATGCTCTTCTGGGTGTGCTGTAATATCAATATCAGAATATTTAATTTCGCATTTAGGAATTTCAATTTGAATATATCCACCTGCTTTATAGTTCATATCTTCTGGAATACGAACCACAAATTCTTTGATAAAAGATGCTACGTTATAGTTACGTACTACTTCAGCTTCCCACTTTTTAATACCAAAAACTTCTTCAGGAATGGTAATATTCATGTCTTGTTTAACTTTTACTTGACAAGCTAAACGGGCGCCATGTTGTAACTCTTTACGTGTAAAATGTGGTGTTTCCGTTGGTAGTGCTTCACCACCACCTTCTAATACGTGACACTCACATTGTATACATGTACCACCACCACCACAAGCTGATGGTAAAAATATTTTTTGATTCCCTAGAGTAGATAATAAACTACCACCTGATGGTACTTCAATTTCTTTTTCACCGTTTATTTTAATTTTTACAGGACCAGACGGTGCTAATTTTTGCTTTACAAATAATAGTAATCCAACTAAAGCAAGTGTTAAAACTAAAAATGCTGCTACAGTTGCTATAACTGTTCCTGTTGTACTAGCTGCTAAAAATACCATGTTATTCTACTATTTTTATTGTGTTATCAGCTATTTCCTTACTTGCTTTTTCTTCTTCTACCTTAGCTGTTTTTTCTTCTTTTTTCTCTTCATCGCCACCTGTTAACATACCACCAAAGCTCATAAAACCAATGGCCATTAAACCTGTAATGATGAACGTAATACCTAAGCCTCTTAAAGGTGCTGGCACGTTTGAATAACGAATTTTTTCACGTATGGCTGCAATAGCTAAAATTGCTAAAAACCATCCAATACCTGAAGAAATACCGTAGTTAAATGCTAAACCAATACTTTGAATTTCGCGAGATTGCATAAATAATGAACCTCCTAAAATAGCACAGTTTACGGCAATAAGCGGTAAAAATATACCTAATGAATTGTATAATGCAGGTGCAAATTTTTCAACAATAATTTCTACTAATTGTACCATGGTTGCTATGGTAGCAATAAACATTATGAATGAAAGGAAACTTAAATCGTAATCTGCATACTCTTCACCTAACCATTGTAATGCTCCTGGTTGTAATATATATTGATCTAACAACCAGTTAACAGGTACTGTTACTGCTAGTACAAAAACTACAGCTGCTCCTAAACCTACGGCTGTACTTACTTTTTTAGATACTGCAAGGTAAGAACACATTCCTAGGAATGTTGCAAACACCATGTTATCTATAAAAATTGATTTAAAAAATAATTCTAAATGTTCCATATTTTTAAGTCTTCAGTATACAATCTTCAAGTATTTGGTAACAGTTACTTACTACTATTGATTGCTTACTAATTTTTAATCTTCTATTAAGTCTTTATTTCTACTACGTTGCACCCAAATAATAATACCAACAACAATTAATGCCATTGGAGATAAAAGCATGAAACCGTTGTTTTCATAGCCTATAGCGTACAACCCTGTTTTTTCAATAGGATCGCCTAAAACTTTAAATCCTAATAGTGTACCAGAACCTAATAATTCTCTAAAGAAACCAACTATAATTAGTATTACACCGTAACCTAAAGCGTTACCTATACCATCTAAAAATGATTTCCAAGGGCCATTACCTAAAGCAAAAGCTTCAAAACGCCCCATAATGATACAGTTTGTAATAATTAAACCAACAAAAACCGATAGTGTTTTACTTAATTCATAAGCAAATGCTTTTAGCACTTGGTCTACAATAATTACTAAAGCAGCAACTACAGTAAGTTGAACGATAATCCTGATTTTTGATGGAATTATATTTCGCATTAAAGAAATAACAACGTTACCAACACCTAATACAAATAATACTGATACCGCCATTACAATAGATGCTTTAAGCTCTGCAGTAATTGCTAATGCAGAACAAATACCTAATACTTGAATAGTAATTGGGTTATTATCTGCTAACGGATCTGTTATTAACTTGGCATCTTTTTTTGATAAAAGTCCCATATGTTTTAATTATTTTTAAGATTATCGAAATAAGGTTTGTACAATTTAAGATCGCTCTTAATCATTGCTGTTACACCATTACCTGTAATAGTTGCTCCTGCAATGGCATCAACCTCGTTATCGGTTTTATTTTCATTTTTTGGGTCGGCGTTACCTTTGGCAACATCAATACCTTTAAAGTACCCACTTTCATCTAATAAATGCTCACCAATAAAATCGTCCATAAAAAAACGTTCTTTAATGTTAGCACCTAAACCTGGTGTTTCACCTTTGTGATCAAAATAAGCACCCTGTACTACCATGTCTTTATCTAAAGATACATAACCCCAAATGGCGTCCCATAAACCTTTACCATAAATTGGCACCACATAATATGTTTTACCATCTTTTTCACCAACAAATAAAGGCAACTTACGCTCGCTTGGGTTGTCATTACCTATTGCTTTTTGTTTTTTAATATCTATTAGGTAAGCTTCATTATTTTCAGAAACATCACCTCCTTTAATTACCAATTGTTTAGTGATGTATTTTTTGAATAATTCTGGAGCTTCAGTTTTATCAACAAAAACGGCTGAACTTTCATCGTTTTCATTAACACCCATAGCATATAGAATGTTTTGTTGTTTTTCTAAACGTACGTTTTCTGCAATATTAGGCTTTAAAGACGCTGCTGTAAAAGCTAATAAAGCGCCTACTACTACCACCATTCCTATGGCAAATAATATAGTGTATACGTTACTATCTGTTTTATTACTCATCTTTTAAGCTGTTTTTACTTTTAAACGTTTCATTCTTTTCTTAACGTTTGCTTGTACCACATAATGATCTATGGTTGGTGCAAATACGTTCATTAATAATATAGCTAACATAACACCTTCTGGATACGCTGGGTTGAATACACGAATTAAAATAGAAATAAAACCTACTAAAAAACCGTAAATCCATTTTCCTTTATTTGTTTGCGATGCAGTTACAGGATCGGTAGCCATAAACACAGTACCAAAAGCAAAACCACCAATTAGTAAATGATGCCAAAATTCTGTACTCATTAAACCGTAAAACTTACTACTTTCTGTAATCCAACCAGAACTTACAACACCATTAAATATTAAGCCCATTGCTAATGCACCAACCACTGAAGATAACATAATTCTCCAGCTTCCTATTTTTGTGAATATTAAGAATAGTGCACCTATAAGGATTAGTAATGCTGATGTTTCGCCAACAGAACCAGGAATAAACCCAAAAAACATATCGGCAACTGAATAGCCCGCACTGTTACCTTGAGCTAAACTACCTAAAATAGTTTCACCAGAAATGGCATCTAAATTAGCGCCTCCCGCTATTTCTTCAGCACGCTCTACCGCACCGTGTACCCATACTTTATCTCCAGACATCCATGTTGGGTATGCAAAGAATAAAAATGCACGAATGGTTAAAGCAGGATTTAGTATATTCATTCCTGTCCCTCCAAATACTTCTTTACCAATAACAACACCAAAAGCTACAGCTACGGCAAGCATCCATAGTGGAATATCTACAGGAACTATTAAAGGCACTAGCATACCTGTTACTAAGTAACCTTCTTCAATTTCATGACCTTTAATAATACAGAAAACAAACTCAATTGCTAAACCAACAACATAAGATACAACTACTAATGGTAGTACCTTAATTGCACCAATTAAAAAGTTATCTAAAGTCCAGAATTCTGCACTAAAAAAACCTGATGATACAGCTTCAATTTCACCTATTGCTAAATAATGTTGATAACCAGCATTAAACATACCAAAAATTAAACATGGTATTAAAGCCATGATAACTGTATTCATGGTACGCTTTAAATCATCAACTACTTTAATGTGAGTACCGTTGTGTGTTACCTCATCAGGTGTATATAAGAACGTATGAAAACCATTGAACAAAGGAGCCATTTTGGTACCTTCATACTTCTTTTTTAAATTATGTAAATTTTGTTTTAAACCCATTATCCAATCTCTTTAAGCATTAAGTCTAAACCTTCTCTAATTATTTTTTGGTGTGGTTGTTTAGACACACAAATAAATTCTGTTAAGGCAAAATCTTCAGGAGCTACTTCATACATACCTAAAGCTTCCATTTCATCTAAATCTTTATACATACAAGCTTTTAAAATTTGTAACGGATAAATATCTAAAGGAAATACTTCTTCGTAGCCTCCGGTAACCACAAAAGCTCTGTGTTCACCATTAGTATTCGTATCTAAATCGTATTCTTTTTTAGGATTTAACCAAGAAAAGGTTAAAGCTCTAGAAGTTGATACTTTATTAAAAACTGGCTTATTCCAACCAAACAGTTCATAATCATCACCTTCAGGAATAATAGATATAACATTGCTGTAGTAATCTAACTCACCATCTGGTTTTACTTCTTTTCCTGAAAGCACATTACCAGAAATGATACGAACGTTAGCATCTTTAGCTATACCTTTATCATAAACCATTGTAGATATTTCACTTCCTATTTTAGTTTTGAAATATCTAGGAGCCTCAACTGATGAGCCTGCCATGGCTACAATACGTTCTGCATTGAATTTACCTGTTAATAATAATTCTCCAATAATAACAAGGTCTTGTGCACTTACCGTCCACACTGTTTCACCTTTATTAATAGGATCTATGTTGTTAATTTGTGTACCAACGTTACCTGAAGGATGCGGACCAGACACTTTGTGAATAGTTGCGCCAGAAACAGATGCTAGTGGAGAATTAGAGTTTTTACCAACTGAAATATGCACTTTACCTTCTGTAAGCTTTCCTAGTGCTGTAACAGCTGCTTGTAACTCGGCTTCTTTTCCTTGCAATGTAAAATCTAAATCTGCAGCTAAAGGTGCACTAGCATAAGCAGAAATAAAAATAGCTTTTGGTGTTTTGTCTGGTTTTGCAATAACGTCATATGGGCGTTGTTTTACAAATGGCCAGCAACCTGCAGCTAATAAATGTGTTTTCACATCATCTGCTTTTGCAGCATCAACATCAAATTTACCATAATCGTGGTAGGCTTGTGTTTTGTCTGCTTGAATTTTAATTGCTAAAATTTTTCTCTTTTCACCACGTACAATCTCAACTATTTCACCAGAAACAGGAGAAGCAAATTTTACATTTTCGTTAGATTTATCATAAAAAACAGCCTCACCTGCCTTTACTTTAGATCCAACTTTTAATATCAATTTTGGTATAACGCCGTGGAAGTCTTCAGGTCTAATAGTGCTAAAATTGCTTACAATTGCCGTATCTAGAGTTTTTACGGCAGCACCTTTTAGATTTATGTCTAGACCTTTTTTAATACGAATGTCGTTTGACATATTTTTTTTATTGAAATTAGTTGTCTAAAAATCGAGGCAAAAGTACAAATTAATAACACATTTTTTTATTTAATTTAGTTAACGTTATATTATTTATATTCATTCTAAACAACAAAAATAACTTAGGCATTAATTTTGTTTATATTTACCCAAAACAACTTTATATGTTAACAAAGTTTAGCTTCGTATGTATTTTTTTATTGGCAACATTTACAGCATTTAGTCAAATTAATGAAGTAAATGCACCTGAGTATATTAAAACCATTAATTTTAAGGGTAATACACCCGAAACACAATTACCGGTTATAAAATTAGGAACGCCACTAGTATTAGAATTTGATGTTTTAAACGGTAATGAAGATGATTACTACTACAAAATACAACATTGTAATTTTGATTGGACGCCTTCAATTTTAGCAAAATCTGAATACTTAAACGGATTTGACAACCAGCGTATTCGAGATTACCAAAACTCTTACAATACATTACAAATATTTTCAAACTACAAATTAACAATACCAAACCAATTTACACGAGGCATAAAAAAATCTGGCAATTACATAATGAGTATTTACAACAGTTATGATGAGCTTGTTTTTTCAAGAAAATTCATGATTTATGAAAACAAAGCAAATGTTGGCTTAAGCATAAAACGCTCCAGAGATATAAGTTTTATAAACCAAAAACAACGGGTAGAAATTATAATTGATCCTAAAGGATTTCAACTAAACAACCCCATGCAAACCGTAAAAACACTAATAGTACAAAACAACAATTTACACACAGCTATTAACAACCTAAAACCGCAATATACAGTTGGCAATCAGTTAATTTACAAATATGATACCGAAGCCAGTTTTTGGGGTGGTAATGAATATTTTTATTTTGAAAACAAAGATGTTAGAGCCGCCAGCAACGGTGTGCAAAATATAGATTTGCAAACCCTATACCATAACTATTTATATACAAACATACAACGTAGCAACACACCTTACACTTACAACCCTGATATTAACGGAACCTACTTAATTACCAACGTAAACAATGGTGATGTTAGCATAGAATCAGATTACGTTTGGGTACATTTTTCCCTAAAACCCAATCCAACCTTCAACACCAACACACCTGTTTTTGTATACGGAAACTACAACAATTACGCCTTAAACCAAACCAACAAAATGGTTTTTAATAAAAGCAAAGGTATTTACACCGCCAGCATACTACTTAAACAAGGTTTTTATAATTATAAATTTGTTACCCTAAATAACAACACGGTTAACGAAGGCGCAATTAGTGGTAATTTCTACCAAACCGAAAACAACTATAAAGTTTTAGTATATTATAGAGATTTAGGCGCTCGCTACGATAAAATAATAGGTTTAGGCGAAACAACTTCTGTAAACATTAGCAACTAAAACACGTATTTTATCCACTTTTTTCAACCACCATTTAAAAAATTATTATTTTTGCACTGTAAACTTATTGTTTATAAGCACTTAACATGGTACAACAAGTAACAAAAGGTATAAAAATTTCAGTTGAAACTACTTTTGAAGGGTCTTTTTACAGAAACTACAAAATACAATATGCCTTTGGCTATAAAATTACTATAGAAAACCAAAGTAAAGACTCAGTACAACTACAATGGCGTCACTGGGAAATACTCGATGCTTTAAATAATGTTGAAATAGTTGACGGCGAAGGCGTTATTGGCCAAAAACCCGTTTTAAAACCCGGCGAATCACACACATACACATCCGGTTGCCTATTAACATCACCATTTGGTGCCATGTATGGCCATTACACCATGGTAAATTTTACAACCACACAAAAATTTACAGTAGATATACCAACATTTAAACTTAGCGCACCGTTTGCCATAAATTAATTTTTTGGGCGTTCCCCTATCGGGTCGGGCTTTCAACTATATCTTTTTTCGTGCCTCAAAAAGGATGCCGTCTCAATCCCTAACGCAAACCGCCACACCATTTTATACTACAAGTCTTTGTTTTTAAACCCTATCAAACCTAAAAACCACACCCTGCTGTTCTACATGAAAAAACTTACAGTTAGAGTAATGCACAAACTTATAACCTGCATCAAAATTAAAAGCGTTATTTTCAACCTTAAAAATAGCATCACAATCAATATTACCGTAAGGCGATAAACGCCTAAAACGAAACATGTTAGCAATATCGGTTTTATGTAATTCAAACCAAGCACCCGCCGCAATACCCGATAACCACTGTGCATTTTCATGAGCCACATCTACAGGTTTTGGTTGCAATGTACCCACTAAATTTACATTATGATTTTTTAGCTTATCTAAAAAACAACGTAAATTTTCACTTTTTTGAGATCCTGTAAAATTTAAAATCTCACCTGTTTCAAGTACTTCATAAGCATTATTTTCAGTGTTAGCCAACAATACATTCCCCACAGTACTTGGTGTAAACCATTTAGATTTTTGTAGTGCTTTTTTAATACTCAAATCAGTAACCGAAGCAATTAAACTA
The DNA here is from genome assembly GCF_007997385.1 of Seonamhaeicola algicola. Lineage (GTDB taxonomy): Bacteria > Bacteroidota > Bacteroidia > Flavobacteriales > Flavobacteriaceae > Seonamhaeicola > Seonamhaeicola algicola. Next base: position 197,466 of record NZ_VOSC01000030.1, read on the forward strand.
TCAGTAACAAACCGCGCACAATTACATGCATTTTTAATAAAAGCAGCGTACCTAATAAAATGTTTTTGCTGCATATTAGTTATATGCGCTCTAGCTTTTTCATAATTTACAGCATTACAAACTGAGGCTACTAATTTACCATCGCCATGTGTTAATTTTGGGTGTGTTCCTAAAAACTTTAAAATAGCATTTAAATTAGTTATTTGGTTGTTTTTAATAATAGCCTTTAATGGAAAATGAAGTTCATTATCAGTATCAGCACCACGAACGCGCCCCATAGGTTCTGGGGTAATGTAACGTCCAAAATCATGATACTCTAACACACCTGTTTGCTTATTAATTAAAACCAATGCTGCATGACCTGCTCGTAAATAATTTGTTTTACCAATACCCAAATACTTTAAAAATGGCGAATACCATTCATCTGCTACCATTACAATTGTTTCAGGATATGCCAATGTTAAAATTATACCTGTATTACTCATTTACTGTTTGTGGTAAATTAAATATTTGGTTAGCTACTGTTTTATCATGAATATTTTCATAAGCCATATGCAATGTACTACCTTGTTTTTCAATTTGAGTTATACTGGTAGTTTTAACAAAACCTCTATCCATTACAACTCCGTAATTGGGCTTGTTTTTTCCTGCTTCATTATGGAATTCCAATAAATTATCGGCAGTTAAAGCATGTGTTTTTATAAAATTATCAAACCACATGTGGCGCTCAGCTTTCATTACATCATTATACAATGTTGAAGACGACCAAATTTTAGGCGCTAAAGGTAAATTTGTAAAGTGTTTTTGGTTACCGTCCCAAATTAATTCAAAAAATGCCAAGTCTGTATTCCAATCTGCTATAACAATTGTAAACGGTTCAATATCTGTAAAATCATAACTTTCAATGGTGCTTTCTATATCATCAGCAATCATTAAGTCTTTTGCTACTAAACCTCTACTCTTTCTGTATTGAGGGTTTCTTAAATGCGGCTTAAATGCGCCATTCAAAACACAAACAACTCTATGTTTTTGGCTTACACCAACCCATGTTCCGCCAGATTGTTCATCTTTAGGAAACAATGTTTTCACACCTTCAACATTATAAAATTCTGGAGTTAAAGATGTTCTATTGGGTGCTTCATCTCTATTTGAAGTTAAAACAAAATTAGAATTACTAGTAGGAATAATGGTAACTGTACACATGCAAACTGTAGTCTAAATACAAAGCAGCAACTTACAAAAAATAAATAAAAATTAACGTTATTTTATAAAGCTATGTTCAATTAAATCATTTAATAATTCTTAAATTTGCGACCAATTCAATGAAATATTTTTAATAAAAACTAAAAAATCATGGGAAAAGGCTTTTTTAATGTACCAATTGCGGTAAACGAGCCCGTAAAAAGTTACGCTCCAGGATCACCGGAGCGCGAAGCAGTTTTACAAGCTTATAAAGCTATGTTTAACAGTAAAGTTGACGTGCCTTTATATATTAACGGTGAAGATGTTACAACAGGAAATACAAGACAAATATCGCCTCCTCATGATCATAAACATAGTGTTGGAACATACCATTTAGCAGAACAAAACAACGTAGAAGATGCTATAAAAACGGCTTTACAAGCAAGAGATGCATGGGCTAACACGCCTTGGGAACAACGCGCTGCCATATTTTTAAAAGCTGCCGAACTTATTGCTGGCCCGTACAGAGCTAAAATTAACGCTGCCACAATGATTGCGCAGTCTAAAACCATCCATCAGGCAGAAATAGATTCGGCTTGTGAGTTAATAGACTTCTTACGTTTTAACGTACAGTTTATGAGCGATATTTACATGGAGCAACCCGAAAGCACAAGTGATGCTTGGAACCGTGTTGAATACCGCCCATTAGAAGGTTTTACCTATGCTGTAACGCCTTTTAACTTTACTGCTATTGCTGGTAACTTACCTGCATGTATGGCTTTAATGGGTAACGTTGTTGTTTGGAAACCAAGTGACAGCCAAATTTATTCAGCTAAAGTAATTATGGATGTGTTTAAAGAAGCTGGCGTACCTGCTGGTGTTATTAATGTTGTGTTTGGAGATCCGGTAATGATTACAAATACCGTTTTAGCAAGTCCAGATTTTTCAGGATTACACTTTACAGGTTCAACCTTTGTTTTTAAGGAACTTTGGAAACAAATTGGCCAAAACATTCACAACTATAAAACATACCCAAGAATTGTAGGCGAAACAGGCGGAAAAGATTTTATTGTTGCACATAAAACAGCAAACCCTAAGCAAGTTGCCACCGCTATTGCACGTGGTGCCTTTGAGTTTCAAGGTCAAAAATGCAGTGCAGCTTCAAGAGTTTATGTAGCTAAAGGCATTTGGGAAGCTGTAAAAAACCATTTATTAACCGATTTAAAATCGTTTAAAATGGGATCGCCTGAAGATATGAGCAACTTTATTACAGCTGTAATTCATGAAGGCTCTTTTGATAAATTAGCAAAATACATTGACCAAGCAAAAGCTGATGATGATGCTGAAATTATTGCTGGAGGAAATTACGATAAAAGTAAAGGTTATTTTATTGAACCTACAGTTATTGTAACCAAAGACCCAAAATACACTACCATGTGTACAGAGCTTTTTGGTCCGGTAGTAACTATTTATGTTTATGAAGATGATGCTTACACAGAAACTTTAAAGCTTGTTGACAGCACTAGTGAATATGCCTTAACAGGTGCTATTCTTGCTGCAGATAGATACGCTATAGTTGAAGCTACCAAACTATTACAAAACAGCGCAGGTAACTTTTACATTAATGATAAACCAACAGGTGCCGTAGTTGGCCAACAACCGTTTGGAGGCGCTAGAGCTTCAGGAACAAATGATAAAGCAGGAAGCGCCCAAAACTTATTACGTTGGGTATCTCCAAGATTAATAAAAGAAACGTTTGTTACACCTACAGATTACAGATATCCGTTTTTAGGCTAACGACTCTTTTTTATAAAATTAAAAAGCGAGCTTTTAACAGGCTCGCTTTTTTTGTTTCAATATTTTTTGAAAAGCAATATCATTTATGTTTTCAAAATTAATTATCTTTCCATTAAAAATTGCGGCATATTATTTGCTGTTTATGTGCATATGAAAAAACTTCTATTAATCTTTTGCGCCATAGCTCCGCTGCTTTCGTTTGGGCAAGCAAACAAACTATACAGACAAGCGGTAAGAGCTACAGATTTAAATGAAAAATTAAACCTATTAGACCAAGCTATTACGTTAGAACCCGACCATTTAGATGCCTATTTTTTAAGAGCCATTACTAAAAATGATATAGGAGACTACAGTGGTGCCATTGTTGATTATTCTAAAATTATATTAAACAAGCCCGATGCTGATAGCTATTTTAACCGTGGAAACTCAAGGTTTAGTTTAAAAGATTTGGTGGGTGCTAAAAATGATTATGAAAAAGCCTATGAACTAGATCCTAGTTTTATTGATGCGCTTTATAGTTTAGCTTGTGTAAAATATGATTTAGAAGATTACAAAAATGCCATAGCAGATTTTGATAAAGTTTTAAGAATAGCACCAAATTTTCCAAACGTGTATATGCTTAGAGCTGCTTGCTACAAAGCACTAGATAAACCAAAAAAAGCACTGGAAGATTACACTTTAGCTATTTATATTTCACCAGACGCTAACACATTTTACAACCGCGGTGTGTTTTACATGGATATTAATTATTACGCCAAAGCAAATAGAGATTTAACCAAATCTATAAGATTAAACAGTAATAACACTTTTGCTCATTTTTATAGAGGCGCTTCATTTTTATTACTAGGAAAATACACCGAAGCTGTTGATGATTTTAACAACGCTTTAGCGCTAGATGCTTTAGATTTTGATGCACTTTTAGGTTTGGCTCTAACCTATTTTAAGATGAATAATTTTGAAAAAGCCACAGAAAACTTAAACAAAGCCAAAGCCATACTAAACCCTAATAAAGATTTGGAACCTTCGGAAGTTTTTGAAAACACCTACTGGCAGCAAAACCAATATTATTTTTTTATAAATAACATTAAAGCCTTAGAAAATTCTATTAAAAATTAGCCTTTAAATTTTTTAGGCAAATGCACTAATTTCTTGGTTTCAAAGAAATCTTCAGTATAATAATCTGTTAGGTTATAAATTTTAGCTGTTGTATATTCTTTTAGCTCATCGGTTAAATCGCCGCCTTTTAAATACAAAATACCATTTTTTAAACTGTTATTTTGATTTTTAGCAATTTTACCTTTAGTCCAATGTACAAAAGTTGGCATTGCAGCTACGGCCCTACTTACAATAAAATCATAAGTATCATTAATTTCTTCAACGCGTGTATGTGTAGTTTTCACATTTGTAATACCTAAACCGTCAACAACCTCATTAACAACCTTTAATTTTTTTGCAATACTATCAACCAAATGAAAAGTACAATTAGGAAACATTATTGCTAATGGCACACCTGGAAAACCTCCGCCAGTACCAACATCCATAATTTTTGTACCATCTTTAAAGCTTATAAGTTTTGCTATTGCTAAAGAATGCAATACATGCCTTAAGTAAAGTTCATCAATATCTTTTCTAGATACTACGTTAATTTTCAAGTTCCAATCTTGGTAAAGCGCTTCAAGTTTTTTAAACTGTTGTATTTGCGTTTCGGTTAGGTTAGGGAAATATTTTAAAATGAGTTCCATTAGTTATTACTTTTCAAAAAATAAATACAATAAGAAAATCAATGAATTAAATAAAAATTCAATTTTTTATCACACTTATTTAAATCTGTTAAATTTTCAACAAAAATATACTTTTTAAGTACATATTTTTACATAAAAACGTTATTACTTCATAAGGTTTATACCTATCTTTGCCCGTTGAAAAGCAAAGACTAAACTAATTTTTAGTAAGAAAAAATAAAGGCATGGCTAAACAAACCCTATCATTTTCACGCACAGACTCTGCAAAATTTTTTAGAACATTAAACAAAAGAGTAAACAGCTACTTTAAAGAAAACAATATAAAACGCACCGGTAATTGGAAACTTTGGATGAAAACCATTGTAATGTTTTCAATATTTTTAGCTCCATACTTTTTAATTTTAACACTAAATTTTCCTAATTGGGTTAATTTACTATTAACCATTGTTATGGGGGTTGGTATGGCCGGAGTTGGCATGAATGTTATGCATGATGGTAACCATGGCTCTTTTTCTAATAAAGAATGGATAAACCGCTTAATGGGTAGCAGCATTTACATACTAGCTGGTAATGTTTACAACTGGCAAGTACAACATAATGTTTTGCACCACACATATACAAACATTCATGGGCACGATGAAGATTTAGATGCTGGTAGAATTTTACGTTTTACAAAACACTCTGAATGGAAATGGTATCATAAATTTCAACACTACTACTCTATTTTATTATACGGTTTACTAACAATAAATTGGGCCATTACTACAGATTGGCAACAAATGAGGCGTTATATGAAACGTAAATTATCATACGGAAAGTACCCAAACCCTGTTTGGAATTGGAGCAAACTTGTTATTTCAAAAATTATATACGTTTCTATTTGGATTGTTTTACCAATGCTTATTTTAGATATTGCTTGGTGGAAAATTTTAATTGGCTTTTTTATAATGCATTACACTGCTGGCTTAATTTTAAGTGTTGTTTTTCAATTAGCACATGTTATGGAAGATGCTGAAATGCCATTGCCACAAAAAGATGGCACCATGAAAAATACTTGGGCTGTACACCAACTAAAAACTACTATTAATTTTAGTACTAAAAACAGCATTGTAAATTGGTTTACTGGTGGTTTAAACCATCAAGTAGAGCACCATATTTTCCCGCATATTAGTCATATTCACTACACTAATATTTCAAAAATAGTTAAAGAAACAGCTAAAGAATTTAATTTACCTTACAACGAATACAAAACTACACGTAAAGCCATTATTGCTCATTTTAAACATTTAAAAGAAATGGGCATGAAACCCGCTTTACAAGTCTAACAACCACTATTAACTTAAAAGATGAACTTACTATCTGATAGAATTTTAAACATGGCTACTTCAGCAACCTTAGCCATGGCTGCAAAAGCAAGAGAATTAAGAGGCGAAGGCAAAGACATTATTGGCTTAAGCCTTGGAGAACCTGATTTTAAAGTGCCAGATTTTGTTAAAGATGCAGCAATTGATGCCATTAACGAAGGCTACAACTCATATACACCTGTTGATGGTTATGCCGATTTAAAGGATGCAGTTATAACAAAATTTAAACGCGATAACAATTTAACTTATACACCTTCACAAATTGTAGTTTCAACGGGTGCAAAACAAGCACTATTTAACGTTGCTGGTGTTATGTTAAATGATGGAGACGAAGTTATTTTACCATGCCCATACTGGGTAAGTTATGCCGATATTGTAAAACTTTTTGGTGGTGTTCCTGTTGAAGTAAAAACATCTATTGAAACAGATTTTAAAATGACTGCTGAACAATTAGAGGCAGCCATTACGCCTAAAACTAAAATGATGTGGTTTAGCTCACCATGTAACCCAAGTGGCTCTGTTTACAGTAAAGAAGAATTAAAAGCATTGGTTGATGTTTTAGCTAAATACCCAAATATTTATGTGGTTTCTGATGAAATTTATGAACACATAAACTACGGAAAAGGCCATACAAGTATTGCTGAATTTGATGAAATGTATGACCGAACAATTACAGTAAACGGTGTTTCAAAAGCCTTTGCCATGACTGGGTGGCGTGTTGGTTTTATTGGTGCTCCCGAAAAAATAGCGCGCGCATGTAACAAATTACAAGGGCAAACAACCAGTGGCACTAATTGTATTGCACAACGTGCTGTAATTACTGCTTTAAACGAATCGCCATCACGTATAAAATACATGATTGATGAGTTTAATATTCGTAGAGATATTATATTAGATTTATTAGGTGATATTGAAGGTTTTAACACTAACACACCTGACGGTGCTTTTTATGTGTTTCCAGATGTTTCTTATTTCTTTGGAAAAACCTTAAAAGGAAAAACTATAAACAATGCTACAGATTTTTCACTTTACTTACTTGAAGAAGCCTTAGTTGCAACTGTTACTGGTGATGCTTTTGGAAATCCTAACTGTATTAGAATTTCTTATGCAGCATCTCAAGAGCAAATAAAAGAAGCTATTAAAAGAATTAAAGAAGCAGTTAGCTAAACTAACGTTATTAAATCATACAAAAATGCCATTGTAAGTGTTTTACAATGGCATTTTTTTTAAATAAACTTTTACCTACAAATCTGTTAAAAAAAGCTTCAAAAGCAATAAAACAGTAACCTATAGTTAATTACCTAGTAACATTTAAATAAAAAAATACAGCTAATATTGTTAGTTATTTTTATTAAAATGTTGCAAAAAATATTCACGCTCTTATTACTTCTTTTTAGCTTATCAAATTGGTCTCAAAATCTAAAGTTTGAAACTTTTGAAACTAGCTCAGGCTTATCAAACAACTCCATTACAGATATTGAAAATGATGCTAACGGTGGATTGTGGATTGCTACTTGGGACGGACTTAATTATTATGATGGTGATAATTTTACTGTTTTTAAGCATAAAAAAAATGATGAAACCTCACTTCCTGGTAATGATATTATACAACTAGCTAAAGATAAAAACAACAGTATTTGGTTACTAACTAAAGACTATAAGGTAAGCCAATACCTTGGCAACAATACATTTCAGCATTTTAATTTTACAAATCCAGTTATACGTATTTATAACAACAATACTAAAAACATTGTTGTGCAAACTACTAAAAGCTTATATGTTTATAAAAATGGAGGTTTTAAAAAAACATACAATACCCAAACACATACAAATAACAACTACAACGCCTTTAAACAAACTTTATTAAAAAAATACCCTGACGTAATTGTCAATGATATTATTAAAGATGATAACGGAAATATTTGGTTTGCTACTAGAAATAACGGGCTATTTATATTACCTAACACACCCGAAAATATAAATAACACCAAAATAGACCATTATGTTAGTGATATTTATTCTAACTATAGTTTTAAAAGTAACGAAATTAACACCCTACACAAAGATGTATTTGGAAACATTTGGTTAGGCCATAAAGATGGAGGTTTAAGCATGGCCTATTCTAATTCTGAAAACATTAAAACAATAGCTTCTCACCCAAAAAAATTCCCTCATTTACCTAACGAAACTATTAGAGCCATTACTAAAGATGATAATGGCAATATTTGGTTGGGTTATTATACAAAAGGTCTTTATTTTTTTAGTAAAAAAACAAATTGCTATTTAGAATTTGAAATTAAAGAAGCTTTAACTAATAGTAATTGGCTTCGTGTAAGGTCATTATTCACAGCATCTGATGGCTCTCTATGGGTAGGAACCTACGCTGGTATTATAAAAATTAAACAAAACAAATACACATTATACAGTGCTAGCAACACGCCAGAATTACCTAATAACAGAAATTACAACTTTTTTGAAAGCAATAAACAACTATGGATAGCTTGTTGGGGTGGTTTGGCCAAATTTAATTTAAACAAAAATAAATTTGAACACTTTAAAAACGAAGACACCTTATTAAAATTCAATATTAGAAACATAATAGTAAAAAACAACAATATTACAATTGCTACAGAAAACAACGGTGTTCTTATTTTTGATATAAAAAAAGGCGATTTAAAAAAAATAACAACCAAAAATGGTATACTAGGCAATAGTATTTTCTCTATTTATTTTGATGAAAACACCAATAATTACTGGTTTGCTTCTTTAGGTGGTGTAAGTGTTTACAATCTTGAAAATGGTTTAGTAAAAAACATTACTGAATTTGATGGTTTACCTAGCCATATGGTTTACAGCTTAGTTAATAACTTAAATAAAGTTTGGGTTAGCACAACCAAAGGTATTGCAGCCATTAATAAAAACACGTTTAAAGTACATGCTACCAACCCAAAAGAAGGTTGGCAAGCTGCAGAATTTTCTGAAGGCGCCTATTACCAAGATCCCAAAGGTATTATTTACTTTGGCGGCATTAGAGGATTAAATTTTTTCCACCCAAATGATATTAAATTTAAACACCCCATAGCCAAACTAAATATTTTAATTAACAAAACTCCTGTTGTAAATGATACTATTGTTAAGGCACACTACAATAATAATTTAAGTGCTAATGTAAAAACTATACTATTTCCAAGTAACACAAAAACATCAATTTACTACAAGCTTAATAACTTTGATACTAATTGGCACTTATTAAAAGGTAATACAATATCATATAACAATTTACCTTTTGGGTTTTATGAACTACTCATAAAAAATGGCAATTTACAGGTACCTGAAACCAAAGCTTTTGTTTTAAAAATAAACAAACCTTTTTATAATACTTTTACATTTTATGCCTTAGTAACGTTTTTTGTATTAGCATGTGTTGGATACATTTCTTTCATTAGGCACAGAAGCATTAAACACCACAACAAAAAATTAGAGCAGCAAATAGCCTTAAGAACTCACGAAATTGAACAACAAAAAGAACATTTACTTATTGCTAACAATAAACTTGACGAAAAAAATAAAGAAATTTCTATTCAAAAAGAAAAACTTTTAAAGCTTCATAATAACCTAAAAAGTGAGGCTTTTGAAATTGAAAAATTTAAAACATTTGCTTTATCTGAATTTAGAGAACCTGTTTCAGAAATAATAAAACAAACACAAAATATAACTTCACAACTTGAAATAAAAGAAACCATTTTAAAACAGGGTAGCAAACTAATTAACTTAATTTCTGAATGGAATTATCTAGACCATGTTAAAGATTTAGGAAAACCCAAAAGAACCTCAGTAAACATTCAACCTATAATTGAAAAATTTATTGAAAAGCAAAAATTAATACTTCAGCAAAATACTATTAATTTTAATTGTGAAATAACCTCAAAAATTCCATGGGTAGAAATAGATATCTTACGCTTTAAGTTACTGTTACAATACATCTTTCATGATATTATTAAGTATTCAGATTCTGAAACACAATTAAATACCATTATTAAATACAAAAACAATGCTTTAACAATAATTACAGAATCTAATAGTGAAACACTAAAAAGCAATTGGTACAACATTAAACATTACAGCCCCTATTTTAGGGCATCAAAAACACTAATAAAAGATTTAAACGCTACCATTACCCATACCACAGAGCATATATTTAAAAACCATATTTTTATACCTGTAACTGAGGTTGATACTAATGCACAAGTAATACAAACAGTGTCTTGGAAACACTTAAGCTCAACTTCTAAAACCATTTTAAATGGTAATAATATTCTTGTTTACTGCCACCAAAACAATTTTGATATAGCAAACCAATTACTATTAAACAAAGCCTATAATTTAATTTTTGAAAACGAAGTTACTAATGCCGTAGCCGTTACTAAAAACAGTATAATTAACGCTATAATACTTTATCAAGCCTCTATAAATAGCAAATTAGTATCATTTTTAAATACATTAAAGCAAGATTTAGCTTCGCAAAATATTCCTATTATTTATATATCTGAGGCTATTGATTATAATTTGCAGGAGCAATCTATTGAATTAGGTATAGATACCGTTATACAACTACCTGCTACCAGAAACTATATAAGTAAAAAAATAACAGCTTACATAGAACAAAAAAGCACTAAAAGTAACCAGAAACTTCAACAACAAATTTTCAAAATATTAACAGATAAAAATGATTTAGAAACGCCTAATGAAAAACTAATAAAAAAAAGCTTACAACTCATAAAAAACAATATACAAGACACCAACTTTAATGTTGAAAAGCTAATTACATTATTAGAAATTTCACGGGTTAAATGCTATAGAGTATTTAAAGAAGTACTAAATCAATCTCCATCAGACATCATAATAAAACTAAGGTTAGAAAAAGCTTGCTACTTACTAAAAAACAAAAACCTAAACATATCTGAGGTTAGTTTTGAGTGCGGTTATAATGACCCCAAGTACTTTAGTCGCTTATTTAAAAAAACATACAGCATTAGCCCTAAAGCTTATAAAGCACAAAACACCAAACCCGCTGTTAATGCCAGATTATAACAATGTTAACCTACTGTTACTGTAACAAAAGTGTTGCTTTTTTAAACATTAACACCCCTCAATTGTAACAATAGTACACTTTACTGAAACATTTTTACACCATGAAAAAATGCCTTTAAAATAGTTTTGAAACACAAACTAAAAATTAAAAACATGATTAATAAAATTTACTTTTTGTTGTTATTTAGTATTGGTTTTACAACCTTTATTAATGCACAAACAACTATTAAAGGAACAGTAACATCTGCCGCTGATGGTATACCTATTCCTGGTGTAACTATTGTTGCTAATAACCAATTAAACAATGGTACTAGTACAGATTTTGATGGTAACTTTACCATATCATTAAAACAAGAAAACGGTGTTTTAAAATTTTCATACATAGGGTATGCAACTAAAGAAATAGCTTATAATGGCAACCAAACCATTAAAATTACTTTAGAAGAAGAAGCCAGCGCCCTAGAAGAAGTTGTTTTAATTGGATACGGTTCCTCTAAAAAAGGCGATTTAACTTCGGCTATTTCTAAAGTTGAAAATATTAAAAGTATTGCTAGCCGACCCGTAAATAATTTAACTGATTTTTTACAAGGAAATGTGCCAGGTGTAACCGTTTTACAAAATGGTGGAGACCCTACTAGTGGCGGCAAAGTTGTAATTAGAGGTATTGGTTCTGTAAACCCAAATTCAGAAAATGTATTAACTGTGGTTGATGGTGTACCTTATTATGGGCCTGCAATAAACCCTAATGATATTGAATCTGTTTCTGTATTAAAAGATGGTGCCGCAGCAGCTATTTATGGTGCGCTTGCAAGCTCTGGTGTTATTGTTATTCAAACTAAAAAAGGTAAAAAAGGTAAACCTAGAGTTAGTATTGATACATATACAGGCTTTAAACAAGCTACCAATTTACCAACAGCTTTAAATGCTCAGCAACAAGCACGTGTTTATAACCAAGCTACAGATAATGCTGGAGACCCAAGACAGTCTGCACATGATGCTGCTCAAAATCCTTGGGGTCAAGTTACCAGAACAAATTGGGTTGATACTATTTTTAGATCTGCCGCTACAACAAACATAAATGCCAACGTTAGTGGTGCCGGAGATAACTACAACTACTTAACATCATTTAGTTATAATACTACCGAAGGCGTTTTACAAGGCACAAACTCTGAACGTTATTCGTTTAGAGTAAAATCTGATTTCGACTTATCTGACAAAATAACTATTGGAGAAAACGTATATTTTTCACAAACTGAAGCCTTAGGTACCAATACCTCAAGTGGTTATTCTGGAGCTATTATAAATGCAATTTATATGCCAGCTGCTGCACCTGTAAAAGATGAAAACGGTCTTTTTCATGGTGTTGTGCCTTTCAATTTGGCGCAATTTGCAGGAGCTTATGGTGATGTTTACAACCCTATGGCTTTATTACTAGCACCAACAAGAACAAGACCTTCAACTTACATTAATGCAAATGCTTATTTAAATTATGAAATTATTGAAGGGTTAAACTTTAAAACAAACTTTTCTTATGCTACAACACACAATAAATCTAAAACATTTACACCCAGACGCCCAGAATTAGGCAGAACAAACCTAACAAATGCTTTAGACCAAAGTAATTCTAACGACAGAACCTGGATTTGGGATAACCAATTAACCTACGTAAAATCTTTTGGTAACCATAACATAAACCTAACGGCTATACATTCTGCACAAAACCAAAAGTATGAATCATTATCGCAACGTGGTGAAATTTTTAGTACCGAAGCGCCTTTTAATCAATTTTTAGAAAATGCTTCAGTTATTAGAAATCCGTTTTCAAATGCTTTTGAGCGCGCCTTAAAATCTGTTATTAGTAGAGCCATGTACAACTACAACAGTAAATACTATGCTAGTTTTAGTTTTAGGCAAGATGAATCATCTAGACTTTTCAAAACAAACCAAAAAGATGAGTTTTTCTCAGGCTCATTAGCTTGGAGAATTTCAAATGAAAACTTTTTTAACAGCAACGTTATTAATGATTTAAAATTAAGAGCCTCTTTTGGCCAATTAGGAAACATTAACTCAGTAGAGTCTTATTCATTTGATATACCTTTAAGCAGTGGTTTAGAAATTATTGGTAGTAATGGTGAAAGAATAAGCAGATCAGTTTATGAAAGAATTAAATCTAACCCAAATTTAACCTGGGAAACCTCAGAATCTACAAACATTGGTGTTGATGTTGCCCTTTTTAATAGCTCTTTAACTGTTATTGCAGACTATTTTGAAAAACGCACAAAAGATATGCTTTTACCTGATGATGGCGACGCTCATATTGGTTTAAGCTCTGGAGTTGTTAACGGTGGTGAAGTTTTAAATACTGGTTTTGAAATAGCTTTAAATTATAAAAACAACATAGGAGATCTTAATTTTAATATTAACGCTAACGTTTTCTCTTTAATTAAAAATGAATTAGTAAGCTTAAATGGAAATACACAGGTTTACAATATCCCTCAAACTGATGAAACCACAGCAAGACAAGTTATTAGGCCTTTTAGAACCCAAGTTGGCCAAGAACCTTTTTCATATTTCTTGGTTCCTTATGAAGGCATCTTTCAAAACCAAGATGAAATTAATGCACATAATTTAAATGGTAACTTAATTCAACCTAATGCTGTTCCGGGTGATTTAAAATTTACAGACACCAATAACGATGGTAAAATAACCCCAGATGATAGAGTTTTAATGGGTAGCTACCAACCAGATTTCACTTATAATATTGGAATAAATTTAGATTATAAAAATTTTGATTTAAACATGATATTTCAGGGTGTAAGCGGCTCCGAAGTGTTTAACGCTTACAAATACTCTACATACAATGCATCATTACAAGGGTACAATTTAGATAATAGAACACTAAATGCATGGACACCTACAAACACCAACACAAATATTCCTAGAATATCTACCAAAGATAACAATAGCAATTTTGGTACAAACTCTAGTTGGTATTTAGAAGATGCATCATACCTAAGATTAAAAAACATAACACTAGGGTACAATATTCCTGCAAATGCAATGAACAAGTTTATTAAAAATGCATCACTAAGAATTTATGTTTCTGCCGAAAATGTGTTCACTATTACAAATTATAGTGGAATAGACCCAGAAGTTGGTGGCTATGGTTTAGATGTAGCCAGATACCCATTATCTAGAACCTTTACTACAGGTTTATCTTTAAAATTATAGTAAAACTATATATAAAAAAATTAAAAAAATGATAAAATCAATTATAAAATTAACCAAAACTACTTTACTAGCAACTAGTATGGTACTTACTGTAAACTCATGTTCAGATGAATTTACAAACTTAGAACCTATTGGCGGGGTATCTACAGGAAACTTCTGGAAATCTGAAGCTGATGCCATTCAAGCCTCAAACAGCTTATACCATGAAATGCAAGCTCAAAATTTATTTGGTCGTGGTTTCTTTTGGTATTTAAACGCATCAGATGATATGGTTACAGGAAGAATTAGGGCCGATGTTGATAATGCAAAAAACTTTATAATGAATGGTGATGAAGGTTCATACAAAAACATGTACGCAGATTGTTATAAAGTAATTAGAAGAGCCAATTTCATTTTAGCTAATGTACCTAATATGGATATTAATGAAGACCTAAAAAGTAGAATTTTAGGCGAAGCTTACTTTATGCGTGGCTTTAGTGCTTTTTGGGTAGCTCACATGTATGGTGATAATGGTACAAATGGCGGTGTACCTATTGTAACTGTTGAAAACATGAATGCCCCAGCTGGTAGCTTTGAAAGGCCTGCTAGTGTTACTGAAAATTATGCGCAAATAGTTGAAGATTTAAAAGCTGCTGCCGATTTATTACCGATTTTCACAACATACGGTGATGCCGATAAAGGTAGAGCACATAAAGATGCAGCCCTAGCCTACATTGCAAAAACATATTTATACTGGGCACAATATGATAATACAAAATATGCTGATGCCGTAACTTATTGTGATGCTGTAACAAACTCTGGCTCTGGAAGAGCATTAATTGATACAGATAATCCTGCTGAAGATTACAGGCTGTTACATAGTGCTTTAAAAGAATGGGACACAGAATATATTTGGTCTGTTAATTCTAGTGCCGATGGCGGAAGTATTTTAACAGGTGTAATGCTAGAAAACAAAGGTTGGGGCTCATATAACGGTTGGGGCTATTTTCAACCAACTGAAGAATTATACAATGAATATGAAGATGGTGACGCCCGAAGAGCCGTTACAATTTTAAAATTTGGTGATGAGTTTCAATATTTTGGTGAAACAAGACGATATCAATCTGAAAACTCATTATCGGGCTTTCAATTTAACAAATACATGTATGAATTTAGAGACGCTGGCGCTATTGGCACTACTGTAAACACAAACGGAGATAACCCAACAACAGCTTATAATGTACCTCTTTTAAGATATGCCGAAGTATTATTAATAAAAGCCGAAGCTTTAATTATGCAAGGCCAAAACGGTGATGCTCCTTTAAACTTAGTAAGAAACAGAGCTGGTTTAGCACCAATATCTAACGCTACAATTAATGATTTAAAACATGAAAGACGTGTTGAGTTAGCTGGCGAATTTGCTAACAGGCATTTTGATTTAGTACGTTGGGGTGATGCTCAAACTGTTTACGCACAACCGTTACATGGTAGAATTCATACTGATAGAGCCAACCCAGATTCTCCATATAGTTCTGAAATAATTTGGCCTGCTAGAAATTTTGACCCCAACGTAAACCACGTATGGCCTATACCTAACACCGCTGTAGAATCATCAGGAATTTCTCAAAACAAAGGATGGTAAAATACCATTTTTGAGTTTGATTAATAGTTAGTTTTTTTCAATTAGTTATAAGGGAGTTATGTTTTAACTCCCTTATTTATCTACTTGTTTTAAACTTTAACTATATAAAACATAATATATAAAATATGCTTAACCGTTTAAAAATAATTATAACAATACTTTTAATTGCTTTTGCCATTAATAGTGTAACGTCTCAAAACAACACTAAAACATTAATACACGCTCATAACGATTATTTACAAAACATTCCGTTTTGGAATGCTTTTTCAAACGGAGCCACTTCTATTGAAATTGATGTGCATTTAAAAAACAATAAACTATATGTTGCACATACTCAAAATGAAATAGATACATCTAGAACTTTAGAAACTTTGTACCTAAAGCCTTTACAAACTGCAATGCAAATGAAACTAAGTAACATTAACACATTACAGTTAATGATTGATGTTAAATCTAACGCACATAAAACCTTAAATAAAATAATAAAAACATTAAAGCTATACCCTGCTATAATAAACCATAAAAATATTTCAATTATAATTTCAGGAAATAGACCAAACCCTAAGCTTTATAATAATTACCCAAACTTTATATGGTTTGATCACCAAGACCTTAACCAAAAGCTATCAACTGAAAGTTTAAATAAAGTTGCAATGGTTAGTTTAGATTTTAAAAAATATTCTGATTGGAATGGTAAAGGCCGTTTAACCCATGAAGATTATACAAATGTTGCAGCTATTATTTCTAAAGCAAAAAAACTTAATAAACCTTTTAGGTTTTGGGGCACACCAGATTCTAAAACTGCATGGAAAGCATTTATTGATTTGGGAGTAAATGTAATTAATACAGATTTACCTTTTCAATGTGTATCATACACTAAAACTTTGGCTAACAGAATTTACAACGCAACAACCATTACATCAAAAGTTTATAAACCTCATTTTAAATATGATGGCAAACAACAACCTGTTAAAAATATTATTTTAATGATAGGTGATGGTAATGGCCTAACCCAAATATCGTCTGCTGCTTTAGCTAACGGAGGTCAATTATCTTTAACACAATTAAAAAATATAGGGCTGTTAAAAACACAATCTGCTGATGATTTCACAACAGATTCTGCTGCTGCTGCAACCGCTTTGGCTACCGGAACAAAAACCAATAACAGAGCTATTGGAACAGACCCTTATGGTAAAACTATTAAAAATATTACAGAAATACTCAATGAAAAAGGGTATTCAACAGGTATTATTACAACAGATTGGGTTACAGGTGCCACACCTGCTTCGTTTTACGCACATCAAAAAGATCGTTCACAAACCAGTTTAATTGCTAACAATTTAATTACAAGCAAACTAAATGTATTCATAGCTGGTGGCGGCAGTATTTTTAGACGTAAAAGCGTTAACAAAACCTTTAAAATGGTACATAATATAAATGCTATTGCTACTGAAAAAAGTGATAGAGTTGGCCTATTTTTATCAGGCCAAAACTTACCTTCTGTTATGCAAGGTAGAGACAACATATTAGCTAACGCTACTAAAAATAGTTTAGCATTTTTTGAAAAAAAAGAAAAGCCGTTTTTTTTAATGGTAGAAGCTGCTAAAATAGATTCTTTTGGGCACGCTAATGATACAAATGGTATTATTACAGAAACCATAGATTTTGATAAAGCAATTACTGAAGCCCTAAAATTTGCCGATAAAAACCCAGACACGCTAGTATTAATCACTGCCGACCATGAAACATCGGGCTTTAGTATTCCTCATGGTAATTTAAAAACTCATAGTGTTGAAGGCGATTTTACCACGCATGATCATACCGGTACTATGGTTCCTATTTTCGCCTATGGTCCGCAATCTAATATGTTTAATGGTGTTTATGAAAACAATGACGTATTTCATAAAATTTTAAAGTGCATATTAAAAAATTAATAAGCTTCCATAAAACTAGTATAAATAAAAAAAAGCCGCTGTTTAGCGGCTTTCCCTCTCTTATCTGCTGTTAAGAACAGCAATGTCTAATGTAATTATTGATAAATAAAAACAACCAATAGCAAAGAAATAATTAAAAAGCGTACATCCTATGTGGTTTTACCACATATTTTTCTTACGATAATGATAAACAGTAAAACAATCTATATTTTTGCTTATCTTTTATCAAATAGAGCTGAGAAAACTAATAGTTAATGGGGGAACAAAGTATTAAGCTTTTAATTATTGAAGATCATCAAATTATAGCCCAAGCATATAAAAACATTTTAACTGAAATACCCGAAATTAATTTCAGTTTTACTTTTGCTAATAATTGTGATGATGCTATTTCAAAAATATTAAAAGAGCAAAATGATCTTTTTATTTTAGATTTACAATTACCAATATCAACCAATGAACGTTTTTTATCTGGTGAAGATTTAAGTTTGCTAATTAGAGAAAAACTTCCTGATGCTAAAATAATTATACTCACTTCTATTACAGATTTAGCCAGAATATCTAGCATTATTAAAGAGCTAAACCCTGAAGGTTTTATGATAAAATCTGACATTGAATCTAAAGAATTAAAAGATGCCGTTATAACTGTAATTAACAACAAAACATATTACAGTAAAACCATTGAAAACTATGTAAGTACATCTGTTTTTAATGATTTGATAATTGACGATTTTGATAGGCAAATACTGTATCATTTATCTATGGGAGAAAAAACAAAAGATTTAACAAAATTTATTCCTCTGTCTACCCGTGCCATTGAAGTTAGAAAAAACAAACTAAAAACATTATTAGACACCAAAGACTCTAACGAAGGGTTCAACCTTGTAAAAAGTGCTAAAAAGTTAGGTTTAATATAGCTTTAACTATCTATTTCTCCAGAAAAAAGGTGTAAATAAAATAAGTACCGTAAAAAGTTCTAAACGGCCTATAAGCATTAAAAATGATGCCCACCATTTTGCCAAAGGCGGTAGTGCTGCATAATTGTTAACTGGACCAAATTCACCTAAAGCTGGCCCAACATTACCTAATGTAGATGCTGCTAAACCAATGGCCGATTTAAAATCTATATCGAACATTGAAAATACTAAGCCTCCAATTATAAATGATAGCATATAGAGAATAAAAAATGCCAATACGTTAAATACAATAAACCTGTTAATAGCTTTATTATTATAACGTACAGGTACTATAGCATTTGGGTGTAATGTACGTTTAAACTCTAAAAATCCATTTCTAATTAAAATTAAATGCCTTACTACTTTTACACCACCCGATGTGCTGCCTGCAGAGCCTCCTAAAAACATCAACCCAAAGAAAAACACTACCAAAAAGGGTGTCCAAAGTGTATAATCTGCTGTTACAAAACCCGTGGTTGTTATTATGGCTAATACTTGAAATAACGAATGCCTAAATGCACTCTCAGCTTCACCCCAAACCATTGGATGCGCAATGGAAGATGCACTTACATCGGCTTTAAAATAAATTAATAGGGCTGCAACAATTGTAAAAGCGGCTATAAATTTAAAGTATAGTTTAAATTCTTCGTCTTGAATTATTTTTTGAACCTTTCCTTTAAAAGCAAAATAACTTAAAACAAAATTTGTTCCGGCCAAAAACATAAAAACAATAATTATGTATTGAATTATTGGCTTATCATTCCAATAGGCAACACTTGCATTTTTAGTTGAAAAACCTCCTGTAGACAATGTACAAAGCGCATGGTTTATAGCATCAAAAAAAGACATACCTGCTACTTGTAATAAAATGGTTTCGGCAGCAGTGTAACCAAAATAAATAAGCCATAAACGTTTGGCAGTATCTGTAATTCTGGGGTGCAACTTATCGCCACTGGGTCCTGGAGCTTCAGCCGCAAAAAGCTGCATACCTCCAATACCTAATAATGGTAAAATTGCTATAGCCAAAACAATAATACCCATACCACCAATCCAATGTGTTAAACTTCGCCAAAATAATACACCTTTTGGCACTGCTTCAATATCATTTAATATGGAGGCTCCGGTTGTTGTGTAGCCAGACATGGTTTCAAAAAAAGCATTGGTAAAATCTGGAATGCTTTGGGTAAAAACATATGGCATAGCCCCTGTAAAAGACATTACTAACCAACCAAATGTTACTACTACATATCCGTCTCTTTTATTAATTTCCTTTTTATGTTTTCTGGTGGCAAGCATTGCTATACCTCCTAAAGCTGATGTTAAAAAACCTGCTAAAAGTATTTGGTTGGTTACACCATCATTGTATATAAAACTTACCAAGGCTGATAATAGCATAAAAGCACCATTAAACACCATTGATAACCCTAAAAATTGAAATATGATTTTGTAATTGAGCTTCATGAAATTATGTTATAAAAATAATTTTTCAACACGCTTAATAGATTTTAGTAAACTACAAACTACTACGCGGTCTCCTTCTTTTATAACAAAGTCTCCTAAAGCAATAATACCTTCGCCATTTCTTACTACACCACCAATAATGGCTGTTCTTGGGAAGTCTATAGATTTAATTGATTTATTACAAACTGCTGAACATGATTTTACTTCAAACTCAAGTAATTCGGCATTTAAATTGCTAAGCTTAGTCATAGCTACTACTTCACCACGCCTAATGTACCTAAAAATATTGTTGGCGGCCAGTAGTTTTTTGTTTATAAGTGTATCAATACCAATAGAATGAGACAAATCAAAGTAATCCATGTTTTCAACAAGCGCTATGGTTTTTTTAACCTCTTTTGATTTGGCCACTAAACAGGACATAATATTGGTTTCAGAGTTTGGCCCTACTGCAATAAAAGCATCCATTTCGCTTATATTCTCTTCTTCTAAAACATCAACATTTCTACCATCGCTATTAATTACCAGTACTCTATCTAGTTCTTCTGCTATTTCAAAAGCACGTTCTCTATTGCCTTCAAAAAGCTTAACATTAATACCTTTTTCACTTAAGTTTCTGGCTGTTTTATAGGCAATTTGTGTACCACCTAAAACCATAACATTTTTAATATCTGCCTTTGCTTTTCCTGTAAGCCTACAAAGTTCATCGGCGCCTCCTTCTGAAGTTACAAAAACAACGGTATCACCTCTTCTAAACTGTGTATCACCTCGTGGTATAATAGTGTTTTGTGTACCAAAACGCTGTATGGCAATAGGTACAAAATGAATTTCTGGAAATATTTGAGCAGCTTCTTTTACGGTTTTACCAACAAAAGATGCTGTACTTGAAAG
This sequence comes from Seonamhaeicola algicola, assembly GCF_007997385.1. Taxonomy (GTDB): domain Bacteria; phylum Bacteroidota; class Bacteroidia; order Flavobacteriales; family Flavobacteriaceae; genus Seonamhaeicola; species Seonamhaeicola algicola. The sequence continues at coordinate 218,730 of NZ_VOSC01000030.1, forward strand.
TGTTAAACCACGCATGGTTAAAGCACCATTTTCAAACTCATAATTTTCTTTGAATGATGACTGTTTTAAAGACAATTCAATTTCGGCTGCTGCTAAAGCTTCGGGCGAAATCAATTCATCAATACCAAACTTGGTAAAACCAACTTCATCTTTATATCTAATAAATTCTGTGTTAGAAATTCTAGCTATTGTTTTTTTAGCACCAAGCTGTTTTGATAATACACTAATGGTAATATTTGTAGTTTCGCTTGATGTTACAGCAATAAGCAAGTCTGCACTATCTATTCGGGCATCTCTTAATACTGAAATAGACGTAGCATCACCTTTAACAACTCTAATATCTAATTGAGAGTCTGCGTGTGCTAAACTTTTTTTGTTGGGGTCTATTAAGGTAATTTCTTGAGATTCGTAAGACAATAATTTGGCCAAATGAAACCCTACTTCACCAGCTCCTGCAATAATTATTTTCATTTCTTAATAATCATAAAAAGTGATGCAAATATACACTATTTTACTCACAGATGCATTAATATTACATTATTATAATATTTACTTACTTCTACATTGCTAGTGTTTTATAGTAAAAATAAAATGTGTAGGTTTGCTAAAAAATACTGATTTGTCAAAAATAAAACCTTATAAAGATAGCGATTTAGGTAAAAAAGAACAGGTTACCAAAATGTTTGATACAATTTCTGGTGATTACGATGGTTTAAACCGCGTTATCTCCTTTGGAATTGATGTTAAATGGCGCAAAAAAGTTGTTAACATTGTAAAAAACACCAACCCTAATACTATTTTAGATATTGCTACCGGCACAGGCGATTTAGCTATAAATTTAGCACAAACTAATGCTACAAAAATTACTGGTTTAGATATTAGTAGTGGCATGCTTGAAATTGGCAAACAAAAGATAAAAACTAAAGGTTTAGACACTAAAATTGAAATGGTTTTAGGTGATAGCGAAAACATGCCTTTTGCCAACAACACTTTTGATGCTATTACTGTTGCCTTTGGTGTTAGAAATTTTGAAAATTTAGAAAACGGCTTAAAAGAAATTTACAGGGTGCTTAAACCTAATGGCACATTTGTTATTTTAGAAACTTCGGTACCTACAAAAACACCTTTTAAACAAGGCTATAAGCTATACACAAAACATATTTTACCACTAATTGGCAAAGTGTTTTCAAAAGACAGAAGTGCTTATAAATATTTAAGCGAATCTGCATCTGTTTTTCCTTATGGTGAAGCTTTAAACAATATTTTACGCAAAACGGGGTTTATTAATGTTGAAGATTTTCCGCAAACATTTGGCGTGGCAACAATTTATAAATCATCTAAGTAATAATATGAAGCAGTTTTTTGCATTAATATCATTTTTACTAGTAATACAAACTACTAACGCACAACTTTTCAAAAAAGAAAAAGTAACCTATGATGCCAATCAAGGCCGTGGCTCTACTGATAATAATTTATTACGTTGGGGGTATTTTTTAGGTTTTAGTCAATATGATTTTAATTTTGATTACAATGAAAACCTTCGTGATATTTATGTAAAACGTAATGCTGGATTTAACGTTGGGCTTATTGGTAATTTACGCATTAACAGCTTTTTAGACTTGCGTTTAGAGCCTGGTTTATTTATTACAAGTAGAGAGCTACATTACAGCCAAACATATTTTACGGGCATGACAATAAACCAAAACGATTTAGTTAGAGAAATTAAATCTACATACATACATGTGCCTTTACTTTTAAAAGTTTCAACAAAACGTATAAATAACTTTAAGCCCTTTATTGTAGGTGGTTTTTCAACTGCACTTAATTTATCTAGTAATGAAGATAACCCTGAAGATAATAGCAATGGCCAATTTAGAACCAAAAAGAATGCGTTGTTTTATGAACTTGGTTTTGGTATAGATTTGTATTTGTACAATTTTAAATTTACGCCTTCAATACGCGGTGTATTTGGTTTAAATGACGAGTTAGTTAGAGATGAAGACCCTAATAGCCCATGGACAAGCAACATTAACAGCATGAAAACTAGAGGTGTTTTTGTAAACTTCACATTTCAATAAACAATAACAAAATCATCTATTTTGTATACATTTAACCTCTTCTAAATTCACTTAATAAAATAGCTGTTGCAGTAGCTACGTTTAAGCTTTCGGTTGCTTGTAAAACCCCAAACCTTGGAATTGAAATTTTATTAGTTACTAAGTTTTCAATAGAATTACTTACGCCGTTGGCTTCATTTCCTAGTATTAAAACACCTTTGTTTGGTAAGGTAGTTTTATAAACATTATTACCTTCCATAAAAGCACCATATTTTGGTAATTCTACTTGTTTTAAAAAACTTTCTAAATCAACATAATTAATATTTACTCTAGTAATAGACCCCATTGTAGCTTGTATTACCTTTGGGTTAAAACAATCTACTGTTTGGTTGCTACACACCAAATCTGTTATACCAAACCAATCACAAAGTCTAATTATTGTTCCTAAATTACCAGGGTCTCTAACATCATCTAAAGCTACAATTAATTGTGTGGTATCTATTGGTTTTACATCAGGAATTTTAAAAACAGCCAATGCTGTATTTGGCGTTTTTAAAAAACTAATTTTTTTTAATTCTGTATCTGTTATTATTACTTCATTTTTGGCATCAAAATTGAAGCTTTGTGTAGTAAATAACATGTGTAGCTCTAGGTTAGATTGTAAAAGTTCTTTTATTGTTTTAATACCTTCAACAACAAAAAAACCTAATTCTAATCTATATTTTTTTTGCTTTAAACGCGTTATTAATTTAATCTGGTTTTTTGATAACATGTAACCAATTTGTTTTTATAAAGAAACAAAAATAGATGCTTACTTTTATTATAGGCCATTTTTATAGCATTAATGTTTAATAATTTATGAAGAAATACCCAAATAGCTTTTAAAACACCTTTAATGTTCAATTTTTTGAGAAAATTAAGAATTCAAAAAAAATTAAACGCATTAAATAGTGTATTTTTGAGCAGTTTTTAGCTAAACTTCAATAAACACAAATTATAGTTTCATTTGAAAGCACAGGTTTTAAAGATAATAACACTTTTTGTTTGTATTACATTATTTACTGCATGCGAAGCCACAAAAAGAGTGCCCGAAAACGCGTTTTTATTAACCAAAAACACTGTAAATATTAATGATAAAAAAAATAATACAGAAGCAATAAACAACCTTATTGTACAAAGCCCTAACCGTAAAATTTTAGGTACGCCATTAAGGCTTCATATATACAATTTAGCACGAAAAAATAGAGACTCGCTTTTTGAAGCTTGGTTAGATGAGAAACCAAACCGTAGAGAACGCTTAACTAAAACACTTTCAAAAAAACAGGTTGATAACCTTAAACAATCATCAATTGGATTTAATAATTGGCTAAAAAAAACGGGCGAAGCTCCTGTTATTTTAGATGAAAATAAAACCAAAAAATCGCAAAACAGACTAGAACTTTACTACAAAGCCAATGGATGGTTTAACAACCAAGTAACTTATAATATTGATAAAAATGATAATAAACGTGCCAGTGTTACTTACAATGTTACTACTGGCAACCCCAAAATTATAGACTCCATTTACACAACCATAAACTCTAAAGTGGTTGATTCTATTTATAAATTTTCAACTGAAAAAAGCTTTATTAATAGTAATGAACAGTATAGAGATGTACACCTTGTTAATGAAAGAGATCGTTTAACTAATTTATTCAGAAATTCTGGAGTATATCATTTCACTCAAGAAAACATAAACTTTGATGTTATTCATAATAAAGAAAATGACAATGTTGATATTGATGTTTTAATTAGCAATAGAGCCATAAGAACGCCCGACTCTATTAAAAGAACACCTTTTAACATATACGATATTAGAGAAGTAAACATTATTACAGATTATACGTTTAACAAAAGAAGCCAACCCTTTCAAGATTCAATTAGGTTTGGTGGCTACAACCTTTACAGCTACGGCAAAATGCGCTATAAACCCAGAGCTTTAACAGACGCTATTTTTATTACACCAGGTGACATTTACAGAGACTCTGACCGCACACTAACATACCGCCATTTAAACCAACTACGCACATTTAAATATCCTAATATTGAGTATGTTGAAAATTTAGACAACTCACTATCAAGCACCATAAAACTAGCGCCATTAAAAAAGTTTAGCCTAAGTTTAGGTGCCGATGTTTCTACAAGTAACATTCAAAAAGTAGGGTTTTCAGTAAACCCAAGTTTACAAATACGAAATATTTTTAGAGGAGCAGAAACACTTCAAATTTCAACAATTGGTGCTATTGGAGCTTCTATTGATGCCAACAAAGATGATGCTGACCCATTTTTTGATATTATTGAATATGGTTTAGATTTAAAACTAACCATACCAAGACTACTATCACCATTTTACACAGAGCGCCTTATACCCAAGCACATGTCTCCAAACACCCGCATTGGCATAGCGCTATCAAGTCAAACTAACATTGGTTTAGATAAACAATCATTAAGCGGCACCTTAAATTACAACTGGTTTCCTAGTAGCAAAATAACCAATAAACTAGATTTATTTAACGTACAATATGTCAGAAATTTAAATACAAATAATTATTTTGAAGTTTACCAAAATTCATATTCACTATTAAATAATATTGCTAAAGATGTTAATTACACTGATGATGATTTGAATTTACCAAACGCTGAAAATATGGTTAATGAAGCCGAAGAATTTATAGACTACGCGCTTTCAAACCCTACGCCTTCTGAAATTTCAAACGCTCAAAGAAGCAATATTAATAGTATTAATGAACGTAAAGAACGTTTAACCGAAGACAACCTTATACTATCTACAGCTTTTAGTTTTACAAAAGACGAAAGAACCAATCTTTTTGATGATGATTTTTCAATATTCAGATTCAAAATAGAATTTGCAGGCAACTTATTAGCAAACGCCTCAAGCCTTTTAGGACTAAAAAAAGATGAAAACAACCGCTACAAACTACTAGATGTTGCTTTTTCACAATATGCTAAAACCGAAATAGAATATACAAAACACTGGGATTTGGGTTCAAAAAATGTACTAGCACTACGTAGCTTTTTTGGTATTGCTATACCGTATGGCAACTCATCAAACATACCGTTTTCAAAAAGTTTTTTTGCTGGTGGCCCCAATGACAACAGAGCATGGTCTGCCTACCGTTTAGGGCCTGGTAGTACAGAATCTGCCAATGAATTTAATGAAGCTAACTTAAAATTAGCTTTAAATATTGAGCAACGTTTTAATATTTTTGAAAACTTAAACGGCGCATTGTTTGTTGATGCTGGTAATATTTGGAATGTACTTGATGATGTTGATGACCCCAACGCTACTTTTAACAATTTAAGCGCGTTAAAAGACATTGCTATTGGTTCTGGTTTTGGCTTAAGGTATGATTTTAGCTTTTTCGTTTTTAGGTTTGATATTGGTTTTAAAACCTATAACCCAACATATACAGATAACAATAGGTGGTTTAATGATTATAACTTTGCCAATGCTGTTTACAACATAGGTATTAACTACCCATTCTAAAACAAAAAACTATAACGTTTTAGTTTTAAATTATCTTCAACATACTAAAAACCACATATTTTTATATAAAATTTAATTACTTTTGAAAACATTAAATTCAAATTAAATTCAACATAAAATGGCACATAATATAAAACCAGGAGTTGCTACAGGTTATGAGGTACAAGAAATCTTTAAACTAGCAAAAGAAAAAGGATTTGCTTTACCAGCTGTAAATGTAATAGGCTCTAACGCAATTAATGGTGTTTTAGAAACTGCAGCAGCACTAAACGCTCCTGTTATTATTCAATTCTCAAATGGTGGCGCACAATTTAACGCAGGAAAAGGCTTAAGTAATGATGGGCAAAAAGCAGCTATTCAAGGTGCTATTGCTGGTGCTAAACACGTTCATACTATGGCTGAGGCTTACGGTGTTCCTGTAATTTTACATACAGACCACTGTGCCAAAAAATTATTACCTTGGATTGATGGTTTATTAGATGCTAGTGAAAAACACTACGCCGAAACTGGTAAATCATTATTCAGTTCACATATGATTGACTTATCAGAAGAGCCAATTGAAGAAAATATTGAGCTTTGTAAAACATACCTAGAGCGCATGAGCAAAATGAACATGACGCTAGAAATTGAATTAGGTATTACTGGTGGTGAAGAAGACGGTGTTGATAATACCGATGTTGATGATTCAAAATTATACACACAACCAGAAGAAGTTGCTTACGCTTATGAAGAATTAAGTAAAGTAAGTGACCAATTTACTATTGCAGCAGCTTTTGGTAATGTTCATGGTGTTTACAAACCAGGAAACGTTAAATTAACACCAAAAATCTTAAAAAACTCACAAGAATACATCGCTGAAAAATATGGTGTTGGCCACAACCATATAGACTTTGTTTTCCACGGTGGCTCAGGTTCAACTGTTGAAGAAATTAGAGAAAGTATTAGCTACGGTGCTATTAAAATGAATATTGATACTGATTTACAATATGCGTTTATGACTGGCATTAGAGATTACATGGGTACAAAAGCTGAATATTTAAAAGCTCAAATAGGAAACCCTGACGGTGATGATGTACCTAACAAAAAATATTATGATCCGCGTGTTTGGTTACGCGAAGGCGAAAAAACGTTTGTAGAGCGTTTAAAGAAAGCTTTTGAAGACTTAAACAATGTAAACACGTTATAATTAACGTAATACAAAATAAAAAAAGCTCTGTTTTTAACAGAGCTTTTTTTTGTACAACACATTTAGTATGCATGCATTACAATAAAAACAGCATGGTGTTACCACAAAATTAAAAAAAGCCTTAATTTTGCCTTCAGGCTTTTAGAGTAATGAGCACTTAAAATTAAGCTGCATTAAAAGTAACCCTAAAACCCAGAAACATAAAACGGTAAACAACCGTAAACCTAAAATTATAAATCATATGTCTTGGTTTAAAAGAAAAACAAAAGGAATAACCACAACTACCGAAGAAAAAAAAGACACTCCTAAAGGTCTTTGGTACAAAACCCCAACAGGTAAAATTGTTGATACTGAAGAACTAGCTAGAAACTTTTACGTAAGTCCAGAAGATGGTTACCATGTACGTATTGGTAGCAAAGAATATTTTGAAATACTTTTTGATGACAACAAGTTTAAAGAATTAGATGCCAATTTAGAATCTAAAGACCCTTTGAAATTTGAAGACACAAAAAAATACCCTGAACGCTTAAAAGCAGCTCAAGAAAAAACAAAACTTAAAGACGCCGTAAGAACCGCCGTTGGAAAATCAAAAGGCCGTGATTTAGTAGTAGCTTGTATGGATTTTAGTTTTATTGGTGGCTCTATGGGAAGTGTTGTTGGTGAAAAAATAGCACGTGCAGCAGATTACTCATTAAAAAACAACGTACCATTAATGATTATTTCAAAATCTGGCGGTGCAAGAATGATGGAAGCCGCATTATCATTAATGCAATTAGCTAAAACATCAGTAAAACTAGCGCAATTAGCTGATGCCAAAATACCATATATTTCATTGTGTACAGATCCTACAACTGGTGGCACAACAGCATCATTTGCTATGTTGGGAGACATTAATATTAGTGAACCTGGTGCTTTAATTGGTTTTGCAGGCCCACGTGTTGTAAAAGATACTACCGGACAAGATTTACCTGAAGGTTTCCAAACTTCAGAGTTTTTGTTAGAACATGGTTTTTTAGATTTTATTACTTTAAGAAAAGAATTAAAAAATAAAGTAAATCAGTATCTAGATTTAATATTAAATATGCCAATAAGAGCATAATTACAAGAAATAAAAAAATTAAAAGCGCCTAAATATAAATACTATTTTGGGCGCTTTTTTTATGCGCTCTTTTTTAAGTATGTTAAAAATTTTGTACCAATACCTACTTCACTTTCAACCTCAACATAACCACCCATTGATTCTATTTGGTTTCTTGTAATAAACAAACCTAAGCCCATAGCATCTTTATTTCTATGAAATGTTTTATACATTTCAAACATGTGGTTACCGTGTTTATCTAAATCTATTCCAATACCATTATCTCTTACGCACAACACTACATAGTCATCTTCTAAAAAACTAGATAATACTACTTTTCCGGGCCTATTAGTACTTCGGTATTTTATGGCATTGGTTAAAAAATTAAGAATTATACTATCTAAATAAGCTGGTATTACTCTTAAATAGTGGTCTGGTTTCACATTATTTTCTATAGTAAAGTTTATATTCTTAACTAAAGCACTAACATTATAAATAGCATTTTTAACATATAATCTTAAATTAACACGTTCCATTTTATCATCAGAAACGGCTCTAATTTTTGCAATTTCTGCCAAATGCGTAACTGTTTCATTTAAGTTTAATATAGATTCTTTTAAGAAACTAAAATTTTCACTTTTGGCAATTAAACCATTCTCTTCATCTTCAATAAAACTATACAGCGTTTTTAGGTTAGAAGCGTGTGTTCTTAAATTATGGGTTATTATGTTAGCAAAATTTGACAGACGTGTATTTTGTTCTTTTGCTACATCAAGCATGTTTTGCAAACCAACCGATGCCTTTTTTTGTTGTGAAATATCACTAACCTGCGATATGAAATGTAATGGCCTATGGTAATCATCTCTTACTAAAGACACTGAGAGTAGTGCCCATATTATATGGCCACGTTTATGAAAATACCGTTTTTCTATTTGATAACTTTCAATTTCACCTCTTAGTAGAGATTGCATAAGACTCACATCTAAATCTAAATCGTCTTTATGCGTAATTTCCTGAAATGTTAAGTTATAGAGTTCTTCTTTAGTATACCCTAAAGTTTTCTCAATACTGTTGTTTACCTTTATCCAATCGCCTTTTAAACTAACTATTGCAATTCCCCCACTTGCATAATTAAATATGTTTTCAAAAATCCTATCAGCGTCAAGGCTTATATTTTTCCTCATACGTCATAATGTAATAGCTTACCTAAAAATAGAAAATATATTTGATTATCAGCACATTTAACAAGGAAAATATTACTTTTTAAAAAGTTTATGTTTTTTGCTATTTAAAATTTAATTATAATTATATTTGCCGCTTGAAAGATGGTCTTTCATATACATAAAAATCATTTACAATAATATTAGCATGTATTTAACAAAAGAAAAGAAAGAAGAAATCTTCGCAAAACACGGAAAAGGTAAAAACGATTCTGGTACAGCGGAGGCGCAAATTGCATTATTTACTTACAGAATTAACCACTTAACTGAGCACTTAAAAAATAACAGAAAAGATTTTAACACTGAGCGTTCATTAGTAAAGTTAGTAGGTAAACGCAGAGCGTTGTTAGATTACTTAACTAAGAAAGATATTTTAAGATATCGTGCCATAGTTAAAGAATTAGGATTAAGAAAATAATCGTAATAAAAAAAGACCACGCACTTAGCGTGGTTTTTTGTTTTAGCCCTGAACTTAGCTGATGGGTGCGTTAGGGATTGAAGCGGCATCCTTTTTTTGAGGTACGAAAAAAAAGATATAGCGTAAAGCCCGACCCCGAAGCTTCGGGGAACGCCAAAAAAATAAAACTCTAAACATCAGGAAGAGTTTAAATATCCTGGTATATAAGAAGCTAATTATAGTTTTTCATTGGTCTAGGCAAATTTTGCCACACACAACAACCGCAACAACACAACGACCATTGTTTAATTAGAATTAAAAAATTTTATGATTCCACAAACTTTTAAAGAGGTTATTGACCTTGGTGACGGTAGAGAAATTACTATTGAAACCGGAAAACTAGCAAAACAAGCTCATGGTAGTGTTGTTGTACAATGTGGTGACACTATGTTGCTTTGTACAGTTGTATCAAACTACGATGCTGCCGATGTAGATTTTTTACCATTAACGGTAGATTACCGTGAAAAATTTGCTGCGGCAGGACGTTACCCTGGCGGTTTTTTTAAACGTGAGGCGCGCCCTAGCACCGAAGAAATTTTAGTAATGCGTATTGTAGACCGTGTATTACGCCCATTATTCCCGAAAGATTACCACGCTGAAACGCAGGTAATGATTCAATTAATGTCTTTAGATAAAGATGTAATGCCAGATGCATTGGCTGGTTTAGCAGCATCTGCAGCTATTCAATTAAGTGACATTCCTTTTGAAACACCTATTTCTGAAGTACGTGTTGCTAGACTTAATGGTGAATTCATTATTAATCCTAGCCAGTCACAATTAGAACAATCTGACATTGATATGGTTATTGGTGCTTCAGAAGATTCTGTGATGATGGTTGAAGGTGAAATGAGTGAAATTTCTGAAGAAGAAATGGTTGAGGCTATAAAAGTTGCCCACGAAGCTATTAAAATTCAAATTGAAGCTCAAAAACGTTTAGTTGCCCAAGTTGGCGCTAAAAAAACGCGTGAATATGAACCAGAAGCTGAAGATGATGCTATACTTGAAAAAGTAAAAGCGTTTGCTTATGATAAATGTTATGAGATTGCAAAAAGCGCTTCATCTAAACATGATAGAGGTTTGGCTTTTTCTGAAGTGAAAGACGCTTTAAAAGCTGAGTTTACCGAAGAAGAACTTGAAGAGGTTGGCGGTTTAGTATCAAAATACTTTAGTAAAGTACAAAAAGACGCCGTTAGAAATTTAGTTTTAGAAGAAGGTATCCGTTTAGATGGTCGTGCAACTACAGAGATTAGACCAATTTGGTGTGAGGTAGATTATTTACCATCTACACACGGTTCTTCAATATTTACACGTGGTGAAACACAAGCTTTAGCAACGGTTACCTTAGGTACATCGCGTGAAGCTAACATGATTGACAACCCATCGTTAGAAGGTGAAGAGCGTTTTTATTTACATTATAACTTCCCGCCTTTCTCAACAGGTGAAGCTAGACCTTTAAGAGGTACTTCGCGTCGTGAAATTGGACACGGAAATTTAGCACAACGTGCATTAAAACGCATGGTTCCTGAAGATTGCCCATATACTGTAAGAGTAGTTTCTGAGGTGTTAGAATCTAACGGTTCATCATCTATGGCAACTGTTTGTGCTGGTACAATGGCTATGATGGATGCTGGTGTACAGCTTAAAAAACCAGTTTCTGGTATTGCTATGGGATTAATTTCTGATGGTGAACGTTATGCTGTTTTATCTGATATTTTAGGTGATGAAGATCATTTAGGCGACATGGACTTTAAAGTTACTGGTACTGAAGATGGTATTACAGCCTGCCAAATGGATATTAAAATTAAGGGCTTAAGCTACGAGATTTTAGTAAACGCATTAAACCAAGCAAAGGAAGGCAGAATGCACATTCTTGGTAAATTAACCGATACTATTGCAACACCAAATGCAGATGTTAAAGGTCATGCCCCAAAAATGGTTACAAGACGTATACCAAATGAGTTTATAGGTGCACTTATTGGTCCGGGTGGTAAAAACATTCAGGAATTACAAAAAGAGACTGAAACTACTATTGTTATTAATGAAGACCCTGTTACAGAAGAAGGTATTGTTGAAATATTAGGCGTTGGCTCAACAGGTATTGAGGCTGTACTAGCACGTATTGATGCTATGTTATTTAAACCAGAAGTTGGTAGCATTTACGAGGTAAAAGTCATTAAAATGCTAGATTTTGGTGCCGTAGTAGAATATACTGAAGCGCCAGGTAATGAAGTATTGCTTCACGTAAGCGAGTTAGCTTGGGAACGCACAGAAAATGTAAGTGATGTTGTTAACATGGGCGATGTATTTGACGTTAAGTACTTTGGTATAGACCAAAGAACACGTAAAGAAAAAGTGTCTAGAAAAGCAATTTTACCCAAACCAGAAGGTTGGGAAGATAGACCTAAACGCGATAATAACAATCGTAATAGAGACAACAATCGTGGTCGTGATAACAACCGCAACAAAGGTAATCGTAGAGACGATAGAAAGCCTAGAGAAGATAGAAAAGACGATTAATTTTCTTTTATGAATATAAAAAACCCGGTAGCATAAGTTACCGGGTTTTATTTTGGTTTTATTTTTTTATAAATTTTACAGGTGAATGACCTTTAAGTTTTATAATATATACTCCATGAACCAAATTCTCTAGCTCTACATACGTATTTGGTTTAACCTTACCACTTAAAACTTGCTTACCAATAATATTTACAACCGAAAAACTGGTAGTTTCTTTTAATCCCTTAACGTATAAATAATTATCTACTGGATTTGGGTAAAGCACCAAAAACTCTTCCTTTTTTGGCAACTCTACATCTAAAGTATTTTCACCTTCTCCTTGAATACTAAAATTATAAGGGTTTTCACCAACATCGTTGTTAGCAATGCTAATATTTGCTGTTTTTACGCCAATTGCTGTTGGTGTAAAGGTAATTTCAAAAGTAGTAGACTCTCCTGCATTTATAGCTAAATTAGGCTGTTTAGTAACAACAAAATCTGCGGCATTAGTTCCTGTTATATCAATTGTAGGTGTACCATTTAAAACTAATTGTTCTGTATTCGTATTATAAATAGTAAACTCTTTAATTATTGATGAAGATGTTGCTACACTACCAAAGTCTGTATTATCAGTAGTATCGGGTGTAGTATCTCCATCGGCAATACTAACTGTATTTCCCCTAATGTCTATCTCAGCTGTTGGAGGCACTTGCCATAATTGACCAAAAATTTCATCTTCTCCATTACCTGGTACAGTATCATCTCCTTCCCAAACAATAAAAAAGTTTTGAGATGTAATATTAAAAACCTGCTTAGGTTTTTGGGCCGAAAAATCACTATCCCCGTTGGTATCTCCCATATCACTAACTCTACTTTGAGTTTCTAATTTAATATAGTTTGAAGCATCTAATGTTGTTGCAAAAATATCATACGAATTGCTTCCTGGCTCTTCAGATTGAAACGTTACTAAAATATGATCATCTACTGTATTATAGGCAAAATCAAAGTAAGGACCTGTTTCTTCTCCATCACCATCAATTCCCGCAAAACTAAGTTGTATTGGTGTACTAATTAAAGTACCATTTGATGCAATACGCTGTCCGAAAATCTCCTCTTCATTATCTGTATTTATATGATCTGTTTGGTAGCCAACAAAGTATTCATTTAATAAGTTATTGTAAACAACTCTTGGGTTATCGGCATCGCTACTAGAACCTACATTAGTAATAGTTATTGGAGAATTAATACCACTAACTAAACTGCCATTTGCTGCAACTATTTGCCCAAACACATTATTTACGCCATTACTTGGGTAATCCGCATAATACACCACTAAATATTGATTTGTAACAGGATTATAAGTTACATGCGGTGCAGCTGGGGCTAAATTTGAAGCCGTATACGAACTTAGCTGTACCTTTCCTCCTAATCCGTTAGTTAATGTACCGTTACTCTGTAAAATGGTTCCAAAAATCTCTACTTCGGCGTTACTTGCGGTTGGAGCTTGCCAAACTATATAGTAATTGCCATTACTTGTATTAACTGTTACTTCAGCATTTGAAGGGGCATAAGTATCATTATTTTCTGGCCCATTTTGAGATATTCTAATTTGGCCTGTATCAAATCCATTAACAAAAGAACCGTTTGGATTAATTATTTGCGCAAAAATTTCGCTATCGGTTTGAGCTGTTGTTCCCATGTCTGCTCTCCAAACCACTAAAAATTGATTAGAAACAGCATTAAATACTACTTTTGGGTTAAAAGCATCAATATCAGCTACGCCATTATTTCCTGATTTAGAAATTTGAAACGCACTGCCATCTAAATTTCCGTTTGCATCAATAAATTGTCCAAAGATTTCTTCTTCACCATTTGTTACCTCTCCTTCATACACTAGTAAATACCTATTTAATGTAGGGTCGTAAGCAATGTAAGGGTCTTCATTATCAAGGCTCGCCCCCGTGGTATGTGTTGTTAATCTAACATCATTTGTTCCTATTTCTCCACTAGAAACATTACCCGTTCCTTTAATAGAAAATGTATAAGATGGTTCATCTGCATCATTAGAATTTACAGTAACAGTTGCTGTTCTTTCACCTAATACAGAGGGATCAAACCTAATTATAAAATAACTAGAACTGGTAGATTCTATTGTTGTAGCAACATCTGTTTGTAAAGTAAAATCGGCCGCATGAACTCCTGTAATACTAACTCTAGGTGATCCTGTTATACTTAAATTTGCGCCACCTAAATTTCTAATAAAAAAGTAAAAATCTTTATAATTATTATTTAAAGCAACATTACCAAAATCTGTATTATCATCTGTATTTGGTGTTGCATCATTATTGGCAATACTTAAACTATTACCCTGTATTTCAATTTCTGGGTTTCCAGACGGGTTTTCGTTTACTAACGCTAACGCTAACCCATAAGGATCATCTGAAGTAGTTGACAATACTGTAACATTTGAACCATCTAAATTAGCACTTCTTAAATTATCAAAACTAGAATCAGAATCTGTCCAGAATAATTTATTGTTTGCAACATCAATAGCTAAGCCCCTTGGTGATTTTACATAAGTATCGTTTAAAATTTTAACAACACTTCCCGTGCCATCACTATTCTTTTTAAATATACCATCGGCCGATGATGATGCCCAATACAACACATTATTAGTAGCATCTACTTGCATACCATAAATAGTACCCAATTCATTTACATAAAGTTGTCCTGATGGCACATATTCAGAATGTAAGGTTTCTGTACTAGTACCATCTAAATTACTACGCTTTATGTAATAAGTATTTGAAAAGTTAGAAGTATTATAATAACGCTCTGCCCAATATAGCTTACTTCCTCCTATGGCAACATTACGAAAATATACATCGGTACTTTGATTTATTATTGTCTCTACAGAAGATCCATCTAAATTACTACGTTTTATAGTTTCATATTCTGCCCAATATACTTTAGAATTAGCTTCGTCTACGGCTATACCATAAATTGATGTACTATTTAATGAAGTATATATTTTTTCTTCCACACTACCGCTAAGATTCTTTCTATAAATGCTATAAGGAGAACCGGTTGAAAAAAACAACTCTTGTGTTGTATTGTTTACAGCCAAATATCTTGAAGATAAGGCTTCTGTTTTGGCAAAAAATAAATTTTCGTTAGTACCGTTAGTGTTTATTGTTTTTAACTGCCTATTATCCTCATCTATAAAAAACAGTTTTTGATTTTGAGAATGACTAGCAAAAATAGTACTAGCAAATAATGCTAGAAAAAGTAATTTTGATTTCATTGATTTTAAGGTGTTAGGGTTAATTTATTATTTTGATTGGTATCACAAATATAGAATGTAAACACTAATAAATGTAATATATATACTTCTTTTTTGTTTTTTAAACGAAAAAAAAAGGTTTTTAACGATGAATTAATATTAAAGAAACAACATATAAACAACTAACGTTTTAACATTTACATGGTTGAAATGCAGTATATTTCTTAAAATAATCACAAATAGAAAAAACAAAAAGTCTAAAAAAAGTATTTGTTCGTAAAAGCAGTGAAAACAAAAATTAATTGTTAAACCATGAACACAATACTTATGTTATTAAAAGCCACAAAAGAAAACAAGCCCTCAACTAATCAAATTTCTGAAGCTTCAAAAAACAAACTATTCAACAAACTTATTTTAACTGGTACTTTTTTAGTTTTACTAGCAGCTGCTTACTTTTTTGTAATACTTCAAAATGATTTTTTAGAATTTAATACAGAACGTACTAGCAACTTTTTTGGCGCTACTTTTATGGTAATTGCCACTAGCCTATTGGCTTTTAAAGTGCTGTTTTTCATATTTATGTTATTTCGTTATTTTAAATATAAACCAATAGCATCAGTAACTAATGACGAACTACCAAATGTAACCGTTATAGTACCCGCTTACAATGAAGGTAAACAAGTTTATGACACACTTGTTAGTTTAACTAACAGTGATTTCCCTAAAGAAAAACTACAGCTTATTTCTATTGATGATGGTAGTGTAGATAATACTTGGCAATGGATGCAAAAAGCAAAAATAGATTTAGGGGCTACTTTAGAAATTTATAAGCAACCAAAAAACAAAGGTAAAAGGCATGCATTGTATCGTGGTTTTAACTTAGGCACTGGTGATGTTTTTGTTACTGTAGATAGTGATTCTATTGTAACACCAGAAACTCTAAGAAATTTAGTTAGCCCATTTGTTACCAACAAAAAAGTAGGTGCCGTTGCCGGAAATATTAGAGTATTAAACAAACACAAAACTATAATACCAAAAATGTTAGATGTTAGTTTTGTTTTAAGTTTTGAATTTGTTCGTTCTGCTGAAAGCACACTAAATACCGTTTTATGTACACCCGGAGCGCTTGCTGCTTACCGTAGTAGTGCTGTTTTTAAAATACTACCTAAATGGATTAACCAAACCTTTATGGGGCAAGCATCAGACATTGGTGAAGATAGAGCCATGACTAACATGATTCTAAACCAAGGTAACCATGTATTATTTCAAAGCAATGCTGTAGCCTACACGAACGTTCCAGAAAAATATAAAAACCTATACAAAATGTTTATTAGGTGGGCACGCAGTAATGTTAGAGAAAACATTGAAATGGCAAAATATGTTTTTACAAACTTTAGAGAAGGTACAAAAGCAGGTGCAAGATTATTATTTTTTAATCAAGCCTATAAAATAATTATGAGTTATCCGTTTCTATTATTTATGCTTTATTTTGTTGCAACCCATCCGTTATTATTTTTAACTTCAACATTGGTTAGTATTTTAGTTCTATCAACGTTTCCAGTATTATTTTATTCTAAAAAATATAATTTAAAAGAATCGTTATGGATTTATTCATACAGTTTACTACACACCTTTGGATTATTCTGGATTACACCATACGCCATTGCTACGGCAAATAAAAGAGGTTGGTTAACACGCGGTATCTCTAATGAGAAAAAAGACTCAAAAGTTATTACATTACAACCAAAATTAACTAATTAATAGTAGCTGTAAAGTTTTATAACGTATTTTAATTGTGACTTTTCACAAGGTTTAGTGTCTAAAATACAGACGGTTAAAAATAATTTGAAACTTTTTGTAACAAAAACCGACTTATTTACGTATAACCACTGAATGCCCTATATATTCACAATTAAATTACAGGAGACTTTTAAATGAGACAACTTAAAATTACGAAACAGGTTACCAATAGAGAAACCGCTTCGTTAGATAAATATTTACAGGAAATTGGTAAGGTAGACCTTATTACTGCCGACGAAGAAGTTGAGTTAGCACAACGCATTAAAGCTGGAGATCAAGTAGCTTTAGAAAAATTAACAAAAGCTAACTTACGTTTTGTGGTATCTGTAGCAAAACAATACCAAAACCAAGGTTTAACTTTACCAGATTTAATTAATGAAGGTAACTTAGGCCTAATTAAAGCGGCACAACGTTTTGATGAAACACGTGGTTTCAAATTCATTTCATATGCCGTATGGTGGATTCGTCAATCTATTCTTCAAGCATTAGCTGAACAGTCTAGAATTGTACGTTTACCATTAAACAAAATTGGTTCTATTAACAAAATTAATAAAACATTTGCCTTTTTAGAGCAAAGCCATGAGCGTCCGCCTTCTGCTGAAGAAATAGCAAAAGAGCTAGACATGACTATTAATGATGTAAAAGAATCTATGAAAAACTCTGGGCGCCATGTAAGTATGGATGCTCCTTTAGTTGAAGGTGAAGATTCTAACTTATACGACGTATTAAACAGTGGAGAATCTCCAAACCCAGATAAAGAATTATTACACGAGTCTTTACGCACAGAAATTGAACGTGCTTTAGAAACACTAACACCAAGAGAAGCTGATGTTATTAGACTGTATTTTGGTTTAGGAAACCAACACCCAATGACACTTGAAGAAATTGGTGAAACGTTTGATTTAACTAGGGAACGTGTAAGACAAATTAAAGAAAAAGCTATTCGTAGATTAAAACATACATCTAGAAGTAAAATATTAAAAACTTATTTAGGATAGTTTATTTATAACACCTAAATTACAAGCACAACAGTTACACATAACTGTTCGTTTTTTGATTGATGAAAGAACCCGCGGCTGATTACCGCGGGTTTATTTTTTATGCCTATTCAAAAACTACAGTGTTATTAAATAAAGACTTTAAAAAAGAGTACTATATTTGCAAAAACTTTAAAACAAACACCTTATAATGGGCTCAAAATTAATAGCACCTTCAGTTTTAGCAGCAGATTTTGCAAACCTTCAACGTGATGTAGAAATGGTAAACAACAGTGATGCCGACTGGTTTCATATTGATATAATGGATGGCGTTTTTGTACCAAATATTTCTTTTGGTATGCCTGTTTTAGAAGCTATTACAAAACATGCTAAAAAAACTATTGATGTACATTTAATGATAGTAGACCCAGACCGTTACATAAAAACATTTGCTAATCTTGGCAGTGATATTTTAACCGTGCATTACGAAGCTTGCACACACTTGCACAGAACTTTACAAGCAATAAAAGCTGAAGGTATGAAAGCAGGTGTTGCTTTAAACCCACATACAAATGTAAACGTACTTGAAGATGTTATAAATGATATTGACTTAGTTTGTATTATGAGTGTAAACCCTGGTTTTGGCGGCCAAAGTTTTATTGAAAACACTTATAATAAAGTTTCAAAACTTAAAGACATTATTAATAAAAAAGGTGCTAAAACGTTAATTGAAATTGATGGTGGCGTTACAAACAAAAACGCAAAACAGCTTATTGATGCTGGCGCTGATGTTTTGGTTGCTGGTAGTTACGTTTTTAAAAGTACTAACCAAATAGAAACTATTAAAGATTTAAAAGCACTTGCCAATTCTTAATTTTGGTTTAAAACGTGTTTAATTATATCTGTAGTGGTAACTATTCCCACCAATTGGTTGTTATTAACCACTGGTAACGCATGAAATTCTTTTTCAGTAAAAATTTTTGCTACATCTGTTATTGAATTTTTAGCCGATATCACTGTTACATTTTTAGTCATTATTTGGTTTATTGTAAACATGTTATAAACCAAAGCATCTGTATCAGCCTCTGCTACTTCATCTTCAGATATATTAACAAAACTTAAGCGTTGTAAATCAGTGTAACTTAGCATACCTACAATTTTTTTGTTATCTACAACTGGTATGTGCCTAATGTGGTTGTGCTTAAATAAATATTCGGCTTTTTCTAATGTATCAGTTTTTTTCAACGTAATAACAGGTGCTGTCATAATCATTGAAACGGGTGCTTTACGTATCATAACATTTAAATTTATACTTTGTTCCTTAAAATTAAAAAATCAAGTATAAAAAAAGCATGATAAAAGTCATTTGTAAAATGGCATAAGAAAAGGCTAGGTTGTTACCTTTTTCTTTATATAGTTTGAAGGCGAATCTCCAAAAAACTTCCTGAAGCATTTACCAAAATATCCCGGATCAGAAAATCCAACCATATAACTTACTTGTGCTATGGTTAACTCATTTTGCTCTAAAAGTTGCGCTGCACGTTTTAAACGCACCATTCTAATAAAATCATTAGGTGATTGGCCTGTAAGTTTTTTTAATTTTCTAAAAAACGTTGAACGACTTGTATTCATATCTTCAACTAAATTATCAACCCAATAACTATCATTACCCATATTAGCTTCCATTAAATCCATAATTTTCTTCAAAAATGCTTCATCTAAAGAGTTTAAGGTTACTTTTTCTGGTGTTAACTCTTTTTCGGTTTGAAAACGCTTACGCATTAATGCTCTGGTTTCAATAAGCTTTTCTACTCTTACGTTAAGTAGTTTCATTTTAAATGGTTTTGGAATGTAAGCATCGGCTCCAGACTCTAAACCTTCTATTCTATGCTCTACAGAATACAATGCTGTTAGTAAAACTATTGGTATATGGCTTGTTCTAATATTGGTTTTTAAGGCCTTACAAAATTCAATGCCGTCCATTTCAGGCATTAAAATATCACTAATAATAATATCTGGCATTTGTTTTAAAGCTATGTTTAAACCTTCTTTTCCGTTTTCAGCTTCAAATACATTATATTTTTTTGAAAAACCTTCTTTTACCAATAAACGAATATCTGGATTATCATCAACCACCAAAATGGTATTATCAAATTTCTGATTTTCTAAAGCTTCATCATTATCAAAATCCTGATTAATTTCTTGTGTTTCTACAAAAGCTTCTTGATCTGATATGGTTGCTGTTTCAATTATTTCTTCAGGTAATAAATGCGCATTACCAACAGGCAGTTTAATGGTAAATTTAGTGCCAATACCTAGTTGAGATTCTACTTCAATTTTACCATGATGTAACTCTACTAAATCTTTAGTTATGGCTAAACCAATACCTGTACCTTTGCGCATACGCTCTCGTGTTTGGTTAACCTGGTAAAACCTATGAAATACAAATGGTAGTTCATCTGGTTTTATGCCAACTCCGTTATCTTCAACTTCAATAACGAGGTATTTCAAACTGAAATCTGTATTATTAATTTTAATATCATTAATCCCTTTTGCCTTTTTAATTCTAACTGTAATAGTGCCTTGTTGATTGGTGAATTTTATGGCATTAAATATTAAATTGTTTAATATTTTTTCTAGTTTATCCCAATCAAACCAAATATCAAATGTTTTTAGTTTAGACTCAAATACTAAATTGATATTGTTTTTTTTAGCTGATGAACGAAATGAGTTTGTTATTTCTTTAACAAAACTTATAATATTTGATTTTGTGGCACCTAATTTTGTTTCGCCTACTTCAATTTTTCTAAATTCCATTAACTGATGTACCAAACGTAAAAGTGAATTGGCATTACGTTGAATAATTTTTAGTTTAGGCTTTATTGATATGTTTTCACCTAAATTTTCTAAAAGTTCTTCAATTGGGTTTAAAATAAGCGTTATAGGTGTTTTAAACTCATGTGATATGTTGGTGAAAAATTGTAGTTTTAGCCTGTTAACTTCTTCTATTTCTTTTTGAACTTTAACTGCTGCTTTTTCTTTTTCTTTTAAACTGTTATAAGATATTATACTGTAAATTATACCAGATAATAGTATAATATACAAAGCATAAGCCCACCAAGTATACCAAAAAGGTGGTGTTATTTTAAATTTAAATTCGGCTGGTGTTTCATTCCAAATGCCATCATTATTTGATGCTTTTACCTTAAAAGTATAATTACCTGGTGATAGGTTTGTGTAATGCGCAAATGATAATTGTTTTGCAGGTTGCCAATTTTTATCAAAACCTACCAATTGGTATTGAAACTTATTTTTTTCGGGAGCTGCATAGTGTAAAGCTGCAAACTCAAAAGTTAATGTGTTTTCGTGGTGTTTTAGTTTTACAACATCAGTAGTTTTATTAGAGTTAATTAATACACGCCCATTATACTTTTGGCCAACATCAATTAATTGGTTTTTTATTTTGAATCCGGTAAGTTTTGGTTGCGCTATTAAATTGTTTTGTTGTAAGTTTTTTGGATGAAAAATATTTAAACCTCGTAATCCGCCAAAAAACATATAATCTTGTTTGTTTTTAAAGTAAGCGTTTTTTCTGAAGTTGTTACTTTGCAAACCATCATCTTTACTGTAATTTTTAAAGCTTTTTGTTTTAGGGTTAAAACATGAAATACCATTATCTGTACTAATCCAAAGGTTGCCAGTTTCGTCTTCTAAAATACCATAAATAGCATTATTTGCTAAACCGTGCTTTTCAGTAAAATGCTCAAAAACAGGCGTACCATTATCGGTAAATGTCATTTTATTTAGTCCGCCACCAAAAGTTCCAATCCAGAAAACACCATTTCTATCTTCATGAATAGCAAGTACGGAATTATGACTTAAACTGGTATTATCATCGGGGTTGTGATAATAGGTTTTAAAAATATCTATATTTCCGTTATTTCCGCGTTTAAGCAACCCTAAACCACCTTGCACTCCACCAACCCAAAGATTTCCGTTGCTATCTTCAAATAAACAGCTTACAAAATCACTTCCAATGCTGTGCTCATTGTTTAAATCTGAATTATAATAAACGGCATTTGAAAAATTAAAGGACTCATTTTTTTCCCATTTCACCAAACCTTCACCAAAAGAACCAAACCACATTGTACCATATTTATCTTGAATAATTGAAAAAACATCAGGAACATCTATGGGTGTTTTATTAAAAGTTACAGCTTTATAAACTGTATTAACTTGCATGGTATAAATAGCCTCTTTGCCTAACCAGTAATGCCCATCATTGTCTTTAAAAATAGATTTTATTGACTGTGATTTGTTAAACTTATGGGTAGTTTTTTCATCATTATAAAAATAATGTGTGATGTTAGGCGATTGAAAATTTTCTTGAAATTCTATTTTATTCAACCCTTGTTCTGTACCAACCCAAACGTAATTATCATCCTGAAAAATGGCATTTACAGAAGCATTACTTAATGTATTTTTTGTTAATTTATTTCTTGTAAAGTATAGTATGTCTTTTTTTTGTAAATCGGCTTTATTTAAACCACCAACTTCTGTACCAACCCAAAGTACATTTGTTTTATCTACAAGTACCGATTTGACACGTGTATTACTTAGGCTTTTGGGATAAATATCACTAGGTTCATGTAGATTAAAAACACCCGTTTCAGTATTTAAACTATAAACACCATAGCCGTAAACACCCACCCAAATTTTATTATTAAAATCTTCTTTTATAGCATTAATTTCGCCATAAAGATTTTCATTTTCGTTTAAATTTAATTGAAACCTTTTAAAATCATTTTTAGATGTTGCATGTACGCTGGTAGGTTTACTTAAACTCCAAATACCTGTACCTTTTTCGCCTACTAAAAATTTTCTCTTAGACGTTAAAAACATAGCATTTATTGGTTTATTAAACCCTTTTACTTTTGTAAAACTTTTAGTATCAGACTTTGATAAATACACTCTATTTAAACCTGTTACAGTACCTATCCACAGGTTATTATATGCATCTTTAGCTATTGATAAAATAGTGTTACTATCAATTACATGTTTCTTATTTGGATGAAAATAAAAATGTTCTATTCGCTCATTTACTTCATTAGGGTTTATTATTTGAAATACTCCCGATTTTTTTGTGCCAACCCAAATTGTACCGTCAGAATCATCGGCATAAATTGCTGTTATTTCTTTATTTTTTAATTGAGAATTTACAGCATAAAAATGCTGTTTATTAATATTATAAGCACATAAACCACCAACAGTACCTACCCATAGGGTATTACTTTTGTCTACAGCTAGTTTGCTTATCATGTTATTGATAAGGCTATTAGTGTTGTTATTTAAGGTATTTCTAAAAACAATAAACCTTTGGCCATCATATTTGTACAAACCATTAGAGGTACCTATCCATAAAAAACCATCAATATCTTGAACAACAGATTCAACGGTGTTTTGTGTTAAACCTTTATCATCAATAAAATGTTCAAACTGTAGCTTTGGAGATTGTGCATTAATACTACTAAAAAGGCTTATTAATACAATAAAAAATGATATTGTTTTTTTTAACATATTTTTAAAGAAACTTAATTTCATTTTAATAAAAGTTGGACTGTACTTAAAAATAACTTAAAACTTTTAATTTATAAAATTAAAACGACTCAAAACCAAATATGCTTTTGAGCCGTTAAAAAAACTAAAACAATTCTAAAAATATGAATTATGACTAACTATATTAATATCCTGGATTTTGTTTTAAGTTAGGGTTTCTGTCAACATCGTTTTGCGGAATTGCAATGTATTCTCTCCCTGGTTTATAAGCCGATGTTCCTGCACTTTCAGATTTTAAATCTGGGTTATCTACAATTCTAGATTTTACTTTACCCCAACGTAATAAATCAAAATATCTTGAACGCTCAAGGCTCAATTCTTTAACACGCTCATCTTCTATATCCTGCATTGTTACACTAGTAAACTCTGGCATATCAGCTCTTCTTCTTACTGCATTGATAGCCTCTAACCCATCAGCAGATAAATTATTATCATCCATTAAATCTGCTTCAGCGTACATTAATAAAACATCTGCGTAACGCATTAATCTTAAATTATTACCAGATCCATGCCAACCACCGTCTTGCGAACCACTATGGTTATTAAATTCCCAATCTAAAAACTTATTTGCATAAATCTCGGTAGCTGTGGGACTGTATGCGCTTGAATATGGCGTGTTTAAGTATGTTCTAGAGCGAAGTGTTTTACCTTCATATGTTGTTGTTTCTTCTGTGTTCCAGAAAAAAGTTGTGTAGGTTCTTGGATCAATTTCTCCGTTAACAGTTTGCTCATCTAAAAACAAATCTAAAGCCCATTGGTTAATACGCATACCATCTTGCCCTGTGTAACCTGCTGGGGCTAAATCAGGTTGATATGCTGCGCCTTTACCTCTATTTGGTGCGTCGGCACCCCAACCACCTAAACCATCAGCAACTAACTGAATTTCAAATACAGACTCTGCATTGTTTTCAAATTCTTCTGTAAAATTATGAGCATAGTCATCCATTAACTGATATCTACCATCCATAATTTTTGCAAATTCTACCTTTGCCTCAGCGTATTTGTTTTGATATAAGTAAACCTTACCTAAATAACCTGTTGCTGCACCTGAAGTAGCTCTACCAAGTTGATCTGCAGACCAAGAATCTGGTAACATAGTTTGTGCCATTTGTAAATCAGATTCTATTTGTGCCCAAACATCGGCTGGGTCTGCTTGAGTTACTGTAAATAAATCTACTTCTGAAGTTGGCTTTGTAATTAAAGGAATATTTCTCCAGTTATTTAACAAATTAAAATAATTGAAGGCTCTAATAAAATAAGCTTCACCTAAAATATTATCTTTTTCTTGTTGAGAAAACTCAGGATCATCAATATCTGGCACGTACTTTAATACCTCATTTGCTCTAGCTACACCTTGATACATAGCTTGCCAACACCAACGTGTAGCATTACTGTCTGAAGTTCCGCTAAAGTAACCCACAGCTGTACGCTCTGAGGTATTAAATCCGTTTACTACATCATCTCTGTAATCTGAAATAAATATTTCAAATCTAGTATAATACCAAATGTGTGTGAATGGACTATAAGCTCCTATAATACCCTTTTCAGCATCACCTTGAGATTGCCAAAACGTATCAGGAGATAGTTTGTTTGGGTTTACTTGATCTAAAACATCTTCTGAACAATTAATGTTTACTACCCCTACAACTCCTAGTAAAAATAGAGCTGTGATTGATAATTTTATATTTATTTTTTTCATAATTCTATTTTTTTTTCATTAAAACGATACTTGTAAACCTAACTGAAATGTTCTTGGTGTTGGGTAAGCACCTTCATCTATACCGGTATTAATGATAGCTCTACCGTTTGAGCCTCTATTATTTCTTCCAACCTCAGGATAATAGCCTGTATAATCTGTTATTGTAAACAAATTAGTAGCCGATAAATACATTCTAACTTTTTGAATTTTTATTTTATCTGTAATATCTGTTGGTAAAGTATATCCAATTTGTGCATTTCTTAATCTGAAATAGGCTCCATTTTCTAAATAAAAATCAGACATTCTTCTATTAAACCCATTATCTGTTCTAGTATTTCTAGGAATACTTGTATTAGTATTGGTTGGAGTCCAAGAGTTTAATCTGTCAGAAAAATAATTACCTTCTGTATCAAAATAACCTCTATACTTAGTTCCGTTTAATATTGTATTACCAGATACTCCGTTGAAGAATAAATTTAAATCCCAATTTTTATAATCTGCAGAAAGATTTATACCATATTCAAAATCTGGTATACCTGAACCTAAAGCTGTTTGATCATTTTGATCAATAATACCATCTGGCCCACTACCATCAGGCCCTGCAATATCTTTAAATTTTAAATCTCCGGCTACTGGATTTCCTACTTGATCATTAGCTGCAGTGGCTTCAGCATCAGTTTGATAAATACCATCAACCACATAGCCATAAAATGAACTTATAGGACGACCAGGAGTAATCTCCATACTGTTTATGGTATTAGATGTAAATGAACCTTGCACCAAACGACCTGCAGAACCTAATGAAGTTACTTCGTTATTTATTTTAGAAAAATTTACTGTTGCTGAAAAATTTAAATCTCCAATATTATCTCTATATGTTGCCAAAAACTCAAATCCTTTGTTTTCCATTGTAGCTATATTTTGTGGAAACTCATTACCAAAACCTGAATAAAAAACTGGTGAAGAATTTAGCAGAATGTCTTCTGTTTCAGCTTTAAAATAATCCATAGTTACACTTAACTTTCTATCAAAAGCTTCAAACTCTAAACCTATATTAGTTGTTTTTGTTGTTTCCCAACTTATAAAAGGATTAACCATATTTGTAATAGCGTAACCTGTTTGTCTTTCTTGATTTTCTCCTAATATGTATTCACTAAAGAAATCTATGACAAAATCTGTTTGGTAAGCACTAACATTGTTTGAACCAACTTCACCATAACCTGCTCTGAACTTTATATTAGTTAAAGCATCAAAATCTTCCATAAATGGCTCATTACTTACATTCCAACCTAAAGCGGCGGAAGGGAAAGTGGCATCTCTTAGTCCTTCTTTGAATAAAGATGATCTATCTTGACGTATAGATGCTGTAATTAAATATCTGTCTGCAAAATTATAGTTTAAACGTCCTAAATAAGAGTGAATAGCAGATGTTATATCTGTAGATGGTACTTCAACATATGTTTGTGCAGCTGAAGCTACTCTAATATCATTATTTGGAAAATCTCTTGCATCAACCCCCAATGACCTAGAGTTATTCTTTTGCTCAGTAAAACCAATAACAGCATCAATAGTATGCTTATCTGCAAATGTTTTATTGTAACTTAATGTATGTTCAACTAAAGTTGAAGTAAATGTTGTATTGGTTTCTTGTAATCTAGATTGCACATCATTACCTCCATTTTCAGAAAACACTGGCACCAATGGTGTAAATGTATAATTGTTATTGTTATAATGCTCTAAACCTAAATTAATTTTATAAGTTAAACCATTAAGAATTTCATAAGATGCAGCAATATTACCTATAAGTGTATTACGTGTAACAGTCCTATCTTGTGTGGCTGCTAAACCTAATTCATTCATTATGTTGTTTGCTCCATAAAATTTACCTGGTTGAAATAGACTTCCTGTTGCAGGGTCTATTACTCCTCTGTCTGCAATATCAGATAAGCTCCAATCACCAGCATCATTTTTTAGTCTAATAACAGGTATGATGTTTCTTTCTTTGTTGAAATAGTTGTTGGGATTATTAACGGTTCTTGTTAAACCAATTGTGTTTTCAATTTTAAATTTACCCTTAGATAAACCAACGTTGGTACGTAATGTTTGTCTTTTAAAATCTGAATATTTAACAATACCTTCTTGTTCAAACTGAGTAAAAGAAGCACTGTATGTTGTGTTTTCTCCACCACCAGTTACTCTTACATTTGTATTTTTAACACCTGCTGTTCTGAGTGATTCATCATAAAGGTTATTACTGTAGTTTGGGTCAAAAAATTGATCTAAAGCGGGATATCTTTCTTGTCCATCATTATCTCTGGCATTATTTACAATTTGAGCATATTGACTTGCATTAGCCCAATCATAAGTATTAATGACTTTTTGAATACCATAACTAGTGTCTAAAGATATGTTAACTTTGCCACCTTTACCCTTTTTTGTTGTAATTATAATTACGCCATTTGCAGCACGTGAACCATAAATTGCTAAAGCTGACGCATCTTTTAATACAGAAATAGACTCAATATCTTGTGGTGCTACAGAACTCATACTACCTGTTATCATTCCATCAATAACAAACAAAGGTTCATTATTTGAGAAAGATGTTGCGCCTCTAATTAAAAAATTAGAACCAGCACCTGGTGCTCCACCAGCAGACTGAACACTTACACCTGCAACACGCCCTTGTAATGCTTGTGAAGCGTCATTGTATGTATACTTTTCAATATCTTTTGATCCTACTACAGCTACAGCTCCAGTTAAATCAGATTTTTTTGTTGCTCCATAACCTACAATTACAATTTCATCTAATTGACTAGCATCTTCAACTAGTGTAACATTAATTTGGCTTTTTCCGTTTACAGCTACTTCTTTAGTTATAAACCCTAAGTAACTAACAACAAGGGTTGCATTTCTAGAAGCAGTAAGTGAATAGTTACCGTCAAAATCTGTTTGTGCTCCTGTTGTTGTTCCTTTTACAACAATGTTGGCTCCCGTAAGCGGTTGCCCATTTTCATCACTAACAACACCACTAATTTTTATGTCTTGTGCAAAACCAGCCAATGTACCAGCTAGTAAAAAAGTTGCAACCATAAAAACGCGATGCTGAAATGTCTTCTTAAGTAATTTTAATACTTTCATAAGCGTTTTGAAGTTTTAGTTATTTAATTTAGTTTGACTGTTATTTAAAGATAGTTGTGCTTCAAATTTCAATTAAAATGGTTCTTGTTTTAAACAAAAAATGAAAGCGCATAACTATGCCTTAAATACCAATTCCAAAGTAACAGGTTTGACTTTTTTTTGCTTGGTAAAATATGTTCATTATTACGGATTATTAAATCAACCCCTTATAAAATCAGCTATTCGGCAATTATTTGAAAGAATTTTTACAAACTTTTTACGTTGTAAAACTTACTTATTTTACTATTACAAAAAAAAACACACCCCGTAATTTTTTTAAATTACGGGGTGTGTTTTTTAATTTATAAACTTTCTTTATTGAGAAACCAAAAGTAGTTTAGTGGTATGATTATTACGTGCAAATATCACACCTTGTTTGCCATTTTTGCCTAACATAATGGTTTGTATATTTCTAACTTCGCCATTAACAAACAATCCTGTTTTTTGTGTTGAGAGTACTTCTACTTTTTTATTTTTATTAAACTGTAAAACTAAACCTAAACTAGCATCATTTCTAGGAGTTTCTACCTCAGCGTTGTATAAGTTACCTGCTGCTAAAACAACATTAGTATTTTTTATTTTTAAACTTCTAAATGTGTTTATTGAAGATAGCTGCGCATTGTTTGGCAGTTTATGAAGCTTAAAAGTACCGTTACCTAAGTTTTCTACCCATGCGTTTTCAAACATATTTGCTTCATAATGTAACGATTTATCTAACATTGCTTGCCCATAAATATCAGCTAATGATGCTTCAGCAAACAACTCAAAAGTTTGAAAACGTTGGGCAATAGCTGGCACTTGTTGCGATGAACACTCTCTACCTCTTAGCGGTAACATTTTACCGTTTTTTTGATAACTAAGTACTATATCCATACTACCGTTTTCATCAAAATCATTGGCATACACCTCAAATGGCTTTTCTTTTTTTGCTTTGTATTTATAGTTTAACCCTAAGTTTCCGGCAAGAAAATCTGTATCTCCATCACCATCAACATCTGCTTTTTCTAAACTGTACCACCAACCTGTATAGTCATTAAAACCTAATGCACTGGTAACTTCATTAAACTTATTGCCTTTATTTTCGAAAAAACGAATAGACATCCATTCGCCAGTAATTATTAAATCTGGTGTTCCATCATTATTAAAATCTTCCCAAAGTGCTGATGTTACTAAACCTGCTTCTTGTAGCTCTGGTAAAACTTCATGTGTTACGTTTGTATATTTTAGCGTTTCGTTTTTACCGCCATTATTTTTTAAAATATAACTTTTTGCTGCAAATGGATATTTACCTGGTACTATTCTTCCGCCAACAAATAAGTCTAAATCGCCATCGCCATCATAATCAGAGGCAATCACTTTACTTCCGCTAGCGGTAATTTTTGGTAATGCTGTATTACTTTTTATAAAACCGTTTTTAGTGTTTATATATAGCCTATCTTGATAAAAGTTTGCGGGTTTAGTTGGGTCATTCCCGCCGTTAACAACGTATAAATCTAAATCTCCATCGTTATCAGCATCAAATAAAAGTGCAGATACGTCTTCAAAAGCAGCATCATTTTCCCAAGGGCCGTTTAGTATTTGAAATGTTTCATTGCTATTTTGAATATACATTTTTGCCTCACTACCAGTGGCATTGCCTACAAAAAAATCTTCTAAACCATCATTATTAACATCGCCTACAGCCAATGCAGGCCCATAAGCCGAATTTTTATGTGGCAACAACGGCTCTCTTAAAAAATCATTATAAACATCTTCTTTATGGCTAAAATTAACACCCCACTTTTCAGTAACATCAGTAAACATTGGCAATACACTATTAGGTTTTGTGTTTGTTTCACTTGCATTTTTAAATGAAATTTCGTGTTGCTTATTAACTTCAAGTGCATTTAAAACTTGTTCATTTCCGTTTGGCCAAAGTACTTTTAATTGCTCTACACTTGCATCTCCTAAACCAAAATGTAAAACTGGCGATACGCTAGATTGAAAACCACGACTTAAAGTTAACTCTTGGTATTGTGTGCCTTTGCTAGTCTTTAAGGTTACTTTTGCTCCTAATCCATTAGGATTATTTTTAGCCCCCTTTAGTTTTACTTTTATAAATTTTTGATTTTTTGAAGTATCAGTTTCATTTTTAAAAATTGATGCGGCATCGCCTAAATTGTTCATTACCACATCTAAATCGCCATCATTATCTAAATCGGCATAAGATACACCGTTTGAAAAGCCTTCGTACTTTAAATTCCATAAATTATTGGCTTTAGTAAATTTTAAATGGCCTTCATTTTTAAACACGTAATTATCAATAGGGTTACTTGGGTATTGACGATAATCTATAGCTTTATTTAGGTCTGTAAACCCTTTTATTTTAGTTCTTTGGTTTACATCATTGTTATTAACATCGCGTTTCATACCGTTGGTAACAATAACATCTTTTAAACCATCATTATCAAAATCTGCAAACAAAACGCCCCAACTCCAATCTGTAGTAGCCATACCTGCAAACCTTGAAATATTACTAAATAACGGCATACCGTTAGTATTTACCCCATTATTTACCTGCAATACATTTTGCATGTATTGGTAGTGCATACCTAAATCTATAGCTTCATAAAAGGTATCTGGACTCATACTTGCCATATTTGTTTTAGCACGTTTGTAATCATCGGGTGTCATATCTAACTGAACAAAGTCTAAAAGACTGTCATTATTAAAATCGGCTGCATCAATACCCATTCCAAACATAGCTGTTTGGTTGGTAGCTTCTTTTACAACTTCTTTAAAGGTTCCATCACCGTTGTTTAAATAGAAATAATCAGGCACATTAAAATCATTAGAAAGGTATAAATCTTTAAAGCCATCATTATTAAAATCTGAAGCTAGTACACCTAAAGTCATTCCAAAATTTTGCACACCTGCTTTTGTTGTTACATCAGTAAATGTATTATCTCCATTGTTTTTGTATAGATGACCAGAATCTTCAAATGCATTTTTTTGCATTTTGTTAAAGTAATATTGATTTCCCTGGCTTACTGGCACTAAAGGATAATTACCAACAAAAACATCTAAAAGGCCATCATTATTATAATCAAAAAAAGTGGCCTGTATTGAGTAAGAAGCATCGGCAAGACCGTAGCTTTCAGCTAATTCAGTAAAAGTACCGTTTTTATTATTTATAAAAAGTTGATTTCTAGTTTCACCGTATAATCCTGAAACAGATGTATAGATATCTAACCAACCATCGGCATTTACATCGGCCATGGTTGCTCCTGTATACCATCTTTCATCACCAGAAACACCTGCTTTTTTTGAAACATCATCAAATTGCATATTGCCTTTATTAATATACAGTTTATTAGGTGTCATGTTTCCTGTAAAATAGATATCATCTAACCCATCATTATTAACATCGCCAATGGCAACGCCTCCTCCCATATACATGTAAGGAAATGTGAAATAATTAAGCGAATCGTTTTCTACTATATTGTTTGAAAAAACTATTCCGGTTTGTTCTTTTGGTAATGATTTAAACGATGTTGACACCTCATTTTTTGTTTCAATTTCTTTTTTACATGAAACAAAACAAGATGCTACTACTATGAGAAAAAAAATATTTTTCATTTAAATAACATTCTTTTTTAGGTAATTTATTTTATTTAGAAAAAGGTTTTAAATTAACTCTTAATAAATAATTATCGGCGGTTATAAATAAATATCTATAATCATCATTAAACACACAATTACCTGTTGTTCTTCCTGTGTTAATTGTTCCTAAATGTTTCCCTTCAGGAGAAATTATTAAAATACCATTACCTGCTGCCACAAAAATATTACCATGTTGGTCTAGTTTTATACCATCTGGATTTTGTTTTGCGGTACTTTTATCTATTATTTCTTTAGGATTGAAAAATACACGTTTATTTTTAACAACTCCTGGTTTTACAATATCATAAGCCCAAATTATTGGTTTTGGTATATTTGATTCTGCAACATAAAGTATTTTTCCGTTGTTTGCAACCGCTATACCATTTGGTCTTGCTAATGTTTTATCAAGTAAAGTTAATTGGCCTTCTTTACTTAAAAAATAAACACCGTTAAAACCTAACTCACTAACATCTTTTTTACCTAAACCATAAGGCGGATCTGTAAAGTATACATTTCCTTTTTTATCGTAGAATAAATCGTTAGGAGAATTAAACTTTTTACCTTTGTAATGAGATACTAAAGGCTTATAAACCGGATTTAAAGTATCTTTTAAACTTGCAAGTTTACTAACCGATCTTGTAGCATGCTGACATAAAATTAAATCTCCTTCGGCATCTATTGCTAAACCATTTGAGTTTTTTGATGTTGACAGATATACACTTAACCCATCTAAATCATTCCACTTATATACTTTATTTTCTGGTACATCAGAAAAATATAAGTTTTGTCCTTTAGGTTGCCACACAGGCCCTTCAGACCAATTAAAACCTTGTGCTACAACATCAATTCTAGCATGTTTTGATATTATACTATCCAATTCAGGCGCTATTCTTTCAATACTTCCTGTTGTTGGGTATTTTTTTAATGAATCTAAAATGGATTGAAATTTTGCTTTTATTTGAATTTCTGTGTTTGTTTTAGCATCAATACTTTTTGCTTCTAAAACATCATTTTTATAGTTATAAAATCTACCATCAGCATATAACTTATGTGTACTATTCATTACAAATTCTGCAGGACTTAAATGCTCTTTGTGCGCCCCTGGCTTTGGGTTGTAACTCATGTAAACCCAATCTCTTCTATTAGTATTTTCGTCTTTTAAAACAGGTAAAAAACTTTGACCATCTGTTTTAAAATTTTCTGGTACTGGTACTCCAGCAACGTCTAATAGTGTTGGAAGAAAATCTATAGCATCAACAAATTCATTTGTCTGTTGTCCTTTTTTTATTTTACCTTTCCAGCTTGCTATAAAGGGCACTTTAATTCCGGCTTGTGTTGTTAAGCCTTTACCGCCTTGCACCACTTTATCACCCATTTTTGAGTATATTTTTTGATGCGTTCCGTTATCAGAATAAAATAAAACGAGGGTTTCTTCGGCTAAACCTTGAGCTTCAAGGTTACTCATAATTTTACCAACTATTTTATCAGCATAAGCAACCATATCACCAAAATATTGAGGTTCATTATCTAGCCTACGTGCTTCATCACTCCAAATACTGCTATCTGGCGTGGGCGAAAATGGGTCATGTGTTAACGCCATTGGATAGTACACAAAAAAAGGTTTCTCATTATCCTTTTGTTGGTTTACAAAATTATTTAGGTAATTAACAAACACATCAGGCCCATATTTACCGTTTGTTGCTTCTAAAAAAGCACCATCTTGATAAATAGTTGGGTTAGCAAAACGCGACCCCTTGTTTTCAGTATGGCCAACATGCCATCCGCAGTATTTATCAAATCCCGCATTGCTAATTTTCATTCCTGTGTCACGCCTGTGCTCAGCCCCAGGATACCCTAGTGGATCATAACTTTGCAACTGCCATTTACCAACTATACATGTGCTATAACCTGCATTTTGCATTAAATGCCCAAACGTTTTTTCTTCAGGATCTAAAATTCCAAAAGCTGTCCAATTTCTAAAGTTATACTTACCAGTCATTAACTTTACTCTGGTATTGGTACAGAGTGGTTGTGCATAAGCTTGATTAAACTGCAAACCGTTAGCTGCTAACTTATCAATATTAGGTGTTTTGTAAGAAGTGCCACCATAACTACCAATACATTCAAACCCCAAATCATCAGCCATTATTAAAATAATATTAGGTTGTTTATTTTTTTGTTTTGAAGAACAATTAAGCGTTAAAAACACTAATAATATGGCTAAAAATCTCATATTCTTAATTAAAATATTGATTATTTAAACTTTTCTATTTCTGAAATAAACTGAGCAGCTCTTGTTTTAACTGCGTTTAATTGCGATGTATTAGTAACTGTTTTTGTTAGTGCACCACCAATACCTATACCAGCTGCACCAGCTTCCATCCACGCTTTTACATTTTCTAAATTTATACCACCAACAGCCAATAATTTGATATGATTTAAAGGTGCTTTTATTGATTTAAAATAGTCTACACCCATAATATCTGCCGGAAATAACTTTACAAAATCTGCACCAGCCTCATGGGCATTACAAACTTCGGTTGGGGTTAAAGCCCCCATTAAAACTGGTATATTATTTTTATGTGCTATTTTAATTACAGCTATATTTGTGTTTGGAGTTACTAAAAATTGAGCACCACCAGCCACTGCTTTTTCTGCTATTTCTGTATTTATTACCGTGCCTGCTCCAATTAAAATGTTTGGGTATTGTTGCCTTGCTTTACGAATTTCTTCTGAAAAACCTGGTGTATTTGATGTTACCTCTAAAACTTTAATACCGGCTTCTACTAAATTTTTTATAACACCTGCTACCTCATTTTGGTGTTGCAAACGAATAACTACTACTAATTTTTCGTTTTCAATACTATTAACAATATCGTTTCTTGTCATTTTTAAATTAAAATTTACCAATTAGTAAATGAACCATCATTACGTTTTAATCGTGGTATTTCAACGGGTTTAAATCCTTCTTTTAACGCTAAAGCCTCGTTAAATTCAACACCTAACCCGGGCGCTGTTGGTAAGGGATATCTTGGGCCTTCTATTTTTGGCTGTACTGGATAGTACTTAGGATCGTTAGTAGATACGTGTGCCCCAGTGTTTACCTCTTCTAACCAACTAAAGTTTGGACTAGCTGCTGCCACATGAATAGTTGCTGCCGTACAAATAGGTCCTAATGGATTATGAGGCATTAAATCAATATAATGCGCTTCGGCCATGGCTGCAACTTTCATAGATTCTGTAATACCACCAACGTTACATACATCTATTCTAGCATATTGTGTAATATTACGTTCAATATATGGTAAAAATTGCCACTTGCTTGAAAACTCTTCGCCAATAGCAAAAGGAATATCAATCATTTTCCTCAGGTTTTCGTATGCTTCAGGGTTTTCATCTCTAATAGGTTCTTCAATAAAATCTAAAGTTCCTTCAGGCATGCGTTTCATAAATGAATACGTTTCGGCTGGTGTTAAACGGGTATGATAATCAATACCAATAGTAACGTTATGGCCTACTTCTTTTCTCAGTTTCACCATCCAATCGGCTAATAAAGCAATAGATTTTCTAGGTTCAAAAAGACTAATATCTGTTTGAGCTTCAAACTCTGCTGGCGCTAAACGCAACATATCCCAACCTTCGTTTACCAAACGTTTAGACTGTTCTAAAAGCGCTTCTAAAGTTGAAAAGCGTACTGATGCAAAACAAGGCACATAATTACGCTGTTTGCCTCCTAAAAGTTCATAAACTGGTACTCCAAGTGCTTTTCCTTTTATATCATAAAGAGCAATATCTATAGCTGAAATAGCGGCTGTTAATACACGGCCACCTTCAAAATACTGACCTCTATACAAATCTTGCCAAATGGCGCCAATTTGCATAGGGTCTCTTCCCAAAAGTAAAGGTCTAAAATGATCAATGGCACCAATAACTGCTAACTCACGACCAGATAAACCTGATGCTCCCCAACCATGCAAACCATTATCAGTTTCTATTTTTATAACTAGTTGGCTTCCTGAACCAATATTTACCGGAAATGTTTTTACTGCTGAAATTTTCACTGTAATTCTTTTTATTTTTTTGGAACTATGCGTTCTACTTTACCTACGATAAAAATGTATGAAAGCACTCCTATTAATGACACAACGGCTATGAAAACTAGGGCAGGACTAAAATCGCCATCGGCAACTAAATAACCTATTATTGCAGGTACAAATACTGAAAAACCTCCTATAAAATTAAAAGCCCCACCTACTAAACCTAAGTTGTCTTTTGGTGCTATTAATGATACAAACACCCACGCAATACTTGCTAAACCCATACCAAAACCTGCAAGAGCTAAAAACAAAATAATAAACACTATATTATCTGTATAATTAGCGCCAATTATAAAAATAGTCATTAACATACCTATTATAATTGGTGCTTTGCGTGATATTTCTACTGAAAAGCCTTTTTTGGTTAAAAAATCGGATGTAAAGCCAGATAATAAAATACCTAAAAAGGCTGCTAAATATGGAACAGATGCATAAAAACCTGATTTTACAAAATCTAAACCTCTAAACTCTACTAAATATGTTGGAAACCATGTTAAAAAGAACCATGTTATAGCTCCCAAACAAAGTTGACCAATATAAATCCCCCAAAGTTTTCTATATATGAATGCTTGTTTAAAATCGTGCCAAGTAAACTTCTTTTTTGGTGCTTCTTCTTTATCTTTTGAACCAACTAAGCCACCTCCTTTTTCAATATAATCTAACTCTGAATCACTTACACTTTTATGATCTCTTGGGTCTCTATAAAAGAAATACCAAATTAGCGCCCAAATTATACCAATAATACCAGAAACTATAAACAAACCGCGCCAACCTAAAGCATCTTGTATTAGTGTTAAAACTGGCATTAGAAATGCTAAACCTAAAAATTGACCAGACGTGTAAACGGCTATAGCCGAAGCCCTTTCTTTTTCTGGAAACCAACGACTTACTACTAAATTATTTATAGGATAGGATGGTGCTTCAAAAACACCAATACTAGCTCTTAAACCAATTAAAGCGGCTAATGAATTTACAAACCCTTGTACCAATGTAGCTACAGACCAAAGCACTAAAATTATTGAATATAAGACTCTAGATTTAATTCTATCTGCTAAAACGCCTCCTGGTATTTGCAATGCTGCATAAAAAACTCCAAATGCAGAAAACACCCATCCCATTTGCTCTGTGTTTATTCCTAAATCTGTTCTTAAAGCAAAGGCTGCAACTGATATGTTTGTTCTATCTAAGTAATTTATAACAACGGTAATAAATATCATTGCTAATATATTATAACGCTTTTTTGTTTTTGGTTTTTCTATCATTTTTATGGCTTGCGTAATTTTAACTTTATGTAACTGCATGATAGCAGTGCTTCAAACCAAATATATACATATCACGTGAAAACCAAACAACTACACAGTAAGTTTGACCTGTTTTTACCTTTAAATTCACATATTTTACAACCCCTTGGCTTAGTTTAGCCATAATTTTAAAACACATAAATTTAAATAACTTTAAGGCTCAAAAACATTTGTTCCAATGTTCTGTCCATTTGTTAATACTTTTATGTGTATTATTTATGAATTTTACTACCACACTAAACAATAAATATTATGCAACGCCATTTAACCCTAACTATTTTAGCTTTTATTGCATTAGCTTTTAACACTAATGCCCAGAATTTACCTTACGGTTTTCCTGATACAGATAGAACTAAAATAAGCGTAAACCAAGGATGGAAATTTAAACTAGGTAACCCTGAAGCAGAAAACTATGTGCCAAATTTAAACGACGCCTCTTGGGAAACTGTAAATATTCCGCACACATTAAAACTCACATCATTAACACTTGATGGTTTACAAGATGATAAAACACAATTAATTTTCCATAGAGATGTTGGTTGGTACAGAAAAACTATTCCAGTTTCAAATTCAAACAAAAAAGTATTTTTAGAATTTGAAGGTGCACACCAAGTTACAGACCTTTGGATTAACGGCAAACACGTGGGTAAGCACGCCGTTGGTGGTTACACACCATTTCATTTTGATATAACTAATTATGTTACTAAAGGAACTAATAACCAAGTTACTATTTTAGTTGATAACAGACGTAATGAAATGATTCCTCCTGACCCAGGACCTTTTGATTATGTTAAATTTAGCGGACTTTACCGTGATGTATATCTTGTTGAAACCAACCCTGTACACATAACTTTTAACTGGGAAACGTTAAATTCTGGTGTTAACATTACCACACCAACCATTGATGTTGTAAACAAAAATGCTGTTATTTCCGTTAAAACAGCTGTAAAAAATGAAACAGATCAAGCCACCAAATGCCAATTATTAACGCGTGTAATTGATAAAAACGGACTGGTGGTTTTACGCCTTACACAAGATGCTGATATTTGGCCAGGACAAGAGTTTCAATTTAACCAAATTGGAAGTTTAGAAGACAATGTCCATTTTTGGGACATAAACACACCTTACCTATACCGTGTAAACAGTGTGGTTTTAATTAATGGAAAAGAAGTTGACTTTGTTGAAAACCGTATTGGTCTTAGAAAATTTGAATTAGATCCTGTTAGAGGTTTTATTTTAAACGGGAAACCCATTGAACTTATTGGTGCAAACCGTCATCAACAATATCCGTATTTAGGTGATGCCGTACCAAATGCACTTCATTATAAAGATATGGTTCAATTTAAAGAATATGGTTGGAATATTATGCGAACCGCTCACTACCCACAAGATAATGCTTTAATTGATGCTTGCGATGAATTAGGCATTCTTGTGTATGAAGAAGCACCTACATGGATTTCAATTTCAGACAAAGCACTATGGTGGGATAACCTTGAGCAATCTGCAAGAACCATGGTACGTAATCACAGAAATCACCCGTCTATTGTCATGTGGGGTGCAGGTGTAAACCATCGCGGATACGTACCTAGAGTTCACAATACTATTAAACAAGAAGATCCAACACGCTTAACAGCATCACAAGGTGCCAGATGGACTGGTTGGCAAACCTCTGGTTTAACTGATATTAACGCTAACATGCTTTATGGCCCTTTCCTTTGGGACCGCAGCGAACCTATTTTCGCCATGGAAGGCGGTAGAGGTGCTGCTGCTGTAGCTCCTTACAAAAAGGATGTGTTAATGACAGGGTTAATATCATGGACAGCACACGCTTACTACACATTTCACCCAACACACAGTAGAGCTAATGACAAAAGAGACCGTACCAGAAGTGGTATGATGACTATTTTTAGAGATCCAAGACCTTATTTAGAATGGTATAAATCTGAACTTTTAGAAACTCCTTTTATTAATATACATGAAGAATGGGTGCCAAACACTAACGAAATTACCGTTTTTAGCAATGCTAATGAAGTAGCATTATCCTTAAACGGCAAACTAATTGAACGCTCAAAACCCAGTAATGATACTATTTATGATGGGTTAGACCACGCACCATTCCATTTTAAAAACATTAACTATTCTTCAGGAAAACTTGTTGCCAAAGGTTTCTTTAATGATGGAAAAACTATTGAAACTACTAAACAAACACCAGGAAAACCATATGCCATAAAACTTGAATTAGATAATAATAACAGAACATTTACAGCCGACGGCAATGATATTTTGGTTGCTTATGCTACTGTGGTTGACAAAAATGGCACACCTGTTTTTAACACCAATCATTTAATACACTTTTCGGTAAAAGGTGATGCTTCTATTATTGGAGATGATACTGATATTAATGCAAACCCTATGTTTACTGAATATGCTGTAGCTCCTGCATTAGTAAGAGCAGGAAATACCATAGGAAACATTACTATTACTGCTAAATGCAAAGGTTTAAAATCTGCTAGTAGCACCGTTAATTTAGTTGCAAACAACACCAATATTATTCAAAAAAATGCCAAAGCCATTTATGATTTTAAAAGTGAACGTGTAGATCTTGGTGCTGCAGACCAATTACTTCAGTTTGGGTGGCAACCTTGGTACGGATCTGATGAGGCTGAAAACACATACACATTTAAAAATTTTGCAGGTGTTAATGCTAAAATATCAGCTGCTTCAAACGAAGGCGTTTTACGTTGGTTAGGCGAAATGAATGTTATTGGAAAATATGGTTTTGCATATGGCGAAGGCGTAATTACTATTGATGATAAAGGTGTTAACTTGGTTTTTGAAAATCTTCCTAAAGGAAATTACAAATTAACCACATGGCACCACGCACCAAGTAGCAATTCAGATTCTATGGACCCAAACAAAGACAAATTAAAATCACTGCAAATTCACAAACTACCATATGAAAAAGATATTGTTATTTCTTCGGAAGCCCTAGTTGGTAAAAAACAAGTAAAAGCAAAAGTTACCGAAGGCAAAGAAATGCAATGGCAATCAGCAGGGTTAAGTGTTATTGAATTTGTTTCAGATGGTAACTCACCAGTTACTATAAACTTCAACGGAAAAGAAAACAAAGGCGTTTGGATAAATGCTTTTGAGTTAAGTGAATGGAAATAAACCCAAATAATTATGCCACACAGTATAAACTTACAAAAATGGTCAGT
The DNA here is from genome assembly GCF_007997385.1 of Seonamhaeicola algicola. Taxonomy (GTDB): domain Bacteria; phylum Bacteroidota; class Bacteroidia; order Flavobacteriales; family Flavobacteriaceae; genus Seonamhaeicola; species Seonamhaeicola algicola. The sequence goes on from NZ_VOSC01000030.1 coordinate 259,581, forward strand.
AGCAATTATTATGCTATTGACCATTTCTTGTAAAAAACAACCAAAATCTATTTTATTTTACACTGAAGAAACAACCAAAAACTCATGCTTTTATGGCCTAAACAAGCTTAAAAACCAACTAAAAAAAACTAAAATCAACCTAATTGAAACTCAACAAAAAAACGATGCGCAATTAGTTATAAATTTAAATGAGAATATCGTTAAAAACGATGGTTACATCATAAACAAAACAGGTACTCAAACCATATTAACTGCCAATAACAATAGAGGAATAATTTATGGGCTACAAGATATAAGTGAACAAATTACACCCAACAATAACTGGAAAAACATAACCACCAAACAAACAAAATCCCACTATAACTTTAGAGCCATTAAATTTAATTTACCCTGGTTTTCATACAGAAAAGGTAAAAACTTGTCCCTTCATTATGAAACGTGTAGAGATTTAAAATTTTGGGAGTCATTTCTAGACATGATGGTAGAAAATAAATTTAATGTACTATCATTATGGAGTTTACACCCATACATATACATGGTTCAACCTAAAAACTTTCTAAATGCTTCACCTTTTACAAACAAAGAATTTAAAGAATGGCAAGCCTTTTGGAAAGCACTATTTAAAATGGCTAAACAACGTGGCATTGAAACCTACATTGTTAATTGGAATATTTTTGTTTCAGAAGAATTTGCTCAAGCTTATGGTGCTGCTGAATACTCAAAAGACAGTGGTTTTTGGGGTGAAGGAGAAACAAATGAAAGTATTGAAAAATATACCAAAGAAATTGTAACGCAAACCATTAATGAATACCCAAATTTAACTGGCATAGGCATTACTTTAGGTGAACGCATGGGAGGTATGACATCACAAATGAGAAAAGATTGGATTAACAGAACCATTATTGCCGGTATTAAAGAAGCTAACAGAGAAGCAAAACTTTTTTACAGAGCCCCTTTATCTGCTGGTTTATCAAGTGAAGGCACAGTAAGTAAATCAACCGAAATTTTAACTCGTGAAGCCCTTGAAAATATAGGTCTTAAAAATGATGTTCATTTAGGTTTTAAATTTAATTGGTCGCACGGGCACTCGTCTCCAAAACTTTCTATAGTACATGGTGGTATATTAACAGATACTTACTGGAAACCTAAACCAAAAAATTACAAAGGCATTTATACAGTAAGAAACGAAGATTTTTTTGCCTTACGTTGGGCACAACCAGATTTTATAAGAGCATTTATTGGTAATAACAGCCAAGAGTATATAGACGGTACCATAATTGGTTCTGAAACATATATTCCTGCAAAAGACTATATCACAAAAAATGAACACCGTACTTGGAATTATGCTTTTGAGAGACAGTGGTTATTTTATAAAACTTGGGGTAATTTGCTATATAATAAAACTACCCCAGACACTTATTTTGAAAACGCTTTAAAGAAAAAATTTAGTATAACTGAAACAAATAAACTTCTTAAAGCATGGAAACAAGCATCAATGAATGCTAACCGCTTTGCCAGTTTTCACCAAGGTACTTGGGATGCCACAATTTATACCGAAGGGTTTACTACCGTTGGAGGTAAGTTTATTGACATTAATAAATTTATAAACCACCCTGTTTTAGACTCTAGCTATGTAAATATTAAAGATTTTGTTGCTGGAAATTACACAAAAGCACATATAACACCATTAAAATTAGCTGAAACAACAGAACGTGAAAGTAATGAGGCTATAAACACAGCCAAATTTTTAAAAGAAAAACACCCCGAAAACAAACGCTTGCAAATAGAGTTAAATGATATTGAAGCTTGGGGATATTTCGGACTGTATTTTGCCTCTAAAATACGTGGTGGTGTTGCCCTAGAAAATTATAGAACAAACAACGATAAAGAACAGCAAAAAAAAGCCATACAGTTTTTAGAATTTGGCCTAAAACAATGGTGGCATTATACCAATACCTTAAATCGTTTTAATGTAGACACTATGCCACATCAATTTAACCCTAAATTTTCATTTTCAGAACTTTTAAATGATGTTCAAAACGATATTCTAATAGCAAAAGAATAAATTAAATAGTTCATAATAATAAAAAAGGTTAGAGTGTAAGCTCTAACCTTTTTTATTACTGTTTTTTTAATTTACTTTTTTTGAATGTAAACCACCCAATCTTTCGTTTTATCTTTTGGTGGTAAACCTAAAGACTGTTTTCCTGAATTTTTTATAGTTTTTACACTACCTTTTTGAAGTTTACCTCCTGTTCTTGGGTTATACCACAACACCGAATATGTTCCTGGATTATCTTTAAAATCTAACATAGCCTCACCTCCATTTTTTAAAAACACCACATAAGTTTCACCTTCATTAGCTAAAACATAATCACCTTTTGTTGATATTAAAGTATCATTTGATAGCATTTTAGCAACAGGAATCTTGTTATCATTAAAAAAATCTAAACAAATTTTTCCTTGGTCCCAGAATAAATCTCTTGAGCGGTAATCTTCACATGTTAAATCTGAGTGTGCATGCTTATAGCCAAAGTACCACTCAGTGCCCCAAGCACCTGCCATCATAGCACCCCAAAGTCCGTTTTTTCTAGCATCATTATGCTCAGGATCTTCATCATCAGGTAATAATGAATGTTGGGCATCACCAGGTTCATCACAAGCTACGGCCCAAGTTTTACCTTCAGCTTCAGCTTCTTTCAAAATACGTAAAACACTATTATGAACATTGCTAAAATCGGCTTTATTAGTTTGTAAAGAGGCCCCTGTAAATTTACTGTTTTTTCCGTAAACACCTGTAAACCAATTACCATTATGAATTACAATATGATGCTTATAAGGATCTATTTCACTTACATAATTTGCTAATGTTAAACGCCCTTGTACATCTACTGGAAAAGTACGTGGTGGATTTTGCCAATCGCCAGTTTCTTCACATAAATTCCAATTTAAAGCCAAATGGTGTCCAAAACGTGCAATTAGCTCTCGGTAATATAGCTTGGTGTATAAACCAACACCACCATTATCTAACAAGCCTTGGTTTTCAGCCTCTAAGGTTTTGAAATGTAAAAACATACCCAAAGCACCGGCGTGTTCAAAAATAATTTCCCATTGATCTAATTTTGAAACATCAAACCTATCTTTTGTATTATAATCTGTGTATGGAAATACGTTTTTATCATCACCTTCAATATTCATAGTAATAAAAGAAAACACATTCATACCTTTTGATGCTAGGTAATTTACAGCACCAATAATATCTTTTCCTTTTCCGTTTTGCCATGTTGGATTTCCTTGTTTCCAGTCTTTTTCATGTGCTTCCCATGATTTTACTAAATCATCTTTAAATCCGTCATTATGAAATGTACCATCAAATTCTTCATAAGCTAAAAAATTCTCAGGGGCATCTGCTCCACATTTCAAAAAGTATTCACCGGTTTCAGCAAACTTCAAATAACGCTCGCCAACGTACTGCAGTCTTCCTTTAGCACGCATATCTCTACCTGTTTTATCGGTGTTTTCAACTACAAAAGATCCTTCTTTATTATCCATAAATCCGGCAGACTTCAACTTATTAGAAACACGTACCGCAGCCCATTTATCTTTTACAAACCGTACTTTATAATGCCACTCACCAACAGCATCGGCGGCAAAATGTACACGCCAAACATTACCTTTTGTGGCACTTGTGTTGGCGGCATTACCATCGGCTGCAAAATACCCTGGAATTGTATAATTTTTTCCAGAATTTTTATGTGTGAAGGTTACATCTAGTTTGTAGTTTAAAAACGGATTATCTTCTGCATTTTCTGATGTTTCTGGGCCTTCAAACTCTAAGGTTATTTTATGCCATTTTTTTAATTCGCCTTTTATTGTTTGTGCTTTAGTTGTTTGAAACACTAGCAATAACATTGCTAAAAAAATGAATGTGGTGGTGTTTTTACGCATGTTTATTTGTTTTTATATAATTCTTTAATAGTAAAATAATCTTCTTTATTTTTAATTTGGCTTCTTATTTGTTGCACTTGCCAACCACCAACAGGAGATGCGTTGTTAAACTCTTTTCTTACGTAAGTTAAAACGCTGGCTAACCAATCATTATCTTGGTGTTTCATACCAACCATAACACCAGAATAGGTTTTCCCGTCAATAGGCCCTGTTAAGCCATTAAGTATAATTTTGGTGGTAATATCTTTATTGCCTTTTACTCTTGGTGAGCCAACTAACGCTGGTGCTAAACCATCAATACCTTCGCCATTTTTACCATGGCAAGCTGCACATATGCTGTTATAGTTTTTGTAACCTTCAATGATATTTTTTCTAACATGCGAGTTTTCTAAAACATATTTCTTTTTTAGTTGCTCTATTACGGGTGGCACTTCTTTTATGCCTTCTTCTCCTGTAACTTTTACAACTTCATTGTTTGGATGAGCAGCCATAATTTCTTTAATTAGGCTTTTAACTTCAGGTGTTTTGTTGGCCCTAAGTGACAATAGCAACTGTACTATAACATTAATATCTGTATCTGTTTTCATGCTTGCTAATGCAGAAAAAATTGCTGCATTGCCCTTAGCATGAAAAGCTTCACTTAACCTTAAAGCAGCTTGTTTTACACGTGCATCTTCATCTTTTAAAGCTTTAAGTACTGTACTTTCATTTATAGCATCTAACCCTTCTAGTGTCCATAAAGCATGTAGTCTTTCCAGCGGCTTACCCTTAGAAGCCATACTTTGAAGTTTTGGAATTACCGATGTATCTTTCTTTAAAATAATAAGTTTTTGTGCATTAAGCCTGTACCAACCGTTGGCATGCCCTAAATATGGCAATAATGATTTGGCCGATTTATCTAAAAGGTTTTCTACTTTTGAAGGTTTAATTTCATCATGCACAATTCTATAAATTCTACCTTTACCTATGTTTTTATCCAGTCCTTTTTCTTCAATTACAGGTCTTAAAAAGCTACCTTTTCGGGTCCAGTTTCCTTCCTGAATAATACCTCGGTACATATCTACTATATATAAACAACCATCGGGCCCTGTTTTAGTATCAACAGGTCTGAAATTCATATCAGTAGAGGCTAAAAATTCTGTTTGTTCGTATGGGTTTTTAAGTACTTTTTTACCATTTATGTTTTCAACTTTTGCACGTCTAATTAATCTTCCAACAGGCTCAGGGATAAACAAGTCACCGTAAAGATTTGGTGGTAATTTATCTCCTAAATAAATAGCTTGCCCACAACTTGCTGTAAAATGGTTAAGTGTACCATCTTCTCGCAACCTTTTTAAGCCGCCTTGAACATCGGGTGTTCCTGTAATGGGCCATACTTGCTCAAAACCTTCTTCCCATTTTCCTTCTAATTCTAAAGTACCGTAGTATGGGTGTTGTTGGTAACCTAATGCTGGTACTTCACCTCCTGCACTAGAGTAATATAATTGACCTATTTCATCTTGTGTTAACCCCCATTGACCATTAGGAGCATCTTGTAAAGTATCTGCTTCAATTTTTCCTCTGGTAAACCTGTAGCGAATAGAGTTTTTTGATAAATATAACCAATTATCAATACCCCAAAGCATGCTAGCAGATTGGTGCTCTAAATTAGAATTATCGCGCTTTGGTGCATCTAAAAGTTTAATTTTTTCATCGGCTACATTATCTCCATCAGTATCTCTATAACTCCAAATATGTCGGTTGTAAGTTTCACCAACAATAAGTCTATCGTCTAACGGCATTATAATTCTTGGTAGAATAATACTATCAATAAAAACGGTACTTTTATCCATTTTACCATCGTTATCTAAATCTTCTAAAACTGAAATTCTACTCCAAGGTTTCTGTTGGTTGGTACCATCAACATCTTGCATGTAAGTAAGCATTTCTGCCACATACATTTTTCCGTTTCCATCCCATTCAATAGCTACGGGCTCATTTATCATAGGTTCACTAGCAACAAGTTCTACCCTGTAACCCTCAGGCAAATGCATGGTTTTAATACTTTCTTCGGGTGATAGAAAATCTATTGGCGGATCTTTAACTATTGCTGGTTTTGTGTAAATAACATCAGCATATACTTTTTTCTCTTTTTTACAGCTAGAGAATATTAATGCCACCAAACAAAAGGTAGCTAAATGGTACATGTTCAATTTCATTTAATGTGAATTTAGTTTATGCTGCAAAATAAAAATTTAGTCATTGTTTATACACCATATTTGTTTCAATAACGATAACAAATGTTTCATTTTTTCAAACTTAATAAAAGCTATCATACATTTTATAAGCTAGATTAGTTACCCCGCTAATTTGACCAATAATTACTACTTTACTTTTTATATACAAAAAGGCGCATTGTAATTAACAATGCGCCTTTTAATTATTTAAATTATATTATTAAGCTGCTAAACTATTAGAATAGGCTACAATAATAATACCTACAACCATACAAGTTAAGCCTATGTATAAAAAGTTTTTAGCTTTAGCTGATGCTTTAACCCACTCTTTAGTAATTAAACCACTTACAATAGCAGTAACAACACAGGCTGTATTAAATATTGCATACCCAATACTACCACCTAACTCACCTAATTTAAAGGCTGCATATGCAAAAACTACTGATGCTGCAAAGTTAAAAATCCCCATTATGGTGGTTAATAATAAGTTTTTACCCAAATGCGGTGTTTTAAATTTACCCCACAACTTTTTTGCTGTTAATTGTTGTGCAAAATATATAGCTATAGCAACACCACCAGCCATGTAAATAACATACATAACAGCAATAGCACTTTTCCAAGAAGGATTGCCTTGTGCTTGAGAAGCCTTATCTATAATTTCTGCTCCGTAAGAATTTGCAAAACTGAAGCCAGTTGCTAATAACCCCCCAACTACTGCAATTAAAATACCTGTTATTATAGAGCCGCTTTTCTTTTCTTCATTGTTTGTATTACCTGCTTCATCTTTTTGACGAATAATACCAGCTCTACCGTTTGCCATAACACCTACCAGTACCACTAACAAACCAGCCAAAATTGTTAAAAATATATTAGTTGCGGGTACACCATTTACAAAAAATGGTATTAATGAGCCTACCAAAATAATGGTACCTATAAATATTGAAAACCCTAATGACAACCCTATGTAGTTAATGGCTTTTCCCCACATCATTGCACCTATACCCCATGCTACACTTGATACAACCATACCAATTAACACATCAGAAGGAATAGCTGCTAAAATATCTGTAAAACCATCAATTAATAAAAAGGCAGCTACATTAGGTACCACAAAAGTATTTATGGCAAAGAACATACTCCATGTATTTTCAAACTCATAATCTTTGGTAAACTTTTCAGGTAATGCGTATAAACCTAGTAATAAGCCTGCTAAAATGGCAAATAAAACACCTGTAATCATAATAATTAGTATTAGTTAGTAATTAGTTTTTAAACTTAAAAATTGTTGTACTTGTAAACGTTTCACCTGCCTTGGTTATTGAACCTGGTGAATTTTGAATATTTGGACCGTTTGGATAACGATGCGTTTCACAACAAAAACCTCTATATTTTCCAAATTGGGTGCCATCTTCTCGTTTTAAATCATTGGATGTATATTTGCCCGTGTAAAGCAACATACTTGGCTCGGTTGAGTATACTTCTAAACTTAAATCACCTACCGAATTTGTAATAACTGCCGTTTGAATGAGATTTGCATTTGGATTATCAAACACGTAAAAATGCTCAAAACCATCACCCATAGCTTGATGTACATCAGCAATTCGTTTTGGCTGACGCAAATCGTCTGCTTTATTATTAAGTTTTAAAATAACGCCTGTAGCAGCACCAGTTTCGTCAGTTTCTAAACGTTTATTAGTATTAACTTGCACTTTGTGGTTTTCTATACTTTCAGAAAATCCGCTTAAATTAAAATACGTGTGATTGGTTAATGATAGTGGCGTATCAGCATCAGGTGTTGCCTCATAATTTATATGAAGTTCATTAGCATTATTAATACTAAAAACTACAGATACATCAACATTCCCTGGAAATCCTTCTTCTAAATCTTTACTTTTAAGACGCATTTTTAGTGCAGCAGATGCTCCCTGAATAGTTATAACCTCAGCATCCCATATTTTTTTATCAAAACCAACTGCACCACCATGTAAATTATTTGGTCCGCAATTATCAGCTAAACTATATGTTTTATCATTTAGGGTGAATTTTGAATCTTTGATTTGCGAACAATAACGACCAACAGTACAGCCAAAATAAGGTGCATTATTTTTGTAATCTTCAGAAAAATAACCGCTTAAAGCATCAAAACCGCAGGCAACTTCTCTTAACTCACCATCAACTGGTACTTTTAAAGATGTTATGGTAGCACCGTAGTTAGTAATTTTTACTGCCATTCCATTATCATTTGATAAGGTAAACTGTTGTATATCTACATCGTTGTAGTTTCCAAAAGAAGTTTTAGTTACACTCATATGTCTTATTTAGTTTTGTTTTATTTTTTTTCGAAGGGTGCTAACTTTTCCCAATTAAAAATCACCCCAACACCAGGATAATCTGGCGCTACAGCTCTGTGGTTTTCAACCACTAGTGGTCTGGTTGTATACTCATCAATAGGGAAACTGTGTACTTCTAACCAACCAGAATTTGGTTGTGCTGACACCAAACTTACATGAAGCTCTTGCATACCATGTGAGCATGCAGGAATACCATGTTTATTAGCTAATCTTGCTGCTGCTAACCATCCTGTTACACCACCACAATTAGAAGCATCGGGTTGTACAAATGATAGTTTAGCTTGTTCCATAGCGTACTCAAACTCATGAATTGTGTGTAGGTTTTCGCCCATAGCTAATGGAAAACCAGTTCTGTCTACAATTTCTCCAAAACCTTTATAATTATCAGGAATGATAGGCTCTTCAAACCAAGTAATATTGTACTGTTTAAAACCTTCAATAGCTTTAATAGCTTTTTCAACATCCATGGAGTAATTAGCATCAACCATAAAAGTTACATCAGGCCCAATAAATTCTCTTACTGCTTTAATTCGCTCTAAATCTTCTTCTAAATTATCTCTACCTATTTTTATTTTTACAGCTTTGTAACCTCTATCTAGGTAGTTTTGCATGTTGCGTAAAAGCTTTTCTATAGGAAACATTAAATCTATACCACCACAATAGGCTTTACAGGTATTATTTACGCCTCCTGCCATTTTCCATAATGGTTGGTTTGCTTTTTTGCATTTAATATCCCAAAGTGCAATATCTACTGCTGAAATTGCAAATGATGCAATACCACCACGACCAACATAATGAATGTGCCACTCTAAAAAATCATAAATACCATCTATATCTGTTCCGTCTTTACCTACTAACACATCAAAATCATAATCAATCATGGCTTTAATGGCTCTACCGCCTTTGCCTCCTGTGTAGGTATAACCTGTGCCTTCGCTACCATCTTCTAAAGTAATAGTAACAGTAACTAACTCAAAATGATAATGATCTCCGTGTTTAGCATCAGACATTACTTCTGGTAAAGGCACCTCAAATAAACGTGCTTGTACTTTTGAAATTTTTGTACTCATTTTTTATTTTAATATTATTGGAAGCTCTACAGGGGTAGCTGCTCCTAAATCTTTACTTCTTTTACTTGGTAAGGCATTACTAATAATAATTTTGTAATTGCCTTTTATCCATTCTTTTTCGCCGTTTAAGTTGGTTTGTAAAAAGCTTTTATTAGAAATTATAAAACTTATTGTTTGCTTTTCTCTTGGTTTTAAAGCTACTCTTTTAAATGCTTTTAAAGCATAAAAAGGCAAATAACCTTTTGTGTCTTCAGGAACCAAGTATACTTGTACAACATCTTCTAAATTCAAATTACTTTTATTTGTAATATCTACAGCCACCTCAAAGGCTTCTTTATTTTTCTTTAGTTTATTGGAATTAAAAACAGCGTTTTCTAAATATGTTTCTCCATAACTTAACCCAAAACCAAACGGATACATTGGCTCTTTTACCATATATTTATACGTTCTGCCTTTCATACTGTAATCATCAAAAGGAGGTAATTGATTTACATTTTTTGGAAACGTTACAGGTAAATGACCAGATGGAGCAACATCACCAAACAATACATCGGCTACGGCATTACCGCCTTGTTCTCCTGGATACCACATTAAAACAATAGCGTCAACCAAAGGCTCAACTTCTTCTAGAGAAACCGCACTACCTGTTCCTATTACTAAAATTAATGGCCCTTTTTTCTTTTCGCTTATTTCTTTTATGTAGTCTATTTGACTTTTAGGTAGTTGTAAATGTGTTCTATCTCCTTTTGTTTCTGAAGCAATAGCATCAACCTCTTCGCCTTCAATTTCATTAGATATACCAGCCACTAATATGGTAGCTTCAACTTCTTTAGCAACATTTGGCGCCCAATTTTTAGGGTTTAAATTTGAAGTAAAAGGCAGTACACCTTGCCTGTAATTTAATGACGTACCCAATGAAACTTTTTCTGTAACACCCTCTAAAACTGTTACTAAATTTGATGACATGCCGTAATAATTAGCCATTAAAATATTTGTAGAAGACGAAAACGCTCCAGTAACATATAATGACTTAATATCTTTTTTTAGAGGAAGTACATTGTTTTTATTTTTAAGAAGCACAATGGATTGCTGCGCTACTTTTCTTGCTAAATCTTTATGTTTTTGAGAGTTAATAACCTCGGTTCCTAAACTGTTGTATGGATTACTTTCAGTTTTATCAAAAAAACCAAGTTTAAATCGTGTTAAATACAATTGTTTTAAACGTTTATTAATTAGCTCTTCTTTAATTAACCCTTTATCTACAGCTTTTTTTAATCCAGCTTTGTAAACCCAGCCACAATTTAAATTAACACCTGCTAACATTGCTAAAGCTGATGCTTCTTCGGCTGTTTTTGCTTTGTTATGGCCTTTTAAAATGTCACCTAGGGCACCACAATCTGATACTATATAACCGTTAAAACCCCATTCTTTTTTAAGAATTTGATCCATTAAAAACATACTTGATGTTGCTGGCTCTCCGTAAACAGCATTATATGCCCCCATGACTCCTTCAACTTTAGCCTCTTTTACCAAAGCCTCAAAAGCAGGAAAATAGGTTTCATATAAATCTAACTTTGAGGGAACAGCATTAAAGCTATGTCGTAATTCTTCAGGACCAGAATGTACCGCAAAATGCTTAGCACAAGCTGCAGCTTTTAAGTATTTAGTATGATCTCCTTGAATACCTTGAACATAGGCTACACCTATTTTAGACATTAAATAAGGGTCTTCTCCATATGTTTCTTGCCCGCGCCCCCAACGAGGGTCTCTAAACAAATTTACATTAGGAGACCAAAAAGTTAAACCTGCATATTTACCTCTATTATTTATTGCTAATGATACCTGAAATTTAGCTCTGGCTTCATCTGTTATAGCAGATGCCACTTCTTTAATTAAATCAGGATTGAAGGTTGCTCCCATTGCAATACCTTGAGGAAAAATAGTAGCCTTACCGTTTCTAGCTACACCATGCAAAGATTCGTTCCACCAATCGTATTCTGGTACGCCCAAGCGTTTAATTGCTGGTGAGCTTGATGTAAACTGACTACACTTTTCTTCAAGCGTCATGGCTTGTATTAATAAATCTGCACGCGTTTCAAAAGCTATAGATTCATCAAACCACTTAAATTCACCTTGGGCTTGTAAGCCCATAAGTGAATTCAAAAAAAGTATAAATAAGATACTGTAATTTCTCATTTATAAGTAAAGCAAACTAAATTAAACTGTGTGTTTTATGTAAAATGTTTTCTTTTCTAAATATTGTTCAAAACCATATTTTCCATCTTCACCACCTGAACCAGATAATTTATAGCCGTTATGGAACCCTTGGTGTTGCTCTCCATGACCACGGTTTACGTATATTTCGCCATATTCTAATTCATCATTACATTTCATAATGGTATTCATATCATTGGTAAATACCATGGCTGCTAATCCGTATTCACAATCATTAGCATATCCAATAACCTCATCAAACGTTTTAAATTTTAATACAGGCAAAATTGGTCCGAATGATTCTTCATGAACAATAGTCATATTTTGTGTTACATTGGTTAAAACCGTTGGTTCAAACCAGTAACCTTTTTCAAATTCTTTTCCTTCTGGTTTTTTACCTCCAGCAGCAATAGTAGCACCTTCTTTTACTGATACCTCTACTAAATGTTCCATATGCTTTAATTCTGAAGCATTTACTTTTGGGCCCATATCAGTTTCTTCTAGCATTGGATCTCCAACTTTTATTTGAGCCACTTTAGCTAAGAATTTCTCCATGAATACATCGTAAATATCTTCGTGAATATACATACGCTCATTACATGTACAAACTTGTCCACAGTTATCAAAACGAGAATGCAATGCTGCATCTACGGCTGCATCAATATTAGCATCGGCAAATGCAATAAATGGTGCTTTACCTCCTAATTCTAACTGTACATGTGTTAAATTATTAGCTGCAGCACGAGCAATAGATTGCCCTACGGGTGTAGAGCCCGTCATGGTTATCATTTTAGTTATTGGGCTTTCAACAAGTGCATTACCCATGGCTCGTCCTGGGCCTGTAAGTATGTTAATAACACCTTTTGGAATGCCTACTTTATTTGCTAAATCTCCTAACTCTAGTGTTGCTATTGGCGTTTCGGAAGTAGGTTTTATTACAATTGAATTACCGGCTACTAATGCTGGCCCTAATTTACGACCTGCTAGTGCTAATGGGAAATTCCAAGCTGTAATTGCCACAACAACACCCTTTGGTATTTTTTGAATCCAGATTTGTTCGTTTGGATTATCAGAAGGAATGATATCGCCTTCAATTCTACGCGCTCCTTCGGCAGCATATCTAATAAACGATGCTGTAACTTGCACTTCAAAACGTGCAACTTTTAAAAGTTTACCTTGCTCTTTTGTTAATAATACAGCTAAACGCTCATTGTTGGCATCTATTTCATCTGCTAAAGCATACATATAATCTGCTCTGGTACGTGCAGGTAATTTTTTCCATTCTTTTTGAGCTGCTTCGGCTGCTTTTAAGGCTTCAATAGCCTCTTCAGCTGTACCATTTTGCACTTTAGCCACTACTTCTTCAGTAGAAGGACTTATAATATCAATAGTTTCTCCAGATGCAGAGGTTTTCCACTCTCCGTTTATAAACAACTGGTATTCTTTAACTTGCCCCATAATATTTAGTAATTTATTTTTTAATTTTTGGTTTTCTATGATTATCCATTCTTTCAGCTGCCTTTCCTTCATAAAGGCGTTTTAGTTGCCAAAGTGGTCTATCTAAAGTGAGTTCCCACTCAAATAGTTTTTTATATAACTCTCGGACTAATTCTGGTTTTTCTGATGCTAAATCGTTTACTTCAGAAATATCTTCTTCTATATTATAAAGTTCAGCAGGCCTATCTGGAAAGCGAATTAATTTCCATTCATTATGACGAACGGCTGCTCTGTTTTCTTTTTTCCAAAAGAGCGTTTTGTGTGGTTTTTCATTTATTTCTCCTTTTACAAATGGTAGTAAATCAACACCATCTAACCCATCAATTTGTGAAGCATTACCTCCTGCTACATTTACAAATGTTGGCAATAAATCTAAAGTAGAAACTGGGTTATTATATATTGTATTGGGCGTTAACACACCTTGCCAAGACATTAAAAAAGGCACACGAATACCGCCTTCTAAATGATTTGCTTTTGTACCACTTAACGGGTGATTAGATGAATGATTGGTATCTGAAGGGCCTCCGTTATCATTTGAAAAAACTATTAAGGTATTTTTACTTAGCCCAAGTTCTTTTATTTTATTGAGTACACGCCCAATAGCCCTATCCATACCAATAGTCATGGCTGCTAAAGTTCTGCGCCTGCCTGTTAAATGCGTTGGAACTTTTTCTAAATCATCTTTACGGGCTTCCATAGGCGTATGTACTGCATTGAATGACAAATAAGCAAAAAATGGGCGCTCTTTATTGCGTTCAATAAACGCCACTGTTTCATCTGCTAAAATATCTGTCATGTACTTTTCTGGTTGTTCATTGTATTTACCAAATCCGTACTCTAGGTATTTTTCTATTTCACCTGATGGGTCTTCGTCATTATAAGCCCAATAGCTTCTAGCACCACTTCTAAAACCTACAAATTCATCAAACCCTCTTTTTAAAGGATGAAATTCATCGGCATGTCCCATATGCCATTTACCAAAAACAGCTGTTTTATAACCTAACTTTTTAAGGTAATCTGCTACCGTAACTTGATTTAAAGGCAATCCCATTTTATCACCTAAATAGCGTGATGAACTGCTCATATACCCTTTTACATTGTTTTCTTCAAACCCAAATTTCTGCTGATATTTACCAGTTAATAATCCTGCTCGTGAGGGACCACAAACAGCTGCAGACACGTATGCTTGGGTAAACTTTACCCCTGTTTTTGCTAAAGCATCTAAATTGGGAGTGCTAAAATCTTTGCTTCCTTGAAATCCGAAATCAGCGTATCCTGCATCATCAGAAAAAATGAACAGAATATTAGGCTTTTGTGCCACTACTTTTTGGTGACTACAAGATGTAATCACCAAAAGTAATAAGCATAGTTTAGTAAAGTTTAGTTTTGAAATAGTCATTAATAAAATAATTAATGTTTATGTTAAGTTTTATCTACCCATCCAACCACCGTCTACAAGCACGATAGCTCCATTCATGTAAGCTGCTGCTTCTGAAGCTAAAAATACGGTTGGGCCTGCAAAATCTTCAGGATTACCCCAACGGCCTGCTGGAATTCTTGATAAAATTGACTCTGATCTTACAGGGTCATTTCGTAATGCCTCTGTATTGTCTGTAGAAATATAACCTGGAGCAATAGCATTTACATTTACACCTTTACCTGCCCACTCATTGGCAAATGCCATAGTTAACTGACCAATAGCACCTTTACTTGCTGCATAACCTGGCACAGTAATTCCACCCTGGAACGTTAATAATGATGCCGTGAAAATTACCTTTCCGCTACCTCTATTTACCATTTCTTTTCCAATTTCCCTGGTTAATATAAATTGTGCGTTTTGGTTAACCTCAATTACTTTATCCCACATATCGTCTGGATGATCGGCAGCCGGTGTTCTTAAAATTGTACCCGCATTATTTACTAGAATATCAATTTGAGGATGATCGGCTTTTACCGCCTTAATAAACGCATACAATGATTCTCTGTTAGAAAAATCGCACTGATAAGCACTAAATTTTTTACCTCTAGCCTCTACTTCTTTAGACACCTCACTACCTTCTAACTCTAATGATGCCGAAACACCAATAATATTGGCTCCTGCTTCTGCTAAACCAATAGCCATTGCCATACCAATACCTCGTTTACACCCTGTTACTAATGCTGTTTTTCCTTCTACACTAAATTTATTTAAAATACTCATTTTTATATTTTTTTGTTGATGTTAACTATCAATCTGTTTTTTATACACAGACTAACTGCTTAATAATTTTTTAAAGTTGGCAATCCATTAAAACTTTCATGCCATCAGGATTGTTATCTATATTTTCAAACACTTTTTGAATATTAGACAACGGTTGCACATCTGTAATCATGTCTTCAAAAGGCAATTCATTTGCTGTTATTAATGCAATTGATTTTTCATAATCTTCTTTTTCATAAACACGTGCACCAATTAACTTTAATTCTTTCCAGAAAAACTTAAATAAATTTACAGGTTTTGGCTGCCCATGGATTGCCACCATTACAATTCTACCTCTTATGCCTGCAACCTCTGTCATTATATCTAGTGCTGGTTGAACACCTGCCACTTCAAAAACAACATCGGCTAATCCGCCTTCAGTTTTCCCTTTTACATATTCAACTAAATCAACATCTAAAGGACTTACAGCTTCAAGCCCCATAGATTTGGCTTTTGCAATTCTTGTTGGGTTAACCTCAGAAATAATGACCTGGGCACCAACTTCTTTAGCAACCATAGCCACCAAAAGACCTATTGGACCACCACCTAAAATAACTGCGGTTTCACCTGCTTTTAAGCCACTTAAACGTACATCGTGCGTAGCTACAGATAATGGTTCAATTAAAGCTGCTAATTTTAAATCTGTGTTTTCTTTTAACTTATGAAGCACAAATGCTGGCACATTCCAATATTGTTGCATTGAACCAGGGCTATCAATACCTATGAAATTTAACTCTTCGCAAATGTGATTGAAACCCTTGTCTGAAGGTTTAACTTTACGGTCATCTAAAGGACGAACCACAACTTTATCTCCTTCAACAAAGCCTTCAACACCTTCACCAACAGCATCAATTACACCAGACATTTCATGCCCAATAGTTTGTGGCATTGCCACACGTTTATCCATCATACCGTGGTAGATGTGCACATCTGTACCACAAACTCCTGAATAGGCTACTTTAATTCTTACTTCGCCTGCTGCTGGAGTTTCAATTTGCTTTTCTACAACCGAAAAGGTTTTGTTTCCTTCGTATTGTGTTGCTATCATTTTAATTTAATTTAACTAATTATTGAAACTTTTAATTTTTACTATTTAACAATATTACTTCTTGTTTTTCATTATTACTATGACAAATGATTTTTAAAGCAACATATTTAGTTTTTCAAATATAAAAATAAGATTTATATACAAAAAAAACACATTTAACCAAAATAACAACAAAACACCAAAAAGTTTCAAATAAGGAATTAGTTTATTATTTGAAACAAATATATAAAATTTTGTTAATGGTTAATTATAAAATATTTAAAATTTACATACTGCTTTAGTTTTGATTATGTTGAGGAAATTAACACAACCATTATTCTTAAAAAAATATTAAAAAGCAAACTTTAAAGGAAGACTTACAAACACCTGTTATTAGGTTGCTACATACCCTAATTTTTCAGAAATATCTAGAGCGTATTTTGATACAATTTTACCTTTTTTATGAAACTCGTCATGTGGCAACCTACCGTGTGGTGCTGTTATCCATAGTGAAGCCACCGGATAGCCATACTCATCAAAAATTGGCGCACCTATGCAATGAATACCTTGAATATCTTCGCCATTATCTATAGCGTATCCTTTCTTTTTTACATCTTTTAGTTGCTCCCTGAATGTTACTTTTGATGTTATGGTGTTTTTTGTGTACTTAGTTAGTGTCATTTGTTTTATAATACTATCAGACTCTTCGTCAGGCAAAAAAGCTAAAATTGACTTGCCTCCAACAGAACTGTGCAAGTTAAATTGCGTACCACGCTCAACAAATAATTTAACTGGATAAGATGATGAAACTTGCTCTAAAATTGTACCTTTTTTAGATCCTAAAATAACACCTAGCATTACAGACTCTTTAAGTTCATCTCTTAAAGCACGCATTACATCAATAGACATTTCTACTATACTTTGCTCATTCATTGATGAAATACCTAGCGTAAGCATTTTTCTAGAAAGTGTTATTTTTTTGGTTGTTTCGTTTTTTTGGAGATAGTTTTTAAAAATTAACGTGTTTATTATTCTAAAAGCACTTGTTTTTGAAATATCTAGAACATCTATTATTTCAGTTAACGTTAGGCCTTTTGAATGATTTGCCAATAATTCTATAATTAATAAACCTCGTTCTAAATTAGGAACATTATAATTTGGCTTAGCATCATTACTATCTTTATTCATATCTTATTTATGTAGTTGAGCAAAAATAAGATTAGTTAACAAATAAAAAAATTGGCTATGATAAATCACAGCCAATTAAATACGGTTTAAGTAATAAACTTATTATTTCTTGCTTTCTTTTACTTCTCCTGGAGCAGTATGAGCCGTTCTTCTTTTAGAAGAAAACCTCATAATACTTTGGTAATGCCAACTATTGTATACATGTGTTAAACCCCAACGTAAAATTTCGGTTGGTTCTTTTTCAACATCTGCAGTCCTGTTCAACCCAATAGCATGAGCATCTACACTTTTAAGCACTGACATTATTTCAAAATTAATACCATCTGGCGCCCACTGAATAGTATTTTTTTCAGGACCATCGGTAGTAATTAATGATGCTATACCGCCATTGTATGGCCATACACAAATTTCATGACCGCTATTACTAATAGGATTATAAGGTGATTTTACATACGGACCTAAAGGGTTATCGGCAATGGCAACTCCATGGCGTATTTGACGACCACCAAAGGTAATTTCTTCTCCCATTTGCTCTCCTTTGTAATATAAGTAAAATTTACCTTTGTAAGGAATTATGCAAGGGTCATGCACTTTATGGCTATCAAAATCGCCTTTTTTCTCAACCATACTTCTATCTTGCAAATTATCTCCTTTCCAAATACCATTATCTGCAGGACTTAAAATTGGTTCATCAAGTTTAGTCCAAGGACCATCAGGTGATTCTGCCCAAGATAACCCTACTTGATTTTTAACTCTTACATTATAAGGTGATTTAACTGTTTGATAGCACAAATAGTATTTTCCATCATGCTCCATAATTTCTACAGTGAACACAGATCTATCATCATACGCACCTTTTTCACCTCTTTTAACAGCAATACCTTCTTCTTTCCACGTCCAACCATCTTCTGATGTTGCATACCAAATATCACATCTATCCCAAGGAAATACTTTTTCGTTTTCAATATCTCCTCCAAAACCTTGGGTTTCGCCTGTACTTTTAGAGTACCAAACATAGTATTTTCCATTATGCTTAATCATAGCACTGGGGTCTCTTCTTACAACACCTTCCTCATAAGCTAAATCGCCTTTTAATGGCTTTAACGGACCAAATTCAATAAACCATTCATTCCCTAAATCTGTAGGCCATTTTAATGCTCTTTTTGATGCTGCACTTAAATGATTTACATCTGTAATTCCTAAGTGATCTAATTGTTCTTTTGTTATATTCATAGCTTCTTCACTTGAGGCACCTGACTCTTTTGCATTTTGTTGTGATTGCTGTGAGTTACACCCCGCCATAATTAATGTTAATAATAATGTAGTTATAAAATTTACCTTTTTTTTCATTTAGTTGTAAGTTATGCTGATTAGTATAATTATGCATTATTAAATGCATTCCAAATGTAAAAATACAACACTCTAAATGCTTAATTTGAAACTTGACAAAAACTATACTAGCAAAAATAAATCTAAATATACTCTAATTTGAGCCACATGTCTGTAAAAACAAACACAAAAGCTTTAAATATCAACCTTTAAAAAAGTCTATTTACCTATAATTTTCAAAAGGAAATTTAACAACAAAGGAAATATAAAATTTATCTTTCAAAACAAATAATGATTAACTTACATCTTCTAAAATCATTTGTTTTACACATTTAATCATTTGTTACTAAATATTCATAAGTAATGTTAAAACTTTGAAATCAAACAAACTAAACTTTTAAACCACATGAAAAAAAAAACTAAAAAACCGTATTACAAAATCTCTTATTTATTAGTAATAGTACTAATAATATTTTCTTGCAGTAGCAGCGATTCAAACTCTGAAGAAGAAGCCACTTGTGAAAAAACATGTACTGAAGGATTTATACTGAACGCAGACAAATGTGAGTGCGAACCCGAACCATGTACACTTACCTGTGAAGACGGATTCACTCTTGATGAGGATCTTTGTGAATGCGAATGTACAAGAACTTGTGAAGATGGATTTACATTAAATGCTGATACTTGTGAATGCGAAGAAGACGAAGTATTTGTAGCTGAAATAATTGAAGTTGAAACTGAAACAGCCACACTTAGTGGAGATTGGAAACTTAAAACAACTATAGAAGGCTTTACAGGAGAAGGCTATATAGTTTGGGAAGGCCCAAATCAATTTTGGAAAGGAGATGCTAATATTGGAAACGCAGGCAGACTTACTTATAAAATTAATGTACCTAGAGCAGGAACGTATCAATTTAACTGGAGCTCGTACATAGCTAAAGTTGAACCAAGCAACCCTACAACTGAGCACAATGATAGCTGGTTAAGATTCCCTGATGCAGATGACTTTTACGGAAAAAAAGAAGGCAGTATTGTTTACCCAAAAGGGTCAGGTAAAACACCTAACCCTGCAGGAGAAAATGGTAACGGATTCTTTAAAATTTACATGAATACCGGAGGTGCTTGGACATGGACTAGCGGAACTTCAGATAACGATTTCCATTCAATTTATGTTCGATTTGATGAAGCTAAAGAATATACAGTTGAAATTGCTGCAAGATCAGCTTACCATGCTATTGACAAATTTAAACTAACAGAACAAGAACCTGAATAATATTTAATTTAAAACAAAATCTGGTACATCATTTTCTAAATTAGTGTTTTCAATATCTTCTTTAGAAATTGATGTATTCCAGATATATACTTTATTTAAGGTTTTAATATTTGCTAAAACTGGTAAACTTGCTTTTGTAATTTTAGTTCCAAAAAGATTTAAAACTTCTAATTGCGGCAAATTAATTTTAGATATACCAGCATCAGTTATATTATTTTTATTCAGTTTTAATTTTTGAACATTTTTAAATTGATTTATATCATCAATGTAACTGTCTGTAATTTGATTATCTTCTAAATATAACCACAAAATATTATCCTTTATTTTTGCTAAAGTTTCTAATTTCGATTTTAATTCTGAAGAATTATTAGCTGTTACAGTATTTGCAGGTAACTCTACGGCATAAATATTTGAATTAAAAACTAATTCAGACACACGGAAACCTTGGGCTACTATTTCTTTTAAAACATCATCAGGTATTTTAGGCAACGCTTTTAAACTTGCCTGTTTAGCTGCTCCTGCACTTAAACCCAACATATTAGAAGCTATTTTTGTAATATTTTCAGGTGTTTTAACGGCTCCAACAGTGTTTGAAAAACCAGCAAAAGCATTGTTAATCCAGTATGTAATAACAGCAATTTCTTCTTCTGTTAAAGGTGTTTTCCCTTCGGGCGGCATAAAATCTTCATGATGCGGATCTAACAACACGCGTTTCACAATTTCAGATTTATTGGCACTACCAACAACTACAGCTTCACCACCTTTTCCTCCTTTCATTATAGAAAGAGAATCTATTAATGACAAACCACCTTTTTTCTTGCTTTCGTTATGGCAACTAGTACATTTAGCATCTAAAATAGGCGCAACCAAGTAATCAAAAACCACAGCATCTTCAACTTTTTCAACAGGCACTAATACCTTTTCTTCTTTCTTATTAAAAGGCATATACTTTGTTAAATAATCACTACCATGAGTTAAATTACCTCCGTAGTGCCCTGTAACACTTAATAAAATTACTATAACTGTTAATGCTGAAATATTTGCTTTTAATTTGTTTTTGTTTGGTAGTTTTATTTTGTCAACCCTTATTAACCAAGCTACTAGAGTTAAAACAGTTGTAAATACCCCAAACCAAAAGTGGCTATCAAGCATATTTTCATCATAATCTCCACTAAGCGATAGCATGTAACCTAAAATACAAGCTATTAATGCAGAAAGAAAACCTAACATTAAAGCTAAAGGAATAGCCACTGTTATATTTTCATATTTTTTCTTTTTTCCGAAGATTTCTAAAACAAATGCAAAAAATAAAAATCCTATAGGAAGATGTACTACTAACGGATGAAATCTTCCTAAAAACAAGACAAAGTCTGGAGTTTGGCTCATAAAATATAATGTAAATTCTTTATATACGTGTTAATTTGTATGGTGCCGAATGATTAGCATTCCATTGGCATATGTAAATATTTTTGTCTTCATCTATACACACATCATGACCATGCAATATTGGTTTTTCATCAATTTGATACGTTTTTTGAAGCTCGCCGTTTTCATAAACTGGCGCTGTACCTCCTGGATTAGACACCACTTTATCGCCTTCCATAATGGTAACAAAACCTGTATGATCTTTCCAATTGGTTTTACCAACCTTTGGCTGAGACCAACAAACGCCGGCATATAAATTATCATCATCAAAAACCGCTCTACACACCTGCATATTTGGCATTTTTACTGTTTTTACATATTTACCATCTAGGGTAAAATACTTAAAACACTGCTCTGAACGTGATGTACAAACTACCATTGGATTTCCTTTTTCCCTATAATCTATTGCTACACCGTGGGCGCTCATTAACCTATAATTAGGATCTGGATTATCACTACCACCCCAATGACGGATGTATCTTCCGTTTAAATCATATTGAATAATTCTACTTTGTCCATAGCCATCAGCAACATAAATATCACCATTGGGTCCAATAGCGGTTTCTGTAGGACAAAAATCTTCTCCTGGTTTGTAAACACCAATAGTTACTGGGTGACCAATATCAAAAATAACCTTACCATCAACAGTTGTTTTAGCTACCCTACCATTGTGTTTTATCATTTTGTTATTTTTACCTAGCGCCCAACCAGAGTCTGCTATATATAACATATCTTCACCACCTTCATCATGTAATGTTAAGCCATGACCACCTTGATAGGCTGTTCCCCAATAGTCTAATAACTTACCTGATTTATCAAAAATTAAAATATTATTTTGAGGATGATCTCCTATCATAATTAAGCGCCCTTTGCTATCCATTACCATTTCATGACAATTAAGTAATGGTATTCTAGTTGAACTTATTTGCGCCCAATTTTTAGTTAATTTATATTTATAATCACCATGCCCTAAAATGGTATCAGTTTCTTTTAGAAAATGATTTGAAGTTTGCTTTTTAGTTATTATTGAAGCTCCAAAAACCGATGAAGACGAAGCTAAGGCAGCACTAGCCGCCAATCCTGTTTTCTTTAAAAAATTTCTTCTAGAAGACATAGTTTATTATAATTTAGTTGTTGTTTATGTTAATATATCTTTAACCACATGACCGTGCACATCAGTAAGCCTATAACGCCTTCCCTGATGTTTAAAAGTTAGTCTTTCATGGTCTACACCAAATAAATGGAGCAATGTTGCATGAAAATCATGTACATGAACCGGATCTTTGGTTACGTTATAGCTAAAATCATCGGTTTCACCGTAAGTAAACCCAGGTTTAACACCTGCACCAGCCATAAACATGGTAAAAGCTTTTGGATGATGATCTCTACCGTAATTCTTTTCAGTTAATTGTCCTTGTGAATACACGGTTCTACCAAACTCACCACCCCAAACAACAAGTGTATCATCTAACATACCGCGTTGTTTCAAATCTTTAATTAAAGCTGCTGTTGCTTGATCTGTTTGTTTAGCTTTATTTTTAACACCCCAAGGACAACCAATATGCTGATCCCACCCTTGGTGATATAATTGTACAAACTTTACCCCTTTTTCAAGTAATTTTCTTGCCATTAAGCAATTTGCAGCATACGTTCCTGCATCTCTACTATCTTTACCATACATTTCAAAAACATGGTCTGGCTCATCAGAAGTATCTGTTACTTCAGGTATAGACGTTTGCATTCTAAAAGCCATTTCATATTGCGCCATTCTAGATTGAATCTCCGGATCTCCATAGGCATCATGCTGAATAGAATTTAATTTACCTAAGTAATCAAGCATCTTCTTTCTATCTGTTCCGTCATAATTATCTGGATTATTTAAATACAACACAGGGTCTTTTCCTGATCGAAATTGCACACCTTGATGTTCAGTTGGCAAAAACCCATTACCCCACAAACCTGCTTTTAACGGTTGACCACTTCCGTTTTTAGATATTAAGGTAATAAATGTTGGTAAGTTTTCATTATCGGAACCCAAACCATAACTTAACCAAGAACCTATTGATGGACGCCCGGGTAGTTGATGCCCTGTTTGCATGAATGTAACTGCAGGTGTATGGTTAATTTGATCTGTTTGCATTGATTTCACAAAACATAAATCATCTACCACTTCAGATAAATGTGGCATAATTTCACTAACCCACGCCCTAGATTCTCCATACTGCTTAAATTTGAACAACGATGGCGCTACAGGCAATGAACTTTGACTACCACTCATACCTGTTAACCGCTGACCACCAATAACAGATTCTGGTAAATCTTTACCAAACATATCAACTAATTTTGGCTTATAATCAAACAAATCTAGTTGTGATGGCCCACCACTTTGAAACAAATAAATAATACGCTTTGCTTTAGGCAAATGATGCGGTAAACCTAGTTTATTTTTTGTAAAACTATTTATTGCTTTATCTGCTCCACCAATTGAGCTCCAAGCCTTTTCGGTATTTAATAAACTACCTAATGCTAAAGCGCCAATACCTAAAGACGTTTTTTTTAAAAAATGCCTTCTATCAATTTGTTTTTCTACGCTTTGAAGATCTTTATTATTTGATCTTAAAATATCATGATGATCACACATAATACACTAATTTATCGTTTTGTAATAAAAGCATCAGAATTTATAATTGTTGATGCTACTACCGCATTTGCTGCAACTAAAGCTATATCGTCTTTGGGGTCTAATTTGTGCTCACCAATACTTATCCAGCCTTTTGCTTTTGCGTTGTTATTTTTAAATTTTTCAAATTCAGATTTTTGTAAATCTGTAAGAATTGCTAATTCTTCTTTCTTGATAGATCTTCCTGTTAGTTTTTTATACGTTTTTGAAATACCTTCAGTTACACTATCATATTCTACCATTTTTTTACCTAACACTCTCGCAGCCTCAACAAATGTTGGATCATTGAGTAAAACTAAAGCCTGTAATGGTGTGTTTGTTTCTTGTCTTCGGGTTGTACATAAATCTCTTGAAGGCACATCAAAAGTTGAAATTGTTGGG
The DNA here is from genome assembly GCF_007997385.1 of Seonamhaeicola algicola. Taxonomy (GTDB): domain Bacteria; phylum Bacteroidota; class Bacteroidia; order Flavobacteriales; family Flavobacteriaceae; genus Seonamhaeicola; species Seonamhaeicola algicola. The sequence goes on from NZ_VOSC01000030.1 coordinate 284,419, forward strand.
TGTGGTACTGCACGCTTCCAAATAGTATACATACTTCTTCTGTATAATGCTTCACCTTCGCCTTGCGGATAAGTATCACCGGTTACACGCCATAACCCTGGCGGCTGATACGGATGCACACTTTCTCCACCAATAGTTTCGTTTAATAAACCAGAAGCGTAAAGCGCATTATCTCTTAACATTTCACCAGACAAACGTTTTGAAGGCCCTCTGGCTAACAACCTATTTTCACCATCAATTTCAATTAATTCATTACTGGCTAAACTACTTTGTTGGTAGGTATTAGACATTACTATTAATTTATGCAAAGCCTTAACATCCCAACCAGATTCAATAAATTGTATTGCCAACCAATCTAATAATTTAGGATGTGATGGCAACTCGCCTTGGTTACCAAAATCTTCAGCTGTTTTAACAATACCTATACCAAAAAGATTTTGCCAGTAACGATTTACTGTAACTCTTGATGTTAATGGATTATCAGGATGTGTTATCCACTTTGCTAAACCAATTCTATTTTTTTCAAATGCATCAGTAAAAGGAAAAATTTCCTCAGGTGTGTTTGGAAAAACAGAATCTGTTGGTTGGTCATATTGCCCTCTATCTAAAACATAGGCTTGTCTTATTCTTGAGCTTTCTTTCATAACCATAATTTGTTTAACATTATCTACACTATCTGCTAAAACCAAACGTTCTTTTTCTAGTTTTTCTAATACTGAATTGTATGGTTTTGAGTTTACCGATAAGTAATAGTTTGAAAGTATATTTTTTTCATGGGCGGTTAAATTTGCAACAGCTTTTTGTTTGATAGCATTTAATTTATCTGCGCTAGAAATTTGCATAACCTCAACCTCAGAAAGTTCTTTTTCAAAAACCATTAAATTATCAATAACAGCGCCTCTTATTCCTTTACCTCTCCATACAGCTCCAATACGTAAACCAGGTTCTATTATAGGACTGTTTTCATATAATTGTAAACCATGAAAAATAATATCTTTATACAAGTTATCAAAGGTAGTTTTGGTTTGAAGTTTTTCACCATTCATATAAATAGACACACCACTTGCTTTACTTGAACCATCATAAGTCATGGTTAATTGTACCCATTGTTCTTTTGGCACATCTTTTAAAGATTCAACTACTAAAGCGTTGTCTGGCCATACGTGTGCCAATAATGCTTCAAGTTTATTATCCTTAATTTTTAAATGGTAACCCCTAAAACTATGTAGCTCAGGACTATTCATTTTATGAAAAATAACACCTGTCTCTAAATCTTTTGGAATATAAACATCTATACCTATAGAAAACGCTTCGGCTCTTTGGTAAATACCTATTTTGTCCAGGTCTAACCAAGTATCACCATCCATATAAAGCCCTTTGCCTTGAGAGCCTTCTTTAAAAACTGCAGGCTCATTTTTAGCAAATTGTTGGCGCATTTGTATATTATTTTTTCCATTACCACCAACAGTATTTACCAGCTTACCATTATCAAAATTAAATGCCGCCACCAATGCTCTTGGCTTTGCTTGTGGTGCTATTTTTTTATAACCTTCGCTAGCAATCCAATCTTTAGCTTTTTTCTGCTCATCAGTTACAACATTTTCAAGTGATTTTTCTGTATCATCAACAAGTGTTTCTAAATAAGCTAATACTTTTTCTTGCTCTTCAGTTGGAAGCATCATTGCTGGCACAGGTGTAGCGTTATCCCATGAAATAAGGCCCGTTTCATCAACATTATTAAAGAAACTGAACATTTCGAAATAATTTTTTTGAGAAATAGGGTCGTATTTATGGTCATGACATTTTGCACACTCTAAAGTTAACCCCAAGAACCCTTGTCCGGTAACAGCTGTTCTATCGGCTACATATTCTACACGAAATTCTTCATCAATAATTCCACCCTCCATATTTTGTGGGTGTAACCTATTAAAAGTAGTTGCTAATTTTTGTTCTCTAGTAGCGTTTGGTAACATATCACCTGCCATTTGCCAAAGTATAAACTTGTCATAAGGCATATTTTTATTAAAACTCTCAATTACCCAATCTCTCCATGGCGATGTATCTCTGTACCTATCAACACTATAACCATGCGTATCTGCATAACGCGCTAAATCCATCCAATCTAAGGCTCGTTGCTCACCATATTTGTTTGACGCCAACAACCTATCTACCTGTTTTTCAAACGCATTAGGCGCATCATCATTAACAAAGTTTTCTATTTCTTCTAATGTTGGTGGCAAGCCTGTTAAATCTAAGGACACTCTTCTTAACAACGTTTCTTTATCAGCCTTTTCTGAAAGTTTTAAATTTTTTAATTCGAGCTGCTCTAAAACAAAATTATCTATAGGATTAGCAACCTGCTCTTTATTTTTTACCTTTGGAATAGCATGATTTTCAGGCTTTATAAAGGCCCAATGATCTTTATATTCAGCGCCATCTTCAATCCATTTTACCAGAACAGCTTTTTCATAATCAGATAACGTTAAATGCGAACTTGGTTCTGGCATTATCAACTTAGGGTCATCTGTCATAATTCTATGAAAAAACTCGCTTTTGGCTAAATTACCTGGTTTAATAGCTACTTTGCCTGGGTTTTCAGGCAACTCTGCATAAGCTACCTCAGCAGTATGCAACTGTAAACCACCTTTAATATTTCCTGCATCTGGTCCATGACAGAGATAACACTTATCTGATAGTATGGGTTTTACATGTTGATTAAAGTCTAATTTCTTAGGCAATTTATCATACTCAACTGCAACGGTTTCAGGTATATCTGGACCGCCACATGAAAACAAAAAGGACACCATTATTAAAAAGGTGACAAATCTCATATTTTTTAACATAAAAAATTACTATTGAATTTTTTTTTCAAATATAAACGAAAAGTTTTCAACTGCAAATAACAAAATCAGACTATAAATTGTACATTTCCGATATTTAATTATAAAAAATCATATTTTTAAATACTTTTGAAATGTAAAAAAAAGGTGTTTTTAAAATATAAAACTTAAAAAAAAGTACAGTAATAATGCAGCAAAATCTTCATCATATAAAATTAGATTTACTTCACGTTGGCTACGCTAAACTAAACCAAAACTGGAACTATAACAATGTTATTAGCCCATTTACACGGTTGTTTTACGTAACCACAGGCAATGCCAAAGCATACCATAATAATATTGAATTTAATTTGCGCCCAGGCTTTATGTATTTAATACCTAGCTACACCTATAATAGGTACAAATGCGATAAATACCATGAGCAATATTATGTTGGTTTTTTTGAAGAAACTAGCAACGGCCTATCTATTTATAACTTAAAAAACTTTAAATATGAAGTTAAAGCATCAATATCTGATGTACAATATTTTAAGAGACTCATGGAGCTAAACCCAGATATGGCTGTTACAAATAGTGACCCTAAAGCCTACGTAAACCAATCTTTAAAAGAAAGTTTTCAAAAAAAGGATAACAATACAAGCTACAGCAAACAACTTGAAACACACGGCATTTTATCTGTTTTATTATCTAGATTTATTGATGCTAACACAACTAAACATACAACGAATACAAAAACCAATTTTGAAAGAGTTTTAATTTACATTACTGAGCATTTACACGAAGAACTTACTGTTAAAAGTTTAGCAAATTTTTGCCATTTAAGCACAGATCATTTTTCAAGAGTATTTCTTGAAAATTTTGGCATAAGGCCTTTAAAATATATTCAAACTAAACGCGTAGAAAGAGCTCAACTTTTGCTTTTAACAACAAACAACTCTTTACAACAAATAGCTACTAAAGTAGGCTTTGAAAACACATCATACTTTTCTAGAGTTTTTAAAAAAACAACAAACAAAACACCTAATAAATTTAGAAAAGAACAACTAAACCACTAGTAAAAATCCATGCAAACCAAAATAAAAACCATTTGTTGCACAATATAATTTATAACTAACTTTTTTTAACTTAAGCTATAATTAAATTTGCTAAACAACTTAAATTACAACTAAACACAAAACCCATGAAATCACTATTAAAAAAAGCATTTTTATGTAGCATAACATTTTACTTTTTAAACTGTAATGATGCACCAAAAGAAAGTGCTTTAGCTACAAAACAAAACGAAACATCTACTAAACACAATAAAAAGCCCAATATTATTATTGTACTAACTGACGATCAAGGTTGGGCAGATGTTGGTTTCAACGGCGCAACAGATATCCCTACAGACAACCTTGATCGGTTAGCCAATCAAGGTGTTATTTTCTCCAATGGTTATGTTTCCCACCCATATTGCAGCCCTTCAAGAGCTGGTATTTTAACAGGACGATACCAAGCACGTTTTGGGCATGATTGCAACATGCCTTATCAAGGCGAAAACGATAATACTGTTGGCACTCCATTATCTGAAAAAATGATTTCTGAAGCCTTAAAAGAACAAGGGTATAAAACGGCCGCTATTGGTAAATGGCACGTAGGAGATCACCCAGATCTTCACCCCAATGCGCAAGGTTTTGACCACTGGTTTGGTTTTGCTGGTGGTGGTATGAATTTTTGGGGCATACCCAAAAGCCCTATCAACAAAATTGTACGCAATGGCAAAGATGTTTCACAAGATGAGTTAAGCTATTTAACCGATGATTTCACTGAAGAAGCCATTAATTTCATTACTAAAGAAAAAGACAATCCATTCTTTATATACCTTGCCTATAATGCACCACATGCACCAGACCACGCTACGGAACAATATCTAGAAAACACCAAACATATTGAATACGGAGGAAGAAGTGTTTACGCAGCTATGGTTAACGGTGTTGACATTGGTGTTGGAAAAATTGACTCTACATTAATTGCCAACGGCATTAAAGACAATACTATTATTGCCTTTTTAAGTGATAATGGAGGCAGAAAAGAACATGCCGATAACAGACCAAACCGCGGCCATAAAGGAATGATTTTTGAAGGCGGTATTAAAGTACCATTTTTTATCTCATGGCCCGCAGGTATTAAAAGCAACCAAACTTATAACAACCCTATAATTTCGTTAGATTTATTCCCAACTTTTCTTAATGCTGCTGGCGGAAACATTAATAACGAACCTCAACTTGAAGGTGTTAATTTACTACCTTACATTGAAGGTAAAAACACTAACAGACCCCACGAAAAACTTTTCTGGCGCTCTGTGGGGGGCTTTGAATATGCCGCAAGAATTAATGATTATAAACTATACAAAAGTGCCTATAAGGGAAAAACTTTGCTATTTGATTTAAAAAACGATCCCTTAGAAAGAAACGATATTGCCCAAAGTAATCCTGAAATAGTTTCTAAATTAGAAAAAGCTTATGTAGAATGGAACTCTAAAAACCTAGATCCTGGATGGGTAGATCCGCACCCAGAAAATGTAATTAAAGAAGAGCAAAGGCTTCAAGAAACAAGAAAAAAATCATTAAATAACAAAAGATAAATGACTAAGCAGTTTAAGTCCATTTTAATACTAGCATTTATAGCTATAGGCTTTGTTAACGCTCAAATACAAGAGCGCCCTAACTTCATTTTTATTTTAACAGACGATCAATCGTATGGCATGATGGGATGTACTGGGAACAATATTGTACAAACCCCTAACCTAGATAAACTTGCCCATGATGGCACTTTATTTAATAATGCACACATTACCAGTGCCATTTGTACACCAAGTAGAATTTCAATTTTATTGAGTCAATACGAAAGAAAACACGCTGTAAATTTTAATTCTGGCACCAGTGTATCAGATGAAGCTTGGGCAAAATCATACCCAATGGTTATGCGTAATGCTGGTTATTACACCGGTTGGATAGGTAAAAACCATGCGCCTATTGGTAAAGGCGGTTACGGCAGCGGCCTTATGGAAAAGAGTTTTGATTATTGGTATGCAGGACATGGCCATATTAGATTCTACCCTAAAGAAGTGCACAATATTTTTAATGATGCCATTGCAGACACACAGGTTGAAATTATTAATGAAGGAATTAATGATTTTTTAGACCCAAATGAGCGCAAACTTAAAGGTGCTATTAAATTTTTAGAAAGCAGGCCTTCAAATAAACCTTTTATGCTGTCTGTTAACTTCAATTTACCCCACAGTGCAGGCACTGGCTCAATGAAGCTACGAACAACTGATGATGATATATATAAAACCATGTATCGTGATTTAGATATTCCGCTTCCTAAAAATTACATTGCTAAAAAGGATATTAAAACACCTAAGTTACCAGCAGATTTATTAAAAGTTGAAAACAGACAAACTGGCTACAATTACGTTGACAAACCCGAAGACAATATAGAACGTTATACCCGCCAATTACAAGCAATGACGGGTATTGACAGGTTAATTGGTAACCTTAGAGCTAAACTAAAAGATTTAAAACTAGACAAAAACACCGTTATAATATTCACTTCAGACCACGGATTATTTATGGGCGAACAAGGTTTAGGCGGAAAAGCACTGTGCTATGAAAAAACCACACATGTTCCTATGATTGTTTACAACCCTGAACTTAAGAAAAAACAACGGGGTTTAACAAGTGATGCCTTAGTACAAAGTATAGATGTTGCACCAACTATGTTAAGTTTAGCTGGCGTTAGCATTCCTAAAGAATTTCAAGGCAAAGACATTTCAAATTTAGTTAAAGGTGATAAAACCGAAGTTAGAAATTATGTGTTTACTGAAAATTTATGGGCAACACAATTTGGCAACCCTAAAATTGAAGCGGTACAAAACAAAGAATGGAAATATATACGTTACTATAAAAACACCAGTTTTCCTGCATTGAAGAAAATAGCGGCTGCCAAAGAGCTTGGTTTAAACCTAAATGACATGCTTTACAAAGTACATGATACTGACATTGCTATTTATCGTGCACTTTCCAATGGTTCTCTTGAAGGGGAAACACCTGTTTATGAAGAGCTTTACAATCTAAAAAACGACCCTTCAGAGCTTAACAACCTAATTAACAACCCCAAACACGCTTCAGTTTTAAAAGAATTAAAAACAGCTTGGAAACAAGAATTAATTAAAGCACGTGGCGAAGGAAAACCAAAGGTGTACAGGTACACTTACGAAAGCGAATCTACATCAAATTACAAAAGTAAATAACCATGAAATACATTTATACCATCTGCTTTTTATGCCTGCATTTTTTTGCACATGCAACAGATTTTAATGTTTTAAATTATGGCGCTAAAGCTGATGGTGTAACGCTAGATACCCAAGCTGTACAAAGTGCTATTAACGCTTGCACAAAAAATGGCGGCGGAAACGTTATTATTCCAGCAGGAAAAACTGTAGTTATAGGCACTATTTATTTAAAAGATTATGTAACTCTTTATTTAGAAAACGGGGCTACTTTATTAGGTAGTCCTAATATTGAAGATTATGCATTAGACACCCACAAAAACATGTACAAGAACGAACCGCACATGGATCGTTGTCTAATCTTCGCTAAAGACGCCAAATCCTTTGCTATTAAAGGTGAAGGTACTATTGATGGTAATGGTTATACAAAGAACTTCACCAAAAAAAAAGGTGGTAGACCTATGATGATTCGCTTTTTAAGATGTAATGATATTTATATTGAAGGCGTTTCATTAATAAATCCTGCTGCTTGGACTTCTGCTTGGTTATACTGCAATGAAATTGTAGTTGAAGGTATTAAAATTGTGAGCAGAGTAAATAATAATGGTGATGGTTTAGATTTTGATGGCTGTACAAATGTTAGAGTAAGCAATAGCTCATTTGATACCAGCGACGATTCCATCTGCTTGCAAACTTCTCACCCAGACTATCCGTGTAAAGATATTGTTGTAAGTAATTGTGTGTTTACAAGTAAATGGGCTGGTTTGCGTATTGGCCTTTCTTCTAGAGCAGACTTTGAGTCGGTTACCATATCAAACTGTACATTTCATGATATACAAGACTCTGGTTTGAAAATTCAAATGAATGAAGGTGGCGAAATGAAAAATATGGCCTTTTCTAATTTAGTTATGAAAAATGTTCCTCGTCCAGTTTTTATGACGTTTTGCCAACAACGTGCAGGTGTTGATGCTCCAAAAGAAATGCTTCCTATGAAAGCAATGCATGGGTTTACATTTTCAGATTTTATTATTGATAATAGTGAGCTTGATAAAAATTCAGCTTTCTTTTTAACTGGAATGCCCAATAATTACATCACCGATATTCAATTAAACAACATTCAAATGACGGTTTCTGGTGGCGGTACTAAAGAAGATGCCAATAAAACTATTAAAGAATACACTTTAGATACCTTAGGAGAATGGTGGCCAGAGTTTTACCTAGTTGGCACACTACCTGCTCATGGTATTTATGCACGACATATAAAAGGTTTGTTTATTAATAATGTAAACATTAATACTATTTCAAAAGATGAAAGGCCTGCAATAATATTTGATGATGTTATTGATGGATATACTTACAATATTTTTTCGAATAGAAAAAAACTATATTAGCTAACAATGAAAAACTATCTGCTACTCTTTACTATTTGCTGCACCCTTATACAATGTAAAAACCCAGTAAAAAAGGAAAACATCATTCATGCAGAGCAATCCAAAACCATGCAGCAATTAAAAAGTGATTTTATAGCGCAACGTTTTGGAATGTTTATTTGCTATAACATTATGTCTTATGGAGCCAAATGGGGAGAAGCTAATTATCCAATTGAGGCATTTAATCCTCAGAAACTAGATTGTAACCAATGGGCTGAAGCGGCAAAATCTGCAGGTATGAAGTTCGGTTTGCTAACTACCAAACACCATGAAGGTTTTTGCTTATGGGATAGTAAATTTACGACCTATGATGTAGCTTCAACACCCTATAAAAAAGATATAGTAAAACAATATGTTGATGCCTTTAGAAAGAAAAACTTAGGCATTGGACTCTACTATTCTATTTGGGACAGTACTCACAACATAGATAAAGATAGTATAACCTCTAATAAATTAGATTTTGTAAAAGGCCAAATTACAGAGCTTTTAACCAATTATGGGAAAATAGACTACTTTGTTTTGGATGGGTGGTATTGGAAAATTGGACATCATGAAATTCCATACCAAGACATAAGAACTTTAATTAGAAAATTACAACCAGATTGTTTAATAACCGACCATACACACCTGCAGGCACCTTACCACATGGAAATACCTTATTTTGAAGGGCCATTTGGAGCTTTCCCTCCAGAAGACAACACCATGGCTTCTGCTTTAGGGCATTGTAGTGTAAAAGGAAATGGTTGGTTTTGGAGTGAAAAAACCCCGAATGGATTAATTGAAGGCGATGGCATTGAAACCATTTTAGATAAACTTACAAAATGCGAAAGTAGATATTGCAACTTTATGCTTAATTGCATGCCTAATAGAGATGGCATTTTAGATACTATTTACATTGACATGCTAAATGAAATTGGACAAAAATGGAAGCCTAACTCCTCTAGACCTAAGTTACCTAGACAAGACCCTCAAATTATTGAAAGTTACCCAATAAAAACAATAACAGCAACTAGTGGAAATGCAGATTACTTAATTGATGCTCATCAAAAAGGGTCAGATCATTTTTATTGGAAATCAGATCCAAATTTACCACAAACAATAACTATAAATTTAGGTAAGCAAGAAGCTATTAATTCGCTTTTAATAGTACCAAACCACAAATGTAAACCCGCACCTGAAACAGCTTTAGCCGAAGGCAATATTACACACGCAAAATTAAGCTTAAGTACAGACAATATTAACTTTACTGAAGTAGCAGATGTAAAATGGGAACCTAATGCAAAATATAAATCTATAAATTTTAAAACTTCAAACGCACAGTATTTAAAACTAGATATTATAAATGCTAACGGTAAAAAAGCCATTATTACCGAATTAGATGTTGGTTTAGCTCAACCATAAGGATTTAAATAGACTCTTTAAACCTAATACAACTTAAAACCCAACATAAATAATTATGTTGGGTTTTAAGTACTTCCAATAATAAAAATTATTATATAATTTTTATTATTTTAATTAACATAACCTGAGTTTTGTTCTAACTCTAATTCTGTGTTTAACTGTATTTCAGAAAAAGGAATAGGAAATAAATTATTAAAAGCTTCAATGGTAGTACCTGCAAAAGGATTTCCTAACACTGTTCTATCATACACTAAGCCTAACCTTGCTAATGTTAATCTTCTATCTTCTTCATAATTCAGCTCTCTCATTCTCTCATCTAATATATAGTTAATATCTACATCTCCCGGAACTACAGGAATTGCTTGAGATCTACTTCTAACCACATTAATATCTGCTGCTGCTGCAATAGTGTTCTCTTGCCCTAAATAAGCTTCGGCTCTTAAAAGGTAAGTTTCGGCTACTCTTATTAAATACCAATCTGTAACTGTTTGACCTGAACTATTAGCCATTCTACCAGTAGATTCATCTAATAACAATTCGCTTGGGTGATCATTTGGTGTAGATATTTTTGCAACGTTTGGGTAAAAATCACGTAGCGTATCTTGAGCAGATAAACCATTAAACCAGGATTGTGGGAAATCACTAATGTTTTGTCCAAAATAAGACGATGATGGGTTATCAACAATCCAATCTCTAGTAATATTTCTATTGTTATTTCTTAAATCAACATCCCAATTCCCATTACCCCAAATAGTATGCGTAAAATATGGTGTAGGTCTAACAAAACCTACAGGTCTTCCTCCATTCTGAGTGCTAGGGCCAAAGAATATTTTTTCGCCATCTGGGTCATTCAAAAACCAATATAAACAACCATAATAGCGTTCATATTTAAAAGGTGTAGAACTTTCCCACTGCGCTATTGGTGTTCCACCTTGTATATTAAACTCTTCTTGTAGAACCAAAATACTTTCGGTATTTCCTATATTTCTATTTTGGTTATTTCTTTGAAATAAATCCCAGTAAGGGTCTCCTTCTTCTGATGCTTTACTTCCAAATCGTGATGTCATTAAACTAATGGCTGAATTATCTATTACCTTATTAGCAGCAGAAATAGCTTCAACGTAATTATCTGTTGCTATGTATAACTCGGCCAAAAAATGATAAGCAGCGGCACTATTTAATTTACCTTCTGCAGAAATAGATGAAATATCTGGCAAGTTAGAAGCTGCAAATTCCATATCTGAAATTGCTTGACTTAATGTTTCTTCTTTAGACGCTCTTAAAAAATCTCTTTTAGGCCCTGACACTTCTTCAAGTATGATAGGTACGCCTCCATATAAATATCCTAAACATCTATAAGCATACCCTCTAAACCACCTAGCTTCAGCTACGTGAATATCTTTAACAGATTCGTCTAGATAATCTATAGCATCTATTCTACCTAATATTACATTAGAGTTTGCTATTATTTTATAATAAAGCTTCCAAAACTCCAACACAGCGCCTGTTGATGGTGATAATTCTACTCTATAATCTCCAAAACCAGATGTTTCTGGGTTTCTAGCAGACATACATAAATCTGTACCATTATGCATTATATTATTATTAACACCATTATGCAACTCTCTTAAAATACCATAGTTTGCAACAAGGGCTGTTTCAATATCGGTAGAGTTTGTGTATGAATTTTCTGGACTTAAAAATTCAAGTGGAACTTCATCGAGTTCATCTTTATCACATGAAATCACTAATGCTATTGTACAAACTAAAATTATATATTTATAAATATTCATAATGCTTTTTTTAAAAAGTTAAATTGATACCTACAGAATAACTTGTCATAACAGGTCTAGCCCCTAGGTTAAAACCTGCGCCAGTTTCTGGGTCAATACCCTCCCATTTAGTCCAAGTAGCTAAATTTTTACCTGTTGCAAAAATGCGAAGCTGATCAAAAAATGTATCTTTTAATAATGAGTCAGGAAAACTATAAGAAAGTCTTACATCTTGTAATCTTACAAAACTTCTGTCTGACCACTTGTGCCTTGTTGTTACAGGGTTAGGGTCATCAACAAAAATACCTGCATGAGGCGCATTTGGGTTTGCTGGAGACCACGGCTTAAATTCATTAACAACATTGTATGTACTTGCGTTGTCACTTCTCCATCTGTATTCTGTTGCTGTTGGTGTGTTTTGCCCTAAGTAGCCATCTTTTCCTCCTTGAATAGAATTAATAAATACACTTAAGCTTAAATTTTTGTATTTAAATTCATTAAAAACACTAAAACGGTAAGCTGGTTCTGTTCTACCTAAAATTTTACGGTCTCCATCTTCAGAAATTGCATTGTCAATGTTTAAATCTGCAATAACTCTATTGCCTGGGTTAAAACCATCAGGTATATCATCGCCTATTTGATATATTCTACCTGTATCTACAAAATCATACACAGCACCTATAGATTCTCCAATGAATAAATTGTTTTGTATCAAATCATCCTCTTTACCATCTCCATCATCATCTTTTCCTAATACACTAACAACTTCGTTTTTATTGGTTGAAAAATTTACGGTACTTTTCCAAGTAAAGTTATCTGTTTGTATATTTAAACTAGATATAGATAATTCTAAACCTTTGTTTGCAACTTCTCCTAAGTTTGTTGTTATTTTTTCAAAACCTGTAATTCTGGGTATTTCAACCTCATAAAGAATACCTTCAGTTGTTGTATTATAATAGTTAACATTACCACTCAATCTGTTTTCTAGAATAGAAAAATCTAGCCCAAGGTTAAGCCCTGTTGTAGTTTCCCAAGATAAATCGTTATTACCTAGTGAGGATATAAATTGCCCAAATGCGGGTTTATCTCCAAATACGTATAAGAAGTCTGTTTGTGTTTGAGCTAACGTATCATATCTTCCTACTGTTCTATTACCCGTTTGCCCGTATGATGCCCTAAACTTTAAACTATTTACCCAAGGTAACGCTTTTTCTATGAATGCTTCTTCGCTAAGTGTCCACCCCAATGCTAAAGATGGAAAAGTTCCAAATTTTGTTTCTGTACCAAAACCAGAAAAACCATCTCTTCTTACTGTAAATGTTACTAAGTATTTATTGTTATATTTATAATTTAATCTTCCCATTTGATAAATACTTCTTTCATCCCAAGCACCTGAAAACGCAAATTGTTGCCCTACACCAGACTCTAGAGCGTTGTAACCAAGTGCTTTATTTAAAAAAGTTCCAGATTCTGCTGTGGTATTCTCTCCTTTACGTTCTTCAAAACCATATAAAAGTGTTACATCTAAATTGTGCATATCATTTAAAGTTGTTGTATAAGTTAGCAAGTTATCTGTAGTTCTATCTGTAGTAAATGCGTTATATTTAGAAGCTGTTCCTTCAAAATTATTACCATTTTTATCAAATCTAAAATCTCTATGCGTTCTATAACTTATACCGTGATTTATTTTATACTTCAACCCCTTTATAGGTAACTTAAATGTTGCATAAAAATTACCAAATAAATTTAAACGCTTATCCAATTGTTCTATCTCTAACCGTAACAAAGGACTTCTATCTATACCTATTGGGTCTGTGTTTAAAGATCCATCTTCATTGTAAGGTGCTATTAGTGGTGAATATAGATTACCTAACAATAAATTTGCTTCAACTCCCGAATAATCACCTTCAGTTAGAGATGTTTGCATACCTACAGTTAACCAATCTGTTACCTTATTTTCAAAATTGGCTCTTAGGTTAATTCTATCATAATTATCATTTCTAACATATCCTTTTTGTTCTGTTCGACCTGCTGAAAGAAAATAATTTGTTTTTTCAGTACTGCCTGAAACATTAATATTAAAATTATGTATGTAAGCATCTTGTGTAACAAGATCTAGCCAGTTTGTATCCGTTCCGTTATTATAACCATCAATAATTGATTGGTAAGGAAATGTACTCACTATATCAAAATTTGGATTAGGCTCAGTAAAATTTGGGCCTAAAAAGGCTTGATCATAAAAACGCCTACGTAAATTATCAAGATAACCTTGCCTATTAGCTGGTTGTAATCTATTAGCAGGTGAATCAATAGAGTAGTAGCTTGAAATATTAATTTTTGGTTTATCACCTCTTTTTCCTCTTTTAGATGTTACAAGTATAACACCATTAGCCGCCTGGGATCCATAAATTGCCTGAGAACTAGCATCCTTCAATATGTCAATACTCGCTATGTCTGCTGGATTTATATCTGCGAGACTACCTCTGTATATTACGCCATCTAGAACTATAAGAGGTACATTCCCAACAAGTTTATTATCATTATCTACTGCAAATGTATTTCTACCCCTAACTTCAATTGTAGGTGAACCGCCTGCAGAATTCACAGCTCCTACATTTAAGCCTGCTACAGACCCTTGTAATGATTGTACAATACTGGTATTAGGTTGATCTGCAAAAGCTTCAACATCAGCCCTTGCTACCGAGCCTGTAACGTCTGACTTTTTTTGAGCAACATAGCCTACCACTACTACCTCATCTAGTTTAGCTAGATCTTCTGTTAGTTTAATATCTAATTTAGTTTGATTTTGAATTAGTATTTCTTGAGATATAAACCCTACGTAGCTAAAAACCAACGTGCTTCCTTTGGCTACATTTATAGAATAATTCCCATCAAAATCTGTTGTTGTTCCAATGGTTTCTCCTTTTACTATTATTGAAACACCAGGCAAAGGAAAACCATCATCATCAGTAACAACACCATTTACTTCTCTTATTTGTGATAATTTATCATCAACTTGTATTAGTGTTGAATACTTAATATTACCATCTATTTTAAAAAAATAAATTTCGTTTGCATGAGCTCCTAAGTGCACTAAAACTATTAATATTAAAAAAAAATTTATTCTTAATTTATAGTTTAGTAATGGCAAAGATTTCCCATTACTTTCTAGAAGTTTTTTCATATTTTTGACATGTTTACTGTGGTTAATTAATTTTTTAATCACACTTATAATCGGGAAATGCTAGCCCATTTCCTGATTTTTTTGGTTGATTAAATACTTTATTTAGTTTATTGTTTTTTTCTTAGTTTATTTCATTGGCGTACTGTTTTTAGTTTAGTTGGTATTTATAGGGTTATCAAGTAGATTTAAAAAATTTTCTGCCTTAAATACGTGAATTTATTTTGTTAAATCATCAATCAATCCTTCTATACCTAATACACTAACATACAAAGTAAACAACATAATTAGAGATAGCATAATAATGTCATATGCCTTATTACTATGTGCTTTCATTAATGATTTCTTACACGTTAAATAAAATACAGAACCTACTGTTACAGGTAACACAATAGCTATACTTGCTTGAGATAACATTAAAATAAAAACAGGCCTAAACCCGAAAGCAATTCCTATAACACTAAATACTGTAAGTACTAAAACTATTAAACGAGAACTTAATGTTTTCGTATTCCTTTCCTGTTCATTATAATCAATAATTAACCAAGGAATTACCAATGTATTAGGTAAATGAGATGATAAACCTGCCGCTAGAATACCTATTACAAAAACACCAAGTGCTGCTTTACCTGCAATTGGCTCCATTAACGGAATCATTTCGGCTACATTGTTTAGGCTTAATCCTTGAACATTCAATGTTGAAGCTGCCGTAATTAATATAGCAGAACTTATTATAAACATTAAAGATGTACTTACAAAAGCATCTCTTTTTTGAACCTTGTTATCACCCATAGTCCAACCTGTATCTTTAACAATTTGAGATCGTATAATGAATGCAAAAACAGATACTGTTGTCCCTACCATACCTGCTATAATGATAAAAGGGCTATTATCACTACCAGCAGCTGATTTAGGAAATTTAGGAATAAAGCCTTTTGCTAACTCTGAAATTGAAGGAAAATTTAAAAACATTGTTGTTATAAAAGCCAAGGCCATAATAGCTACCAAAATAGCTAGTATTTTTTCAAACAAATCATAGTTACCTAACCAAATAAGCACATATATTAAACTTCCAAAAATAATAGCCCACGCTAAAGATGATATATAAAAAGGCAACACAACTGCTGACCATTCTGCCATAACATCTGCCATAATACCTAACAAACCCGTAAGCGCGCTAATTATTATTGTGCTTAGTGCAACAAGTAATAAAATAGCCAGACTTGGGTGAATATGTTTTTTTATACCCTGAATAACAGTTTCATTAGTTACCATAGTATACTTACTAAACAGTACTATTAAATAATATGTCATTAAACAACTTACCAATACAGTCCACAAAAGGTCTAAACCAAAATTTGCGCCAGCTTTAGACATAGATGTTACACTGCCTGTGCCAACGTTATAACCAATTAAAAATATTCCAGGTAAAACACTTGCTATTATTTTTTTAACTTTTAACATGTTTTGTGTTTTTGACAGAGTACTGTTTTAATTTATTTTACAGCTTCTAATGTGTAGGTAATTTTATTCTCTTTAAATTCTACAAACATTGGGCTGGAGATTCCATTTCTATGTTCGAACTGCTCATTTGATAAAATCAAATTGATATTTTTGGAAAAATTAGTAGACCATTTCACACCTTTACCTTCTAAATATAATGATACCGAATTATCAGTTTGTTTTATTGCAGTTTTCTCTCTACCATCATTAATTAGCATGGGCCAAACTAACCTTTTTATCCCTTCAAAACCTTTAAATTCATTAGTTATAGTAACATTTTTATCTGTAATAGATATTGTTTCAACAATCTGCTTTAAATTGTTGTTATCAACCTTTTCAAAATTATAAGAAACACTAAATGTGACTTCAGAATCACTTTCAGTTACTATCTTAATTTCTGGTTCTAAATCTTTAAACTTAGCTAAGTATATCCAGTTTCCTTCATCATCTTTCCATGAAGGCCCTAAAGCCATAACGTTTCCTTCTCCGCTATATAACTCTGCAATACCTTCAGATGGCCCTAATTGCGGATGTCCATCTTGTAAATGAACACGTAAAATACCAGTTGGGTTGTATTTTTGATCACCACTTGTATCATACTCAACATAGTTTCCCTTTAAACTAGCAAATATTTTATGAAACGGTTTTACTGCAGTAACTACGGCGCCCCCTATATCTGCAGGGGCAGGATATTCTTCTATTGCACCATTTGAAAATTGCCACGCCTGCGCTAACATAGACATTGCTAGCATATTGTAGCATGTATGAACAGAGTATCTTTCATAGCCATGTTTTTTCTCAATAGGAAATCTGTTTTTAACAATATACCCTGAACCATCTTCGCGAATCCAATTTTGAATAGAACTTAATGATAACATGGCGGCTCTTTTAAAAGCTCCTGCCTCTTTATTTAAGCCTGCTTTAGCGTAAGCTGATGCGTAGATTTCAAAAAGTACGCTTTGTTCTGCTTCATTCCATATATGATGACTACTTCTATACCCTGTTGGTAATTCTCCAAAGGGAGATTGTACAAACAAAGAAGTCCAAGCTCCCTTCCATAAATTATGTTTAAGTATAGAGTAATGCTGTCCTTTATAATCTAATTGCAACATTCCTGCTAAATAATGCCTAGCAAAAAGGTCATAGGCTAATGGATTACCCGGTTCATCATACATTCCTAAATCTGTGAAATTACTTAGTTGATACTTAATCATACGTTCAGCATAATCTACAGTTGTAAACCCTTCTTTGGCTCTTAAATATTCGCCAGAAGCATGTACTAAGATCCAATTAAGATTTTTTTCTTGGTTATAAAATGCATATAGCTTCTCGATATTTATCGATTTCAATTTTTCATCCCAAGAATTAACTTGTTCCTTACTGGCATTAGTTTTAAACAATCTATAAGCCAGCATAACAGGCCAAGTATAAAAATCACCATGATTACCATTAACTGTAGCATTTACCATATCAGTTAATGAAGCATCTAACGCCTTCATACCACTTATAGCCAAAGGATTATCTTTCTCAATAGCACCAGAAGCCACTAATGCAGATACAGCATGTGCAAAACAAGGCGTACTATAATATTTTTCAGTTTTTTCAACAGGATCAATAAGGCGGCCTTCTTTATTTTGATACTTTAACATAGCTCTTACTTGAGCTTCAATTACTTTTAAATAATCATCCTTTTTAAGTCCTGTTGATATAAAACCGGTTGTATTTTCTTGTGATTGCAAAAACGCTTTGAGCTTACCTGAAAGCGGATGTAAACTATTATCTAAAGTAGTTTCAGAAAGTGCTTTTAATGGTATTAAAGTGGTATCTTTAAATAATTTTGAATTATTCAAACTTGTTTTTGTTTCTTTATTTTTTTGGGAACTACATGAAGTTATACAAATTATAAATAAAAATATATTAATGATTTTTATGTAACTGTTTTTTAATACCATCAAAAGTTTTTTTAGTTTAGTTTTTAAGTATATTATCGTAATTCATTTTTTGGAATACCATCCATATCTGTAAAGTCTAAGTTTTCACCTGCCATCCCCCAAAGGAAACTATAATTTGAAGTTCCTGCACCTGAATGTATAGACCATGGTGGCGAGATAACAGCTTGATTGTTTGACATCCAGATATGGCGTGTTTCATGACCAGGCCCCATGAAATGGCAAACCGCTTGACCTTCTGCAACATCAGTATACATATACACTTCCATTCTTCTGTTGTGTGTATGTGCTGGCATAGTGTTCCAAACGCTTCCTGGTTTTAATTCAGTAATTCCCATTTGTAATTGACAGGTTTCAACAGTTGCAGAAACAATATATTGAAACAGCTCACGCTCATTAGCATCTTCTTTACTACCAAGTTGTAAAACATTAGCATCTTCTCTACCAATTTTTTTAGTAGGAAAACTATGGTGTGCAGGTGCTGAATTGATGTAGAATAAAGCTGGGTTAGATACATCTGAACTTTCAAAAGTTACAGTTATAGCACCCATTCCAATATAAATTGCTTCTTTTTTATTTAAAACATAGGCTGTTCCATCAACTGTTACAGTTCCTTCTCCACCTATATTTATAACACCTACTTCTCTCCTGTTACAAAAGTGTTCCGCCTTTAACGGTTCTATAGCTTCTAAATTTAAAACTCCATTTACAGGAACTGCACCTCCTGCTACATACCTATCATAATGTGTGTAGGTTAATGTAATTTTATTTTCTACAAACACTTTATCTATTAAAAAATGGTCTCTTAACTTTTGTGTTCCATATGTTTTTACATCTTCAGGATGTGCTTCGTAACGTTCGTCGTAAGTGATCTTAGTCATGTTTAATTATTTGTTATTGTTTAGATTCATTTTGTACATTTCACTAGCAGCTAATAAAAAAGTTCCAGTTACGTACTCATGAGAATCATCTTTAGATAAGTTTACAGGTTGGTCTCCTACTAACTGTCCCCACTGTACTTTTCCCTCTTTACTAACTTCATCTGTAACAGATTTCCAAGCCTTTTTAATTACTGGCAAGTACTCTTCTTTGTTAAGAATTCCGTTATTAATACCATAAGCAATACCATAAATAAAAAAGCTAGTTCCACTTGTTTCTTTAAAAGGTGCATGATCTGGATTTGCTAAGTTAGGATACCAAAACCCTTCTTGTGCCTGACACTCTTTTAAAGCTGCTGCCATATTTTTAAGAACTGACTCGTAACGTTTATAGTTACCGTGTTCCATTGGCAAGTATTCTAAAATTCTTGCAATTCCTGCAATTGCCCAACCATTTCCTCTAGACCAAACTATGTTTTTACCATTTTGATTATGTGGGTAAAAACGTTTATCTCTATAAAATAAGTTGGTATCTGTATTGTATAATTTACCGTAAACATCCCAAAACATGGCGTCCATCCATTCAGCATACTTTCTATCTCCTGTAACGTTGTATAACATTGCTAAAGTTGGTGGCCCTGTAAATAAAGCATCAACATATCTTGTTCCGTTTTCATAGTACCATTGGTGCGGATTACCTTTTGGATTTCTTAGTTCAGCATCATCTAAATGATCTATTACTCCTCTTATTTTACTTTTTTCTGGTTTAGCCATATAAGACTCAATCATAGATTGACCTATGGTTAACAAATTAGCACCACTAGCTGGATGTACCGGTGGTAACGTTGGCACCTTCCAATTTAAAGACGTGCATAATGCATCGGTTTGTTGTAAAAACTTCTCATCTCCTGTTGCTTTAAAACATGCCATTACGCCTGCATAATAAGTTCCACGAATCCAGTTATCATCATATGCTTTCCAAGGATTCTTAAGCTGATACTCATTAGTTTTATCCATTAGTTCTTTAATGGTGATTTTATCAAAAATTGATTGAGCAGTTACACTTACACATACGGTAAAAATTGTAAGTAATGATAAAATGTTTTTTTTCATAATTAGTTTATATTTATTCTTTTTAGTTGATGAATATTTCAAAACAAACCATTAAAAGATTTAATTTTGAAATATCACATAAGTCTACTTTAATAGGGTTTTGTTATTATATAACAAGCATATGTTAAATGTTAAAATGAAAAATTTTAACAGCAGGCAAAAGTTAAACCTATAGCATTAAACGTTTAATTAGCATTATTATATACATTACAAACTTAATTCTAAATTCTTTCTTAAATACATTGATTTTTACAACTTTTGCATAAATATTACCACAATAACATTTTTAACACATAAAAAAAGACAATATACGTGCATTAAAAGTGTTATCACTTTTAGCTATAAGATGAAATTTCACCTCATTAAAAAAACAAGTGGTTTTTAATATTGCTGTTGGAAACTATTAGTTTTCCTGTATTTAACTGGCGACATACCTTTAATGCGCTTAAATATTTGAGAAAATGAAGATGGGTTGTTAAAGCCAGATTCATAACATATTTGAGTCATTCCTAAATTATCATCTAAAAGTAATTTGCATGCATATTCTACACGCATTTCATAGAGAAATTCTAAATATGTTTTTTTTACTGTGTTTTTAAAATATCTACAAAAAGCACTTTTTGACAAATTAGCTACATTAGCTATTTCATCAAGTGAGATATTCTTCCTAAAGTTTAAAGAAGTATGTTTAATAACTCTATTTATTCGATCTCTTTCTTTTGGGTTTGTAGATTTGTGTAAATCATAATTAGATAGCACATGTTTATCATTAGTAACAGACATTAAATACAGTACCTTAATAAGAGACAAAACTTGTTCTAGAGGTGATTGTGTAAGCATGCTTTTTAGAATACCTCCAATTTCTTTATTAGTTTGTCCTGTAATTTTAAGTCCGCCAGAAGCCTCCTTAAGAGTTGCCAATACACCTTTAGCTTCTGGAAGTCTTAAAAAGTCTTTGCCTGCAAAATCTTGATAAAATTTTACAACAATAGCTTGATTATAAAGGCCGTTATCTTCATAATAAATATCATCACTAACCCATACGTGGGTTAATTCTTCTCCTACTAAAACTAAATCGCCTTTTTTATAAGATTTTATACTACTACCTACATACCTAGTACCATGGCCTTCTAATATGTATGCCAACTCTAACTCTTTATGGTAATGTAAAGGATTAGGAAAGTACTTCACATTTTGATGCATTATGGTAAGAGCCTTCCCTGGCTCATAACCCATAGATAAAAACTTAGCCTTACTCATTATTATTATACTAATTTAACCAAAAATAAACCACATAACTTAATATTTGCAAATATTTAATTAAAATAAATCAATTTTACAATACTATCATTATTTCATAATCCTTTAATTTGATAAAATTTTTAGCAATGAATATCAAACTAAACTTAGTTACTTTAGTAAGTTGTTTAATAAGTCTTGTATTAACCTCTTGTGAATCAAAAAATCTGAACAGTTATTCAATAACCATAAAAAACAATTCTAATGTTTCTAGAGCTTTTGAAACTATAGAAATTTGGTTTGAAAAATTAGATTTAAAACTAGATAAAGGAGAAACATTTGAAGTTTATAATACCTCTGGTGAAATTATTCGTTCTCAAATGATTGATACAAACTTAGACACTGTTTATGATTACTTAGTTTTCCAAACTACTATAGAAGCAAAATCTACACAAGTATACACATTACAGAAAGCAAAAAAACATAACCAACTAACAAACAGCATTTCAACCACATATTGTAAATTTGTACCTGAGAGAATGGATGATTTTGCTTGGGAAAATGACATAGTAGCATTTCGTACCTATGGACCAGAGTGCCAGCGTCTTTATGAAAAAGGAGACCCAACAGGATTAATTTCAAGTGGTATAGATTGTTGGTTAAAAAGAGTTGATTACCCAATAATTAACAAATGGTATAATAACCATAAAAAAGGCATATCATACCATCAAGATCATGGAGAAGGACTAGATAATTACCATGTGGGAACTACCAGAGGAACAGGAGGAACTGCACTAATTTGTGATAGTACCAATGTACTAAGTGAAAACTTTACTTCATGGAAAATCATTACTAACGGACCAATTAGAACCATTTTTGAACTCAATTACAAGCCTGTTGATGTTTGTGGCACTAAAGCCTCTGAGAAAAAAACAATTTCAATTGATTTAAAGTCTCACTTTTATAAATGCGAGGTATCTTACACTTCAAATAAACAGCTTGAAAAAGCATCTGCTGGTTTGGCACTTCATAAAGGAAAAGGTATTGTTAAAGAAAATAAAGAAGAGGGTTGGGTTTCTTACTGGGAACCTATAGACGATTCCTTTTTAGGAACTGCTGTAATAACCAAACCAAATAACATATTTAGTTTTGATTTAGACACTTCCATTGACGAAAACGAAAGCCTTAACAATGTATGCATACATAGTAAACTAAAAGATAACAGCTTTACTTATTGGGCTGGTTATGGATGGAAGAAACAAGGTGAAATTAGTAGTGCAGATGATTGGTATGCACACCTTAAACAAACATCAATTAAAATAAACAATCCTTTAGAAATTACACTTAAAAGAAATAAAATATAACAAAAATGTGGAAATCAGATGATGAGTTATTTGAAATAGCTAGAAAAGAATTATTTACGGCACTTGTTGGTGATGTTTTGGATCAAATGGGCTACGAACACCAATTTTTATCTCCAAATCTAAAACCTGTAGAAAAAACAATGGTGGTTATTGGTAGAGCTATGCCCGCTTTAGAAGCAGATGTTTTTGCAGAATCTGTAAAAGGCTCTAAAAATCCCCTTATGGAAAAACCATTTGGCCTTATGTTTGAAGCTTTAGACAGTTTGAAAAAGAATGAAGTATACATCTGCACAGGGTCTTCTTTTAATTATGCTTTATGGGGCGGATTAATGAGTACACGCGCTATGAAATTAGAAGCTAATGGCGCTGTAGTAAACGGTTACTCTAGAGATACTAATGAAATTGAAAAGTTAAAATTCCCTACAATTTCTGCTGGTACTTACGCACAAGACCAAGGCCCTAGAGGGAAAGTTATTGACTACGGAGTACCTATTGAAATTAATAACATAAAAATAAACCCCGGAGACATTGTATTTGGTGATAGAGACGGTGTATTAATAATACCTCAAGAAGTAGAGAAAGAAGCTTTTGAAAGAGCAATAGGCAAAGCCAGAGGCGAGCAACTTGTTAAAAAAGCCTTAGAGGAAGGCATGAGCACTGTAGAGGCTTATAACAAGTTTGGAATCATGTAAGCACATACATAATTAAAACACTTTTAATATTTATTTTATAAATTAAAAAAAATATGCTAATATAAAATACTTATAACACTAAAATTATAGGTTTTTATATTAGCATGTTTATTAGTGACCGCGAAGGGATTCGAACCCCCAACCCTCAGAGCCGAAATCTGATATTCTATCCAGTTGAACTACGCAGCCTTTATATTGTTTAAGCTAATTTAGCTTTTACTATGTTTGATATAGTTTTCCCATCGGCTTGTCCTGCCAATTCTTTACTAACTACCCCCATAACTTTACCCATATCTTTCATGCCTTCAGCACCAGTTTGTTCAATAACTGCTACAACTACTTTTTCAATTTCTTCATTAGTTAATGCTTCTGGTAAAAACTGACTAATAACTTCAGCTTCAGCTAATTCAGGTGCTGCTAAATCTTCTCTACCTTGTTCTAAATAAACAGCTGCACTATCTTTACGTTGTTTAACTTGCTTTTGCAATAGTTTTAGCTCTTGCTCTTCAGTTAACTCATCGCCTGCACCGCTTTCAGTTTTAGCTAAAAGTATGGCCGATTTTACGGCTCTTAAAGCTGTTAAAGCTGTTTGGTCTTTGGCTTTCATTGCTTCTTTTAAAGCCGTCATTACGTCTTGCTGTAAACTCATTTCTTTATTTTTTTAGAGTGCGAAGATAATAAATTGCGCTATTATTTGATAAGAAATACATCTTGTTTAAACCCTATATAAAAACTAAAACCCGAAAAGGTGAGAGTTGCTTTTCGGGTTCATAACTATTTAAGTAGGAAAAAATCAATCGACATTGTCATGTAAAAAAGAATTATTACTTCTTAATTGGATGTCGTCATTATCATCTAAACCTACACTGGTTCGAGACATATCAGTATCAGATGATGATTTGGTTTGGCTAATATCTAATCCTTGACGTTTGTATGCTGGTACTTTTTCAATATCATCAATTTTGGCATTATTAAATTTATAATTGAAATCCTTCATTTTACGTCTGCGCTCTTCAGCTCGTTCTTTTAAGAGTTCTGAAATAGGCGTATTCATGGGGTCAATTTCTTGCTCCTCTTCAGGTTCTACTGCTGGTTCGTTAACCACTTTTCGTTCAAAAACAACATCATTATCAACTTCTTCAACAGCTTCTTGTTGTGTTTTCTTTTTAGGGTTTGCAGCATCAGCTTCTACATAATCATCTAAAGTGTAACGAATATCTCCGTCTTCATTTGCTTCGGTAATGGTGATTAGCTCAGTGTAATCATTTACAGTAATATCTTTAATTTCGTCATTTAAATCATGCGATATTATATCTTCTTTTTCGTTAACTGGTTGTTTTGGTGCTTCAACATTGCTTGTTAAAGGCAAATCAAAAGTTAAGGTTATTTGCTGCTCTTCTTCTTCAATAGTTTCGGCTACAACATCAATATTTTTAATATCATTTTCCATTTTGGTTACTGGCTTAATGATAAAATCATCTTCATCTTCAACAGTTGCCTTTACTTCATCATAAACAACATTGATGTTTTTAATGATTTCTGATGTTGGAATAATATCTAAATTAGGATTTTGTCTTACATTGTTTTCTGGTTTTACCTGTGTTTTTGGCTTTACCTGTTCTTCTTCTGTATCAAAATCTAAAGTATGGCGTACAATTTTTGGTGCTTGCTTTTCTTCTAATTCAATGGCAGGCGCTATAATTGCGGGCTCTTTTTCTTCACCACTTAAATCTTGATCTTCTGGTGTTAAAGAATGTATAACTCTTTTGGTTTCAGTATTTGAAATTTCATCTTGCTGCTCAATATTAAAACCTGTGGCTATTATTGTTACTGCTATTGATTCTTCTAAAGTGCTATCTTCACCAACACCCATAATAATGTTAGCGCCATGACCTGCTTCATTTTGTATGTGGTCATTAATTTCACCTATTTCATCAATAGTAATTTCATGTGTTCCTGATACTATCAGTAATAGTACGTTTTTAGCACCTGTTATTTTATTATCGTTTAGTAACGGCGAATCTAATGCGTTTCTAATAGCATCTTGCGCACGGTTTTGACCAGCAGCTACTGCAGACCCCATTATTGCGGTGCCGCTATTACTTAATACCGTTTTAGCATCACGTAAATCTATATTTTGTGTATAATGATGTGTTATAACTTCGGCAATACCACGAGCAGCGGTAGATAACACCTCATCGGCTTTTGAGAAACCTGCTTTAAAACCTAGATTTCCATAAACTTCTCTAAGTTTGTTATTATTTATTACTATTAAAGAATCTACAACGCTTCTAATTTTTTCAATTCCTTTTTGTGATTGCTCAATACGCATTCTTCCTTCAAACTGAAATGGCATGGTAACAATACCCACGGTTAAAATGTCTAAATCTTTAGCCATTTTAGCAATTATAGGTGCAGCTCCTGTACCAGTACCACCGCCCATACCAGCGGTAATAAATACCATTTTAGTGTTAGAGTCTAGCATTCTTGAAATTTCTTCAAAGCTTTCAACAGCAGCTTGCTCACCAATATCTGGGTTGGCACCAGCGCCTAATCCTTCGGTTAAATTAACACCTAGCTGTATTTTGTTTGGAACACCACTATTTTGAAGTGCTTGAGCATCGGTATTACAAATGTAAAAATCTACACCTTTTATGCCTTGCTGAAACATGTGGTTTATGGCATTGCTACCACCGCCACCAACACCAATAACTTTGATTACGTTTGATTGGTTTTTGGGTAAATCAAACTTAATGCTTTCGAATTCTTTGTTGCTGCTCATAAATTCTGTTTTTCTGGGGTTTTGTACTTATATTTTAAATTCAATGGTTCTTTTTAATGTGCCGCTAGGCTACTCTGCGTTATCTAGAAAATCTTTAACACGTTCGGTTAATTTATCTAAAAACGACTTGCGTTCTTTTTTAGGTTCTTCAACTATATTGTTTACGTTTTCTTCTGTTGTATCAGCTTCTTCTTCCTCAACTTCGGTTTCGGTTATAGTTTCAGTTTCTACTTTTTTACGTTGCTGGCGTTTTAGGCCATCTAACACTAAACCTACAGCTGTTGCAAATAATGGGCTAGTAATATCTTCATCACTATCACCAGCTAAATGCTCATTAGGGTAGCCAATTCTAGTATCCATACCTGTAATGTATTCTACCAATTGCTTTAAATGTTTTAATTGGCTACCACCACCTGTTAAAACAATTCCTGCAATGAGTTTTTTCTTTTGCTCTTCGTGTCCGTAATTTTTTATTTCAACATATACTTGCTCAATAATTTCAACTACACGTGCGTGAATTATTTTAGACAAGTTTTTGAGGGTTATTTCTTTAGGTTCTCTACCACGAAGCCCTGGTATTGATACAATTTCATTGTCTTTATTTTCACCAGGCCATGCTGAACCAAATTTTATTTTTAATAGTTCGGCTTGTTTTTCTATGATTGAGCAGCCTTCTTTAATATCTTCAGTAATTACATTACCTCCAAACGGAATGACTGCTGTATGACGGATGATGCCGTCTCTAAAAATGGCTAAATCTGTTGTACCACCTCCTATATCAATTAGGGCTACACCAGCTTCTTTTTCTTCTTGACTTAATACGGCATTTGCTGATGCTAAAGGTTCTAAAGTAATACCTTCAAGACTTAAACCTGAGCTTTTTACGCATCGTCCAATATTTCGTATTGATGATACTTGGCCTACAACTACATGAAAATTAGCTTCTAACCTACCGCCATACATACCTATAGGTTCTTTAATTTCAGCTTGCCCATCAACTTTATATTCTTGTGGTAACACGTGAATAATTTCTTCTCCTGGTAACATAACCAACTTGTGCACTTGGTTTATTAGCCTATCAATATCATCATCATCAATTACAGTTTCAGAATCTGGTCTGGTAATATAATCGCTGTGTTGTAAACTACGTATGTGTTGCCCCGCAATACCAACTGTAACATCGGTAATTTTCATATTTGCAGCTGCTTCTGCCTCTTGAACCGCTTGTTGTATAGACTGTATTGTTTGTGTGATATTATTTACCACACCACGGTGTACGCCTAAACTTTTAGACCTCCCAATGCCTAAAATTTCAAGTTTACCATAATCGTTTTTACGACCAATCATGGCCACAATTTTTGTGGTTCCTATGTCTAATCCTACTGCTAAATTATGTTCCATAGTTTACGTTTTACTCAAAAAAATTGAGATTTTAATACTTAAACACTAAACGCACTTAAATGATTATTGTAACCAACCAATTTACCTACTACAAACTACTTGGTTATCAAATTGTAAATTCACTTTTTTATAATCATTTAGCGTGTTTTCTTTTAAACTTTTTTTATAAAACGCTTTTAGATTATTAATTTTTTTATCTAATAATTTCACGTCTCCTAACTGTACTATAAAATTACACTGCCTAAGTTTTAAATTGATTGTTTTATTTAAACTTTGGTGTATTTCTATAACGTGTTTTTTTAAAAACACATCGTTATTTATTTTTTGAGCTAAAGTAAAGAGATTTTTTAAATTATTTTTCTCTACATACCCTGTAACCAACGGCACTCTTGCTGAATAATTTGCAGACAAAGGCATAAACGAACCTTCGTCATCAATGTAATACGATACATTTGTATTTACTCTTGCAATAGGTGTTTTTTGTTCAACTTTAGCGTTAAGTGTGCCATTTACAGCAACATACACCTCTGCAGATTTGACCATTGGATTAGATTTTAGGGCAGTTTCTAATTCATTCAAATCTAAAGTTTCTTTTGGCACGTTTTTCATGCCTTGGTAATTTTGTATTAACAATTTACTAACATTGTTGGTGGTAATGAATGGTCTGTTTTCACCCACAAATTCAATATTAGGTTTTGAAACTTCTCGCACACCATTTTTCTTTAGTGAAAACGCATACAAAAACAC
This sequence comes from Seonamhaeicola algicola, assembly GCF_007997385.1. Taxonomy (GTDB): domain Bacteria; phylum Bacteroidota; class Bacteroidia; order Flavobacteriales; family Flavobacteriaceae; genus Seonamhaeicola; species Seonamhaeicola algicola. The sequence continues at coordinate 312,984 of NZ_VOSC01000030.1, forward strand.
CGTAAACACTAACAAAACAAACACTTTTATGTAGTTCCAGTTAACTTTCAACGCTTAAACTTTTTTTAATTAGTTTTACTTGCTCCCCTATATCTCCGGCGCCAATGGTTAAAATTACATGCGCATTACTTTCGTTTATTTTTTGCAGCAGCGCTTGTTTACTTACTAATTGCTTGTTTTTATTTGTAATTTTACTTAATAACCAACTTGATGTTACACCTTCAATTGGCAGCTCTCTTGCCGGATAAATATCTAACAACAATAGCTCATCAAATTTTGATAGGCTTAAAGCAAAATCATCTATAAAATCTCTTGTTCTGCTATACAAATGCGGTTGAAACACAGCCAATACTTTTTTATTTGGATACATTTCTCTAACAGCTTGATGTACAGCATTAATTTCTTCAGGATGATGCGCATAATCATCAATAAAAACTAAATTATCAGTTTTAATATGGTACGAAAATCGTCTTTTAACCCCCTTAAACGACGCTAAAGCTTTGGCGAGTTGTTCATAAGAACAGCCATACTCTATAGCCATTACCAAGGCTACTAGCGCATTAGACAAATTATGTCTTCCTGGTAGGTTAAACGCTATATTTGTAATGGTGATTTTTGGTGTTTTCACATCAAAAACATAGGTTCCATTTGTAATTTTTATGTTTTGAACACTGTAATCTGCATCGTCTTCAATCCCGTAGGTTATACCATCAAGTGGCAATCCATTTTTTACAAAAAGCTTACCGTTAGGTTTTAAACGCTTTGTAAAATCTATAAACGATTGTTTTAAAGCATCAGCTTCACCATAAATATCTAAATGATCAGCATCCATTGAAGTTACACATGCTAAATTTGGCGATAACGTTAAAAACGACCTATCAAACTCATCTGCTTCAACCACCGAAACTTCAGTTCCCTTCAATATTAAATTTGAATTATAATTTTCTGTAACACCTCCTAAAAAAGCAGTAACCTCTACATTACACTCATGCAACAAATGCCCCAAAATACTTGATGTTGTTGTTTTACCGTGCGTACCAGCAACCGCTAAACAAAACGTATTTTCTGTAATTAAACCCAACACTTGCGAGCGTTTTAACACCTTAAAATTATTGTTTAAAAAATAATTAAGTTCTGTATGGTTTTTTGGTATTGCCGGCGTGTAAACAACCAATGTAGTTTCGGGGTTTAAAAATGGCTTTTGCACAGCCTCAACAGCATCATTAAAATGTACATGAACACCCAAGCTTGATAGCGCTTCGGTTATTTCAGTTGGTGTTTTATCATAACCAGCTACATGCTTATTATTAGCCAAAAAATATCTAGCCAAAGCACTCATACCAATGCCACCAATGCCAACAAAATAAATGTTTTGTATGTTGTTTAAATTCATGCTTTGTTTAACAATTTTTCAACCTCATCTGCAATATCTTTTGTTGCATTTACCAAGGCTAATTTTTTAATATTTTCAGATAACGTTTTTTGCTTTTCTTTTGATGCTATTAATTGTGAAAATTTATTTTCAAAATCGGCGTTTAAATCTTCTTCTTTAATAATTAAAGCGGCATGTTGATTTACTACAGCCATTGCATTTTTTGTTTGATGATCTTCGGCAACATTTGGCGATGGTATAAAAACCACCGGTTTACCAACAATACACAGCTCTGAAACCGAGCTAGCACCTGCCCTTGAAACTATAACATCGGCCGCCGCATAAGCACTAGCCATATCATTTAAAAACTGATGCACTTGCACATGCTTTGTATTACCATAAATTTTATATTGCTGATAATAAAGCTTACCGCATTGCCATATTATTTGCACATTTTGAGTATTAAAAAAGTCTAATTTTTTTTCAATTAATTCATTTATACGCTTTGCCCCCAAACTACCACCTAAAACCAACAGCGTTACCATGTTTTCTTTTAAACCGAAATGCTTTTTAGCTTCGTTTGTTTTTGATGTAATATTTAACAAACCTTGGCGCACCGGATTACCCGTTTTTATAATTTTATCCTTCGGAAAAAAGCGCTCTAAACCATCATAAGCCACACATATTTTTTTAGCTTTTTTTGATAATAATTTATTTGTTATTCCTGGATACGAATTTTGCTCTTGTATTAAACTAGGAATACCCTTAGATGCAGCCGCATACAATAACGGACCACTAGCAAAACCACCCGTACCAATAGCCACGTGAGGTTTAAATTGCTTTATTATTTTTTTAGCTTTTAAAACACTGCTAACGACCTTAAAAGGAAACGATAGGTTTTTTAATGTTAACTTGCGCTGTATACCCGAAATCCATAAACCTTCAATATTATAACCTGCTTGTGGTACTTTTTCCATTTCCATTCTATCTTTTGCGCCAACAAACAAAAATTCCGCATTAGGAAAACGCATTTTTAACTCATTAGCAATTGCTATTGCAGGATAAATATGCCCACCTGTACCTCCTCCAGATAATATGATTTTATAATTACTCATTAAATAGTTTCAGATAAAATTTCTAATGGGTTTTCTTCTATATTTTCTTCTTTTTCTTTTATTTCTTCGCGTTTAGCACTAACACTTAAAATAATACCAAGTGCTAAACAAGTCATCCAGATAGAGGTTCCTCCACTACTAATTAATGGTAGTGTTTGCCCTGTTACCGGAAACAACTCTACAGCCACAGCCATATTTATTAATGCCTGAAACACTATTGGCAAACCAACACCTAGCACTAATAATTTACCAAACACAGTATCGGCTTTTTGTGCAGCTATTACTATTCTAAACAATAACCACATATATAAAACCATAACAAACAAACCGCCTATTAACCCATACTCTTCAATAATAATGGCAAAAATGAAGTCTGATGATGATTGTGGTAAAAAGTTTTTCTGCCTACTTTTTCCTGGGCCAACACCATTAATACCTCCTGAGGCTATAGCTATTTTTGCTTTTTCAATTTGATAATCTGCTTCTGTATCTTCTGCATTAGAAAAACTCTCAATTCTGCTCATCCAAGTATCAACCCTGTTTGGCATAGCATCAGGAAATGCTTTTGCAACCAGAATAAACATTGTTAACATTAACAAACCACTACCAATAATAACAGCCAAATATCTTAAAGGATAACCACCTAAAAATACCAACACAATAACCATTAAAAATATAATGGCTGTTGTTGAAAAATTTGACGGTAATATTAACGCTAACACTAAAAATGCAGGCAGCCAAAGTGGCAATACAGACTCTTTAAAGGTTATTTTTTTGTCTTTTATTTTAGACATATATCTTGCTACATACACCATTAAAACTACTGCAGCTAGTGTTGATGTTTGAAATGACATACCCACTATTGGTATTTGTATCCAACGGCTGGCATTGGCGCCATCAATAACCGTTCCCTGCATCATGGTTATTGCTAACAACACCAACACCACAGGAATCATTATTAACGATAAACCTTTAAAATACCTATACGGAATTTTATGAACCCCATACATTATTGCAAACCCTAAAAACAAATGCATAAAATGCTTTACAAAAAAAGCAAACGTATTACTACCACCGCCTTTATATGCTAAATTACTGGCAGCACTGTAAACGGGCAAAAATGAAACTATAGCCAACAACGCCACAATTGCCCAAATTAATCGATCTCCTTTTATGTTTTTAAATAGTGTTTGCACTTATTTATTTTAATATTTATAATGTTATTTTGAATAGAAAAAGAAAAACTCTTTAGTTATTCTATATTCTAAACAACACACTACTATAAGTTACGTACAGCATCTTTAAACTGACGTCCTCTATCTTCATAATTTTCAAATAAATCAAAACTTGCACAAGCTGGTGATAGCAATACATTATCTCCAATTTCAGCAATTTTGTAAGCTATTTTTACAGCTTCACTCATATATTGTGTTTCAACAATAACATCAACCATATTGCCAAAAGTGTTAATAAGCTTTTCATTATCTGCACCTAAGCAAATAATGGCTTTTACTTTTTCATTTACAAAAGGAAACAACTCCTCATAGTTATTACCTTTATCTACGCCACCAACTATCCAAACAGTTGGCGCATCCATACTTTCTAAAGCAAAATACGTTGCATTAACGTTGGTTGCTTTAGAATCATTTATATACTGAACTTTATTTATTTTAAGAACGTTTTCTAAACGATGCTCTACACCTTGAAAATTCTCTAAACTTTCTCTTATTGTTTGCTTTCTAATTTTTAACAAATGTGCAACTGTTGAAGCTGCCATTGCATTTTTTACGTTATGTTTACCTTCTAATGTTAAACCTGTTGTTGGCATAATAAATTCGCTATTATTAACTGTTATTTTTATATTATTGTTTTCTAAAAAGACACCATTTTCAATACGTTTTGTTAATGAAAACGGTAATAATGTTGATTTTACAGGATTGTTTTCTAAGTGCTTTACAATAACCTCATCATCGGCATCATATATTAAAAAATCATCTTCTGTTTGATTTTCTACTATCCTGAATTTTGATGCTATGTAATTTTCAAACTTATAATCATACCTATCTAAATGATCTGGAGTTATATTGGTAATTACTGCTATATGCGGTTTAAATTTGATGATATCATCTAACTGAAAACTGCTAATTTCTAACACATAATTCTGATAGTTTTTCTGTAAAACTTGTTTCGCAAAACTATCGCCAATATTACCCGCTAAACCTACATTTAGTTCTTGTTTTAAAATATGATGCGTTAAACTTGCTGTTGTTGTTTTGCCATTACTACCTGTAATACCTACAATTGTAGCATTGGCAAACATTGCCGCAAATTCAATTTCTGAAACCACTGGAATACCTTTGCTTCGTATTAATTTTACTAACGGTACTTTATCTGGTATTCCTGGGCTTTTCATCACCATACTTGCATTAAGAATTTTTGCTTCGGTATGCATTTCTTCTTCCCATGCAATTGCATTATTTATAAGAACCTCTTTATATTTTTCTTTTATTTTTCCTTTATCAGATACAAACACGCTGTATCCTTTTTCTTTTGCTAGTAGCGCTGCACCAACACCACTTTCGCCTCCTCCAAGAACTACAAGTGTTTTCATCTATCTAATCTTCAACGTTACTATAGATAGAATAGCAAGTAGAATTCCAATAATCCAAAAGCGTGTTGAAATTTTACTTTCATGATATCCTAGTTTTTGATAGTGATGATGTAGGGGCGACATTTTGAAAATTCGGCGACCTTCACCATACTTCTTTTTGGTATATTTAAACCAACTAACCTGCATTACAACCGATAAATTTTCAGCTAAAAAAATACCACACAACACAGGAATTAGCCATTCTTTTCTTACAGCAATTGCTATTACTGCTATAATTCCGCCAATAGTTAAACTTCCCGTATCACCCATAAAAACCTGTGCCGGATATGTATTGTACCACAAAAAACCAATAAGCGCACCAACAAATGCAGCTATGTAAATAGTAATTTCTTCTACTCTGGGTATGTACATTATATTGAGGTAGTCTGAAAAAATTATATTACCCGACACCCAAGCAAAAATACCCAGTGTAAGCACTATAATTGCTGATGTTCCGGCAGCTAAACCATCAATACCATCGGTTAAATTGGCACCGTTAGAAACGGCTGTTATTATAAAAATAGCCGCTATTATAAAAATTAACCACGTGTATTTTTCTAAATCTGGGTGAATCCAAGTTATTAAATCTGAATAATCAAATTCATTATGTTTAACAAACGGAATAGTTGTTTTTGTTGATTTTTCTTCTGCTTTAAAAAACGCAGACTCTTTAGCTGCAGGATTTTCTTTTCGTATTTGTTGCTGAGCTTCTAATGGTAATTTTTCTTTGATAACAACATCATTATTAAAATAAAGCGTTGCCCCCACTATAATACCCAAACCAACTTGACCTATAACTTTAAACTTCCCTTGTAAACCTTCTTTATTGTTTTTAAACTTTTTTATAAAATCATCTAAAAAACCAATAGCCCCCATCCAAAGCGTAGTAATTAGCAATAAAATGATGTAAATATTCTCTAATTTAGCAAGAAGAAGTACCGGAATTAACGTTGCCAAAATAATGATAATACCACCCATTGTTGGCGTACCAGCTTTTTCGGCTTGCCCATCTAAACCTAAATCTCTAATGGTTTCGCCCATTTGTTTCTTTTGAAGAAAACGAATAATTCTTTTACCATAAATAGTTGAAATTAACAACGACAGAATCATTGCCAAAGCCGCCCTAAAAGTTATAAACCCAAAAAGCGTTGCTCCTGGAAACTGAAATTGCTGTTCTAAATATTTAAATAGGTAGTATAACATGTTTTCTATATTGCTATTTAATTGCTTAAACTTTGCTTAGCAACCAAACGCCATTTTATTTTTGTAACTGTTTTAAAAATTCTTTTACCGTCTTGAAATCATCAAAATCAAAGCGTTCACCCTTTATTTCTTGATATGTTTCATGGCCTTTACCGGCTATTAATATTATATCATTAGGAGCTGCTAATTGACACGCTGCTTTTATTGCTTGCGCCCTATTTGAAATTGTTAATGATTTTTTGAAATTTTGAGGCTCAACACCTGCTTCAATATCTCTTAATATAGCCTCAGGATCTTCACTTCTTGGGTTATCATTGGTAAAAATTACCTTTGTACTAAGTGCCGTTGCAATATGCCCCATTTTTGGGCGCTTGGTTTTATCTCTATCGCCACCACAACCAACAACGGTTATAAGTTCTTCGTTTTTTGTTCTAATACTATTTATGGTTTCTAACACGTTTTTAAGCGCATCAGGCGTGTGTGCATAATCAACAATAGCTGTAATTTTTTCATCTGAAATTATATATTGAAAACGCCCACTAACACTTTCTAATTCAGAAACTAGCCTTAAAACTTCAAATTTTTCAAGCCCTAAAAGTTCGGCTGTGGCGTAAATTGCCAAAACATTGTAGGCGTTAAAATTACCAATAAGCTTTGTCCAAACTTCATTATCATTAACTTTAAGCAATAAACCGCTTAACTGATTTTCTAAAATTTGCGCTTTATAATCGGCATAACTTTTTAATGCATACGTGTATTTTTTTGCTTTTGTGTTTTGCAGCATAACTGCCCCATTTTTATCATCGGTGTTCGTTAAAGCAAATGCAGTTTTTGGCAAAGCATCAAAAAATTGCTTTTTCACATCTCTATATTCTGAAAATGTGTTGTGATAATCTAAATGATCATGCGACAGATTCGTGAAAATTCCACCAGAAAAAACCAATCCTTCAGTTCTACTTTGATGAATACCATGCGAACTCACTTCCATAAAGCAAAACTCTACCCCTTCATCATTCATTTCCTTTAAATATTTATTGATAGTTAAAGAATCTGGTGTTGTATGTGTTGCTTTGTAAACCTTATTATCAACTAATATTTTTACTGTTGAAAGTAGCCCAACCTTATATCCTGCGTTTTTGAACAACTGATAAAGTAAACTAGCAACTGTTGTTTTACCATTAGTACCTGTTACACCTACAAGTTTTAAATTTTCAGAAGGTGCACCGTAATAATTTGATGCCAAAATTGCCAAAGCTTTGTTAGAATTATCAACTTCAACATAGGTTACACCCTCAACCAAAACTTTAGGCATGGCTTGACAAACAATAGCTTTTGCCCCGTTTTTAATAGCTTTTTCAATAAAATCATGCCCATTTACCGCAGTACCAACTATAGCTACAAACACATCATTTTCACCTACATTTCTAGAATCAAAATGAATAGCGTTAACAGACACGTTTGTATCTCCTACAACGGCATTAATTGAAACTTTATATAATATATCTTTTAACAAACTCATGATGCTATTAAAACAATTGTTTGATTGTCTTTTAACTTTATATTTTTGTTAATGGATTGTTTTTTAACAATACCACTACCTTGTAATTTCACCTTTATATTTACATTCATATTTTCTAAAAGCGCAACAGCATCCATTGCTGGTAAACCCACCACATTTGGCATTATAGTTTTGTAGGTTTGCGCTAATTGATAATACCCTTCATATTCTTTCTCAACCGATGATTTTTTAACATTAAGTGTTTCAATTTCATCAACAATAGGTGTATCTGTAAATATTTTTTGTGCTATTCTTTTAAAAACTGGCCCTGAAACATCTGCCCCATAATACCCCACACTTTTATCAGGTTCATGAATAACAACAATACAAGAATACTTAGGATTTTCAGCTGGAAAATACCCTGCAAATGATGATATGTAATTAAGTTTTTCTTTATTACTATAATCTTTTTGACATGTACCTGTTTTGCCCGCCATTGAAAAATTTTCAGAATATAAACGATGCCCTGTACCGTGCTCTTTTTCAACTACATTTTTTAATAAAGCTTGTAGTTTAGCAACCGTTTGTTTTGAACATATTTCATTGTTTATAACTTCCTCTTTAAAAGGCTCAACAACCCTGTCAAATTCTCTAACCTCTCTTAAAAACCTAGGCTTTACCATTACACCATTATTAGCAACCGCATTATAAAAAGTTAGCGTTTGTAAAGGCGTAAATGATACACCGTAACCGTAAGCCATCCACTGCAAAGCAATACCACTCCAGCGGCCGTTTTTTACACGCGGATCTGGAATTATGGGTTTTGGCTCACCTATTATTGGTAAGTTTAAATCTGAATTCAAATTCATATCATATAACCTATCAACAAATTTTTCAGGTTGTTTTCTGTAAGCTTTATCTATTGCCTTTACAATTCCTGTGTTTGAAGACACTTCAAAAGCACGAGCAATTGAAATTTTACCGTAGCCACCCCATTTAGAATCCCTTACTTTTTTTCCGTAGTAAGTAATAATACCTTTTTCAGTATCAACCACATCACTTGTATCTACCAATTTATCTTCAAAAGCAGCTGCCAAAGCCATTAACTTAAAAGTTGACCCCGACTCATGACTTTCACCAACCGCATAATTTAAGCGCTCATAATAGCGCCCATTTTTATTTCTTCCCAAGTTAGAAATAGCTCTAATTTCACCCGTTTTTGTTTCCATTACCACCACACAACCATGGTCTGCCTTGTATTTTTCTAATTGCTCTAAAAGTGCGTGGTGTGCAATATCTTGTATGTTAACATCAATAGTTGTATATACATCATAACCATCTTTAGGCTCAATTTCATTAGCATCTCGCAAAGGTTTCCATTGCCCTTTACCTATACGCTGTTTTTTTCGTTGCCCATCAACGCCTCGTAAATACTTTACACCAAAAGCACCATCAATACCAGGGCGTGTAACATTACCTTTTTCATCAACCCGCTCATAACCAATAGTTCTTTGAGCAATACCACCCATTGGGTGCTCTCGCTTTGTTGTTTGCTCAACAATTAAACCGCCTTTAAACGCACCCAAGCTTAATAATGGAAAGTTCCTTATGCGCGTATAATCTGTATACCCCACATTTCTCACTAACAAATAATATCTATTTTTATTGGCGCGTGCTTTTCTTAATTCTTTTTGATAAAAAGCTGATGATTTACCTGTAAACTTTGACAACGAATCTGCCAAAGGTTTCAAATATTTGGTAAAGTTTTTTGCCGAAGGTGTTAGCGCATCTATTCTAATATCATATTTTGGAATTGACGTTGCCAACAAGTTACCATTAACAGAATATACATTACCCCTGTTTGCAGGAATAACAACATCTTTTACAACACGTTTTTCTGCTAGTGCTTTGTATTTTTCGCCCTGCAGAAACTGTATACTAAATAGCTTAAACACAACTGCAAGCCCGAAGACAAACATACACCCTGCTATAAAGTACAAACGGTTTAATATGTTTTTCTCGTTAACTGCCAATGTTGTTTAATTTTTAGATTTTACTTTTATTTTTTTTGGCGGAATTACTGATGGCGCAATCCCTTTTTCTTTCATTATATTTATTACATGCGACTCCATTTTTAGCCGCATTAATTTTGTACGACCTTCTAAAAATGTGGATCGGGTTTCTTTAACTTCATTTTTTAACCGTGCTATTTCATATACTTTTTTATCTGCACTGTGCGAACTTGCTATCATAACCAAAGCCAACACTGATATAAAAATGATAAACCTCCAGTTTTTAAAAGAATCATCACTTACTAAAAACGTTCCTTTTAATATGTTGTAAATGTTCTTTTTCATTGCTTAACCAACAACTTACACACGGTTACTAAACCAGTTTTATAACTTTTCAGCTATTCGCAGTTTTGCGCTTCTAGCCCTATTATTTATTTTTATTTCTTCTTTTGACGGCACTATGAGCCCATTAACTTTTTTAAGTGGCACCTCAAAATTGCCAAACATATCTCTTTCTGGCTCTCCTTCAAACAAACCATTTCTTATGAAACGTTTTACCAACCTATCTTCTAAAGAATGATAGGATATAAAACTTAACCTACCGCCTTTTACCAAAACCTCTGGCGTTTGCAACAAGAACTCTTTTAAAACTTCAATTTCTTGATTTACTTCAATTCTTATTGCCTGATATATTTGTGCCAATACTTTATTTTCATGCCTTGGCGGTAAAAACTTTTTTAAAACCGTTTTTAATTGCTTACTTGTTACAATTGGCTCATTTTGCCTATGCGCCACAATTAACCTTGCCATTGCTGGCGCCGGCCTTAACTCACCATATTGTGCAAATACCTGCCTAAGCTGCTCCTCTTCATACTCATTTACCACATGAAAAGCCGATAGCGTATTTCGTTGATTCATACGCATATCTAAATCAGCCTCAAAACGCGTTGAAAACCCACGTTCAGCAACATCAAACTGATGAGATGACACACCAAAATCTGCCAAAACACCATCAACTTGCTTCACACCATGCAACCTTAAAAAACGCTTTAAATACCTAAAATTCTCATTAATTAGCGTAAACCTAGGGTCATCAATTTTATTTCTAAGAGCATCTTCATCTTGATCAAAAGCAAATAACTTCCCATTTTCATCAAGCCTACTTAAAATTTCTTTACTGTGCCCGCCACCACCAAAAGTAACATCAACATACACACCGCTGGGTTTTATATTTAAACCATCAACAGTTTCTTTTAATAATACCGGATTATGATATTCCATACGCTTCGTCATCATCTTGCCCCATTACTTCCTCGGCTAAATCTGCAAAATCTAATGCCGCATCATCAATGGCTTGTTCATATAAATCTTTATCCCAAATTTCAATAATATTAACAGCCGAAGCCACCACAATATCTTTTGAAATGTTTGCAAAAACGGTTAAATCTTTAGGTATTAACAAACGCCCATTACCATCAACCTCAACCATTTTTACCCCTGCAGTAAACCTTCTTATAAAATCATTGTTCTTTTTTTTAAACCTGTTTAGTTTGTTCATTTTTTGCATTAGCACTTGCCACTCTGCCATTGGATACAACTCTAAACACTTCTGAAACACCGATCTACGCAAAACAAAGCCTTCTGCCAACACAGCAGCCATTTGCTTTTTTAAAGGCGCAGGCATCATTAACCTACCCTTTGCATCTACTTTGCATTCGTATGTTCCTGTTAAAAAATTCAAGCTTGTTTGTTAGGTTCCCTATTCAAAATTCAAAGATATTGAAAAATTTACCACATTTTACCACAATATACCACTTTGTTAATAAATTTTACCACATAGTTACCACTTATCTATGAAGACACCTTCAAAACCCCTATAAACTCTAATAATCAAACAATTACAAAACACATAACTTTAACAGTTACATTATTAACAATACTTTAAACGTGTTTTGTTTTACTGAATTAATTATGATAGCTGAAATATGAATGAAATAACTATATTTGTTTTTTGTGAAAGACTTACTATTTAATGACGCATAGTTTAAAAAAAGAAGGAAATTACAACTATATTGAAGTTGGTGAAGGCACTCCAATAATAGTGCTTCATGGGTTAATGGGTGGATTGAGTAATTTTGATGCTGTAACTAAACATTTTAGCACTAAAGGCTATAAGGTTATTATACCTGAATTACCTATTTACACCATGTCTTTGCTTAAAACCAACGTTAAAAACTTTGCCAATTATTTGCATAGTTTCATAGAGTTTAAAGGATTCAATGAAGTAATTTTATTAGGAAATTCACTAGGTGGACACATAGGTTTATACCATACTAAATTATTTCCAGAAAAAGTAAAAGCTTTAATAATTACAGGCAGTTCTGGCCTTTATGAAAGCGCTATGGGCGGAGGTTATACAAAACGTAGTGATTATGAAGTTATAAAAAAGAAAGCCCAAGAAGTTTTTTATGACCCCGAAGTTGCTACCAAAGAAATTGTTGATGAAGTTTATGCTACCGTTAATGACAGAAATAAACTTATTAAAACATTAGCCATAGCTAAAAGTGCCATTAGACATAACATGGCAAAAGATTTACCAAAAATGCAAACACCTACATGTATTATTTGGGGAAAAAACGATAATGTTACACCACCAGAGGTAGCTGAAGAATTCCATACACTTTTACCAGATTCTGATTTGTATTGGATTGATAAATGCGGGCATGCAGCCATGATGGAGCACCCAGATACGTTTAACAATCTAATGGAAAACTGGTTAAGTAAACGTAACTTTTAAACACCTAAAAAACATTAATTAGTTAATGGATATTAAATCTGCCAGCTTTGTAGTAAGTAATTCTGAAGTTGAAAAATGCCCCAAAAGCAATCTGCCAGAGTACGCTTTTATTGGCAGGAGTAATGTTGGGAAATCATCATTAATTAACATGCTTACTAACCGAAAAAGTTTAGCAAAAACATCGGGTAGGCCAGGAAAAACACAGTTAATAAACCATTTTTTAATTAATAACAATTGGCATTTGGTAGATTTACCAGGCTATGGGTACGCGCGCGTTTCAAAATCTTCAAAAAAAACATTTCAAAAATTTATAACGCAATATTTTAGCAAACGTTTACAGTTAGTTTGCGCTTTTGTTTTAGTTGATATTAGGCATACACCCCAAACAATAGATTTAGAATTTATGCAATGGCTTGGTGAAAATGGTATTCCTTTTTGCATCATTTTTACAAAAGCTGATAAACTAAAACCTATGGCTATAGAAAGACATGTTGAAGATTATAAAAATATTATGCTTGAAACATGGGAAGAAATGCCAGAATACTTCATAACTTCATCATCAAAAAGTATTGGAAAAGATAATTTGTTGAATTACATTGATTATTTAAACAATAATTTAGCTAAATAACGCTGTATTTTTAAAAAATTTCTACTTTTTAAAGAATAGAACATACCGCATTAATGCCTATTAATTTTGAAAATATATCTTATTTAAAACAAGGCAACACACGCCAAAAAGCAGCATATAAAGCTATTAAAGCACTAAACATTTTTAATACGCTACAACAGTTTAACCCAATTTTAACAGGCACAATACCCATAGAAATTGATATACCAAATAGCGATTTAGATATTATTTGCTATTGTAAAAACCATGAATATTTACAAGAGGTTTTAATATACAATTTTAAAGATGAAACTGATTTTGAGATTAACACAATTATTCAAAACAAAGTAAAATCAACCATTGCTACATTTAAATTTGATGGTTTTGTTTTTGAAATATTTGGTCAAAATACACCAACCAAAAAACAAAACGCCTACAAACATATGCTCATTGAATATGACATTTTACAACAAAAAGGCACTTCTTTTAAAAATACCATTATTGCACTTAAGCTACAAGGCTTAAAAACTGAACCTGCTTTTGCAAAAGCGTTACATTTACCAGGAAACCCATACGAAGCTTTATTAGCGTTTAAGTTTTAACATCTAAAGCATCACGCAAAGCATTACCAATAAGCATAAATGCCATAACTAAACTCATAATACATAGCCCAGGTATTATAGCTAAATAAGGTTTCCCTAAAATAATATAATTATAATGATCTTTTATCATGGCACCCCAACTAGCCATAGGCGGTTGAGCTCCAATACCCAAAAAACTCAATCCGCTTTCTATTAAAATAGCTGCCGCAAAATTTGCTGCCGAAATTACAATTACTGGCGCCATTATATTAGGTAAAATATGCTTAGTTATAATTCTAAAATTACCATAACCTAATGCTTTTGCAGCTGTTACATATTGCATTTCTTTAGCACTAATTATTTGTCCGCGTACAACTCTAGCAACTTCTACCCACATTGTTAAACCTACCGCAATAAACACCTGCCAAAAACCTTTGCCTAAAGCCAATGTTATTGCAATAACTAGCAGCAACGTTGGTATAGACCACGTTACGTTTATAAGCCACATAATTACAGCATCTGTTTTTCCGCCATAATATCCCGCAACACTTCCCATAAAAACGCCTATAATTAAAGATATTAATACTGCTACAAAGCCAATAAAAAATGAAATTCTGGCTCCTACTAGTACCCTGCTTAATAAATCACGTCCATATTTATCAGTACCAAACAGAAAGCGTTTTTCTTTAATAAACTTTGAAACATCATTATTAGGAAACACTTCAAGCTTTACTATTTTTTCAACACCTTCTAAACCATCGGAAGCATATTCAGTGTATTGTAATACGTTATTTTCTATTTTGTATTTTGATATAGGAACTTCAGTATTTGTGCTTTTTTTTCCGAAGAATATATTACTTATAACACTTTCTTTTTCATTAAACCCTGAAGGAATTGAAAGCATTGTTACTTTAAAACCTGGCTTTTTAGAATGAATTGATAAATGCATTTGGTTGGCATGCTTAGTGTTATCTGGTGCAATTACATAAGCAAATACTGCTATTACACCAACAAACACTAAAAAAAAACAACTAAAAACGCCCCAAAAGTTTTTTTTAAACTTTTGGAGCGCTAATTGTTTTAATGAATTTGGCTTATGTTGCATAAACCAACTACTTTTTTATTTCTGGTTTATTTGTTGATGCTACTTTTTTTATAGGATAGGCTGTTTTTAAATCTTCTAAAACATTTATAGCTTCTTCAACATACACATCTTTTGCTAAATTGTTGTGCCAACGCTCTCTTTTTTCTTTTAAATCTGTAGTGTCTTGCTCAAATAATGATTTCTCGTAAGCATGAGACCTAAATGTTAAATTAGTTTTGTATTTTGAAATAGCATCAAATTTTTTTCCTTCTTCGTCATTTAACTCAGCATCTTTTTTGTACTGATTATAGTTTAATGACACTACTGTTTCATCAATTTTACTTTTTACCCATTTAGCATTTTCATCAATAAGCTTTAATTGCTCATTGTTACTCATTCGTGCTTTACTTTTATTAATGGTAGCTTCATAATCAAAATAATTTTCCCAAGGCGTATAATCTGCAGGTGTAATTTCGTCATATGGCAACGGGTTTTCTTTTTCCTTTTCTCCTACTTCAATATAACTAAAGCGCCCAGGAACAGTTACATCACTTTGTACTCCTTCTAACTGAACAGAACCACCGTTAATTCTATAATATTTTTGAGTTGTAAAAGCTAAAGCTCCTAAATCTCCACTGGTACTGTTTCTTACTAAATCATTTAAATTATATACGTTTTGAACAGTACCTTTTCCGTAAGTTTGTTTACTGCCAATAACAATAGCTCTTTTATAATCTTGCATGGCGGCCGCCATAATTTCGGAAGCTGAAGCTGATAGCTCATTTACTAAAATTACTAATGGACCATCCCAAGAAATTGATTTATCTCTATCTTTTAAAACCTCTTTATTATCTCCAGTTGAACGTACTTGTACAATAGGCCCGTCTTTAATAAATAACCCTGCCATATCAACAACAGTTGGTAATGAACCACCTCCGTTGTTTCTTAAATCTAGAATTAAACCTTCAATACCTTCGGCTTTTAATCGTTCAATTTCTTTTTTAACATCTTGAGCTGCATTTACATTTTTATAATCATTAAAATCTACATAAAACTTAGGTAAATTAATGATACCGAAGTTTTTACCTTCTTTTTCAACTACTGATGATTTTGCATAAGTTTCACCTAACTCAACCACATCTCTAACAATGGTTACCTCTTTAATTGTACCATCAACTTTTTTTATGGTTAAGGTTACTTTGGTGCCTTTTGGCCCCTTAATGTATTTTATGGCATCGTTAATACGCATACCAACAATGTCAATTGGATATTCTTCATCTTCTTGCTTTACTTTTAAAATAACATCTTCAACGTCAAGCTCATTACTTCTCCATGCAGGCCCTCCTGAAATTAGCTCAACAATTTTAATGTAATCCATTCTTTTTTGTAGTCTTGCACCAATACCTTCTAATTTACCAGACATATCCATATCAAAAGCCTCTTTGTTTCTTGGTGCTAGATAGTATGTGTGCGGATCAAACTCTTCAACAATAGTGTTTACGTAAATTGAAAACCAATCTTCGCGTTGTAAATCGTCAATATTATCATTAAAATATATTTCTAATGATTTTTTAGTGGCTTCGCGTGCTTCTTTTTCAATTTGAGCTTCGGTTTTTGAAACATAAGACGCATCATTTTTCCTAGCTTGCTCTTCTTGAATGTGAATATCATCATAGTTTGAAAGTGTTGAAAATTTTAATTGCTTTCTCCAACGTTCTTTCATTTGCTTTTTGTTTTTTACAAAATCATCTTTATCATAATCTGTATCAAAACTTTCATTTATGGTATAATCAAATGGTTCACTTAAAACTTGATTATAAATTTCTTTTGCTTCACGAATTCTTGTAATTAAACGCTCGTGTGTTTCATTAAAAAATGTAACATCAGTAGCTTTTAACTGGTCATCTAGCTGTAATTTATATTTTTCAAAATCCTTAATGTCAGACTCATAGAAGTAGCGTTTAAAAGGATCTAAAGTTTCAATATAATCATCAAAAAGTTCTTGAGAAAAGTTATCATCCATTGCAATAGGATCATAATGCCCTCGCTCTAAAACAAAGGTTATTATTTGTACCAGTAATTTATCTTTATCTGGATTATCAAATGTTTTGGTTGTAAAACTGCATGAAGCAAAGGCCAACAACAGTAATAACGATAGAACTTTATAATTCCTTTTCATAATTTTTTTCATCAGTTAATGTTTAAATAGTTCTATTATACAATAGTAATATTTCACTAAAATAAAGAAAAAACTATGCCAATAACTGCAAAATGGCCTAATTTTTTGTTAAACCGAAGAAAATGCCTGTTTCCTAATGAAATTATGTATTTTAGCACATGTTATTTACATTCTATTCATGACAAAAAAACCGCTTATACTTGTAACAAATGATGATGGCATAAACGCCCCCGGAATTAGAACCTTAATTAGTGTTATGAATACCATTGGCGATGTTGTGGTAGTTGCACCCGATAGCCCACAAAGCGGCATGGGACACGCTATTACAGTTGATGCCACACTATATGTTAACAAAGTTACTTTTGATGACGGACCACAAAAAGAATACAGCTGCTCTGGCACACCCGCAGATTGTGTAAAACTTGCCAATAGAGAATTGCTTACCCGGAAACCAGACCTTTGTGTTTCAGGTATTAATCACGGTTCAAATGCCTCAATAAATGTTATTTACTCTGGCACTATGAGTGCTGCTGTTGAAGCTGGTGTTGAAGGTATTCCGGCTATTGGTTTTTCGCTTTTAGATTATTCTTGGAATGCTAATTTTGATGCCTCTAAACCTTTTGTAAAACAAATTGTTCTTGAAGTTTTAAAAAACAAACTACCAAATGATGTAGTTTTAAATGTAAACATACCCAACCTACCAAAGCACAAAATTAAAGGCGTAAAAGTATGTAGGCAAGCCAAAGGCAATTGGGTAGAAACTTTTGATAAACGGCAAAACCCTATGGGTAAAGACTACTACTGGCTTAGTGGTAAATTTGTAAATTTAGATGGCGGTGAAGACACTGATGAGTATGCCCTTGAAAACGGTTACATATCTATAGTACCCGTACAGTTTGATTTAACTGCCTACCAAGCTTTAAAAACTTTAAATTCATGGAATTTTAATAAAACCGAATAATTTTTAAATGAAAAAAGATATAATTATTGGCATGCTTGTTGGCCTTATTGCAAATAGCATTGGCTTATTAGCTGCCGCTACATTATTAGGTAATGGTGATGATTTTACAAACGTAATTAAAGCTGCTGCTAACGAAGGCTTTTTAGGTAAACTCATAAGCCTTGGTGCTGTATTAAACTTAATAGCTTTTTTTATTTTTATTAAGAAAAGGCAAGATTACAGAGCTCGTGGTGTATTACTAATTACTGTTTTTATTGCTGTTTTTACATTTATTTTTAAACTGTATTAAATTTAAAAATGAAGTATTATATACTTGCAGGAGAAGCATCGGGAGATTTACACGGTGCCAACTTAATGAAAGCATTACAAATAGTTGATGCCAATGCCAATATTAGGTTTTGGGGTGGCGATTTGATGCAAAACGTTGGCGGCACTTTAGTAAAACACTATAAAGAGCGTGCTTTTATGGGCTTTACTGAGGTTATTATGAACCTCTCAAAAATTTTCAAACTTATTTCTTTTTGTAAAGAAGACATTAAAAATTTTAAACCCGATGTTGTTATTTTCATAGATAATTCTGGTTTTAACTTACGCATTGCAAAATGGGCAAAAGCCCAAGGTTTTAAAACCAATTACTACATTTCACCACAAGTATGGGCATCTAGAGCAAGCCGCGTAAAAGCTATTAAACGCGATATTGATGCCATGTACGTTATTCTACCTTTTGTAAAACCGTTTTACGAAAAGTACAACTATAATGTTACATTTGTTGGACATCCTTTAATTGATGCTATTGCAGACAGAACTCAAGTAAACCCAACAGCATTTAGAAAAGCACATAATTTAAGTGAAAAACCAATTATTGCTCTTTTACCCGGAAGCCGTAAACAAGAAATTACCAAAATGCTATCTGTTATGCTTAGTTTGGTTGATGATTTTAAAGATTATCAATTTGTTATTGGCGGCGCCCCAAGTCAAGAATTTAGTTTTTACCAACAATTTATAAAAACGAATAATGTAAAGTTTATTTCAAATAAAACTTATGATTTGCTAAGTGTTGCCCACGCTGCATTGGTAACATCTGGCACAGCTACTTTAGAAACCGCTCTATTTAAAGTTCCGCAAGTTGTTTGCTATAAAGGTAGCGCCATTTCTTACCACATTGCAAAACGCATTATTACACTTAAATTTATATCTTTAGTAAACTTAATAATGGACAAAGAAGTGGTTACTGAATTAATTCAAAACGACTTTAATAAAAACCGATTAAAACACGAACTAGAAAATATTTTAAACGCCAACACACGCCAAAGAATTTTTGAAGATTATTATGAACTTGAAAAAACTTTGGGTGGTAAAGGTGCTAGTGAAAATACTGCTAAACTTATTTATGCATCATTAACATCATAAAAATTTAAACGTGAAAAAACTCCTTTTTATCATAATATTACTTGTTGGTTTTAGCAGCTGTAAGTCATCAAAAAAAGCTAAAACATCAAAAAAAAATACATCTACAGTAATTGCAAAAAATGATAAAAAAAATATTTCACAATCTGAAAGCATTATTCATTTTGCAAAACAATTTCAAGGTGTTAAATATAAATGGGGTGGCACTACAAAAGCAGGAATGGATTGTTCTGGTTTGGTTTATGAATCGTTTAGAACACATGATATTTATTTGCCTAGAATTTCTAGAGACATGGCTAAAAAAGGAAAAGCCATTAGTTTAAAACAAGTACAAAAAGGCGATTTACTATTTTTTAAAACCAGTAAAAACCGCCGAAACGCAATAAACCATGTAGGTTTAATTGTTGATATTAAAAATAACGATATTAAATTTATACACGCCACTACAAGTAAAGGTGTTATCATTTCTGGTTTAAATGAACCCTACTGGCATAAAGCTTTTACCGAAGCACGCCGAATTTTATAAGAATTTATTTATCTTACAGCTGAATGCGGCTGTTAAATTTCACCATAATAAAACTTACCTTCTTCTTAATTGTAGGCATTATAGTTGGGTATATAACACCAATCAATATAAGTACATCTTCAATTATTTTTGCTGTTACGTTTATAGCTTTAAGTATTTGTTATTTTACAGCTAAAAACACATTTAAAAAAACCATTTGGTTTGGTGTGTTTAGTTTTATAACGGTACTTTTTTTAGGTGTTTTAGTTACTAATTTTCACAATCATAAAAACAAAAGTAATAACTACACACATACAATTACTACAAATGAAACAACACCAAGCACCATAACTTTTAGGGTGCGCGAAGTTTTAAAACCTGGTAATTATTATGATAAATACATTATTGATTTACTTAATATTGACAGTACGCATGTTTCAGGAAAAACGCTTTTAAACATTGAGAAAGACAGCACTATTTCTACTTTAAAAGTAGATGATGTTTTAATTACTAAAGCAACGTTTAAAAACTTAATTAGTCCATTAAACCCTAATCAATTTAACTACAAAACCTATTTAAAGAAGCAATACATTTACCATCAAATTTTTATTAAAAACAAGGCGCTTTTAAAAGTTTCATCAAAACCGCATACACTTTTGGGCTATGCCAATAGGTTGCGTAGTTTTATAAACAACAAACTTAAAACTTACAATTTCTCAATAAACGAACTCGCTATTATTAATGCTTTGTTTTTAGGGCAACGTCAAAATATTGACAGGGCTATTTATACCAACTATACCAATGCTGGAGCTATTCATATTTTAGCTGTTTCGGGTTTACATGTTGGTATTATTTTTCTCATTTTAAATTTTTTATTTAAACCTATAGAACGTTTAAAAAAAGGGTATTTAATTAAAACCATATTTCTACTAACTACTCTATGGGGTTTTGCTGTCATTGCTGGTTTATCGGCTTCGGTAACTAGAGCTGTTACCATGTTTAGTATTGTGGCTATTGCTGTAAACTTAAAAAGACCCACAAACGTTTATAACACATTAGCTATATCAATATTTGTTATATTACTATTTAAACCACTATTTATTTTTGATGTTGGTTTTCAATTAAGCTTTTTAGCCGTTTTTGCAATTGTAGCCATAGAACCTATGCTAAATAAACTTTGGAAACCAAAAAACAAACTATTAAAAATATATTGGCAAACTTTAACCGTTACAATTTCGGCACAGTTTGGTATTATACCAATTAGCCTGTTTTATTTCCATCAATTTCCAGGGTTGTTTTTCATATCAAACCTAGTAATAATTCCGCTACTTGGCTTTATTTTGGGTTTTGGCATTTTAATAATTTTATTAGCTTCTATTAACGTATTACCCCAGTTTTTAGCTGATGCTTTTGGGTTTATAATTTATTTAATGAATAGTTTTGTTGCTTGGGTAGCACAGCAAGAGGCGTTTATTTTTAAGAATATTTCTTTTAGTTTATTATATGTTTTTACTAGTTACATTTTTATTATTTGTATTGTGAAATTAGCAGCAAAAACGCACTTTAAAGCCATTTTATGGGCTTTACTATCGGTTGTTATATTGCAACTATCATTTTTATATACTAAACATACTTTGCCAAAAAATGAATTTATAGTATTTCATAAAAGCAGATATAGTTTACTAGCAAATATTACTGATAATAAAATATTTGTTTCAAACGATTTTGATAGTATAACTAAAGTAAACACCAAAATAATTAAAGATTTCACTGTGGGAAACCACATAAAAAACGTTAAATATGTTCCCTTAAAAAACATATATTTTTTAAATAGAAAGTCGCTTTTAATTGTTGATAGCTTGGGTATTTATAATGTAAAAACATTAAAGCCAGATTATGTGTTGCTTAGGCAATCGCCAAAAATTAATTTAAACCGCCTTATTGATTCTTTAAAACCTACTCAAATTATTGCAGACGGTAGCAACTACAAATCTTATATTGAACATTGGGAGCGTGTTTGCAAAAAAAGAAAACTCCCTTTTCATCAAACAAGTAAAAAGGGAGCTTTTATTATTAAATACTAATACTTATCCTTGAAATTGTGGTTTAAATGCTTCATAATATGCATTAAACTTTTCTTGTGTATCTAGTTGTTTGTGGTCATCAGCCTTAAACATTTTTAAGTATAACTCTAACTGCGGAGGTGTTTTATATCCTTTTAGCGGAAATATTAGCTTGCCTTCCTCATCTAAAAATACAATGGTTGGGTATGCTTGTATTTGAAAATATCTTGATAATTCATGTGGTGAATTTCTTCGGTTTGCATTAGCCGGATTGTAATTTGGGTTGCTAAATGTTTTACCATCAAAAGTTATTTGGTCATTTCCTTCAGCATTAAATTTTACAGCATAATAATGTTCATTCACGTAATTTGCTACCTGCTGATTTTGAAATGTGTTTCTATCTAACATTTTACAAGGGCCACACCAATTGGTGTAAACATCCATCATTATTTTTTTAGGTGTCTTTTTTTGAAGTTCAACAGCTTGTTCTAAAGTAAGCCAATTTATTTCTTGTGCAGAAATATTAAGCGTAGTTAAAACTGCTAAAACCAGTATAAGTTGTATTTTTTTCATAATAGATAAGTTGCAAATTGTGTGCCCAACTTACAAAAAAAGCTCCTAATTAGGAGCCTTTTATTTAATTTTTAACGTTTATAACTATCGTACACCGTGCATAAGTTTCTTTAAAACAGGATTTAATGCAAAAACAAGTAAACCTGCAACCAAAGGCACAATAGTAAATATTAAAAAGAATGTTGATAAACTGTACTCTTTAGTAATATTCTCTATTTGCCCACCAACAACTGCTGCCAATTTATTTCCAATAGCTATGGCTAAATACCACATACCAAACATTAAAGCAATCATTCTTGCTGGCACTAATTTACTAACATAAGATAATCCTACAGGAGATAAGCATAACTCACCCAAAGTATGAAATAAATACGCTAATACTAACCAAAGCATACTTACTTTTACGCCTGTTTCAATACCATAAGAACCAAAGGCTAATAACCCAAAACCAATAGCCATAATTATTAAACCTAAGGCATATTTTGTTGCTGCAGAAGGGTTATACTTACTCTCCCACCATTTAGAAAAGAATGATGCGAAAACAATAATAAAAAAGGAATTTAATATACTAAACCAAGATACGGTAATTTCAGAAATATCTGCAGAAAACTCTCTATTCAACATCCAACCAACTAAACCCCACATACATAAAAAACAGATAACTAATACAATGTTTGAACCTGGTATTTTTTTGAATGTTTTTTTCCAAAGTAAAAACAATACATAAGTTATTATTATTAATGGTACAACTGTTAGTAGTGCATTTATTATGTTAAAAGTAACGGCTGCATTACCTGTTAAAACCCTGTCTACATTATCTCTTGCAAAAAGAATTAAAGATGAAGCTCCTTGCTCAAAACTCATCCAAAAGAACACTGTGAAAAAAGCAAAAATTATGAAAGCTATCATTCTATCTCTTACAACTTTTGTGTACCTAGCTATTCTTCCTATTGACAAAACTAAAAACAATAATAAACCTACTAGAACCACAACATATTGCCCTTCAACAGATGGTGTTTTAGCCCATGAAAACATATCTATGCCTGCTATTTTAGACATAGGATCATTGATAGCATAGCCCAAGCCAATAATTGCTGTAATTACAATTAAAACCTTATCAAGCATTGTGAAAGGATTTTGTTTTTCAACATCATTGGTTTTAACAGCTATAGCAGTATTTTCATTTATATTTTGAGGTAATTCTACTTCATGAACGTTACTAGGTTTGGCACCTATATTTCCAAATAAATTGCCAGACAACCAAAATTGTAGTGTTCCTAAAATCATAAAAATACCTGCTAAACCAAAGCCATAACTCCATCCTACTTTTTCAGCTAAGTAACCACAAAGCATCATACCAAAGAAAGCCCCTGCATTTACACCCATGTAAAAAATGGTGTAAGCACCATCTTTTTTCTCTGGATTTTCTTTATACATTTCAGATATTATAGATGTGATGTTTGGTTTAAAAAAACCAGTACCAATAACTAAAAGCCCCAAGCCTAGATATAAAGAAAACTCGGTTTCTAAAGCCATTGAAGCGTGCCCCAGAGCCATAACTACAGATCCTATAACAACTGCCCAACGGTAACCTGTTATTTTATCGGCTACTACACCGCCAATAATAGGTGTTATATATAAAAGCATTGCATATGTACCAAAAAGAGCTCCGGCATTTTCAGCGGTCCATCCCCAACCAGGATTTGAGCTTGTTATTGCCATGGTTAAAAAGTTAACTAACAGCACTCGCATACCGTAAAATGAGAAGCGCTCCCACATTTCAGTAAAAAACAATACAATTAAACCCGCAGGATGCCCTAAGACTTTATCTTTAAATAGATTTTGTATATCTGTATTCATAGTATAATATTAATTATCGGCTAATTCAAAGCCTTCGGCTTCTTTAGTGCTAAAATCTGTTTCGTTGTCTTCTGCCCCATGTGTTAAAGCTTTTAATTTTTTAAAGAAAATGAAAACTATTAAAGCGAAGACAATACAAAATATTGCAATTCCTGTAAACACTTTAAATTCACCAAATACAGATGAAGATTCTCCTAATAAACCAGCTGCTTTGTTACCTAAACCAGTAGTTGCAAAATAAATCCCCATCATTATCGATGCGTATTTTGCTGGTGCTAGTTTTGTTACAAATGAAAGTGAAACTGGAGATAAACATAGCTCTCCAATAGTGTGAAACAAATATGCTAATACTAACCATATCATCATAGAACTTCCTGTATTATCATATTCTGATGCAGCGGCAGACATAAACAAAAAGCCTACACCTGTAATACCTAAACCAACAATCATTTTAAATAAAGATGATGCTTCAGTTCCTTTAAGCTTTCTATTAGCCCAAAAAGCAGCAATAGCAACACCTAATGTAATTATAAAAAATGAATTTAATGACTGAAACCATGTTGCGGGTACTTCCCATCCCATTAACATTCTATTTGTTTTTTCTTTCGCATAAATATTCATTAAACCACCTGCTTGTTCAAAAGCTGCAAAAAAAGCAATAATTAACAAGAAAGAAATTAACAATACTATAACTCTATCTTTTTCTATTTTAGTGAGCGGTCTTTTAAAATTTTCTTGATCTTCTTTACTTTCAGACTTACCCAAGTAATTTCCAACGTGAACTAAATATTTTTGCCCCGCCAAAAACTGTATTAATCCAAATACCATTAATATACCTGCTAACCCAAAACCATAATGCCAACCATGAACTTCACCCACATAACCGACAACTAACCCGGATAAAAAAGCGCCTACATTTATACCTATGTAAAAAATTGTAAAGCCTTTATCTCTTCTTACATCTCCTTTTTTATAGAGTCCACCAACCATGGTTGATATATTAGGCTTTAAACACCCAACCCCAAGTATAATAAATCCAAGACCAGTATAAAAAGCCCACATTGCCTCAATTGCTAGTACACTATGCCCAA
Organism: Seonamhaeicola algicola; assembly: GCF_007997385.1. Lineage (GTDB taxonomy): Bacteria > Bacteroidota > Bacteroidia > Flavobacteriales > Flavobacteriaceae > Seonamhaeicola > Seonamhaeicola algicola. The sequence continues at coordinate 338,542 of NZ_VOSC01000030.1, forward strand.
TAACAAGTAAAACTGCACCTAGTATTACAGACTTTTTTTGCCCAAGAAACTTATCGGCTAAAATACCTCCTGGAATAGACATGATGTAAACCAATGCTGTGTACCATCCGTAAAGTGCCAAAGCTTCACCTTGACTCCAACCAACTCCTGGATTTAAACCTGTTGTTTTTGAAGTTAAATATAAAACCAATAAAGCGCGCATTCCGTAATACGAAAAACGCTCCCACATTTCTGTAAAAAATAGTACATAGAGCCCTACTGGATGCCCCCATAATTCTTTTTGGTGTGGTGCTTTTGTAATTTCTGCCATAATAGTTCTTTGAGTTAGTTATTTTATTTTTTTCTGAAAAACATTTTAGTTTCCTAATGAATTAAGAATAAAATTAGTCATTTTTTCATATAAATGAAGTCTTGTGTTGCCGCCATAAATACCATGGTTTTTATCTGGATAAATGGCCCAATCAAACTGTTTGTTTGCTTGCACTAAAGCTTCTACTAAACGCATGGTATTTTGTACGTGTACATTATCATCGGCAGTTCCGTGAACTAATAAAAAATCTCCTTGTAATTTATCTACATGGTTAATTGGAGAATTATCATCATAACCCGATGGGTTTTCTTGTGGTGTTGCCATGTAACGTTCTGTATAAACAGTATCATAAAAACGCCAACTTGTAACAGGTGCTACCGCTATTGCCATTTTAAAGGTATCATAACCTTTAAACAAGCAATTACTGCTCATAAAACCGCCATAACTCCAACCCCAAATACCAATTTTATCTGCATTAATGTATGGTAATGCTCCTAATTTTTTTGCTGCAGCTATTTGATCTTCAACTTCATATTTACCAAGTTGGTTTTGCGTTACTTTTTTAAATACAGCACCTTTAAATCCGGTACCTCTTCCATCAACACAAACAACTATAAAACCTTGTTGTGCTAACATTTGATACCAATAATCGTTATAACTATTCCAACTATTTGAAACCGATTGCGAACCAGGACCAGAATACTGCGTCATAAATAACGGGTATTGTTTAGATGCATCAAAATTTGCTGGTTTTAGCATCCACATATTCAAATCATTTCCATTAATATTTATGGTACTAAACTCTTTTTTTGAAATAGTATAATTTTCTATTTTTTTTGCCAAAGCAGCATTATCAACTATTTTAGAAATTACACTACCATTTACGGCATTATTTAAAGTGTATTGTGTTGGTGTGGTTGCGTTTGAAAATGTGTTTATAAAATATGAAAAATCGGCACTAAAAGATGCATTGTTTGTTCCTTCATTATTTGATAAACGTTTTTTATCTCGACCATTGATTTTGATAGAATACACATCTCTGTTTATAGAACCGTTTTCAACAGATTGATAAAAAATACGTTTTGCTTTAGGGTTATAACCATAATAATTTGTTACATCCCAGTTTCCTTTAGTTACTTGGTTTATTAATTTACCGTTGTTATCATAATGATAAATATGGTTGTATCCGTCTTTTTCGCTTGTCCAAATAAAGCTATTATCATCTAAAAATGTTAAATTATCGGTTACATCAACATAGGCTTTATCTGTTTCATTTAAAAGCACATGGGTTGTATTTGTTTCCGTATTAAAACGCATTACGTACAAATTGTTTTGCTTTCTGTTTAAAATTTGAAAGCTTAACATATTTGCATTGTTAGTCCATTGTAATCGGGGTATATAGTATGCTTTTTCATCTAAATTAATATTGGTTGTTGTACTAGATATTAAATTATGAACATGCAAAGATACTTTTGAGTTTGGCTCGCCTGCTTTTGGATATTTAAATACGTGTTGGGTTTGGTAAAGTGCTTCACCATAAACATCCATTGAAAACTCAGGCACGTTGGTTTCATCAAACTTAATGAAAGCTATTTTTTGGCTATCGGCACTCCACTCAAAAGCACGTACAAAGGCAAATTCTTCTTCATAAACCCAATCTGTAATACCATTAATTATACTGTTTTTTTTACCATCGGAAGTTATTTGAATAGTTTCGCCAGTGTTTAAATCTTTCACAAATAAATTATTATTAAAAGCATACGCTATTTTAGTTCCGTTAGGCGAGAATGTTGGCTCTTGTATTAATTCTTTTGAAATAGGCTCTAAAGTTTCATCTTCAACGTTATAAACAAAGTAATTTCCAACTGCAGAGTGACGGTAAATTGGTGTTTCATTAGTTGCTAAAATTATCTTTTTTTCATCAGCGCTAAAGGTATAATTGCTAAAGTACTGCATGCTGCTTAGGTTTGCTGAACTAACTAGCGTTTTTACTTTTTGCTGAGTTTTGTAGTCATAAATATCAATGGTTGTGGCCATTGTAGCTCTATCAAAATTTAATACCGAATATTGCTTACCGTTTGCCATAGAGTGTAATACGTCCATGCTTTCGGCTCTAAAACTACCGCTCCAAATGTCTTTTAAGGTAATTTGTTTGTTTTGTGCGTTTAAAACTGAAGTTAAAATAAATAAAACGCAAACTGAAAATTTAAGATATCTCATTAATTAACGTTACAAGATTTTAGGCTTTTAAAATACAACATAGACTTTCAATTATTACAATTTATAATTGAAAATAATAGATGTTTTTTCAAAAACTTTGATTTTTACATAAAATGATGTCAATTTTACTAAAAATAATTCAAAATTCAGCATTTATTAACACTTAATTAAGTAACACCAAAATAGCAATTCATAATAAACAGCAAGTTAGTATCTTTGCAGCATTAAAAAACGTTTTATGAGTAAATCTATTGCTGGTTTTTCTAAACTTTCAAAAGCAAAAAAAATTGATTGGATTATTGATACATATTTTGCCAACTCCAAAAGTGCCAAACGTATTATTAAACAATACTGGAATAGTGATGAAAAACTACAAAAACTACACGATGAGTTTATTGAAAACACTATAACAAACTATTACTTACCGCTAGGTGTGGCGCCAAATTTTTTAATTAATAATAAGCTATACACCATACCAATGGCTATTGAAGAAAGCTCTGTAGTTGCCGCAGCTAGTAAAGCAGCTAAATTTTGGCAAAAACGTGGTGGTTTTAAAACATCTGTAATATCTACAACTAAAATTGGACAGGTACATTTTATGTACCATGGTAATTTTGAAACTTTACAAACGTTTTTTAATACTATAAAACCACAATTAATTGAAGATACCAATGCCATTACCCAAAATATGCAAAAACGTGGTGGCGGCATTTTAGATATTGAATTGCGCAATAAAACAAATAGTATTGCTGGTTATTACCAACTACATGCATCTTTTGAGACTTTAGATGCTATGGGAGCAAACTTTATAAACTCTTGTTTAGAGCAATTTGCTGAAACATTAAAAAGAGAAGCTTTAACATTTGAATTATTTAATGAGCAAGAAAAAAACATAGAGGTAATAATGAGTATTCTATCTAATTATGTACCCAATTGTTTAGTTAAAGCTGAAGTAAGTTGCCCTGTTAATGATTTAGTTGAAAATAACCCCGAAGCCAGTAAAGCATATGCCGAAAAATTTGTGCAAGCTGTTACTATTGCTGAAAACGAACCTTACCGAGCCGTAACACATAATAAAGGTATTATGAATGGTATTGATGCTGTTGTTTTAGCCACGGGAAATGATTTTAGAGCTATTGAAGCCTGCGCACATGCGTATGCCTCAAAAAATGGTCAATACAGCAGTTTAACCCATGCCAAAATTGAAAACGAAACGTTTATTTTTCACATTGAAATTCCATTAGCTTTAGGCACTGTGGGCGGATTAACAAATTTACATCCGTTAGTAAAACTATCATTAGAAATGCTTCATTCTCCATCAGCTAAAGAACTTATGCAAATTGTGGCAGTTGCAGGTTTAGCACAAAATTTTGCTGCCTTAAATTCTTTAACAACCACAGGTATTCAGCAAGGACACATGAAAATGCACTTAATGAATATACTAAACCAGTTTGAAGCTACCGATGCTGAGAAAAAAACATTGACAAATCATTTTAAGAATAATACAGTTACTCACAGCGCTGTTGTTAATGCTTTAAACAACTTAAGAATAAACAATGATTAAATTCAACAGTAACGGAAAATTATTATTAACTGCTGAATATGTGGTTTTAGATGGCGCAAAAGCCCTTGCTATACCCACAAAATATGGTCAAAACCTAATAATTAAACCTACTGAAACACCTACTATTAATTGGTGTAGTTTTGATGAACAAAAAAACATATGGTTTAATGGTAATTTTGAAATTAACAACAACACATTAAAACCTTTACAACAAAACGCCGTTTCTGATAGAATTGTACAAATATTTGAAGCTATCAATAAATTAAACCCAACTTTTTTAAATATTAAAAGTGGTTATGATATTGAAACGCATTTAGAATTTCCTAAAAACTGGGGATTAGGCACATCTTCAACATTAATAAACAATTTATCAAAATGGACTAATATTAACCCCTATAACTTACTTAAATTAACTTTTGGCGGTAGTGGTTATGATATTGCTTGTGCTGAAAATAGCACGCCTATTACTTATAAAATAAACACTGAATCTGAATTTCCTTTAGTTGAACCAGTATGTTTCAACCCTATTTTTAAAGAGCATTTATACTTTGTTTACCTTAATAAAAAGCAAAATAGTAGAGATGGTATTGCGCATTACAAAGCACAAAATAAAAGTAATTTAAAAACTATTATTTTAGAAATTAATAGAATTACACATGAAATGCTACACTGTGATAATTTAAAAGCTTTTGAAAATTTAATTGACGCACACGAACATATTATTGCAAAAATAACCAACCAAATACCTGCAAAAGATTTATATTTTAATGATTTTAATGGTAGCATTAAAAGCCTTGGTGCTTGGGGTGGCGATTTTATTTTAGCAACTTCAGTAACAAATCCCGAGTCTTATTTTAAAAGCAAAGGTTTAACAACCGTTATACCTTACTCAAAAATGATTTTATAAAACAAGAAAAGGCCTCGCAACGCGAAGCCTTTTTTTTATATATGATTATATTTTATTGCACTTGAGATGCTGCTCTGTTATCTTCAATTTCTGCAGCTTCTTTTAAGGCATTATATAGTTTACTGTTTACAGTTGCCGCTTTTTGTTGCTCTAATCTATTAGCAGCAGCTTGATAGTTATCTAATTTCACAGCTGGTGTAACTTTAGTAACTTGTACCATGTACACGCCATTTACACCTTCTATTAAACCAGACGTTTCTCCTTCGCCTAAACCAAAAGCAGTTCCTACAACTAAAGGTTCTCTACCAGCCCCTTGAATTGTTGGACTCTTCATTGTAATAGCTGATGCTGTTTTAACTGAAGTGTTTTCAGCAGTTGCTAAATCTTCTAAAGTACTAACTGATACTCTATTTTTAATTAACTCTGCTTTCTTTTCTTTTCTTAAAATTGGTAATACTGTAGCTGATGCATCTTCAGCAGACATTAAACCTGCTTTGTGTTTTGCTACTAATTGTGCAACTACGTAACCACCGGTAGATAAACTAAAACGTTTAACATCACCAACGCTAGCTTCATCTTCAAACGCCCAACGCACAATTGGTCTTTGGTTACCAATACCAGGAATACTTTCATCTAAAGCTTTCATTCCATTTACGGGTCTAACAGTATAATTATTTTCTTTTGCCAAAGCTTCAAAATCACCTTTAGCTCCATCTATTTCAAATTTAGAAGCATCTCTAAAAATTTTAGCTGTTGTAGTTTCTGATGGTTCAATTTTTCTAGCAATTGTACCAATTTGTACAGCTCTCTTTTTACTTGTTAATCCTTCAATTTCTATTACATGGAAACCAAATACTGTTTTAACAACACCTAAATCACCTGTTTTACCATTAAATTCAAAATCATTAAACTCTGGCACCATTGTGTTGTAAGCATGCCAATCATAGCGTCCGCCATTAGCAACACTTCCTTGGTCTGCAGAAAATTCAGTAACTAACTCAGGAAATTTAGAACGGTTACTTTTTACTACTGCTAAAATACTATCGGCTTTTACTTTAGCTTGGTCTTCTGTTAAAGTAACATCAGTACCAGCGCTTTGTGATCCGATAAAAGGAATTAAAATGTGTCTTACTTTAGCTGAATCTGGAATTTGTTTTTCAGCAATTAATTTTGATATTTTAAAATATCCAGCTTCTTTATATGGTCCGTAAGTTTCTCCAACTTCTAAGTTCATTAAGCTATCAGCTACTTTTGAAGGTAATGATGATTTGAATACAAAACGATCATTAAACTTAATATCAGATTTTGAATTGATGTAATCTTGGTTATCTTTTACTTTTGAAAATGCTACTATAGTATCTTTTCTTCCAGTTTCATCAACTAATTGACCATTTAAATAGGTTGATAATTCATTAATAATTGCAGATTCATCGGCAACTGAAGCTACTTCTTTAAATTCAACAAATCTTATATCTCTAGATTCTTCTACTTCAAACGCTTTTTTGTTGTTGCTAACATAACTAGAAATTTCAGATTTTGAAACTTTTACAAGACTATCTGCTATTGATGAATAAGGTACTTGCACATACTTAATATCAACTTTATTTCCGTCTAATTTATGTTCCAACTCACCTTCGGCTAAAGTACCTGTTAAACCAGCTTTTACTAAATTATAATAGTTTTGTTGTAAGGCATTTGTAGCTAAAGATTGCTCATAATTTATCCAACCGGCATAACCTTCAGGAGAGTTTTCTTTTAAATTAGCAATGTATTCGTTTAATTTATTCTCATCAAAAATACCAGCTTCATTTGAAAATTGTGGGTTTGTTGCCAAGGCAGTTTTAAGTAAATCTCTAATTTGATCTTTTTCAACAGTAATACCTAAAGCGTCAAATTGCGTTTCTAAAACGGCTTGTCTTACCTCTTGCTCCCAAACACGGTTCATTACCTGTGTATTTGTAGCAGAACCACCAAGTTGCTGTTGCGCTATTTCTACTTTTTGTAAAAATTCTTCTCTTGAAATATCTTTACCGTTTATGGTACCTACATTTTGTCCTTTGTTAGAAAAGCTTGCGCTACCATCAAAAAGACCAGATAAAACAAAAGCAAACAATGCCATTGCAATTACCAATATTAACACTAAGGTTTTTTGTCTAATCTTACTTAAAATTGCCATCTTCTATACTTAATTATATCCGTTTTAGGATTTTTTCTTTTTTATTGAAATGTTGGTTAAAACACTAAATTTGACGAAAATATCGTGCGCGAAAATACCATTTTCTATTTAATAATAAAAACAGAAAGTTGCATTAATTATTTTTAATGTTAGCAAAGTGTAATTTACTGTACTACTTTATTTTAATTTTAGCAATAAAAGGTACAACAACTAATTATCTTCTAACATTTTAAGTTTTACTAAGTCTATTTTTGTGTTTGAAACTTCAGAAATAATAAACTTAAAATTATCTATTTTTATAACATCGCCTTGGTTTGGTATTTCTTCGGTATGGTTTACAATTAAACCGCCAAGGGTTTCATAATTTTCACTTTCGGGCAGGTTTACTTTATAGGTTTCGTTTAAATAATCTACCTCTAAACGTGCCGAAAACATAAAGGTTTCATCATCAACTTTTTCTTCAATTAAATCTAAAGTATCATGTTCATCTTCAATTTCACCAAATAGTTCTTCTACAATATCTTCAACGGTCATAATACCCGATGTTCCTCCGTATTCATCAATAACTACTGCAACGCTTCGGCGTTTTTTAGTTAGCACATTTAATACATCTTTTATGAGCACTGTTTCGGGCACAAACTCAACAGGCATAAGCATAGATTTTATGTTTTTATGCTTTTTGAAAAGTTCAAATGAGTGTACGTATCCTAAAATATCATCAATAGTTTCTTTGTAAACTAAAATTTTTGTTCTGCCTGTTTCAGTAAATAAAGCGCTTAATGTTTTTATAGATTCATTCATTTCAACTGCAATAATTTCGGTACGTGGTACCATAACTTCGCGTGCTTTTACTTCTGAAAATTCTAATGCATTTTGAAATATTTGAATTTCGGAATCTACTTCGTCATGTTCTTCAACTGATTCCATTTGTTCACTAATGTAATTACCTAATTCAACCTTTGTAAAGGCCATTTGAATTTGGTCTCCTTCTGTTTTAAAAAACGTTTTTAGTATGATATCTGAAATCCAGATTACAAATTCTGAAATTAAACTAAAGAGTAAATAAAAAATATACGCTGGTATTGCCAGTACTTTTAAAAGTGTGTTTGCGTAAATTTGAAAGAATACTTTTGGTAAAAATTCGGCTGTTATTAAAATTATAAATGTTGAAATAATAGTTTGTGTTAACAAACTTAAATCTGTTAACATATAATCTAAAAAATTACTTTGTGTTGGTAAAAATGATTGAAACCAATTTACCAAAACATCGCCCATAAAAAAACCATAAATAACCAGTGCTATATTGTTACCAATAAGCATTGTTGTTATAAATTTTGAAGGTTTTGCTGTGAGCTTGCTAAGTATTTTAGCTAATATACCGTCTTGCTTTTTTTCAATTTCAATATGAATTTTGTTTGAAGACACATACGCTATCTCCATACCTGAAAAAAATGCCGAAAGCACTAATGATACAACTATTATAACAATATACAGCGTCATTTAGTTTTGCTTGTTTCTGTCTTGAAACTTTTTACTAAACTTCCTACGGAAGAAAAACATAAAAATTGCTAAAGCCCCTAAAACAATATAGGAATAGTTAACTACACCAGTTTTTTGATATGTTTCAAAAACAGAATAGAAAAATACTGCAGCAAAGGCTAAATATGCATATTGAAAAATGCTTAAATATTTCATTTTAAAAATTTAGGATAAAGATAATTAATTTTAAGAAGTATGCTGTATTAATCTTCAACGGCAAAAATGCCTGTAACTTCTAATACTTCGGCATTAGAAAAATCGCCGTTTGAATCAAAACCGTTACCGTGAATTACATCTTGTTCAGACTCAAACGTAACAGGTACGTTTGTAAAAATCCATTCTTTTTTTCTGTCAAAATACAATTGTTCAGATTTTAAAACACGGTTATCATGTGTGGTTATAACTACATTACCTTGTAAATCTATAATACTTGTGGCATCATACACTACTGCATAATCTGATACTATTGTGCTTTTTTTATTGCCATCATAAATATGAAGTGTGGCGCCTTCTGGAAATTCGTAATACGGAAAGTCTCTGTTTGAAAAATTAAGCATTCTAGCACCTACCAAATGTCTTGTAACTTTACCAGAGTCTGTTACTTTTAAATTAATATTTTCAGCTTCACCAATAGGTTCATTTTCTGAAATACCAATTTTTTGCACTTCCTTATAATTATCTGTGCATGAAAAAAACAAAGCCACAGTAAAAACTGTGACTATGTTTAGTAAATATTTAATGTTTTGTTTCATGTGTTGTTTTGAGTATTACCTCAAACAATATTGTTATATACTTGGTACAGTAACAGAAGCACCAATCCAACAACCAATTCTAATAGATTGACCTGAATTACCTGCACTAAAAATATCAGATTTACTAGGTGCTTTTGCTGTATAGTTTGCTACAGATTTTGCTGCGTTAGATTTTTGTGTTGGGTCTACTCTTCCTGCTTTTCTAGCTTCTTCAGCTGCTAACCAATATACGGCTCTTTTGTTAAAAGTAGTATCACCACAGTTATTTGCACTTGCTGCATACATAGCTGCTATTGATAAGTGTGGACGTCCATTTGATGGGTTTAATGCTAAAGCATTTCTAAAGTATGTTCTAGCTTGCCCGTAACGACCTTTTTTCTTTAATATTAAACCTATTCTGTTTGCTAATTTTGCTTTCTTAAAGGTATCAGATTCTAAATCATATGATTCTGTAAAGTAACCAATAGCTTCGTTTTCTTTTCCATTTTTTAATAAAACAGTCCCTACAAAGTATTTAGTATCTGCAGATGGTGCAGTTTCATCATAAGCTTTTACTAGTTGCTCGTATAAAGGTGTATCAGTACATTCTTTGTAGTACATTCTGCTTACTGCACGTTTTAACCATGTAGCATTAGTTTTATTTGCTTCAAAATCTTTTTGGTATAGTGGCACTAAGTTTTCACAGTTTGCTCTGTCACCTAATTTACTATCTATACTTCCAGAAATTTGATCATAAGCCTTTAAATAGCTTTCGTAATATCTTTTGTAGCTACTTTCTCTTTTTGTTAAAGCTGTACCTGCATCTTCTTTAGCCGCTAGTTTGTTTAACTTTTCAGAGTATTGGTTTACTTCGTCTTCAACTTTTTCAACAATATCATCATATTTATTAAATAAATCTTGTGCTGGTTTTTTTCCGGCATCATATAAATCTACCATTAAAGAGAAGTAAGTATATAAACTTTTTGGGTTTTGAAACGTTGCTTTATCGGCATTGTAAGCAGCATCAAAACTTTCATACAACTCTTCAGTTGTTTTATTTAATTCTTTACGGTTATCATACAATAACTGACTTTTTTTAGCACCATATTCACCTATAGGTGTTTTTGATGCGAAGTACTCTGCTCTTTGGTCATAAAGCTTAAGCAAATCATTTATAAATGCTAATTTTTCAGCACCTGTTGCTTTATCTATTTTATGATCTAAAATTTTCTCGCCGTCAACATATATTGCATTGTTGAATTTTGGACATGTTTCTCTTACAAACATCCATGGTTCATACGCTGCATCATAATTTTTTGCTTTTACATATTCATGAAAAATAGACAGCTTAGTAATGCACTCTTCATTTTGTTGTGCAAAACCAAAATTTAAGCCTATAAATAATGTTAATAATAAAGTAATTTTCGCCTTCATGATAATTTTATTCTATTGTTAGTTATACTTCCTTTTCTGGAACCATCTGTCGCCCAAAGATAAACTTAATTGGAGATTCACAAAATTCTCCTGAATTAAATTATTGTTAGTTGTACCGCGCTTTCCTATTTCAAAACCTAAGTTAGCGTTTGAGATGCCTCCGCTTAATGGTAATCCTACACCAAAAGATATGCCAAACTCTTTAACAGACTCTGAATTTAATACTAACCCTGTTTTTTCAAACCTAACACCAGCTCTGTAAACGGTTCTTTTAAAATAGCTATCTAAAGCATTGTAATCTGGTATAAAAAACCCTCCTAATGATATGGTTGCAGCATCTTCATAAGTTGTTGTATTAGTATTTGATGGCAATGCAGTTCTAAGATTGCTTGTATTTTGAAATAAATAATCGGCACCTACAAACCATTTTCTGGGTGCACCTATACCTAAGCCTGCTGAAAATCTTGATGGTAGTATTAAATCTGTTTCATGTAATCCTGAAGCTTCTAAATCTACATCAACTGTATTTACAACAGACTCATTTTGATTATTTGAGTTTGCTACTATTGTTGAAAAAGATTGCTGATTTTTTGAAGTTAATAAACTTTCTGGTGCATAGGTTATACCGGTAATCATTTCTAACTTATCTGTAACCATCTTTTTATATGATAAGCCTAAATTAAAGTTTAACCCACTTAAATCTGCTCTATTATTTTCTCTAGATTGATATTGTGCTAAAGTTCCATCATCATCATAAACAAATTCAACAACACTTGTTTCGGTATTTCCAAAATTATATTGGGCATCAATACCTACTGTTAAACCTTCAGCAATTTGGTAACCCAAACCTAAAAAGGCTTTATTTACACCACCTTCGCCTCTAAACCTATTTTTTATATCACCTGCACTATTTTGAGATTCTAATTTGTAACCAACTGCAGTGTAAGGTAATAAACCAAAACCAAAGCCAAATTTACCTAATGGAATATTTATGGCTATGTAATCAAAGGTGGTAGATTTTGCTTTATCTGAACCGTTATTAGATTCTAAATTGATGTTTGAATATCCGCCACCTACAGCAAACTTTACGGGTCTGCTTTCACCATCCCATGCATCAATATTTTTAGTTACATATGACGCAGGATTTCGGAGATTAACATGAATACTATCAATAAAAATACCAATACCACCCATACTTCTGTTTTCTACTGTACCTCTTAACTTTTGGGTTCCTAAACCATAAAAAGAGTAAGGTGATGCTGTTCCTTCTTGCCCGTAACTTTGTATAGCAACTAAAGCAATAAAAACTAATACAAGTTTTTTAATCATTCGTTTGAATTAAATTGTAAAATATGGTTCAAACCTTCTAAAAGAAAATTTGAATTGGCAAATATGCTACTTTTTAACTTTTTAGACAAAAAATTAGCATCGCCGCCTGTTAAAATAACTGTTAAATCTGAATATTTGTGTTTGTAATCACTTATAACACCGTCTATTTCATTTAAAATACCAAATACTACTCCTGAGTGTATTGATTCTTTTGTTGATTGCCCAATGATACTTTGTGGCATTTCTGTTTCTAATAACGGTAAATTAGCCGTTAAATTATTTAATGATTTGTAACGGGTGCGTAAACCTGGTGAAATGGCTCCTCCTTGGTATTCGTTTTTATTGTTTATAAAATCATAAGTAATACAAGTGCCCGCATCAATAATTAAAACATGCTCCTTAGAAAATTGTTTTACCGATGCGCTTACAAGAGCAATTCTATCTACCCCCAAGGTTTTTGGGGTTTTGTATTTATTTACAAACGGTAATTTAACATTATGTGTTAGCACTAATAAATCAATAATCTCTTTAAGCGTGTTAAGAGCTTCAGTAGTAATATTTCCTACTGATGAGATTATTGCTTTATCCAACATAGGATATGCATTTTTAATTTCATAAACATTGCTAACAAGTGCATTGTGTTTTATAACACGTTTATGTTTTAAAATATTTTCTAAGCTGTAAACTGCTAGCTTAACATTTGTATTTCCTACGTCTATTATTAAATTCATTTTTTAAAACAATGCGTTAAAAGTACAAAACAACAATAATTTTAATCTTAATTATATTATAATATTGAAACTTGCAGCTGTTATTTTGCCTTAAAAATTGTTAAAGTAAAATTTTTTCAAATTTATTTTGGCAGATAACAAAATTGAATATATATTTGCAACCGCTTTAGCGAGGTACCTTAGCTCAGTTGGTAGAGCAAAGGACTGAAAATCCTTGTGTCCCTGGTTCGATTCCTGGAGGTACCACAAAAAAATCCCGAAACATTTGTTTACGGGATTTTTTGTTTTTATGACTATTCAAAAAAAAAATCATGTTTAAATAATTTTACTTAAACATGATTTTATAATTTTAAAAACTAGACACTAACTACCTTTTTTTAGGTACATCTCTATTCATTTCAGTTATATCAACATTGGTAGGTTCATTACCTAATAAATGTTTGCTGAAATAATCTGCTTTCTTCCAAAAAAAATACTCTGTCATATTTCCAAAAGCATGACGCTGCCCAGGAAACATAATAAAGTCAAAACGCTTGTTAGCTTTTATAAAGGCATTAACCATTCTAATAGTACCACCTGGGTGTACGTTATTATCTATATCGCCAGTAGCTAATAATATGTTTCCTTTTAAATTTTGAGCCAAAGTTTGGTTCGTATCAATTAAATATTTGTACTTAATACTGCCATCAGCTTGCTCATCTTCATCTATACCATGGTGTGTTTCACTCCACCAACTATTATAAATATTATTATCATGATTACCTGCTGATGATACTGCTACTTTGAAAAAGTCAGGATATACTAACATGGCTGCTGTTGACATGAATCCGCCTCCTGAGTGTCCTGTGATTCCTACTTTGTTTATATCAATAAAACCATGTCTATCTGCTAATTGTTCTGCTACATACTTTTTATCGGCCAATCCATAATCTCTTAAATTTCCATAACCATAAGTATGATACCATTTTGAGCGCCTAGGATCTCCTCCTCTATTACCCAAAGTAACAACTATAAAACCTACTTGCGCCAACCTATCTACATTATCCATTCTAACAGAAAAAGACGCATTTACAGCCTCAGTTTGTGGCCCTGGATATACATATTCTATAATAGGATACTTTTTATTTTCGTCAAAATCAAAAGGTTTATACATTACGCCATAAATATTAGTAATACCATCACTGGCCTTAGCTTTAAAGGGTTCAGGAAACTTATAGCCTGAAGCAAAAAGTTCAGATAAATCAGCTTCTTCCAAATCCATTACCAATGAACCATTTGTTGTTCTTAACTCAGCTTTTGGCACTGTATTAACTCTTGAATAATTACTAACAAAATATTTATTTGAATCTGATAAATTTATTTTAGAATTAAAATCACCAGGATTTAATGATTTTAAATTAGTACCATTCAAATTAATTTTATAAAAATGTGCATAATATGGGTTTTCATCTTTACTTACACCATTTGCTAAAAAATAGGCTATACGCTCGTTTTCATCAATACCATGAAGCCCATCAACATGAAACTCACCTTTTGTAATTTGTCTTTTCAAATTGCCTTTTGCATCATATAAATACAAATGCCCCCAACCATCACGTTCAGACCAATGAACTATTTCCTTTTCATCATTAAATAAATAAAAAGGTTTATTTCTAGCTTCAACATAAACATTTGAATGTTCATTTATTATAGTTTTAACCTCACCAGTTTCTACATTGGCTACATGGATATCTAAACGTTTCCTATCTCTGCTAACTGTATTAAAATATAAATTTCCTTTCTTTGATAAAATTAATGTTGGTTTATGCTTTGTTGTGTCAGACTTTTTATAAGAATATCTATAAATACTCAAACTTTGTTGTATCGTAGTATCAAGCAGCACATTAACCTTCTTTTTTGTTGAAACATCAAAAATTTCTATATAATTTTTAGGGAATTCTTGCTCACCTGCCATATGATACTTGTAGCGTTCTAAGGTAGGTCGTCCTTTAGTTACCGAGTTAATTACCCATAAATCTTTAATATGCCTAACATCACTACGTTGAAAAATAAATTTTTTAGAGTCGTGTGTCCAATATCCATAAACTGGCTTTCTATCATCTATTTTCTTTTCAATTTCATCTTCACTAATCCCCATATTACTTCTACTATAACTAAAGTTTTCAACCCCATCTTTTGTCCATTCGTGTTCAACAATAGTGGTATCTTTGTCATTTTTTAAAGCCTTTAAAAAATTGGTTTTATCCATCCAATATAAATTATGTTTTTTAGTAAAAACAACCAAAGAACTATCTGGCGAAACATTGGCCCATTTATTAAAAGTATCTTTCTTTTTACTATTATCAATAACTATTAAATTGTCAGACCCCAATTTGTACTCTAAATAATAAGATTTTCTTTCTTTTTTAGGCTTTAACCTTTTTATCTTTTTAATTGAAATAGAATCTTTATTTGAAGTAGAATCATTTGTAGTTTTAGCTTTATCTTCTTCACTCTTAACAATAACCATTTCTCTTGAAGTAACCCTGAAACGTATAGCTGTTTCATCTTTTACAAACTCAAAATTAAAACGAGGCAAATGCTTCGAATCATAAGCGTCTTTAGTTATTTCCGAAAGCCATTTGGCCATTTTAGCATTATCAAATAGCTTTACTTTAGTTTTTCTATCACAATCAACCAAATAATAATTAGCCCCTTCAGTAGTTTTATACTGATACCAAAACTTATTACCACTAGCCAACCATTGTGGATATACTTCAGTTGAATGTACTTTTTTTGAAATATTAGACGGAGAAAATTTTGAAGCTAACCTATAATTAGCCTCAGGAAAATTATTTTCATTAGCTTCTTGACTATTAATTATAAAAGAAACAAAAAGCAAAAAAAAAGAGAATATAAATTTATTCATTATGAATTATAAATTGATTAATATATACTATAGATGAAATATTAAACAAAAACCCTTATTAATGAAATGTTAATATTTCCTAATAAAGATTAAAATCATAATACATAAAAAATAACAATTAAAAGGATTACAGATTTATTACAGTTATAAACTTAAGTTTAAAAAACGTTGAGCATATCAGTAAGATAGTGATTAACAATTGTATTTATTTCAGTTAACAATTGATTTATTAAACAGAATATAGCTTAAGTAT
>NZ_VOSC01000021.1 GCF_007997385.1 Seonamhaeicola algicola
AGGCGAAAGATAAGATACTGGTTTAATGCCTAGGTAAAGAAATGTCACGGCCTTGTCCATGTCCCGTGAGGTGGCACCTAGGTTGTAAAAGAAGGTAGCCGGATGACGGGGGTGGAATGTGGAATGGAACAAGCCCAGAGTTGGTGTGCAAGCGAGAACGACATGTACATCTAGGGCGCGCAAAGGGAAAATGGGAAGTGGGTT
>NZ_VOSC01000006.1 GCF_007997385.1 Seonamhaeicola algicola
TTATGAGGTAAAGCGAATGATTAGGGACCCGGGGGCGCTATATTGCCTTCATCCATTCTCAAACTTTAAATATGTAAGAAGCCCTTGTTACTTAGTTGAACGTGGGCATTCGAATGTATCAACACTAGTGGGCCATTTTTGGTAAGCAGAACTGGCGATGCGGGATGAACCGAACGCGAGGTTAAGGTGCCAGAGTAGACGCTCATCA
>NZ_VOSC01000015.1 GCF_007997385.1 Seonamhaeicola algicola
TTTACTTTTCCATAATGTTTTTCTGCATAAGCTAAAGATCCTAAAAACGCTTGTTCTTCTCCTCCCCAAAGTGCTATTCTGATGGTTCGTTTTGGTTTTAAGCCAGAAGCTTTAATAATGCGCATCACTTCCATCATGACTGCAGAACCTGCACCATTATCAGTTGCTCCAGAAGCCGGATGCCAAGTATCGAAATGGGCACCAATCATAACCA
>NZ_VOSC01000004.1 GCF_007997385.1 Seonamhaeicola algicola
ACAGCGCCAGTAATAGACAATACAAACACTGAAAATATTGAAATAGAATGTGGTGTTGGTAATACAACCACTACCCTACAAGATTGGTTAGATAACAATGCTGGTGCTACAGCTTCTGATAACTGTGGTAACGTTACATGGTCTAACAACTACGGTGCTGATGATTCTGTACAATGTGATAACGGTGCTGTTACTGTTACATTTACGGCTACTGATGAGTG
>NZ_VOSC01000009.1 GCF_007997385.1 Seonamhaeicola algicola
AAAATATCAGCACAACATTTTATGGGTAGAAATGATGAGCAAACGCTTTCTAGAAACCGGCAAGGATGACAACGTGTAATTGAATGTCTTCTTTTGTTGGCAACTTCCGCCGGTGGCAGGCTCCTGTGGAGTCTCGGACGATTTCCAATAGGATCACGAAAACTCGCCAGGGGTAGAACAGATCGCCGTAGGACAGGGCTTTCCATAGAACATATTTCACC
>NZ_VOSC01000024.1 GCF_007997385.1 Seonamhaeicola algicola
AGACATGGTAGCAAATGAAATGACTGGGCACTAAGATTTAGAGTCCTTGGTCACAGGAGGGATGCCACACTACCAGGATAGCCGATCGTAGATCTGCTTGAATCTCATTTATCCTCAGGAGTTATGGGTGTCTGAGCTTAAATATGGTTAAACACGGCCATTGTTGAACAGCATCATCTCCGAATCACCGAGCTGACGGTCCACAAACGTGCTGCGTGGAGC
>NZ_VOSC01000031.1 GCF_007997385.1 Seonamhaeicola algicola
ATCAGAACTTAGAACTACCTATAATGAAAGAAGTTTCTATAGCAGCTTTTTTTTCCCCCCATTGTGTACAACTACAGTTATTAGTAGATACGGGTTTCTACAGTATTCACATCAAGATTTGCGTATAAATGGTCAGTTCTTCTCTATTGGCGTCGCTACTTGGCATGCACATGCGCGGGATTTCCATGATCATAACAGGAAATCTCATTTCGAATTTTTCAGATCTCTAGCTGAAATTCATCTTTTTTC
>NZ_VOSC01000010.1 GCF_007997385.1 Seonamhaeicola algicola
ATACAACATGGTAACTATGTAACGGTTTATAAAAACCTCTCGAAAGTATATGTTAAAAAAGGCGATAACGTAACCACTAAACAAGAAATAGGACAAGTCTTTACAAACCCTTCCAATAAAGAAACCATTTTAAACTTTAGTATTTTTAAAGAAAGTGCCACTCAAAATCCAGCAGATTGGATTTACAAGATGTAATCTTGAAAATCTTATCACGGATTTACAAAATGTGATAACATTTTGAAACCAATTTT
>NZ_VOSC01000032.1 GCF_007997385.1 Seonamhaeicola algicola
TGAAGATCCCCCTGTATGTACATGAGCCCAGCCCACTCACTCAATCACTCAAATCTTCTGATATTGCTTCATTGCAAGCCTCCGTCTGTCCACCTTCCTTTCTGTCTCTTCACGTCCCCTGTCGATATGCCATTTGCCACTGACGCTCGACCAGGATCAGTGACAGACGCGCACAGCTGCGGATATTCGACGAACACGTGTCCGAGCTGCGGAATCCCATGTGATTGGCTCCTTTGTTCAACACGGCCGGTGTTCC
>NZ_VOSC01000011.1 GCF_007997385.1 Seonamhaeicola algicola
CACCAAAAGCATCCTCTACAAATTACAACTCGGGCCCTAGGGACCAGATTTCAAATTTGAGCTGTTGCCGCTTCACTCGCCGTTACTGGGGCAATCCCTGTTGGTTTCTTTTCCTCCGCTTATTGATATGCTTAAGTTCAGCGGGTATTCCTACCTGATCCGAGGTCAACATTTCAGAAGTTGGGTGTTTAACGGCTGTGGACGCGCCGCGCTCCCGATGCGAGTGTGCAAACTACTGCGCAGGAGAGGCTGCGGCGAGACCGCCACTGTATTTCGGAGACGGCCACCGCCAAG
>NZ_VOSC01000020.1 GCF_007997385.1 Seonamhaeicola algicola
GTGATTTGGGTTTAGAGGCTTCAATAGTTGGTGTAACTAAATTTTGTGTGCATCCGCCTCATATAAAATCTAAAGTAGCACTTGTTGGAGGAACAAAACAAATACATATTGAAAAAATAAAAGCTTTAAAGCCAGATGTTATTCTTTGTAATAAAGAAGAAAATACAAAAGAAATAGTTGAAGCTTGTGAACTTATTTGTGCGGTACACGTTTCTGATATTTATACAGTAACAGATAGCTTAAAACTTATTGAACAATACGGAAACTTATTTAATGTTAAAGAAAAAGCATTGCATATTTGTAATGAAATAAAAATACAGCAAAATAATTTTGAGCATTTTATTGAAGATAAAAAAAGACTTAAAGTAGCATATTTTATTTGGAAAAACCCATGGATGGTGGCAGCTAACAACACTTTTATAAATTATTTGCTAACTTTAAATGGTTTTGATAATTATTACAAAAACCAAAACAGATACCCACAAATTAATTTACAGGTTAACCCAAATATTGATTTAGTAATGCTTTCAAGTGAGCCTTATCCGTTTAAA
>NZ_VOSC01000001.1 GCF_007997385.1 Seonamhaeicola algicola
CGTTGGGTAACATTTTGCAAAAATTCCGAAAATTAAATTATGAAAAAAGCTAATTATCTTGGACTATCATATCAATTTTGGACTCTAACAAAAGAAGCTATTAATGAAATGAAAAAGCAAGAAAATAAAAAGCTAATAATGTCTAAATATGATCCTAATCAAACAGATGAAGAATCCCATGAAGAATATTATCAAAAAACTAAATGGAATGATTTTAATGTAGGAGTTCCTATACTATATAACTTTTATCACGGATTAGAACTTTGCATGAAAGGTCTTTTACAAGAAATAAATAAATTTCCAACATCGAAAAAAACACATAGTTTAACTAGTTACTTTGAAATAATTAAAGAAAATAAAAAGAGTTTTATTCCTGAAATAATACATTCGATAGATAAAGTTTTAAACAACGAAAATAGTTTTTCTTCATTTTTTGAAAGTAATAACAGTAACGTAGATAGTTATTATCAGTTGTTGAGATATCCTGAATCATATAAAGGGAATGAAATATATTTTCATGGAGAAATAAGAGGTAAAGAAAAAATTGGTTTGAAAAATTTTGAATCAATTTATAAGAGTTGTGTAGATATTGAAAAATCTATAATAAAATGGTTCGAAAAAACGTAACCCAACACTGGCTAAACTTCATGCGGGTTTTGTGCTTACTTCAAACTTTTGTGTATATTTACTAGGTCGCCAAATCTTGTTGATTTGGCTTTGTGAAATCAAAAAAACAAATCCAAACAAAAAGCTTCGGCTTAGTCCGTGTTCGAAAATCTGGCCGATTTTCTTCCCGCACAAAGCCTAGCCTTAACCGTT
>NZ_VOSC01000022.1 GCF_007997385.1 Seonamhaeicola algicola
TCAATATTTTCAGTGTTTGTATTGTCTATTACTGGCGCTGTAGTGTCTTGTACTGTAATTGTTTGATCTTGACTAACAGCGTTGTTACATTCATCAGTAGCTGTCCAGGTTCTGGTAATAACGTATGTTCCAGGACAAGCACCAGGTGTAGTTACATCAGAAGATGTAATAGTTATGTTAGTGTCTGCAGAACAATTATCAGTAGCAGTAGCGGTACCTAAAGCAGTAATAGATAAATCGTCGCTACATTCAGCAGTTACATCAGCAGGTAAAGTAATTATAGGAGCTGTGTTGTCTTCAACAGTAATAATTTGATTAAGGCTAGAAGCATTGTTACATTCATCAGTAGCTGTCCAAGTTCTGGTGATAACATAGGTGTTAGCACAAGCACCAGGTGTGGTTTGATCAGAGAATGTAATAGTTATATTAGCATCTGGCGAACAATTATCGGTAGCAGTGGCGGTACCTAACGCTGTAGTAGACAAATCATCACTACACTCAACAGTTGTATCACTTGGTAATGTAATTACAGGAGCTGTAGTATCTTGTACAGTAATGGTTTGAACAAGACTAGTGGTATTGTTACAAGCATCTGTAGCTGTCCAAGTTCTTGAAATAACATAGCTATTAGCACAAGTTCCAGGTGTGGTAACATCTGAGAATGTGATATTAACAGCAGAACAATCATCAGTAGCAGTAGCGTTACCTTGAGTAGCAGGTGTTAAATCGTCATTACATTCAGCAGTCGTGTTATTAGGAATTGTAAGTGTTGGCGCTTCGGTATCTTTAATTAAGTAAGTAGCTGTAGTGGTACTAGTAAGTCCGCACTCATCAGTAGCCGTAAATGTAACAGTAACAGCACCGTT
>NZ_VOSC01000013.1 GCF_007997385.1 Seonamhaeicola algicola
TGAAGTTACTACGTTTTTTTTAAAATACTGCAACTTAAAAAACGCCAACACCTACTCTACACGCTTAATTGAAGCTTTTAATTATGACTTTATTGTAAAGCCCAACAAATCTATTTCATACCAAAACCAATGTATTAATGGTGTTAAAAAATTTTTAGATTACAAAAATTATGAAGTTGAACTACTAGATATTAAACGCCCTAGAAAAGAAAAAAAACTACCCACTGTTTTAAGTAAAGACGAAGTAAAACTAATTTTAAATCACACCTATAATTTAAAACACAAAACACTACTTAGCTTAATATATTCAGCAGGTTTACGCATAGGTGAAGCCATTAATTTAAGAGTAAATAATATTGATAGCAAACGCATGCTAATACACATAAAAAGCGCTAAAGGTAAAAAAGACCGTTACACACTATTATCTAGTTCTTTTTTAGAATTACTAAGGCAATATTACAAGCAATACAAACCTACAAATTATTTATTTGAAGGTAGTGGTAAACAACAATACACAAGCTCTAGTGCTCAGAAAATATTAAAATCGGCTGCTAATAAATCTGGTATAGTAAAACCAATAACGCTACACACATTAAGGCATAGTTTTGCAACACATTTATTAGAAGAAGGTACTGATATTAGATATATACAGGAACTTTTAGGCCATAGCAGCCCAAAAACAACTATGATTTATACACATGTTACAGAAACAAGCATTAGAAACATTAAAAATCCGTTTGATAATTTATAAATGATTCTTACATTGCGTTGTATAAGAATTTTCACCTTTATAAATGAGGAAATATAAAAACACTATAATGACACTAAAATTCCGCATAGTATACCAAAAAGTTGAAGTAATAGGAAGAAAGTTCTTTATATAAATAAGTT
>NZ_VOSC01000014.1 GCF_007997385.1 Seonamhaeicola algicola
CGTTGGCAATAATTATGAAGAAACGATATTTATACTTAATTATAATTTTGCTATTTAATGGTTTGACGTTTGCTCAAGACTCATTAGAAGTAAAAAAGCTGTACAATAAAATTGAATCCTTAGAGTATAAAATAGATTCGATTTCAAACAATACAAATTACTTAAAACATTCGGGAGAAATATCAATAAAATCAGGAAATGAACAAAAATTATGGGAATTTCTATTTCCATCCATTATTGCTTTGACTGTCGGTTTATTTGCATTATTCGGAACAATTTATACTGGAAAAAAACAAAGAAAACTTTCTGAAAATCAATTATCTGAACAGCTTAAACAAGCAAAAAACACAGTTGAAGAGCAAATAAAATCATCAAAAGAAATTCTTGAATTACAAATAAAATCAGCTGACAAAAACGCTGAATTAGAATTTAGACAAAATGTTCTTTCGAATAATCGTCAGAATTGGATTAACGAACTTAGAGCTTTAATATGTGATATAACCGCTTTAATAAATGTTAGTGCTCTCAAAAAGACATTGAGTTATGAGGAACTAAGAAATCTTAAGTCTTTAATTACTAAGGTTGAACTAATGCTCAACCCTAAGAAAGATTCTGAATTTATAAAAGCTTTAAATAAATTGAATAATGCTCTATTGAAAGTAGTTACTGAAGAAATTGAATATAGTGAAATTGGAACCTATGAAACAAAAGTTTTAGACTTCACTAAGAAAACTTTAAAAACCGAGTGGGAAAGAGTAAAAAAAGGAGAGTAACTATTGCCAACACCGTATATAATTTATTGCTAGTTCAAGCCTAATTACGAAAATCCTTACGGATTTTCTATTCCGTTTTTATTTGCTAGCTTTAGTGCTTAAACCACGCAACAAACCATATACAAACACGTT
>NZ_VOSC01000029.1 GCF_007997385.1 Seonamhaeicola algicola
AACGGTCTCGGCTATGAGTAGTTGCGTGGGTTAGCACTTAACTTTGCAAGTACACACCAAACTGAAAATCCGCGAGGATTTTCAGAAGTAGGCGAAAATAAGCAATTACTTATAGCCATTGTTGTGGTTAGTTATTTTCTTTAGATTTAAAATAGTCCTTTATTATTTTCTTGCTTTTTTCAGAGATTTCTTCGTTGTCCGAAACAAACACTTCTTTTTCAAAGTATTTATAATGGTCAATAATCGTTAAAGAAGACGAGTCTTTATTAATTTTTTCTTTTTGTAATATTTTCTCTTCAATTTGTCCTTTTACAATTTGTTTTCCAGTTTTGAGTCCAAAAATCCCAAAAAACGGTTTCAAAGTTCCATCACTAAATGTATCTTTTTTAATGGTATTATCGGCATATTTATTTTCAATAATTACAGATAAAAATCGCTCATCGACATTTTTAAAATTACTGACATAGTTTTTTACAAATGCTATATTTTTACCCAAAACAATAGTGTCTGGAATTTCAAGTTCAAAATAAGTGCTTGGTTCCATTTTCAGCTTTCCATTATTGTCAAATACTAAACTTTGATTTTTGTAAATGGTGTCATTTCCTTTTGGTTTCCATTCAATTTTTTCTTTTAGTGTTCCGTTTTCTCTGAAGTAAGTCCACCAACCATCTTGCAAACCATTTTTTACGAGTCCTTTTTCTTTTATCATACCATTTTCATAATAGTAAAAAAGCGTGTCAATTGGTTCTCCATTTTTAAAGAGCGATAACGATTTTAAATTCCCATTCGGATAATGTTCTCCGCCATAACCAGAAAAAGTAGAGTCGGTTTTAGAATCATCAAATTCCACTTTAACTAACTGTCCATTATATTCCTGAAAGATTTCTTTTTTTTCCGAATTACAATTGAAAAGTAGTAGTAAAATTAATATGTATGTTAGTTTCCTCATAATTAACCACAACGG
>NZ_VOSC01000002.1 GCF_007997385.1 Seonamhaeicola algicola
TGGCCGATTTTCTTCCCGCACAAAGCCTAGCCTTAACCGTTGTAGCACATATGAAAAACAAGATATTTTACGGGTTGATTTTCATAATTTTTATCGGATGTGTAGAAGTAAAAAAAGAAAGAGAACCTGAACAGAGTACAACTAACGAATTGAATAAAATTAAACCTATAGATTTAAAAAAATGGTCGGAAATTCCACACGTTTCCGGAAGATTAGCAACCGAAGAAGATATTAAAAATGGTAGTGCAACTTTTAGAATTGATAATAAAGGTCAAGAACATAAACCATTAAATATAAAAATTCCATCATTGGCATATCATATCGACCAAGAGACAAATGAAAAAATACCAGTCATTGTAATTCAAGCAGAACAAGTCGGTGATAAAAAAGTTATTGGAATAAGATATTTGGACGGAACAGATGGCGTTTGTCTTTTATTTGAACTTGAATTTGTAAATGATTTTGATAAATGACCAATAAAACACCAAAATATATAGGAGACCTTTTAGAAAGGTATGAAAAAGGAGAACGAGAATTTCCGAATTGTGAATTCCAGAAACACGATAATCTTCAACATCTGACTTTAGATGAATCAAACCTTCAAGGCTCCGTTTTTTTTAGTGCGGATTTTACAGAAACCAGTTTTCGAAATTGTAATTTAAAAAATTGTGAATTTAAATGCTGTAAATTCGAAAGAGTTGACTTTACAAATGCCGATTTAAGTGAAAGTTTATTAAGTGGAGCTGAATTTATTGACTGTAAGTTTTCTAATACCAAATTTGATGGAGCTAATTGGTATGGACATACTATCACAACCGATGAATTTATGACTAAAATAATAAAATAACGTGCTACAACACGATGTATAAAACATAGCTAATAAGTGTTTAACCGAAAGGTTTTGTATATTTAGAAAGTCCGCCAAATTTTTAATTTGGCTTTTAGAATAGAAAAATTAAAAAACAAAATATAAAAATTCGACTCTGTGTTTAACCGAAAAGTTAGTGTCTTTTTTCACGCTACGTTTCATACACAAGCCCGTTGTGGTTAATTATGAGGAAACTAACATACATATTAAT
>NZ_VOSC01000016.1 GCF_007997385.1 Seonamhaeicola algicola
GTTAGCAAACATTTAACCGATTCTATGAGTAGAAAGATTGAGTTTATGAGAAAAAGAAAGTCTAAAATAATACTCAACAAACTTATTAAGGAAAATAAGAATGAAAATTCATTGATTAAAATAAGGTCTTATGTGCTTGATTTTTTTGGGGAAAATTCACCTGAATACGAACATTCTAAATCAATTACGTATAAATTTAAAGAAATTATAATGCAAGAATATACAGGGAATATTAAGACTCAATACAATGAAAAACAAAGATTGAGTATCATAAAAAATAAAGAAAAAGAGATAAACGAGTTTTTAAAAAATTGCATTGAAACCATAGAAAATAAAGGTTTATACAAGAAACATAATAACAATTTATTAAGTGAACTAAATAATTTTCAGTTGATAGGGATGTTTACGACTGTTATTGTATTTAGTGTTTATTTAGGAATTAGATTGTCTGAAAATAAAATTATAAGAGAATTCTTCTTAACTATAACTAATCAGTAGTGCCTGAAATAATCGTTAAAAACAAGCATACAAAACCTAGTTCAAGTAAAAAATCAGCAAAAGAATACATAATAATTTTAAATTTTAGTTAATAATGAAAAGTGGATATTATTCAATTAATGGAAAAGGAAAATACATCTATTCTGAAAAAACAAAACAAGATAAAAACGGAATGGTTAAAGTTATTAATTCTCATACAAGCAAATCTGAGTTAGTTAAATTTAGTGAGCTTCATCCTTGGTCGAATCCTGCAAAAGTAACTGTGATACGAAATCGATAAACTTGTTTCCAGTATTATTTTCATACATATCAACAAGTTTTTGAGTTTCCTCTAATTGTTTAATGTAACTGAAATCAATAGCACCCATTACAATAAACTTTTCAGAAAGTTCTTTTTGAGCTTCGTCTGATTGTGCCATAATAATAATTTTAAATTTTAGTTAATAATGAAAATAACAGTAAAAGATTTAATCGAAAGATTACAAAAAGAAGATGAAACACTACCAGTTTACTTTGGTGGTTTAGATTTTTACCGAGTTAGACAAGTTGGTAAACACGTTCATATTGAATTTAATCAGACAGTTTATCAAGATGATTCAGGACTCGTGGTGGTTGAAAACCATTAAGAACAGATGTAATCCAAACTTGCATGCATTCTTTTGACTCAGGGCGGTATTGTTCTTTTACTTTACCGTCTTTGTATCTTGATAAACTATATCTACCATCTTTAATTTCTATTCTAATTTCTTGATTTTCGAGGTCAGACTGTGCCATAATAAAAACGATTTGCTAACAAAGTATATAATTAATAAGGGCTACAATGTTATGATTAATTTCAGTTTATTTGTTTTATTCCGTAATACAATACAATTAGCTTATATTTAACCCTTACTAATCATATACGTATTACGTTGGCAATAATTATGAAGAAACGATATTTATACTTAATT
>NZ_VOSC01000034.1 GCF_007997385.1 Seonamhaeicola algicola
CGCCGTGTTACCACTGGCTTCAACGTGCTATTCCGTCAGCACGCACCAAATATACGCCTCCGTCACTTTAATATGAGCAGGTACAGGAATATTAACCTGTTGTCCATCCACTACCCCTTTCGGGTTCGCGTTAGGTCCCGACTAACCCTCAGCTGATTAGCATAGCTGAGGAAACCTTAGTCTTTCGGAGTGCGGGTTTCTCGCCCGCATTATCGTTACTTATGCCTACATTTTCTTTTCTAACCGTTCCAGCATACCTCACAGTACACCTTCAACACAATTAGAATGCTCCCCTACCACTTTCGTCCATAGCTTCGGTAGTATGTTTATGCCCGATTATTATCCATGCAGAATCGCTCGACTAGTGAGCTGTTACGCACTCTTTAAATGAATGGCTGCTTCCAAGCCAACATCCTAGCTGTCTAAGCAATTCCACCTCGTTTATTCAACTTAACATACATTTGGGGACCTTAGCTGATGGTCTGGGTTCTTTCCCTCTCGGACATGGACCTTAGCACCCATGCCCTCACTGCAGTAAAACATTTTATAGCATTCGGAGTTTGTCAGGAATTGGTAGGCGGTGAAGCCCCCGCATCCAATCAGTAGCTCTACCTCTATAAAACTATTACTACGCTGCACCTAAATGCATTTCGGGGAGTACGAGCTATTTCCGAGTTTGATTGGCCTTTCACCCCTACCCACAGGTCATCCGAAGACTTTTCAACGTCAACCGGTTCGGTCCTCCACTGTGTGTTACCACAGCTTCAACCTGCCCATGGGTAGATCACACGGTTTCGCGTCTACCACTACTAACTATAGCGCCCTATTCAGACTCGCTTTCGCTACGGATCCGCACCTGAAGTGCTTAACCTTGCTAGCAACGGTAACTCGTAGGCTCATTATGCAAAAGGCACGCCGTCACCCCAATGGGCTCCGACCGCTTGTAAGCGTATGGTTTCAGGTTCTATTTCACTCCCTTATTCAGGGTTCTTTTCACCTTTCCCTCACGGTACTAGTTCACTATCGGTCTCTCAGGAGTATTTAGCCTTAACGGATGGTCCCGCCAAATTCACACAGGGTTACACGTGCCCCGCACTACTCAGGATACTACTATCTCCACTTCGCTTACCTTTACGAGACTATCACTCTCTACGGTTTGTCTTTCCAAACAATTCTAGTTAACTTAGTTTCAAATATTGTAGTCCTACAACCCCAACATTGCCGTAACAATATTGGTTTGGGCTAATCCGCGTTCGCTCGCCACTACTAACGGAATCACTTTTGTTTTCTTCTCCTCCGGGTACTTAGATGTTTCAGTTCTCCGGGTTCACCTCCTTTCGGATACTATATCTTCAATATAGTGGGTTGCCCCATTCGGATATCTGCGGATCAAATTGTATGTGCCAATCCCCGCAGCTTTTCGCAGCTTATCACGTCCTTCATCGCCTCTGAGAGCCTAGGCATTCCCCATACGCCCTTATTTAGCTTATTGTACTTTTTGCTTTTTAATGAGTTATATAATTGCTCGTTACAATTATTATAATTTTATATTAAAT
>NZ_VOSC01000017.1 GCF_007997385.1 Seonamhaeicola algicola
AAAAAAACTTAAAAAAGTTTTGTGAGTTTAAAAAAGGGTTTTATATTTGCACCCGCTAAACGAGGAAACGACATTTAGAGAAGAAATAAAGTTCATAAACATATTGAAATTGACAGCGTAAATATTAACTGGAAACGGTTGATATATAACAAGAGAATAAACCATTTTGAGTACTGAAGATTCTATTAGTTGTTAAAGAAACAGTCGTAAGACTTAAAAATTTAACGATGAAGAGTTTGATCCTGGCTCAGGATGAACGCTAGCGGCAGGCCTAACACATGCAAGTCGAGGGGTAACAGAGGAGCTTGCTCTTGCTGACGACCGGCGCACGGGTGCGTAACGCGTATACAATCTGCCTTGTACTGGGGGATAGCCTTTAGAAATGAAGATTAACACCCCATAGCATTATAGATTCGCATGATGAAATAATTAAAGGTTACGGTACAAGATGAGTATGCGTCCTATTAGCTAGTTGGTGTGGTAACGGCACACCAAGGCAACGATAGGTAGGGGCCCTGAGAGGGGGATCCCCCACACTGGTACTGAGACACGGACCAGACTCCTACGGGAGGCAGCAGTGAGGAATATTGGACAATGGGCGGAAGCCTGATCCAGCCATGCCGCGTGCAGGAAGACTGCCCTATGGGTTGTAAACTGCTTTTGTACGGGAAGAAACACTCCTACGTGTAGGAGCTTGACGGTACCGTAAGAATAAGCATCGGCTAACTCCGTGCCAGCAGCCGCGGTAATACGGAGGATGCAAGCGTTATCCGGAATCATTGGGTTTAAAGGGTCCGTAGGTGGATTTGTAAGTCAGAGGTGAAATCCTGCAGCTTAACTGTAGAACTGCCTTTGATACTGCTAATCTTGAGTCATTATGAAGTAGTTAGAATATGTAGTGTAGCGGTGAAATGCATAGATATTACATAGAATACCAATTGCGAAGGCAGATTACTAATAATGTACTGACACTGATGGACGAAAGCGTGGGGAGCGAACGGGATTAGATACCCCGGTAGTCCACGCCGTAAACGATGGATACTAGCTGTTCGGCTTCGGCTGAGTGGCTAAGCGAAAGTGATAAGTATCCCACCTGGGGAGTACGTTCGCAAGAATGAAACTCAAAGGAATTGACGGGGGCCCGCACAAGCGGTGGAGCATGTGGTTTAATTCGATGATACGCGAGGAACCTTACCAGGGCTTAAATGTAAGTTGCATGATTTAGAGATAGATCTTTCTTCGGACTACTTACAAGGTGCTGCATGGTTGTCGTCAGCTCGTGCCGTGAGGTGTCAGGTTAAGTCCTATAACGAGCGCAACCCCTGTTGTTAGTTGCCAGCATGTAAAGATGGGAACTCTAGCAAGACTGCCAGTGCAAACTGTGAGGAAGGTGGGGATGACGTCAAATCATCACGGCCCTTACGTCCTGGGCTACACACGTGCTACAATGGTAGGGACAGAGAGCAGCCACACCGCGAGGTGGAGCGAATCTATAAACCCTATCTCAGTTCGGATCGGAGTCTGCAACTCGACTCCGTGAAGCTGGAATCGCTAGTAATCGGATATCAGCCATGATCCGGTGAATACGTTCCCGGGCCTTGTACACACCGCCCGTCAAGCCATGGAAGCTGGGAGTGCCTGAAGTCCGTCACCGTAAGGAGCGGCCTAGGGTAAAATCGGTAACTAGGGCTAAGTCGTAACAAGGTAGCCGTACCGGAAGGTGCGGCTGGAACACCTCCTTTCTAGAGAAAGACGACTAGTAGTGTAATTTTTTTAAGAAAGAAATAGTTTATTCTTCTTGCTGTTAATTTAAAGATATACTAGTTATTAGTTTCTAGTTGTTAGTTATTAGTATAACAACCAATAATTAATAATAAGAGACCAATAACCAAAGAGTAACAGTCTCATAGCTCAGCTGGTTAGAGCGCTACACTGATAATGTAGAGGTCGGCAGTTCGAGTCTGCCTGAGACTACCAAGTTCATTAAATATTGAAAGGAAATTCTAGAAGTTGAGAATTCTAAATTCGTAATTCTGAATTCTACGTTCTGAATTCATTACGGGGAATTAGCTCAGCTGGCTAGAGCGCTTGCCTTGCACGCAAGAGGTCACCGGTTCGACTCCGGTATTCTCCACAAAACCTAGATAAGTCTAGGATAAAAGTTCATTGACATATTGAAAAAGATACATGATAATTAGATAGAAATATTTAATATAAAATTATAATAATTGTAACGAGCAATTATAT
>NZ_VOSC01000018.1 GCF_007997385.1 Seonamhaeicola algicola
TGTTAATGAGGCAGATACTGAAACAAGTTCAGCATCGCATACCCGAAAAACCGCAGAAAACACAAGCCATTTTTACCAAAGCGTCGCTTCTGGTATGGCAACAAAACTCTTCATTAAAAATTTAATGAACCAAACTTCGGTTTGTTTTGATACCGAAACCACAGGTTTAAATCCGTTAACTGCCGAATTGGTTGGCATTGCATTTTCATGGGAAGTTGGCAAAGGCTTCTACTTGCCATTTCCTGAAGACAAAACCGAAGCACAAGATTTAATCGAGGAATTGCGTCCGTTTTTTGAAAGTGAAACCATTGAAAAAATTGGTCAGAATTTAAAATACGATATTAAAGTTTTAGCCAAATACAACATCGAGGTAAAAGGCAAACTGTTCGATACCATGTTAGCACATTACCTTATTAATCCAGATATGCGTCACAATATGGATGTTTTGGCAGAAACCTATTTGAATTACACACCAATTTCTATTGAAACGTTAATTGGTAAAAAAGGAAAAAATCAGCTTTCAATGCGCGACGTTCCTTTAGATAAACAAACCGAATATGCTGTTGAAGATGCCGACATCACCCTACAATTAAAAGAACATTTTCAAAACGAATTAGGCGAAGCCAATACCCAAACCTTGTTTGATGATATTGAAATTCCGTTACTGCGCGTTTTAGCGGCTATGGAATTGGAAGGTATTAACCTTGACAAAGACTTTTTAGCGTCATTAGCAGAGCAACTAAACAACGACATTGCCACACTTGAAAAGCGCATTTACGAAGCTGCTGGCGAAGAATTCAACATTGCATCTCCTAAACAATTGGGTATTATTTTGTTTGAAAAAATGAAATTGGTTGACAAGCCAAAAAAGACCAAAACTAGGCAATATTCTACTGCAGAAGATGTCTTGAGTTATTTGGCTAAAGACCACGAAATCATTCAAAACATTCTTGATTTTAGAGGTTTAAGCAAACTTAAAAGCACGTATGTTGATGCGTTACCGCTTCAGGTTGAAGAAGCCACAGGACGCGTTCACACCGATTATATGCAAACCGTTGCCGCTACTGGTCGTTTAAGTAGTAACAACCCGAACTTACAAAACATTCCTATTCGTACCGAGCGCGGTCGTCAAGTGCGAAAGGCGTTTATTCCGCGAAGCGAAGATTACACGCTTTTAGCTGCCGATTATTCTCAAATTGAATTACGCATTATCGCAGCCTTAAGCGAAGAAGAAACCATGATTGAAGCCTTTAACAACGGTGAAGATATTCACGCTTCAACCGCTGCAAAAGTGTTTAATGTGGCTATTGAAGACGTTACGCGCGAACAACGTAGCAACGCTAAAACTGTAAATTTCGGTATTATTTATGGTGTTTCAGCTTTCGGATTAAGCAATCAAACTAATTTATCTCGTAGTGAAGCCAAAGAGTTAATCGACACGTATTACGAAACTTATCCGAAGCTAAAAAACTACATCAGTAAACAAGTAGATTTTGCTCGTGACCATGGTTATGTGCAAACGGTTTTAGGTAGACGCAGATATTTAAAAGATATTAATTCTAGAAATGCGGTTGTTCGTGGTGCAGCAGAACGAAATGCGGTAAATGCACCAATTCAAGGTAGTGCAGCCGACATCATTAAACTCGCTATGATTGCCATTTACAAGAAACTTGAAGCTGGCAATTACAAAACAAAAATGCTACTGCAAGTACATGATGAATTGGTTTTTGATGTTTACAAACCAGAACTAGAAACCATTTCAACCTTAATTAAAACCGAAATGGAAAATGCTTATAAACTAGCAGTTCCGTTAGATGTTGAAATTGATACTGGCAACAATTGGCTAGAAGCGCATTAAATTTGAATGTTTACTAAATGAAACTTGACAAATTTGTAATTGCTATTATTATAGCAGTGGCGGTAGCGTATTTATATCCTGAAGCTATTAACGTATTACCTTTAAATACTATTTCTAGTATTGGGGTTTCTTTAATTTTCTTTTTCTACGGACTCAAGTTAAATTTAACACAAATAAAAGAGGGTTTAAAAAACTGGAAATTACATTTACTAATTCAAGCGAGTACTTTTTTAGTGTTTCCTTTAGTTGTGCTTTGTGCTTTACCTGTAATACCCGAAACATCAAAAAACTTATGGTTAGCCTTTTTGTTTTTAGCTGCTTTACCTTCAACAGTATCATCATCTGTAGTAATGGTTTCTATTGCAAAAGGCAATATACCTGCCGCTATTTTTAACGCTAGTATTTCTGGTTTAATAGGTATAGTAATTACTCCTATTTGGATGGGATTATTTTTAAACAATACCAGTACAGATTATAACCTCACCGAGGTTTACCAAAAACTACTTTTAGAAATTTTGGCTCCTGTTTTTTTGGGCCTCATTTTTAATAAATACTTAGGCGCATTTGCCCAAAAACACAAAAACTACCTTACACTGTTTGATAAGAGCATTATTTTAATAATAATTTACAAAAGTTTCTCTAAATCATTCATTGATGGGATTTTTAACAATCTTACAATTATAGAATTACTACTTATTTTATGCGTTTCTGTTGCGTTATTTTTTATTGTTTTTCAAGTCATTAAATTCATTTCAAAAACGCTCCACTTTTCTATTGAAGACCGTATAACAGCGCAGTTTTGTGGCACAAAAAAATCATTAGTTCACGGTACAGTTTTTTCTAAAATACTATTTCAAAACGCCTCTTTTTTAGGCATAATTTTACTTCCTGTAATGCTATTTCATGCATTTCAAATTTTGGCCACCAGTATTATGGCTACTAAATATGCTAAACGTTAAATTTAGTAAGTTTTTATATTATTTATCGACACTTATACAGCATACAAAAACTGCTTGAGTAATTATGAAACATATTTTTGTAAAAATATGCACTAGTGTCTTTTTTTTATTTAGTTGCCAACCTGAAGCCATAGACCTTTTTAATCCTAATGAAACAAGAACACCTCAAGAGCTTAATAATAATGTACTTTTTGCAGACCCAAACCTAGTTCAAGAAGCCAAAGACTTGCACTTAAAACTACAGCTAATCACCCAAAAAGGTATTGCTTTTGGACAACAAGAGGCCATTGGAGGCGGCGTTAATTTCTTTGATTTTAATTCTCTTGAAAGCGATTTTAGTAGAGTAGCTGGAGATTGGCCTGCTGTTATAGGTTTTGATCTTGAAAGAATAGAACTAGAAAACCCACTAATACCTAACCCAAATGTACAAGATTTTAGAAAGTCTTTAATTACCAAAGCATATAAAAATGGTAGCATAATATCTTTAAGTTGGCATGCCGCAAACCCAGTTACAAAACAAAACTCTTTTGATACCACTAGGGCTGTTAATGAAATGCTTGAAGGCGGCAGCTTAAGACCCACTTTTTTACTTTATTTAGAACGCATTGCATTTTTTTTAAATAGCTTAAAAGATGAAAACGGCAACCCAATACCTGTACTATTTCGCCCTTGGCATGAAATGAATGGAAACTTCTTTTTTTGGGGCGAAGGTTTAAGGTCTACCGAAGCCTATAAACAACTTTACAGAGACACTGTAAGTATACTTTCTAACACATACAATGTACACAATGTGCTTTACATATATTCTCCAAATGTAGTTAGAAACGCTTCAGAATATTTAAAAAATTATCCAGGTGATGCATACGTGGATATACTTGGTATTGATATTTACGACCATAAAAACAATAATTTTGTAAACAATGTCATTAGAAATTTAGATATTGTTGAAACAATTGCTAAGGAAAAACACATGCTTTTTGCGTTTACTGAAACAGGATTAGAAAATGTTACTGAACCTGATTGGTGGACACAGCAATTGTATAAAGGTATAAAAAGTAGCAGTATAACATACGCGTTAATTTGGCGCAATGCTACCAAAAATCATTTCTATGCACCTTTTGAAGGACACCCAGCTGAAGATGACTTTAAAACATTTGTTTCTAAAGACATTATTTTATTGCATGAAGATATTCAAGTACAATAACTTAATTTAAACACATAAAAAAAGCAGGATTTAATCCTGCTTTTTCATTTTATATTTATATCTATTATGCGGTTTGCATTTGATGTTTACCTTCATAGACTTCTTCTACCAATTTAGCATTAAATGCT
>NZ_VOSC01000007.1 GCF_007997385.1 Seonamhaeicola algicola
TGGCCGATTTTCTTCCCGCACAAAGCCTAGCCTTAACCGTTAGCAAACATTTGATAAAAACCGTGAAATATATTCAAATTCTCATATTGATTTTCATTTTTAGTTGTTCGGATAATAAAACCAAATCGAATGACCAAGAATTTGATTCGCAGAAAATAGACACAATGAGATATGGGTATAACGGATTTAATAATGGGCTTCAACTGGACTTATTAAGTGATGGACGTTTTATTAACGAAAATTATCTATTCAGTTGCTTTGGTGGCGGAGAAAGGAAAAAAGTATTCGGAACATATAAAATGGACAGTCTGAAACTGACCTTGAATCCCGAAAGAATTGAATTTATTGAATATCCTGAGGATATGGAATCAAAACCGAAAACAACCAAAATAAATTATGGAATTGACTCATTAAAAATCAAAACGGAATTTCAAGTTATAAAATGGGAAAATAATGAATATCTGTTTTCAGAATTCTTTGATTTTGGTTGGAGTTTGGAAAAAGAAAATGACTATATCCGATTTGCGGACTATATAAACAGTGGTTTAGAACCAGAAACGAGTGGAATGTATTTAGTTAGAAAAACCAAAGATTCAATTACGTCTGAATTTGATTTAAAACAAATACCTGAAAAATGGCAAAGTTATTTTTTAAAAGAACCTGTATCTGCGAAAATTAAATACATCAAAAAAGTTGTTGCCCCAAACGATGAAGAAAATATCTCTTGGTTAATAGAATTGGACAAAGGAAAAAATGACAGAATGAATAATAGGCTGACCTTGGAAACAAAAGATGGCGAGTTTTTTATCGAGGTCGATTCTGTTTTGACTAACAGAAGTTTTGGAATGACCTATATGTATGATTTTACACCAAAAAAGTTCCCAATCGGAACTGAGTTAAGAACAAAATGGAAATAAAAAAACGTTTGCTAACAATGTATAACCGCAATTACGGCGGATTCGACTACGTCCGAATCCACTCGGAATTGCTAACGCCAGTTCTAAACCGAAAATTAACGCATACAAACCCATAACTGACGGTTATACGAGACCGTTGGCAATAATTAGATACACGCTTGAAAAAATACTTATCATCATTTTATAATATCAGCGAAGAAATTCTAAAAGAATACATTTCACATTGGTCGGAATATTCAGTTCGAAAAAAATCAATAATTACTGAATGTGATAGAACCGAACAATATCTCTATTTTGTAAAAGATGGAATTCAAAAATCATACTACTTAAATGAAGGAAAACAGCACGTTATGTTTTTTGCATATACACCATCATTTAGCGGGATAGTAGAATCTTTTCTTACACAGACACCTTCCAAATACTATCTTGAAACAATCACGGACAGCACTTTTTTACGAATACCTTATACTAAACATTCCCAATTAATAGAAAGACATAGAGAACTTGAAACCTTATTCAGAATAATCACAGAACAATTTTGAATAGGTATTATAGAAAGACATCACCAACTAATGGCTTTCAATACAGAAACTCGTTTTAAAAAATTTGCAAAAAGAAGCCCACATTTGATAAATATGGTTTCACAAAAAGATATCGCTTCATATTTACGAATAGACCCTACAAACTTCAGTAAACTAATCAATTCAACCAAAATCTAAAAATCTTGGTTTTTACCAAGATTTAAAACACTTACAATTCTGAACTTTGTCTCATTAATAATTAAAAAAATATGAGATTAATTAAACACGCATTGATAATAGGAATAACAATATTTTCTATTAATACTTATGCCCAACAAAAGGAAAGAAATACTATGACAAATCAAGAAATTGTAACAAAGTTTTTAAATGGATTTAATAACCCTGAACTGATTCAAGAATCAATAGCTTTATTGGCAGATGACTATAAATTTAAAAATCCAATGGTCGAATTGAATTCTAAAAAAGAATTTATTGCCTTGGCACAAGAAATGGGAAAAGTATTAACAGGGGTAAATGTAATTCACGTAGCCGACAATGGCGACTGGTTGGCCGCCTTTTATGAATTTAAATCATCAATACCTGGATTGGAAAGTAACTTTGGAACAGAATGGTTTAGAATAGAAAACGGAAAAATTAAAGAATCACACCTAATTTATGATGCCAGTGAATGGCGCAAGGTTTACGAACAGATGGGAGAATAGACAATTCTCTACAAAATCCCCTATTACTTTTCCAACAACAAAAGTTCGAGACAAAATGAATAAACTACAAAAAGCGTTAAAAATAAACGCTCTTTTTTCAGGCATATCAGGTTTGGTATTGTTTTTATTTAACATACAAATTTCAAATTTATTCGGTACGAAAAACAATACTATTTTTTTGGTTTTTGGGTTGGTATTAATTTATTTTTCCCTAACCATTTGGTATGAAATTAAGCGGCAAAGAAAACTAGCGGTTATCTGGATTATTATTCAAGATTTTACTTGGGTTTTAGGCAGTACTATCATTCTTATTTTTCAACCTTTAAATATTTCAAAAACTGGAAATGTCCTCATAGCAATTGTCGCTCTTATAGTTTTATTTATGGGTTTGAACCAGCTTTATGGTTTGAAAAAAAGAACTATTGCCAACAATGTATAACCGCAATTACGGCGGATTCGACTACGTCCGAATCCAATCGGAATTGCTAACGTCAGTGCTTAACCGAAAATTAGTAACTTTAATCCCGTAACTGACGGTTATACGAGACCGTTAGTTTCAATACTTGAGCAAGTTTGCGGTCAGACAAAAGCCTGGTGTTGAGTCTCGATTTTTTTTTTGAATTTTAAGACAGATAATTCAGAAAAACTATGCTGCCGAATCGAAAAATTTTGCGGAATGAAAACTCAAAACGCAAATGAAAAACTGTGCGGAATTTGACAAATATTACCGAATAAAAAAAGCTAAACAAAATTGCGGCGGACTTCCACTCTGCTGAATAAAAAAACAAACAAATTGGAGCAAGTTTGCGGAATTGAATTACGCTGCGGAATTTTACTCAAAAACTTGAAAAAAATAAAACAATACCGATTTTTTTGCGGACTGATTTTTAACCAAATAAAAAGCACTAAAACTAACAATGTATATAAAAAATTGCTACTTTTAGCTTAATCTAATTGGAGTTGCTCGTTTGCTTGCTTCCGATTTTCCTTCGGAAAATCGCCGCTCACAAACACGCAACTTTTCATATACGAACCGTTGTGCGTCAGCTGACAAAAAGAAAAGCACATAAAATAAAAAATATGAATACGAATAAATTTATACTTTTCTCTTTTCTGATTTTAACTGCTATTAATTCATATGGACAAATAGAACAAGATAGTATAAGCCCTGTGCAAGAAATCGAAAAGCAGGTCGAAAAAAAGACTAAAATTCAACAATTGGAAGTTCCTATTTATAAATTATTTCCAACGGAAAATACTTGGGCTTCACTTAAATTGAACACCCGAAACGGAAAAATATGGCAAGTGCACTTCTCAATCTCTAAAGATAGTTTTGAAGGCACATTGAGTATAAATTCATACTCACTTGTACTACCAGAAGAAGAAATGAACGGAAGGTTTAACCTTTACCCTACGGATAATATGTATAACTTTATATTATTGGACCAAGTAAACGGAAATACCTATAAAGTTCAGTGGCATAACGACGATGATAAAAGATTTATGAGACGAATTTATTAAAAAAGCCGAACGCACAACAATGGCTATAATTAATTGCTTCTACTCGCCTACTTCTGAAAATCCTCACGGATTTTCAGTTTGGTGTGTACTTGCAAAAGTTAGTACTAACCCACGCAACTACTCATAGCCGCGACCGTTGTACACAATGCCGAAATAAAACTTTATGAATACTAAAGACATTTGTTATTGGTGTTCAAATCCAGCAGTTGGAGATGAACATATTCCACCAAAAGGGTTATTTCCAAAAGGTCATAGAAATAATTTGATTACAGTAAGGTCTTGTTCAAATCATAATCAAGATTTTTCGAAAATTGATGAAAGAATGAGGTTTCATATGACTTTGATGGGTGGAGAATCTGAAATAGCTAAAAAACATTTTGACGATAAAACTATCCGAGGTTTAAAACGAAAAGAAAGTAGAGGTTTAGCAATCGATTTGGTAACAAGTAAATTCACAACTACAGAGGGAGAAACTATGTTTCGTGAAAATGCCATTAATTGGGACAAATATTTTGAAAAGATTATTCGTGGACTTTATTTTTATCATTTTAACTCAAACCTTAATGCGCAAACACACTTTTTCTCTGATAAAATTAGGATGTTAAGGTTGTCAGCGAATGCTCACTTTTACTATCAGACGATTGAATATAAATTATCGGATAAATGGATTGAAGGTAATCCAAAAAACAAAGAAATTTTTGATTATAAATATTACTTTTCTGAAAAAGAAAACCAGTTTCTGACAATAATGAAATTTTATGAGCATCACGAAGTAATCGGAATTTCATTACCAGACGGAAAAAATATCGACGATTATTCTCTTGAATTTGAAGAATATAACAGAATTCGTGAGGAAATTATAAGAATTAAAAAATAAGCACAGTGTACAACAATATATAACCGCAATTACGGCGGATTCGACTACGTCCGAATCCACTCGGAATTGCTATTGCTAGTGCTAAATCCGAAATAATTCGCTAACTTTCCCGTAAAAGACGGTTATACGAAACCGTTGTAACACATTTGACCAAACCAAGAAACATTGAGTAACTTAAGAGAATTAATAGACAAAATCACGGAATTTGGAATTAATCCAAAAGTGGAATTGACCGACAAAACTGATGTCCTTAAAAAACTGTTAGTTGGAATTTACTCGGAATATCTAAATGTGGAATTTGAATTAGATGAGACGGATTATGATGACTCACCTGAATTTAATTATAATGAGATAAAAGAAAATGTCAAATCTAATTTTACAGATTTAGATTGGTATAGTACTGTTTTGGATTTAAACAAAATGGAACCGTATGTGGAAATTGGAATTGGAGACTCTATAGATGACCTATCTGATATAATAAAAGACTTATTAGTTGTTAAATGGAAAATGGAGAATACAAGTGAAATGGATGCTCTTTGGGAATTCAATTTTTCTATGAAAACTCACTCGGAACAGCATCTGATTGACCTTTTGAAGTATCTTAATGAAAAAGAATAATGACTGATGCATAAAAAGAATTTAAAAATTGTGAGACTTTACATTATTAGTTTAATCTGTATTGTCTGCTATTTTTTATTGGAGAATTCTACCATCATATCTGAACTCGTTCAAATATCTGAAAAAGGTCGTTATGGTGGATTTCCAACCTTTTTTCTAACAGGATTATTCAAATACGGATTATTAGTTGTCGGAATAGGAATTATTGTAATTCTGACTTTTTTATTAATGAGAGAAAGAACAAAAAAACAATTGAATAAATAAAAACGTGTTACAACATTGTATAAAAATAATGCTTAGTTTAGTGCTTAATCAAAGGTTAGTACGCTTTTGTTACGTCTGATTTTCCTTCGGAAAATCCTCGCACACAAAACCACACTATTCTTATACGTAACCGTTGCCCACAATATGAGAAAAACGATATTTATAATACTACTTTTGATTTGTGGGAACAATTTGTTTTCACAAAAAAAACTATCCGAAACTGAAAAATTAGAATCAGTTGCTAAAGTTTGGGGATTTTTAAAATACTATCATCCTGAAATAGCTAATGGAAAATACAATTGGGATGAAGAACTTTTTACAATTTTGCCTAAGGTTCATAGTTGTGATAATATAGAACAACTATCAGAACTTTATATTAAATGGATTGATAAGTTTGGTAAAGTCAGAAAATGTAAAAAGTGTCAGAAAACTAAAGAATACGACTACTTCAATAAAAACTTCAACTTAAAATGGATAAACAATGAAGATTTATTTACAAAAGAACTATCGGACAAATTAAGACATATTGAAATCAATAGGCATCAAGGGAACAAACACTATGTTACTGTTGCAAGTAAGAGAATTGGGAATATTGAGGTCACAAACGAAATTGAGTACAAAGATTTCGACTGGCAAAACGAAAACTTACGATTGCTAACTTTATTTAGGTATTGGAATATTATTGAGTATTTCTTTCCATACAAATACCAAACCGATACAAATTGGGACAAAGTTTTACAAGAAATGATTCCTAAGTTTTCAAATCCAAAAAATGAAATAGATTTTCATCTTGCTATGCTTGAACTAATCGTAAAAGTTGACGATAGTCACGCAAGTTTTGTAACAGACAAAACGAATACTTTTTTCGGCTATCATTGGATTCCAGCAAAATTTAAACTTATCGATGGCAAAGCCATAATAACTGGATTTTATAATGATTCTTTAGCCAAGTATGATGATTTAAGAGTTGGAGATATTATTACAACGATAAATAACCAAAAAGTTGAAACAATTTTTAATCAAAATAAAAAATATATTTACGGCTCAAACATGTCAAGAAAAAAAGGGAACTCGTATTATTCAATATTTAACGGCTCATCTGACTCTGTCCGCATAGAGTTTATTAGAAACAACCAAACTAAGACAAAGACAATAAAACGATATAAATTCAAGGAATTCAATTATAAATGGAAAAAAGAGAACGATAAGTTTAAAATACTTGATGGGAATATTGGATATGTGAATATGGGAACAATCAAGATAAAGGAAGTACCCAACATTATGGACAGTCTTATGGCAACTAAGGCAATAATCTTTGATGTAAGAAATTACCCAAAAGGAACTCTTTACTCAATATCAAATTACTTGACATCAACTCAAAGAGACTTTTACAAAGTAACTTATCCAGATTTAGACTATCCTGGAAAATTTATTTGGCGTGATGGAAGAAGATGTGGTAAAAATGGAGAATTGAAATATAAAGGTAAAGTCATATTGTTAGTCAATGAAAAGTCTCAAAGTCACGCAGAATTTACCGCAATGTGCCTGCAAACAGGAGATAATGTTACTACGATTGGCAGTCAAACTTCGGGTGCTGACGGAAATGTAAGTAAATTTAATATGGTTGGTGGATACAAAACGAAGATATCAGGAATAGGCATTTTTTATCCTGATAAAACCGAAGCACAAAGAAAAGGCGTAAAAGTGGATGTTGAAATAGAACCAACTATTCAAGGAATAATTCAAGGTAAAGACGAAGTACTTGAAAAAGCGATTGAATTTATAGACGACTAAAAATACTGTGGGCAACAATGGCTA
Source organism: Seonamhaeicola algicola (assembly GCF_007997385.1). Classification (GTDB taxonomy): domain Bacteria; phylum Bacteroidota; class Bacteroidia; order Flavobacteriales; family Flavobacteriaceae; genus Seonamhaeicola; species Seonamhaeicola algicola. Next base: position 7,259 of record NZ_VOSC01000007.1, read on the forward strand.
TAGGCAATTGGGGCGATAGTGATAAAACGAAATTATAAACATAAAACAAGGTCAAAGCTAATCCGAAGAGTCAGGGGTTAAAAGCCCCAACTGCCCATAGCCGAGACCGTTAGCAAACACCAAACCCCAATATTAACCATTAAATAATTTTTCTCATGAAACAAATTTACATTTTAACGACAATTCTTATTTTCAATTTTAATCAGATATACTCGCAAACTGAATGGACAGGACCTTCTATTACTGTTACAAAAGCAAATTATGCTGATTGGAACTTGGAAGCTAATCAGGATAGAATTACAAATAATGTATGGCTTACAAGAAAAGATTCCAAAGCCTTTTTAATATCGCCTCTGAAACTGGTCAGGTAGGTAATTTTAACACTACTCTCTCACCAGCAGATACAGAGTGGGCATTGGGTTCGATTTCTGATGGAGTATCAACTTTAACTTTTGATAGATTTGTTAGAACACTTAATAATGATGTTGGAGATAATATTCTTAATGGGCCAATGGTTTTACACTTAATCACAGATGATATATATATAGACGTTACATTCACATCTTGGTCGGCTGGAGGTACTGGTGGTGGATTTAGTTATACACGTTCAACGGACCAAACGTTAAGTGTAAATGAACTTGAATCAGGAAAAAAAATAGATATATTTCCTAATCCATCAAGTGAATTTATCCAAATCACTAACCTAAAATCAAAGAAATCCTACAGTATTTATAATACATTAAGTGCTGAAATTAAAAGTGGCGTTATATCTAATAATGAACAAATTGATATTAGAAGCTTTACTAACGGACTTTACATTTTGATATTTGACAACGAAAACACAATCAAATTCATAAAACAATAAACAACGTTTGCTAACAAACTATAAATTCAATGGCTACAAAAAGCAACCTTTTGTGGCCATTGAATTTTTTTTTGTAATCTAAAAAACAACACACACCCAACAACACGAGCATAGCATAATGACAAAGCAAAACCCTACGTACTCCCCTCTGCTTCAAGACCCCCTTACTTAATTAGCACCCCAAACCATACAAATTCATACACTTATAGCAAAACACAGCTTTGATTTTATAAAAAATCTGATTTCAAATCCTTCTTTGAGAATAATAGGGAATATTACAGAAATGCAGTAGAAAAAATCGAGACATAAGTAAATAATGAAAATCTCTTTGGCTATATCAATCAAATGAAAAAGGATTGGAAATGGTAGTTTTTGTAGAACTTACAAATAGTGCAAACAATAAAGCTGTCTCATTCTTTGACAATTATAATCCTAAAAAAGAACGACTATTCCGAATGTATAAATTTAATTAAACAATCAGCATCTGAATAATAACGTATGCTAACAACGTGTATAGTTCATTGCTTCTGAAATTCCTAATCGGAATTTCCTCGCAAATGTACTATCTTGGTTTATTAATCTGAAAATCCTCGCGGATTTTCACGCAACGAAACCATACACAAAACCGTTGTAAGGCATTTGAGAAACTGAATGGGAATTAATAGAATTTTAGAAAAATATAAATTAATTAAGACATTTGAAAGAGAACTAAATGTTGAAAAACAAGTCTTTATAAGTGAGTTCAGACAAATGACTCAAAAAGGATACTACTCACCTCTTTTAATAATGCTTGACATCATAAAATCTGAAAACAAAAAATATATTGGAGATATTAATTCAAAGAGTTTCAAAATCCGAGAAAGATTCACTTTAGACAATTCTTTTGCGAATAATTTTGCAACTGTAAAATCTGAATTTCAATCAAAAGATAATAAACTGAAAGTCAAAACAACAATTCAAGGAATGGAAGTAATTCCATTTATTTTGAGAATTATGATTTTCGGAATTTATTCGTTATTAATGTTTATTGCTATTCTTGAAATATTATTAATTCTATTCTCTTCAGATGCAAAACATATAGATGGAAGTATGATAATGGGACCAATAATATTAACAACCTTAGTGGGATTTTTAACTTATTTGCCATACAGAATTGCGAAAAAAAAATGTTGAGAATAAGAAAAATGACATTGACATAATATACCAACTGATTGAAAAAACGCCTTACAACAATGTATAACCGCAATTACGGCGGATTCGACTACGTCCGAATCCACTCGGAATTGCTAACGCCAGTTCTTAACCGAAAATCATTATCTTTAATCCCGTAACTGACGGTTATACGAGACCGTTGGCAACAAGCTGAACAAAACGCTCTGAATTGAAAACCAAACAACCATATCTAAGAGGAAAATCTGTTTTTATAGTTTCATTACTTGTAATCGGAATCACAGTTCTGACTGTTTATCTGACTGGAATAAATTACAATCGGAGTTTGACTTCTAATCTTTATTTGTCACTTGGAATTATAGCGACAGCGTTATTTCTGTTTATGACTTATGGACTTTATACCGGAATTGGACTGATTGACAATTTTCCAAAATTTCGGAATTTTAAGAGAGGAGATATTATGGGAAGTGCTTCACCGACTTTTGACACACCTTCAATTGAGGTTGGAGATGGAATTGGCGGTTTGATTTTATCAATACTCTTATGGATTGGAATGACAATTTTGATAATTATACTTCTAATCGTCTTGGAGGCTGTTTTTTGGTTTTCAATTTTTATACTTTTAGCAATGCTCTACTGGATTTTCTTTAGAGCATTAAAATTTGTTTTTAATAAATCAAAAGACACAAAAGGAGATATTGGAATTTCAGCAGTTTATTCGCTGACTTATACTCTACTCTATGTTGGTTGGATATTCGGAATTGTCTATCTAACCGAAATAATAAAATGAATAAAGCCAGTTGCCAACAATGTATAACCGCAATTACGGCGGATTCGACTACGTCCGAATCCACTCGGAATTGCTAACGTCTGTGCCAAACCGAAAAATTTGCGTACTTTAACCCGTAACTGACGGTTATACGAGACCGTTGGCAGTAATTAGAGTGATCTATAAAGAATACATACCATCTGAAAATTTGAATTCAATTGTTGATACCATTTGGATAGCAACAAACTATGGAAAAGAAATTGAGTCTAGAATCTTGCCTGATGGATATGTCGATATTGTTTTTGACCTTGACAAACAAAAGCATTTGAACTCAGGAAACGAAATTAGAATTTCAGGAATGATGACAAAGTTTAAAAAAGTAATATCAAGAAAAAATTCAGAAACACTAGGTATAAGATTTAAAACAGGACAATTTAATGCTATCTCGAATATTCCTCTTTCAAAAATAAAAAACACTACCATAAATGCATCAGACTTATTCTTTAAACTTAACAATTCGTTTTTAGATGAATTAGTTGAAAAAAAGCATCATTGGGAAAAAGTCCAAATAATCAATAAATTTTTATTAGCTGAAATAAATTGGTCAGATTTAACACCAAACAAATTGGAACACTCCGTTTGTCAATCAATCCAATTAAACTATAGAGAGTTAGACTTGAACAAAATAGCTAAAAATCATTATATAAGTTTGAGACAATTAGAAAGGCGTTTTAAAGCAACAATCGGAGTTACTATGAAAGAATATCATTCTATAATCCGTTTTAACAAAGTCAAAGATTGTATTGCAAAAAATCCCAACTTAAGTTTATTAAACACAGCATTTGATAATGGTTACTTTGACCATGCTCACCTATCCAAAGAAATAAAAAAAATGTCAGGAGTAAATCCTTCAGAATTATAATCTTGTCGTTTTTTTACAATACATGACACCTTCTTAACTTATACATTTGCCATAAAACAATCATGAAATATTTTTTGATGGTAGTTCTCATTAGTTGGTCTACTAAATCTTATTCTCAAACTAAAAATAATATGGCAAAATTAGAATCTCTTACACCAAACATAATGGTTAAAGACGTAAATGCAACTTTAGATTATTACGCAACAAAGTTAGGTTTTACATTAATAGATACTAATCCCGAATCAGGTGAATATGAATGGGGTTATGTTATGTTAGATAATGTAGGAATGATGTTCCAAGAGGAAAAATCATTAAAAACCGAGTATAAAGAAATGGCATCTTTAAAAATTGGAGGTGCATTGACTTTTTACATTAGAGTAAAAGACATAAATAAATATTTCAATCAACTACCTAAAGAAGTTAACATCATAAAACCTATGAACAGAACATTTTACGGCACCAATGAGTTCGCAATAATGGACTTGAACGGTTTTATTTTAACATTTTCCGAAACGCCAGAATAAATTGCTGAATGAATTTTGAAAAAGTATCAAAACAGTTAGCCAATCCATCAGGACAATTTGGAATTGATATTGCATTGGGCATGAATACAATGAATGAATTTATAAGTAAAACAACTTATGAATTGTTAAAAATAAATGATAATGATACTGTTCTAGAAATTGGAATTGGAAACGGTAAATTCATTAAGGATATTCTAGACAATACTTCTGGTGTATCCTATACCGGAATTGATATTTCTGAGACCATGATAACCGAAGCAAAAAGAATTAATAGGCCTTTAATTGAGACAGGATACGTAGATTTATTTAATGCAGACATTGAGGAAATACCTATTTGGGATGAAGTATTTGATAAAATATGTACAGTTAACACCATCTACTTTTGGAAAAATCCAATAAAAGCACTCGAAGAAGTTTATAGAGTCTTAAAGAAAAAGGGAATATTAATAGTTTCATTTAGACCTTTTATAAATGGGCAAACACTGGATTTTACCCAATACGGATTCAAGGAGTACAGAAATGAGGATTTTGAGTCTTTAATTGAACAAACTAATTTTAAAATTATAGAAAGAATTGAGAAAACTGAACCAGAAATTGAATTTAATGGAAAAACTCATAATTTGACATCTCAATATTTCCTGATACAAAAAACTACTGCCTACAACGTATATAAATAATTGCTAAATTTAGAACTAAAAACAAATGGATAGCTGCGATTCAATCGACCGATTTTCATCCTGAAAATCTTACACTCAAAATCGCAACTATTCATATACAAATACTTGGGCTTAATTATAAAAATGAAAGAAAACAAATATGATTTTTTTATAAGCCATGCTTCTGAAGATAAACCTGAATTTGTTAGACCACTAGCAGAAGAATTAACCAATAGAGGATATAATATTTGGTATGATGAATTTTCATTGGGTTTGGGTGATTCTCTTGTAGAAGGTATTTCTAAAGGAATAAAAAACTCACTATACGGTATAATAATATTAAGTAAAAACTTCTTCAAAAAAAGCTGGACAAAAAAGGAGTTAGAAGCATTACTCAATAAAGAGATAATATTAAATGAGACATTAATATTGCCTGTTTGGTTAGATGTTACACCTAAAGAAGTATATAATTTCTCTCCTCTTTTAGTGGATAAATTAGCTGTATCTGTAAAACCATCTGAATTAAGTAAAGTAATAAATTCTATAGAGAAGAAAACAGGAATTAGCGTAAAATCAAAAGAACAGTTAATTCAAAAAATAAATAGTTTAAAAAGACTAAGTGAAAATAAACAGACTAAGTATTTTTTAGATTTAGAAAACAGAATTAAAAGTATTTTTCTTTTTCAGGAAGAATATCATAATTGGTATACCTCAGATGATTTATTTGAAAATGAAGAGGAATGGGATGATTTATTAGTTGATCTAAAAGGGAAAAAACTTCAATCGGAATATGGTATCCCAAATGGTGTTTGGATTGTACCAGAACCATTCCCTGAGAATGAAATACAAAGAGCTGTAAAATTATGTAAAAAATGGATTTTTGGAGAATTAACCATAAAAGAAGCTACTGAATTACATTTTCTACTCGAGGAACAATTAGACACAGATTTATTTTATATTCTATATGCAATTCCCCACTCGTTCATTAAAGAAAGAAAAGCATATGATATCTTAATATATGGTATTATTGAAATTGGAGTTAAAGAAAAAAAATCACTTCCTCCAAGTGAGAAAAAAAATTGTTGACAATTATTCCAAGATATTCAAGAAGTATTTTAAACATAAAAACTAAGCACAACAACGCATAAACGCAATTTGGGCTGATTTTCTACCGAAAATCAGTACCTTTAATCCAATGTCAGTTAAGGGTCGAAAAGGCTCTGCCGTTTTCTCCCAAACTGACGTTTATACAAATCCGTTGTACACAATACATAATTGTTTTACGTAAAAATAAAAAATAGTTGTTTAGCTAACTATTTTATTGTATACTTGCATCATGATTAATAATAACACTTACTTCCAAATAGAGCTTACCGCAAGACGGATTAGACAATATGGACAAAATATACTTAAATCTCAAGGAATTGACATTACAATAGAACAATGGTTAGTATTGAACGTAATAAATGAAAATGAATCTACTAATCAAATTGATATTGGAGAAAAACTTGTAAAAGATAAACCAACCATCTCAAGAATGGTAAATCATTTAGAAAAAAAAGGATTTATTACAAAAACACCTTCCTCTACAGATTCTAGAAAAGTTGAACTAAATATATCCAAAAAAGGAAAAGCAATGATCAATAACCTATACCCCACTATTGAGACAATTCGTTTCAAAGGTTTAAACGAATTGTCTGAAAAAGAAAAAGAAAGTATTGAAAATATTTTAAAAAAAATTCAAAAAAATTTAGATAGCTAATTTTATGTTTTTAGTTGTCTAGCTAACTTTAATAAATAAATTTAAAATTATGAAAACAAGAATTTTAGCCTTTTTAATGATCTTTACACTACTATCTTGCCAATCTAGCGCACAAGATAGTGCTATAAGCGATGTGAAATCGACAATAGAATCTTATATAGATGCTGGAGACACTAATGATGTTGTAAAATTAAAGCCACATCTGCATAGTGACTTTAGAGTAGTTTTATATGATAATAAAAAAAGTAAGACCTCTATTCTTGATAAGTCAACTTATGTTTCTTTTATAGATACTAAAAAATTTGGAGGATATGAAAGAACTGCTAATTATGAAGATTTTCAGTTTATCGAAAAAAATATGGCTACTGTAAAAGTAACTCTTACAAGCCCCGGTAAACCGACATTAAAGAATTTTTATTCTTTAGTAAAAATTAAAAATGATTGGTTGGTAATTCAAGATTATGTTATTCTAATTCCATAAACTATCAATCAAATAACTCTAACAAGTATGTAGACCCTGATTAAGGTTGCAAAAATCCAGCAGGTAACACTTTATAAAAAAGCGTAGGACATTTGGTGTGTAACTAAATGTCCTACGCTTTTGTACCAAGTCACCAAATATAAAATTTGGTGTTTCAATATTTAAGATAAGCAAAATTATTATATTTGGCTTAGTTATAAACACGGAGTTAGTGCTAACCCTCTGCCCTACGTTTCTTATAATCATCGTTGTAGCACATTAAAACCAAAAAAAATTAATGAATTTATCCGAATTTGTAAATCAACACAAAATACTAACTGAAAATGAAAAAAAGTTATTGGATGAACACACAGAACAAGTCAGCTACAAAGCCAAGGATTATTTTATACAAAGTGGAAATAGAAGCAATCAAATTGGTTTGATTATTTCAGGAGTGTTTCGATACTTTTTTTACAATACAGAAGGTGAGGAAATTACCGCTCACTTTATGGCAGAAAACGAATTTGTGGGAAACGCCACCAGTTTTTTTGAATTTTCGCCAAGTGCTGGTAGTATTCAGGCAGAGACCGATTGCACAATCATATTGATAAGCAGGGAATCTTGGGATTTGTTTTCTCAGGAAATTCCACATTGGGAAAATACAATTCAAAAAATATTAAACGAAGTTTTAATCAAAAAAACTAACTTTCAACGCAGTTTAATTAATATAGATTCAAAAAGTGCATATTTAAAATTCATCAACTCTTACCCAAGTATAGCTCAACGAGCTGCATTGAACCATATAGCTTCATATCTAGGTATGACACCTTATTCATTAAGTAGAATTAGAAAAGCAATTGCTTCTCTTTAAAAAAATGGCCATTTTTTATTTCTTGCCATTTGACAAGTGAAAGTATGTTTCCCTGACCGACTTTTGTACTATCAATTAAAACAATTGTAAAATGTATAAATCAATAGTATTAATCGGAGGGTTGTTGTTAAGCCTAAATGTATTTGCACAGAACTCCACTAAAAAATTAAACAAAATGAATGTAAAACAAATAGAGAAAAAGACAGAAAACGAAATCAAATCGTTTGTATATGCTTGGTACAGTCGCTTTGACAAAGGTACAAGTATGGAAGAACTTAAACCATTTTTACCAGATGATTCGGTGGAATTTGTATACCCAACTACAACTTTAAATAGTGTAGATGAGCTAGTCAAATATGCAGAACAAACTTTTTCATACGTCAAAGAATCTACACATATAATCAATGAAATATCGGTATATAAAATTGATGAAAATAATTATGAAATCATCTGTCCGCATACTTATCACGCTTTACAAGCAGATGGAAATATCGTACAGATGAATTTTATTGGTAGAATGCGTTTAGCTACCAATCTAAAGACCAAACTAGACCCAAGTGGAAATTTAAAGAAGGTTGTTGCGTATAAAGTAGTTCTTCAAGGAACACCAACAGCAAGTACAACAGAAAACATCAACAGCACAAAAAAAGGTAATTTTTCCTTTACAGATGCCAAAGCGTTTGTACATAATTGGTTTGCAAATATTGATGCAGGTGATGCGGATGGATTAATGGAACTTACCAGCAGTAGCACATTAAAAATAAATATTTTAGGCAATGAGGTAAAGGACAAAGCTGGATTAAAAGCATTTTTGATAGCTCAAAAAGAAAGCCAAAATTATTCAGTACATACTCCATCAAATATTTCTGTATCTAAATCTGATAAAGAATTCCAAGTAACTTTTGTTTTGAACTTTGAAGGAGAAATCAAAGAAATGGGGAAAATGACATTAAGTAATATTACAAACTGGACACTAATCGAAGAAAAAGGACAATTAAAACTGAGTGAATATACACTAGAGATATTATAAATAACGTGCTACAACAAGGTTATATGCAATAGCGGTTCAGGTTTTGTACTTGAACCGTTTTTTCGTTTAAATAAAGTACATTGCTATCTGAAAAGTAGATGCTTAAAATCCGCAACTATTCTCATACGTATTCCAAGATAAAATCCAAACTGTTTTAAATTTTTATTTAAGCTGCATATTGTTTCAATAACACATAAGGTGTTCCTCTTTTTACAACAGCAAAAGCACTAGCTAAAAGTTTATTTCTAACGTTGTTCAAAGTAACCATTTTAGGTTTTCCTTCAGCTACTTTAGATTTATAATACAACCTTAGTTCTTGGTCATGCAGTATGGCAGAAATACTAGCCATACTCAATAAACTTTTCATTTTCCTATCTCCTAGATAATGACATTTTTTACGTCTGTGAATACTTGTTCCTGAACTATATTCAAATGGTGCCAGTCCGCAATAACTTGAAAACTGCCTCCATGGTTTAAAGCGCTTGAAATTGTGAGTATGATAAATTAATGAAATTAAGAGAAAAAGAAATGCCATCAGGATATTACTGCAGATTTGAAACTAACTACAAGTATGTTTATCAAACATTATTATCTTAAAATTTTATAAAAAGAATAGAGGCAGTAAAAAATATGCTTACATATGTCTTGAAACAACTTAAATCAAGATTTAAATAAAATCTAATAATAACAAAAAAAGTCATCCATAATAGTTGTAATACACATATAAACTAAAAACCTGTATATTTAGAATGTTAATGACTCTAAACTTTTTAAAAAATAAATTTGAAATTAATACGCTAAATAACCAAACTTAATTTATGAAATACGAAAATAAAAATAAAGGCTATTATGAAAACTCAAGAACAGAAATGCAAAAACTTCTTCCTCCAAACATAAAAACTGTACTAGATATTGGATGCGGAAATGGAACGTTTGCTAATAGTATTAAGAATAGTAAAAAAATAGAAGTATGGGGTGTTGAGCTTATGAGTAACGAAGCTAATATTGCAAGCGAAAAACTTGATAAAGTTATTAATAAGAAAGTTGAAGATGCTATTGATAAGCTACCTGATAACTATTTTGATGTTATTTATTTTAATGATGTACTTGAGCACGTATCATACCCTGACACCATTTTAAAAGAAATAAAAATTAAATTAAAACAAAATGGAGTAGTAATTAGCTCAATACCTAATGTTAGATATCATAGTGCGATGTATAACTTTTTATTTAAAAAAGATTGGAAATATGCTAAATCTGGCGTTATGGATTACACTCACCTAAGGTTTTTTACATCAAAATCAATTAAAAGAATGTACATGAATGCAGGATATTCAATAGTTCATCATAAAGGAATTAATAAAACAAAATCTATCAAACCCTATTTCTTAAATATTTTATTTCTCTTTACAGCTTTTGATATGTTTTATCTTCAATTTGCAACTATAGCAAAAAAATAGAGTGAATTTTTTTTTAAAATAGAATAATTATTCAATGATAGAGCTGCACAAAAATAAGCTAATTGCCATGTATATTATACAACTTATAAAAGCTATGTTGAATTACTTTAGTTTCTCAACCATTCTAATTCAACATAGTATATTTTTAAGCGTTTACTCTTTCTATTTTAGCACCAATTGCTCGTAAACGTTCATCAATATTTTCGTAACCTCTGTCAATTTGTTCAATATTCATTATAGTTGAAGTTCCTTTAGCTGATAGTGCTGCAATTAATAAACTAACGCCTGCTCTAATATCTGGTGATGTCATTGTAGTTGCTTTTAAAGTAGACTTAAAATCATGACCTATTACAGTGGCTCTGTGCGGATCACATAAAATAATTTTAGCGCCCATGTCAATTAGTTTATCCACAAAAAACAAACGGCTTTCAAACATTTTTTGGTGTATTAATACACTACCCCTAGCCTGTGTAGCTACAACTAAAACTATACTTAATAAATCTGGTGTAAACCCTGGCCATGGTGCATCAGCAATTGTTAAAATAGAGCCATCAATAAAATTTTGTATTTCGTAACCATCAGTATGTGCTGGTATGTAAATATTATCACCTTGTTTTTCAACAGTAATACCTAATTTTCTAAACACATTTGGTATAACACCCAAATCATTCCATGATACATTGGTAATAGTTAATTCACTTTTAGTCATGGCGGCTAAACCTATCCAGCTACCAATTTCAATCATGTCTGGTAACATAGTGTGCTCTGTACCGCCTAAAGTTTCAACACCTTCAATAACTAACATATTTGAACCAACACCATTAATTTTAGCGCCCATTCTGTTTAGCATTTTACAAAGCTGTTGTAAATAAGGTTCGCAAGCGGCATTGTATATTGTTGTTTGCCCTTTGGCTAAAACTGCTGCCATTACAATATTTGCTGTACCTGTTACTGATGCTTCTTCTAAAAGCATGTAGGTACCTTTTAAGGCATTAGCTTCAACGCCATAAAATTGTTCTTCTTTGCTGTATCTAAACTTAGCGCCTAATTTTATTAAGCCCTCAAAATGGGTATCTAAACGTCTGCGTCCTATTTTATCGCCTCCTGGTTTTGGTATGTAACCTTTACCAAAACGTGCTAATAATGGCCCAACAATCATTATTGATCCTCTTAGGCCACGTCCGTCTACCTTAAATTCATCAGATTCTAAATACTGTAAATTAACAGCATCTGCCTGAAATGTATAGGTGCCTTTTGATAACTTTTCTATTTTTACACCTAATTTTTTTAGTAAACTTATTAGTTTGTTTACATCAACAATATCAGGAATATTGTTAATGGTTATTTTTTCTGAAGTTAATAAAACTGCACATAAAATTTGTAATGCCTCGTTTTTGGCACCTTGTGGTTGTATGCTTCCTTTTAGCTGATGACCACCTTCAATTTTAAATATTCCCATGGATTAGTTTAGTAGCGTTTTCTTTGTCTGCTTTGTTTTTTATGATGCCCTTTTTTACCAGAAAATTTACTTTTGGTACGCATAAGGCTTGAGGAATCTGATAAATCTTCATCTGAATTTTTCAAATTTATTTTACCATCTGATAATTCAAATAAATGATCATAAATTACAACGTCTTCAACCGTATCTTTATTCCAATTTAAAAAACATTTTTTCATGTGGTTAGCAATGGTATAAACCAGGGCTTCTTTTAAATCACCTTCTTCCCAAGTATTTGCTACATCAATCATGGTTTTAATATTGTTTCCGTAGAAACGATATTTTGGATGGTTTTGCGGATACTTTAAAGGTTCAGGGCCTTCAGCCAATAATTCTTTTGTGGGTTTTGGGTATGGTGAATCTACATCTAACTCAAAATTAGCCATAATGAATAATTGATCCCATAATTTATGCTGAAAATCGGGTACATCACGTAAGTGCGGTTGCATATTTCCCATTACAGAAATTATGGCTTTGGCTATTTTATTACGTTCTTCTCTATCTTCAACTGATTTGGCATGGTTAATCATTTTTTGCATATGGCGCCCGTATTCAGGAATGATTAAGTGCTCACGCTCTGTGTTATATTCTAAAGTATCTATCAAAATAAATGATGTGGAATTAAATTAACGCACGTAGTAATTATGCAAGTGCAAAATACAAAAAAAAACTAAAGACTGATAACGCCTTCAACTTTTTCTGCTACTTCTTTATATTTTTTTATTACGCTATCGGGGTCACGCATTAAAAGGTTAATTGAAACGCTGGTATATTTACCGTTTTTTGATGTTACTGTATTAATTACAGCGCCCATATTATCAAAAATAGCCTCTAAAAGCGCTATTTTTGCACTATCTGACTTCACAATAAATTTATACAAATATTCTGATGGCCAGCTTGTTGTATCATAAAGTTGGCTTCGTAATTTATTGTAAAATGCCTCTGATTTTTCTGGTGTATTCATAGCTTTTTTATATGCTGCAAATATACAGTTTCATTTCTATTTTTTTAATCAATTGTAAATTCCGAATTTTACACACAAAATTTATAGTTTGAATACAAAAAAAGTTGTTATTACAGGAGGCCCTGGCACAGGAAAATCTACCATTATTAATGAGTTAATTAAACGTGGCTATACGTGTTTTGAAGAAATATCAAGGCAAGTTACCCTTGAGGCGCAAAAAGAAGGTGTAGATCAGCTTTTTTTAACAAACCCATTATTGTTTAGTGAGCGCCTTTTAAATGGTAGAAAACAACAATTTATAGATGCCCAAAACGCCAATTGTAACCTTGTTTTTTTAGATAGAGGCGTACATGATGTTTTAGCTTACATGGATTTTATTGGAGACCAATACCCTAATCATTTTGTTGATACCTGTAATGAAAGTACTTATGATTGTGCCTTTATTTTAAAACCTTGGAAAGCTATTTACACAAGTGATAATGAGCGCTATGAAAATTTTGAACAGGCAGAAAAAATACATCACCATCTTTTAAACACTTACAAGCGTTTTAATTATAATTTAATTGATGTACCTTTTGGTAGCGTAAATGAACGTACAGATTTTATTTTAAACGCTCTGTAAAATTACATGCAGCATCCCATTAATATATTAGAACGCTATTGGAACTATACCTCCTTTAAAAACAACCAGGAGGCAATTATTGATGCTGTAATTGCTGGCGAAGATACTTTTGTGCTTTTACCCACTGGTGGTGGTAAATCTTTATGTTATCAAATTCCTGCGCTTGCAAAAAAAGGTATTTGTATTGTAATTTCGCCACTTGTAGCTTTAATGAAAGACCAAGTACAAGCTTTAAACAACAAAGGTATAAAAGCGTTAGCACTAACTAGTGGTATTTCACACAACCAATTAGATACCTTGTTAGATAATTGTATTTATGGCAATTATAAGTTTTTATATTTATCACCAGAGCGCTTACAGCAAGAACTTGTACAAGATAGAATACGGCAAATGCACGTAAACTTAATAGCTGTTGATGAGGCACATTGTATATCGCAATGGGGAAATGATTTTAGGCCATCATATAAAAACATAGCTATTTTACGCACTTTACAACCAACAGTAAATGTTGTTGCTTTAACAGCTTCGGCAAAGCCTGAAGTTGTAAATGACACTATTAAAGCGCTAGATTTTATTAACCCAAAAATATTTAAACACTCTTTTTTTAGAAGTAATTTAGCGTACATGGTTTTTAATGAAAACGATAAGTACTACCGCATTGAAACCATTTTAAAAAAGCACACAGCAGCATCAATAATATACGTTAGAAACCGTAAATTAACTTTAGATTTAAGCAACTATTTACAAAATAAAAATATTACAGCTACCTATTATCATGGTGGATTAACAAATGCTGAAAAAGAAACCAACATGAGTGCTTGGTTACATAACCAAAAACAAGTTATAGTAGCTACAAATGCCTTTGGTATGGGTATTGACAAGCCTGATGTTAAAACTGTTATACACATAAATTTACCCGAAAGTATTGAAAGCTATTTTCAAGAAGCAGGTAGAGCTGGTAGAAATGGCCAAAAGGCGTTTGCTGTTATTTTAAAAAACGAAAATGATGTACAGCAAGTAAAAAACCAGTTTTTAAGCGTGTTACCTACATTGCAATATACTAAACAAGTATACCGAAAATTGTGTAATTATTTTCAAGTTTCATATGGTGAAGGTGCATACTTAACTAAAGATTTTAATTTCAACACCTTTTGTAAAACCTATAATTTTAATGGTGTTTTATGCTATAATGCCTTACAGTTACTGGACAGAAATAGTGTTATTAGCCTATCAAAACAATTTAAAAATAAAATTACCGTACAGTTTATTGTAACAAGCAATAACATTTTTAATTATTTAGATGCTAACCCAAGTTTTAGTTTAATTGTAAAATCTATTTTAAGAATGTACGGTGGTATTTTTGAGCATGAAACTAGTATAAGTATTAATAAAATAGCTGACAAAGCATCAGTTAACGAAACTGTAGTTACAAACGTTTTACAACAACTAGAAAAAGATGAAATAATAACATTGAACCTTGCCAAAACCGATGCTCAAATAACATTTATTCAGCCTAGAGAAGATGATAAAACCATTAACCGTATAGCCCATATAATTGAGCAGCAAAACAAACTAAAACAAGCACAAGTAAATGCTATTTTAAATTATGTTGAAAATAAAAATACTTGCAAAAGCATACAGCTTCTATCCTATTTTGGTGAAACCAATTTAAAACCTTGCGGCATTTGCTCTGTGTGTATTACATCAAAAAAAAGCAATACAGTAGCTGATACTTCTACCTTAAAAAAACAAATTATTGAGCAGCTACAAAGCGGTGATTTGTCATCAAGAAATTTAGCACAAACCATACAATGTTCTGAAGCAGATTTAAAAAACACCCTAAAACTTCTTTTAGAGCATAACATTATTTCAATAACAGAAACAAACACCTATAAATTAAGTCATTTATGAGGAATTTAAGAATTGTTTTTATGGGCACACCAGATTTTGCTGTGGCTACTTTAAAAACTTTAGTAGAAAATAATTATAATGTAGTTGGCGTAATAACTGCACCCGATAAACCCGCAGGTAGAGGACGAAAATTAAACCAGAGTGCTGTAAAAAAATATGCCTTACAAACTAATTTAAACATATTACAGCCCACAAATTTAAAACACCCAGATTTTATAGATACTTTAAAAGCCTTAAATGCCAATCTACAAATAGTTGTAGCTTTTAGAATGTTACCCAAAGTAGTATGGCAAATGCCAGAATACGGCACTTTTAATTTGCACGCATCATTACTACCAAATTACCGTGGTGCAGCACCAATAAATTGGGCTATTATTAATGGTGAAACAAAAACAGGCGTTTCAACTTTTTTTATTGATGAGAAAATTGATACTGGCGAAATGATTTTACAAGAAGATATAGCCATTAATGCTAATGAAAATGCCGGAAGCCTTCATGACAAATTAATGCACATTGGCAGTAAACTTGTTTTAAAAACCGTTAATTTAATTGAAAAAGGCCCTGTAGAAACCAAACCACAAATTGATACTGAAAATATAAAAACAGCCTATAAACTTAACCGCGATAACTGTAAAATAAACTGGAACAATAGTTTAGATACTATTTATAATCATATTAGAGGTTTAAGCCCCTACCCTGCAGCGTGGTGTATTTTACAAAACGGTAATGATACACTAGATGTTAAAATTTATGAAGCTGAAAAAGAAGTATGTAACCACAATTATAGCGTAGGCTTTATAATTTCTAGCAAAAACCAACTAAAAGTTTCAGTATCAAATGGGTACATAATTATTAAAGAAATTAAACTACCCGGAAAACGAAATATGGATATTAAATCGTTTTTAAACGGTTATACATTTAATGAAAACGCTAAAATGCTGTAAACCCTTGTAACTACTACTATTTTCCAAACATCGATAAAATGCATAACCTTTATTAACAAATGGTTGAAGTTATTAACAAAAGCGTGTATTTCCCTTGCTATTACTTGCGTGGTACGATAATCCGTATAAATTTGTAGAGGATTTAACAAAAATGTTTAACCAATTTATTAATAATTAAACTTTATATTATGAACAAAACAGATTTAATCGATGCAATGGCAGAACACGCAGGAATCACCAAAGCAGCTGCAAAAAAAGCTTTAGAATGTGCCTTAATTGAAATAGAAGGTGCTTTACAAAAAGGAAACAGAGTTTCTTTAGTAGGTTTTGGTTCTTGGTCTGTTTCTAAAAGAGCAGCTAGAGAAGGAAGAAACCCTCAAACTGGTGAAACTATCAAAATAAAAGCTAAAAACATAGTTAAGTTTAAAGCTGGTGCAGATTTATCTAACGCAGTAAACTAATTAGTTACACAAAATAACTTAAAAAAAGCCTTCAAACTCTGAAGGCTTTTTTGCGTTTAAGGCTAAAAGTTGCATTTTTAATAAATAAATGTTAGATTTAATTATTAAATCTTCTAAAAATATGATTACAATAAAACCCAAAAAAGGAAATTTGTTAATCGCCGAACCATCAATAATTGGAGATGTTTCTTTTAACCGCTCAATTGTTTTAATTGCAGACCATACCAAAGAAGGCTCAATAGGTTTTATTCTTAACAAACCTCTAGATTATACTATTAATGAATTGATTAATGATGTAAATGTAAATTTTAAAGTGTACAATGGTGGCCCTGTTGAACAAGATAATTTATACTTCATACATAAAATACCCGAGTTAATACCCGATAGTATTGAAATTTCATTAGGTATTTATTGGGGTGGCGATTTTAATAAAGTGGTTGATTTAATTAGTGAAGGCCAAATTGAAGAAAGTGATATAAAATTCTTTTTGGGCTACTCTGGCTGGAGTGCCTTACAACTTGAAGATGAGTTAAAGGCTAACTCTTGGGTTGTTACTGAAAACGTTTATAAAAAAGATATTATTGATAAGGACTATAAATCTTTTTGGAAAGAGAAAATGCTTGAGTTTGGTGGTGAATACAGTATATGGTCTAACGCGCCTGAAAATCCAAACTTTAATTAACTTAGCCTTATTTTAACGTTTAATTTACCTATTAGCTGTTTGGCTAGTGTATTTGAAAACATTTTTTTTCTGTATTTGGTAACTGGTTGAATACCTACTATAACGTTTGTTATAAAAATTTCATCAGCTTTTTGGAGTTCAAATGGTGATACTGATGTTTCTTCAACAGTAAAACTGGGCATTGTATTTAAAATTTCAAGAATTTGTTTTCGCATAACACCTTTTAAACAACCATCTATAATTGGTGGTGTTTTAATAGTATTGCCTTTCAAAAGAAAAATATTACCGTTTAAAGCTTCAACTACTTGTTTGTTTGTATTTAATATAAAACAGTTATTAAGTTTGTTTTCTTTAGCGTAAATACTTCCTACAACATTTAAAGCTTTATTGTTTGTTTTAAGTGTTGATAATAAACTTGGTGATACATAATAATCTTTAAACAAATCTACTTCATAGGCATCTTCATTTAGTGTGTAAAATGTATTGTCAATTGGTTTTACAGTTATTAAAAACGTAACGTTGTTGTCGGTTGGTGTGTAAAGGCCTCCAAAATTTCTATTTACTATAAATTTTACACGTACTGTTTGTTTTAATAGGTTGTTAGCTGTAATGGTTTTTATTATTTCATCTTCAACATATTCCATGGTAAAATTCATGGGTATTTCCATGCGCATAATACGCATTGAAGCCATTAACCTAAAGTAGTGATCTTCTAAAAACAAAATACTTCCGTTGTTAACCTTCATGGTTTCAAAAACAGCATCACCATAGGCAAAACCTCTGTTTTCAACTGATAGTGTGTTTATATTTTCTACTAAAGTTCCGTTTAAATTTATCATAAAAAAAACCCGCTTTAATGGTTGTTAAAACGGGGCAAATATAGGGTATTTAATCTACTTTATTTTTAAGCTGAGCCTAATACGTGTTTTAAATCTGATATTTGATTTTCCCACAGCATCTTAGCTTCATCAATTTCATCTTCTTCAGCAAAATCTGTTATCATTAATGATACGTCTTTTGTAATTTCATCAACTTGAATTCTTATTTCAAAATAGCATGAAGCTCCTTCTTCTTCGTCATTTAACCATCTAAATTTAACACGTTCTCCGCTTTTTTTACTTAATAGTTTGGCTTGTTCTTCGCTGTCGTCCCAAATGAATGTAAATAATTCACCACGTGAATTTACGTTGTCTGAAAACCATTCAGATAAACCTGAAGGTGTTGATATATATTGAAATAATAATTGAGGTGAAGCGTGAATTGGAAATTCTATGTCAAATCTAATTTTATCGTCCATAAGTGCATTGAAAATTTATTGATGCGTAATATATACATTAATTAATAAGTACAGTAATTTTTTTAATAATATTTTATTGCACTAATGTTTGCTTACTTTAATTTTGTTTTTATATTTGCACCCGCAATATGGCGAGGTAGCTCAGTTGGTTAGAGCGTCGGATTCATAACCCGGAGGTCTCGAGTTCAAATCTCGATCTCGCTACAAGATGGAAATCCTTTAAAACAACGGTTTAGTTCACGCTAAACCGTTTTTTTATGGATAATATTTTAAATTTAATTACTTTAGATGTAAGAAATGAACACGATTTAGAACACGATTTAGAACACGATTTGGAACACAACCGTAATTTTTCTGAACCTAAAATTTATGATGCAAATGGCGATTTAAATAAACGCTGGTATGTATATTTTTCATTTAAAGATCCTAAAACAGGAAAATTAAAACGCATGAAAAATATTTATGGGAAAGCTAATAGCTATAACACTAAAGAAGCTAGATACTATCTTTTAGGCTTATATAAAAGACGTCTTTTAAAATTTTTAAAAAGTGGTTACAATCCGTTTCAAAATAACACCTCTCTGTATTTAAAATACAAATCAGCCACAAAACCACCACAACAAAACATAAAAAAAAGTGAACCTATTCCAATAGCAAAAAATCCAGATGTAAATACTGACATAACATCCAAAAAAACTAAAATCACTTATAATAGCATGCCTGTAAAAAACGCTATTGATTATGCGCTAAAGTTAAAAACCAATGTAGTTAGCGAAAGAACATTAGCTGATTATACTAACTACTTTCAAACGTTTACAAAGTGGCTCAATGAACACCACAAAAATATTATAACAATTGATGGTGTTTCAAAAATTATTGTGGTACAGTTTTTAAACCATGTACAGTTAAAATCATCTGCTAGGAATAGAAATAATTACCGTACTTGTTTTAGTAGTATATTCCAAACAATGGAAGACAATGAAATTATTAAGCAGAATTTTATAAAATCAATTCCGAAATTAAAAACAGTTCCCAAACGAAACAAAACCTACTCCGAACAGCAAAAGGAAGCTATTTTTGATTATTTAAAAGACGAAGACCCTACGCTTTTATTATTTATAAAGTTTGTTTCTTATAATTTTTTAAGACCCAAAGAGGTTTGTAGACTACAAATTAAAGATATTGATCTTGTTGGTAAAACAGTACAATTTCAAGCTAAAAATAAAGCACTACAAACAAAGCTAATTCCTGATATTTTAATTGAAGATTTACCTGACATTTCAAACATGAACGAAGAGTTTTTACTTTTTACACCTGATGGTATTGGTGGCTATTGGAATGCTGAATTAGAAAATCGTCGTGATTATTTTACTAAACGATTTAAAAAAGTAGTTAAAGATCATTTTAAATTAGATAAAAATTATGGGCTTTATAGCTTCAAACACACTTTTATTACAAAACTTTACAGGTCTTTGGTGAAAGAATCATCTCCGTTTGCTGCAAAAAGTAAATTAATGCAAATCACAGGCCATTCAACCATGCTTGCTCTTGAAAAATATTTAAGAGAAATTGACGCTGAACTTCCTGAAGATTACTCTAACCTTTTGAAATAAAACAAATGGCGTTTAATAATGATTTAAATAGTTTAATAAAAGGAATATATCTTCCAAGTATATTATACATTCCTAAATCACTAGCTTTTTACTTAGATGATAATTTTAGAAAAGAAATACAAGATGCGGGGGTATTTGATCACCTTGTGGTTTTAAGTACTGAAGGTATATTAACAACTTTTAATAATGATTTCCCTGAAATTATACTTTTAAACAAAGAAAATATACTTGACAATAACATTTTACAATTACTCAAATTTAGGGATCAATTCTCTGATACAACCTTTAATTTTATTAAAACTGAATATTTAAAACACGCTAATAATTATCAAAAATCATATACATCTTTATTAGAAAATATTGATACTGAAACTACGTGTGTTAAAGACACGCAAAAAGTGTGGTTTGAACTTCAAATGGATGCTATTACCAAACATATTAAAAAGCTAAAAGAAGTCTTAAATTTTGAAAATAATATTAATTATAAGGATAATTTATCGCCTTCAATAAGTGAGCTAAACATTTTAAAAGAAAAACGTTATAATTCACTTTTAGAAAACGTGTTAATACCAGAAAAAAAGAAACCAAAAGCAAAACCTTATAAAATTTCTAATGAAGATGCTGATATTTTTTTACTCCAATCTGTGTTTAATGTAGACTTAAATGCTAAATAATTTCTAGCCAACCACAAAAAATAACAATATTATTTGTGGTTGTGGTGTTATTGTGGTGGTTGTACAAAAATCTCAACAAAAAAACTTAAAAAACTGTAAATCAAATATTTAACACACCCCTTGAAAACACACCACAATATAAACACAACTACACCACCAGTTATATCTATGAAATATAAATAGTATTTTAAGTTGAGTATTTAATTATATTTGACTTATCACAACCTCAGCCTAAAGTAATAATGTACACTATCATTGATGTTGAAACCACTGGAAAAAGTGGAAAAATTACTGAAATATCTATTTTTAAATATGATGGTAAAAATATTATTGATGAGTTCACATCTCTTGTTAATCCTGAAGCTTATATTCCTGAATACATTACGCATCTAACAGGTATAAATAGTTCTATGGTTGCAAATGCCCCTACATTTACACAAATAGCACATAGTATTCTAGAAATAACACAAGGTTGTGTATTCGTTGCCCATAGTGTTAATTTTGACTATAATGTAATACGTAATGAGTTTAAAAACATCGGCATTAAGTTTAATAGAAAAAAACTGTGTACTGTAAAGCTTTCTCGTAAATTATTACCAGGACATGAATCTTACAGCTTAGGGCGTATTTGTAATGACCTAAATATTGAAATATCAGCACGCCATAGAGCTCGTGGTGATGCTGAGGCTACCGTAATTTTATTTCATAAACTTTTACACACTAAAAATGCTGAAATAGCTTTTAATATTGCTCTAAATAAAACAGTAATTAAAAATCAATTAAGATTAGATTTTTGAAATCTACTTTTAGTTTAGTTTAGCTCAATATAGTTTAGTCTTTTGTATAATATGATATAAATATGTTATGTCTCAGTTTTGAGAACTACCTAGAACGGAACAACACTTTACCTGTGTTATATTCATAAGTATTGGTCGTTAGTCACCATCAAAATATTGGCACAAACAATATATTTTATAAGTTCTTTTTATACATTTAATTTTCAAAGATTTACCCTCAAAAAAATGCTACTTTGGAAATTTTCAATCGAGGCACTAGTTATTTTTTGGTGTTTTAGATAATTCTGCAAAATCATAAGTAAGGCTTAATAACTCATGTTTTTAGATTTTAAATAATATATTTCCTAATAGAGAGCCTTTAATTTTCTTTTTATCAATTAATACCTTGTTTTTTTAGCAACAAAAAATTTAAACTCACTTATCTCAGGGCTTTTCAAAGTTTAACTAAATTCACAAACAATCAGAACAATGTTAGGTTATTGACTGTAACCATAAAAAAATAATCTTAGTTTTAAAAATTATCCTACCTCTGTATTGCTTATTAAATTTATTCTTGCGACGGAGCAAAAGCATCAATAGACCTTAATTTTAGTTAAAAAGTTTTATCTCCTTTTTCACTAATTCCTCCTCATATATAAAAGGCACTTCAATAATAAAAGGTTTTCTTAAAACTCCATGTTCCTTATTATGTTTTCTTCTCTCCTGGATTTTAGTCATTGCTTTAAAGTGTTTTTCATAACTTAAACCTACTCTCGTTTTGACAAATAATATATCATTATTATCTATAATCTTAGTGAGCGTAGTGGTATCTGAAAACTTTACATACTCATTATTAAACGTATAAAGAGAATCTGTTTTAATTGTTATTGATGCATCATTTTCACCTTCCAAAATCTTTTTAATTCTTTTGGAATAATTATGTATATCAAAAAATTCATCGGAAAAATTATGTTGCCAGAATACTGGAATCATTGGGCTGCTTGCTTCTAATGTAGGCATTTTATCCTCACCTATATATTCTTTAGTAGTATAAATTATCTTAGGCCCATAATACCAATTGGTTAAATCATAACCTTTATTATACATTGCAGAACCACTGATGTAGAATGTTAAGCAGTTAGAATTCTCATAACCATCGCTCTTAAAATGTAGATATCCACTCCACACCTTTCCTATTTCATGGCGTATACGTTCTATATAAGCATATTCTAAACCTTTATCGGCATAAATGATAATATTAGAAACAGCATTTCCTTTAGGGTAGCGTTTTTCTGCACGAATAGCATTAGGTAACTGATCCCAGAATCTTAACCTCTGCCCATTAAAATATAATTCTTGATTTTTTGTGTAATGAATGGCGTAATGTATTTCACTTAAATTGATAGTATCTACACCACCAATAGGTAAATCTATATCTTTCATTTGGCCATAACCGCTAAACACTAAAAATATGATAGTGATTACTGTAAAATTATTTTTTATAATATTGAAAAACATGATATTAATTTTTATACTAATATTTTAACATTATTTGTTTTTAAAATTCCTTCTCATTCACCTGCTATAAACACATGTATGCTATTGAATTATTGAGCGATTATGATTAAACCGCTAACTAATCAGAAAGAAGTGCTATTATTTTTTGACCTACAACAGTATCTAAATTTCCAAATTGATCTATTGCGGTTAAAAAGGCCATTTTGCACTTGTGGTCTATACTATCAATTTGTGAGCTGTTTAGTTTTGAATAATCATCGGTATTGTATGTTTTCCATTTATATGCATCTCCTAAGTCTATTTTCTCAATCGGATTTAAATCATTTCTTTTAGCATAATCTGCAATTCGGATGATTAACTGCTTAATGGTTTGAAAAGCTTCTTCAGCAGTTTTTCCATATTTAGTATGCCAAGCATAAACTCCATCATTTGTTCTATTTGACGCTGGTTCTGTTTTAGAATCTACACTCATTTTATAAATTCCAAATTTATAAGAACTACCTCCAACTATACTTCCTAAATCTCTTGTAATATGTTCTAACCAATAACAAAAGGAGATTTCTCTTTTGGTGTCTGTATATTGTTCTAGAGTCATCGTCTCTAATTTACCTGAAGGCCAAAAATTCAAAAATTCTTGTTTTAGATGATATAATTTCTCATTCATATTACTTTTCTTTTTTTGAGTTTTAAAACCATTTTGCTTCAGAGCTTTAAAACATTCTGTATTCTCTCCTCCTGGAAAATCATTAATTATCTCTTCTCCTGATGCTATATTACTAGCGTATGCCATGATCGCTTTTGGAGGATAAGATTCTTCTTCAAATATCAAATCGTATGTTGAGGATTGTCCAAAACCTTCAGGAAAACCTTTTTCTTTAAACCGTTGAATTGCTTTTAAAATGTGTTCGCTAGTTACTTTATTGAATTGCATTCAGACTGTTTATTAAAAAATAATAAATAATTTTATTTTATATCAAATAATACTTTTTATCTAAGATAGGATTTGCCATACTTGTATGACCATTTGAAGGTTTACCTGTTTTATGACAGAATTTTTCTGGATAGTCATAATTTTCAAACTGAGCCCAAGTCCTCCAAGCTTCATAGCACATTGGTTGCTCTGGATTGAATGGTATTCTCTCTCCCGTTCTGATACAGTACCCCATTGGGTTTTGGTTTTTATGCATACTATTGGCTGTATGGCTACTAGGGTCTTGAGCTCTTTGAGGTTTTGCTTCAAATTTTTTCTCAATTAATGTTTCTGTTTCTAAGTCAAAATCTTTTAAATATTTGACATCATAATTATAGCCATAAAAAAAGTCTTCTGAGATATCATAAAGCACCTGAGATTGCTCATATTGACGTGTTAAGCCAAACATTTTTTTTGAGTATTGTGGTTTTTTTAAATATACAACCTCACTGCTATCAAAAATTAAATTATAAGTAAAAGCTTCTGTTTCCTCATATAATTTATCCATAGGATTTAATAAGCTTTTAGAAAACAAAACGCCATACTCTATATTATTTACCATAGAATAACCGTATAAATTTAGTGAGGTAATAAGGCCTTCCTTTTCATTACAGTAATATTTAGCATGTAAATTTTTATTGTACAGCACAGCTACATTTTTAAAGTCTTTAATAAAGTTAAAATCGTCTTCATTAAAACTTTTGTATTTGTACTCTTCATTTTTACCAAACACAATGTACAATGCAATTTCATGTGTGCTTTTTACTTTTTCAAAAACCTGTTTAATATGGTCATCTAGCTTAATAAATGGGGAAATAATTACAATGTATTTTTTAGCATTCCAAATAATATCGGTTAGTTTATTTTCTAGTTCATCTCCTGTTAAAAATGTACTCATTGTTAGGGTATTTAAGTTTATTGGTTTTGATATTATATTTCTAAATATTTAAGCACTCCAATCACTAAACTGCCCTTCGGCTTGTTGCATGATTTCTGCGAGTATGTCGTTTAGTTTTGAAATGGATACTTTTCCTCTTAATTCTTTTTTCACCGCTAAGCGAATGGCGGCTTTTGCGTTTTCCTTTTTTGTCCAATCGAGTTGCAGATTGGATTTTACAGCCTGTACTACAGCGTGCACAATATCTTGCATCGGTCCTTTTTCTTTGATAATATCTTGCTTTGCTGCTAGAATATCGTAAAAGGCCAACTCTTCTTCTGATAAACCTAACTCATCTGTACGTTTATCGTCTTGTTGTAGCTCTTGCGCGCGTTCTACCAATTCTGCAATTGTAGCGTAACTATCTAAAGCATTGTTATGGTATTTATCAATCACCTTTTCTAATTCCTCTTTTAATGAAGTGTATTTCTTTATGTTTTTGTGCAGCCTCAGTTTGATTTCATCTTTTAAAATGTTTTTGATGATTTCAATTTTTAAAGCATTACCATCTTTTTCTTTTTTAGCACCTAATAGAAAGGTTTCATCTAAAATGGAAATGTCTGGTTTTTCAATACCTGCCATCTCAAACACATCTACAATATCTTCGGAATCGATACTTTGACTGATTAATTCCTTGATTTGTTGTTTTTGTTCGCTTCTACTCGATTTTACAGATTTAGCATTTCTTACTGCTTTAGAAACGTGTTGCATATACAAGACATCAACTGCAAATTCTTGAATGGCTGGTTGACTTTTTACAATTGAGAGTAAACCAGACAACTTCTTTTCGGCTTTCATAAAGTTGTTAGCGTCTTCGTCATACTTTACTAAATGATTGACTCCACTTTTAACCAACAACACTTTATCTGCTTCACGTATAGCCTTCCAATTACTATAGTCAATGGTTTCTGGTAACATGGCTTTACACACTTCAACTTGATTAAAAAACAGTTCTAAAGCCTGTTCCATATCAATGGTTGGCTTACCTGTTCCGCCGCCTTTGGTATATTTATCGGTTGCTGTTTTTAAATTATCGCCAATACCAATATAATCTACAATAACACCGTTTTCTTTATCTTTAAATACACGATTGGTTCTTGTAATGGCTTGCATCAGGTTGTGGCCTTTCATAATCTTATCTACATACATGGTATGCACACAAGGGGCATCAAAACCTGTGAGCCACATATCGCGCACGATGACGATTTTCAATGGGTCGTCTACTTTTCTAAAGCGTTTCTTTAAGGCTTCTTGTGCGTCTTTTGTTCTTATATGTTCGTTCCAGTCGATGGGATCTTTTGAGATATTCCCTGTCATGACCACAGCCACTTCAGGACAATCTTCTAAAGCGGATAAGGCGTTATACATTTTTACACAGTTACGGCGACTCATACACACCACCATCGCTTTTCCGTTTAAGGTTTCTATACGTTTGGTAAAGTGTTGCAAAATGTCTTTAGCTATTTTATTCACACGGTCTTCGCTACCTGCTGCATCTTCAATAGCTGCCCATTTTAAATTGCCTGTATCTTCCTCATCATTGGTTATGGCATCTACCTCATCGTCTATAGCTTCATTCCATAAATGCAATTTTGCTAAACGTGGTTCGTAATAAATATTTACAGTCGCTTTATCTTCAACCGCTTGTTTGATGTCGTAGGTGTGAATAACGTTACCAAACACCTCTTCGGTATCAGCATCTTTAGAATCTACAGGTGTTCCTGTAAAACCAATAAAAGATGCATTAGGCAAGGCTTTGCGTAAGTTAGAAGCAAAACCATCTAGCAAACCGTATTGTGTACGATGTGCCTCGTCTGCCATGACAATAATATTTTCGCGCTCTGACAATACAGGATGCTCTAGTTCACCTAAAGCCTCATCGGTAGTTTGCTTTAAACGGAACTTCTCTATGGTTGTAAAAATAACACCACCAGCACCAGCGGACAGTAATTTGCGTAAATCGTCTGTACTATCGGCATGGTGTACATCGCCTACCAAATCTTTAGCCAAAACAAAATTCTCGTAAAGTTGCATGTCTAAATCGCTACGGTCTACCTGAACCACAATAGTAGGATTTTTTAACTCAGGTAAACTGCGCAAAATACCTGTGTAGATGGCCATAGAGATACTTTTACCAGAACCTTGGGTGTGCCAAATGACACCAATACGACCATCGCCAAATGGACGTACCGATTTTTTAGCGGCTTCTACCGCAAAATTAACCCCAAAAAACTGGTGGTACTTCGCCCCTTTTTTAATGAGTGACCCATTATGATCTTCATGAAAGATGAAGTTTTTAATATAGTTGAGTAAACGTGCTTTTGGAAACAAACCAAACAATAAGGTATGCATTTGGAAATCATCTTCTCCAACGGTGTCTTTACCTGTAATGCTTTTCCATGGGGCAAACCACTCCATACCACTACTAAACATACCGTGTTGTGCCTCGTTACCATCACTAATAACAGTGAGTGCATTGTATTCAAACAACTGCGGAATGTCTTTTTTGTAATGTTCTATTTGGTTGTGAGCCTCTTTGAGGTTGGTGTTTTCGTCGTACCAATTTTTAAGCTCAAACAGCACTAAAGGCAGACCGTTAATGTAAATGATGATATCTGGTCGGCGTTTGTTTTTGCCCGTAATGCTGAATTGATTAACTGCCCAAAAACTATTGTTTTCTGGGTTGTTAAAATCTATAGGATAGACATGCACTGCTTTTTCGTTGCCCTGCGCATCCTCGTAATTAAGGTCTATGCCTTTAGTACACTTTAAATGGAAGCTGCGGTTACGATGCTCTAGGTCTGCGCCTACGTTATTGGTAAACTCTGCCACCGCTAAGCCTTGTATATCTGCAGGTAATTGCGGATATGTTTTTTGTATGAATGCCAACTGTTCATCTTTTAGCACGACGTCTTTAGGATGGTGCGCTATGGCTGTACCGTCTTTATGCGTGTAGCCTAGGTCTTCTAACCAGTCTATAGTGGCTTGTTCTATGGTGGCTTCTGTGGTCATAAAACACTTTCGATTTGTTCTTTGAATTCTTTTAATCTCACCTCACCACTAATGAGTTTTGGTAAAAGAGTGTCGCGAAGTTGGGTTAGGGATTGGTTTTCTAATTCATTTGATATCTGCTTACTTGAATAAGAATGAAATTCATCTAACAACTCTTCAATTATTGAAACATCTTCTGGAAATGATATGCCAATTGAAAGTAAGTTTTGCTTGTTTAATTTTGGTTGAACAGCACCAGTAAGAAATGGGTTCATATCCAATTGAGCCATATGAGAAATTAATAGTTTATTGATACCTCTCATTTTACCTCGTACAATATGAGCATGATTGTTAACCCAAAATTTACCAACCGCACTAAAAGCAATAGGTGTTTTTCTTGAGCGCAAATTTTCCCCATCTTCCGAAATAATCACATACTCACCATCAAATAAATAATCGTCAACAAAGTCAATTATACCTGAAGCGCCATAATACGGAAACTTTCCTTTTCTAGTACTACGTTCTCTAGTACTTAATGGAATTCGTTTTGAATTTAATATATCGGCTAAATCATCCAATCGTTTCACTTCCCAACCTTTAGGAATTGGACCGAGTTCGCTATCGATAAACTCGCCATCTTGGAATGGTCCGAAATCTACAAACCAATGTTTGTAAAGTGCCATTGCCATGTCCTCTAAGGTTTTGTTTATGGTTAGGTTGTTTTCTATTTTACCGTCTATAGCTGATAGGATGTTGGCTATGGCTTTTTGTTCTGGTAGTGGTGGGATTTTTACCTCAACCTTACTTAAATCATTAATTGTTAGCTGAGATTGTGCGGATCCACTATCTAAATATTTTAAATTGTTTAATAAAAATTTATAATAAAAATATCTATTGGTTAATATACTTTGATCTAATTCTATCTTAATCGAAAGGTTAGTTAAATAACTTTTTTCTTTCACCAATTTAACATCACCTGTTCCACCAACACCTCTAGCTACAACAATTAAATCATCTTTTAAAACATTAAATTCTGGATATTGGTATTGATATTTATAGCCTGAAAAAGTTGGATATTTACCTTTACCCAGCAATTTCTTTTTTGGCATTTTACCATAAGAAAATGAAGCAATATCCTCAAGTTTATATGTTTTCCAGTTATTTGACATTAGGCATTGAGTTTCATTACACGTTCTTGGATAACTAATAATAGTTCTTTTAATTTTTTATAGAATCCCATATTAGTATCATATGGGTTAAGTTCTGTGAACTTTCTTAGAATGGCTATTTTATTAATACCACCATCTGCGTGCTGTTTAAAATGAGCATTAATTTGGTCTAAGATTGGTAAACTATACTTAGAAATAACTAATGGTGTAAAAGGTACATTCCATTCTACAGCATCTTCTTCTTTGTAATACTCATTATATGCTTCTACATATTTTTGATGTAAAAGCATATCTTCCATTGTTCGTTTTTCTCCATCTTTAAAAACCTCATCTAGTGTAAGATGACTCCATTCTTTTGGTTCTAGAATATATTGTTTAAACTTAGGTTTTTTGATTTCTTTATTTCCAGCATCATCAGAATCTAATAAGACTACTCCTTTTAATCCAAGGTTTGATAAATATCGTACTGATGGTATAATTTCTGAAGCAGTATCGGCACTAAAAATATGTGTCCAAGTTAAAGGTTCGAAATCATCATCTTCATGAATAACATAATGTAGTATCCATTTATCCGCATTACCTTCTACTACTAAGTTTACATCATTAACCAAAAAAGAATCATTAAGAATTAAACCTAATTCTTTACGTAAAATTTGATATTTATTTGTGTATACCTTGGTTAACAATTCTGTTCCTTTCACACCAGTTTTCTTAACTAATATTAAATTATCTGGTTTTTTTCTAAATGTTAGAAATGGATTGTGTGTAGAATATAAAACTTGGTCAGTTAGAGAAATATCCTCTAAAACTTCCACTAAATTTCTTGCCCCTTCTGGATGTAAATTATTTCCTGGCTCATCTAAAAGAAATATATGTTTTCTTTTATCAATTTTATTAAAATAGGTTTTATTAATTAGAAATGCGAAAAAGTATTGAAACCCTAAACTCCTTTCTGTTAAGTCATAAGGTCTATCAGAATCATCCTCAAAACTTATAATAAACTTGTCACCATGATAATCTAATTTTACATCTAAAGAGCCATCTTGCTTATATGCCTTTTTAAGAATTTTAGTAAGCACTCTCTCAGCCATTCTTAATTTATGCCTAAACTTTTGAGGGTTAGCGGCTAGCGTATCTATATTATTAAGGTTTGCAATTTCAAACAATCTATTGAATGATTGATACGAACCTTGTTTTTGTTGATATTGCGCTAATGTTATTGGCGCCAACGTAAGCTCATCACTTGTAAAAAGCTCGATGTGAGGAATTATCTCATTTAATATTTTATTTCGTTTTGCATTTAGCTGACTAAGTTTCTGTTGTGCGTTTAGTGTATTTCCAGCACTAGAATTGAATATTTCTTTTAAACTTGCGCCTTTATTATTACCATGTAATAATTCAAATTCGATTTCCTCAAGCTTATTAGATTTAATAGTAATTCTTAACCATTTAAATATTTTTTTTGTTCCTTCTTGTTCAGTCATTTTGTGACTGAATAAACTATAAAGCTCTTCACTTTCATCTTCATTAATAAGAAAATATCCTTTAATTATTGGAAATTCATCTCTCTCATACTTTGACGAAGTCTTGTTCGTATTATCTATTTTTAATTTGTATTTCGTGAAATTCAAATAACTAATTGCTTCAAGAATTGCAGACTTACCAGATTCATTTTTACCTACAAAACAGGTTAAATTATGTAAATCAACAGTTAAAGCCTTTATTGACTTAAAATCTTCTATTCTTACCTTATCTAATATCATTAACCAAAATTTTATATTTTTTGTTCATTTTAAACGCTTGTTCATGTAACATGAACGCTATATGTTTTTGAACATTAAACCTTTTCAAAATTCTCTAAAATCTGTTGTTGTAGCTCGTTGCCTTTTGCAAACTGCTCTTGTAATTGGGTTTTTAGGGTTTCCATTTTGTCTTCAAATGGGATACCGTCGTCTTCTACGGCTTCGGTGCCTACATAAATACCAGGTGTGAGTTTGTAGTCTTGTTTGGCTACCTCGTCTATAGTGGCGCTGTAGCAGAAGCCTGATTCGTCCTCGTAATTAACAGATTGCTTCGTTCCTCGCAAAGACGCTTCATTTGGGCTCGGAATGACGTTTCTCCAAGCGTGGTAGGTGTCTGTGGCTTTTTGTAGGTCTGTTTCATCAAAGACGCGTAGTTTACGGCTTTCCATACGCCCTAGTTTGGACATATCTACAAACAGCACTTCGTTTAAACGCTCTCGGTGTTCGCCATCTTTACCGTCTCTATTTTTACTTAAAATAAAAATACATGCTGGTATGCCTGTGGTTAAAAAGAGTTTGTCTGGTAGGCGTACAATACAATCTACCATACCGTTATCTACCATAAACTGGCGTACGTTTTTTTCACCTTTGTTATTTGAAGTCATGGCGCCATTTGCCATCACTACGGCTGCTGTACCTCTATCGCTTAGGTGGTTCCAAAAGGTTTGCATCCACATAAAGTTGGCGTTACCATCTGTGGTAAACTCTTCTTTTGGTCCAAAGAGTCTTGGGTCGTTTTCTGGTAAATCCTCTGGATGCCACTGGCTCACATTAAATGGTGGATTTACTAATATATAATCTGCTCTTAGGTCTGGAAACTTGTCTTGTAATAATGAATCGCCTAGTTTAACATCAAAAGATAAATCGCGTAATGCGAGGTTCATTTTACATAGGCGTAATGTACCATCATAACGTTCTTGTCCGTAAATGGAAATGTTTTTTTTGTCACCACCGTGGGCTTGTAAAAACTTTAAGGACTGTACAAACATACCACCAGAACCGCAAGCATTATCGAAAATTTTACCTTGATAAGGCTCTATCATTTCTACCATAAGACGAACGATACTACTTGGTGTAAAGAATTGTCCTGCACCAGAGCCTTCGGCTATGGCAAACTTGCCTATATAGTATTCGTAAACACGACCTAGAATATCGCTACCTGGGTTTTCTTTTTCGGATAGCTTAGGATTTGCTAATAGGTTGATTAAACCAGCCACTTGCTTTGGTGTGAGTTGGCTTTTTACAAATATGCGTGGCAAAATACCTTTAAGATCTGGTCTGTATTGTGCTAAGGTATCGTCTAACACACCAAAGGCATCATCTACTAGGACTTTAATATTATCTTGCTCTGCATTATCCTGTAGGAATTGCCAGGTGGCTTCTTTTGGGATGATGTAGGTGTTTTTAGAAAGATACTCGTCTGGGTCTTCTAAAATGTAGTTTTGCTCCTCGCTATCTGTTGTATAGTAATCGGAAGTCTCGTCTTTAAAAGCCTCTACTAGTTCCTCTTTACGACCTTGATAGCGTTCTGATACATGTTTTAAAAATATAAGCGGTAAGATGTAGTCTTTATATTGGTTTTCGGCTACTGCACCGCGTAATTCGTTTGCCGCTTTCCACAATTCCTGCTCGAAATTGATGTCGGCTTTTGTTTGTGTTGATGTCATATATAAACATTAGTTATTTAACCTCATCATTACCAATGAAGTAAACATGTCAACTAAGAATTAGTCTTAAAAAGGGATTTAAAGATAGAAAAAGAAAATAATCTTAACAGATAATATTTACAAAATCTGTTTAATTTTACAGTTATGTATAACGAAATAGTACAAGGAATAAAACGCTTTATAGACCTCTCAGATGAAGAAGTTAGGATTGTGGAAAGTTGTATTCCAATAAAGCAATTTGAAAAGGGAACTGTTTTATTACGTGAAGGTCAAATTGCAAAAACATCTTATCAAAACTTATCTGGTCTAGTGCGCAAATATTATATTGTTAATGGGGAAGAAATTACAACAAATTTCTACGAAGAAAACACATCTATTTCTTCTTTAAACAGTTTAAATAACCAGGAGCCTTCTACTCATTATTTAGAATGCATTGAAGATTGTAAGTTAGCCGTCTTAACCAAAGAAAAGGAAGATGAACTCATAAAAAAAATCCCTCAATATGAAGCCTTATGTAGAGCTTCGGTTGAAACAGATTTAGGAAATCACCAAGAAGCATTAGCCCAATATTTAATTGCTTCACCTGAACAGCGTTATCTTAGCTTACTAAAAAATAAACCTAATTTACTAAACCGAGTTCCTCTTTACTTATTAGCTAGTTACATTGGTGTTAAACCAGAGTCTCTTAGCCGCATACGTAAACGAGTTATTAAAAATAAAAACCCCTAAAATTCTTCTAAATCTGTAGTGAGCTTATTGGCTTTGTTTATTAAACTTAACTTATGTTTTGAAAACCCTGCGATAAGCAACCAAATAGTGAAAGACAATTCACCGATAATACCTGTTATAATAACAACTGAGTCAAAATATTCCTTATAGTTATCATAACCTGTATAACTGAGTTTTGCCAAACTATCAACAAAGTATCCGAAAAAGGCCATAATCAATAATACACCTATTAACTTTGGTATATGATTCGATTTAATAGCCAAATATCCTAAAACCAATAGATGAACTCCAAAAAACAATAATCCAATTGTCCATAATTCATCAAAATTTGATAATAAATCCATCACTACATAAGACATCTCTTTAAAAATATGATCGTCATCTACTATGTTTAAAACCTCATATAACTTTATTAATGCTATTCCAAAAAACAGCGCATGAAGCATCCTAAAACCTGACGCTACATAAGACCATGTGCGACTAAATATTGATGTAATTTTGAACAACGTAATAATCAAAACAATGTCAAACACAAGCATCAACAAAAAGCTTAACAATCCATTTTCAAATAGGTTTAGATCCTTAGATATATTTAATAGTGTTTTTGTTGGACGATCTATTTCAATAAAGCTAGATAATATTGAAAAATTCGCATAAAAGCCCGTAATAAATATCAATACATAAGCTATACCAGAAATTTTAGCAACTATTTTCATATTATCTATTTTGATTAGTTCCCTGCAAATCTAAGATGCTGTAACTAGTTAAAAATTGACTTTGGTTAATAATAACATCTTATTAAACAACAATTTATATGATTAATAAACAACATGACAAATCTTAATACTGGTACTTTTTTGTACTTTTAACTATTTAACTAATAAACTTAAGACACAAAAGTAATTTACACACCTAACAATCATCTCCTAAAACTTTAAAGTTTAATGACTAATAATGAATACATAACTCTCCTCATCAACCACATAAAGAAAGATGTGTTGCTAACAGAATCTGACATTATAGCTTTAACTAAAATTATTGAAATTAGAGAATTAAATAAAAAAGAATTTTTAATTCAACCTAATGAGACTTCCAATTCTATGAATTTTATTGCCAAAGGTTGTATGAGAAGTTTTTATCTAGATGAGGACGCACAAGAACACACCTTACAATTAGGTATTGAAGAATGGTGGATAAATGATTTATACAGTTATTTGAGTAGAAAAAAATCAAGAATGTATGTGCAGGCTTTAGAGCCTACAATACTCGTTCAGCTTCCTAGATTAAAATTAGAACAACTTTATCTTGAAGTTCCTGCAATCTCTCATTTCTTTAGAATTAAAATTCAAAATGCGTA
Source organism: Seonamhaeicola algicola (assembly GCF_007997385.1). Taxonomy (GTDB): domain Bacteria; phylum Bacteroidota; class Bacteroidia; order Flavobacteriales; family Flavobacteriaceae; genus Seonamhaeicola; species Seonamhaeicola algicola. The sequence goes on from NZ_VOSC01000007.1 coordinate 42,330, forward strand.
TGTTGCCATTCAAGAGCGCGTTATAGACAGTATGAGCGACGAAGCTTACGATAGGTATAAGGATTTTATCAAGTCATATAGAGATATTGAGCAACGTGTTCCTCAATATATTATAGCATCATACTTAGGAGTAACACCTGAATTTTTAAGTTACTTACGAAAAAAACACTCTTAACTTCTTTCTTAATATACCTTAAGTTTTTCCTTTAAATCAATCTATAGTTTTGACCCATAAACAATTATAAGGGTCATGAAACGCTTAGCCTTTTTTATTTACTTTGCCTTATTCGGTATATTTTTATTGCAATCACAGAACACTAGGTTTTCACCCGAACTCATGTTTGGTAATCGATCCGTTGCCTATCAACATTATATTGGATATGAGCTATCTAAAAAATGGTCAATAAATAATATAACATTATTTGACACTGAATATAATAATGACCGTAACAACATCTTTTTTATTAGAAACATGTTGTCTTATTCCATCAATAAATCATTTAAAGCCAATATAGCGTTTGGAGTAAAAAATCCAGGTGGCTTCAATACGATAACCCTTCAGTATAATTTAAACACACAAAATTTCTCACTGAATTATAATATTGGTACTACTTACCAAAATGGCTTTACGCTAGAACAGTCCTTAATCTTAAATTACAGTAAACGGATTAACACATATTATGAGTTTTTCACTAGACTTTTCACAGTAATGAATACCAATTTAAAATATTTAGATAGAGGTATCCAACAACTTAGAATAGGAATCAAGAAAGAAGCTCTACATGTTAGTCTAGCTATAAATCTAGATCAATTTAAAAAGGCCGAAAAAACTTTAGAAAACTTTGGTATAGCATTTAAATATAATTTTTAAACAAGACATATTATGAAATCGAAATTAGACATCGGATTATTACTATTAAGAACATCAATTGCATCAACTATGTTAGTATATGGCATCACAAAACTCATAAATGGTGTGTCATTTATTTCAGGCTTATTATCAAACTATGGTTTGCCTTCGGTCCTCAGTTATGGCGTTTACATTGGTGAAATATTGGCGCCATTGTTAATAATTATTGGTTATAGGACAAAACTAGCTGGATTGATTTTTGCCATTAACTGTTTAGTAGCCATCTTAATGGTACAATTACCAAACTTTTTTACGCTTAATGAATTTGGTGGTTGGTATATTGGCCCAATTGTAATCTACTTTGTTTTTGGACTTGCCATGTTTTTTACTGGTGCTGGTAAAATTGCGCTTTCATCTACAAACAAATGGGATTAAAAGAACTATGAAACTCTATCTTTTATTTATCCTAGCACTTTCAGGTGGTGTGTTTTTAGCCATACAAGCTGGATTTAATTCACAATTGGGTGGGTTACTTAAACAACCTGTAATAGCTGTCGTTGCTTCATCAATAAGCAGCGTCGTTTTTGGACTTTTGTTTCTCTTCATTACTGAAAGAGGATTTATGCAAACTTTAACCTCTACAAAAGTACCATGGTATTTATGGTTTACAGGAGGTTTGTTTAGTGTTATTGGTATATACATTTACTTCTATACCATACCTAAGATAGGTATTTCTAAAATGATTGCACTTGGACTTTGTGGTCAACTGATTTTTTCATTGATCGCAGGAAAATATGGCTGGTTAAACCTGCCTGTAGAACCATTAACTAAAAAACGAATAATTGGAACTATTACCATGATATTAGGTACTATTCTAGTTAACACAAAATAAAGGATGATGAACATAACTGAATCAAACATAAAAAATTTAACCCACCTATGGGCTATAGCTGGTAAATCATATGATAATTATATAAAAAATCATAACATTAGCTATTCCTTGGTTATAAACTCACAGTGGCCTAATAGAGTATGGTTAAACAACACACCTAATAAAGAACAACTATTGTTAGTAAAAAAAATAATTAATAACTCTAATACCAACTTAAAACTAGTTCTTTTTGAATCTTTAGAAAATAACTACTCTAATTACATTGAACAGAATGGTTTTTTCAAAACATCATCATTACCAGGAATGAGTTTACACCTAAAAAATAACACCTTCCCAAGTTCTTCAATCATAAAACTAAAACGAGTTAATAATATTAAGTCTGCTAAAGTATGGTGCAACATTTTTAAAACTTGTTTTAAGTATGAAATTAATGAGCTTTTAATATGTAGACTTATGAAACAGACAAACTTTTATATAGCCTTTTCAAATGTTGACCCTATAGGAACAGTGATACTACACCAAACAAACAAAATAGCTGGCATACACAGCATGGGTGTTTTACCTTCTAAAAGAGGTTACGGATATGCTAAAGCTATAATGTTAAACATATTAAATAAGGCAACAGTTAGAGGGTGTGAATACGCTACTCTACAAGCATCAAACATGGCACAACATTTATATAGAAAACTAGGCTTTAAAATAGATTTTAAAATGAATCATTACGAAATAAAACAATAAATTATGCAATTAATAAATCACTTAAAATGGCGTTACGCTACCAAAAAATTTGATCCTTCAAAAGATGTATCAGAACTAGATATTGAAAAATTAAAAAAAGCAATACAATTATCCCCTTCTTCTTATGGTCTTCAACTATATAAAGTACTCGTAATAAAAAACAAAGTACTAAAAGAAGAATTATTACCCGCATCATGGAATCAAAATCAGGTAGTTGATGCTTCTCACCTATTTGTATTTTGCCAATACTCCAGTGTTACCTCAAAAGACATTGATAACATTATAAATCTCACAGCAATTACTCAAAACACAAACTTTAAAAAATTAGAACCTTATGGAGATTTTATAAAAAGTAAGATTAATGAAAAAACTGATATTGAAAAAAATAGCTGGTTAAAAGCTCAAACATATATTGCTCTAACAAATTTATTGGGGGCATGTGCTGAACTAAAAATTGATAGCTGTCCATTAGAAGGTTTTGATACCGAAAGCTACAATAAGATACTAAACTTAAGCAATAAAGGGTTAAAAGCAACAGTAATAGCAGCTGTTGGTTACAGGCATAATCACGACCATACTATTGAGCGTAAAAAAGTAAGAAAACCTATAGATGTTCTTTTTGAAACAATTTAATTTCATTAGTTAACTTAAAGGTTTGAGGATACTTCTTTAAACCTTTATTTAACTTAATATATGTTGTTATAAACCAATAATTGTCTTCTTAAATTAAAATGTCAATTAAATTTATTTAAATTTACTAAACACTTAACTTAAATGCTTATTTCAACTTTAAATGAATCGTGAAATAATTGACATAAACGATTGTACTATTTTACTTGAAGAAGTTTCTACCAATAATACTGTCACAGATTCTTGCTTTTTTGATGAACCTGTTGTTGCTATTGCTTTTTATGGTGCTGGTAACGTTGGTTTAAAAGTTAAGTATAACGAAAAAGAAAAGGAATACCAACATACAAAGGGTATGGTTTTGTCTTTTTACGCGGATGAACAAGTTGAGTTTGAACACTATGTTTCGGCAAAAAAACCTTTACAATGCTTAGTCATTGCAACCACAATTAAAAACCTTGATAAATTCCCTAATGGTGAAGGCTTTTTTTTAGAACAATTTCTATACAAATTAGTGCACCCAAAAGATCATTACGTTGAAGGTCCTGTGCTCAACATGAACCCTGAAATGTTTTTATTGGTTGAACAGTTTTTTTCTAACACATATGAAGGTGAGTTAAAAATGATGTTTCACAAAAGTCATATGTCTGCTTTACTGTCACACTATTTTGGTCAATTAGCTAAACAACAAACACCAAATATAGATAGACTGCAGTTAGAAAAACTCAATTTAGCACAAGAAATACTGTTAACTGATATAGAAAATCCGCCTTCTTTAACTGAACTAGCAAATAGAATTGGCACTAACACTACTAAATTAAAAAAAGGATTTAAAGCTCAATTTGGTGTTCCTGTTTTTAAATACTTGCAAAATGAACGGTTAAAAAAAGCATATAACTTAATTAAATACGAACAAAAAACTATACAAGAAGCTGCTTGGGCTGTTGGCTATGATAGTTTAGGCTCATTTTCTAATGCTTTTGAAAAAAAATTTGGCTATAGACCTAGTCAGGTTTAAAATACTTTTGGAATAAATCATAATACTTCTGGAATAAATCTCTGAATTAGAAGCGCAATAGTTTTGTCTCATAATTATTAAATCACTAATTATGATTACAAATAAAGTTTTATTAATCGCCACAGGCGTTTTAATTTGGATTTTAGGAGTTAGCTTTTTTATTACTTCTTATCAGTTTCCCATAATAGAAAACCAAGATCAACAAGCTAATATTTTTCTTGCTTTTGGCATCATTCCTAGCTCTTGCTTTGGTACATATTTATTTTACATAAAAGGCGTAATGAAACCTAACCACTTAGCTTTAAGCTATGTTATTATAGTAGTAATATTAGATATTTTAATAACTGTTCCTCTTTTTATTATTCCAAATGGAGGCAACTATTCAGAGTTCTTTAGTGCCCCTGTATTTTATACAATTGCTATTGAACTTTATTTTATTGTTTATTACTACGCACAGTACTTAACTCAAAAATAGACTTATGAAAACTTTCGTTTTTATCATTACTACACTATTTAATGCACTATCTGCTGGTTTTTTCTTCGCTTGGTCTGTGTCTGTAATTTTAGGCACAAAAAAAATTGGCGATTTTACATATTTAGATGTTATGCAAAAAATAAACAGAGAAATATTAAACCCTTTGTTTTATGTTGTCTTTTTTGGAAGCTTAATAACTCTAGTAGTAACTGCAATAATACATAACGATAATAAAACTGTTTTTTGGCTTATTACAGCAGCTATTACAATACATTTCTTAGGTGTTTTTTGCATAACAGCATTTGGAAATATTCCGCTAAACAATACGCTAGATAAACTAGATATCCTTCACACAACTACAGAAGAATTAAAAAATTTCAGAACTAATTACGAAACACGTTGGAATAATTATCATAACATTAGAACACTCTCAAATATGATCGCATTTATCCTTTTACTAATATCAATTTTCATTGAAAAAACTTTTTAAAACAATCAAATTATGAACGGTAACATTTTAGTTATAGGCGCAACTGGTAAAACTGGTAGCCGTATAGTACAACAATTAAAACAAAAAGGGTTAAATCCTAGAATTGGATCTAGAAATGCTTTTCCTAAGTTTGACTGGCATAATAAAAACACTTGGATAGACACCTTAAAAGGAATTGAAAAAATGTATATTACATACTATCCTGATTTAGCAGTACCTGGCGCTAAAGAAATCATTGAAAGCCTAATTCATCTAGCCAAAGAATTAGGAGTTAAAAAGACTGTTTTACTCTCAGGAAAAGGTGAAACAGAAGCCGAAGCCTGCGAAAAAATTGTAATAAATTCTGGTTTAAATTACACAATTATTAGAGCTTCATGGTTTAATCAAAACTGGAGTGAAAGTTTCTTTCTAGAATCTATTCTTTCTGGTGAAGTAGCATTACCAATGTCTGATGTCCCGATTCCTTTTGTTGATGCCGAAGACATAGCTGAAGTAGCATCCACTATCCTTTTAAACGATAAATACAATAGTAAAATCATAGAATTAACTGGTCCAGAATTAATTACCTTTAAGGATATTATTAAAATTATTTCAAAAGTCAGTAACCGTAAATTAAACTTTTACGACATTAGTTTAGAACAATATGTTGAGGGAATGAAACAACAGAATGTTCCCAATGATATGGTTTGGTTAATAGAATATTTATTTAGTACTGTACTAACAAATCCTGAAAATCAAAAGATAACACATGGTGTTGATATGGTATTAGGAAGACCAGCAAAAACGTTTCTAGCTTATGCTGAAGCTTGTGCTAAAAAAGATATTTGGAGCAATACCGAAATTCAAAAACAAACTCTTTAGTTTTTTCTTGTTTAGAATAATCAATTCGCTATTAAAATATGGTGACATAAAACACAATTCAATTTTGTAAATATTATTGCAATGTGTTAACATTTTATTTATTTTTGATTTATTAATTTGTGAACACAAAACTGAACACGTTTTGAACACGATTTCATTTTAACAAACGGCTAAACCCCTATAAATAGGGATATTGAAAGCATCCTGAATGACTTCATAACCCGGAGGTCTCGAGTTCAAATCTCGATCTCGCTACAAGATGAAAAGTCTAATACTTAAAAGGTGTTAGGCTTTTTTATTTTTAGCTTACATTGAATTGGAAATAGCTAAATACCATGATTTTTGAATGTAAACCTTGTTTTAAGATGACTCCTTAAAACGGCTTAAAGTGAATTTTAAAACCTTTACAAACAATCACTGCAAGTACCAACTAGTAATAAATTAACAGCGTCTACTTTATAGCCTTTAACTTCAGGAATTTTAAAGCTGGAGGTTAAACATGAAACCTCGCCGCAAACTTTACATTGAAAATGTGGATGAACATCAAAATGCGCATCACAAGAGCAACCTTGGCATTTAGCATACCATTTTAAACCATTTTTTCCTACAAAAGAGTGTACAATACCATCTTCCATAAGCCTGTCTAGAATTCTATAAACAGTGGTTTTGTTCATTTGGCCACTAAGTTTTTTAACCAAATCGGCCACAGAAATGGCATTATTTTCAGTATTAAAAATATCTAATAGTGTTTTTACTTGCTTTGTTTGTCTTGTTACTCCCATGTTACAAATATAATGCAACCAAGTTGCTTAATTAATAAATACGCAGTAATTTTGCAATCTTATTATTTTTTAAGTAAAACTGGATCAAACCTTATAATTTAAGTAGTGAAGCCTTTTAAAAAGTTTATATATTTTTTATTACCTGTGATTATTATTGCAAATCACATAGTGGCTTTTGTGCATGCATTTGAGCATATACATACTTTTAAAACAACCAATGAAAATAGCTTTACTTTAAAATTTGAAAAACAATCAAATTTTAATGAAAAATGCTGCTTTTGTGATACTTTTTTAAGTTTAGATTATTCTAATTTAGAGTTTACAAATTTTCACCTATTATCGTTTGAGTTTTCGGCAACAAAAGTAACAGCTATAAAACAGGCTTTTATTTCGGTTGTGTTATTTCAAAAAAAATCTAGATCGCCACCACAGCTATTATCTTAAGTTAGCTTACTTTTTTAATTTTAAATAGGTAGCTAACCTATCTCTTTTTTTATTACACAGCTCATAAACACTGTGTTACATTTATATTTTATAAAATTTTATTTTATGCTACAAGCCAATAAGCTTAGTATGCGCTATAATGATACCTTAGCGCTAAAAGATTTAAGTTTTTCTGTAGCTCCTGGAGAAATTTTTTGCTTGTTAGGGCAAAACGGAGCTGGTAAAACTACCACTATAAATATTTTTTTAGGGTTATTAAAGCCTACTTCGGGCGAAGCTTTAATTGATAATATTTCTGTTACTAAACATAAAACTGCACGAAGTTTAATTGCCTACATACCTGAAATTGTACAACTATATGGTAATTTATCTGGTATTGAAAACCTTGAATTTTTTAGTAAACTAGCAGGTTTTTCGTATTCTAAAAAAGAGCTTTCAGGTTACTTAAATCAAGCAAACTTACAAGAGGAAGCGCATCATAAAAAACTTGCCGAATACTCTAAGGGTATGCGCCAAAAAGTAGGTATTGCCATTGCTTTGGCTAAAAATGCTACTTACATTCTAATGGATGAACCAACCTCTGGTTTAGACCCTAAAGCATCTGTTGAATTTGCAAAAGTATGTAAAGATTTATCGGCCAATGGGGTGGGTATTTTAATGGCTACACATGATATTTTTAATGCCGTAAATATTGGCTCTAAAATAGGCATTATGCGAGAAGGCGCATTGGTACATACTGCAGATACTTCAAAAATAACAGCACAAGAACTTCAAGATTTGTACATAAAAACAATATAAACAAAACAACTTAAAAAAATGAAACTAAAAAATATAGCATTTTTAATAATGCTAATAACTATTCAATTTAGCTTTTCACAATCCATATTAAAAGGAAAAATTACAGATGTAGCTAACGCGCCAATACCAGGAGCAAATATTGTTTTAACTAGTAATAATGCTAAACAGGGCGTAACATCAGACTTTGATGGTAATTTTAGTATTGAAGTAAAAAACAACGGTAATTACACACTTAAAATATCATACATTGGCTTTGAAACCTTTACAAAACCTGTTACAGTAAATACCAGTAACATCAATTTAGGTACCATTACCTTAAAAGAATCTGCTGAATCTTTACAATCAGTTGAAATTATTGGTAGAAAACGTAAAGATTATAATAGCGATTACTCGTTTTCAGCAACAAAAATGGCCATAAAAAACAAAGAATTGCCACAAGCTGTAACAACCGTAACTAAAGAACTTTTAGCAGACAGACAAGCGTTTCAAATTACTGAGGCCGTTAAAACTGTTAGTAATGTTGCCCCTACTGGCTTGTACAATCATTTTAATATTAGAGGAATTACCCAAGCCGATGACGGACAAGTTATTAACGGTATGCGTACACGTCAATACTATTTTTTGCAGCCAATTACATCGCATTTAGAGCGTGTTGAAGTTATTAAAGGTCCATCATCTGTAACATTTTCTAGTGCAGACCCTGGAGGTACTGTAAATATTGTTACAAAAAAACCACTTGACGAAAAACGCAGAGAAGTATCATTAACCACTGGTAGTTTTGGTACTTTAAGAGCTACTGCCGATTTTACTGGCCCGTTAAACGAATCTAAAACACTTTTATACCGCTTTAATGCTGCCTACCAAGATGCAGACTCGTTTAGAGATGTAGTAAACAACAATGCTGTGTTGTTTATGCCTTCGTTTAGTTATATACCAGATGAAAACACTTCGCTTAACGTAGAAATGATTTATAATAATGCTGAAGGAAACTTAGACCGCGGACAACCAATTTTTGGAAATATTAATGGTGAATATGATATTAATAGTACACCTATTACAATGAACGTTGGCGCATCTAACGACCACTATAAAACCAAAGAACTTATGTTTATGGCTAGCTTTAATAAAAAGTTTACCAAAAACTTTGGTTTTAATGCCCAATATATGAAACAAAAATGGGATGAAGATTTAGCAGAACATAGAGTTGATGGTACTGCCGTAGATATTGATGGTAACGTAATACCAACACTAGCAAGAATGCGTTATGACCAAAGACAACAATTTTGGGAAACCGATAATTTTAGCGGGTATTTTAATTACAATATTGAAAAAACAGATTTTACCAATAAAGTATTAGTTGGTTATGATGCTACCCGTTGGGAACGCAAAACAGGTGCTGGTTTTTTAAGAGCACGCCGCTACTTAACCGTAAGTGGTGGACAAGCAAATTACGATGCTAGCAACCCAGATAATTACCAACAAATGGTTGTAAATGGCGTAACCATGCCTGTGCCTGCTGTACCGCATTTTAATTTAGAAAATCCGTTTAATGGTTCTAGAAACACTAATGCTTACAACGTTGCAGAATTAACAATACCAGCAAACTTAACAACCTCTAGCGGTATTTATCTTCAAAATCAATTTAAATACGGTAAATTTTCTGCGCTTGTAAATTTAAGATATGAATGGTTTTCTGATATTTTTGATTATAAAGGCAATGAGCAAGAATTTAAAACCAATGCTTTAGTTCCAAGGCTTGGTTTAACTTATGAAATAACTAATAATATTAGTGCCTATGCCACATATCTTGAAGGGTTTCAACCACACACAAATACGGTATCATTATCGCCTTCAGCAGAAAGCTTTTTCTGGGGTGCTTCACCAGGTAGGTTTGATCCGTTAGAAAGTAGCTTAAAAGAATTTGGAGCCAAAGGCGAATTTTTAAATGGTAAAATATTTGCAAATATTGCTTACTTCGATATTTCACAGAAAAACATTTTAATTCCTGGTGATGATATTTATGATTTTACCACCTACACCACACGAGGAGAACAACGCAGTAAAGGTTTTGAAATGGATGTATCTGGTTATATAGCCTCAAACTTTCAAGTCATTGTATCTTACGGGTATAATGATGCCAAAATTGTTGAAGATGCCATTGAAGAATATGAAGGCCAACGTATTGGTGGTGCGCCCAAGCATAATGCTAATTTTTGGGGACGTTATGATTTTAACAACAATATTTTAAAAGGTATAGGTGTTGGTTTTGGCGCCCAATATGTTGATGAGCGTTACACATGGTACAACCCTTCATACGATGCTAACAGAGTATTATTACCAGATTATACCATTTTTGATGCAGCAGTGTATTACAAACCAAGTAATACAGGTATGCAGTTAACACTTAAAATAAATAATGTGTTTGATGACACGTATTGGTTAGGTGGTCTTAATCCTTCAAGATTAGGTCCAGGTGCACCAAGAAACTTTTTACTTAATGCAACTTATAAATTTTAAATTTAATGACGTATAATGTTGTTGTTTTAATAGCAAAACAATTTTTTAAAAAGGCCTTTTTTAACAAAGGTCTTTTTGTACTGTTAACGCTTTTTATTTTGGCTTTAACCTATGTTACTATTAATGGTTGGCAAGCTTTTGAGGCCCATGACCACAGTACAGATAGCCACCAAGATGAACAAAGAGAAAGCTGGGAAAGTAACCCAGACAAGCACCCACATAGAATGGCTCACTTTGGCTCTTTTGTGTTTAGGCAACAACACCCGTTGAGTATTTTTGATTCTGGTATTGAAAATTATACTGGAAATACAATTTTTTTAGAAGCGCATAAACAAAATACAGCTAATTTTTCTGAAGCTAGCCTATCTACTGGTTTGGTGCGTTTTGGCGATTTAAATATTGCGCTTTTACTACAACTTATTCTGCCTTTAATTATATTTTTTATTGGTTATGGCGCCATTACTTCAGAAAAAGAAAACGGCACCTTAAAAGTTATGTATTTACAAGGTACAACCATGAAACAAATTATACTTGGTAAATCTTTAGGTTTATTTTTTGTTACTGCCCTATTTTTTATACCAGCATTAATTGCGCTTTGGAGTATTATGTTTGTTGAAGTACATACGCTTAATGCCGAAGTATTTTTAAGATCAGTTTTAATATCTATTAGCTACATTTTATTCTTTTTAATTTTATGTAGTATAACGGTTATTATTTCGGCTAAAAGTAAAAATTCTAATAAAGCCTTACTTAGTTTATTAGGTGCTTGGTTGTTGTTTTTTATTATTATACCAAAAACAGCCCAAGTAATTGGTAATTATTTATATCCAAATAAATCTAAAATTGAATTTACTGCCACAATTGAAGATGAAGTAATTAAACAAGGTGATAGCCACAACCCTGACGATGTGCACTTTAAAAAATTGCGTGATTCTGTTTTAAAAGCACATAATGTTAAAAATGTAAACGATTTACCGTTTAATTACAGTGGTTTTTTAATGAGTAAAGGCGAAGAAACATCTGCTAAAATTTATGCCAATGAGCACAATATTCTTATAAACACCTACAAGAAACAAAACAGTATAACCAATGGTTTGGTAATGTTTAATCCGTATTTGGCAATTAAAAATGTATCTATGGGATTATCTGGAACAGATTTTCATACCTACACCAATTTTTTAACCCAAACCGAAAACTTTAGGTATAAACAATCGCAATTCATGAATGAGCTGCAAATGAAATTTATAAGCAATAGCGCTAAAGGTAGCGAAGGTAAAGTACATGTAATAAAGAAAGAATATTGGCAATCATTCCCTAAGTTTCAATATGAATACCTAACCATATCTCAAACATTAAAACATCATTTTATTGGCATTATTGGGCTTGTAGCTTGGTTGTTACTAATGCTTTTTATTATTACCAATTTTTCTAACCGTTTTAAAATTATTTAATCGTGTATTCCTTATTAATAAAACAATTTTTCTTATCAAAAACTGTATGGTTAGCCTTTGGTATTCTTATGTTTTTAGGCGTATTAAGCATAAGCACTGGTAAACAATTTTTAGAGCACCAAACTAAAGCTGTACAAAAAACTATAACGCACCAGAAAAAACATTTAGAAACTCAAAAAAAATATCATAAAGATGATATTGCTTACCTAACCTACTATTTAAAATTTGCATTTATAAATCCTGTTGATGCTTTATCGGGCATTTCAATTGGACAAAGTGATTTAAACTCACATATACAAAGTGTTAACATTGTTGCTTTAGAGGGCCAAAAACACAATACCGATTTAATAAACCCAATGCGTTTACAGGTAGGAAATTTAGATATGAGTTTTCTAATCATTTTTTTATTTCCTTTAATAATTATTGCTCTAAATTTCAATATTTTATCAGAAGAAGAAGAAACAGGTACTTGGAAAATGATAACCATTCAAGCACAATCTGCTTTTAAATATTTAGTTACTAAACTATTTATTCGGTTTGTTTTTGTGTTTATAGCTTTAAACTTATTATTTATACTAGCCAAACTAGTAATGGAAATTCCGTTTTCTACTAATTTTTGGTCTATTGTTATAATGAGTTATTTATACCTTATCTTTTGGTTTGCGTTATGTTTTTTTGTTATTCTTTTAAGAAAATCGTCTAGCACAAACGCTATAGTTTTATTAGCAAGTTGGTTATTATTGGTAGTTTTCATACCCGTACTTGTAAGCAATTATATAAGTAATAAATACCCTGTTGAAGAAGCTTTTTCAATGGTAATTAAACAACGAGACGCATACCATGAGAAATGGGATACAGATAAAAAAGAAACCCTAAAAAGGTTTTACAAGCGCTATCCGCATTTAGAAACATACGGCTACCCTACCGAAGGTTTCACATGGTTATGGTATTACGGCATGCAACAATTAGGTGATGACGACTCACAACCTGAACGTGAAGCCATGTACAATAAAATAAAAAAGCGTGAAGCTGCAAGTAAAAAAATAGCACGCTTTTTTCCGCCATTACAATTGCAACTATCTATGAATGAGATTGCTAAAACCAGTTTAACAAATCATATTGAGTTTTTAAATGCCACTACAAAATTTCATGAAGATATTCGCTTAGACTTATATCCTAAAATCTTTGAAGAACGCCACCCAAGCACCGTAGATTTTGATAAATACAAGCCTGAATTTTTTAAACCTAAAACGCATTTTAGTTTATTAAAAAACATAGTTCCTTTGGTTTTAATATCATCTTTTTTAATTGGTTTTGCTCTATTTAAAAACCTAAAAACTTTTAAATAACATGAAGTCAATTTATACACTAATATTACTTGTTTTAAGTCAACTAACGTTTAGTCAATCATCTTTTAACTTTCACGGAATAACTATAAAACGGGGTACTAAACAACATTTCAAAATACCTATTTCAAACGGTGATAATGCTACGTTTATACCCATAACTGTATTTTGTGGCGCTCAAAAAGGACCAACATTAGGTATTACAGCGGGTGTTCATGGTTATGAATATCCGCCAATTTTAGCTGGCCAACAATTAATAAAAAGCATTAACCCTAAAACATTAAAAGGTATTGTTATTCTTGTACAAATAGCTAATTTAGAAAGTTTCATAGGGCGTTCACCATACGTAAACCCAAAAGATGGCAAAAACTTAAATAGAATATTTCCAGGAAATAAGAACGGTTCAATTACGGAAAAAATAGCAGATTTTATAACAAAGAATGTGATAGCTAAATCCGACTATTTCTTAGATATGCACGCCGGTGATGCCCCCGAAGATTTAATGCCATACGCTGCCTATTATTCTAACAGTACAATGCCAAAAGTATCTAACATAGGTAAAAACATGGCTAAGGCATTAGGGTTTGATTATATTATTGTTTTTGAAACTGATGGTAAAGATTACTTAAAAAAAGAGCACCCTAGTTTATATTGTTCTGCAGAAGCATTTAAGCGTGGTATTCCTGCTGTAGATATTGAATGCGGACGCCTTGGATTATCTGAAAAAGAAGCTATAAATAGTATTGAAACAGGCGTTTTAAATTTGTTAAATCAACTTGAAATGGTTGATACATCTGTAAACGTTAAAACCAATAATTCTTACCAATTTATTAGCAAAAGAGTATCTCAAGAAAGTAAACATCAAGGTATATTTTACCCATTAAAACAATCTGGAGATTATGTTAAACAAGGCATGAAAATTGGTACAATTACTGATTATTTTGGTAATACTATAGAAACCATTTTTGCCGAAACTAATGGCGTAATACTATTTATGCTTGGTACACCACCTATTAATAAAAAAGATACTATTGTAGTTATTGGTAAGGTTTAAAACATACACTTTTTAAAGTAAAAAACCTTCAACAAAATATACGTTGAAGGTTTTTTATTAAATTAAAATCAGGATAATAATTTAACCAAAAATGTTATAACACCTAAATACCAAGACCTTGTCCGCCACCAATTTGAACGGTTTCGGCAGTCATGAATGATGCATCTTTACTTACTAAAAATGATACTACGCCTGCTACTTCTTCAGGTTGACCTAATCTACCTAGCATAATGTTGTTTTTCCATGAGGCAAAAACTTCAGGTTTAGTAGATTTTATTTGCTTGTGGAAATCAGTATCAATTGTACCAGGTGATACTGCATTAACTCTAATACCGTATTCAGCTAAATCTTTAGCCAAGGCCCTTGTAATAGTATGTACAGCAGCTTTTGATGTGCCATAAATACCTGCCCCAGGACCTCCTGCATTCCAACCTGCATTTGATGTATAATTTATAATTGAAGCATTATCACTTTTCTTTAAATAAGGTATGGCTGCTCTTGATGCAAAAAACGTAGAATCTAAATTTAATGCCATTACAAACCTGTAAAATTCAGTAGTCATATCTTCAAATCTAGATCTGCCACCTAAACCACCGGCGTTATTTATTAATACATCAATTTTACCATATTTATCACCAATAGCTTTTATGTTAGATGATACAGCATCTTCATTTGTAACATCAAAACCATGATATTCGGCCTTTATTCCTTCAGCTTCTAGTTCTTTAACTCTTTCAGCACCGGCTTCATCATCAATACCATTTAAAATTACCGTGTATCCATCTTTACCAAGTCTTTTAGCAACTTGAAAACCAATACCACCTGTGGCTCCAGTTACAATTGCTACTTTTTCATTTAAATTACTCATATTCTTTTTTATTTACTTGTTTTTATTATTTAAACCAACGTTTTGCTTTAAGAGGTTCTATAGTTCCGCATAAAACCCAAATACTGGCTAAAGCAATTATAGCCAAAGCAGCACCTATAATAAATACGGGCGTATAATTACCTCCCATAGTTAAAATGGGCACTAAAAATGTTAACCCTGATGCTGTAAGTTTTGCAGCCATACCAGAAAAACCAGATAATGTACCTACGGTTTTACCCCCGTAATAATCACTTGGTAGCGTTTGTACATTACCTATGGCGGTTTGAAAACCAAATAATATTATTGCCATTATTATAACTGCTATTGTTGGAGCTCCTGGGTTTGCCATTGCTAGTAATGCAGGAAGCATTATTACACAACCTATGGTTATTACTAATTTTCGGGTTTTATTAACTGTCCAACCTGCTTTAATTCTATTTTGAGCAAGAAGCCCACCAAACCATGCACCTAACATGGCGCCTACGTATGGCACCCAACCATAAATACCTATGGTTTTTACATCCATACCATACACTTCAAAAAGATAAATAGGAATCCAGAAAACAAATAGCCACCAAATAGGATCAATAACTGCAGAGGCTAAAATTACACCCCAACTTTCTTTTCTTGAAAGTAACTCTTTAACAGAAGGATTATAGCCCTCATCAAAAGAACCATCATTATCAACATCTTGATTTCTCTGACCTGTTAAGATATATTCTTTTTCTTGAGGTGTAATCCAAGGGTGCGATTTAGGTGGTGCTTTTACTAGTATCATCCAAGGAATTAACCATAATAAACCAGCTAAACCAACTAATATAAATATTGCTTGCCAGCTAAAATGTATGGTTAAATAGGCAATTAAAGGTATAGATATTATACCGCCTATTGCAGCCCCAGAATTAAATATACCTTGTGCTAAGGCTCTTTCTTTAGTAGGAAACCATTCGGCATTTCCTTTAGTGGCACCAGGCCAATTACCTGCCTCGGCAATACCTAAAATTCCTCTAAATATCCCGAAACTTAATAAGCCTTTGGCTAAAGCATGAAGTGCTGTGGCAATAGACCAAATACCTATTGAAAGTGCAAAACCAATACGTGTGCCAACCCAATCAAATATTTTACCAAAAATGGCTTGACCAAAAGCATATGAAAACACAAAAATAATTGATATATATGCGTAAATAGATTTATGCTCATCGGCCGTTTTATCAGGATATAAATCTGCTGCTATTTCTGGCCACAGTACACTTAAAGACTGCCTGTCTATATAATTTATTATGGTTGCCAAGGCTATTAAGCCTACAACCCACCAGCGTAACCCTTTTAATTTCATACACTTAGTTTTAATGTTTTACTAATTATTTTATTAAAATACAGACAAAGAAATTCTTGTACTGGCAATACCAGCATTAAAAACGTAAGTTAAATCTGTATTTTTTTTAATTAATGATTTTACTAAATTGTTGTAAAATCAATCTTGCTTTTTTTTGAAGAAATACCTTGTGGTATTTACTTCCCTCCGTAAAAAATATTTATATAACTGAAATTTTGGCGTGCACTCCTAAGTTCAGTTTTTGGTTTTATTCATTATAACAATATTGATAAAGCGCTTTGAAATGAATTTTCATTTTTTCTTTGGCTAAAGCAGGCTGTTGGTTTTTTATTGCTTCGTAAATATCATTATGTTCTTGAATTCCTAAAAACGCCTGATTATCATTACAAACATGATATTTTTCAAAATTTGTAATAATTTCGGGTGTTATGGTTAACATTAAGGTATTCATGGTACTATTACCGCTTGCTTTAGCTATTGCTAAGTGAAATAACAAATCTTCTTGAACAGCATCTTCGTTATTCATTACTTTTTCTGTGTAAGCATCAAGTGTTTGTTTCATGTGTTTTAAATCGTCTTCAGTTCTTCTAGTTGCTGCTAAACTTGCTGTTTTAAGTTCTAAAAGAATTCTGGTTTCTACTAACGATTTAAAGTCTGGTTTATCTAGCCTTAAAATATCTTCTATCATTCCATTTAAAGCTATAACACCTATGTTGGCTACAAAAGTGCCGCTTTGTGGTATGGATTTTAATAGGCCATAAAATTCTAATTTTTGAATAGCATCTCTTACATTGCTGCGTGTTACCTCAAACTTTTCGGCCAACATTCTTTCTGAAGGTAGTTTATCACCTGGTTCAAGATTTTTAAAATTTATTAAATCTCGAATTTTTTCTATGATGGCGTTTTGCGCTTGATGATTTTCGTTTATTGTGATTGCTTCTAACTTCATATGCTTTCAAAAATTTATGCCTGTAATAATAGCTAACTGGTTTACACCTCTTTTTCTTTTATTAAAGACTTGTTACTTTATAAGTTTAATATCATAACCTAAACTGGCTAACCAATTTACAAATTTATAAATTGTTGATAACCTTTACTGTTTTTTTTATTAATAAGATTTACTACTTATTGTTAACACTTACTCTGTTTTTAATGTGATACTTCCAGCTCGTAATATTTTAAAGTTGCATATGCTCCTTCATCTTTTGTTGCTAAATAATTACCTGCTTTAAAGTAATTTTCAAATATGCCCCACTTTTGAATGTGTTCATCATTATAAATGATTTTTTCATTGTTATTTAAAATAACTTCCATTTTCCCTTCTTCTACATTTACTTCTAATTCAAAAGGTTCAAAACCTACATATTTTTTAAAAGTGAAACCATCATCATCTCCCCATGCACTTGTATGCAACATTTCTGTTTCTGTAGCATTTATATTTTTTAACACTTTAGTTTTTACCCTAACATACCCTTTGTTCCAATAAATTTTTAATATTGGTGGAGCATTATTGTCATCTTCACCTATTAAATCTCTTTGAGCATCTGTTAACCTACCATGAATTTGCATAATAATGGTTCTGTGGTATTTATTTTCACTATCTTTTGAGATAGCTTCCATTTGCAATTTACCTTTCATGTTACCACCATCTTTAAATGTCCAATTTGTTTTACCCCTATCTTCAGGATTCATTAATTCTCTTAATTCTGTGCGTGAATACGATGAATTAGCTGTTGAGGCACTTGGATATGTATGAAATACTAATGCGCCATTTACAGAATCATTATAAAAAAATGGTTTTAATGTTTCGTTTGTAGCATAATTTAATATTTCAGGTGGATGCACCTCTGTTGGCTTACCTATTGGTAATGTTACTTTCCAGTTACTTAAATCTATATTTGGCAGTATATAATTTGCTTCTTCTTGTTCTGGTTCAGGGTCTTGGTTAGTTGCTTCCTCTTGGTCAATGATATCTATTGGATTCTCTTCATTTAAGTTTTCTGTATCAGAATCATTTTTAGAACAAGCTAAAGTTAAAAATAAAACTAAAATTGTTGTAGTTGTTAAATAATATGTTTGCTTTAAATACCTCATAATTAATTATTAGTGCTTTACTTCTAATTCATAAAACCTAACTTTTGAAAAAGCTCCATTGTCTCTTGTTTGAAAATAGTTTCCTGCTTTAAAATAGTTTTCAAAAACACCCCATTTTTTCATATGTATGTTTTCATAAACCTTAAATTCATTGCCGTTTAAAACTATTACCATTTTGCCTTCAGATACTTTTACTTCTATTGTGAATTTTCTAAACCCTACTTCTTCTTTAAAATTGAAGCCCTCATCATTACCCCAAGCATCTTCATGTAAAATTTCAGTATCGGTTGCACTTAAATTTTTAAGAACTTTGGTTTTAATTCTAATTTTTCCATTATCCCAATAAATTTTCAATATTGGTGGTGCATTGTTATCATCGGCTCCTATTAAATCACGCTGTTCATTTGTTAAACGACCATGAATTTGCATTATAATAGTGCGGTGGTATTTTCCATTAGATGCCCTTGTTGATGTTTCCATTGCTATTTTCCCACGCATGTAAGCACCATCAGCAAATGTCCAGTTTACATTATTGTCTCCTGGTTTCATTTGTTCTCTTAATTCAGATCTTGTAAATTTTGTATTTCGAGTTTTAGATGCTGTTGGCATTGCATGAAACACAATAGCGCCTTTTGTTGAATCTATATACATGTAGGGCTTAGCAACATCTATACTTGCAAAATTTAATATTTCTGGCGGACTTATTTCTACTGGTTTACCTTCTTGATTAGCTACAGGTAATGTAACCTTCCAATGACTTAAATCTATATTTGGTAATCTTATCTTCTTTTTCTTTTTCTTTTTTTCAATTTTTATATCCGAACCTGAAACGCTACCTTCCTGATTTTGACAGGTAGCGTTTACAGATATAAAAACTATTAGAATTGTAAATAATATGTCTTTTCGGATATTCATTTATAGTAGATGTTTTAAGGTTGTATGTACACTTTTACATTATCTATATAAGCATCTTTAGGTGTTACAGCATAGAACATTACTGCTACTTCACCACTATCATTTGATGTAAAAGGAAGCATTACTGTTTCTCGTCTAGAATCTGAAAACTTACCTTCGGCTATTGTTCCTACGTGATTTGCTAAGTTAGAATCTATATCATTCACAGCATCTGCACCATCAATATAATGGCCATCTAAAATCAAACCAACAATTCTTCTACCTCCAATAGGTTCATCTCCACTATCATCTTTTATTGCATATTGGTATTCTAAAACATAATTTGTATTGGGCATTAACTGAAGTGCTTGGTAGGCGTACCTTGAACCTGAATTTTGTAAATAGCCTCCAGACTGACTTGCCGTCCATTTAGCTCCTGCTGTTTTAGAACCATTATCTGATCCGTCATAATTTGTCCAAGATCCATCAGAACTTGATCCAAAAGGTGTTGTAGTACCATCAGTAAATGTTGTAAATCTCCAATGGTCTGTTTTATCATTAAAATCTCCATTTAAAATTACTGAGGTAACAGGCTTGTATAAATAAACATTATCTACATTAAGCGTTGCTGCATCATTGGCTGTACCTCCTTCTCCTAATTCTAACTTAATTTCAGTAAATTGATCAACTGGCGAAGAGAAATCTGTTGCTAAATCTAAATCTAAGCTTACCCACTCACCATCTGTTAAGTCCTTATTATAAGTGTACTCTGTAGCCCCATTTACTAAAGTTATTTTCAACTTATCAATACCTGTAGTAAATGTTGAGTGTACATCTAAATGTAAATGTGTAGCTGCAACACCTGTTTCAAAAGCATCTGCAACTACAACTTCATCTAAAGCTATTGATGCTCCTACTGTTTCACTAAGCCTTGAATACTGTAACACTTTATTTCCTGCTATGGTAGCTTCACTTTGTTGAGCATTTCCGTTTTTCAGGTCTAATCCTGAAGGTTCGTATCTATAAGATATAGTAGCTCCGTTATATTCAATACCATCACTATATATGGCTATAACTTCTTCTAGGCCTACAGTTGGTGCCGCTGGTGCTGAAACTACATCTGTAATTTGATGTTCTACAGTTAAATCTAAAGATTTTGTAACACTAGGTAGGCCTTTATTTGATTTTGCGGTAACTGTTATGGTGTAAACTGCTTCTGCTACTGTATTTGTATAATCATGTGATGCCGTTTCTAATCCGCCAATAGTTACCACAGGGCTACCATCTCCAAAATCAATATCAAATGAAGACATACCAATGGCAATGGGTTTAACGGTTACAAAAGTTCCGTCGTCTAAACCATTAGCATCTGGCCCTGGAGCAGCATCAAAACTTGAAAATGTAATTTCAGTAAGCCCCGTGCCTTTAGTACTTTCAGTTGGCGCTGTAATTTCATCATCTTCATTACAAGAAAACACAAGGCCAGTTAGTAACAAAACGTATATTCCTTTTTTTAATAAATTCATAATTTTCTTTGTTTTTTGTTGTTTAACGTTTGCCTAATTATTCAGCTGGATATACTTTAACATTGTCTATATAAGCATCTACATCGGTAACTGCATAAAACATTATTGCCATTTCTCCGCTAGCATTGGTTTTAAACTCTTGTAGCACTTTTGTGTGCGATGTTTTTCCTAGAGCTTTATCGGCTATAAATTGAGAAACAGGTGTGCTAGCTACAGCATCAGCACCATCTTCAAAGTGAGCATTTAAAACTTCTGATATAATTCTGTTTCCATCAGGTGCTACACCTGCTTGTTCTGCTGGTGTTTTTATAGCGTACTCATATTCTAAAATATATTTAACCTCTCGGTCATCATCAGAAGGTGATACTACAATAGCCTGATACGCATATCTTGTATTTGAACTTAAATATGGGCCTGCTGAAGTTGATTTAGTCCATTTTGCTCCTTTAGTTTTTGCGCCATTATCTGAACCGTCGTAGTTTGTAAAAGACCCATCGGAACTTGAGTTAAATGGACTTGTTGTACCGCCTGTGAATGATGAAAATTTCCAATCGTTTTGGCTATCATCAAAATCACCATTTAAAATAGTTACAGGAATTGGAATAAATTTATCTACTACAGCTACATCTAAAGTTACTGTATTTTCTGCATTGTTAGCATCAGATGCTGTTAATGTTACTTGATAAACACCTTCACCTGCTTGAAATGTATGTATTGGGTCTTTCTCTGTAGATGTGTTTCCTCCACCAAAGTCCCAAAGAAATTTAGTAGATTCTGTAGATAAGTTATTAAACTCTATAGTTTTAAAGTTTTCAGCATTTGGTATGTATGTGAAATTTGCTGTTGGCAATACATTATCTGGCTGAGAACCTGCCTCTGGTAAATCAAACTCGAAAGCTTCTTCACAACTAACCGACAATGCTATTAGCAATAAGCTAAACACCATTAAAATGGTACTTTTAAAAATATTTAATTGATTTTTCATAATTTTTTAAAATTTTAAGTTTATTGAGGGTTTTGCGTTAAAACACCATCACTTAAATTAATTTCTCTTGCCGGAATTGGCAATAGTAACCTTCTAATATTATAACTAGTATATCCCATTTCATCTGCATGAGCACCTAATATTTCATGAGCTACACCTAATCTTAATAAATCAAAGAAACGGTGGTTTTCAAAAGCTAACTCTACTCGTCTTTCAACTAATAAAGCGTCTTTTGTTAAAACTGAAGGACGATCGGCTATAGGATCAAAACCTGCTCTTGTTTTTACTTCCATATAAGAATCTATAGCACTGCTATTGTTTGTAGCATTATCTTCCATAATAGCTTCTGCATGCATTAGTAACACATCTGAATAACGTAAAATAATCCAATCGTTACCTGCATTAGCAGGAGACTCCCCATAAGTAGGTACGTTTCTATCGGAAATATCAGAACCATCTGGTAAAAACTTAATAACTTCGGCATTTTCAGGTAGTTCTCCATCTGGAAGATCAGCTTCACTACCAAAAGCAGCATATGAAGCAGCGCCTCTGTTTCCTCCGTGAGACATAAAATCTTCAACAAGGTTTGTATTTACAATATTAAGGCCATCTTGCCTTCCTTGGCGGCTATATGAGGTAAACTCTGCTGAAAAACCTTGACTCTCATCTGGGTTACCTGATTGGTATTGAATTGCAAAAATGATTTCGCTATTCAATTCATTATAAAACACATCACTAAAGTTGTTTTGTAAACTAAACTCACCGCTATTAATTATATCTTCACACAGTTGCTTAGCACCTGCATAATTACGTGTTGGTTGTGTTAAGTAAACTTTGGCTAATAATGCCTGTGCTGCTGCTTTAGAGGCTCTTGCTTTATATTTGTTATCTAAATTTGCAACACCTTCTTGTAAATCTGATACTATTTGCTGATATACAGTAACTTCATCAATTCTTGTATAAAGTGCCTCCTTGTCTTCAGCACCAACTACTGTTGTTACTAAAGGCACAGCACCATATAACCTAACTAAATTAAAGTAAGCATAAGCTCTTAAAAATTTAGCTTCAGCTGAATATTTTTCAATATTTACAGCATCGGCATTATTAACGTATTGTAAAACATTATTGGCTCTAAAAATAATTTCATACATAGATTGCCAATAATCTTCAGATTGAATATTTTCTGGTTCAACTATATACCTGTGAAAATCTGCTCTTGAGCCTTCAAGTGTTTTACTTCTAGTATTATCTGAACGGTGCTCAGTTAAAAGGTATTCTAATTGCACACCTCTGTTATACCTAATTGAACTTGATTGAGTGTTTTCATTAACGCCTTGCACAGCATCATAAACACCTATTATACCTGCCAATACATCTTCATCTGATTGGAAAAAACTATCTGCAACAACAGCGCCGTCTGGCAATGGATTTAAAAACTCATCACTATCACAAGAGATGTACATAACCCCTGCTATAGCTACTATTAAAAATTTTATATATTTCATAACGAATAGTTTTCTTTTATTAAAAATTAACATTTAAACCAAATGACATGGTACGGAACAATGGTGTACCTGCTCTTTGTGCACCATAAGATTGTGGCGTATTATTATTGTCAACAAATTCAGGGTTAAATCCATGATAATCATCAGAGGTAATATATATTAAGTTTTGCCCTGTAGCATAAAGCCTTAATGAAGTAACACCAAACTTATTTACAAAATCTTGTGGTAATGTGTAACCTATATTTACATTTCTTAATGAAAAATACCCGGCACTCATTACAACATCATTAGTTTGTACCCTTGGTTTTAGGAATGATGCATCAGGTATTATTCCTGCATCAACAACGGCTTGTTCATCTGAAGTTGCACCTTGCCAATGTGTAAAGAAATATTGATCTCCTATGTTTTTAACTTCGGCACCTTGACTACCTTGAATCATGAAAGAAAAATCGAAATTTTTATATTTAAAATCGTTAGTAACACTCCAAACAATTTCTGGATAAGGATCACCAATAATTGTTTTATCATCATCAGTAATTAAACCATCTCCATTCAAATCTTTTACAATAACATCTTCAGATACACCGTTTATTGGTATCCATGGTGAATCCCAGTATTCATTGGCTAATTCTTTATCTACTACATAACCATAAAAAGATGAAATTGGGTTACCAACAGAATTAATCCATTGTGAGTTTCTTCCCCATCCGTCTTCAGTTAAAGCACCATTAGACTCACCAAAATCAAGTAATTCGTTTTTATTTGTAGAAGCTATTACCGTGGTATTCCACGTAAAGTTTTCATTAGCTATGTTTTTAGTTCTTAATTCTAATTCCCATCCGCTGTTTTCTACTTTACCTAAATTAGCTATACCTGTATTAAAACCAGTTACATATGATACCGGAGTGTTTAGTAATAAATTATCACTAGTTCTTACATAATAATCTAAAGATCCTGAAATTCTATTTCTTAAAAATCCAAAATCTATACCTGGGTTAAACTCTTCTGAAGCTTCCCATTGTAATAATTGATTAGCAATATTTGTTGGTGAAAACCCAGTAGTTATTCCGCCATTAACAATGGCATTAGTATTATTTAATTGTGCTAAATAAGGCCATGAATTAATTAAATCATTACCAACACTAAATCTTTCAGTACCTGTAAGACCGTAACTAATTCTAAGTTTTAATTTACTTAAAACATCACTTTCACTTAAAAAATCTTCGTTATGTACATTCCAACCTAAAGAAGCTGCTGGGAAATTACCCCATTTAGTATCTCTACCAAAAACTGAACTCCCATCACGTCTAAACGATGCGTTTATTAAGTATTTATTTGCAAAAACATAAGAAAGTCTACCAAAGTAACCTATTTTGTTTTGTACAGTTGTGTATTCTCCATCTGCAACAACAGTAGTAGCTCCTTGTAAATTTTTAAGTAAATCATTGGTATATCCTGTACCTGTTAATTGACTAAATTCTGCTCTTCTGTTTTGAATTGTTAAACCTGCTAAAGCACTAATTTCATGTTTACCAAATTGTTTATTATACGATAAGGTATTATCTGATATTAACCTAGTACTAAACCTGTTTTGTAGTAAATATTGTGCTCTACTATTTCCTGATGCATGATGCTTTGTGCCATCCCATCTTGTTCTTTTACGCTGCTCTAAAGTAACACCCAAAGATGTTTTTGCTAAAAGACCATCAGTAATTTCATATTGTAAATATGTGTTACCTAAAAGTTTTGTATTAAACTCATAATGTTCTCTTTCAACATATTGCGCATAAGGGTTAGCATCACCCGAGGTACGAGGTCTGCTATCACTTCCATTACCGTCTAAATCTAACTCAACTAAATGATTTTCATAAAAATAATCGCCCACACCAACATCAGGATACGCATCTCTATTTATAAATTGTAAAGTTTCTTCTGTATGATAAATTGGTAACCAAGGTGATTGCCTTATAGGGTTATGAACTGATGTTGGCAATGCTCTTCTTTTTGAATAAGAGGGCGTAGCACTTAACCCAAACTTAAACTTTTTGCCTAATTTACTATCTAATTTAAGTTTTGCTGTATATAATTTAAAATCATCAGTAATTACAACACCTTCATCATGAAGATATCTTAATGATGTTGTAAATTTTGTTTTATCGGTACCTCCACTAGCTGATAATGAATGACTTTGAATAAAACCTCCATTAAAGAAAACATCTTGCCAATCTCTATCAATACCTGTAACTTCAACTAACTTTTGTGCGTATTGTGTTTGCTCAGAAAGTTCCCCTGTTGCAGCTAACTCTCTAGCTGCCCAATCAGCAACACTTTTTTTATAATCATCGCTTCCAAAAGCTTGTTTGTAACCTACATACGTATCATATGAGAATTTTGTTTTTCCTTCCTTTCCTGTTTTTGTAGTAATTAAAATTACCCCGTTAGAACCCTCACTACCATAAATAGCTGCGGATGCTGCATCTTTTAAAATTTCAAAAGATTCTACATCATTCATATCTAAATTTCCAAGAAAACTTGAGTCTACTATAACTCCATCAACCACAACTGCAGGACCAGAATCGGCTGTAATAGAACCAAAACCTCTAATAGTTATTGTTGGTGCTGCTCCTGCTTCAGCTGAACTAGCTTGAATATTTACACCAGATACCTGACCAATTAAGGCATCATCTACTCTAGCTACTGCAATTTGCCCCAAATCTTCGTTTACAACTTTAGATATAGCTCCTGTTAAATGTGATTTTTTTTGAGTTCCGTACCCAATTACAACTACCTCATCTAGAGCTGAAACATCTTCAGCTAATGCAATATTGTATACTGATTGATCACCAACTATACGTGTTTGTGCTACAAAACCAACATAAGAAAACTGTATTGCAGCTCCCTTTTTTACTTTAATTTGAAAATTACCATCAAAATCTGTAGTGGTTCCGTTTGTAGTACCAACAACAATAACATTTACACCGGCAATTGGAATATTATCGGCTGCAGAGACAACTGTGCCCGAAATCTTAATTTCGCCCTGTGCAATTAATACAGTATTAAAAAATAATACCGCAATAAGAGTTAGCTTAATTTTTAAATTCATAATTTGTCTTTTTAGTTTAATTTTTAGTTGTAAGAAGTGCTTACTTTACACTAATACATTTTTATTTAACTAACACTAACGCCATAGCACATACAGTTTCAACAATTTTTTTTGTAATTTTGTAGTTACATAATTTGCTTAGCATTTTGTGTTTAATTTACTTCCCTCCGAAAAGAAGTAATGGTATAGAAAAGGATAGGCGTGCACCTGTCCTTTTTTTTATTTTTTTATCATAAATAGCTTAATGTTTTTAGAAGAGTTAGACATTTAGTTTAGTTTAATATTTTTGGTTTTCCAAATTGGTAAACCAGATTGGTTTCCCAAATATATGTTATTTTTTTGTTAAAACAAACTAAATTTCAAAATTTACATCAAGAATTTAATTTTTATTGGAAGTTGGTTAATGGTATGGTTTGCAATTAGTTTTTATCGCCAAAATAAGACACTGCTCCACCACTTAAGAAATCTTCTCTTACTGGGCTAAAAGTGTCAATAAGCTCACCTTCCTCTAAACAAACTGCACTGTGCATTAAATTTGGTTCAATATATACACCATCACCTGCTTCAACAATTTGTTTTACACCATCTATTTCAAATTCAAACTTACCTGACACGCAATACGTTGCTTGTGTATGAAAATGTTGATGTGGAGACCCTAAAGCGCCTTTTTCAAACTTTACTCTTACCATCATAATTTGGTTGTCATATCCTAAGAATTTCCTTGATACTCCGCCACCAAGTTCTTCCCATTCCATGTTTTTTGTAATAATGTATTTATCACTAAATCGTTTCATAATTTTTAAGTTTTATGTTTTATTTATAATAATGTGTTCCTGTCCAATTGTAAGACGTTCCGTTAATCTCTACAGCATGTTTTACTTTTTTTGATGCATTTGTGTTTGCTGTTATAAAAATCTTGGTTTTATCATTTACAGTGGCTATTGTAATAGCAGTATAATCTTCAGTATCTAACAACACTTTAAGCTCCTTTATTTCACTTCTTGAGTTTGTTGCCAATTCTGTAACCGGACTATAATTGCCATGAGATTCAATAACTGACACAAAAACAGTATTATCTGTGTTTTTTCGTCGTAATTGAATGGCTGGATCGCGTCTTAAATTAAAATCTGGATCGTTAGCACCAATTCTAGTAAACAGTAATTCGTCATTTGGATTGGTTATAGTAGTTAAACTGTAAAACTTATTTTGATGCATCCAAGAGAACTGACCATTGTTTGATAATTTTTTAGATTTTGCTTCTAAGTATACATGTTGAAATCCGTTTTTACTTCCTAATACATTCAACGTTTTTGGTGTTTCATACTCAAAATTTGTACTTAATACTTGACCGAAATAATAAAATGGCAAATCGTATTGATTTTTAGTGATTGAATTCACTTTCATTATATCTAATATAAAAGGTTTGCCTAAGTCTTCATCATAAATTAACGCCATTGTGCGTAATAATTCTGAACCTGGATACGCGTTGTCTTCTTTAGCACTTACAACTTGTATAGTTTCATCTTCTGAAGAAAAATAATGTAGAACGGAATGATGCTGACTTCCAACATCATATTTACCATTAAAGTGCGATGTTTCGTTTATCGTCAAGGTATTGTGCGCTATCGTTTGTTTAGCCCAAGTTTTATTTTCCTTTAGGTAATTTCCACCACCCTTTTGCTCAATATTTACATAACGTGCCAATCCGTAATCTTGCAAAACCTCATCGGTTTTATCATATAATGAAAAGGACAGTTTATCGTAATGACCGTGACTTAATCCTTGTGCTGCGTACTTAAACACTAAGGTTAAATCTTCGTTTTTGGCTCTTAAAATGGCGACACCACCTTCGTCTCCGTCAGACCCATCGCTTAAATTAATAGATGTTTTACTGAATGGCTCTTCCTTATTTTCCTTTAACCCTAAAGCTACAGACAATCCTGTATCGTCTAACATCACTTTATCTTGTGCTTTGGCTACACTTAGCAAACCAGCGTCTTGATTACCGAAATGATAGGTGATATCTACTGCAGAAACTAATGCATTGGTTTTGGTAGACATTCCCTTTTGTCCATCGTTAAGCGGAAAGAAATTGCCTTTAGCATCAGACAATTGCAATAAGGCATTTACAGATTTTAATAATACTGAATCTTTGTATTTAAAAATTTCAAGTTCAGGTTTTACATTTTGCAGAGCTTCGCCAAAAATTAAAAACGGATACATTGCATAACGCTGATAATATGGTCCTTCCGTATAATACCCATCTGGGGAAAACGGTTCTTCAAGATTAGCTAAAAAACCAGCTTTTCCGTCTTTATTTATAAATCCGCCATCATTATCTTTTGCATTAGCATCTAGATTAGCATCCTTAATTCCATAAAGGGCACGTTGCACCAATTCGTCATCATCCATTACCAAACCAATCATTCCAACAGCTGCATTTCCCCAAGTACTATGATTGTGTACGCGATTGTAAAACTGCGGATTTTCGACAGAAATATAATCGGCAAATGGTCTGAATAAATTGGTTTCTAATTGTTGTCGCTCGTCTTCCGATAGGTAATTGTAGATACAATCATAAGCTTGACTAACGTAGGCCAACCAATTTGAATCGTTTAAGCATTGCCAAAACAATTTACCTCTTGCATATGATCTTGTTTTTGGATGCACTGGTAAGGTTTTGTACATAGCTTCATATTGCATCAACATATCTTTAACATACTTGGCATATTTTTCGTCATCAAGAATTTGATATAACACACCTGCTTTTTGTAGTACTACAAAATTGCGTTTATGACGATCGTGCGAATAACCACCAGAATAATCTTTTGGAATTGGCATATGGATGCCAGACGCTATTTCAGCATCAACCTCTTCTTTTACTGTAGCTAATGTTTTGTCAAAAATTGGAATAGTACCAAGCTGCGCTCTTATATCCTTAACACCTTGTGCTGTTAGGATTAGTTTTGGGTGCGCATTAGAATTATTAGTTTGTTCTGTTTTATCTAAAGTATTTTGCGAATCGTTATTACAAGAATAAAACCCAACAGCTATCACAAAAACAAATATTGTTAATGCAGATTTACTATTCATTTTTAATCGATTTACTCTAAGCATAGTTTTACATCGTATATACACCACCATTAATATCTAACGTGGCTCCTGTGATAAATCCATCATACTCAGAAGCCAAATACACAACAGCTCTAGCAACATCATTAGCATTTCCAGCTCGTTCAATTGGGATTCCTGCTATAGTAGCTTTAGCAGATTTCTCCGTGGTGTGAGTATTATGAAACGCAGTTCCTAAAATTAAACCTGGCGCTACAGCATTAACACGAATTCCTTTTGGACCATACTCTGTAGATAATGCTCTTGTAAATGTTAAAATTGCGCCTTTACTAGTAGCATAAGCAATAGATCCTGGATGACCACCTTTTCTTCCAGCCAATGATGCTAAATTAACAATACTACTTGCCTTATGTTTTGCTAAATAAGGTTCTGCAGCACGTGTTACAAACATCATTGATGTGAGGTTAATATCCATTACTTTGTGCCAAAAATCGGCTTCCATATCGTTCATTAAACGACGTGCAACAAGACTACCAGCATTATTGATTAAGATGTCTAAACCCCCAAGTGCTTCAACCGTTGACTTTACCAAAGCATTTGCATCTTCTTCTTTGGTTAAATCACCACTTACAGCTATTGCTTTTACATGTTTACTTTCAGCATATGATTTTAATTCGTTCGCTGTATCAGCACTGGAAAAATAATGTATTGCCACATTTGCACCATTATCTATAAAATGCTTAGTAATTGCTTCACCAATACCTTGTGCACCAGCTGTTATTAGTACGTTTTTATCTTTTAATTTATCGTTTATCATTCTTTATGTTTTCTAAAATTAATCGTTTTTAGTAAAATAGCCTTGGTTTGAAACTGCTTGATCACTAACCAAGATTTTTGCTTCCTTAAACCAAACTTCTGCATAGTTACCTGTTTCGTATTGCTTTTGAATGTCACCTCCAAAAGTATCAGCACCAGAACACCAATTTTTGTTTACCTCTGGTGATTTACCATTAGTTTGATTATATGAACCCAATTTGAAAAACAACCCTTCACCTTCATAAGCATTTTTACGCTCTAAACCATCTTGACCTATTGGAACAAATAATTTTTGTGTTTGCTCAGGAATATCTGCAACCGTAGTATATTCAGATTCAACAAGGTTTTTGGTAAACGTCTTTGTTTCATGACCTTCACTGGTGAATTTTAAATTCATAATACCATCCTTTACTGTAATCTCGTAACTAAACTCTTCACCTAATTCTATACCATCTTTAGGTTCTTCAGGAAGTTCATCCATTGTGGTTGGGACAACTGAAAAATCGTGTCCCCAAACGGCTGATGAAAAATCCCATCGTCCTGAATTATCATCTCCTTCTGTGTTAATTTCATAATGCCAGAATACAGAACCTTTAGTATGACCAGGATATTTTTTATAGAATATTTTAAGTGGCTCGTTTTCATGACCATCTGCACTATGAATTTGACCAACAACTACTGCATACGAAGCTGCTACACGTTGATCACCTGTTGCCGAAACGTTCATCACTTTTAATGTTGCAGACAATTTATCGTCAGCAGTTTTTGCATACCATTTTTTTAGTTGCGCTAACTCAGTTCTTGTATTATTTGATGTACCATGTGTATCACCACCATTTGGCGCCTTGTAAACCACCCAATCTTCCGTAGAATCTGTTGCTGTATAGAAGAAATCTTTATGTTGATAGTTATTTGCTTGACCAACATTGGAACCATCTCCCAAAATAAGGTTCCACTTATCAAAAAACGGAATAACTTCGCTTGCATACAACGTATCTTTTGTTACTGTATCTTCAGTTTTTGGATTAGTTGCAGATTTATCATTTTTACAACTTGTATTCAACAACAAAGCAAGACAAAGTCCTGAAAATATTACTGTTAGTGATTTTACTGTTTTTACTATCATGATTGCTTTTTTAGTTTTTAAAAATATTCTGTTAGTGCAACTATTCCGTTGTAAGAAATTATTAGAGAAAAGAATAATGCAGTAAATAAACCTACGTTTACACCCAAACTTGTTTTATAACCTTTCATTACTTTTTTATTATTGACTATAAGAATTATACCTAGTATTACAGCTGGCAACACAAATACATTGAATACTTGAGATAGTATTTGTACTTCAATTGGGTTAGCACCAAATGCAGGGCCAATAAGTGCTACCAAACAAGCAACAAAGGTTACGATTCTAAATTGTTTAGAATTGGTATCTAGCTCACCAGATTGATAATCTGCTAATAATAATGGCGCAATTAATAAACACGGAAAAATTGAAGATAAGCCTGCACTTAAAGCTCCAAAAAAGAAAATAGTAACAGCCCATTTTCCTGCAACTGGCTCTAAAGTATTTGCCATATCTAGTACATGAGTAACTTCTTTACCTTCGTAAAATAATGCACCTGCAGAAACAGCCATAATGGTTGCGCTTATAATAAAGATTAAAATAGCTGCTGTAATAGAATCTTTTTTTTGTTGACCCAAGTTTTTTACTGTCCAGCCTTTTCCTTTTACAAACAAAGGTCTAGATAAAAATGTTGCCGCTGCCATAGTTGTACCAACAAAAGCAGCTACTAACATTTTACCACCAGGAACATCTGGTATAGATGGCATAAATCCTTTGATAACATCTACAGGAAGTGGTTGAACAAAAAATAAAGACAATAGAAATGAGAAACCCATTAAGGTTACAAAAATGACCAATATCTTTTCAAAAAATGTGTACTTACCAACCAGCATTAATAAGTAGAATGTTATAATGATAACTATAGCTATGGTAAGCACAATTTGATATTCATAATCGTGTAAGCCTTCAAAATTTAAAGCTAGAATTTCAAAAATAATGTTTGATGAAATTCCCAAAATTCCCATTAGAGAATTCCACTGACCAAATGTTATACCAACAATAATGAGAATAGCTAAAGCCTTTCCATATTTAAGATGCTTTTTAAAACCATAAAGCGCAGTTTCACCAGTAATTAACCCATAATTTCCGTATGCAAACATCAATACACCAGAAAACAGACAACTTAAAAACAACACCCAAATTAATTGCATATTAAATTTACTACCAGCCACAATCATTGAGGTAACACTACCTGTACCGATGGTATAACCGATTGCAAAAATTCCTGGGCCAAAACCTAGAATTATAGCAATAATTTTTTTGAGTAATGATTTTTTTTGTGTTGTCTCATCCATAATAGATGTAATGTTTTTAGTTAGTTAGTTAGTTAGTTAGACTGCTCCCAATTTGTATGATAGCTTTTATCTGAATTATCATCTAAGCGTTTATAAGTATGTGCCCCAAAAAAATCGCGTTGTGCTTGTATCACATTTGCCGAAGCATAAGCTGTAGTAATACCATTAAAAAACTGAAGCGCTTCGCTTAAAGCTGGTGTTGATAAATCATTTTGAAGTGCTTGTGATACAACCTGTTTTATTGATGGTTTGTATTGCTTTAAATGTGTTGAAATTTTTGAACCTGTCAATAGGTTTGAAGTCGTTTTAAACACAGCAACTAACTCTTGCATAAGTGCTGATTTAATGATGCAACCACTTGTCCAAATACGAGCAATTTCACTTAGGTTTAAATCCCAATGATACGCTTTTGAGGCTTCATTTATTAATTTAAAACCTTGATAATGATTTATGATTCTTGCGAATTGATAAGCTTCTAAAATATCATTTGCAGACAAATTTAATTCTGAAACTTTAGACGATTTGAATATGCTATTTAATTCCACGCGTTCGTCTTTAAAAAAAGATATATATCTTGAAAATAAAGCCGAAGCTATCAACGTACTTGGCAAGCCTAATTCTGCCGAAGCTATTGTGGTCCAATTACCTGTCCCTTTATTTCCGGCTTTATCCAATATTTTTTTTACCAACCAATCGTCACCTTCTTTTGTTTTAAAAATTGTAGTTGTAATATCTAACAAGTAACTGCTTGCGATAGATTTCCAGCTATCTAAAGTCTCTGCAACTTCATCTGGATTAAGTCCTTGCGCTTCTAAAATTGTGGTGACTTCTGCCAATAACTGCATTTCTACATACTCAATGCCATTATGTACCATTTTAATAAATTGCCCACTTCCTTCTGGACCAACGTATGCACAACAAGGTAATCCATTTGCATCTTTAGCGGCAATCGTTTCTAAATAAGGCTTTACAAGATTGTAAGCCGCTTTATCTCCACTTGGCATAATAGATGGACCAATTAAAGCACCTTTTTCGCCACCAGAAACACCAGTACCAATAAAATGAATTTGCTTAGATTTTAAATATTCGTAACGTTCTTTGGTTTTTTTATAGTTTGAATTTCCGCCATCAATTAAAACATCGTTTTTTGATAAATGCGGTAATAAGTCTTCAATCACATAATCTATAGTTTTACCTGCATTAACCATTAACATTATGCGTCTTGGTTGTTGTAAAGAATTTACAAATGCTGAAATATCGTCATAAGCTTCGGCGTCTTTTAATTCAGGATATTCTGTTTTAAAGTCTTTTGCCACATCAACCTCAACGCCATCAACGTGCCTATTGTACATCGAAATTTTGAATCCGTTATTGGCTAAATTTCGACAAAGGCTTTTACCCATTACACCTAAACCAAATAATCCAAATTCTGAGGTTTTCATTAAATCATTTTTAATGTGTTTTACTATATCTTGAGGTGATGAACTAATATCTACTTGTATTGCATTTCTTGGTGTCTCGAGCGTATCAAACTGTGACTGCAATAATTGGGATGTCATAAAATGACCTTGTCTGTTATTTAAACGTTCTGAGATTAAATCGAAATCACCTGTTAAGTGAATCCATTTTACTTGGTTTTCAATAGTATTGCTTAGTGTATTTCTATACGTTTCTTTTAATGCCGAACATACAATAATGCAACTATTGGTTTTAAGTTGGTTTTTAGCCAATCTATTCAATGCCTCTAACCAACCTTGTCGATCTTCATCATTTAATGGCTGACCATTAGTCATTTTAGCTACATTCTGTTCTGGATGAAAATCATCGCCATCAAAATATGGGATATTCATTTCATCAGATAGCAATTTAGCAATAGTGCTTTTGCCACATCCAGAAACACCCATTATGAAGATTACTCTTTTCAAAATGCGCTATTCTTTTGGTTCTTCAGATGCACCAACACTACCTTTTTTAAACCAAACTTCAGCATACGAGCCGTTTTCATATTGTTTAGCGATATCACCATTATAAGTTTCAGAATTTGTGCTTTTTCTATTGGCTTGGTTGTACGCGCCTTGTTTGAAAAATTGCTTTTCGCCAGCATAAGCAGTATCACGTTCTACACCAACAGTACGCGTTGAAGAATATCTATCAATTACCTGCTGTGGAATATCTGTTTTGTTAGCAAAATCTGATTTCAATAAGTTTTTTGTAAATGTTTTAGTTTCGTGTCCTTCACTTGTAAAAGTTAAGTACATGATGCCTTTATGCACGTTTACTTCGTAGCTAAATTCTTCACCTAAAGCAATACCATCTTTTGGTTCTTCAGGATAGTTTGTAGCACTATCTCCAACCACTGAAAAATCATAACCCCAAACTGCTGTAGAATAATCCCATCGTCCAGCATTATCGCCTTCTGTATTAATCTCGTAGTTCCAGAATACCGAACCTTTGGTATGTCCAGGAAACTTTTTGTAATAGATTTTTAAAGGTTCATTCTCGTGACCTTCGTCGCTATGTATTTGCCCAACAACTACTGAATATGATGATGATTTTGTAGCATCACCAGTTGTAGATACGTGTTGCACTTTTAATGTTCCTGTTAATTTACCACCTTCTTCAGGAATCCAACGACGCTTTTCACCTAACTCTGATCTTGTATTACTGGAGTTAGGTGAAGTGATACCAGCATTTGGTGTTTTATAAACCACCCAATTGATACCAGCTTCATTTTCTACATAGAAAAAATCGTCTTTTTGAAAGTTAACCAAATCGTTAGACGTTGTGCCATCACCAAGTAATATTTTCCATTTATCCATAAACGGAATAACATCACTTGGATATGTAACCGAAGTTTCTACAGGTATTTCTTGTGCTGCTTTTTCTGGCTTTTCAGATGTATTTTTACAACTTAATAGTGCCGAAAAAAGTGATATAGTAAATAATATTTTTTTCATTGTTATATAGATATTCGCTTAGTACATTAAGGTTTGCTTTAGGTTTTCTTCCACTCTAATTTCACCAGAATTTTTAATCTCGTTATTAGCATGCGTATTGTTTTTTGCTCCCCAAAGTAGTGCAACTAACTTCACCTTATTATCTATAAATGTATTGTTAGAAATAGCAACGTTAATGATTCCTCTGTGATTAATTAAAATGCCATTGTCTTCTTTAGCTCCACAATTTTTAAAAGTTGAATTTGAAACTTCTAAATTTCCGCCAATTGTAGATTCATCATAACCACCACGATAGTAATCAATCACGTTTTTATCTACATTAAGGAAATTACAGTTGGAAATAGTTAAATATTCGGTGTTATAATCACCTTTATCATTGGTTTCTTCAGATAACTCTAAACCATTTTTACAGTTTGAAATTGTGCTGTTTTGAAACGTAATACGTTCCGCAAAAGATTCTTTATAAACTTTTAATACGTAGTTGAAGTTATCCATCTTACAATCTGTAACCGCTAATAGAAAATGGTTGGACATATTTTCCTTTAAACTCGCAAAAGCATAGTTGGTTGCATTTCCTTGTAGTGTAACACCTTTAATCCATAAAAAACCTTTAGATTGCAACTCAAATAATGGTGTGTTTTCTTCTCCTGTATAATTGATGATGGTGGTTACACGATCGTCCGAATTGATATTAAGTTTCTTATTAATTACTAAAGAAGCCTCTACATTATATGTGCCTGATTTTAGCTTAATGATATCGAAATCTTTTGCTTCTTTAATCTTAGCAATTAATTCTTCCGTATTAGAAACTTCAAAAGTTGTTGGCTCTTTAGCTTCCACTTCGTTAGAAAACCAAGATGCGCCATATTTTGATTTATCTAAAATATTTGGGTTGTTTACATCTACACCAACTACTGCACCAACACTATTATTGTTGTTTCTTGAGTTACCAAACAAGTCTTTTGTAATTGTGTTAAAATCGAATCCGTTATAAGGTTCTACACTAGATGGAATACCTGTTGGCAACCAAATGTTATCAGATATTTTTTTAAGTTCTAATGATGCTTCGGTTAATCCTCCATTATAATTGTTAAATGGTTTGCCTTGATTATCAATCACGTTATTTTTAAACAACACACCATCGGCTTTATCATTTTCAATAACGATTTGCTCTAAACCTTCTTTGTTATAAACAATGTTATTGGCAACGGTAGTTCTAATTGCTCTTGCTGATCGAATTTCAGACTTTGGTAAAACATCGGCTTGTGCTAAATTTTGACCAACACCAAATTGCCAAGGTGAACTGCAATTAACATATGTATTGTAAGCTACAACTACATCTGTAACTTGGTTATAGCGGTTTAATGGCGACTTTGGAATACCATTCATAACTGCCAACGGACTTCTAAAACTCTTTCCTTTTAAGTTGAAAAAATAGTTATTAGTTACCCAGTGACCTGTGTTTATAATTCTAATACCACCATAATTTTCGTTTACGCCATCACCTATAAAATAATTTCCATCGATAATAGAATAGTTTCCGTGACGAGTTACTAATGAGCCTTCACTTTTGTAAAACACATTATTTCTGAACTCGTTAAAATTGGTTTTACTTGAAATGACTTCAACCTCGCCATTACATTCTTCAAATAAATTATTAGCCACCAAGGTGTGACTTGGCGACATTGATGTATAACTATCTCCTAATTGAATAGTCTCACCACTAGGACCACCTTTTACTGGTCTTGGTCCAAAATGGTTATTAATGATTTTGTGATAATTATTAATACTTTCTACACCTGCAATACTAACTCTTACTGTTGGTCCTCGATTGGTTTTTCCTGCTATATAACAGTTACTAAGCTCGTTATGTCTTCCCCAAAAACGCACCCACAAATCGTCGTTATCTCGTTTTGGTTTATTAAAGTCTTCAATTACGCTATTTGTAAATTTACAGTTGTTTGCAATCTCATCTAGAGTATCTTTATTGCTAATTTTAAAATCTACAACTGCACTTGATGGCGAAAAACCATTTCTAAAATACAGTCCGTCTACCACTAAATATTCTCCACCAAATTTTAGATAAGATTGCCCTTCTATAAAAACTTTACCTGGTGTTTCTGCCTCTAAACTAATTGGCTTGTCCTTAGTACCTTTATTTCTAAATTTTATTTGAACATCTTTATAAGTACCATTTTTTAATGTAATAACATCTCCTGGTTGTGCTTTTGCTATTGCTGTGTATAGCGTAGTGTTATCATTTACTAAAATTTGCTTTTTTACTGCATTATTACATGAAAATAATAGTACGCTAAAAACCAACAATAAAATACGATTCATAATATATGGTACTTTTAAATTTTAAGATGAAAATAAAAGAAAGCCCTCAACCAAGAGAGACTTTCTTTTAACAACTAAACAACTATTCAAAATATAATCAACTAAACTATAGTATCATTTCGTCTGGAAAACCAAATTGGTAAACCAGATTGGTTTTCCAAAAATAGAAATAAATATTTATAAATCAAATTGTTTAACTTAAGAATTTAAAATACGAATTGATAGATTATAAAAAAAGCGCCCTTAAAAGGCGCTTTGAAACTTATATTTTGTTTTTATTTTATTAATTAACCATTTTCCAAGTTCTTACCCAATCATAACTAGTGGTTCTGTCTTCTGCTGAGTAATTCATACCGCCATCAGTTGGCACAGGGTTCCAATCATATGTTTCAACAACCATACGTAAGTGCATAGCAATATTATAATCGGCTGGTGGTGTAACTTTATTAACTAACTTACCATCTAAAAAGAATAATACTTCGTCTTTACTTTTCCACCAAACGCCGTATACGTGGTAGTCATCATAAACTTTTCCTCCTATTTGTCCGCTACTTTTATTTGAACCTTTTTCATAATCACATCCTTCAGGAATGTTTCTACTATGTGTATTTGAGTTCATTTTTTGATCAAAACCAATCATCCATTTAGCATCACTTACAATTTCACCAACACATTCTTGAATATCTAATTCTGTTGTCCTTTTGTCGCAACCTTTATTATCGCGCCCTTCATTTATTAACCAAAAGGTAGAAGACATGAATGTTTTATTTGCTTTCATTTTACATTCATAATACCCGTATGTCATACCTTCATAAGACCCCACATAACCACCACCGTGAGTAAATGTTTTCCCATTTTTTATAATGGGTTTTGCTAGTTTTTTTGTTGTAATTTGAAGTTTACCGTTTTTAACTTTTATATTTTCTGCTTGAAATAGTCCTGGTGCTCTACCAATCCAGCCTTGACCCGAAATTTGCCATTTATTTTCATTAACTTTTTTACCGTTGAATTCATCGGACATGTTTTTTACTAATTTCCATTTACCGCCAGTAGGTTTAGGGTCTTGCCCTTTTAAAAAGTAAGGTGCTTTTTGGGCATTAATTGATGTTGCAAAAACTAATAGTGTAAATAGTGTAAGGTGCTTAAATAATTTCATGTTGTTTATTAAATGTTTCAACCAAAATTATCTAAACACCTTGTAATACTTAACAACAAATGTTTTACTTAAAAGAACAAATGTGCTATATGAAGCTTTTATTATAATTTACTCTAATTCAAACTTAAAAACTGTTGCTAATTCATTTAAATCTTGGTTGGGTATTGTTAAAAAGAAATCGCCCGAGGTTAATTCCCATGCAACATTAACATTAGAACCTAATAGGCTTATATTCTTAATTTTTGAAGGAGGTATATTACGATGATAGCCTCCAATTGACCGTAGAGAAATGCGTTTACCTGCTTCTGGTTTTCCTAAGAAGAAAACATACATAGCTTTTTTATTTTTTGCTACTGTAAAGCGCACATCATTGGCTGTATAATTAACCGTAGCCGATTGCCCTCCATGATGCCCATCGCCTGCACTGGCAGTTCCATAACCAAAAATTGTGTGCGGACGTGTACCGTAAACAGCTTCACCATGTATTTTCATCCAATTACCTATATCTTTTAAAACAGCGCGTTGTGCTTCATTAATTACACCATCGGCAGTTGGTGAAACATTTAATAAAACTACACCATTTTTGCTCCAAACATCAATCATGTTTCGTATTACTAAATCGGCGCTTTTATAAGGGTGCCCTTCTACATACATCCAACGGCTCTTTCCTAGTGTAATATCAGTCATCCAAGGTGTGGGCCATGAGTCTCTTCGACCCCCTTGTTCATAATCTAAAACACTATATTCTAATGGTAAATCATCTTGTTTATGGGCTAACATAACCTCTTTGTTTTGTTTTAAACCATTATTAAAATGATGAGCAGCCATTTCATTTCGCATGTTTTCAGGTATCAAATTTAACCAAGAGTCATACCATAAAATGTCTGGAC
The DNA here is from genome assembly GCF_007997385.1 of Seonamhaeicola algicola. Taxonomy (GTDB): domain Bacteria; phylum Bacteroidota; class Bacteroidia; order Flavobacteriales; family Flavobacteriaceae; genus Seonamhaeicola; species Seonamhaeicola algicola. Next base: position 82,633 of record NZ_VOSC01000007.1, read on the forward strand.
TGTATTTATCAACAACTTCATTTACTTGATCTAGCCAATATTGATTAAAGACATCAATAGTATCAAAATTACCAAACAGTTTACGTAATTTTGGATCTGTGGTTGCTGTTGGTAGGTCTGGGTGGTATGGGTAATGACTATCATAGGCTATTTTCCACATTTCGGGTTTATCTTTGTTTCTTTGTCCGTTACGGGCATGATGAAATGTTGCTATAGTTTTTAAACCTTTACTTTTAAGCGAATTAAAAATATCACCTAAAATATCGCGCTTTGGGCCCATATGGGCGGCATTCCAAGGGTTTACTTCGCTATCCCACATTGCAAAACCGTCATGATGTTGGGCTACCGGACCTGCAAATTTTGCGCCTGTTTGTTTAAATAATTCTGCCCAATTATCCGGATCAAATTGTGAGGCTTTAAACATTGGTATAAAATCTTCATACCCAAACTCATGTATACTACCATATGTTTTTTCATGATGCTTACGTACTTTATTATTGTCTTTATACATATTATGAGGGTACCACGCACTACCAAAAGCAGGCACACTGTATGGCCCCCAATGAAAATACATACCCAATTTGGCATCAGCAAACCACTCTGGAGCGGCTCCATGTTTTTTTAACGATTCAAAATTTGGCTGATACTCTGTTGTTTGTTGCTTACTTTGATCTACTTGTTCTACTTGATCTTTACATGCTAAAAAGCAAAGCATTAGCATTAACAACAATAAATTTAGTATTTTCATTGATTAGTTATTATGTATTAATATTAGCTCATTTAAACCTATTTTATACCACAGTTATATTTAGTTAATTATAACACCTGTTATTGCTTTTGATGGAGCATTTACTTTTATGATTTCATTACCTACTACTAATTGAAAAACACCATTGGTTTCTTCAGTATTTTGAAATAATACCTTTATACTTCCATTAGGTGATTGTACGGTAATTACGGGGTGTTTATTCCCTCTATTTACAGATGCTATTCTAACGTCTCCTGGCTGTATAAATTTGCTTATTATGTACATAGCATTATAATCTGGATTATATTGTACCGCTCCTGTTTTAAGGTTTATATTTAGTAATGAGTTTTGTGTCCAGCCCCAACCACTTTTAGTAGTTTCATTTAAAATCATGTTCCAATAAGTAAAGGTTGTACTACCACTATTAATGTAGCTAGCTACTTCTTCTAAACGGTGTTGCGCCTGTTCTGAGGTGTTTTTACCGTTATAGCAATGTCCTTCAGTATGAAAAATTGAAAGATTTGGTATTAAAGTGCGTGCATCGTTAATTATTTTAGGCTCAGTATACTGAATACCTACACCATTAACACCTTCTAAATTTTCGCATTGTAAAAAATCCATTAAATCCATTTGATTAGCAGCCCTAAACGTTCCTGCAAAAATTTTAGTATTAAGTGCATTATTTTTAAAAGCAGATGCCAAATAGTTATTAGCAAAATAAACCATATCCTTTGCTGGAAAAACACAACTTGGGTATTTAGTGTCTGCATCATTTTCATTTTGAATACAAATACGATTTATTTTAACACCTTCATTTTCATAACTTTGCACATACTTTACAAAATAATTCGCATAGGTTTTATAAGTTAGAGCATCTGTTTTTATTTTATTACCAACCTTTTGTAATCCTATCATTTTACCACTTTCTTTCATCCAACCTGGTGGGCTCCATGGTGATGCAAACAATGTTAAAGTAGGGTTAATTTTCAGAGCACTTTTTATATACGGCAGTACATATTTTTTATCTCTTTCAATTGAAAAGTGTTTAAGTTCGAAATCATTTGGTACTTCGGCATAACTGTAAGCATCAATACCAAAATCACTAGCGCCAATGGCTGTTCTGCAAAAAGTAAAAGCCGCTTTATCTTTTGAAAACAGATTAGTCATTATGTTTTTTTGTGCATTTTTAGGAAGTGATAATAATGCTTTCCCGCCTATTTCATTAAAAGCACCCCCAATACCTTCAATTGTTTGAAATTTTACTTGAGGCTGTAGGTAAATATAATTGTTCCATTTAGCCTTTTTCCCTTCGGTATCATTATCAACTTTAAACAAAGGATTTGCCATACCATTATCTAATTTCACAGCCCAAACTTCTATATTATTTGACTGTTGTGCATTTAATATTGCTACAACAAAAAATGCTAATACACGTATTTTAATTTTCATAATTAGTTGTTTAATTGTATTGTAAAATTGAATTCATACGGTTTTACGGGTACTAAATATTGCTTTAAAGGCACAGGACCACAACTAGCGTTTCCTAGGCCTAACATGTGGGCATCTAAACTTACTATAGTTTCTTTTCTGGGCTTTAAAAAGGCGTTTCGCGAAGCTTTATCTAAATCTTTAGCATCAAAATGTAATGCCGAAAACACAAATGGCGTGTCAGACTTTATTTTTATGGCTGATGTTTTACTATTTTTAAAACCAAACTCTACCCATCTAACATCAGAACGAGCTCCGTTTTCTTGAGGTACTAAATACGGCGTAAATAAATTACTTACAGTTGATTGGTATTGCCCTAAAGAAGCAGATTCCATACGGTCTGGATAATTTTCTTGAGGCCCTCTACCATACCAACTTACATTTTCTAAATTACTTACCAACCCTAATTTTAAACCAATTCTAGGTAAGGTTTCTAAATTTTCAAAACCTGTTGGGGTAACTTTATTTTGTAGTTTAATTACACCATTTGCTGAAATTTCATAAACACAAGAATGATTAAAACTTCCAGAATTACTACTTAACTCTTTAATAATTTCAACCTTTGTAATTGATGGTGTTGCTTGTGTTGTTTTAATTGAAATAATTTTATTTTGAAGATTTTTTATATTGGCAAATTTCCAATTTTTAGTGTAAGGTCTGTCGTTTTCAATTGGAGAACGATACACATTTAAAACCGGACCACTAACAGCACTATTTTGAGCTATTATCTCTTTTTTATTAGCCAATATTGATGCTAATGTTCCTGTTTGTTTATTAAATTTTATGGAAAATTTATTACCAGAAATTAATAATGAATTTGTAGTTTCTGAAACATTTAACTTACCTGATGGTTTTACTAATATTGGTTTTGCTTTTTGTAAAATGAATTCTTCTTTAGCAACTTCATGCCCTGCATCTGCCCAAATAGTAGCTGTTTTTAAACGGTAACTAAATTGAATAACATACTCTGAAACAGTATCAAAACTTGGTAATGGCACATTAAAAACTTCAGTTTCATCTGGTTTTAAATTAAATGTAGAAATGGTTCCTTTTTTTAATGGTTTCCCAGCTTTTAATAACACCCAACTTCCTGTAAATGCATTAAGGTTTGTAAAATAATAGTTGTTAGTTACTTTAAAACTATTGCTTGTATTTTCAACTTTATTTATGGTAATAAACTGTTGTGCTTTTTTTACTTCTAAAAGTGTTGGTTTTGGAGTTCTGTCTGCAAAAACAAGACCTTTAGCACATTCATTAGTATCATATTCAACTTTAGAAAAATCGGTATCAACAGGAATGCTATCAACAGGATGATAATCTAGCCTATGGCTTTGGCGTATAGAGCCATCGGGCATTTTTTCATTATAGGTTTGGTTTACCCAATCCCAAATATAACCGCCAACAAACGATTTATTTCTATTAACAACACGCCAATACTCTGCAAAATTACCTAATGAGTTTCCTTGTGCATGTGCATACTCAATCATAATATACGGTTTATTGTATTTTGGTGCTTCCCAAAAACTTAGTAGTTTCCAGTGTTTTTGTTTTTCATCATCTTCAATAAACGGATACATAGAACTATTTAAATCAAAATAATCTTTTACAGCCCAACAATCGGTTTCTCTCCCGTCATAAGAAATTATTCTTGTAGGATCAAACCGACGAATATAATCGCTCATAAGTGCAAAGTTTTTGCCAAAACCAGATTCATTACCTAAGGACCAAAAAATTATTGATGGATGGTTTTTAGAACGCTCAACCATAGCCACAGCCCTATCTAAAGCAGTAGCCATCCAGCTAACATCACTACCTGGCAAACCGTTACCTCTAATAAAGTAGTCTGGAGATTCTAAGGCTTCATCCATAACATACAAACCATATTTATCGCATAGTGCATACCACCTAGAATCGTTAGGATGATGGCTAGAACGTACGGCATTAATGTTGTGTTGTTTCATTAATAAAATATCCTGAATCATTGATGCTTCGGTTAAAGTTTTACCAAGTTCAGGGTGCGATTCGCCTCTATTAACGCCTTTTATTTTTATGGGCTTTCCGTTTACATGTACTTGTAAATCTTTAATTTCAACCTTTCTAAAACCAAAAGGTGCTTGAGTAACCTCAACAGTTTTCCCTTTATCATTTATTAAACTTAAAACTACCGTGTATAGGTTTGGAAATTCTGCTGACCACAGTTTTGGTTCTTCAATTTTAGTTGAATAATTAAGAATACTTTCTGCTCCTAAGTTGCCCATACGCCAACCTAATTTTGGGCTATCATTACCCGACTCAACAATAACACTACCATTTTCATCATAAATAGCAACATTAACTTTATAGTTTTTGGCTACAGTTTCACTATTGTTTAAAATTTTAATTTCAGCATTAAATTGCGCGTTTTTATAATCATCATCTAAATTTGATGTTAAAAAGAAATCTCGTATTTGCACCTTAGGTTTACTCTGCAAGTACACATCTCTAAAAATACCACTAAAGGTCCATGTATCACCAGATTCCATGTAGCTACCCGTTGACCAGCGGTACACTTGTACTGCCAATGTATTTTCACCAGGCTTTAAAAAAGGTGTTATGTTAAACACAGCGCTTGTCATGGCATCTTCATCATAACCAACCATTTTGCCATTAATCCAAAGGTAAAATGCACTAGAAACTCCATTAAAATGAAGTAGTGTTTCTCTGTTTTTCCAATTTTCAGGAACTTGAAAAGTGGTTCTGTAGCTTCCTACATGGTTATCATTTTCAGGCACATTGGGTATTTTAATTTCTTCGGCTTTAACTAACATGCCTAAACCACGATGCGAAGGCACACCATAACCTTGGCGTTCCCAACATGACGGTACAGGAATTGTATGCCAATTAGCATCATTAAATGATGGTAAATAAAAATCTTTAGGTTTTTCGGCAGGTGTTTTTGCCCAATTAAACTTCCAGTTTCCTGATAAATCTTTAAAGTAAGGCGACGCTTTATAATCTCCTTTTATGGCCGAAGCAACATTTTCAAACACATAATGTGTAACTGCGTGGGGCTCTGTACCCATAGTGTAAACTTGCTTATCTTTCCAAAATTCTTGCGCGTTTAGTTGGCATAATACGCCTAAAAGAAATGAAAAAACAGTAAATAATAATTTACTTTTAATTTGATGATACTTAAATTTCATGTTGATAGTATGTTTTGTGTACATGTTTTATAAAGAAAAAACACAGGTTTTATATAGGTTAATATAAATGTAACCTAAGCTTTATTGTTCAGGTACAACAAATGAATATTACTAGGCAACATTTGTTCTATCTGGAAAAAATATTACTACTAGTATATTTAAAGTAAAGTTATTTAGTGTGCTTTTAAAGCCTCTGTTTGCTTTTTTATGCGTTCTTTTTGCTGGCCAGTTAAACCAAATTTATATAAGTATTCTGGCCTGTAATGTATGTAATGGTCTTTCATTTTTTGATCATCAATATCCTGACTCAAATCACAATCAAAACGCACCAAAATGGTATGCCTCCAATTGCCACCAGCATTAATTACATGCGATAAGCCCCAAGTAATACCACGGCCATCTTTTGTATTTGTAAACGCATCTGGTACAAATGGGCCAGCAGCAATAGGTAACATTTCAGTTATTGATGCAATATCAAAATTAACCCAATCTTTGGCATATTGTATGGTATTATGTTCTTGTCCGTCACGTTGTACAATAGCAGCAACACCTTCTTTAAAAGGAAACAAAGTAGTTTCATGACCAGAATTGATTACGGGATTCAATGGGTGCTTTACAAATGGCCCTAGTGGATCATTGGCAATAGCAAGACCTTGCATTCTTATTTTTGAAGGTTTGAATTCCTTACGTTTATCAAAATCGCCTTTATAATACAAATAGATTTTACCATCATGAACTAACGGATATGGGTCGTGAATTGAGTACTGATCCCAAGAACCTTCTGACCCGTTGGGTAACACCACTTTTCCTGTATGATGCCAAGGTCCATCTGGTGAATCTGCCCAAGCTACTGAAACCGGACAAAAATCGCCTCGTAATCCGCTAGCTTCCATAAACGCTTGAAAGTATAAATAATATTTACCTTTCCATTTTAATATATCGGTTGTAGTAACTGATCTCCATCCTGGTTGTGGTTTTGGTGGGCGTGGTACTGCTATACCTTGTTCTTCCCAAGTAAAACCGTCTTTTGATGTAGCATACCAAATATCGGCCAAATCCCAATCGCTAGACGGAATAACATTGGTAGCTTCTTTAGCATTTGCCATTCCTACGGGTTTTACTGGGCTTTTTCTACCTGTATACCACACGTAATATTTACCGTTTTCAAAAATTACTTTTGAAGGATCGCGTCTTGTTATAGTGCCATCGCCGTTATTGTAATCAAACCCTTTTAATTTGGTGTATTTAAACTGCGAATATAACTCTGATGCCTCAGGGCGAATATGCTCGTAAGCATCATAATTTCGTTCTACTGCTTTACTTAATGGTCTGTTTGGTTTTTCTTCAGGTATTAAAAAAGGAAACTCGTTTTTAGAGTTTAATTTTTCACTTTCATTTTCGCCTTGTTTGATTTTTACACTATTCTCACATGAGAAAAGCATAAAACAAACTAAGGTTAGTACAATGGTGTGCTTCATTGTGTTTTTAGTTTAATTGAAGTTCTTTAACCATTTTACTAGCTTTTCCTAAATATTGGTTATTTTTTATAGTAGAAATTCCAACATTTAAGTAACCGTTACTTACTTTCCAAGCAAAATTATTTGGCACCCAATCAACACCAGGTTTCCAATATGCACCACCGTATTCATAAGCTCCTAAATCTGGCGCCTTTCCTTTATATCCTTTAGTTATTTTTCTAATTTCTAGGCCTCTATCAATTAAAGGCGAATTTTCTAAAGGCATAAAAAGTGTATGCTTTTCTGTATTAAAAGGAATTTCAGAAAACTGCTTGTTATTACTAAAAATATTGTCTGCTTCTTTTCCTTTAAATTCTTTTTCATCAACTCTGTAATGCTTTCCGTTTCCAGAATCCCACCAGGGGCGCACATCTGAAATATTGTTATAAAGTATGTTATCTTCTACATTGGTTTGGTAGTTATTACGTTTTGGGACCCAAGAATTAATTAAAGCCTCATTTGAAGGGCCAACATTCCAAAATGTATTGTTATAAATTTCATTTTTAATGGCATCCCAATTAAAATGTAAGCCTGCCCATTCTACATCCCAAACTACATTATGATGTACTATGTAACCCGCAGCATTATTATCTAAATAAATACCTGTTGCTTTTTTACCTGCATGGTTATCATTGGCATGAGCATTATGAAACCAATTATGGTGTAATTCTATATTTTTAGGTATGCTTTGTCCTGTTACATAAAACAAACCACCATCAGCCCCAGAAATTAAACATTTTTGAACATGGTTGTATGCAAACTCACTATTATTACCTGTAACTTTAACACCATCTCTTGCTGAACCGTAAAATGAATTTTGAAGTATTTTGTTTCTGTTACCATAACTACTAAGTAAACATGCATGAATTCCTATTGTATTAAAGTTTTGAACTATGTTGTTTTTAACAATACAGTCTTCAGTATTTTTACCTAAAATAATACCATTTACAGAACCATTTTCTAACACGCATTTTTCAATACTATTTTGAAATCCGCTATTAATGAGTACCGCAGCATCACTCACTGCAGCTCCTTTTAAATTTGTTACTAAACGCTCTGCACCATGTTTTATCATAGCGTTAGATACTTTATTGCCATTACCGTTTATAACAATCATGCCACCAAAAAAATTTAATCCTTTTAAATGGATGTTGTTTTTGTTTATTGTTACTACGTGTTTTCTATGAGATACTTCTACGGAATGATGGTTAGGGTTTTCACCTTTAGGAGCATAAAAATAGAGTGTTTTAGCTACTTTATCATAAAACCATTCATTTGGTGCATCTAAAGCTTCAAGCTTATTCATTAAATAAAAAATACCTCTATGCCCGTTTTCAAAACGTTGCGGACTATGCGTATTTCCAAAAGGCCATTTCTGTGGTAAAGTTTCAAAAAATATACGGTTTAGGTTTTCATTATAATTTGTTATTGTACGCTCCCAACTGCAACCACTATGGGCACCTAAATAGTGAATAATTCCTCCCGTCCAATCAAACTTCGGAATTTCATTATTGCTAATAAATGACATAGACCAAGTGCCTTTTGTTTTATCTATAAACTTGGCATCTAATGTATATTCATTATCATCAGAATCATTTGGCCACCTTGCAATTTGCATTTTTTTATAATTGAAATAAACGTTATTACCATCGCCTAAATTCATAATTACATTTTGCGCTTTGTAAATAGCTCCTTGGTGCTGTTGCCATGTTGTTACTTTTTTTGTTGCCGAAATAATAACAATATCATTTTTATAGCTTGTAAACACTATTGGTTTCTTTTTGGTTCCAGAATTTTTTGGTATAATTTCCTCTCTGTAAACACCTTTATGAATGTAACAAACATCACCCGCTTTCATAACATTAGCGGCTTGTTGTATGGTTTTAAACGGGTTTTTCTTTGAGCCATTTCCGCTATTTGAACTACTAGCATCTACATGATAATCTTTAGCAAAAAGTGATACCGAAACCCCTATTACAAAAACAAAATTTATAATTATTTTCATAACTAATTACTTTAATTTCAATTTATAATTATGAGCTCTGGGTGCAAAATTACTATGATAAGTTTGTGTGCCATCGCCCCATTTTTTCCAATCTACTTCCACCCTATTATCACCTAGTACAATGTTTAGCAACTTATCTTTCATAGCTTTTGCTATTTTCTTATATTTTTTATCAAAAGCTACATTGTTAACTTCGGCTGGATCTTTTTTAAAGTCATATAATGCCGGATCTAAATCTTCCCAAGAAGCTGTTAAAGCCCAAGCCATATTTTCGCCTTCTTTACGTGTTGGTCTAGTTTTTAATGACAATACATAATCTTTAGTTCTAATATAAGCTCTGGCACCTGTAACCGCATGCGATTCTCCAATAATATAATCTCTAACAGGTGCTTGTTTTGATACTACTTTTGCTAAATCTAAACCATCTAAATAATTAAAAGATTTTGAAGATAAATCTGCTCCTGCTGCACTTAAAGCTGTAGGTGCAATATCAACAAACTCTGTAAACTCTTTAACAATTTTTCCTGCTGGAAACTTCTTTTTATCTGAAGAGACTACGATAATTGGATTGTGGCTATCCCATTCCCAAGGTGTAAATTTTGAAATTGCCCCGTGTTCGTTTAGTTTCCATCCGTGGTCACCACATACGTAAATAACCATCCATGGGCGTTTATGTTTTTCACTGTAAGCAACAAAATCTTCAACCGTTTTGCCAACCAACCTATCACCATAAGCACAAAATGCATAATAATCTTGAATCATTTTTTGCTTTTCTTCGTCAGTAAAATGGTAAGAAGGTTTGTTACTGGTTATTTTTTTCATTTGTTGTGACATTGAAGCGAATTCTTCTTCTGAAAAATTTGGAATTTTATATGTATGCTTTTGAAAACGTTCACGGTAATCTGCTGGTGGAAGAACTGGTGTATGTGGAAAATCAAAACCAACATGTGCAAACACTGGTTTTGAAGGATCTACACCTTGAAATTTCATTGAACCAGCGTTAAATTGTTTGTTTTCATTAACTAAATATTCATTTAAAAAATGTGCATAATACCCATCACGGGTTTTTCCTGCTGGTTGAGAACTTACACCAGATATTATCATTCCATCATAAATTGATGGCGTTTTTCCTTTTTTATAATGCCTAATTAAATCGTACTTTTTGGCAACTTCTTTGGCTGTATTTTTATATTCTTTACGTTGGTTTGCCAAATCTTTTGAAACATATTCAAACTTGCCTTCGGGTGTTACAAAAAAACCTATATTGTTTATATATTCATCTAATGGTTTTCCGTCAATTTCTTTAAAACCACCATAAGAGTAATCTGTTAAACCTTCATAACCCAAACTTCTAAAATCAATATCTGTTTGATACACATTGTGCTTTTTAGTTTTTCCGTTAGGTGCAAGCCCCTTAAGCCTGTAACCCAATTTACCTACATGAAAAGTTTGATATCCTAGGGTTGCTAACTGTTCAGGTAATGATGGCTTCATATGCTTTGCGGCATTATTGTGCCATTCAAATTCATATACGCCAGACCTAAACGGATAACGCCCTTGATGCATGGTTGCTCTTGATGGTGCACAACCTGTTGCTTGGCAATAAGTGTTTATAAATGTGGTGCCTTGCGCCGCTAGTTTATCTACTTCAGGAGATTCTATGTACCCTAATTTGCTCATTTCTTGACCATCAATGGCTTTATTAAAGGTTTTTACGGTGTCATACCTTTGGTCATCAGTTAAAACAAAAAGTATATTGGGTTGCTGCTCTGTTTGCTTTTGAGCAAATACTGCCATATTTAGAAAAAATACGCAGAAAATTGTAAATTTAGAATAGTTTAGTTTCATGTTGTTTATTTACTGTTTTTTTTTAAAATTCAAAGGTTAAATGAATAACAATAGGCTCATCAGTATTTCCAAAATAGTTTTTATCACTTCCTTGTGGTCCTGATGAGCTTGCGGGCATAAATTTGGTACCCATTGCTGGTATGTTTTTTAAAAAAGAAATATTACCTTCTGGAAAAACATTTACAGCTGCACCTTTACCATATTCCTTAGGTTGATCAGGTGTTAACATGCGTAAAAATATTAAATCGGAGTGGCAATACACGGTAAAACCATTTCTACTTTTACTATACAACTTCATCCAATTTAAACGAGAAAAGAAACCTTTAAATTCTGGGTATACCCAACCTGATTGTCCTGTTACAGTATTGTTATAATTATTCTCCCAAACCTGAAATCTTGTCCCCTTCATGCGGTTACGCCATACACGATAGGGGCCATCACCCAACCACTTCATTCCTTTAACATCTTCTTCTGGAAACGAGAACGTAATACCCATGTAACCTTCTACTATTTTTTGATTTCTTAATTCAACATTTAAATCAAGTAGACCATTTGAATTGACGGTCCATTTAAAGAAATCTTGCGTCATTTTATTGTTCTCTTTCCAGTCATGGTATTTTTTTCTTTTCTTAAACAATCCAATAATCTCTACTTTATCTTCAAAAGTATTTACCACCACATTTTCCAAATTTGTTTTGTTTCCTAATAGCACCGGACCATCTTTTAGATGAATTTGATTGCCTTTTTTGGTAACCATTTTCAACAAACCTGTTTTGTTTGAGAATTTATATTCAATATCTTTTGCCTTAACTAATATAACATCATTTAGTTTTGTAGTTTGAACACTTGCAGAACTACTAAAATTTAAATAAGTATTGTTTATTTGTTTAGGTGTTTTAACAGGGTAACTCCATGTAAAAATTTCCATACCATACATATCTTTAGCTGTTAAAAAAAGCGCATCGGCTTGTTGCCAATTTTCTGGTTTTTTAACTGTAAATGATCCTTTTTCGCCTGGAGCTAAATTTGGTAATTCTACCTTGTTTTCAAATAACACTTTACTGCCAGCTAATGTATTTGGCCCATTAAAAACCATCCATTTTGCTGTTATTTCGCATGCATTCAAATGGGTAACATGGTAGCGGTTTTCTACATTAAATACGCCAGAAAAACTTGGTTTTATATATCGTTCTTCTATATAAATTGGCGACCATACTTCTTTTATTGTAAAATAACTTCCTTCTTTTTCGCCGTAAGGCCCCACAATACCGTCTGGAGCATGGTTTCCATCTACATCAATAATTCCGTTTTTATCAGTTCTTACCACACCTTCATCTGCAAAATTCCAAAGAAATCCACCTGCAGCTAATGGCATATGCCACATTTGTTTCCAATAATCATCTAACCCAGCACCATGCCCGCCATCATATAAACCATGTAAAAATTCTGTAGGGAAATATATTTTGTCTTTTGAAGGAGCATCAAACGCAAATTTGTAATAATCTGGGTAGTGCATGGTGTTGGTTTTTTTAAACACATTCCATGGGTGAATAACTTCTCTTTTTTGAATATCCCATTTGGCATAATCATCATCTAAATTAGTATTCCAACCCGTTTCATTACCATTTGCCCAAAGTAAAATAGAAGGATGATTTACATCACGCACTACGGCTTCTTTTATAATTTTTTCACCAACCTTTTCATCTAAATACGGTACGTGCCAAGTACAAACTTCGTTTATAACAAAAAGCCCTAATGAATCGCACACATCAAGAAAATGAGTATCGGGCGGATAATGAGACATCCGTACAGCATTCATATTCATATCTTTCATCATTTTAACATGCTTTATACTTAACGCTTTTGAAGTGGTTCTGCCTGATTCTGGATGAAAAGAATGCCTATTAACACCTTTAAATTTTATTTTTTTTCCATTAACATAAATACCATCACTTTCTCTAACTTCTACCGAACGGAAACCAATACGCTTTGATAATTTATGTAACGTATTTCCGTTTTTATCTAATAATTTAATGTGAAGGTTATAAAGGTGTGGCGTTTCGGCATGCCATGGTTTTATGTTAGATGCTTTGGCTGAAACTAACCATTTTTTATCTTCTTTTTTTGCTGAAGTTTCTAAATTTTGAAGTGTATTACCTTTTAAATTGGTTAAAAATAACTGAACTGTTTCTGTTTTATTGGTATTTGTAAAAACTTCGGCTGTTATGGCGCCATTTGCTTGCGCATTTATAGCAACACGCTGTATATTTTTTTTGGGTAATACTTCTAAAAAAACCGGACGATAAATACCACCAAAAATCCAAAAATCGGTATTACGCTCTGCAGCATTTATAGAGGCATTACTAGACATTTTATTCACTTTAACCTCTAGTAAATTTTCGGTTCCAAATTTTAATAATCTGGTTATGTTGTATTTAAATTCATAAAAGGCTCCTTGGTGTATAGCACCTGCTAATTGTCCATTTATTTTTACTTCGGCATCTGTCATTACTCCTTCAAAAACAATTTTTATCTCACTTTCATTCCAATTTTTAGGCACAAAAAATTTGTGTTTATATAAACCGTGCTCGTTAGCATAAGGTTTATTTACTTTATAATCTCGTCCGTAGTTGTAAGCTCCAAAACCCTGTAATTCCCAACAAGATGGCACTTGTATTTTAGTCCATTTTTTACTTTGCATTCCTTCTGAACAGTAAAAATCCCAAGCAACTGTATTATCTTTATCTGTTCCAGACAGGTATTTAATTAGTGTTTCTGTTTTTTGTGCTTTAGCATCTATATTAGTTACCAAGTACAGCGTTAAAAAACAAAATAGCATTTTAAAAAGTTTCATAAATAGTTTAGTTTAAGTTGACTTTTTTATGAGATACTGAAACTAGTTCAGCATGACACAACAGAAATGTGGCTATGTTAAAATTCAAAAGTTAAATCCATAACAATTGGTTCATCATCATTTCCAAAATAATGCTCAGGATTACCGTGAGGCCCCATACTTTCTGGTTTTTGAAACTTAGTGCCTATAGCAGGAATATTCATTACAAAAGAAATATCGCCTTCAGGAAATTTAGGATGTGTTTTTCCCTTTTTATTCTGTTTTGGTTCCTGTGGTGTTAACATTCTAAAATAGGTGTGCGGCGTTCTGCAATATACAGTAAACCCGTTATCATGATTTCCTTTTACCTTAGACCAGTATAAACTTGAAAAGAAACCTTTAAATTCAGGGTAAACAAACTGATCTTTACCAACCTCGCCTGTTACAGTATTATTATAATTGTTTTCCCAAACTTGAAAACGTGTGCCTTTCATTCTATTTCTCCAAACGCGGTATGGCCCATCTCCTAACCATTTCATGCCAGCAACTTCATTTTCGGGAAAGGAAAAAGTAATACCTCTGTAGCCTTTTAAATTTCGGAATCCTTTAAACGCTACTCTTAAATCTAACAAACCGTTAGAATGGATGGTCCATTTAATACTATCAGACGCAAACTCTTTTACCGTAGACCAACTTGGAGATTTATCGGTTTTTTCAAAAATGGTAAGTATTTCAACCTTATTATTAAGTGCGTTTATCTTAACATCTTCAATTTTTGCTTTCTGATTTAAAATGATAGGACCAGTGTTTAAAGGAATAATTTGATTGCCTTTTTTTACCTCTAAAAGCAAACCTGTTTCTTTAGAAAATTGATACGTTAAATCATTAGTTTCAACTGTAATTTTCTGATTTTCAGTGGTAGATTTAATAGTACCTCCGCCAGAATACAAAACCAAAGGTTTGCTAACTTTACTTGGTGAAGAGACAGGGTAAGACCACGTGAAAATTTCTTTTCCGTATGTATCAACCGCAGTTAAATGTAAGGCATCTGCCAATTTCCAATGAGATGGTTTTTGAACATAAAACTTTCCTTTTCCTCCAGGATTTAAACTAGGTAAATCTACTTTATGTTCAGAAAGCACTTTTTGTGAAGTATTGCCTTTTGGCCCTTCAAACGTAATCCATTTAGAGGTCATGGTAATTTGATCTAAATTGGTATAATGGTAACGATTTTCGATTCTGAAAATGCCGTTAAAATCTTCGTTTATAAATCTATCTTCTAAATAAATTGGCGACCATATTTCTTTAATGGTGAAATAACTTGCTTCCTTTTCTAAATATGGGCCAACTATACCATCATTGGCCTTATTTCCTTGTAAATCAATTTCATTATTTCTATCGGTTCTTTCAACGCCTTCATCGGCAAAATCCCAAAGAAAACCACCTGCACTTAGTGGTAAATTCCACATTCTTAACCAATAATCTTCAAGTCCTGCCCCGTGTCCGCCGTCATAAACACCATGAAGAAATTCGGTTGGAAATAATATTTTTTCCTTAGAATACGAATCATTCACTAATGAGTGATAGTGACTGTAATGAATGGTATTGGTCTTTTTATAAATGCTCCATGGATGAATTACTTCTCTATTTTGAATATCCCACTTAGCAAAATCATCATCAACTTCAGGGTTCCAGCCTTGTTCATTTCCATTTCCCCACATGAGTATAGAGGGATGGTTAACATCTCTTACCACAGTTTCTTTTACAATCTTTCTTGCCACTTTTGTATCTAGCATTGGGTTATGCCATGTACAAATTTCATCCAGAACAAATAGCCCGAGTGAGTCGCAAACATCTAAAAAATGAACATCGGGCGGATAATGTGACATCCTTACCGCATTCATATTCATATCTTTCATGAGTTGAACGTGTTCAATACTAATATTTTTAGAGGTTGTTCTTCCTGAAGCCGGATGAAACGCATGCCTGTTAACCCCTTTAAATTTTATTCTTTCGCCATTAACATAAATGCCATCGCCTTCTAAAACTTCAACCGTTCTAAAACCTATACGTTCTTCAACTTTATGTAGAATGTTTTCGTTTTTATCTAATAAAGAAAGATGAAGCTTATACAAATTTGGAAATTCCGGATTCCAAGTTTTTATACCATCTGCTTTTCCACTTACACGCCATTTCTCTTGTTCTTTTTTAACATTAACCTTGATATTTTGAACTTTGTTTCCTTTTAAATCGAAAAGACTTAGAGAAACTCCGTGTGCGTTTTTTGAATCTATGTATACATCGGTAGTAATTTGTCCATCTGCCCTAGCATCAACAGCTATTCTTTTTATGTTATCTTTTGGAGAAACACTTAAATACACTGGGCGATAAATACCTCCAAATACCCAAAAATCGGCAGCTCTTTCTGCATGATTTATAGATTTGTTAGCAGACATTTTATTTACCTTGACTTCTAAAACATTCTCAGTTCCAAATTTTAACAGTTTGGTAATATCGTATTTAAATTCATAGAATGCTCCTTGGTGTATTGGTCCTGCTAGTTTACCGTTAAGCTTCACCTGGGCGTCAGTCATTACACCTTCAAAAACGATTCTTACATTTTTGTTTTTCCAAGTTTTTGGCACATTAAACTTATGCTTATACAACCCATGTTCTGAGGCCATGTTTAAAGTACCTGTGCCCGAACCGTAGTTGTATGTTCCAAACCCTTTTTGCTCCCAACAAGAGGGCACACCAATTTTCGTCCATTTTCCACTATTCCTTCCTTCCGAACAGAAGAAATCCCACTCTACTAAATTATCTTTATCTGTTCCGGACAGATAGACAATTTCCGTTTCTTTTTGAGCTTCAATTAATTGATGCGATAAAATAATAAGGGTTAATAGAACAAGCTTTAAAATCCTCATATGCGTTTTAATTAAATTTAAAATAATCTTTTGCGTTGTAATAGCAGATATCCTTCACCATTTTTCCCAATAAATCCATGTCTTTATTAATAAGGCCATTTTCAACATCATTACCTAGTAAGTTACATAAAATACGTCTAAAATATTCATGACGAGAATAGGAAATAATACAACGTGAATCTGTTAGCATACCAACAAACCTACTTAGTAAGCCCATATTAGAAAGAGCATTCATTTGATTTTCCATTCCCGTTTTTTGATCTAAAAACCACCAACCAGAACCAAACTGCATTTTTCCTGGAGCGCTCCCATCTTGGAAATTCCCAATCATGGTTGCCACTACATCATTATGAGCCGGATTTAAATTGTAGATTATTGTTTTGGCCAATTTATCTTCTGAATCTAAACCATTTAAAAACTTAGACATGGTAGAGGCACTATTGGCATCATGGATTGAATCGAACCCCGTATCTGGTCCTAATTCTGTTAATAATCTGGTATTATTATTTCTAATTGCTCCGTAGTGAAACTGTTGTACCCAGCCTTTTTCATGATCCATTATACCAAATTCATACATCATGGCAGATTTAAACTTTAAAATCTCTGAATTTGTTAATTCAATCCCAGACCGTACTTTAAAGAAGATGGTTCTAATTTCTGCTGAAGTATAATCTTCTGCATAAAATGCTTCTATACCGTGATCTGACAATTTGCATCCTACTTGGGCAAAAAAGTCATGACGGTTCTTTAAAGCCCTTATCAAATCATCAAAGGAATTCACATATATGCCTGAAACCTCAGAAAGCTTTACCATATAATCATTAAAAGATTCAACGTCCTCAACAGCCATAGCTTTATCTGGACGCCAGGTAGGAAACACTTTTATTTTACAATCACTCTCAGCAATTTGAATATGATATTCCAAAGAATCTGTAGGATCATCTGTGGTACATACCACTTCTACATTCATCATTTGTAACAATCCTTGAGGGCGATACGCTTCAGTTTGCAATTTCTCATTAGCTAAATCCCAAACTTCCTTGGCCGTATCTCCATTTAAAATACCATCATAACCAAAATAGAGCTTTAACTCCATATGTGTCCAATGATACAAGGGATTGCGAAGCGTATATGGTACCGTTTGTGCCCATTTTTCGAATTTTTCCCAATCACTTGCTTCTCCCGTACAATACTTCTCAGGAACACCATTGGTCCTCATAGCTCGCCATTTATAATGGTCACCATATAACCAAAGTTCGGTCAAGTTCTTGAAATTCTTATTCTCGGCAATCTGCTTCGGAATTAAATGACAATGATAATCTATAATAGGCATTCCGGATGCAAAACCATGAAACAGTTCACAGGCGGTTTCTGTTTCCAAAATAAAGTTATCGTCTAAAAAAGCTTTCATCTTAAATATGTAATTCTTTTTTTGAATTAAAAAACACTTATTCAAATGTAATTACAAGGCTTTGTTTTATTAACTTTAACGCAGCTTTAACGGTAGCTATAACCGTTAAGGTTATCTATAAACACATTCACCAATAGAATGAAAATAACTAAATATCAAAAAGATAATATTGTAAAACGTATTACCGAAAGTAAAACGTTTAAAAATGCACCAACAAGTATTGCGCTTTTACAGTACTTATACAGTGCAACCGAAAAAGGTATTCACCTTAAGGAAAGCGTCGTTGATATTGAGTTTTTTAAAAGTAAAAATGTAGGAGACAGAAGTAATCCAAGAGTACGTGTAAACGTGCATAACCTTAGAAAAAAAATCACTCAGTTTTATGACACTGAAGGCGCTGATGATATTTGGCGTTTGCAAATAGATAAAGGCCAATACCAAGTAAGTTTTCACAAAATTGAACGAAGTAAATCTATATTAAAAACGCTTAATTGGCCAACACTTATACCTTATGCACTTTTATTGGTTTTTGTTATAATTTCAATTAAGCTAAGTATACCTAAATCTAAACCCAAGATGTGGAAACCCTTTTTATCGGAAGACTCAGGAACACATCTTTACATTGGTGATCATTTTGGAGTTACAGGGACAACTATTACCAAAAACAATGGCTGGACCAGGGATTTTTCAATTAATAGCACCAACGATTTTTACAATTTTATTGATAAAAACCCAAATTTAAGAGATAGTATAAGACCCGCTAACTACTCCTACTCTACAAGAATGGCAGCATTATCTTCTCAAAAATTACAATCGTTTTTTCAAGATTATAATAAGACGTTTTCTATTAGATTTTCAACACAAACTTCGGCTTCGGAAATTAAAGAAGGTAATGCAATTTATGTGGGACCAAGTAAGAACGATAATCAATTCTTGTATTTCTTTAATGAAGCTAATCCTTATTTTGAAATCTCTAATACTACCTTAAAATTACATAATCATCCAAAGTTTAAAGACAGTATTTATAATTTAAACTCCTATAATATTACTCACGAATATGCTGTAGTTTCTAAGTATAAAAGCGGTAATACAGAACATTTTGTATTTTTCTCTCAGCATGATATTGGTGTTAGTGCCACTTTAGAGTACTTTACTAATAAAGATAGTATTCAAAAGTTTTATGATACTTACCTCAAAAACAACACTTTTTTTACTGCTATTTTTGAGGTAAAAGGACAAGATAGGACTAACACTTCTTTAAAACTTAATAAGGTGATTAGTTTTTAGATTTCTTTTTGTTTTGGGCTTCTAAGCTTAAAAAGCTAAATGTAACAATAAGGTAAGCTAAAATTCTATGTTTCATTTGATTGTTTTTTTATTTACTATGTAATCATCAAAACCAAAATTAGAATTAACACTTTAAAATTCTTTTAATAAGTTAATATATGGAAATAACTAATGGCTATTGTATAATTTATTCTTTACCCAACAACGTTTTATTCCAATACACCAAAAGTTCTTCGTCAGACGGAGCTTCAGGTAGTCCTAACTTTTTCATTTTCTTCTTAAAATAATTTTGAGAGCCATTTTTTCCTTTCTGAATTGTTTCTTCAGATTCTAGAATTTGATTCTTATCATAATTTTTTAAGTTGGTTTGAAGTACATCTTTCAGCCTTTTAAAATGGTCTTTGTAATTTTCATCGTCAACTAGATTATTAAATTCGTTAGGATCATTGTCTAAATCATAGAATTCAAATTCTGGTCTGCTATCTGCCATAAATTGATTGTATGGTGCCTGTAATTGTCCATTTTTATGTAGCACTCTATAAACTGTAAAAGCAGGGTATTCACTTCTTTTATAACTTGATAATTGCATCCATGGTTTTTCTGGCATTTGATTCCATATCAATTTGTACTTTCCATCTGTAATACTTCTTATGGCATCATCAGCATCTCCTGCTCTTTGTCGGAAACCAAATACATAATCTCTAGTTTCCTGCCTATCTCCAATAAACACTTTACCATGTAATCTATGTTTAGATTCTATTCCTACTAAATTTAAACTTGTAGCTGCAACATCTACTAAACTTACTAACCTGTTATCTGTTTTACCGCTGTTTACTTGTTTTGGCAACCTAACAATTAACGGAATTTGAAGTCCGCCTTCATATAAAAACTGTTTGTCTCTTAAATGCGGACGCCCGTGATCTCCAAAAAAGAATACCGCCGTATTATCAGCCAAACCTTCATCCTCTAAACGTTGCATCACCCAGCCAACAATATCATCACATTTCTGAACAGATTCCAAATAAAGTGCCCAATCTGCTTTTAATAAAGGATGGTCTGGATAACATCCGGGAAGTGTTACGGTTTCATGATTTATAGGATTCTCTTTATGATGCTCAAAAACTCTATGTGGATACTTTATTTGTACTTGCGCAAAAAATGGTTGTCCTTCAGCACGCTCACTCCAATCTTTACCATCGTATTTTATGCTCGGAACAAAATTATAATCTTTTTTTCCGCCTTTTCTCAAGTAATCTTTTCCACTTCCGTTGGCAATAAAATAGCCTGCCTCCTTAAAGTATTCTGTTATGGGTTTTATACCATCGGGAAGCGTTGTCATGTTAATAGTTCTATGGTCTAAGCTATTAATGGTTGTAGGATACATTCCCGTGATTTGAGATGATCTACTTGAAGAACAAATAGGAGCATTTGCATAGGCATTGGTATATAAAGTTCCCTGTTGCGCTAGTTTATCAATATTTGGTGTTTTTATATCCGGATTACCATAACATGCTAACTCCCTGCCTAAATCATCGGCATTAATCCAAATGATATTTGGTTTCTTAATTGTTTTTTTATCTTGCTCTATATCTTTACAAGCATTAAATAAAAAGATAAAAAACACTAATTTTAAAATATTAAACTTCATTTTAAGATTTTTTATGAGGATAATAATAAAACCTATCAACTCATACAATTGAGTTGGTCTTTTCTGCTTCTTTTACCGTTACTTATTTATTTTGGGCAAATTAACTTACCACTTTTTTTCTTTTACATGACTACTTTCTATTGCTAAACCCACTTGGTTGTATGTTGGTTAACAATGATGTCATTTTTTAGTTTGAAAACATTATTTTTCTTGATGTATTAAAATTATCTAAAATTTAACAATGTATTCACCTTCATACACATAAGATATGGCTGAAGATATTTTTTAAGTGAATAATGAACACCAAAAAAGTAGAATTCTTTTAACTCATTTTAAAAATTATTTAAAGCACGTGTAACTAATTAGCTTCCTTTAATTTTTTATTCTGTTCTTCTATACGTTCTTTTTGTCTTTTATTTAATCCTTGCTTGTAATAGACATCTAGATCATGATACACGCCTGTTTGTTTCATAACGGGATCATCAATGTCTTGACTTAAATCACAATCAAAACGCGCTAAAATTGAATGTTGATTTATACCATTTTTACCTGCATTTGTAAAATGTGACAACCCCCATGTTATACCGCGTCCATCTTTAGTATCAGAAAAAGCATCAGGCACAAATGGACCTGGAGCAATTGGCACTAACTCACAAATTGAAGCAATTTCAAAGTTAACCCAATCTTCAGCATACTGAATTGTATAGTGCTCTGTTCCATCTTTAACCGTTATTGCTGCAACACCTTTTTTGAAAGGGAATAAACTTACTTCGTGCCCTGAACTAGTTAGTGGATTTAATGGATGTTTTTTAAACGGTCCTAGTGGGTTTTCTCCTACAACAAGACCACCGCCAACCCATACCGGGTTTGGTCTATTAAAAGCAGATTTATAGTATATATAAATTTTCCCATTATGAACTAGAGGATAAGGATCATGTATTGCGTATTGATCCCATGAACCTTCAGGCCCGTTTTCAATAACTATTTTGCCCGATGGTGTCCATGGGCCATCAGGCGAATCTGAATAAGATGCTGTTACGGGGCAATAATCACCACGCTTACCACTGGCTTCCATAAAACCTTGATAATACAAATAATATTTACCTTTCCATTTTAAAATATCGGTTGTTGTTACCGAGCGCCATCCCACTTCTGGTTTTTTTGGTCTTTGTATAGCAACACCTTGTTCTTCCCAAGTAAAGCCATCTTCACTGGTTGCATACCAAATTTCTGATAAATCCCAATCTGTAGATGGAATTTCATCAGTAGCCTCATCTGCTCTATTCCATCCTATTGGTATTACCTTAGTGTGTCTTTTTGTGTACCATACATAATATTTACCGTTTTCAAAAATTATTTTAGATGGATCTCTACGTGATATTGTACCATCATGATTATTATAGTCAAAACCCTGTAATTCAGTGTATTTAAATTGTGAGTATAATTCATTATTACGAGGGTGGATAGCACTGTAATGATTAAAACTTCTTTTCATTGCTGCACTAAGTTCTCTATTTTTAGTACTATCTGTAACAGTATAGGGAAATGGTTCTTCTGTTTTAATAATATTTGAAGTTGAATTTATTTTTTTTGTTTTATTGTTACAACTTAAAAAACTTAAACAAATTACTGTAGTAACTACAAGTATTAATAACACTACCTTTTTCATAATAACAACTATTTAATATTTATTTATGTTGATAATATTTAACATAATCAACTTTCATACTTGTACCATCAATGGCATCAGTAACGGGGCCTGCCCATTTTATAATTGCAAGACTTAACCATATAGGAGTTTCACTATGACTAAATTCATTATTTTCTCTTCTAATTTCTTCTCCATCAAAATAAAAAACAAGTTCATCTTCATTCCATAACAAACCATACGTGTGATATTCATTAGAAAAATCATAAGTATCAGTTACGTTTAAAACAGATATATCTTTCCATTTTCCATCATTCAAATACTGTATTTTGTAATTTTTAATAAGGTCATGCCAATCTCCATTAGAAGATTGCCAACCGTTTAAAAACTGAATACAGCCAATAGTTTTCATATCATTCCATTCAAACTCTAACCATTTTTCTCCTTCATCTTGTGTGGCCCAACGCGTACTTGGGTTACCATCAATGACGTTTTTTTCAGAATTATTATTTTTATAAGACCCACTAGATGTAATTTTCACATCTTTTGAAGCTACTAAATTTTCAAGGGTTGGTATATCTGTATCAGCTGTTTTTGATAAAACATCGGGATAATTACCATCATTTAAGCCATATACCCTAAATTCTCCTATATGAAAACGACTATTATTGTTTGATTGAAAACGAATTTTATTGGTAGAAACTGGAATTTCTAATTGAATAGAATAACCGCTTTTTGCTCCGAAAGCAAAAGCTTTATGGCTTGAGTAATGCTTTCTTTTTCCATCTTCAGTTATTGTAACATCAGACCAGTTATGAATATTTGTATTTACTTCATTTGGGTAATGTCCTTCATTAATATCAATTTCAAAGCGTTTTCCTTTTTTGGGTTCACCTCCTCCTTTGGTCATCAACCAAAAAGAGTTGTTTGTTGCCTCAACTCCAGCGTATTTGTAACGGCACTCAAAATATCCGTATGTAAATCTTTTTTTTGTCCATATACTTCCAGATGTCCAATCTTGCCCCCCTCTTTTTTCTTTCTTATTTTCTAAATGTAATACGCCGTTTTTTACAACTGCATTTTCTCGCCATCTACTACAAAGAATATGGCCACTTGGCCCGTTTTGAGATTCCCAAGCATCATCTAATTTTTTATTATTATAATCAAAGTTATCTTCCCAAGTTAATTTATAGTTTTTAGCTACTTCAGCTGGTAATTGTGCGTGTACTTTGTTTGAAATAATACAAAATGACACCAATAATAAACTAGATGTTATTAATTTTTCCATGTTTTGTAAACATTTTTTAATTGGTTATATGCTTCTTTTTTGTTACGGTTTTCATCAACAATACCCCATTCTCTAAAACCTGAATCTGGTGTTCCTTTATAATTGCTTCTGTAATCATTATAACTCCAAATTGACACGCCTGTAACGTATGGGTAATTTTTTAGTTGGCTTATAAATTCTATTAAATCATCTTTTAATTTTGCATGTGGAGCAGGCCCAATTTGCCCTCTACCTATTTCTGAAACAAAAATGGGTTTGTTTGGAAATTTGTTATGCACTTTCTCAATAATTTTAATGGCATGCCCATAGCTATTAATAGATAAAAAATCTAGTTTTTCATAAGGCTCAGTACCAATTTCTCCGCCTTGATATGCTGTATTACTTACATATGTTTTTAACCTTGTTTTATCTAAAGACTCTGTGAAATTTATCATTTCGTTTACGTAATCGTATTGTTTTTTTGTAAGGTGTTGTTTACCCCATTTTGGAGCTTCGGTTCTAAGTTCATTACCAACACTCCATGCTACAACCGAAGGGTGATTATAATCGCGCTCAATCATTTCTTGCATCCATTGTTTTGTTTGTGGGTTGTTAGGTACAGAATTAGGATCTCCATCACCCCAAACTGGAATTTCTTCAACTAATAAAAAACCAATACTATCACATAGTTTTAAAATATTTTTAGATAATGGTGCATGCATTAATCTGGAGAAATTACAGCCCAAATTATATTTAATATCAAGCATATCTTGCTTTACCAAGTGGTCTGGTTCAGTGTTGCCATAAACAGGATGGTCATGCACTCTATTAACACCATTCATTCTTACGGCTTTATTATTTAAGAAGAATTGTTCTCCACGTACTTCAAATTTTCTTATACCAAACTTATCAGTTGCTGTATCTAGTAAATTATTGTTATTTGAAATATTACTTTGTAATTGGTATAAATTTGGATGATTAAAATGCCATAATTTTACTTGTGATAATGGTTTTTGAAATTTTATATATGAAATTGCTTCGGCATTTTTTTCAATGGTTATAAATAGGGAATCTGTATGAATATTTTCTATATTAGAATTTATTTTTATTGAAACTGGTTCATTGCTACTATTATCTAATTTATATTTAATAATAAAGTTTACTCTATTGGCCTCAAAATCTGGCTCTGAAGTAATGTGCTGATATACAATTCTAACATTATTTTTTGCTGAAAGTGACACATTACGACTTATACCACCCCATGCCCACCAAGCACCTCGCTTGTATGTATTATTAGCCATAACAACTATAGTATTGGCTTCGTTTAAATTAACATTATTGGTTATATTAAACTCAAATGGTGTATAACCACCAATATGTTTTCCTAGAAACTTACCATTAAGCCATACTTTTGCTGTTTCATAAACAGCATCAAATTTTAACCAAATTTGTTTATTTTGCCAATGCTTAGGTATTGTGAATTCTTTTTTATAGTAGCCTTTTCCAACATACTCAGAGTAGCGCGCTCTAGTATCCCAATTTCCTGGCACTTGTAAGGTATCCCAATTGTTTATTTGTTGAGTTACCACATCAGTTTCACTCACTTCATTTGACGCATAAAAATTCCATGTTCCATTTAACGACATGTTACCACCCGAAACTTCATTTTGAAATTTTTCACAACTACAGAATACAGCAAAAGCGCATAAAAAAAAGACTAATTTCCTCACTATTTTAATTTTTATGCTTAGTAATTTTTAAAGGAATTTGAATGTTAAATGAATGGCGTACATTGTTAACATCAATAGTATCGGCTGCACATAAAAGGGCTATAGGTTCACCGTTTTCAATGAATACTTGTGGACGTTCTAGATGATCAAATTTTGTTGTTGTGCCGTTTTCCCAAGTAACAGTTCTATCAGAGATTTCAAAATATTTAGCTTGATTCCAAGTAATGCCATCTTCAGAATCATAATGCACTAAAGAGAATACTCGCTTTTTTCCTTCATGCTTA
Source organism: Seonamhaeicola algicola (assembly GCF_007997385.1). GTDB lineage: Bacteria > Bacteroidota > Bacteroidia > Flavobacteriales > Flavobacteriaceae > Seonamhaeicola > Seonamhaeicola algicola. Next base: position 108,456 of record NZ_VOSC01000007.1, read on the forward strand.
ATTCGCTTAACTATAGCTCGGTATTTTCCATCTTGATACCAGATGTAAGGATCTTCAGCTGGAAACGTTTCGCCTTCAAAAGTAAATACCGGATCTGGATATTTTTTAAATGGCCCTATTGGCGAATCTGCAATTGCCACCATATGTACCACAGGGCCACCATTAGGCATTTTTCGTTTTTTACCTACCGCTTTATATACCATTAACACCTTACCATCTGCCATTTGACATACTGATGGATTAGAGGTCATTAAGGCATCATGTGCTAATGAATCGTTATAAGTAATATCTAGAACAGGATTATCAAAACGTTTCCATGGCCCATTTGGGGTATCTGCAACAGCTACACCAATTCGCTGATTATTACGGTGTACCCAATTAATTTTTTGTTTTCCGGGTACGCTTACTATTTTTTTATCACCTTTATTACCCATATAGTATAAATAGTATTTGCCATTTATTTTATGTACAGTTGGGTTATGTGTGGTTGAACCATCCCAAAAGTTAGTACCTCTGTCTGGAAGCGCATCACCCACATGCTCAAATGGGCCAAATGGTGAGTTTGATACCGCATGAGAAATATAGGAATAATTAACCCACTCCCATCCTATTTTTTTGGGCCATTGTGCATAAAACATATGATACTTGTTATCTTCACCCTTTACTAATGAACCTCCCCAAATACTCATAGTATCATTTACAAAAACCGATTTTGGAGACACTTTACCAAACTCAATTTGGTAATCTATTACTGTTTGTTTTTGTATATCTTGTTTATTTTCTTTTTTTCCGCAAGAGATAATTACAAGTACAATAACTATTAGGCTTAAAAGTTTTTTCATCTTTATTTTGTATGTTTAGTAATGTTTAAGGGTATTTGAATGTTAAACGAATGCAATACATTATTTACATCAAGTGAATCTGCAGCGCACAATAACGCTATAGCTTTACCATTTTCAAAAAATAGTTGAGGTCTTTCTAAATGTTCAAACTTTGTTTTAGAGCCATCTTCCCAAGTAATGGTTTTATCTGACACTTGAAAGTATTTAGCTTCTTTCCAGTGAATTCCATCCTCAGAGTCATAATGAATTAAAGATTTTTCTCTTTTTCCATCATTAGAGCCCATACGTTTTACTATAGCTCTATATTTTCCATCTTGATACCAAATATATGGGTCTTCAGCAGGAAAGTCTTCTCCTTGCACTGTAAATACTGGGGCTGGATACTTTTTAAACGGACCAGTAGGCGTATCTGCAATTGCAACTAAGTGAACCACAGGTCCACCTCCAGGAAGCTTTCTCTTTTTTCCAACCGCTTTATAAACCATTAAAAATTTTCCGTCTGGCATTTTACAAACGGATGGATTAGACGCCATTAATGCATCATGAGCATTATCATTAGGAGACACATCAATTACAGGTTTATCAAATCTTTTCCATGGTCCGTTAGGGCTTTCGGAAACAGCAACTCCAATACGCTGATTATTTCTATGTATCCAATTGAATGCGGGTTTGCCTGGAACACTAGGAGTCTTCAAATCTCCAGTAGTTCCCATATAGTATAAATAATATTTCCCATCAAATTTATGAATTGTGGGATTATGTGTTGTGGTACCATCCCATTTTGAATGGTCTCGCATAGGCAAAGCTACATCTTTATGGGTAAATGGACCGAAAGGTGATTTAGAAGTTGCATGAGCAATTTCTGAATAGGTCAACCATTCCCAACCCAATTTTTTCGGCCATCTAGAATAAAACATATGATATAAGCTATCTTCACCTTTCACTAACGCCCCTCCCCATATACTTATAGTATCATTGACAAATACCGATTTTGGAGATACTACACCCAATTCTAATTGCAAATCAATAGAGGCCTGTTCTTTTATCACCTGCTTATTTTCATTTTTTCCACAAGAGGTAATTATAAGTGTAATAATAATTAAGTTTAATAGTCTTTTCATTTTAGCATATTTTAATTTTTTAATGGTTTTATACTACTGTTTAGTCTGTATAATCAACTTAGCTGAAACAACATAAATATCATTGTCTGAAACATTTTCACCAAATGTTAAAATTAATGTATTTTTCCCTTGTCTTAAAAGAGACACAGGAAGTTCTACTCGTTCTACCGCATTGTAGTATGTAATTCCTCTAGTGTGTTGATAATCTAGAATTTTACCTAAGTATTGGCCATTAAAATTAAATGCCGGCGAATCTTTCATTCCTTCTTTCATAGACAATCCAATATCTACAAAACATCGTTGAGCATTTTTTGGTGCCTCTGTTAAATTAAATTGAACATTATGAGGTGTGTTCTTGGGAACTTTGTTCAAGTAACCATTTGCATAGAAAGCTTCCTCTAACACCTTTGAAGTTGGTTTGATAGAAGACTCCGTCTCAATTTTAATAATAACTGTTTCTTCTCCATCAATAATGATGTTGTTTAGAGTTGTAAGTGATTGATATTCTGAATCAATAACTAGGTTACCATCAAAGTTTTTGTTGTTATGCGGTTCTGGATATTCTCCTTCCCATTTTAAGCGTTTTATTCCCATGCCCGTTATGTTATCCGTATCTAAACCATCAAGAGTTACATCCAAATTAAGAGAGAATTCTCCAATAGTTTTACCATAGTGGGCCACCAGATAAATGAACTGTCCATCTCTTAGTACCTCGTAGTTACTAAATGTCTTCTGTGTTGTTTTTTCTTCATAGTACAGTCTTTCTCCTTTTACATCTTTAAAGTATTCATAGAATTGTAAAAATGGTGTTATACTATGTTTTTTATTATTGGGGTCATTTTCTAAATTGTAAACAGCCTGACCTCTATTTGGTGCATAACCAAAGTCACTGTGTGAAAGAATAAATGGTACCGCTAACTGCACCTCAGGTTGATCCATGTAGAGCATCATTTGCCGGATTACAGTGGTCATATACAGGAAAAACTTGAAGTCATTCTCCCAAGGTCCAAATTGAGGTGAAATGGATTGTCTTCCGTATTCTGATATGATTATAGGTTTTGGTCCACCACCATACAGGGTATTCTGCACAGCTTGTACCATATTCAGTTGACTCTCTAAAGTACCAAAATCATAAACAGCTGAATTCCCGTTGTACATGCCTTTGAATAAGCTGGGATGATTTTGCTTTTTGGTCATGTTATTACGGTTTCCTTTGTAGTTAATGGAATCATATGCCCAATATCCCTTTGAGTAGGTATGCAAATCGTAGCCACTCAATGCGTTTTGAGTTGCTGAAATAAAATCAGCATAGAACTTCTGCCATACAACTAAATCCTTTCCAGGAAAAGTCCATGCCCAACAAGGGCCAAAAACTTGTACATCTTTATGCTTTTTCTGTATGGCATTGGCCATAACTTTATGAAACTCGCCAATATCAGTAATATCCCAGCTTTGTTTGGGTTCATTTTGAACTGTGTACCAGGTAGGTAAGGGTACATTGTTTAATTCCAATTCATCAAGCCATGCGTTAACTTGAAGGGCTGCCAACTCAAAATATTCATTTTTTACAGCATCGTATACATCACCTGATTTCCTCATCCAAGAGGGATATGTTCTAGAAATACCTGCAATGGCCCATTTAAAGTCTTGATTTGATTTAAATCCTTCCTGTAAAAAACTAATTTGGTTCTGTGTGACTTCTTTAACCTTATCCTTTATGAGTTCATCATCTTCGTAATTCTTATCTATTTTTGATAAATGTGGTCCCAGACTTCTTGTCGGCTTCATTATTTCCCACTGTGAGTCTGTATATCTTGTTCCGGTAAGTGTACCCATTGTCGTGAAATACTTTGACCGGTCCAGACTGTTTTTTACAAAACTACCACTTCTCAATTCATGCAATTGATCCGGAAAAATCACAATCTGGGTACTATCCTGAGCTTGTAACAAAGAAATGTACAAAACTAAAAAAACCGAAAGGGTTATTATCCTCATATTAATTGTCTTCATAATTGTTAACATTTAATCATTTAATGGAATTACCAATGAAAATGAATCGTCACTATCCTTTGGTAGTACAGCAATTACCAGAGCCTTAAGCTTTCCATCTTCGAAATAAAGTTTAGGCATATCCGCTGTGCGCTCACAAAGTGTTTCGGTACCATCTGTCCAAAATAATTTTCCTGCCTTTAAAACCAATGGTTGTTGGGCTAATGTCCAGTCCATACCTTCTTCATCTGAAATATAAAGAACCATTGTTCCTTTTTCATATTCAGTCAGTGATCCATCATGATCTTTTCCTATGCAATAGTAACGTCCATCCTGGAACCACTCCACGTGATCATCAAGTGCAAACCTTGCGGTTTCAGTTTCAATGAAAGGAATACCAGTATCAATAAAGGGGCCCATAGGAGAATCAGATAACGCAGTTACATGAACTACTCTGCCACCATGCATACCTTCTTTTTCTTTTACGTACTTATAAACCATCAGAAATTTACCATCTGGTCTTATTGAGACTACCGGAGTTGAGACCAGTCGTTTAGTTGAGTCAATATCAACTAATGGCTTGTCAAAGCGTTTCCATTCACCATTTAAATCATCAGCTACTGCAACACCTATTCTTTGATTATTTCTGTTTACCCACCATTCTTCATCTTTATACTTAGGCATTACAGTGTCAGGTGTATTATCCCAATATCCAGAACCTCGGTTTCCCATGTAATACAGGTAATATTTACCTTCGTATTCTAAAATGTGTGGATTATGGGTTGTACTTCCATCCCAATAATTAAGACCTCTGGGTGGCAAAACCAACCTTTTAAATTCATATGGCCCCGTTAGTTTATCAGACACAGCATGAGCCACTTCACTATGTGTTACCCATCCTAAATGCCCTCTTGTTTTAGGCCACCTGGAATAAATAGCATGGTATTTACCATCTTTTCCTTTAATAATGTTGGTTCCCCAAACATTATAATCTTCTTCTTCAATGATGTTCGCTTTGTTAAACTTCTCTGGAAGCATACTAGCAAAATCTAGCTTTGGTTTTTGTGTTGGTATTGATTTTGTTTGTTTACAACTAAATACAGCTATAAGCATTACGACTAACACATGAAATAATATGCGTTTATCACCCATGTATATTAGTTTGAAATTTTTACAGGTATCTGCACATTAAAGGAGTGTAACACACCATTTTCATCTTTAACATCTGAGGCACACAATAATGCGGTTGGTTTTCCATCTTCTATATATAACTGTGGTCTTTCTAAATGGTCCACCTTTTGGATAGTGCCATCTTCCCAATTAATCTCCAGTGTAGAGACTAAACCATTTTTAGATAAATTCCAATCAAAACCATCTTCAGATTCAAATAACACCAATGCTTGACCCGCGTCTGTAAAAGCACCATGCATATCTTTTACAATAGCTCTATATTTACCTTTTTCATACCAAATAAAAGGGTCTTCTGCTGGAAAGTCAGTTCCTTTGGCCGTAAATACAGGTTTATCATATTTCTTAAATGGCCCCGTTGGACTGTCTGACGTAGCAACACAATGCACCACTGGTCCTCCTGATATTTTCTTGATTTTTTTACCAACTGCTTTATATACCATCAAATAGCCTCCGTCAGGACGTCTAGTGATAGAAGGATTGTTTGCTAACAATGCATCTAGAGCATTTTCATCTTCACTAGCATCAATTAATGGTGTATCAAAACGTTCCCACGGCCCATTTGGGTCATAAGCCACAGCAACACCAATACGTTGGTTGTTTCTATGCGTCCAATTATACACAATTTTCCCCGGCACACACAGGTTAACACCATCTCCTGTATTACCCATATAATAGAGGTAATACTTACCATCGAATTTATGTACCGTTGGATTATGTGTGCAAAGTCCATCCCAAAATTCTGCTCCTCTTGGTCCAAGAATAACGTCCTTATGTTTAAATGGTCCAAATGGAGATTTTGAAGTGGCATGAGCAATTTCAGAATGTGTAACCCAAGCCCACCCAAGGTCTTTTTTCCATCTTGAATAGAACATGTGGTACAAACTATCTTGCCCTTTTATTATGGAAGCGCCCCAAATGGTTATAGAGTCATTTACAAATTTTGACTTTAAAGCTACTTTATCAAACTCTAATTTGTAATCTTTTTCTACTTCAACCACAACGCTTTTCTCTTCTGTAGTTTTATTTTTGGTTTTTACACAGGAAAAAATAAAACAAGCTGCTATTAAATAAATTATCTTTTTCATCTTAACTAAGACTTATTTAATTTTTTTAAAAAGGATTCGCTTCCATAATGTATGACCAATCGCTTTCTTTATTATTATTTTCTCTTTTTAATTTGAAATAAACTTTGTCCTCTCCTTCCAAATCAATAGATATCATACCTCGCACATTAGAAACGAACTCTTTATCCAAATTGTTTTTAGATGTGCCATATTTCACGGTATAGTTTCCATCAGTAAAATCACTAGAATAACCAATCACCAACTTGTTATCTGTTATAAATGCATCCCAAATTATTGGTGGCAATAGATTCTCATCAGTAGTTACTTCAACTGCTTCCGAAGGATTACTAACACCTTTATCATTTACTGCGTAAAGCTTAAAACTATAACTCTTATTATCGTTTAAACCATCAATATCAATGTAATTTGCAATGGTTTTATCTGTGTTAACCTCAATACCTTCGTCATTTACATAAGATGCAAAGTACTCCGTAGCATTAGGTATTTTATCGAACAATATTCTAGCTGCATTTTTACCTGTAATAACTTTTTTGATTTCAGGTGTAATAGCATTTTGGAATGAAACCGTTTTTGAATACCTTGTATAATTGGTAGGTGTTACCAAGTTAACCGTTAAGTCCAAAAGGTTATCTAGTGATTTGTCCCAAGAGATTTCTCCTTTCCATTCACCATCTTCTGGTTTTAAAACCGGTAAGTCAATTACCTCACTTAAAACAGTTTTTCCTTCATTATTCTTGAACTGATATTCTAACTTGTAATTAGTCATTGTATAACTTGGATAACCGCTTCTGCTTTTAATAGAAATACGAATATTTGCTGACTTGTTTTCAAAATCAATATTTGAAACTTCAATATCTTTTATTGGCGCATGCTCCTTTTTAATGCGGTCAAATAATCTTCTTTTCTGTCTCCAAGAATTTATTAATCCCCAAACACGGTTTTCTTCGGCCGTGGTTCCAGCATATCCACTACGGTAGTCATTAAACGTCCATAACGAAGTACCAATTACATAATCATTTTTATCTCTAAAATGATTCATCCACTCAGAAATCACTTCTTCATCACCATCTAAACCTGTTGAAGGCATTGGACCAAATCCATACTCTGATAAGAAAATTGGTTTATTAGGCCACTTTTCTCTTAAAGTATTTAAGATTTCTTGTGGTTCTCCTTGCCATGTGTACATGTTGTGCATAATTAAATCTACAAATGTATTCGGGTCTGTTTCAGGTGTGTATTCTTTCTTTTGACCAGAATTACTTACACAGGTAACTAGTCTATATGGGTCTAGCTCTTCTTTTACGTATGCTATGGCTTCTCTACCATAATCAAAATGATTGTTAAGTTCATTACCTATACTCCAACCAATAATACTAGGATGATTAATATCACGTTCAATCATGCCTTTAAGCCAGTACTTAGATAAAAAATAGTTTTTCTTAGCTACTTCAGAACCACCACCTACAAGTGGTTCTGTTAAAACATAAGGCTCATCTAAAACTAAAACTTCTTGTTCTTCAGAATTAACACCAATATTTGTTTCATTATTAAACTTGGAAAGCGGAACATATTGGGCTCTAAACTCATCATTATCAAGGTCTCTTACATTTATTTCTTGAAAAAGAAGAATACCTTTTTTATCACATAAATCAATAAGGTTTTCGTTTTGTGTCCCGTGCATAATACGCATAAAATTAGCACCGGCTTCTTTCATAAGGTCAACATCTTTTTCTAAAACCTCAACTGGTTCCGATGAGCCCCAAAACCTACTCTCACTAACTCGATTAAACCCAGCTAAACGCACAGGTTCTCCGTTGAGCAACATTTTAGAGGTAGTTAATTCAATTTTTCTAATTCCGAAGTTATCACCTTGATTATCTAATTCATTTTCTCCTTCGGAAATAACGGTTTCAATTTTGTATAGCTTAGGATTATCAAAATGCCACAACTCAACATTTTCTGGTTTTAAAGATGTTTCTAAATGAATATCTTCCGAAGAATGAGGTTCAATATCTATAGTTCCTGCTAAAGAAGCTATTTCACCTCCATCAAGAATTTTAGAGTTTACATTTACAATTCTTTTTTCTTCAGAGTTATTTTCAATCCTAACTTTTAACTTTAATGAGGCTGTCCCTTCTTTTAAATCTGGTTCTGCATGAATGTATTGGTAATCAATTCTAACATCTTTGTTTTTGGTTAGAGAGACTCCTCTAATGATACCTCCCCAATTCCATGTGGCACTTACAATAGCACTATTATCCGCCTGAACAGCAATGACATTTTTGCCATCATAATTTAATGCATCTGTAACGTCAAATTCAAAAGGAGTGAAACCACCTCTATTCATACCAATAAACCTACCGTTTAGATATACCTTTGCAATGTGGTAAACACCTCCGAACTTTAAATAATATCTATTATCTGAAGTTTTAGACCAACCAGAAGGGATGTCAATGGTTTTTCTATACCAGCCAATACCAGTATAATTTGAAAAATCATTGTTCATCCCCCAGTGACCAGGTACTTTTAAATCGCACCAATTGCTATCATCAAAATCTGTTTTGTAAACTTGTCTAGGCTCTTCTTTTGCCTTTAAATATTTTTCTTCAGAAATTTCCCTGAACATAACAGCATCAGCAGCTACTTCTCCACTGGTTATTGCCGTTAATTCTATATAATTATCATCTTCTTTATTAAACTTATATATTCCAAGACTTATCCATTCGTTACAAAATATTCTATGGTTTAAATATTTTGTAGTCACGCCTTCGGCATGTTTTATATTATACTGAGGTGTTAAATGTGAAGCAAATGGATACCGGGAGAAAGCTTGGTAATATCCAGATTTTTTAAAATTAGGGTAAAACCTTACATGTGAATCGTCTTCTTTATTACCTCCGCCTAAATTTGTATTTGTAAAGTTATGGGCTAAATAGTCTTCTTTATAAAAGTGCGTACTCCTTTGAGCCGTAGTAACAGTTCTCCAATTACCTTTAATCTCAATATTTTCACTTCTATTATCAACAACAATATCGTTTTCTGTTTCGCTAATATTTAAATAATTTGACCCTTGCCCATATATTGTGTAAAACTTCCAGTTTCCATTTAATGAAAGTTCATCTTGTACTTTATCTACTGTTTTTCTATCACAATTAACTAATAATAAAGCTATTAAAACTAAAAAAGTGTGTCTCATATTAATTTTATTTAAGAGGAATTCTAAGGTTACAGGCGTGACCTCTATGAACCCCATTTACTGTTATACCTAATGCACCAAATAAGAAAGTAGGCTTACCATCTTCTATCAATAATTGAGGGCGTTCAATTTTATATTCTGTTCTTGTTCCGTCTTCCTTTAGAATTTTACTAGGAACTACCATAGGGTGCTTTGACTGAACCCAATCTTGCCCATTATCTGATTCCATAAGAGCAATGGCACCAGAATCTCCGGTAAATGATCCTTTAATATCTGTAACCAAAGCATAATATTTCCCATCTTGACTCCATACATATGGGTCTTCTGCAATCATATGAGTTTCTTCCTCGCCTTTTAATTCAAAAATGGGCTCTTCATGTTTTTTAAATGGTCCTAAAGGATTATCTGCAGAAGATGCTAAATAACGTACTCTACTCCCTTTTGAAACCTTCCAAGTGTCATTACTTGACATATCAATGGGTTTCCAGTCTTTATTCTTTCCAACCACCTTATATACGGCAAACATTTTTCCATCTGGACCTATATTTATAGCAGGATTAGAAACCATAAGTGCATCTGGAGCGTTTGAATCTTCATCTACAGTAATAACCGGCTTATTAAGCCTATTCCATGGTCCTTCAGGGTTATCAGACCATGCTACTCCTATTCTTTGGTTGTTTCTATAAATCCACCAATCTTTATGTTTCATTGAAGTAGGCTGAACAGCTTTAACATGAGAAGTACACCCCATGTAGTATAGATAGTATTTTCCATCTTTCTTAACAATATTAGGGTTGTGTGTGGTTGTGCCATCCCAAAATTCTTTTCCTCTGGCAGGTAATGCCACGTTAACATGCTTATAAGGGCCTTCTGCTTTATCTGCAACTGCATAAGCAATCTCAGAATCGGTTACCCATCCCATGTGTCCCAATTCATATTCCCATCTAGAATAGTACATGTGATATTTTCCATCATCCCCTTTAACTACTGAAGCCCCCCATATATGATAATCTTCACTAATAAATTTGTGTTTTTCAGAAACTGGTTGTACCATAGCTCCTAAATTCAACTCACTTTTTTCTTGGCATGCCATTTTTAAAAATGGCATACAAACTACTAGTACAAAAAATTTTATTTTTACCTGCATAATATTTCAAAAATTGTAGCAGGTACATCTTTTGAAGGGTGTTCTGCCTCAATTATAAATCCTTTTAATTTTAAAGGCTCATTAAACTTTAGCGTGTTTATGGCTTGGTAATTACCTTTTACGGTTTGTAATGTATTACCTTCTAAATCTTTAATCACATAATTTTTTAGCATAAAAGGGACTACTTCTTCAGGATGCCCCATGAGTGTAGATTCTAAAGGATGATCATAATCTGGATCTAAAAACAATTTAATTTCTGATATTTCTTTAGCCGCTTGCCAAGTAACTTTTAAAGTTGGTTTTTCATCATTTAAATTAGCTACCCAAGCATTAACTTGACCCCACGGACGCACATAACCATTACCTAAATTTTCACTATTAAAAGCTTGTATTGCTGGCTCAATTGCCATAGCTATATTTTCACCTTCGGGTCTGCGGTGTGGTGTCCAAAACTCAAACTCATCAACACCAATATTTGGTGGTGGCACTTGTTTACCGTTGTTTGATACTGCTTTATTTACACCATTAAACACTGATAAAATACCCGAATAACGTTTTTTACTTGTTTTTAAACTTACACTTTCATTTGATAAAAATGTAACAAAACCGTACTGATTTTGGGGCATTCCGTTTGAAAAACTAATAGTTATAGTTTGCTCTCCTGCCTCTAAATTAAAGGTTTGTGTTTCTAAAACAACTTCTGGCGTGTAGTTTTTACTTTTTTCAGAAGTTCTCAGTTCTACGTGTAACGTTGTTGCTTTTTCAGCTTTTACAGCTACTTTGAATTGATATTTCTCATTAGCTTTTAATGGTAATAATTGTGCTGCCGAAATTTGCAATGGAAACCATTTACCATCAAAAGGAATTTGCGCTAACTGCAGTTCTGAAGACGCTTCTACTGTTGCTTCATTTAACAAATTAGTTTCTGCATTTATGGGTATATCAGGTATACTTTGCCCTTCAATATTTAATTTATTTTGAAGGTTTTTAATTTCATTATTATTTAAAATATCGGCAGGTTTTAGTTGTTTTTCAGTACAAATGGCAGCTGCCATACCTACAGCTTGCGCACAAAAACCAGTTGTTGCCATAACTCGAGTTGAACCAAAAGCAACGTGTGTTGCACTTATAATTCTACCGGCTAAAAATAGGTTATCAATATCTTTACTTACAAATGAACGATATGGTATTTGGTACACCCCTTTTGAGTGCCATTGTGTACATGCTGAAAGGTTACTATATACGCCATCGGCAGGATGCAAATCTATAGCCCAACCACCGTGAGCAATAGCATCATCAAACGTTTTTTGCTCAATAACATCTTGTTGTTTCATCATGTATAAACCTTCAAAACGACGGCTTTCGCGCTTACCTGGAATGGTACCAACCCACTCTAAAGTCATATTATCAACATCTTCAAACGCTCCTGAGTTTTTTATATAATCCCAAACACCGTAAATTACCTTCCAAAGTTCGTATTTAATATGTTCAGTATCGTGAATGGTATCCATACGTCCACCGTACTCAAACCACCAAAAACGACATCCTTTATCATCTTTTCCTATGGCTTTATATCTTGGAATTTGTTTTATGTCTTTTAAAGCAAATTCTGGTGCTTTAAATTTCACGGGTTTATCGGTGTTTTTACTGTAGAAATACATAGAATGCCCAAGAAGTTCTCCGTATGATTTATCGGGTGCAAATAACTCACCAAATTCCTCTTTAGATTCGGCACCCATTCTAAAAGCAGCACCTGCTTTAAAAGCCACAATACCATCACCTGAAGCATCACAAAACAGTGGAGCTTTTACAATATATTCGGTTGAATTTTGAGAATTGAATGCTTTTACAGATTCTATTTGTGTATCTGATGTTTTTGTTACATCATAAACGCTGGTATTTAAAAGTAACGTTATATTTTTTTCATTTAAAACTTTTTCAAGTAAAACAGTATCAAAAATTACAGCGTTACCTTCAGGGTTTCTGTATAGGTTTTCAACTAAAATTTCATCCATAACACCGCCTTCACGAGACCAACGGTTGTTGTTACCCATGTGAGACGTAGCACCTAGAATCCATAAACGTACTTCAGAAGACGCATTACCACCTAAAACTGGCCTGTCTTGTATTAACACCACTTTAGTACCTTGTCTTGCCGCTGTTATTGCAGCACAAACACCTGCTGTTCCGCCTCCAGTAATACTCAAATCGCACTCAAGTGTTACCGTTTTATTGTTTCTTTTTTCTTTATGAAAAGATTCTTGTATCATTTTGAATGATTTGTTTCTATTTTGATTTTTTTATAATAAATAATCCTAAAAGCATAATAAATGTACCCATGCCCCAAATAAGTGTTTTATTTGATTGGGCTAAAAAGGCCAATATGGTTATTAACAAGCCTGTAGCCGCTACACCTATGCCAATTACTTTAATACCTTTTTTATTACTGCTAGTATCTTCTTCTTCATTATTAGCTACCGCTTCTTTTGAATTTTTCACAGCTAAATAGTTAGTGTACTGAGTTGTACTACTTTTAGTTTGTATAAGATAAACTTCTAAAATGGCTAGTAATACAATAGGAATACCCATACCCACTACCATTTCCATAGCACGCCCTAGTGTTACACCAATTAAACTTGGTGCAAAAAACTTAAAAAATGCATTTATAGTTAATGAAATTACTGTTACTGCTAATACCGTTTTTCCTGTTTGATATTTTGAAAACAGCGCCCAAAGTGGTGGCAAAAACATAGCACCACCTGTTAAAGCTGCCAAACTCATAACTACTTCAACAATACCGCCAAAATAAGGTACTAGTAAAGCAATAATTATAGTTAAAACACCTAAAACAACAGTAGCTATTCTTCCTACTTTTACTAAAGTTTGGTTTGTAGTATTGGGAAACATATTTTTATAAATATCATTTGCTAATACACCTGCTGAAATATTTAATGTTGTATTTACAGAGCTTGATGTAGCGAATACCATACCACCTAACATTAGCCCAAGCATACCTACTGGTAATACTTCTTTACACATTAGTAAATAAGCACCTTCATCGGCTAAGTTTCCTAAATCAGGATTTAAAACTTTATAAATCATTGGAGGCAACATCCAAATTAATGGACTAATAACATATAATCCGCCAAATAGCCAACCTACTTTTTTAGCATCTTTAGGCGTAGCAACACTGGTATAACGCTGTATATAAGCCCAATTTCCAGCAATAAAAAATAAGTTATATAACCCAAAAGCCACCATGAAAACACCTGTGTATTCTGAATTTGTAAAATCGAAAAAATGCTCAGGAGCTTTTTCTATAAAATTATTTATTCCCCCAATTTTATCAAATGATAATGGTAATACAATAAGTACCGCTGCAGTTAATACAATAAATTGCAACACATCGGTTACAATTACAGCCCAAAGACCACCAACAGCTGTGTAAATAAGTATTAAAATACCTAAAACAATAATACTTGTAGTTATAGGAATTCCTGTTGAAACCTCAACTATTTTAGCAACTGGATATAAAAATGCACCTGTTGTAAAAATGGAAATAAATAAAAATAAATAGGTGTAAATTTTTTGTGTTGTTACCCCTAACCTATCAGCAATAAACTCGGCAGCTGTTAAAGCTTTTGTTTTTTGCCATTTTGGTGCAATAAAAAAGCCAATAATAATACCAGCTATGCACATTGTCCATTGAATACTAACAGCAACCCAACCACTAGAGTAAGCTATAGAGCCCCAAACAACAAAAGTTCCTGCAGAAAAGAAACTCATAAATAAGGACAAACCACTCATCCACCAAGGTAAAGCGCCACCAGCAGCAAAAAACGACTTCATGTTTTTGCCTGCTTTTGAGAAACTCATACCGCAAACAAAAACTAAAGCCGTAAACACTAAAATGACAATAATATCAATATTGTTCATGAAAAGAAAAATTAATTTATTTTAAATATAACCCCAGAATATATACCTAAACTAAAAAGCCTTAAATATATCTTCGGTAACGTTACCGAAAACGATATAAATTTCCGAAAACGTTACCGAAAATTACTATATTTACCCCATGAAGCATTATACCATTAAAGACATAGCTAAAAAATTGAACGTTTCGGTTTCTACAGTATCAAGAGCCTTCAACGATAAATATGATATAAAAAAAGAAACCAAAGCACTCATTTTAAAAACTGCTGAAGAAATGGGGTATATGCCTAACCCAATTGCAAAAAAACTAAGCCAAAAAAGGTCTTTAAATATAGGGGTTGTTGTGCCTGAATTTATAAACGAATATTATTCTGAAATTGTAATTGCGCTTCAAGAGTTTTTAATTTTGAAAGGCTATCAGGTTTTGGTTATGCAATCTGATGAAAACGAGGACTTAGAACTTATGAATGCTCAAACCCTAATTAGCAATATGGTTGATGGATTAATTGTTGCACCAACAACGGGCAATAGAAACATGAAATATTACCAAGATAGAATTAAAGATGGCTATCCCATAGTGTTTTTAAATAGAATAGAAGAATCTGTACCTGTTTCAAAAGTAGTTTTTAATAATTTAAAATGGAGTTTTTTTGCCACCGAACATTTAATTAGGCAGGGTTATAAAAAAATATATCACCTATCTGGTTATAAAGATTTATCTGTTTCATATGAACGTGTTCAGGGCTTTAAAAAAGCTATGAATAAACACAATTTTCCTAAAGAAAACTATAAAATTATTGAAACCGGATTATTAGCTAAAGAAGGCATGGAAGTTATTGAAGATTTAATTTTTAACCATGACATACCTGATGCCTTTTTTTGTGTGAATGATATGGTTGCCCTTGGTGCCATTAAAAAACTTAAAGAAAATGGTTATGCTGTTCCAAAAGATGTAGCTTTTGTAGGTTTTACCGAAACTAGAATAGCTGAATTAATGAGCCCGCCCTTAAGTAGCGTAAAACAGCCAACATATGATATGGCTAAAAAAGCTGCAGAACTTTTACTTAAACGCATTGAAGATGAAAATGCCCCTATTGAAACCATTGTTATGAATGGCGAATTTAATATCAGGCAATCATCAGTTAAAAATAAAGCTGTGCTTTAAAAAAAGCCAGTAACTCATACTTAAGATACTGGCTTTAAATTTTTATTTAAATGTTTTGCGTTATAGCTTTAAATAACAAAAACTTTTATTTAGAAACTATATCTACTTTTGAAGATTTTAATCCTTTAGATTTTGCATACAACGTTATTTTACCAGCTGTATTGCTAGCCTTAACAATAGCTAAACACATACCGCTAAAAGCTTTTCTATGGCTAGCCTGAAAAGACTCTAAACTGGTTTGATTTCCGTTATCAACAGCTAATAATTCACCCGCTCCTTTTACTGAAAAGTTTACTAAGTTATCAGCGTTTGGGCATAAGTTTCCGTTTTTATCCTCTATTCTAACCGTAATATAGGCTAAATCTTCGCCATTAGCATTTATTTCTTCTCTATCAACAGATAAGCTTACTTTTGCTGGCTTTCCAGCTGTATTAATCTGTTTTTCTAAAATTTGTTTTCCGTTTTTATAACCAACAACTTTAATAGTTCCTGCCTCATATGGTACATCCCAAGACAACCTGTATTTAGATTTGAATGTTTTAGGTTCGTACCTTAAAAAATCAACCTTTAATTCTGTTAAATCTTTACCTTTAACACGTTTTCCCATTGATTTTCCGTTTACAAATAATTCGGCACTATCACAATTTGTATAACAATATACAGGAATAGTTTGCCCTTCCATACCTTGCCAATTCCAATGTGGTAATAAATGAATCATGGGTTTAGTTGTCCACTGGCTTTGGTATAAATAGAATCTGTCTTTTGGAAATCCACATAAATCTACCGCACCAAAATATGAACTATGCGATGGCCAATCTGCATTCCAATACCCATTGGTTGAATTATCTTTGCCTCCATAGGGTGTTGGCTCTCCTAAATAATCAAACCCAGTCCAAATAAACTCTCCCATACTATGTGGGTTTTGTTCTTGAAAATGAAACTCAACATCTGGAGGATACGCCCATGGTGGGCCAATTAAATCATAACTAGTTACGTGTTTAGATTCATGTGTTTTATATTTTTCAATTGGTAAATGATACACACCTCTGCTGCTTGTACAACTTGAAGTTTCAGAGCCGTATAATGGCATTTCAGGATAATTTTCTCTAATTTCACTATACTTTGTTGGTTTGTAGTTTACTCCTGCTATGTCAACTTGTTGCGCCATATTATTATCATAAGGCCCGGAATAATTATTAAAACCAGCCGATGTTGGTCTGGTTCTATCTAATTCCTTCACATAATCATTTAACATTTTAGCTGTTTTCCAACCGTTCTTTTTATCCTTTTGTTCAATAATTTCGTTGCCAATACTCCACATTACTATTGACGGATGGTTTCTGTCTCTTAAAACCATATCTTTAATATCACGTGCTCCCCATTCTTCAAAAAACACATTATATCCGTTAGGCACTTTTTCCATTTTCCAAACATCAAAGGCTTCATCTTGAACTAGTAACCCTAATTCATCACATAACTCTAAAAATTCTCTTGAAGGCGGGTTATGACTTGTGCGAATAGCGTTTACACCCATACTTTTCATAATTTGAAGTTTACGCTCATCGGCTCTTCTATAAACTGCAGAACCAAGTGCTCCATTATCATGATGTAAACACACCCCATTAAAGCGTATTGGTTTGTTATTTAAAAAGAAACCATCTTTTGTATAAGCTATGCTTCGTATTCCAAAGCGTGTTTTATAGGTATCTAAAACTTCATTACCACTTATAATAGTTGTTACGGCATTGTATAAGTGTGGGGTTTCTGTATCCCAAATTAAAGGGTTTTTAATTTTAGTATATAGCGCAGAAACAGCTGTACCGTTGGCTTTTACAGTAATATCTTCGGTTTCTGTTGCTACTAGTTTATTTTCAGCATTAAAATACTCTTGTTTTACTGTTACAGTGGCGTTTATGTTACTTTTATTAACTACTGTTGTTTCATTTTGAATAACCCCAATTTTTGATGTTACCGTTGGTGTTGTTATAAATGTACCCCATTGTTTTACATGAACAGGGTTATCAATTTTTAACCAAACTGAACGGTATAAACCTGCCCCCGGATACCAACGCGATGATAAATCTTCAGGGGTTAATCTTACTGCTACCACATTATCAGATCCATCGTACTTTAAATATTTACTCACATCAAACTCAAACCCTATGTAACCGTAAGGGCGCTTACCTACAAACTGGCCGTTTACCCATACATGTGCATTATACATAGCGCCTTCAAACTCTAAACTTACTACTTTTCCTTTAGCATTAGCATCCATTTTAAAATGTTTACGATACCAACCTGTGCCATGAAATGGTAATCCGCCAGCACGGGCATTATATTTTACATCAAAAGGCCCTTCAATAGCCCAATCGTGTGGGAGGTTTAAATCTCGCCATTTTGAATCATCAAAGGATGTATTTTCGGCACCTTCGGCTTTGTTGTTGTAAAACTTCCAAGAATTATTAAAATTTATGTTTTGTGCGCATAAACTACTTATACTTAAGGCTACAAAACAGAGTAAACTAAATAGTTTGTTCATTGTTTTTATTTTGAATTTTAAATTGGTATTAAATTACTTTATATTGTTTTTTTAGTTTTAGTAGTTCTTCTTTCATTTCTGAAATTTTACTACTATTTTTTAATCTTGGATACAAGTTATTCATTTCGGCAGGATCTTTTTTTAAATCATAAAACTCCCATTCTTCTTCATTTTTAACATCTTTCCCATAAAACCTAATAAGTTTATAGCGTTTGTTTGCTACACCTTCATGCTTACGTACAGAATGTGCACCTGGATATTCGTAATAATGATAATAGAGACTTTTTCTCCAATCTTTTGGTGTTTTTCCTTTTAAAATTGGCACTAAACTTTTCCCTTGCATATCCTCTGGAATTGGTGCTCCTGCTATGTCTAAAAAGGTTTCAGCAAAATCTATATTTTGTACTAAATCTGAATTTACGCTTCCTGGTTTGGTTTGCCCTGGCCACTTAACAATCAGTGGTGTTCTAAATGATTCTTCATACATAAAACGTTTATCAAACCACCCGTGTTCTCCCATGTAAAAACCTTGATCTGATGAGTACATTACAATGGTATTTTTATCTAAACCTGTTTCTTTTAAATAGGCCATTACACGTCCAATATTTTCATCTACACTCCAAATGCATCGTAAGTAATCTTTCATGTAAATTTGGTATTTAAGTTTTAGTAAATCATCACCTTCTAAATTTAAATTTTTATATTTTTCTCGTCGGGCATCAAACCTATCATCAATACCTTTAGTAACTTTCCAATACTCATTTTCGGCCTCTGTTATTTTAAGGTCTCTGTGCAAATTCATGTCTTTTAAAATACTCATGGTTTGCCCATGTGCTGCCGTGGTTCTTGTTTTATAATCATCAAATAAATTATTAGGTTCGGGTATTTCAATGTTTTCATACATACTCATGTGCTCTCTACTTGGTACCCATGCCCTGTGCGGTGCTTTATGATGTAACATCATCATAAAAGGTTTGGTTTTATCGCGTTTGTTTTCTAACCAATCTAAAGATTTATCTGTTATAATATTGGTGGTATAACCTTCGTATTTTTTTTCACCTTCTTCAGAAAGTAATACAGGATTTACATAAGAACCTTGACCTAATAAAACCTCCCAATAATCAAAGCCTTGCATGTTACCATCTAAATGAATTTTACCAATCATAGCTGTTTGATAGCCATTTTTTCTTAGAATTTTTTGAAATTGTTGTTGATTATGATTGAAAGGATGCTTTTTAGTATTTGTAAACTTGCCATTTAAATGACTCATTTTACCTGTTAATAAAGCAGCTCTACTTGGTGCACAAATAGAATTTTCAACATAACACTTATTAAAAATCATACCTTGAGACGCCAACTTATCTAGATTTGGCGTTGGGTTTAAACTTTGTAATTTTCCGCCGTAGGCACCAATGGTTTGATAGGAATGATCATCACTAAAAATCAAGATAATATTTGGTTTGTTTTGTGCATATGCCATTAAGGCTGTAAGTAGATATAAAAGTGGAAATAGTTTAGCTTTCATTTTTTGTTTATTCTATTATTTTGTTCTTGTCTTAAACTAGTTTTTGTATGCAATAAAACCTGTAATTGACATTGAAACATTTATAACAAGGTTCTATTTATTTTATCTTTATTTTATAAACTAAGGCCTTATCAGCCTCTTCTGGTTTTTGTTTGGGTTGTTTTAGCAATAGACCATTTTTTGTGTTTTTCCAATAAATTTTTTCATTGCTTCCTAAAACAGACACCGATTTAACCTTTATATGTTTAGCTTTTTCTGCAAAGGTTTTTAAAACTTTTTCAGGTGTGTTTTCATTCCATCCTAACTGAATAGCGTAAACAACATTGCCCTTTTGGGTAAATCTTACATCATTAGCATTTAGTTTATTTAGCCCTTTTTTAATGGCGCCATATTCGTTCCAAGCATCTGCTTCATCTCGTTTTAAAATGGTGGTTCCTTCTCCAAAAGCAACAAAAGGTTTTGTATTGTAAATGGCTTCTCCGTAGCGTTTCATCCAAGCACCAATACCTTCCATAGCTTTAACTTGTTCTTGTGGTATTGTACCATCTGCCATAGGACCTGCTGATAACAACATTACACCGTTTTTACTTACTACTTCTGCCAACATTCTAATAGCTTGCGCAGGATTAATAGCAGTTCTTTTTTCTTTGTTATAACACCAACTACTACCTAGTATAAAATCTGTTATCCATACTTCTGGGGTAATATCTTCCATAGTAGCGCGCTCCACATTCACTACGGCTAATTCTGTTGGAAAGAAATCTCCTTTAGTGTTAACAACTACTTCTTTTCCTTCTTTTTGAGCTTTATTAAAATAGTTTGTTAAAAATTGTTTCCTATAATCTTCGGAAATGAAACGTTGCCCAAAATCCATCCAAATATAATCTGGACAATGTGCCTCAATGACTTCGTTTAATTTACCTAGCCATAAGTCTTGTGCTTCTTCATAATCCATATTACCATAAAGTACGCGGTATTTAGGGTTTTGTGGCACTTCACAATTTTCATAAACATAATTGTATTTGTTAACAGTTACAGGACGTAAATACGATAAATCTGGTTTAGGATAAAACATATTGTGAAACCCATGATGAAATGTTGCCATGAATTTTAAACCGCGCTTTTTGGTTTCTTCGCCAATGGCTTTTACTACATCAATTCCTGGACCTTTGTTTACAGAATTCCATTCATTAACCTCGCTTTCCCAAAGTGAAAAGCCGTCATGATGTTCTGCTATTGATCCAATAAATTTGGCTCCCATGGCTTCAAACATATCTACCCATTCTTTGGCATTAAATTTAGGTGCTTTCCACATTGGAATAAAATCATGATAATCAAAATCTTCTCCGTAAGTTTCACGATGTTTTTTATATACTTTTCCGCCCCAAAGATTTTCATCACGGTCTGGAACATACATCCAACGTGGGTACCATTCGCCATCTGTGGCTGGCACTGAATATACACCCCAATGAAAATACACACCCAATTTTGCATTGGCAAACCATTGCGGTACAGCATTATGCTTTTTTAATGATTCCCAGTTAGATTGATACGCTTCCTGTGCTGAAACGTTTACCATTAATAATAATATGGTTATTGTAATAACAAGCTTTATTAGTTTCATGTTTTTGTTTAAGTGGTTTAAACAAATTTGCCAAATTATAAAGTATTTTTATGAGACATACGTTTCAAAAACTATAACATATTGGTTAAAATTGATTTTCATTAAAAATAACGCCCTGTTTTTACGCCACTATCACGGGTTTGATTATATAATTCAAACAAACGTTTTACTTTACTTTTATATTTAGGTGTATTAATAAAATTGAATGTTTCGTGCTCCCAAATGTTTTCATTTAAATTGAAAAGTGCAATGGGTGTTCTTGTATTGTTTGTTTTATCTTTTTTATCAATTTGAATAATTAATTTCCATCCATCTTTTATTATCATCACTTCTTTATGAGAACCGCCTTGTAGCATTATATGCGAACGCTTTTTAGCTTTTGTATTATTATTTAAAAAAGGCATGAGGTTATAAGAATCTAAAGCTTGATTATTGTGAATTTTAGTTTTTGAAATAGCTGATAGAGTTGCCATTATATCTGTGCCTAAAACGGGTTCATTAGATTTGGTATTTGCTTTTATTTTATTTGGCCAAGACACTATAAATGGTACTCTGCTTCCGCCCTCGTAAGGATCATTTTTGCTGCCCCTGTAAATATCACTTGGTTCATGGTGTGCATTCCAAGTATCTCCATCAACATGAAGCCCGCCATTATCTGATGTAAAAATAAATACGGTATTCTCATAAATACCTTGGCGTTTCAATTCTTCAATCATCATCTTAATTTGAACATCTAGTTCTTTAACCATATCTAAATGCTTTGAAGGTGTTGTACCTTTTATTTTTACACCATTAATTTCATGTGGTGCGTCATGCGGTGTATGAACAGCCTGCGAGCAGTAATACATAAAAAATGGTTGCTTTTTATTTGCATACTTTTTAATGTAGTTTACTGCTTTATTGGCAATGAGCGGGCCTATTTTACTTGGTTGCCACATTGAATCTCCGTAACCTTCTTTTTTGTTTAAAGTAAAGCCTAGTTTTCTATAAAATTCAGCATCAACAATTCCAATTAAAGAATGTTTATCTAACGGAAACCATTGGTCATTCTCATAAGCAGCATAAGGTACGTTTTGAATTCCTGAAGGTAGTGTAAAACTGTAGTCAAATCCGTTTTGCATTGGGCCATCACTTACTATTTCAGAAATATCAACATTGATATTAAATTTATCTTTATCGGTTTTAGCCTCATATACTTTGTTTGGTTTTCGTTTATCTTTAAAACCACACCCTAAATGCCACTTACCAATAAAAGCTGTATTGTAATTTGCTTTTTTCATTAGCCTACCTAAAGTTAAGGTTTCTTCAGTAAAAACACCTTTTGAATAGCCACCCCAAACACCCCATGGTGACGGACTACGGTAATTGTAATTACCCGTCATTATAGAATAACGAGACGTAGCACATAATGCTGCTGGTGCATGTGCATTAGTAAACATCATTCCGCTTGTTGCTAGCTTATCTATATTGGGCGTTTCAACAATAATTTTGGGGTTGTGCAATCTTCTATATTTTGAAATATCACCTACGCCTACATCATCTGCTAAAA
Source organism: Seonamhaeicola algicola (assembly GCF_007997385.1). Lineage (GTDB taxonomy): Bacteria > Bacteroidota > Bacteroidia > Flavobacteriales > Flavobacteriaceae > Seonamhaeicola > Seonamhaeicola algicola. The sequence goes on from NZ_VOSC01000007.1 coordinate 131,362, forward strand.
CAACAATAATATTAGGTTTTTCTTCTGAAGTATTTTGAGATTTAAAAATACTAGTTTGAAATATGATTAATAAAATTACTAGTTTTTTCATGCTATTTTTTTATAATTTTTCCTGATGATACTTTGTGGCCATTACTTAACACTGTGTATATATATAGCCCTTGAGTTAATTTATTTATGTTAAATGACTTATTTGAATATCCTTTTGCATTAAAAACTAGTTTACCATCTATGGTATATAGTTTTAATTGTATATTTCCTGTTACACCTTTAATATTTATAATGTTTGAAGTAGGGTTTGGAAACACCACAACATTATTAACTTTAACTTTTGCTTTAGTATTTAAAGCGTTAGGACTGGGGTCTATAGCCATATACCAACCACTACCACGGGTTGATGCATAATATTTTCCTGGAATGGTATAATCTATAGCAATATCATTTACCCTATCAGATTGCCCATTGCCTTTATTAAATTTTACCCATGTATTACCGCCATCTTTAGATACATATGTTCCGCCATTTCTTCTATCTACATTTGTATTAGGTAATGTAGAAACCATAATGGTTTGTGTATCTAATTTTGAAACCTCAACACGGTTAGTCCATGGATAATCAAAAATTTTATTCCAAGTAGCCATATTATCTTTACTAACCCATAAACCACCTTCATTAATACCTACATTTTTATACCCTGATGTTATATATGCATTACCATCAACATCAAAATGAATATCATTAATACCCGAAGAGGCAGCTATTGATACTGTAGACGCTACTTCAAACCATGAAGCACCACCGTTAGTTGATTTATACAAGCCTCCATTATTATTAATTACAGCTGCGTACAATGTATTTGTATTATCAGGATCAAAAGCTATTCTAGCAACATCTAGCGATGCTGGAAGCCCTGTGTTTATTTCACTCCAAGTTACACCACCATTTGTTGATTTATGTACACCCCAACTTTGAGAGCTATCACCTACCCACTCTATATCTTTTGATGATTTTGGCACACAGAAATACATATTATTAGGATTATTTTTATCAATCATTAACCCTAGTTGATGTACAGCTTGATCACCACTTCCTGGAGGTGCTGGAGCCCAGGGTTCAGGAATTGGTGTGCCTATAGCGTTCCATGTAGCACCTGCATTGGTTGTTTTTAACAATTGTCCGCGTTTGGCTTGCCTAAAAAACGTAGCAAACCACGTATTTTTATCGGTTGGATGAACCACTACCGAACTTACAGAATGTTCTTGCCTTACGCCGTTGCTATTATAAACTAAATGCATTACAGAACCACCTTGCGCGCCTGCCCTAACGTTTTCACCTTCATTATTAGTTATCCATAAACTATTTTCACCAGAAGGACAAAATACTTTTTCTGGCCAAAGCTCAGATTGATAAAATCCGTGACCTGGCACATTACTATTGCCTGCACCAACCCATCCATCTAACGGAGAGTTGGGTTCTTTTGCCGCTTCGTCATCAATATCAACCCACGTGTTTCCTTTATCATAAGATACAAAACCTACTTTTGCCAACTGAGTATAAAGTACAGAACCATTAGCATTAAACTTGATAAAATTACAGCCTTTCCGTTCGTAATTATCTCTGTTTATCCAATCACTTTTATATTTCATGGTAATGTTTGTACCTATTGGGTTATTTCTTTGTGTTACCCAAAGTGCATCATGTATACCATTATTCCAGTTTTTGCCGTTTCTGAATGTTACAATCCAATTAGAGCCACCGTTAGTTGTACGCCATATTTGCCCCGGACCAAAATTGCCTTTAGCTACGTTTGAAAAATCGTTTACCAAATACACATTATTAGCGTCATTAGGATCTACTGTTATCATGTTAAACCTTGGGGTTATGTTAGTTGGCAATACAGTGTATGTTGCTTGCGCTGCAGCTGTTGAAACACCAAAATAATGTGCTATAGATTGGTAATAATCTGTTTCTACATTACTATCACCATCATTTGCAAACGCATTTAAATTTAATGCTAAATTACTGCTAACGTTTATCCAGGTTTCTCCTCTATCTGTACTTTTAAAAACACCTCCTTTATCATTTTCTACAGAGTTTCCGGCCGCTGTTTCTTTCCACGTAATATTACTTAAAGCATAAATAGTAACTTGGTTTGTTGTTTTGTTATGGTGTAAATCCATGGAGCGAATCATATCATGATTTATACCATTTGATTTTAATGACCATGAAGCACCTCCATCTGTACTCTTGTAAAAGCCGTAATTAGTACCTGCATATACAATTGAATTATTTAACGGGTCTACCAAAATAGTTTCAAACTCTGCATTAGCATTAATTCCTGTATTTGAAAGTGTCCAGGTTTGTCCTTTATCCGTACTTTTCCATAGTTTACCATTAGCATTAGCATCTAAATAAGTTCCTTTTGGTGCTGATTGCGGATAGGATAAACGCGCGTAATCACGCATTCTGCCTGCTCCTAAAAACCAAACATTATCATTTGATGGATCTACCGCTACTACCGATAAATAATTATTACTTAAAACTGAAGAGGTTTGTAACTCCCAAGTTTTGCCTTTATTTAATGTTTTGTATAAACTTCCCTTTACTTTACCGGTTGCAAAACCAAAGTTTTCATTTTGACGTGAAAAATCTAATGAATACATTTCTAAAGGCCCTCTGTATCCTGTATTGTATGATTGTTCATCTTCATTCATTATAGTTTCATAAGTAAAACCACCATTAGTAGAACGGTATGAATTACCCATATTAGGACTTGTGTAATGTGTATCAGGATCAGTAGGATGTGTATAAAAACAACGGTTATTACCGCTCATTCCAGGCCCAAACTGCACCCATTTTATTGAAGTACTAGATGCTACATTGGTAGTTTTTAATAGTTCAAAATAGTCTGGCACTACTTCTTCTATTATAAAATCATCAAAATAATACTCACCCTCACCACTTGCTGATGCTCTAAATGTAAATAAAACATAACCTCCTGTATCGTCTTTTTCAGGGGTAATTTTATCTTCAAACTTAATCCAATCTGTAGTAGTTGTAGCATTGTTTATGGCGTTATTTCCATACAAATGCAACCCAAATTTAGAGTTATCACCTTCAAATGTTTTTATGTGTGAATCATTACCGTTTGCTGGTGTAATTACTTTAAAGTAATATGAAACTTTATATGTTTTACCTAACTGCCAATTAAAAATAGTAGGTGTTGTTAAATTAGCTTTTTGCGCAGCATTATTAAACTTTATATGAAAGCCATAATTACCCGTTTTTTTTGCAGCTGTACTTCGTTCAAAAACTGGTAACCCTCCTGCATTATTCGTATTCCATTCTGTAATTAAATCATTTTCAAAACCGCTACTAAATATTTGAGAAAACGCACTAAAACTACCAAGAAAAGCTAGTAGTAAAATGCTTTTTAAAAGTGTATTAATTTTAGTCATTATTGCTTGTTAAAGTTTAGTTGACGTAAAATTAATTATTGATAATATGCTAAAAAGTAATAAAGTGTATGAAAAAAGTAATAAATGGGTTTTTGTAGATTTTATACATAAAAAAAGCGCTCATAATGAGCGCTTTTGTTTTAAGTATACTTGTTTAAACTTTAGTTACATATACATAATAGGCTATGTTTTCTTCACCTTTATTATTAAAAAAACTTGCATTCATTTTTGTTTTTCCTTTGGGTAAGTGTACTTTAAAATCTGCTGATTTATCGTTGCTACTAACAGCCTTTGTTTCATTAATAGCAGTGCCTATTTTAATATTTGCTTTTGTATAATTTAAATTTTCACCTTCTGGATAATCAAAAGCTAAACCTGGTTGTTCTTCTTGTGTTGTACCGTGTACTGTGGTGTTAATAAGTAAATTTACTTCTTGCGGATAACGCCTTAAAGATACTGTATAATTGCCTTCTTCTAAAACATTAATACTCCAGTAACCTTCTCCTGTGGCGCCACTTCTTATATAACGTTGATTCCATGGTTGTTTACCATTATCTGCGTGTACATCGTGGCAAGTTAATGTAACAGGGTTTTCTTGTGGTGCTCCTATTTTTATATAAACTTCTTCATTAAACTGTACTGAAACGCGCTGCCACCATTTTTCATAAAACGCACGCATTTCGGCTACTTTTTCTGGGTATTTACTAGCTACATTATTTTTTTGACTTTTGTCTTTGGCAATGTTATATAATTCTTCGCCATTTACAAGGCGCCACTTATCTTGCATTACTGAAGATTTTCGCCATTTTTCTGGTACTTGAATTCTTTGAGAATCTGTTACCAACATCCTATCATCCTTTTTATCTGGATTTTGAATAAAAGGCACTAAACTTTGTCCTGCTAATTCTAGGTGATTTTCTGGCAAATCTATTTTACACAACTCTGCTAAGGTTGGCATTACATCTAAATTAGCAGAAAGCTGATTAATATCTGTTCCTGTAGCTAAGTTTCCATCTTTCCAGTAGATAAAAAACGGCACTCTATGGCCACCTTCATACTCGCTTCCTTTTGTTCCTCGCATATCTGCATTATACCCTGTAACATCACCTTTTTTGTTGTAATAGCCTGTGGTTCCGTTATCGGTCATAAAAATTAAAATAGTATTATCGGCTATATTCAATTCTTTTAAGGTGTTACGAAGTTTCCCTAAGTTATCATCAACATTAGTAATCATTCCATAGAAACGTTTTTGGTTTTCTTTCAACACATCATTACCTAAATCTTTATAAATATTGTAGTAATTTAAAGGTACGTGGTATGGCCCATGTGGTGCATTAGTTGAAATGTAGCAAAAAAATGGTTTTTCTTTGTTTTCAGCAATAAACCTAGTGGCTTCTCTAAAAAACACATCGGTGCAGTAGCCTTCATACTTTTGGGGTTTACCGTTGTGAAAATAGGTATCGTTAAAATAATCGTTATTCCAATAATCTGGTGTTTGGTCAACACCGCCACCTCCGTGCATTACGGTTTCTTGAAAACCTCTATCTTCTGGCCTAAAACCATAATTATCGCCTAAATGCCATTTACCAAATCCGCCTGTGGCATAACCTGCTTGTGTAAACATATTGGCTAATGTTTTTTCTTGCTCTCTTAATAAAGACCAACCACCTACGGTGTGCCATACGCCTACTTCATTAGCATATCTACCCGTCATTAAACCAGAGCGCGTTGGTGCACATGTTGGCCCTACGTGAAAATCTGTAAATCTGTAACTTTCACTATGCAATGCATCAATATTAGGCGTTTTTATAACTTTGTTTCCGTGTGCTCCAATATCTCCGTAGCCTTGATCATCGGTTATAACTAGAATAACATTGGGCTTTTTAAATGCTGTTTGTGCTGTTTGCTTTTTAGTTTCATTACAATTAAAAAGCAAAAGTGTTATTGCAAATAGACTTAAATAAAATTTCATTGGGTGTAATTTAGTTTGAATGTTTATTACAAAACTATATATAACTTTAACTTAATTATATATCAAATGATTTTTTGAGTGATTGGTATGGTTAAAAAAAGCCTATGATTTCTCATAGGCTTTGTATAATGTTTTTTAATGTTTATATATTAATTACGTTTTTTATGTAATTCATTTTACGTTCTAGCTCTTGTACTTTTAATATGTTTTTATCAATTTTATTTACATCGATATTGAATTTATAATGATGGTTACCTTCTTCTTGATCCATTAAAACAATGCAGTTAATAATTAATAAAGCTTCAGCTGCTTGTTTAGATTGATACAACGCCTGTGTCATTACTTCTACAGGGCTTGTATGTTTAATTAAACCTAGATATTCAGCGGCTCTTACTTTATTAATTAACTCAGTATCTGATTTAGAAATTTCTTGAATAATAGGAATAAATTCTTTGGCTTTATCACCAAAAATACTACAATTAATTAAGGCCCAATACCTATCCCAAGCATCTGTTGATTTTAAGCTTTTTTCTAAACTTGTTTTGGCTTCTTCAAATGATAGTAAACTTAAATTAGCAATTTCAATGTAACGCTTAATGTCATTTTTATGATCTTGACCAAATTTTACAGGATTTTCAAATGCATTTTCAATTAAATAATGTTCTGGATAGAATGATAAATCTGGCATGCTTTCTACCCAATTATTTAACTTTCCTCTTAATTCTAATAGTTTAGATTTGAAATTAGCATCATTTGCTAAATTTTTAGTTTCGTATGGGTCTGCTTCAACATCAAACAGTAACTCTACAGGGCGTTCTTTAAAAAATGCAGCCTGCACCTCGTTTAGCGCGCCTTTATCATATAATTTAGCCCATTCTTTGTAGGCTAATTGCTTGTAACGATAATTGTTCATTAAACCATCAAAATTAAATGGTTGATAGCTGCGCATGTATTTGTATTTACCTTTTCTAACGGTACGCACCATATCATACTTTTCATCAAATCTATCGGCATAACTATAGGTTTCATCACAAGTTTCAAGATATTCTTTGGTTATGTTTTCACCCATAAAAGGTTTTCCATCCATGTTTTCTGGCACTTTTATACCTGCAAGATTTAAAACTGTTGGTCCAAAATCTTTAAAACTTACAAAAGCGTTTTCTCTTCCTCCAATTTCTGCATTAACCAAGTGCTTATATTTTTCTGGCACCCTAACTACTAACGGCACATGTAAACCCGTTTCATAAATATAGCCTTTACTGCCGGGTAAAACACCTCCATGGTCTCCAAAGTAAAAAATAATTGTGCTGTCTAACAATCCATCAGTTTCAAGCGTTTTAACAATTTCACCCAATTGCTTATCAATATGCACCATTTTATCTCGGTAAAAGGCATTTGTGTATTTAAACACTTCAGTATTGGGGTGATTTGGCTGTACAAAAACAGTATTAGCATCTGTTTTTGTTGGGTTGTTTTTCATTTGTTCTTCAGAAAAATGCAGTCTGCTTTCATGAGAATCGCCTAAATTAACTACGTGAAAAAATGGCTGCCCTTGTTTTCTATTCTTATAGGTTGCTTTTTTAGAAGAATCATCCCAAACAGAGTCACTTTTAATAAAGTTATAATCTTCTTTACTGTTATTAGTAGTGTAATAACCTGCACTTTTTAAATAAGCCGGATACATTTCTACACCGTTTGGCATAGGAACCTGTTCTATTTTACGGTGATACTGCGCACCAACTCTAGGGGCATAACAGCCCGAAATTAGTGTTGAACGTGCAACACTACAAACTGGTGCATTTGAAAATGCATGATTAAAAACCACACCTTGGCTAGCTAATGCTTCAATGTTTGGTGTAGCAACACCGTTTTCATCAAACAATTTCATGTAGTGTTTAGAGTTGTCTTCTGAAGTTATCCAAACAATGTTTGGTGGGTCTAATTGAATGTTTTCTTGTTGTTGTTTACAACTTAAAAACAACAAACCGACCATTAGGAAAAATAAAGGTTTTAAGTTAAAATTCATTTTGTATTGTTAAGTGTTTAATTGATGCCGAAATATACTTAAAAAAGCCCTTGACACCATGTGCAAGAGCTTTTAAAATATGTACAAAAGTTATACAAACTTGGTTTTTATGGTCTGTATTCTTTTTTATAAACTTTAAAATCATCAAAGTATAAAGTATACACAGTTCCTGATGTTGGCACTGGTTGAAACCTAATACCTACATTACTTACAGCACCTGGTGTAATTTCTACTTCAACTAGCTCCCAAGAGTCTTTTACAGGATCTCCGTTTGTAAACCATCTTGGTGTTACTGCGGCATTACCATTACCTAAATCAAACCAAATTTTTTCGCCAGCATCGGCTGCTCTAAAACCTGCTTCAAAATCTACACTGGCAGGAATGTATCTTCTGTATGAAATGATATATGTTTCACCAGCTTCATAATTTAAGTTTCTGCCAGACTCTAATCTTGGTTTATCATTTGTTAACTTTACACTTTGTGCACCATCAAAAGCTTGATCTGTTGAAAACTCTACAATTGCACCTGTACCACTTGCTCCTTCAAACCAATAATCACCCAAAGTACCTTCAAAAGAACCATCTGTAAATAAATTTTCAATGTATGGTTCTACGGTATCTGCGGCAAAATTTGCTATAGATCCGCCTCCTACAGTTTTAATTTCTCCTGGACCTGTGTAAGCTACTGTAATTACATCATCTTGATATACACCTTCAGAAATTGTAAACTCTAAAATTGCTGGGTTTGTTGCATTAACAGCTACTGAGCTAATTGTAGCTGCACTACCATTAAGCATAATTGAAAAACCTGTTGCTGGATTTGTGGCGTTTGCTACAGAATCTGGATTTAAATCTTGATTAAATGTTACTTGAATAACATCAGTATTTGTTTCTACAATACTGCCTATTTTATCAGTTGGTGTTGGCACATATACTTGTATTGGTAGGTTTGAAAATGGCTCTAAAGGTCTTTCATCAAAAGATTTTAATAAACTACTTGCCCCATCATAAGACACTACAACGGTTTTGCCATCATCTTCAGGCAGTATTGGATCGTCAGATAAATCTATTAATAACTTTGTGCCATTAGCATTTCTAGTTATTGCCGTAATTGTTTTTGCAACCCCATCAACTTCAACTAAAAAATTATCAACTACAGCGCCCTCTAGCGGCATAATTTTATGGCTTAGTGTAACCTCTACAATATCCATATCAGTTTCAACAATAGTACCTGTTTGCTCTAATGGCTCAGTTAACGGAATTACGTTAAATATTGTTGGTATATTGTATGTATTTTGGCTTTGCTTTAAATTATCAGTTCTTTCTCGTGTGGCTGTTAGCTCTACTTTAAACTCTCCTAATTCATCAAAGGTAATAGTGTCTATTACACGCTCTCTTAAATTTGTTCGTGTGTAACTATTTCTGTATGCATTTGTTTGATCTTCTTCATTCGCTTCGGTGGTATGCATTCTCCAAACAGTAGTATTGGGTCTTGCATTGTTGTTTTCTAACAAGCCGCTTAAATCTTCAAAAATCAATTTATCGCCAAAAGTTAAAGTAACAGTTTGAGTGTTATTATGGTTTAGTATAGTTTCATCTAAATACCTAACTTGTGGTGTAGCTACAACGGTATCATACACATCAATATTAAACCAGTATTCTGCTACCCATTTACCGTTTCTTTTAACTGTTTTAATAGTATCTTCAACATTTTCGCCTAAATCTGAATCCCAGTAAGCCGGAAACCTAAATGATGTTGAATCTGGAAACACCCCAAAATATCCTACTTTAGTTAAAGAATCTCCTTTTTTCCAGAGTACGTGTACTGTTTTTTCTGAAGATACTTTTCTGTTTGAAGGTTCTGCTATGTATGCATCATGATTATCTAAATTATTAGGAATTGGACCTTCTAAAAAGAAGGCTGAATTTGGTATTCTCCACTCACTATACTCTGCTCCTGCTGAAATATCAGAGAAAGAGAAAAATCTATTAACTTCAGATTCTCTTTCGGCAGCAGCACCAGAGGTCATGGTTATTGAGAGGTCTACAAATGATCCTGGTATTTCATATTCATCATCACTACAGCTAACAAAAGAACTTATAAGTAATGATAACAAACACAATGATTTTAATATATTATTTGTTTTATTCATAATCTTAAATTTTGCTTTATGCTTTGGTTTTAAACCATAAACATTAAATTATTGATTCCAATTTAAATTAGCATTAATTTCATCTTGTGGCACTGGTAAATAGCTGTGTACCTCTTCAATAAAATTTTGAGAACCTAAAAGATTATCTCTTAAAAAAGGTTCATTTGTTCTTCTGTTGGCATTAGAATTTAGGTTGGCTGGTTGCCTAAAAGCATAATCTGGCGCTTCTGTGTTTGCCGGGTAAGATGGTACCTGACCTGCTGGCATGATAAAGCAACGCCACCTGGTTGGGTTTTTGCTCATAGCGTTATTTTTAAAGTGCCACGCATCATACTCAAATTGTGCTAAGTGTTCTAATTGCTGTTTCCAAACGCCCCAACGTCTTAAATCTATAGTACGATTTCCTTCTAGTGCTAACTCTAGAGGTTTTTCGGTAAACCTTAAATGTTCCATTAGGTTTTGAAGCGTTACCGGCTCTTCACCATTTGTTAAATCTAAATCAATATCATTATAATATGTTGCAGTACCTGAAAATTCTGCTCCGGCATCAGATGAGCTTCCTAATAAAATTAAATGAGAGCGTTTTCTAACGCGGTTTATATAGCGTAATGCTTCAGATAAATCGCCTTTTTCAATCATACATTCAGCATACATTAAATAAACTTCAGCTAAACGCATTATTGGTATATTAATATCAGATCTGTTATCTTTTTCAGGATCTTCTGCTTCACCAATACCACCGTTATTTGTATTCCAGCCTGTAAACTTTTTAATAAAGTTAGGAAATTGTCTTGCGTGTGGAGCTGCCGATGTTTCGGTACCGTAATCAGCTAATTCAACACCGTACATTCTGTCATCTCTATCATCAACAGATGATATTGAGTTGTTCATACGTAAGCTGTACATTCTTAAAACGTTTTCTTGTATGCTTTCTAAATCTCCACTGGCATCATAAACATTTCTGTTTACATAGTTTGCAGGGTCTGCAGGGTCTGGTCTTTCATTTCTGTATTTAAGTGTTAACCATGATGAAAACTGTATTCTGTTTCCGTCATTTAAAAAGTGTGTAATACGTTGTGAAAGGTTTTGCTCATCTAAACCTAAAGGGTTGGCTTCATAGGAATAATTAATTTCGAAAATTGATTCATTATTAAACTCTGCAATGCCTGTTACACATTCTGATAAATCATCAGTTAATTGATAGTTATAGTTATCAATTACGTTTTTAAGATATATTTCAGCATTTGTAAAATCGTTTTCGTTTAAGTAACTTTTTCCTAATAAGGCTTCACAAAAACCGGCTGTGATTCTTCCTAAATTACCGCTACCAACTTCAGATTGCCATGCGTTGTATGTTGCGGGTAAATTATCTAAACCATATTGTAAATCTGCTCTAAAGAATGTTTTAATTTCTTCGGAAGAAGAAAATGCTATTTGAAAATCATTAAAATCTGTTGGTACTGTTTCAAATAACGGCACTGAACCATTATTAAATGTATGGTGCAATGTGTAATAAAAATAGCCTCTTAACGCTCTTGCTTGGGCTAAAATTAAACTAGCTGTTTCATCGTTAATTGAAGGGTTTAACCTATTGTAAGCATCAATTACTTGGTTGGCTCTAAACACACCTCTGTAACAAGCATCCCATTTATTTTGTACTTCATTTGTTGTTAAATCAAAGGTTTGATCATAAATAGGGTTTCCTATAGCATTACTTCTTTGAGAAAACGGTACCGCTATATCTGTACGGGTATAATCCCAAAGAATTCCTAGAATATCTTCATCTCTCATGGCTGCATAAACGGCATTTAAACCTGTATTTAAATCGGCTGTTGTTTGCCAAAACGTACCTAATGTTAAAGCATTAGGGTTTACTTGGTCTAATTCATCTACACATGATTGAAATGTACAGGCAAAAATAAGTAGCGGAATTAAGCCTTTTATAAATGTCTTTTTCATTATTAACACTTTATTTTTTATTTCGTTATAATTTCTTTCCATCTTCATAATATTTATATTAAAATTGAAGTTGGATACCTGCCTTAACTTGAGAAGCTATTGGGTATCTACCTTGGTCTATACCACGCGTACTTAAACCATTACCACCAACTTCAGGATCAAAACCAGTATAATCTGTAATGGTTAATAAATTTTGACCTTGTACGTAAAACCTAAATTTACTCAAGCCCATTTTTTCAATAACATCTTTAGGGAATGAAAACCCTAGTGTTATGTTACGAAGCCTTACAAAATCGGCATTCTCAAGAAATAAAGATGAAGCCCCTCTGTATGATCTTGTATTATTACCGTTATACCATGGTATGTTTGAGGTTGTGTTATGCTGTGTCCATGAGTAAAACAAATCTTTATGTACACCTGCTTGGTAGGCATAAGCTTTACTACCATTCATAACTTCTGCTCCAAATGAGCCGTACCATTGCATACTAAAATCTATACCTTTATATTTTGCTGAAAAGTTTAAACCTGTTTCAAAATCTGGTGTACCAGAGCCAGCATATACTCTATCATTATCATCAATAGTGCCGTCTCCCGCATCAGGTATACCATCATTATTAGTATCAATAGTTGGCTGATCTACATACATTAACTCACCCATTTTAGCACTTGGATCTATTAATTGGTATGCTTCCAACTGCTCTTGTGTTTTAATAACACCAGCTGTTTCACGTAAAAAGAATGCTGCAGCTTCATAACCCTCTGTAATTACGGTTACTAACTCTCTTGTTCCTTTTGTTGAAATGAAGCCTCTATCTAAATAAATTATTGGATTGTTTAAACTTGTTTTTGTAACAACATTTTCATTTGTTGTGAATGTTCCTGAAACATTCCAGCTAAATCCTTTTTTACCTCTGTAATTATATTTTGCTGCAAGTTCTAAACCTTTGTTTTCCATGTTACCAACATTAAATACAGTATTTCTAAACTCACCAGACACACCTGTTGATGGCGGATTAACTATTTGGTATAGTAAATCTTTCTTTTCATTTTTATATAAATCTGCAGATAGTGTTAATTTGTTTTTAAACAACCCTAAATCTACACCTATATTTTGCTCAACTGAGGTTTCCCAGCCAAGGTTTTCATTTGCGTATTCTAATTGAGTTGTTCCTAAAGCACCTTGTTCGTTTGTTGGGTTGTTTACATCACTTGAAGGGCTATTGCTACCAAACACATAATCTCTACCTGGTTCTACAACCGGTTGATTGCTATATGGCGAAAACCTATCATTACCTACAGTACCGTAACCTGCTCTAATTTTAAATGAGTTTACAACTTTTTTAAACGGATGCCAGAAGTTTTCTTGATCTACGTTCCAACCTACAGATACTGATGGAAAAAAACCCCACCTGTTATCTTCACTAAACTGCGAAGATCCATCATATCTTCCACTTGCACTTAAAAGATATTTACCATCAAAATTATATTGTAATCTGGCTATGTTACCAATTAATGTTCTGGTAAAATCTTGTCCGCCAGATTCTATATCCCAAATGAGTTCATAATTATCAAGTACAGTAATGGCTGGGTTTAAATTATTTCTAACTTCAATTTGATACCTTTCATTTTTAGATTTTTCAAAAGAAGTACCTAAAAGCGCTGTAATTTTATGCTTGCCAAATTGTTTGTTATAGGTTGCAAACTGCTCTGATGTTAGTTTAGATGATGTGAGGTCTGTAACCGTTTGCGATGTGATGTTGTTTGGGTTAACAATTAAATTGCCATCAGTGTTATAAATATCATATCTTGGAATAATTCTAACCCACTTTTGGTCATTGTAAGTTATACCAAAACGGCCTGTTAACGTTAAATTTTTTGTAGCTTCTAATTCAAACTGAATATTTCCGGCATGACTGTTACCATCTCTATTTTCTTCTGTTTTAATATTTCTTAAAGCATTTGCCAAGTTTCTGGCTTCGTTTAATTTCCAATCTTCAGTTGGATCATCAGTACTTATTTCAGATATATTATCCAGCACATTTTCATCTAAATTTACAGCAGGCCTAAACGCTTGATACTCATAAATTCTATTCATCATACCATTCCATGGCACCAATTTCTCATCTCTTTTAAAGGTTAAACCTGTTGTTATTTTCCATTTACCTTTAGTAAATTGTGTATTTGCACGTACGTTAAACCTTTTATAATCTGAATTATAAAACACCCCTTCTTGTTGATAAAAGTTGGCATTAAAATTATAGGTTAAACCATCTTTACCACCAGATACATTTACTGAATGATTTTGAATTATGGCATTGTTATTTAAAAGTACATCTCCTATATTTGTATTATTGGTAAAATAACTAGAGTTTCGGTGAATATCACCATCTACACCACCTTGAGGTTTATCAGTATTTAATGCACCACGTAGCAAATGTAAATAGGTGTATTCTTCTTTGGTCATATTGTGAAATGTAGAGGCTATTGTTTGCATACCATATTCAGTATTTACACGAATATCCATTTGACCCACTTTGCCTTGTTTTGTGGTAATTAAAATAACACCGCCTGCACCACGCACACCATAAATTGATGTTGATGCTGCATCTTTTAAAACATCAATGGTTTGAATTTCACTAATACTTAATTGAGGGTCTGAATCAAAAGGAATACCATCAACTACATAAAGAGGGCTGTTTTGGCCATCAATTAACGAGCTAAAACCACGAATTAAAATATTAGCCTCTTCACCTGGAGCACCAGAGCTAGATGCAATATTTACACCTGCTATTTGCCCTTGTAAAGCGGTACCAATATCTGATGTGGTTGTTTGCTCTAGCACCTCGGCTTTTACTTGGCCAACGGCACCTGTAACTTCCTTTTTCTTTTGCTTACCATAGCCTACTACTACAACTTCTTCAAGTGTAGACAAATCTGTTTGCATAGTTACGTTTAACTGTGTTTTACCATTAACAGCAACCTCTTGGGTTTCATAACCCAAATAACTAAACACTAGTACAGCATTTGTGTTTGCTTTAATGGCATAGTTTCCATCAAAGTCTGACACTGCACCTGTACTTGTACCTTTTACCAAAATACTTACTCCTGGTAACGGCATACCTTCAGCTTGTACATTACCACTTATAGTGGTTGTTTGCGCACTTGCAAAACCTAAGCATAACACACCTAAAAAATAGGTTATAAACACCTTGGATTTACAATAATAAAATAATTTCAAATTCATTATTTAGTCTGTTTATTTGTTAGTGTAACAAATTTTGAAATTAATTAACTGCAAGCACTTTAGATATGATTTTAATTTTGTTAGATATGGGTTTAAAAGCGCAAAAACCCTTGTAAAAACAAGGGTTTTAAATTGCAAAAACTAAACAAATGGTTTTATAAACGCTCTACTTATTGAGACGCTTTAGCTTTTTCGGCTTTTATTTTTTTTACGTATTCTCTGGGCAACATACCAAATTGTTTTTTAAAACATTGTGAGAAATATGATGATGTATTAAACCCTGTCATGTACATAATTTCTTTTACAGAAAAATTGCTTTGTTCTAAGAGTTGTACGGCTCTTTTTAATCTAATGTTTCTAATAAACGCACTTGATGAAAGCCCTGTAAGCTCTTTAAATTTAACGTATAAATTACTACGACTTAGCCCCATTTCTTTTACTAGAAGCTCTACATTAAAATCGGTATTCATCATGTGTTTTTCAACAATTTCAATAGCTTTTTTTAAGAATTTTTCATCTAGTGATGTTACAGTAACCTCTTCGGGTTGTAGGGTTATTTCTCTATTAAATTTCTTTTTTAAACCTTCTCTGTACTTTAAAATATTACTGAGCTTTAGTTTTAATATATTTATATCAAATGGTTTTTTCATGTAACCATCGGCTCCAATTTTTAAACCTTCAATTTCACTTTCGTTTGAAGATTTTGCTGTTAGCATAATAACCGGAATATGGCTAGTTTCGTTTTGTGATTTTAATACATTACAAAGCTCAATGCCATCCATTACTGGCATAATAACATCGGTTAATATAATGTTTGGTATACTTTTATTGGCTATTTCTAAACCTTCGGCACCATTTGATGCTTCTAATACTTTGTATGATTCACCTAAAGCCCGCTTTATAAAGTTTCTAATATCTTTATTATCATCAACCACTAATAAAACAGGTAGTTTTGAGCGTGAACTTGATATTTGAGAATCTGTTATTTCATCATTTAATTGAATAGCAAATGATTCTTGCTCTGAACTTCTTACAAGAAAATCGCTTTCATTTTTTTCTTTTATACTTATTTCGGGTATTTTTTCGTAAGCAGTTTTACGCTGTGGTAATTTTACAATAAATGTAGTTGTTTCATTAGGTTCACTTTCAACTTTTATTGTTCCTTGATGGAAATTTATAAGGTTTTTAGTAAACGCTAACCCAATGCCAGCTCCGTTTTGAAAATCGTTATTTCGCTTTTTGTTCTTTTTAGTGTAAAAGCGTTCAAAAATATTTTCAATATCATCTTTACTAATACCAATGCCTGTGTTTTTAACTTCAATTACAACAAAATCTGTAGTATCATTTTGTTGTGTTTCAGTTTCTTTTAAAATATTAATGGTAACCTCGCCTCCTGCGGGTGTAAATTTGAATGCATTTGACAATAAGTTTTTAGTAATTTTTTCTAATGCATCATGATCAAACCATGCTTTAATACTTTTATGAGGTGATTTTATGTTAAAATCTATATCTTGTTTATGCGCTATAAACTGAAAAGGTTCACCAATGTCTTTAATAAAATTGATAATTTCTGTATTACGAATTACCAGCCTCATTTTACCTTGATTTATTTTTCTAAAATCTAATAGTTGATTTACCAATCTTAATAAATAATTGGTGTTTTTTAGCATAATTTGTGCTTGCTCTTGCACTACTTCATTATCTTTTGTTGTGTTAGATGTTAGTAAATAATCTAAAGGTCCTTTTATGAGTGTTAAAGGTGTACGAAACTCATGTGAAATGTTAGTAAAAAACTCTAATTTTATTTTTTGAAGTTCTTCTTTTTGCTCTTTTTCTAATTGATCTAACTCTAATTGATGCTTTCGGGTTGTACCTATAATGGTATATTTTCTAAATGCTAATAAAAGCCCAATAGTAAATAGGGTATAAATAAAATAGGCAAAATTTGTTTTCCAAAAAGGTGGTGCTATGTATAAACTTAATGTACTTGGTGTGGCATCCCAAACACCATCACTGTTTGAAGATTTTACTTTAAACGTATAATTTCCTGGTGAAATATTGGTGTAATTTGCAAACCTGTTATTGGATGTTGATGTAACCCAGTTTTTATCATAACCTTCTAATTTATATGTAAATTTATTTTTTAATGGCGCTTCATAATGCAGCCCCGTAAATTCTATTGTAAAGCTATTTTGATCGTAGGCTAAATTTAAGTGTTTTTTATAGGCTATGGCGCTGTCTAAAACCACAGTTTTATTATATATTTTACCTACTTTTACTATTTCATTGAAAATTGAAAAATTTGATATTATGGTTTCTGATGGCAATACATTATCATTTATTTGACTTGGTGTAAACACGTTAAAACCGTTAATACCACCAAACATTAAAGCTCCTGAACTTAACTTTAAACCTGCTAGTTCTTGAAACTCGTTATCTTGTAAACCATCATTAACATCATAATTTTTAAAGGTTTGGTTTTCAGGGTTAAATTTTGAAAGCCCTTTATTGGTTGATACCCAAATATGCCCCAAATGATCTTCTAAAATAGATTTTACTACATTATTTGCTAAACCATCTTTTTGATAATACCGTATAAATTTTTCGGGGCTGCCATTTCTTGGTGGCATATACCTATTTAAGCCGCCACCAAAAGTTCCTATATAAATATCACCCGATGAGTGCTCATAAATTGGCATTATGTAATTATGACTAATAGAGTTAGCATCTTGTTTGTTTGTTTTGTAAACATCAAACATAGGGTCTTCTTCTAAAAGCTCATTATATTCTAGCTTTGATAAGCCATCACCTGTTGCAAACCAAATATTACCTTTGCTATCTTGGTATATATATCTTATTATGTTGTTAGATATGCTGTACTTATTTTCAGGGTTGTTTGTAAATTCAGAAACATTGTAAGTACCTTTATCATTTTTTACCATTCTGTACACACCACCATTGTATGTGCCTACCCAAATAGTATTATCTGCATCTTTTAGTATAGAAAAAACACTGTTTGTTGTTTCTAACAATAGTTCTACTTTAGTATTGGGTTTATTAATTGCATCTTCAATATCTAACATGTATAAACCGCGTTTATTACCATCTCCAATTAATAATTTTTTACGGTTATTTATTTCTACTTCTTGTAGTGCAAAACCTCTTAAAACCTTTTCAAATTTTTTAAAGTTGGTGTAAGTTCCTATTTCACTTTTAGGCAGTAAGTTTAAGCCACCACCTTCGGTACCTATCCAAATATTCCCTAAACTATCTTCAAAAAGAGCTCTAATTTTATCATAACTCAAGCTATTGGGGCTTGATGTTTTTTTTACATGAAGAAATTGTTTTTTCTTGGGGTTTACTTTATTTACACCGCCGCCGTTGGTTCCAATCCAGATAATGCCTGTTTTGTCTTTGTACAATATATTTACCAAGTTTTTACTTAAACTATTAGGGTTAACAGGGTCATAGGTGAAACGGTTTTCTTTTACTAACTGCCTACCTTTATCATTAAGTTCATATTGTAAAACACCATTATTTGTACCAACCCAATAGTGGTTATCATTATCAATAACTAATGATTTTACGGGGTTTTTTAAAATATGTCTGGCTTTTCTTTTTTTGTGTTTTAAGCTTTTTACAAATAACCCTTTGGATGTACCAATTAATAAATTGCCTTTTTTATCTTCACCTAAATATGAAATAGTGGTATTGGGTACATCGGGCCTGTAATTAAGTTTTTTAAATTTAAATGCGCCATCATTAGTTTCTACAAGTTCAAATAATTTTTCAGTAGCAGAAAACCAAATGGTACCAGTTTTATCTTGGTAAATTGTTTTTATAATTTTATTAAATGGTAGCTCTAAGCGCTTAAATATCATTTTTCCTTCCGGTGTTTCATTTATTAATAAATTAACGCCTTTGTCGGTAGCTACCCAAACTCTATCTTTATTATCAACAAAAACCACTCTTATTATATCACTATCAATAGTAGTACTATCACTTTCTATATGGTAATTTCTGGTAAAAGTTTCGGTTTTTTTATTCAGTTTATTTAAACCGCCTCCGGTGGTACCAATCCATAAATTACCTTTTGTATCTCCACTAATAGTAAAAACTATATTACTACTAATACTATTATTATTGTTTGGGTTTGGTACATAATAATCAAATTTATAACCATCGTATTTGTTTAAACCATCAAAAGTACCAAACCACATAAAGCCATCATTGTCTTGATATATACAGTTAATATCGCTTTGCGATAAACCCTCACTTGTGGTAATACGCTCAAATTTTATATTGCTTTGGGCGTTAGTAATAAGTGTAATTGTAAAAACAACACTATTAATAAAAGTAGTAATAAAACGTTTGTTTAGGGTCATAATTAATTCAGTTCTGTTGAGAGATACTATAAATATACAATGTAATTTATAATGAAAAAGACACTAGTTACTGTTAATTTCTTTTTAAAAATCATATGTAGCCTAAACTAAATCATATGTCTTAAAACTTCGTTTGGTTTAAAATTAGCTTTGTATAGTAGATATCCTTTTTTAAAGGAACAATATTTCTATTAACACTAAAAAACAAAATACACTAAAATGCGGTTACATAAAAAAACACGCCAATTATTATTTGTTTTAAGTTTAGGTTTAGCTCTAAACTTAAATGCCCAAAACACAAAAAAGGAGCCATACAAAGCTACTTGGGAATCTGTTAACACCGTAAATGCTACACCAGATTGGTTTCAAGATGCTAAGTTTGGTATTTATGCCCATTGGGGACCTGTAAGTAATGCTTTTGTAGGAAGCGACCCTAATACTTGGTATGCCGGTTGGCACGGAATGAAAATGTATGAAGATGGAAAAAAAGTACCTACCAAAAACGGAAAACCATCAAATAACTACATTCACCACAAAAAGAAATATGGAAATCCAAAAAAATACGGATATAAACACATAATTGAAGAGTTTAACCCTTCTGGTTTTGATGCTAAAGCTTGGGCCGAATTATTTGCTAAATCTGGTGCTAAATTTGCTGGACCAGTAGCCATGCATCATGATAATTTTGCTATGTGGGATGCAAAATCTACACGTTGGAATTCTATGAATTATGGAGGCATAGATCCTTCGGCTGAATTGAAAAAAGAAATTGAAGCTAGAGGCATGAAATTTATGGGGTCTTTCCACCACGCATTTACATGGAAATACTTTGCACCTGCACACGCTCATGGAGGTATAAACCCAAAAGATTATGACTTATACACCAACCCACACCCTTTAGATTCTGATACCCCTGATGCACAATTTTATGCAGATTGGTGGGCAAAATTAAAAGAATTTATTGACGTTTACCAACCCGATTTAATTTGGTTTGACTGGTGGCTAGAAAACATGACAGAAGAATGTAGAACTGAATTTTTAGCGTATTATTACAACAAAGGTTTAGAATGGGGAAAAGACGTAGTGGTTTGCTACAAAGAAACTACATTTAATGAAAACGCTGCTGTTAAAGATTATGAAAGAGGCCGCCCTAACCAACCTAAAGAACATGCTTGGTTAACTGATACGTCTCCTGGTGCTTGGTTTTACAGACCTGGAGCTAAATTTAAAACACCAAATGAACTTATTGATATACTTGTTGATATTGTATCTAAAAACGGGTTAATGCTATTAAATGTTCCGCCCAATCCTGATGGAACCATACCCGATGTTATGGTTAATCTATTAACAGAAATGGGAGCTTGGTTAGAGGTTAATGGTGAAGCTATTTATGGCACAAGACCTTACACTATTTTTGGCGAAGGCCCAACAAGATTACCAGAAGGTGGCCATAAAGTTGAAAAATTAAAAATTGAATATACCAATAAAGATATTAGATTTACTAAAAAATCAGATAAAGTGTTTTATGCCATAGTAATGGATAAACCTTCTGAAAAAACAGTTATTAAATCTTTTAGCAAACAAATTGGTCTTTTAAATTCAAAAATTGAAAACATTGAACTTTTAGGCAGTAATGAAACTATTACTTGGGAAAGAAATGACGAAGGGCTTATAATTAATGCTGCAAAAAACTACCCTTCAAATTACGCTCATGCCTATAAAATAACGCTTGAAGGT
Organism: Seonamhaeicola algicola; assembly: GCF_007997385.1. Lineage (GTDB taxonomy): Bacteria > Bacteroidota > Bacteroidia > Flavobacteriales > Flavobacteriaceae > Seonamhaeicola > Seonamhaeicola algicola. Next base: position 152,296 of record NZ_VOSC01000007.1, read on the forward strand.
TATACTGAAAACAATATTGGTGGCGCTGTTGATGCTCATGTTGATTAACACCCCACTTTTTTATTAAGAAGCTAAAAACCTCAGATATTAAATCTGAGGTTTTTTTATGAATATTATCACAAATTGCTAATTCATCTTAGTAATCACAAAAAAGAAAGTTTATTCTCTCTTTTTAAAAATAAAACACACACTTAATCGATTATTTTTGCATTTAAAAGACATTATTCATACGTTTGACGAGTAATTAGCCCCCAAAGCTAAAAACTTAACCAACCATGAAAATAATTGTCCCTCTCTCAAGGTATTTGCCTTTGCAAATATTATTGTGCTTCGGTACACTAATATTTTCACAAAATAATATAGCCCAGAACTACACAGGCACTGATGGTAATATTGTTTGGAATACTTCTGAAAATGCAAATTTTAACAATAACGTACTAGTAATTGGTAGAGATGATGCATCAAACTTTAATAAAAAACAATCTCATTTCTCAAATGATAATATAACTATTGGTATAAAAACCATAGCAACTTCAAACCAGAAAAACACCGAAACCTTTTTTAATAATAAAAGTTTTATTGCATGTGGGCATAATAATAAAAGTACATTATCAGCATCTACAATAACCATAAATTACAGCGCTTCAACACCTAACACCACAACCAATGTAAGTGCTATACCTATTGCAAGAATTTGGAAATTTATTGTTACTGATACTGTACCCACAATTAAAGTTTCAATTCCTGAACATTTAGTTGCAAACACAAAAAACAGCAATAGTGCTTATGTAATGTTAATTGCTAATGATGAAAACTTTACAAGCCATGTTACATCTGTAACGTTAAAAGCCAACAACACAAACCTTGAAACTAGCTTCTATTTTACAGGCACTAAATATGTAACGTTTGCATCAACACACATAACACCTGAAATTCCTAGAGCAGCTGCATTTTACAACGCCAATTCATTTTTAAGTGCTGGTAATGTTCACAATTTAAACAATACTAGTTTTACACTTAGTGGCTGGGTTAAATTGGCTTCTAATGGCAACTTTGATGTGGTATCAAAACTTAACAATACCAATGGTTATGCTGTTTCCACAACAACCAACAATACATTTAAGTTTTCTTGGAAAAACAATAACATTAGCTATAATATTGAAGCTTCAACAGCTATTTTAAAAAATCAGTGGCATCATTTTGCAGTAACTTACAATGGTAATAATAATATGTTTAAATTGTATGTTGACGGTGTTTTAGATAATGAAACCTCAACAAAACCAGCTATACAAAATAGTACCGATGCCCATTTTTTAATAGGCGCATCAAACCATAAAACCCCTAAAAACCATTTTAAAGGTAGTATTGATGAAGTTAGAATTTGGAAAACGGCCTTAACCAATAGCCAAATTCAGTTTATCATGAATCAAGAAATTAAACAAGACGCTCAGTTTAATGTTGCTGGTAAAGTGCTACCTGCTTCAATACAAAAAAATGATATTAATATAATTTCATGGAACAATTTATTGGGCTACTACCCTATGAACGTTTTGGTTTTTGGAAGTGTAAAAGACGCATCAAAATACAATAATGATGCTTCAATGATTAATTTTAAAAGTTTAGAACCTCAAACAGCCCCAATACCTTACCAAACTGCGCAAACTGGACATTGGGATAACCCAAACACCTGGCTTAACGGAAATGTACAGTACATACCTGGTGCTAAATCTTGTAGCTTTTCTAATCAAACCATTAACAATACCATAGCTGTAATTAACCACAATGTTACTTTAAGTAATGATAACAACAGTTTAATTCCTGCACAAAACAATGGCGAAAGGCGTGTATTGGGCTTACTTATTAACCCAAGAGCTAAACTGGTTTTAACTGGTAATAATAACAACAAAACTGGGTTTGCCTTAACTGTTACACATTATTTAAAAATTAACGGCTCTATTGATTTAGAAGGCGAATCTCAACTCATTCAAACGCTTGGTAGTTATTATGACACAAGTGGTATAGGCTATTTAGAAAGAGACCAACAAGGTACTGCCAATACGTATAAATATGATTATTGGTCATCACCTGTTGCTCCTACTAGTAATGCCAATTATACCGCAAAAAATGTTATAAATAATGTAGGTTTTTTAACTTCAGGGTATAATGGTAGCGCTTCGCCAGTTAAAAATGCAGACTATTGGATTTGGAAATATGCTAATAACCCTAACATAAATTGCTCACAATGGCAACACGTACGTAGTACGGGTGCAATTGCCGCTGGTGAGGGCTTTACTATGAAGGGCCCTGGAACAAATAATACCAATCAAAATTACGTGTTTAAAGGGCAACCTAATAATGGTGATATTACCTTAAGCATTGTTGCTAATAACAATTATTTAATTGGAAATCCGTACCCATCTGCTATTAATGCCGATGTGTTTATAAAAAATAATATATCTGTTTTTAATGGCGGAAACAATACCTCTAACATTATAAATGGCGCTATTTATTATTGGGATCATTTTGCTGTAAATTCACATCAACCTTCAGAGTATAGTGGCGGTTATGCAATGTACACTTTAATGGGAGGTGTTAAAGCACTTACACACAATTTGCGCTTAAACACAGCAAATGCACCTCAAACAAAGGTGCCTAAAAAGTACATTCCTATTGGGCAAGGGTTTATTGTGTCTTCAACAGTAAATAGTAGTACAAATACCCCTGTTGTTAATGGCGGAAACATTATTTTTAACAATAATCAAAGGGCTTTTAAAAAAGAAGAAGCGCATGATGAGTCTGTTGAAAAATTAATTAAAACCACCAAAGTAATTAATAGTAATGATACTACTGATGCCCGACAAAAATTACGTTTATTAGCGAGTACTCCAACAGGGTATCACCGTCAATTACTTTTAGGAGCAGATACTAAGGCAACTAGCAATTTTGATTTAGGCTATGAAGGTGCTTTAATAGAAAACAACAAAGAAGATGCCTACTGGTTATTAAATAATTCAAAATTAATAATACAAGCTGTAAACACTATAAACAGTAGCCAAACAGTAGCTCTAGGCACTAAAATAAATAAAGCAGGAAACATTACTTTTAAACTAGATGAACTTATTAATTTTGATAATGAAACACAAGTAATTTTACATGACAAAGACCTTGATATATTTCACAATTTAAACACTTCAAATTATGAAACATATATTACTGCTGGTGAACATTTGCAACGCTTTGAATTAACCTTTGTAAATACCTCAAACAAAACATTAAGTAACAATGATTTTGAAGAGCAAACCAATGCTTCTATTTTATATTCAAATAAAAAAGGGCGCTTAATAATAAATAACCCAAAACATAGTAACATTACATCTATTCAAGTATATTCGCTTTTAGGTAAATTAATTACAAACAATAAAAAAGTTGAAACCTCAGGCTATTTAGAAATAAGCTTACCTAAAATAGTTCCGGGTGTTTATATTGCTACTGTAGAAATTAATGGTAAGCGTATTACTAAAAAATTCACAAAAAATTAGTGCATAATTTAGGGTTATCTATTTTACAAACTTTGAATAAGCTCTTTTAATTTTATTATCTCAAATTTTATACTGAGAGATAATATAACAGGCACACCTTACATCTTATTTTAATGTAAAACACTTTAAGTATGAAGAGAAGTAAAGTACTCTTTATTTAACTTTCCTTATATTTTTGTTAAAACAAAATGCATTTCATCGATTTTTTTTGCGTTTTATGGATTTTAGTATTTATATTTGGTGCATTGCTATTTAAACCAACTCTCTCACATGAAAAAACTCAATCTCTCAATAGGGTTTTGCATATTTTTGGTATGCGCTCTATTTTCTGAAGGAATATCCTCTCAAACAGTTATTAATTCACAAACCTTTGAGTCTGGTACCGGAATATGGTCTCTTTCGGGTAGTGCTACACGTTTGAATAATACAAACCCTTCTTGCGGTGGTAACTACTCAATAAGATTACAACAAAATAGTAGCGCACAAATGGTTACTTCACCATTAAACATTACAAGTTTTAATCAAGTTGATATTTCTTTTTGCCATAAAGCCAATAATAATGTTGATACAAATGAAGGATTTAATTTAGAGTATTATGATGGAACCTCATGGCATACCTTACAACAATACCGAAGAGGTACTGAATTTACAACAACTGGTAACAACAACCCTCATAGTTTTTCATTTAGCATAACTACAGCAAGCTACACATTTTCTACAAACTCAAGATTCAGAATAACAAACAATACCAATGCTAATAATGAAAGAAATTTTATTGACAACATTACTATTGAAGGCATTAACACAACTCCTACATATTCTAATGTTTCTGTTACTGTTAATTGGCCTAGTTGGTCTGGTGAGAATAGAGTTGAAATTTACGAACCCAATGGTACACTAATTACAACTATTGATGATGGATATAATGGTAGCAATGGTTCATATAACAACACATTTAACCTTGGCTGCCTATTAGATGCTAGCAACTATTATATAGTAATGTATGACAGTTATGGTGATGGTTGGAATGGGGCCGACAACATTACAATAACTGTTGGTGGTTCAACGGTTTTAAACATGAGTAATAATAACATATTAACTGGTGCCGGCACTAGTGTAAACTTCAATGTTTCTGGAAGCTCATGTGCCATAAACCCAGAAATTAATATTACAGGCAATGGCAATACTATTTTAAATGGAGCTACAACACCAACTTCAACTAATAATACAAGTTTTGGTAATATTGATGTTGCAAGCGGAAGCTTAACACATACTTTTACTATTGAAAACTCAGGGATTGCTAACTTAAACCTAACAGGTAGTGCACCTTATGTGTCAATTTCAGGAACCAATGCTTCAGATTTTTCAGTCACTGTTACACCAAACAATAACATAGCCTCGGGTGATACCACTACTTTTAATATAACATTTAATCCTGGTGCTGTTGGTACAAGAACAGCTACCATAACAATAAACAATGATGATAGTGATGAAAGTACATATACTTTTAGCATTGAGGGTAACGGAACAGACCCGTGCGGAAGTACTATTAATACATTTCCTTATACTGAAAATTTTGAAACAAATACTGTAGGCGCCTGGATACAGGATTCTGCTGATAATTTTAACTGGACAGTTAATAACGGTGGTACACCATCATCAAACACAGGGCCTAATACAGCAGCACAAGGTTCATATTATATTTTTACTGAAGCCTCAAACCCAAGAAATAACGGCGATGTTACAAATTTAGAAAGTCCTTGCTTTAACTTAACAACTTTAACAAACCCAGAGTTTTCATTTAGTTATCATATGTATGGCGCCACAATGGGTACATTATATGTTGATATTAGTACAGATAGTGGTGCTACATTTCCAACAACAATTTGGTCTCAGTCTGGTCAAGTACAAACATCGTATTTTAATGCTTGGACACCGGTTACAATAAACCTTTCTGCTTATACTGGTCAAACTGTTAAATTAAGACTTAGGGGCGTTATTGGTAATGATTACAGAGGTGATATAGCTGTTGATGATATTGAACTAAGGAATGCTGCGCCTACACCCGAAATAAATGTAGTAGGAAATGGCATTTCTATTTTTGATGGAGATATAACACCTTCTACCACAGACAATACAGATTTTGGTAATGTTTTAACTACCAGCACAACTAAAACACATTTATTTACTATTGAAAACCTAGGTACATCAAACACCTTAACACTATCTGGCGCTAGCCCTTACATTTCTATAACAGGTGCACATGCGTCTGATTTTACACTAACAACTATACCAAATAATACTATTGCAGCAGGTAGTAGCACCAATTTTGAAATTACTTTCAACCCCAGCAATACAGGTATTAGAACAGCTATTATTACCATTAATAATAATGATACTGATGAAGGCTCATATACCTTTAACATTCAAGGCTCGGGTGTATTAGGCCCACCACAATACACCGCTTACTACGAAACTTTTGATAGCAATAATGGCGGGTGGACACCTGTTACATCAACCAATGACACATGGGTTTGGACTAATACTTTTACTACCACTGATGAAATAGGAGAAGGTAGCTTTTGGCGAAACTCAAACTATAACTCATATGTAAGTAATACTAACATAGTAATTGAAAGTCCGCAATTAAATTTTAGTGGTTTACAAAACTTAAAATTTAGTATTGATATTAAATATAACACTGAAAATAATAACGATGGTATGCGAATTTTATATTCGGTGGGTGGTGGCCCATTTACGGTACTAGGTGCTAGCGGTAGTGGTACAAATTGGTACAATGATAATGTAGCCGCCTTAGGTTCTGATGGTTGGAATAATGATGGCCACACGGCTACCCCAAGCTTTACACCGCATAGTCAATTTGGGCAATCTAGCATTGAATTACTTGATGCTATTTTTTCAAACCAAAGTAATGTAAGGTTCAGAATTCAATTTAGTTCTAATGCTAGTAATAACTATGAAGGCGTTGCCTTTGATAATGTATTAATTGAAGCAGACCCTATTACAAGTTTAAACACACCAACCACTTCACCTGGTAGTGCAGCTAATAATTTAAGACTTTGGTTAAAAGCAAATGCAGGCATTACAGCTACCGATGGTAATGCTTTAACCCTTTGGGAAGACCAAGCTTTTGATACCGCTTTAGATAAAGAAGATGCTACTACTGCCATGTCTGTTGCCCCAACTTACAGAGATAACACCAATAGAAACATAAACTTTAATCCTGCTGTAGATTTTAACCACAATAATTTAGAATACATGAACGGTAAAGGCGGTTTTTACTCAAAAGAATATTTTGTGGTAGTTAAAAGTAATGATGTTGTAAATACCAATACAGGTAGTTTTAACCCCGGAAGACAGTTTGTTATTGGTGGTCGTTATTCTGATGATTCTTTTCATGAAGACCCTACTGGTTTAGGTTTTGGTAGTGTATCTAGTAGGTATTCAAATGAAATTATTTCACATAATATCAGTTCATTTCCAAATGGTTCAAGCAGTGCGCCAAATGCAACTTCTTATGGGCGCTCATATTCTTCGGCAACAGATGCATTTCAAAATCATCCGTTAATTATTAATGTAAAAACAAATGCTGCTGGTACAGCTTCAGAAATTTATAAAAATGGTAAACAAATTGATAATACTACAGGTGTTGCTGGTAACGGCGCAAACTTAAACTTTAATGAGTTTAGTAATCTTCAATTTTTAATTGGTATAGGCCGTAGTGGTATTACTGGCCGAACAACCTCACAAATGAATGGTTTAATTACTGAAATTATTTCATACACATCACCTAACTCGGCTATTAATCAGCAAAAAATTCATTCGTATTTAGCAGTTAAATATGGTACAACTTTACAAGCTACAAATTCAGTATTAACAAATTATAGAATTAATGATATTAACTATATAGATTCTCAAGGTGTAGTAATTTGGAATACAAATAATAACGCTGGCTTTAATTATGATGTTGCTGGTATTGGTAGAGATGATGCATCTTCACTTAACCAAAAACAATCTAAAAGTCAAAATACTGAAACAGATGGTACAGGAGCTATTAGTGGCTTAATTACTATTGGTTTATCTAATATTTACAACACTAATAACACAAACATAAGTACAAATACAACAACGCTAAATGATAGAGCTTTTTTAATGTGGGGAAACAATGGGGCCGATTTAAATTTAACCCCAACTACAATACATGTAGATATGAGTGCGGGTATTTCTGGCTTAAGTACGCCTGTTTCTCTTACTGCTATGCAACGCGTTTGGAAAATAGTAGAAACGGGTGGCGATGTTCCTTCGTGTAAAATTAAAATACCTGAAAACGCCCTAAGAAACATGACGCCTCCTGGTAATTTTTACATGTTTATTTCAAACTCACCTACATTTACACCTACAGCAGATTATAGAATAATGACACCTGATGGTAATGGAAACTTAGAAACTAACTATAACTTTGATGGTGCTAGCTATATAACTTTTGGTTACGCTCCGCAAATAATTGCTGAACGCTCTATATATTTTGATGGTACTTCTGATTATATTGATGTAGATGATCATTTAGATTTGAATAGTACTGAATTTACAATTTCAGCATGGATTAAAAGAGATGCTGGCACTGTAAATGCTTCAATAGTATCAAAACGAAATGCTGCAAATACTGAAGGATATGATTTTAGAATTAATGCTTCTGGGCATGTACAGTTTAGTGCAAATGGTGGTGCGCGTTTAGTAACATCGTCTGTTGCCATTCCAAGTAACAAATGGCATCAAGTAGCTGTAGTTTACAACAGTGGCAGAATTAGACTGTATATTGACGGAGTTGCAGATACTTCTGCTATATTTTTTCCAGCACCTATTAGCACTTCGCAATCATTTATAATAGGAGCTGCCGATGGATACGCGCCTAATACAACAAACTTTTTTGCAGGTAATATTGATGAGGTTAGAGTTTGGAATACAGCTTTATCTGCCAACCAGTTAAGATATATTATGAATCAAGAGCTAATGAACAATGCTTCGTTATTATTAGAATATGGTGATGTAATTCCTCAAACGGTTACTAATAATGAAATTAACAGCATTCCGTGGTCAAACTTAGCCGGTTACTACCCAATGCAAGTATTCACATACACTAATACAAATGACATGTCTGGTAATGAACACCAAGGCGCTTTAAGAAATTTAAATACCGTAGATAGGCAAACCGCACCATTACCGTACAAATCAAACAATAACGGCTCTTGGGATACAAATACAACATGGCTAAACGGCAATGTACAAACATTACCAAACGCATTATCTATTGTTGATGGATCTGCTATAAATTGGAATATTGTTGAAATTAATAACAACATATATCTAGGCGCTAATGCAACAGATGTAAGACACAGAAACTGTGCTGTACAAGGTTTAATTATTAACAGTGGTAAACTTACTATAAATGGAGATACTGCAGCTACAGAAGGCATTGGGCTTACTGTTACACATTATTTAAAACTAGATGGCACTATTGATTTAGAAGGCGAATCGCAATTAATTCAAACTGAAAATAGTGATTTTGATACTTCAAGTACAGGAAATTTAGAAAGAGACCAACAAGGTACAGCAAACACCTATTTATATAATTATTGGTCTTCACCTGTATCAACAACTAGTAATGCCAACTACACTGTACCTTCGGTTTTACCAGATTTAAACTTTTTAAGTGCTGGTTATAATGGAACCGCATCACCTATTGCTGTGGCCGATTATTGGATATGGAAATATTCAAACAGAACCAGTAATACCTATTCTGAATGGCAACATGTGCGCAGTTCTGGTACATTAGCCGTTGGCGAAGGTTTTACTATGAAAGGCCCCGGAACTAGTGGAACAAACCAAAATTATGTATTTAATGGGCAGCCAAATAATGGCGATATAAACCTTATAATTTCTGCTGGCAATGATTATTTAACTGGAAATCCATACCCTTCGGCTTTAGATGCTAATGAATTTATTTTAGACAATTTAGGCACTATAAGTGGTGGCCGCAACCCAAGTGGTAACATAATTAATGGCGCCCTTTATTTCTGGGATCATTTTGCTGTTAACTCACATAATTTAGCCGAATATCAAGGTGGTTATGCTACGTATACTTTAATTGGTGGTATTGTAGCAATTTCAAACGATTTAAGAATAAATGCTTCGGGGCTTTTAGGTATTAATCAACCTGAACGTTATATTCCTGTTGGGCAAGGTTTCTTTGTATCATCATCGTCATCGCTTTTAAGTCTTTCTACATTATTTCAGCCAATTGTTGGTGGTACACTACAGTTTAAAAATAGTCAGCGTGTTTTTGCTAAAGAAACATCAACATTTACAAATTCTGGTTCATTGTTTTTAAAATCTAATTCTAAAACAAATAAATCAAACATAAAAGACGTTGAAATTGATACAAGACCCAAAATAAGGCTGTTATTTTCAACACCAAAAGGCTACCACAGGCAACTTTTAGTTGGTACAGATAATAATGCTTCAAACAATTTTGACTTAGGTTATGATGCGCCTTTAATTGAAACTAATATTGAAGATGTTTACTGGACAGTTAATAGTGATAAATTTGTTATTCAAGCTGTAAATAACTTTGATGATTCACAGGTATTACCTCTTGGTGTTACCATTAATAAAGCTGGTTTAATTACTTTAAAAATTGATTATTTAGAAAATATTGATGATAATAAAACCATTTTTATACATGATAAAGCACTTAACATATACCATAATTTAAAAGATGGTAATTACCAAACTTACATGAATACAGGAGAATACCTTGACCGTTTTGAATTAACCTTTAGCGCTACAACTGCAAAGTCTTTAAGCAGTGAAACTTTTGAAACTAAAAATATTCAAGCTTTTTACGCTAACAATGAAAACAATATTGTAATTATAAACTCATTAAAAAGCCATATAAAATCAGTTTCATTACACAACGTTTTAGGGCAGTTAATTACAAACAAATACTTAAATACAAATGATAATTACATAACCCTTGAAACATTTAAATTACAGGCTGGTACTTATATTTTAAATGTTTACACTGATGATAAAACTATTTCTAAAAAAGTATTAATAAACTAATACAACTACTTATTAATAGCCTTGGTATTAAAAGCAAAAAGCCCTTAAAATTAAGGGCTTTAGTTTTTATTTTTTAACTGTTTCAATTAATTGCTCTAGTTCAATTTTATCTTGTGTGCCAGTAACCATATTTTTTAAGGTGTAGGTGTTTGAGTTTATTTCTTCTTCACCCACCAAAACTACAAATGGTATATTACGCTTATTAGCATGCATCATTTGTTTTTTCATTTTTGCAGCATCTGGATATAGCTCTGCATTTATGCCATTTGCACGTAATTTGTTAATAGCTTTTAAGCTAAAAAGCGCTTCGTTATCACCAAAATTTATAAATAAAACTTCAATATTTTTGTTTACAGCTTCAGGGAATAAATTTAATTCTTCAAGTACTAAGTAAATTCTATCAAGGCCAAAACTAATACCAACACCACTAACATCTTTTAGGCCAAAAATACCCGTTAAATCGTCATATCTTCCGCCACCACCAATAGAGCCCATTTTTACGCCTTTTGGTGCTGCTACTTCAAAAATAGCTCCGGTATAATAATTTAGGCCACGTGCTAAAGTAACATCTAATTGTAAAGTAGCCGTTTTTAAACCTAAAGCAGTAATGGCGTTATCAATAAATGCTAGTTCTTCAATACCTTTTAAACCTTCGTTTGATGTTGATAATATGGTTTTTAAACTCTCAATTTGCGAATCAAAAGAGCCTGACAATGAAAACAAAGGCTGTAATTTATCAATACCTTCTTGCGCAATACCCTTGCTTAACATTTCTTCTTTAACCTTGTCCTCGCCTATTTTATCAAGCTTATCTAGCGCTACAGTAAAATCTATTAATTTATTGCTAGCACCAATAACTTCAGCAATACCCGATAATATTTTACGATTGTTAATTTTTATTGTAACGCCTTCTAATTGTAATTTAGAAAACACGGTATCATACAACTGAATGAACTCTACCTCTTGCCATAAGCTTTTACTACCAACTACATCGGCATCGCACTGGTAAAACTCTCTAAAACGCCCTTTTTGCGGTCTGTCTGCTCGCCAAACTGGTTGAATTTGGTAGCGCTTAAACGGAAACTCAATATCATTTTGGTGCTGTACAACGTAGCGTGCAAAAGGCACTGTTAAGTCATAACGTAGGGCTTTTTCTGAGATACTTGGTGTTAATTTATTAGAATCTTTTTCCTCATAAGCATCCGTATTGGCTTTATTTAAATAGTCACCTGAGTTTAAAATTTTAAAAATCAAACGATCACCTTCATCACCATATTTACCCATTAACGTATCTGAATTTTCAAAACTTGGTGTTTCTATAGGTTGAAACCCAAAAGTTTCAAAAGCACCACGTATGGTATTAAAAATATAATTACGTTTTGCTACTTGTTCTGGGTTAAAATCTCTAGTGCCTTTTGGTATACTTGGTTTTTGAGCCATAATTTTGCCTGTAAATACAGGTATCTCTTTTAAAATTATAAAATAGATTCCGCATTAAACACGGAATAACAAAAATAACTGTTTATCTTGAAAAAGGTTCCTGCTTTTGCAGGAATAAAATTTAATTTATAAGCTTATCAAAATACTTAAACAAATCGCCTTTAGTAATAACAGCGCCTTGTTCTATCATTTTAAACTTATCTAAGTTTTTATCTTCAGTGTAATCTTTATTTGCCTGTAAAAACTCAACATTTTCATCCATTAAATTTTCACGTAACCAATTATAACCTTCGGTAGTTGTAATATCTACATCATTTTTTAGGTTAATAACAATGGCTTGCATGTTTTCTTCACCTAGATAAAACAAATACATATGTTTTGCCGAAATATGTTCTAAATATTCAGCTTTATTTAAAACACCTTCCCAAATTAAATCACTAAACACATCTAATTCCGTTTCTGCTAATTCGGGTTTATTTACTTTTAAATTTTCCCACTCACTAGCAGTTATTTGCTGTGTAGCTAAAAAGTTTATAAACTCTTTATGCAGTTCTTCAAATTGTTCTTTTGTAAGTCTTGAATATTTCATTGTAGTTCTTTAAACATTAAATTAATTTAGTTCATTATGGCATTATAAGCATCAAAAGGCCTGTCTGTAGCAATAATATCTACACCCATTTGAGCCCATACTTTATACAATGAATCATTTTTTGCTTTTGCTTGCTTATCTAAGTTTCCTAAAGTGCCTAAAATTGTTTTTATTCCGTATGAATGAATTTTTTTATAAAACGTTTCAGAAGACAATCGTGTACCTGTAAAGGCTAACATGTTTTTGGTTGGAATTCCTGAATGTATTAACCAGTCTAGCTCTTTTTCATTTCTAGCAGAAACTGATAGTAGTAATTCTGGTGCAACTTTGTGTGCTGCTGTTGCCTGATCTAAACTATAAGTTATAATAACTGCTATATCTTGAGCCTGCGCTTCTTTAATTTGGTTTACAACTTTTTTTACAGAAACCCCGCGTTTAATATCTACAGTTAAAATTACATTATTCTTTTTTGCCCATTGTAAAACGTGCTTAAATAACGGAATTTTAAATTGTGTTTCATTTCCAAAATCATCTTGCAAATTATATGCTAAAAGTTCTTTATAAGTGAAATTTGAAATTTTACCGTTTCCTGTTGTGGTGCGGTTTATTGCATTATCATGCATTAATACTAACAAACTATCTTTTGTTAAGGCTACATCAATTTCATAAATGGCGCCTTTAATACTGTCATTTATAAATTGAAGTGTTTCTAAACAGTTTTCAGGATATTTTTTTAGGCCCTTTCCGCCTCTGTGTACGCTAATTATTGTTGAATCATTTGATGAATATGCAAAGGTACTTAAGAAAACCGATGGTTTATTTTCTTCAACTTTATTTGATTTTGATTTACATGATAGCCCCAGAAAAAGCAAAAAAACTAATAAATATTTCATAAAAAATGCGCTCCTAATTTTTAGAAGCGCAAATTTAATAATATTACTACTAGTATTCTAGAAAATGTAACGTAAACCTACCTGAGCTTGCCAACGTGATGCCAAACTAGAATCAAAACCAAAGGTTTTTGTTTGGTTACCGTTAAATGTATAAATTGGCGCCCCAGCATTATCAAAAGTTACACCAATTGGTTGAGTATTGTTAGGTTCTTGAATAACACCCCAATCTGAATTTAGTAAATTACCAAAGTTTAAAATATCTAAACTTAACTGTAATGTATTGGTTTTATCTTCAGCTACATTAAATTTAAAATCTTGTAACAATTTAATATCCCAGCGGCCTCTCCAAGGCGCTAAAGCACCGTAACGTTCAGCATATTGGCCACGTCTGTCATTTAAATAATCATCTTGAGCAATATAATTTTCTAAAGCTTGTGCATCGGCAGTATTAGCAAATTGCATTTGGCTAATTTCAGAAGATGTTGGTATATAAATAAGATCATTAATTGCACTACCATCACCATTAATATCACCTCCGTAAGTATAATTAAAACGTGCTCCTTGAGCATATTCAAAAAATGTAGACAAGGTAGTTGACCATTTATCATTACCATAGGTCCATTTTTTACTAGCTACCCCAATAAAACGGTGTGTATCACCATATTTAGAGTAACTTAACACATCATTGTTTACATTACCTAAAGCTGGGTTTCCGTTGAAGGCATCACCTGTAATTTCAGCTTCAATAGAGTTTACATCTTTAGCATTTAAATAGCTATACGCTAGCATAGTGTACAAACCATTATCAAAACTTTTTTGTGCTTTTACCGAAGCATTCCAAATTCTACCTTTATCAGAATTTGTCATAACATAGGCATTACCATTTACAACTTCACCCCACGGCAAGGTAGCTTTTGCGTGGTCTGCATCAGTATAAACAGCTCTATTATCAACACCTTGTAATTGACCTGTAGGCTTGTTTAAGCCCCAATTTTGTACATGCACACCGTTAATATCTTTGGTGTATGATACATCGGCTGTTAAAATAATACCATTTTCTAATTTTTTATCAATACCTAAATTAGTTCTCCAAACTTGTGGGAATTTAAAATCAGGATCAACCGCTTGATAGAAAAAGGCATCAACACCACTTACTTGGTTACCAATCCATACAAACGGGAAACGTCCTGTAAATACACCTGTACCACCACGTATTTGTAATGAGCTATCGCCATTAACATCATAGTTAATACCAACTCTTGGAGAAATCAACCAATCGTTACCTGGCATTTGTGTAGAGTCTATTAATAAAGGCTCTCCTGTATCAGGATCAAAGTACTGTGTGTCTGGTAAATAAATTTCACCATTATCAGTATCTATAAAATTTTGGGCTTTATCTGCTGTGTCAAAAAATAGTGGTTTATCAAAACGAATACCGTAGGTTAATTTAAATTTATCATTTACTTCCCATTCGTCTTGTAAGTAAAATGCTAGTTGACCAACGTTTGTTTCGGCAAGTAACCAACCGCCATCCGTTCCTTCTGGCTGTGAATTTCTTGCATTAAAAGTAGCTTGTGCAGCTGCAAAATCATATGCAGCGGCATCAAAATCATTTATATCAACACTTCCGAAAACATCAAAACCATAACCTTTTAAATTGAATGAGTTATCAAACTCAAATTTTTCAAATGAAAACCCTACTGTATATGTATGATTTCCTTTAAAAAAGTTTAAGTTGTTGGTTAACTGAATTACTTTTTGATCTAGTTTATTGTTTATTGAAAATGGTTCATGTCCTGCAACAATGTAAGGAGATCCATCTTTAAAAATATTAATTACTGGTGCTGGTGTTGAAAATGGGTTTCTAAAATCATTGAAATGTGAATACCCAACTTGTAATTTATTAGTTACGCTTTCTGATACTGTTGAGTTTAACTCTAACTGCACCGAATTTAACTCATTAACTTGCTCATAACCTGAATTTTGAAACTGAAGTGTAGAAGCACCAGGACCACGTGGATATATAGCCGATGGATGTGCTGGTTTTTGTTGTGAAGCATCTAAAAAGTTATAAATTAATGCTAAGCGGTTTTTATCGTTAATATTCCAATCTAATTTAAAAATACCTTTAGTAGACTCTGATGCATGTGTAAAATCTTGATAAGCTCCAGGGTCATACCCTTGAGCTAAAAGGGCGTCTCTAACAGCTATTAAATCGCTTTCTAAAACTCTAGATTCATTAATACCACCAGCGCCTGTGTTTGGTACCCAACCCTTGGTTCCTAAATCATCTCTATCATCTTTTTCAAAATTTGCAAAAAAGAATAATTTGTTTTTTACTATGGGGCCACCTATACTAACGCCGTATTGTGTTTGGTTTAAATCTGGGCGAGTAACCTCTTCTCCTTTTATTTTTTTACCAGTCATTTTTTCGTTTCTAGTAAACCCATAAACTGTACCATGAAACTCATTAGTACCACTTTTAGTTACTGCATTAACTGATGCACCTGTAAAGCCAGACTGTGTAACATCATACGGAGCTGTAGATACTTGAATTTGATCAATAGCATCTAATGAAATTGGTTGTGCGCCAGTTTGTCCACCAGGCGTAGCTGCATCTAAACCAAATGGGTTGTTAAAAATAGCACCATCTAGAGAAAAATTATTGAACTGATCATTTCTACCTCCAAATGAGCCACCACTAGCGGTTGGTTCTAACCTTGTAAAATCTGCTTGCGATCTTGATATTGTTGGTAATCTTGTTAATTCACGACGGCCTACGCTGGTTTCGGCACCAGTACGATCGCTACCAAAAGTACCTGTACCACCAGTACCTTGAATTACCACAGCATCAAGCTGTTGACTATCTTCTGTTAAAGTAACGTCAATATTTTGTGTTTTACCTAAGGTTAAAAACACATCATTAAAAGTTTGCTCTTGGTATCCAATAAAACTTACAGTAATGGTGTAAGGCCCACCTACTCTTAAATTTAAAAGGTTAAACCTTCCGTCAAAGTTTGTAGCTGCACCATACTTTGTACCTGTTGGTGTATGAATAGCAACTATGTTGGCTCCTGGAAGTGGTTCAGAGTTACTATCAACAATAAGGCCTTTAATGTTTGATGTTGTTACTTGGGCAAAACCAAGCAAACTACAAAACAAGAAAAAAAATAAAATAGTTGATTTTTTCATGTGAATTGTTTTAAAAATTGAGTTAGTCTATTATGCATGCATAACAAGCATACCTAACAAAATTAATAAAAAAAAAGGCTACTCAGTTGAGTAGCCTTTTTTTATGATAATATTTTATTAACGTATTGTTAACATTTTAGTTTGCTTGCGCAACAACTTCAAATGGTAAATCTACAGATACTTCTCTGTGTAAACGTATAACAGCGTTGTATTTACCTAAACGTTTTACGTTACCACCAATTACATTAATGAATTTTTTATCAATTGCTTGACCTTCTTTTTCTAAAGCAGCAGCAACATCAATATTGTTTACAGAACCAAATAATTTATCGCCTGCACCTACTTTTGATGCTATTTTAATTTCTAAAGCTTTAAGCTTTTCAGCTACAGCATTAGCATCATCAATAATTTTCTTTTCTTTAAAAGCTCTTTGCTTTAAGTTTTCAGCTAATACTTTTTTTGCTGAAACGGTAGCTAAAATAGCTTGACCTGTTGGAATTAAAAAGTTTCTACCGTAACCGTTCTTTACTGTTACAACATCGTCTTTAAATCCTAAATTCTCAACGTCTTGTTTTAATATAAGTTCCATTGTTATCGGTATTTTACTTTAATAAATCTGCTACGTATGGCATTAAAGCTAAGTGGCGTGCTCTTTTAACAGCTACAGACACTTTTCTTTGGTACTTTAATGAAGTTCCTGTTAAACGTCTTGGTAAAATTTTACCTTGCTCGTTTACAAACTTTAATAAGAAATCTGGATCTTTATAATCAATATATTTAATACCTGATTTTTTAAATCTACAGTATTTCTTTTGCTTATTAGTTTCAATGTTTAACGGTGTTAAATATCTAATTTCACCGTCTTTTTTTCCTTTTGCTTGTTGATCTAATGATGCCATAATTAAGCTTTTTGTTTAAGTTTTTCTCTTCTTCTTTCTGCCCAAGCTACTGCGTGTTTATCTAACGATACTGTTAAATAACGCATAAAACGCTCATCACGTCTAAACTCTAATTCTAAGTCTCCAATTACTTCACCAGCAACAGTGTACTCAAATAAGTGATAAAAACCACTTTTCTTGTTTTGAATAGGGTAAGCTAATTTTTTTAGTCCCCAATCTTCTTTTGATATCATCTTAGCACCTTTAGAAACAAGAAAATCTTCGTATTTCTTTACTGTTTCCTTTATCTGATCTTCAGATAAAACGGGATTCAAGATGAAAACAGTTTCATAATGATTCATATAAAATCTATTTTAATTGTTAAAAAATTGGCTGCAAAAATAAATAATATATACATATAAAACAACAATAATTTCATTATATTGTGACGCAGAATATTTTTGTTAAAATTATGTTAAAAAACGTTGTTTGTCGATGTTTTTTGGTGTTTACCGTAATTTTTTGTACTATTGTCGATATCTTAACCGAAATAATAAAATGTTATGACTTTAAACTGTGTAGTAGTAGACGATTCAGCGATACAACGTTTGTCTATTGTTAAGCTTGTTGAAAATCACCCTTCGCTTAACTTGATAGCCGAATACAGTAGCGCTTTAGAGACTAAAAACGGATTGAATACGCACCAAGTAGATCTTATCTTTTTAGATATTGAAATGCCAGTATTAAATGGATTTGAACTACTAGACGTATTAAACAAAAAACCGCAAATTATTTTTGTAACCGGTAAAACCGAGTATGCTTTTAAAGCATTTAACTATGATGCTACCGATTATTTGCACAAGCCAATTACTAGAGAACGCTTTAACGCATCTGTAGAAAAAGCTTTAGAACACCACCGCTTATTAATGAACCAAAACGAAGAAGAGGGTGAACACATCTTTGTTAAAAGTAACCTAAAAAAGCGTAAAGTTTATATAAAAGACATTAAATGGATTGAAGCTTTAGGTGACTACGTAAAATTAGTTACTGAAGAAACTAGCTTAGTTGTACTTTCTACAATGAAAGCTTTTGAAGCTGAATTACCCGAAGGTAAATTTTTAAGAATTCATAAATCTTATATTGTTAACCTTGATAAAATTGATAGGTTTAACAGCAAAAATGTTGAAGTAGGCGCTTATGAAATTCCGTTAAGCCGAAACAAAAAAACACAACTTGTTGATGCTTTAAATAATATTTAGAAGCTTGCCTTTAAAAACTAAACCTGTTTTAGTTTAATACAAATATTAAGATGAAGTAAATTAAAATCCTGATTTTTTATCTGGATAAATTCAAAAACGAAATTTAAATACTAATTTCTATTTCACTAAAAGTTATCAACATTTAAGATTACTTTAACCGACCGAAAATCTTTTATACTAGAGAAGCTATTGTTTATTTTAATGATAGCTTCTTTTGTTTTTGATAACGATTGCTGTTTAGGAATTTTTACCAAAATATTTTTATGGAATTGATTTCTAATTCTTGCTACAGGCGGTGCTTCTGGCCCTAAAACATTTGTATTAAATAGTTGCCTTAATGACTTAGCAAACCAAATAGAGGCTGTTTCTACTCTATTGTAATCTTTATGTTTTAATGTAATTTTTATTTGTTTGAAAATTGGTGGGTATTTAAAATTATAACGCTCATTCATTTGCTCATTAAACATATCTACATAACTATTAGTTGATACTTGCTGCAATATATTATGATACGGATTGTAGGTTTGTATAAGCACTTTACCACGCTTTTCGGTACGCCCTGCCCTACCTGCTACTTGTACCATGAGCTGATAACTACGTTCATGCGCTCTAAAATCTGGAAAGTTTAGCATATTATCGGCATTCATAATACCAACTAAGTTAACATTTCTAAAATCTAAACCTTTGGTTAACATTTGTGTACCAACCAAAATATCAATTTCTTGTTGCTCTAAAGCGGTTATTATTTTTTCATAACCAAATTTACCTCGTGTAGTATCTAAATCCATTCTAGCAACATTAGCTTCAGGAAATAATTGCTTTACTTCAGTTTCAATTTGTTCTGTACCAAAACCTTTACTATCAATATCTGGACTACCGCACGCCATACAGGTTTTTGGCATAATTACAGCATAACCACAGTAATGACAACGTAATTGACTTCTGTATTGATGATAGGTTAAACTTACATCGCAATTTGGGCATTGTGGTGAATGCCCGCAGGTATTACACTCTACAATTGGTGAATACCCACGACGATTTTGAAACAAAATAACTTGCTTCTTTTCGTTTAAAACCTCGGTTATTTCTTCAATAAGCCTATCACTAAAATGCCCTTTCATACGTTTACGCTTGTGCTTATCTTTAATATCAACCAACTCAATATCTGGCATAAGCACATTATTGTAACGGTGCATTAATTCTACAAAACCATATTTATTATGTTTAGCATTAAAGTAACTTTCTAAACTTGGTGTTGCCGAACCTAATAAGGTATTAGCTTTATGTAATGCTGCCAATACTATGGCTGTATCTCGGGCATGATAACGTGGCGCCGGATCAAATTGTTTAAAAGATTGCTCGTGCTCTTCATCAACTAAAATTAACCCTAAATTGGTAAATGGTAGAAATATTGACGATCTGGCTCCTAAAACTATTTTAGCTTTTGCTGATGCATTTAAAACATTATTCCATACCTCAACACGTTCATGATTAGAATATTTTGAATGAAATATAGCAACTTGGTCTCCAAAATAATTTTGAAGCCTATTTACCAATTGTGTTGTTAGTGCAATTTCGGGCAATAAATACAACACCTGCTTGCCTTCTTTTAAAACACTTTCAATAAGTTTTACATAAATTTCAGTTTTTCCTGATGATGTAACACCGTGCAACAATGTAACTTTATGTGTTTGAAAACTTGTGTTTATGTTATGTAAAGCTGTTTCTTGATGTGTATTTAATTGTTTTGACGCCTCATTATCTTCATCGCCTTCATATTGCAACCTATCTGTTTGAATATAGTATTCTTGTAAAATACCTTTATCTATTAATGCTTTTATAATAGCTGAAGAAGCGCCGCTAGCCTCAGTTAAATCGGTTACTTTTACAGGCTTTTTAGTTTTTGCTGATAACGAAAATAAACTTAACACAACTTCTTTTTGCTTGTGTGCTCTTCCTAAATCTTCTAATAAATTTTGAAGCTGATTGTTTGATGTATAATTAGCATGTAATTTAACATAGCGTACTAACTTTGGCTTGTACTTTTCATAAACTTCTTCTTCAACAATAATAGCCTCTTTTTCTATGAGTCTTTTTATTACTGGTAATACATTTTTTTTATCTAAAATATTAGAAATATCATGAATTTTTAAAGACGATTGATGGTGAAGTGCTTCATAAATTAAAAATTCATCATCTTTTAAAACAGCTTCATGAATTTCTTTTTTGGTGTTTTTGGTAATTATTGTTTCACTTTCTAAAATAAAAGCACTTGGTAAAGCTGCTCTAAAAACATCACCTAATGTACACATGTAATAACTAGAAATCCATTGCCATAATTGAAGCTGTATGTTGTTTACAATTGGAACCTCATCTAAAATTTGATGAATTTCTTTAGCTTCATAAGCGGTTGGTGCTTGGTTGTGAATTTTAAACACTAACCCTGTGTATATTTTGGTTTTACCAAAAGGTACCGCTACACGCATACCTTCTTTTAAAAAAGCAGATTCGGCTTCGGTTATACTATAAGTGAATAACTTTTGAAGCGACACAGGTAAAATAACATCAATAAAATACTGCATTTAAACGCCTTTTTTAAGTTTATTTAATGATGCGTTTAACTCATAACCCAACAGTAAAATATTAGCATTTAACCAGAGGTAAAACAGCAATATTAACAAAGCACCAATAGAACCGTAAAGCTTATTGTACTGGGCAAAGTTTTCTATGTAAATGCCAAATAAATAGGATGACAACATAATTAATAAAGTGGTAAAAAGCGCTCCTACTGAAAAGAATTTTGAGTTTCGCCCCTCGTGTGTTCCAAAATAATACAATGTTGCTGTTGCTAAATATATCATGGCCACAAAAAATAAATACTGAGCAAAATTAGCCCAAAATACATTTTGAGCATCAACAGCAAACGCATTTAATAAACCCTGTACTACATATATTTGAAAATACCCCAAAAATGCAATAGTTAGTATTAACAAAAACGCTAAAATTAAAGCTATACCTAAAGCGTATAAATATTGTTTAAACACATTACGGGTAAGCTGCTCATGATACGAATATTCAAAACCTGAAAACACTGCATTTACACCATTTGCCATTAATGCTATAGATAGCACAAATACAGATGATAGTAATCCGCCACGTTGTGATTGATCAATATTTTCAAAAATGTTATTAATAAAAAAATCGGATGTGTTTGGAGGTAAAAACGATTCTAAAAATACCAAAAATTCACCTTTAAAACCCTCTACAGGAATATACGGTATAATAAAAAGAACAAATAACAAAAACGGAAAAAGCGCCATAAAAAAGCTAAATGCAATGGCACTTGCTCTGGTTGTTAATGCACCTTTAACAATACCTATAATATAAAGTTCTAATAAATCATAAAACGATAAGCCTTCTAAACCGGGAAGCTTAATTTTTTTGAAAAACCGCATTAAGACGTTTAATAGAGGGATTTTTTCTAGTTTGTCTTCAATGGGTTTACTCATATAACTTTGTATTTTGCTTGTCATACAAAGTTATTAAATTTATGATTGCAGAAATAAGAATATTTAGGTTAAAACTACAATTATTACATGGCTTTTAAACTCAAATCCATGTTATGAACAGAATGTGTTAAAGCACCGCATGAAATGTAGTTTACACCACACTCTGCATAATGCCTAATGGTAGTTTCATTTATATTGCCTGAAGATTCTGTTAAACACTTATCTCCAATTAATTTTACGGCTTCTCTAGTGTCTTCGTAATCAAAATTATCAAGCAAAATACGGTAAACGCCATCGTTTCTAAGTATTTCTTCAACCTCAATAAGGTTTCTGGCTTCAACCATAATTTTTAAATCTCTACCGGTTTCTCTTAAATACAGTTTTGAAGTTTCAATGGCTTTGGTAATGCCTCCTGCAAAATCAATATGATTGTCTTTAAGCATAATCATATCATATAATGCAAATCTGTGATTTTCTCCACCACCAATTTTAACGGCCCATTTTTCTAATACCCTAATGCCTGGTGTTGTTTTTCTAGTATCTAAAATTTTAGTATTTGTACCCTTAACCAAATCAACAAAATGCCTTGTTTTAGTGGCAATGGCACTCATACGCTGCATAGAATTCAATACAGTGCGTTCTGCTTTTAAAATAGATTGCGAAGGACCTTCAACATACATTACTACATCACCAAACTTAACTTCTGTACCATCTTCAATGCGTACATCTAATTTTAAGTTTTTATCAACGTAAGCAAATATTTTTTTTGCAAAATTTACACCTCCAATTATACCTTTATCCTTTACTAAAAGTTTTGCACGCCCGCGTGCATTTTCTGGAATACAGGCTAAAGAACTATGATCGCCATCTCCTACATCTTCTCTAATGGCATTAGCAATTATAGATCTTACTTCTTGGTCAAACTGCTCTTGTGTAATCATATTTTTTATTGGTTTCGCACAAAAATAATAAATAGATTTACTTTTTTAAATTTTAGATTTGTGAAATTTTTATTTTTTTTGATTTTAAATAAGGATTTCTTAATCAATAAACTTTATTTTTAAGATTATGACTATAAGCCTTATTGCCATTGGCAAAACAGACAACAACCAACTACAAACACTTATAAATGAATACATTAAGCGTATTGGTTTTTATATAAAATTTGTTTTTGAAGTGATACCTGATGTTAAAAACACGAAGCATTTAAGTGAAGAACAACAGAAACAAAAGGAAGGCGAACTTATTTTAAGTAAAATTTCAAACGCCGATACTTTAGTACTTTTAGACGAAAAAGGAAAGCAATTTACCTCAGTAGATTTTGCAAATTACCTACAAAAACACATGAACTCTGGTGTTAAAAATGTTGTTTTTGTTATTGGTGGTCCTTATGGTTTTTCTGAAGATGTATATGCTAGGGCCAACGGTAAAGTATCATTATCAAAAATGACTTTTTCACATCAAATGGTACGTTTATTTTTTATTGAGCAATTATACCGCGGTTTTACTATACTAAAAAATGAACCTTACCACCATAGATAAACTACTGGCGGTAAGGCTATTAAAAAACTATTAATAATTATGAAAAACTTGTTTGCGCTTTTTAAGCTGAATTTCTAAATCTCTTATGGTTTCTTTTACTGCTTCTTCGTAATTCTCTTCATTTGAGCTTGCAAAAATTCTGGGTCCGGGTGCACTTAATTCTATTTTACATATTTTGCCTTTAGTTTTGGCATTATGTTCTACTTCAAAATGTACTTGTGCACCAATTATCCATTCATATTTTTTATGAAGATTATTTAACTTATCGGTTACGTACTGGTTCATAGCATCACTTGTTTGCATATGAACATATTGAATGTTAACTGTCATAATTCTTTCTTTTTTTATAGGTATAAATTTAAAAAGAATGTTACAGTAAAAAGATGAGATTTGTCATGTAAAAGCTATAGTAACTTTTACATATACCTGAATTTACACGAGATAAAAAGATGGGGGTAATTAAATTTTACCGCTGTCATGTAATTCTGTTAAAATGGTTCTTAATAAGCCGGGGCTTACTGGTTTTATAATATAATCTGAAATTTCGCTTATACTTTTTGCTTTATCAATATCAACAGGATCTACCGATGAAGACACCATATAAATGGTTATTTTTTTACCAACTTTAGGTTTTATTTTTATGTATTCTTCCATGAACTGAAAACCATCCATTATAGGCATGTTTATATCTAGTAGAATAACATCGGGTAATTCTTTTTCATTATTTAAATTATCTATTAAAAAATCAAAGGCTTCTTCTCCATCTGAAAAAACGGTAATATTTTCAGCTAGTTCAATAGATTTTAAAATTTTTGTTATTGTGAATTGGTATATTTCATCATCATCAATCACACATACATTTAAAGCGCTATTCATATTTTAGTGTTAAAAGTTTATTATAAATGTTGTGCCTTCATTTACAGCGCTTGTTGCTGATATTGAACCACCCATTGTTTCTATTTGTACCTTAGTCATAAACAACCCTACACCTTTGGCGTTTGGGTGCCTATGGAATACTTTATTTAATTTAAATAATTTGTGCCCGTGTTTTTTTAAATCTATTCCTAAGCCGTTGTCTTTAAATTTTAAAATTACGTTACCATCAACCACCTCTGAGTTTACATGAATTTCTGGTGTTTTATTTCTCGCACTGTATTTTATAGCATTCTCTACTAAGTTAAGAAAAATACTTTCTAAATATATTTTGTTGTATGAAATTTTATTTACTTGTGAAAAATCATCAGTTATAATCACATTTTTCTCAGCAATTTGTGCTGCTAACACCTCTTTTGTTCTGTTTAGTATTTCATCAAAAAATACATTTTTAACAGTTGCTTTATCATTTTTAGTTTTTAAAGCTTCAACTAAAGTGTTTAAAGTTAATGTTAAATGATTTATTACTCTTTCAAATTTACCAAACAACATATGTTTTTCATCATCATCTTCGGCTGTGTTATACAAATCTAAAAGTGCATTTAAATTACTTACTGGTGCGCGTAGGTTGTGTGATGTAATTTGAACAAAATCTGCCAATTGGGTGTTTTGTTTTCCTAATTTATCAGCTAAAACTTCAAGATTTTCTTTTGATTTTAAAATACGTGCTTCTGCTTGTTTTTCAGCTGTAATATCTCTTAAAGCAGCAGATACTAGCAAACCTTCTTCTGTTTGTAGCGGGCTTAAACTTAATTGTACAGGAAATTCTTTTCCGTATTTATCTATACCGTAAAATTCTGATCTTTCTAATAGATTTATTGATTTCGGATTTGTAAAAAATCCTTCAGTATGTAATTTATGTTTCTTACTGTAACGTTTTGGTATTAATACTTCTACAGGTTTGTTAATTAGTTCTCCCGGGCTGTAACCAAACATTTTTTCGGTTTGTTTGTTTATTATTTGAATTAAACCTTGATCATTTACAATAATCATGGCATCTGGAGCAGACTCTAAAAGGCCTCTAAATTTAATTTCGGCCATTCTTTGAAGTGTTATGTCTTGGCAGGTTCCTAATATTTCAACAACCTCACCCATTTCATTTGTTATAACTTTACCTAACATATGCACTGTTTTAGTTTGCCCGTTACTTGTTATTATTTTATGAATAAAGTTATCATGAAACTTCCTGTTTTCTATTGTTTTCCTAACTATGGTAGCTACCTTTTCTTTATCTTTAGGGTGTACGTGGTTAAAGTAAGTTTGATAGTTTAGTTCTGAAATATTCTCATTTATTCCAAAAATTTTCATTAATGTTTTTGAACACTTTACGGTATCATTTTTCACATTCCAGTGGTAATACCCCAAGAGCGCAATTTCTTCTGCAAAATTTAAGAACTCATTTTTTCTTACAAGTTCTTGCTCAATAGCTTTAGATTTGGTTACATCTTGAAACACGCCATAAACCCTTACACATTCACCCATTTTAAATTCGGCTTGCCCAATGGTTCTCACCCATTTTAAATTTCCTTTTTTGGTAATAATTTCTAATTGCAAATCAAAAGGCTCACCGCTTTCAATTGTTTTGTTTACAACTTCAGTTATAGTATCTCTACTTTTTCCTTCTTTATAAAAATTTATAGCGGTTTCTAATTCTGGTACGTAATTTTCTGGTACTTCGTGTATTTCACAAACCATTTTACTCCAATAAACCGTTTTTTTAACTAAATCTAGTTCCCATGCACCAATTTTTGCTACTTTGTTAGTGCTTTCAACAATTTCTTCTGCACGTTTTTTCTCTAAACGTTGCCTGCGTTCTTCTGTAATATCGCCTGTGTACATAATAAGTCCGCCAATAGTACCATCGGCTTTAAACCAAGGGCGTACTTCCCAAAAAATCCATTGTACGGTACCATCAGCTCTTATAAAAGGGGCTTCATCGCACACATCTATAGCTCCATTTAAACACTCTTTATGCTTTTGTTTCCAGTCATCACCAATTTCAGGAAATACATCATAATGAGATTTTCCTATAATGGTTTGTCCTTCTTTTTTATAATCTTTTATCCATCGTTGAGATACCGCTAAATACACCATATTAGTATCTAACATAGCAATAGATGTTGGAGCTTGCTCTATAAGTATTTTGTTGAACCTTTCTTGAATTTCTATATCTGTTTTTAACTTAGAAACTTCAGATAAATTACCTTTAATTTTCTGCTTTGTGAAGGCTATTTCTTTGTTAGCATTAATAAGTGCTTTATTTTTTTTAACTAATTGCCTAAATGCTGGCCCTAATATTAAAAAGAAACACCCTATTATTACTACGCCAGACATAATAGCCAAAAACCAAACTGTACGCATTAAATGGTTTAAGTTATTTGACGCTTGCTGCTCTAAACGCTGTGATAATTTTACCGTTAAAGGCACATAATTATTATTAGCTATGTTTATATCATTTAAAGATGTTGTTATTACTGAAGTATTGGGATAATTAATAACGTTATTTGTTGATGCTACTATTGTATTAAAATAAGGTTTACTTAATTGAAATAAAGAATCTGAAACATTATACTTATTGGTAGATATTTTACCTGACAAATAGTTTTGGTTTGATTTAAATTTGCGTAATAATTCAGCTATATTTTTTAATACTTCAAGGTTATTAGTTTCTTGTAAAGCAGTTAAATTTTGTACAATATTTTTACTTAAAGTTATTTGATTATTTGCTTGAGATATTAATGCGTTATCATTTTTTCTCTCATTAATATTACCATCAACAATTAATAATACTACTATTAACACCAATATTTTGGTAATTATAAAAAGAATAGCTCCTTTCCTTATTTTACGCTGCGCATTAATCATTTTCAGTTACTTTTAAACGTCCAAATAAATAAAATTTCAGCAACTTGTCTTCTTATTTTCTTTAAAAAAGCTTTATAATTAAAACTGATGTAACCTCAATAAATACCAAAAATCACCTATTAAATAACTACAGTTTAACCTAATAACAAATAATTGAGAGAAAGAAAATTTAATTAGGTTCCTTTTTTATTCATTAAATATATTCATTAAAAACATAAAAAAAAATTCTTATTCTCATAATAACTATATATTTATTCAAAAAATACAATTTAGAATGAAACTAGTTTTTGCAACAAATAATTTAAATAAACTTAAAGAAGTACAAGCCTTATTACCTAAGCATATTGCTATACTTAGCTTAAAAGACATTAATTGTTTTGAAGACATACCCGAAACCCAACCAACCATAGAAGGTAACGCTATACAAAAGGCCGAATACATAAAAAACAAATATGGCTATAATTGCTTTGCTGATGATACTGGTTTAGAAACCGAAGCTTTAAATGGTGCTCCTGGTGTGTATTCAGCAAGATTTGCAGGTCCGCAAAAAAATGATCAAGACAATATGGTTAAACTTTTAAACAATTTAAGCAATAACACCAACCGTAATGCGCAATTTAAAACTGTTATTGCTTTAAGTTTAAACAACAAAACACAAACATTTACAGGAATTTGTAAAGGTAAAATTACACTAGAAAAACAAGGAAACAAAGGCTTTGGTTATGATCCTATTTTTAAACCTGACGGCTATAAAAATACCTTTGCAGAAATGGATTTAGCTACCAAAAACCAAATTAGCCACAGAGGTAAAGCTATTAATTTATTAGTTGATTTTTTATCAACCTTAAAATAAACCACACAAAAACTACCATGCCTATTGGTTGTTAATTTTCTTTATGTTACCTTTAATCTATGATGACAGCCGAAGAAATTGAAATAGAAAATGCAGCTATTACCAAAGCCTACAAAGAACTTTTAAAGGTAAGTTACACCACACTTTCTGATGATGATAAAAAGCTAATAAGAGGCGCTTTTGAAGTAGCCTTAGATGGGCATAAAAACCAACGAAGAAAATCGGGTGAAGCCTACATTTTTCACCCTTTAGCCGTAGCAAAAATTGTAGCACAAGAAATTGGTTTAGATGGTACATCTATTGCAGCTGCCCTATTGCATGATGTTGTTGAAGATAGCCCTGATTATGAAATTGAAGATATTGAAAAACGCTTTGGTAAAACAGTAGCAACCATTGTTGACGGGCTCACCAAAATATCATCATTAAGTAAAGAAAAAGACATGGATGTGTCTTTACAAGCAGAAAATTTTAGAAAAATGCTGCTAACGCTAAATGATGATGTTAGGGTAATAATTATAAAAATTGCCGACAGGCTTCACAACATGCAAACCATGGACTCTATGCGTCCTGATAAGCAAGAAAAAATAGCCTCTGAAACCCTTTACATTTATGCACCACTAGCACACAGAATTGGCCTATACAACATAAAAACTGAACTTGAAGACCTTGGTTTAAAATACACTGAACCGGACACTTACTACGATATTTTAGGCAAAATAAAAGAAAGTAAAGAAGACCAAGACAAATATATTGAGCAGTTTAGTGATGTTATAAAAAAATCATTAGATAAAGAACTTTTTAACTACACCATAAAAGGAAGACCAAAATCTATTTTTTCTATTAGAAGAAAAATGTTGAAGCAAGGCGTTTCTTTTGATGAAGTGTACGACAAGTTTGCCATAAGAATCATTTATAAAAGTGATATAGAAAATGAAAAGTTTTTTGCTTGGAAAATATACTCCATTGTAACAGATCATTTTAGACCAAACCCAACACGATTACGCGATTGGATTTCATCACCCAAAACCACAGGTTATGAAGCACTACACATTACCGTAATGGGCCCCAAAGGACGCTGGGTTGAAGTACAAATACGAAGTGAACGTATGAATGAAATAGCCGAAAAAGGCTATGCTGCACATTATAAATACAAACAAGACAAAGAAAAAGAAGACAATTTAGATGCATGGATTAACCGTTTACAAGAAGCACTAGAAAACCCCGAAACCAATGCTGTAGACTTTGTTGAACAATTCAAACTAAACCTGTATTCAAAAGAAATATTTGTTTTCACACCCAAAGGCGATTTAAAATCGTTACCAAAAGGCGCCACCGCACTAGATTTTGCCTTTAACATTCATACCGAAGTTGGTATGAAAACCCGTGGCGCTAGAGTAAATGGTAAATTAGTACCACTTAGCCATGAATTAAAAAGTGGAGACCAAGTTGATATATTAACTTCTGAAACCGCAAAACCAAACCCTAACTGGTTAGATTATACCTCAACCGCCAGAGCTAGAAGTAAAATTAAATCTGCTCTAAGAGAAGATAAAAAACGTATTGGCGAAGAAGGAAAAGAAATTTTAAGACGTAAACTAAAACAACTTAAAATTACGCTTAATGAAGCATCAACCAATGAGCTTGTTAACTATTTCAAACTAAAAACAAGTTTAGATTTGTTTTATAGAGTTGGCAATGGTAGTATAGACAATACCATGCTAAAAAACTTTGCTTCATCTAGAAGCAATGCCTTAATGAGTTTTATTAAAAATAAAATTACAAGAAAGGCTACTGTTAAAAAAGATGATACAGAAAAAGAAGACGCAACAGTAAGCTATGACTCTTTGGTGTTTGGTAAAGAAGAAGAAAAATTAGACTATAAATTAGCCAACTGTTGTAACCCAATACCTGGCGATCCTGTTTTTGGTTTCTTAACAGTTTCCGATGGTATAAAAGTTCACAAAAAAAACTGTCCAAACGCCATAAGCCTGCAATCTAACTATGCTTACCGCATTATGCCTGCAAAATGGGTAGACTCAACACAACAAGAGTTTTTAGGTAAAATAGTTATTACCGGTATTGATAATATGGGCTTAGTTAATGAAATAACACAAATTATTTCATCTAACATGAATGTAAACATGAAAAGCTTAAATTTTGAAAGTAATGACGGGCTTTTCACAGGAAAAATAAACCTTGTAGTTAAAAATAATAACACTATAAAAAAGCTTATTGAAAAACTAAAAAAAATTAATGGTATAGATAAGGTTACTAGAGTGTAAAAAAAGTGTAAATTTGCTCCCGAAATTATGAGTGCAAAGGCAGATAATAAAAATCAAGAAATAGTTAAAAGCGTTTTTACCAGCTTTTTAGAAAGTAACGGGCACAGAAAAACACCTGAGCGTTACGCTATACTTCAAGAAATCTATAACAACGAAGAACATTTTGATATAGAGTCCCTATATCTTAATATGAAAAACAAAAAATATAGAGTTTCTAGAGCAACATTATATAACACCATAGAATTACTTTTAGAATGTGGCTTGGTAAGAAAACACCAATTTGGGCAAAGTCAAGCACATTATGAAAAGTCGTATTTTGATAAACAACATGATCATGTTATTTTAACTGATACTGGTGAAGTTATAGAATTTTGCGACCCAAGAATACAATCAATAAAAAAAACCATAGAAGAAGTTTTTGATATAGAAATAAACAACCATTCGCTTTATTTCTACGGAAACAGAAAATCAACTAAATAACTACTTTTTTACAATGGCAGTAGATTTACTACTAGGACTACAATGGGGAGACGAAGGCAAAGGAAAAATTGTTGACGTATTAACTAACAACTACAACATTATAGCGCGTTTTCAAGGCGGTCCAAACGCAGGACACACCTTAGTATTTAACGGCAAAAAACATGTATTACACACCATACCATCAGGTATTTTTCATGATGATGCCATTAATTTGGTAGGTAACGGCGTTGTAATAGACCCTGTTATTTTTAAAGGCGAATTAGATAAATTAGCCGAACAAAATATAGACTACAAAAAATCGCTTTTAATTTCGCGTAAAGCCCACATAATTCTACCAACACACCGCTTATTAGATGCAGCAAGCGAAGCTTCAAAAGGTAAAGCTAAAATTGGATCTACACTAAAAGGTATTGGGCCAACATACATGGATAAAACCGGAAGAAACGGTATTAGAGTTGGCGATTTAGAATTAGCAGATTGGAAAGAACGCTACAGAAATTTAGCAGACAAACACGAATCTATGATTTCGTTTTACAACGTAGACATAGAATACAATTTAAAAGAACTTGAAGATGAGTTTTTTAAAGCAGTAGACGTTTTAAAATCTTTAACCTTTATAGACTCGGAAGAGTATATATACCAAGCGCAAAAAGGAGGCAAAACCATTTTAGCCGAAGGTGCCCAAGGCTCATTACTAGATATAGATTTTGGTACTTACCCATTTGTAACATCTAGTAACACTACAGCTGCAGGTGCTTGTACTGGCTTAGGCGTTGCACCAAACCAAATAGGTGAAGTATTTGGTATTTTTAAAGCTTATACTACTAGAGTAGGCTCGGGCCCATTCCCTACTGAGTTATTTGATGAAGATGGTGATACTATGGGGCGTGTAGGTAATGAATTTGGTGCTACAACAGGACGTAAAAGACGTTGCGGTTGGTTAGATTTAGTTGCCCTAAAATACGCATGTCAAGTAAATGGTGTAACCCAATTAAACATGATGAAAGCCGATGTACTTTCAGGCTTTAAAACCTTAAAGGTTTGTACAGCATATAAATACAATGGCGAAGTTATTAACCATTTACCATATAATATTGAAGCCGAAAATGTAGAACCTGTATACACCGAAATTAAAGGCTGGGAAGCAGATTTAACTGAAATGGCAGGCGCTTCACAATTTCCTAAGGAATTAAATGACTATATAACTTTTTTAGAAAAAGCATTAGAAATTCCTATTACCATCGTGTCTGTTGGACCAGATAGGAAGCAAACAATTTTCAGAAAATAAATTTAAAAAAATCACACACCAAAACGCTTCAAAAATAATTTGAAGCGTTTTTTGTTTCAACATAATGAAACGTAATAATAATCGTTATTTTTGCTGTAAATACTTTTATTTTGAACAAACAACTTCTTATATATTTTTTAATATTTTTTAGTGGTGCTTTTACTATTAATGCACAAAGTAAAAAGAAAATTGAAATAAAATACGCCGGCAGATTAAATGTTGATGAAGTTAAATACCCTGGCGCTAGAATACTTACCCGAGACGACTCGCAACAAGTACACATTGGCCATGAAAGTATAGAACTTTGGTGCGATAGAGCCATTCACTACGGTAATGAAAACTTCATTGAAGCTTATGGCAATGTTAGAATGAAACAAGCCGATACGGTAAACATGACATCTAAATATATTGAATACAGTGGTATTACCCAATTAGCTTTGGCTCGTGGTGAAGTTGTTTTAAAAGACCCTAAAACAACTATTTCATCTGATACTATTTATTTTGATAGATTAAAACAAGAAGCCTTTTACCGAAGCAACGGTATGGTTGTAAAAGATTCAACTGTTACAATTACCAGTAAAATTGGCAGGCATTATATGCAAGAAAATAAATTTAAGTTTGTTGAAAATGTTGTTTTGGTAAATGATAGTTCAACCATAAACTCTAATTATTTCGATTATTATTCTGACACTGGTCATGCTTATCTTTTTGGGCCATCAACAATAACAACTCCCGAAAGCAAAACCTACTGTGAAAAAGGATTTTATGACACTGAAAATCAAGTAGGTTATGCCTTAAAAAACGCACGAATTAATTATGACAATCGTATCATAGAAGGTGATAGTTTATACCTTGATAATGCTAAAAACTTTGCATCAGCATCAAACAACATTAAAGTAACAGATACTTTAAACCACAGTATTATTAAAGGGCATTATGCCGAAGTTTTTAAAGGAAAAGAAAAAGATTCTGTTTTTATAACAAAAAAAGCTTTAGCTATTACTGTTCAAGAAAACGACTCTATTTACATGCATGCCGATAAAATTATGGTTACCGGCAAACCAGAAAACAGAATTGTTAGAGCTTATTATAATGCAAAAATTTATAAATCTGATTTAAGTGGTAAAGCAGATTCCATTCATTCTAACCAAAAAACTGGTATTACTAAACTTATAAACTTAAGTAAATTTGGAACTTCCGATAGGTTTTCAGCAAAAAGAAAGCCCATTATGTGGAATGTAGAAAACCAAATGACTGGTGATACTATTCACTTAATTTCTAACCCAAAATCAGAAAAATTAGATTCTCTTTTAGTGTTTGAAAATGCCTTTATTATTAGTAAAGACACTATTAGTGAAAACGGATACAACCAAATTTATGGTTTACGTTTAAAAGGTTTGTTTAATGAACAAAACCAGTTAAGGCAAGTAGATATTACTAAAAATGCCGAATCTATATTTTATGCCAGAGATGACAAACAAGAACTAATTGGTATTGATAAAGCAAAAGCTGGTAGTATAAATATTCTTTTTGATCAAGGTGCTATAGAAGAATACACAAGATATAACCAAGTTGATGGTACGCTTACACCTGAATCTCAATTTAAAGAACGAGATAAAAAGCTACGAGGTTTTGATTGGCGCGAAACAGAACGACCAACAAGTGTTGAAGATTTGTTTAAAGACGACCCGCCACTAGAGTTGCCAAAAATAAAAGGATTAGCAGATTATGTACCGCCTAAAGACTTTTTTGATGAAGCGTTAATTGAACGTATTAATCAAGCGGGAAGTCATGCTTTTAATGATATTCATTTAATTAATGAACACTCAATAAATAACTTATTAAAATCACCTAACAACTTTAAAAAAAATGTTTGGAAAAAAACAAGAGTTATTGTAATAAACGCCAACGAAAAAGCTCCTAATGGTGATAAAATTACCCAAACCATTAAAGCAAAAGATAGTTCTAAAGACTATAAATATTTATCGCAAACTATACTAAACACTAAAGGATCTTTTAATTTTTCTGTTTGGCTGAAAGGAACAGGAAACTTACAATTAAAATTCCAAGAAAATGGTGGTGATTACACTAACTATAAACAAGAAAATATTACACTTACAAAATTTTGGAAAAAACATAGTATAAATACTATAAAAGAAAATGATAACCATAAATTAAGAATAGTTATAATTGGTATAGATCAAGATGACGATTTTTATATTTGGAATCCTACTTTAACTGAAATTTCAAAAAATTGAAAACTAACTTCCTAAAACACCAAGCGCAAACCTCACCGCACCCTTTAGCCATGGAAGTTTCACATGCAAAAGGCTCGTACATTTACAATACCCAAAATAAAGAGTTCCTAGATTTTGTTGCAGGTGTTTCAGCTACACCTCTAGGGCATAACCACCCAAAAGTTATTAACGCTATTAAACAGCAATTAAACAAGTACTTACACGTAATGGTTTATGGTGAATATATACAAGCACCAACTGTACAATTAACAAAACTATTAGCTGATAACCTACCTAACTCCTTAAATAAAACCTACTTAACAAATTCTGGTACCGAAGCTATTGAAGGTGCTTTAAAACTAGCCAAACGTGCAACAGGCAGAAGCCAAATTATTGCAGCAAACAATGCCTACCACGGCAACACCATGGGTTCAATGAGTGTTATGGGTTATGAAGAACGTAAACAAGCATTTAGGCCATTATTACCCGATGTTTCATTTATAAATTTTAATTCTGAAAAAGATTTAGAACAAATTACTACTAAAACGGCCTGTGTAATTTTAGAAACCGTTCAAGGAGGTGCAGGTTTTATTGAACCTGAAAATAATTATTTAGCAAAGGTTAGAAAAAAATGTGATGCTGTTGGAGCTTTACTAATTTTAGACGAAATACAACCCGGAATTGGTAGAACAGGAAAACTATTTGGTTTTGAGCATTACAACTGTATTCCAGATATTTTAGTTACAGGAAAAGCACTTGGAGGCGGCATGCCTATAGGCGCATTTACAGCCTCAAACAAACTCATGGACTTACTAATGGACAACCCTAAACTTGGCCATATAACAACCTTTGGCGGCCACCCTGTAATTGCAGCATCGGCATTAGCAACCCTTAAAGAAATAACCGAAACTAACTTAATAGCCCAAACACTAGAGAAAGAAAAACTTTTTAGAAAATTATTAGTTCACCCATTAATTAAAGAAATTAGAGGTAAAGGTTTAATGTTAGCTTTAATTACAGACTCTGCAGAAATTACCAATCAACTTATTCTTAAATCTCAAGATGAGGGTTTAATATTATTTTGGCTTCTTTTTGAACCTAAAGCTGTAAGAATTACTCCGCCTTTAACCATTTCAGAAGAAGAAATAAAAAAAGGTTGTAATATTATAATTACTATTTTGAATAATATAAACAACCAAAATAAAATTTAAACTACTGAATATCAATAAACAAAACTATTATTAAACAATAAACACGCCTGTTCATTACTTTGTTAAAAACATTTAAAGCATTTTTTAAATTTAAACCAATAGAAGTTTAAATTTATTAGTGTAGAAACTTACAAATGTGCTTATGGAGTTTAGTCAGGAAGACAACAACAATTTGCCGCTTACCAAATTTGAATCAATGCTTAAAACCAATCACGTGTTTTTCTTTGATTCTGAAGAATTTGAAAACATTATTCATCACTACCTAAACCAAGGTAAAATAGCCTTAGCTAAAAAAGCCATAAAATTAGGGTTAGATCAACATCCTACCGCCATAAATTTAAAACTTTTTAAGGTTGAAGTTTACGTTTTTGAAGATAAGCTTTTAGAGGCTGATACGTTGTTAAATGAATTGTATAGTTTAGATCCTATGAATGAAGAAATTTACATTCAAAAGGCTAATATTTTTTCAAAAAAAGATAATCATGTCAAAGCTATTGAGGTACTAAAAAAAGCTTTAGAACTTACTGATGATGCTGTTGATCTTTATTCACTAATTGGAATGGAATATTTGTTTCTCGATGAATATGAAGAAGCAAAAACCTATTTTATGAAATGTTTAGAAGAAGACCTTGAAGATTATTCTGCTCTTTACAACATTATTTATTGTTTTGAGTTTTTAAATCAAAATGAAGACGCTATTTCCTATTTAAATATATTTTTAGATAAAAATCCGTATTCTGAAGTAGCATGGCATCAATTAGGCAAACAATACATGGCACTAAAAAAATATAAAAAAGCACTTGCAGCCTTTGATTTTGCCATTATATCTGACGATAGTTTTGTAGGTGCCTACCTTGAAAGAGGTAAAGTTTTAGAACGTTTAAAACGCTACGAAGAGGCTATTGAAAACTATACAATTACCTTAAAGCTAGAAGACCCAACATCTTTTGCTCTTTTACGCATAGGTTCTTGTTATGAAAAACTAAAAAACCATGAACTTGCTGTACAATACTACTACAAAACGGTACACGAAGACCCACTGTTAGATAAAGGTTGGATAGCTATTACAAAATTTTACAACAAACAAAAAAACTATCAAAAAGCATTATACTATATAAATAAAGCAATTAATATAGACTCTGAAAATGTAGCCTATTGGAAATTATATTCGCAAATAAATCAAAGGTTAAATTTTATTGAAGAAGCTGAACGTGGCTTTAAAAAAACCTTAGATTTAGGTAATTATGAATTAAGTACTTGGCTATCTAGAGGCGATTTACTCATTCAATTAGGCGAACCCGAAGCCGCTATTTATAATTTTGAACAAGCTATGGAATTCTATCCTGAAAATGCAGAGTTAGAATATAGGCTTGCTGGCTTATATTTCAAACTAAATGAAAACGATAAAGGTAAATTTCATTTAAAAAACGGACTTAAATTTAATCAAGAATTTTCATTTATAATTGATGAACTATTTCCTGATGTTTCAAACAGAATTGTTGTTAAAAACATAATAAAACAAACCTTATAACCAAAACCTTTAACTAAAATGTATACCTTTGGTTTTATGTAAAAAACCAAACAAATGCAAAGACGTTTTTCAGACTATCTTATAATTTCTTTAAAAGGCATTGCCATGGGAGCTGCCGATGCTGTTCCGGGAGTTTCGGGCGGTACAATTGCTTTTATATCGGGTATTTATGAAGAATTAATAGCTACCATTAGCAATATAAAACCTCCTTTATTTAAAACTCTTTTTAAACAAGGCATTAAACCATTTTGGCAACAAGCCAATGGTAATTTTGTGTTAGCGCTTATGTGCGGTATTATTGTAAGTTTTGTATCTTTTATGAAATTGGCTAAATACCTTTTAGAAAATCACCCAATACTTATTTGGTCGTTCTTTTTCGGTTTAATAATTGCTAGTATTTATTTTGTTGGTAAGCAAATTACAAAATGGAATGCAAGTACTATTATAGCTTTAATTATTGGAGCTGTTGCGGCTTTTTATATTTCATCATTACCTTCAATGGAAAGTTCAACCAGTGATTATTTTTTATTTTTTGCTGGCTCAATTGCTATTTGTGCCATGATTTTACCTGGTATTTCAGGCTCATTTATTTTAATTATTTTAGGCGCCTATAAAACATTAAGTAACGCTATTCATGATTTTGATGTTAAAAAGTTAATCATATTTTCAGTAGGTGCATTGGTTGGTTTATTAAGTTTTAGTCATGTTTTAAAATGGCTTTTTAAAAATTATCATAATGCTACCTTAGCGGTTTTAACGGGTTTTATATTTGGTTCATTAAACAAAGTATGGCCTTGGAAAAATACACTTACTTGGTATACAAACTCTAAAGGCGAAAAAACGGCCCTATTACAAGAAAGTATTTCACCTTTTTCATATTCTGGCAATAACCAATTAATATTTGCCATTATTTTAATGATAATTGGATTTTTAACCATTTTTATACTAGAAAAGTTAGGTTCAAAAAAACAATAATGCAAAGCACCAGAACATTTACAGATAAAGTTTTTTTAGTGTTAAAAGGACTTGCCATGGGAGCAGCTAACAAGGTTCCTGGGGTTTCTGGGGGTGTTGTGGCTTTTGTTGCTGGTTTTTATGAAGAATTTATTTATTCGCTTCAAAAAGTAAATGGTAAAGCTTTCAAACTATTGTTTAACGGACGCTTTAAAAGCTTCTATAAATATATTAACGGACGCTTTTTAGGGCTGCTTTTCTTCGGAATGATTGTAAGCTACTTCAGTATTTCAAAAATTTTAGATTACCTTATTATTAATTACGAACTGTACGTTTGGAGTGTATTCTTCGGAATGATTATAGGCTCTATTTATTACATAAGTAAAGATTTTGAAGGCTGGTGTACTAAAGCATACATATCATTAGTTATTGGTATTTCAATTGGTATTAGTATTAGCTTTTTAGATCCGGCCAAAGAAAACGATAACTTATTATTTGTCTTTTTTTGCGGTATAATTAGTGTATCTGGCATGACATTGCCTGGGTTTTCAGGTTCATTTATTCTTATTTTACTAGGCAATTACGTGCTGTTGTTGGTAGATTCCGTTAACGCTTTATATGATACACTGTTTAACATACTTTCTGCCGATTTTTCATTTATAAACAATCCGCAACGCATAAAAATGCTTAAAGTTTTAGCGGTTTTCACATTAGGCTCTGTAGTAGGTTTAGTAACGTTTTCACATGTGCTAAACTATGTACTAAAACACTACCGCAACACAACACTTTCGCTTTTAATGGGGTTTATAATTGGCTCTTTGGGTGTTGTTTGGCCTTGGAAAAAAACCAATTATAAAACCAATTTAAACGGTAATTTTATATTAGATTCTAACGGCGAAAAAATTATTGAAAACTATAAACGATTCATTCCTAACATAAACCAAGAAACCCTTATAGCTATTGCTTTTATTGCATTTGGCGTTATTATTGTTTTAGGATTAGAATGGTACGGACAAAAAACTAGAAACGTAAAAGCATGAACAAATTAGGACTTTTAGGAAAAAACATTTCATATTCATTTTCAAGAACATACTTTAAAGAAAAGTTTAAAAAGGAACAAATTACCAATACAACTTATGAAAATTTTGATATTGAATCTATAGATTTATTTCCTTCAATAATAAAAAATACGCAAAATTTAAAAGGTATGAATGTTACCATACCATACAAACAAGCAGTAATGCCTTTTCTAGACGAAATAAATGAAAAAGCTGCAAAAATAGGCGCTGTAAACACCATAAAAATCACTAAATCCGGCAAGCTAGTTGGCTATAATACTGACTGTTATGGTTTTAAAAAATCAATAAAACAACACTTAAAACCACAACACAACAAAGCACTTATTTTAGGTACCGGTGGTGCTAGTAAAGCCATTGCTTACACTTTAAATGAGTTGAATATTAACTTTAATTATGTTTCAAGAAACATACGCAATGGCATAACTTTTAGTTATGATACACTTACCAAAAAGGATATAGAAAACCACTTAATTATTGTAAACTGTACGCCTTTAGGTACATTTCCAAATATTGAAGATTGCCCAAATATTCCATACAGCGCAATAACAAAAAACCATGTGCTTTTTGATTTAATTTACAACCCCGAAGAAACCAAGTTTTTAAACCACGGCAAACAAAAAGGAGCTACCATTATAAACGGTTTAAAAATGCTTGAACAACAAGCTGAAAAAGCTTGGGATATTTGGAAACTAGATTAGTAAAAACTTTAAATTCATAATGTTTCATTGTAAATCTATTTATTAGTATATTTAGTGTTTAAAAGAATTGTTTTTTTTGAACCTTAACATTTTCAAAATGTCTGATACTAATAATCTGCAAAACACTGAAGGCACAAACAAGAGCCTTAACAAACAATCATTAGAAAATAAAGAACCTGTTGATGGTACTTTAGAAACCAACAACGTTATTTCTAATGACGCTTCAAATAATACCGAAACATTAGAAAATACTGATGATGATGTATTAAATGAAATTGAAGAATCAAATGCAGAAGATGCTGAAGATGAAGGCAATAAAGACAGGCATAAAATTGCAGTAAAAGAGTATGACTCTATGTCTTTAGAAGCTCTAGCAATTGAACTTGAAAACCTATTAAAAAATGAAAAAGTTCAGGCTATAAAATCGCATGTTGATACAATTAACGGCGTTTTTAAAACTAAATTTCAAGCATTAATAGACGACAAAAAAGAAGAATTTATTAATGATGGTGGTAATGAAATAGATTTTTATTACACATCACCTGTTCAAAAAAGATTTAAACAAGCCTACCGAGAATATCGAAAAAAACTCAATGACCACTACCAAAACATTGAAAAAAACCTAAAAAATAATTTAGCTAAAAAGTTAGAAATTATTGAGGAACTAAAAGGTTTAATAAATGTTGATGAAAACATAAACACCACCTATAAACACTTTAAAGAGTTACAAGAACGCTGGCGAAACACTGGTCCAATTCCAAGAGATAAATATAATAATGCTTGGAACAGCTACCACCACCACGTAGAAATGTTTTATGATTTTCTGCACTTAAATAGAGATTTACGTGATTTAGATTTTAAACACAACCTTGAAAAAAAACTTAAAATAATTGAACGTGCAGAAGAGTTAGCTAAAGAAGATGATGCTATGTATGCCTTTAGAGAGCTTCAAGAACTTCATAAAATGTGGAAAGAAGAACTTGGGCCTGTTGATAAAGAACATAGAGAAACCATTTGGGAGCGCTTTAAAGCTGCTACAAAAGTTATAAATGACAAAAGGCAAGTTTATTTTAAAGAAATTGATAAAGTTTACGAAAAAAACTTAGAGCACAAACTTGAAATAATAGCTAATATTGATGCTATTACCAATCAAGATAATGCTAATACACACAACGCTTGGCAAAAGAAAATTAAAGAAATTGAAAGCCTAAGAAACGATTTTTTTAACGCAGGAAAAGTACCTATAAAAGTAAACGAAGACACTTGGGCCAAGTTTAAAGAATCTGTTAGAACTTTTAATAGAAAAAAGAACGCCTTTTATAAAGATTTAAAAAAGGAACAATACACCAATCTTCAAAAAAAGCTAGAACTTATTAAAATTGCAGAAGACAATAAGGATAGCGAAGATTATGAAGCTACAACTCCTTTAATGAAAAAAATACAAGCCGATTGGAAAAAAATTGGCCATGTACCAAGACGCGACAGTGATAAAATTTGGAAACAGTTTAAAAACGCCTGTAACTACTATTTTGATAAATTACACGCCAGCAGAAATGCCCAAAACAAAGAAACTTTAGAAGCTTTTAATAAGAAAAACGATTTATTAAACACCTTAAAAGATTTAAAATTAAAAGGCACTAAAGAAGAAAACATAACCTTTTTAAAAGATCAAATTACCCAATGGAAATCTATAGGGAAAGTACCTAATGACAAACGATACATTGAAGGGAAATTTCAAAAAACCATTGATGAATTATTCGCTTCATTAGAAATTGAAAAAAGTGAAGTTGAAATGATTAAGTTTGAAAACAGACTTGATAATATTGATACTACTGATGATACTAAAGATTTAGATAACGAACGTATTTTTATTAGAAAGAAAATAGATGAAGTTAAAGGTAAAATTAATCAGTTAGAAAATAATCTTCAATTTTTCACTAATGTTGATGATGATAATCCGTTAGTAAAAGAAGTTAAAAACAATATTAAATCACACAAAGATGCTTTAAAACTTTGGAAAAGTAAACTTCAAAAAATTAGAGACCTTTATTAGAATTATTGTTAAATAACTTTTGTTTCCTAACAAATAATTATAAAATAAAAGGCTTCATAAAACACTTATATCATATTAACTATGCCTATGTATGTTTTATAAAGCCTTTTATTTTTTATGTTTTTTTATAGAACTAAAGTGATACCTTAGTTCCTATTGCTTTTCCGTCAATAATATCAATAATGGTATTATCTTTTTTGCCGTTTGCAATAAAAGTAGGTATGTTTTTTGCTGCAGCTTGTTGTGCATAATCTAGCTTTGAGCCCATACCACCTCTGCCCTCGCCTTCAACTTTACCGCTGTCTTTAATGTATTTGCAAAGGTCTTCTTCTGGGCTAACATCTTTTACCAAACTACTATCATCTTCTTCTGGGTGGCCTGTATAAAGTCCATCAATATCAGTTAAAATAATCAGCTTATCTGCATTTAATAATTGTGCAATTAAACTTGCAAGTTCATCATTGTCAGAAAACATAGACATGGTTACAGATACAGCATCATCTTCATTAGCAATAGGTATTACGCCTTCAGATAGTAAACCTTCACAACAATTAATCATATTTTGCCT
This sequence comes from Seonamhaeicola algicola, assembly GCF_007997385.1. GTDB lineage: Bacteria > Bacteroidota > Bacteroidia > Flavobacteriales > Flavobacteriaceae > Seonamhaeicola > Seonamhaeicola algicola. The sequence continues at coordinate 195,312 of NZ_VOSC01000007.1, forward strand.
GTGAATTCCAGGGCTAAAATCGCGCTTTGTAGGTAAAACTTGGGCACATTTCATACCATAATCATGAAAAATATTATAGTAAAGGCGCATCATTCTTGGTTGCCCAATGGCCGAATATACTTGCCTGCGCTGTGTATTATCTTCAATTTTAGATTTACCAAGTACCTCTTTACCTGCAATTACTGACCCTGAAGACACTAAAATAGTCATAATATCACGTTCATAAAGTTCGGCAATTTGAGATACTAACCGCTTTAAAACGGGTCTTACAATTCTGTTGTCTTTGTTGGTCATTACATTAGTACCAACTTTTATAACAATTCTTTCTTTAATATTTCTAGCCATTTTAATATTCTTTACCTAACTCTACTGCACGGTTAAATGCAGAAAAAGCGGCTTCTTTTATTAATGTGTTTACGTTATTATCTTCCATAGAATCTAAAGCTGCTCTGGTTGTTCCTCCTTTTGATGCAACACGCTCCATCCATGAATTAGGCGATAAATTTGATTGGTTAAACAATTCTACAGCACCTGTAAATGTTTGGCTTACTAAGGTTACCGAGTCGTTTTTTGAAAAGCCCATTTGTAATGCTGCTTCCATCATACTTTGCATAAAATAAAATACGTATGCTGGCCCACTACCTGAAATGCCTGTTGAGGCATCAATGAGTTGTTCTGTAGATACTTCAATAGATTTTCCTGTGGTATCTAGAAGGCTTTCTATAGTTAATTTTTCAATTCTTGATACCTCAGCCGAAGTAACGTATGATGTTAAACCTTTACCTATTTTAGCTGGTAAGTTTGGCATTGCCCTAACTACTTTACTTAAACCTGTTAGGTTTTTCATAGTTTCAATAGTAACACCGGCCATTATAGAAATTACAATTTGCTGTGGTTTTACTAATGGTTGTATGGCTTTAAATACGCTTTCGGCATGGTATGGCTTAACTGCCATAAAAATAATGTCTGCTTTAGGTACACAATCTTCTAATTCATTAAAAGCATCAAACTGTGTCATTTGATCTAGTTCTTTTAATTTTTCTTCAGATTTATCTAAAACCATAATGTTTTTTTTCTTTAACAATTTAGATTTAGACATACCTTCGGCATACGTTAGCCCCATGTTACCGGCACCTATTACTAGAATTTTCATTTGTTTATTTAGTTATTTATTAATTTGATTTTTTAAACAAATAAAACGCAATCTCTACAGTCTTTTACTTTTCCGTAGTACGTTTTACGGTATTTATGTAGTGTTTTAAAAGGCATACCTAAAATGTGCTTTTTAATGTATGTAACTTGTGTTATTAGTACACCCATACTTTTTGCATATCTTTTTTCTACTACTGTTCTTCGTTTAATTTTTATAATTCTCATGTTGTTTTTTTTATTTTTTATCGTGTTAAGCGCATTTCAATGTTTCGTGGTTTAAACCCGTGTTTTTCAAACAGTTCTATTACGTTGCTATCTTTGTGAATGTGTATAGATATATCGCCTTTACAGTACAACAAAATGTGTTTTACTAGCATATCTCCAATACCTTGCCTACGGTACTCTTCTTTTACAGCCAAATACACTAGTATGTTTTCGGCTAAATATTCATGCATGCCAGTTTTATTTACTACCGCAGCTGCTATAATGGCGTTATTATGTTCTACCAAAAAAACAAAACCACCTAAACCTGATATTTCTTTAGTAGCATACAAAATAGACTTTCGTATAGCCGTTTTAGTTTCTCTAAACCGGGTATAGCTATCTGATATAAAGTTGGTTACTTTATTAATTTCTATAATTGATAACCGTGAAAAGGCATCAAAAGTTTTAATAATCATGCAATAATATTAAGTAGTTTATGGTTGTAAAACACACCAAAACCAAAGTGTACAAATAACAAATAGGCATGCAGCATTAGTTAACTATGGTGTATAGCCAACTAACATTACTTTAAGCATTTGCTTAGAATAAATTGAAGTTTATTTTAAAGCGAAGGAGGAATGAATTTATCTGATTGATTTCTAAAAACTAGAAAATTGAAGTTAAAAACTCTGGCGTTGCGCTTATTATGAATTTTGTTCATGGTGCAAATTTACTAAAAGAGGCCACTAATAGCAAATTACTTATGTTAAGATGGTTTTAAATTTTAAGAAGAACATTCTCACAAAAAAACTAAAGCTTTTTAGCTTCTTCCCAAAATATATCCATTTCAGAAAGCGTCATATCTTTTAAATTTTTATTTAAACTTTTTGCTTTTTCTTCTAAATACTGAAATCTTTTTGTAAATTTTTTATTGGTACGCTCTAAAGCATTTTCAGGGTTAATATTTAAAAATCTAGCATAATTTACCATAGAAAAAAGCACATCGCCAAATTCACTTTCCATAGCATCTTGGTTTTGTGTTTGTATTTCATGCTTAAACTCTTGCAATTCTTCTTGTACTTTTTCCCAAACTTGTTCTGGTTCTTCCCAATCAAACCCTACTCCTGCTACTTTTTCTTGAATTCTGTTTGCTTTTACCAAAGCTGGTAAACTTTTAGGCACACCTTGCAATACACTTTTTTTACCTTCTTTTAGTTTTAAGTTTTCCCAGTTACGCTTAACATCGTCTTCGTTTTCTACAGTAACATCTCCATAAATGTGTGGATGACGGTGTATTAATTTGTCGCAAATTTCATTGCAAACATCGGCAATATCGAAATCGTTTGTTTCACTACCTATTTTTGCATAAAATACAATGTGTAATAATACGTCACCAAGTTCTTTTTTAACTTCTTCCAAATCGTTATCTAAAATAGCATCTCCCAACTCATAGGTCTCTTCAATGGTTAAATGTCTTAACGTTTCCATGGTTTGCTTTTTATCCCAAGGGCATTGCGCTCGTAATTCATCCATAATTGTTAATAAACGATCAAAAGCTTTAAGCTGTTTTTTTCTAGAGTTCATTTTTTGGTGTTTTTGTAAAAGTAAAACTTTTGAATGTATTGACGTGTTATTTATACCACAGTACAAGTAATTTATTAAAACATTAATTTTTAAAGCATTACATCGAAAAAAAATATACAATCAACTTTTTTAATATTCTTTTTATTAAATTGAAAGAAAAAATTTCTCTCGTTTTTTTTATAAATTTTTATAATTATGAGCAGAACTTTTATTTTCTTTTTTCTAATTACAATCAATACTTTTGCCCAAGTTGGAATAGGCACAACAAGCCCTGAAGCTACTTTAGATGTTAATGGTAACTTAAAAGTTAGAACTACTACCCTTGAAACCAATATGGAAGTTATAAAAGACTCTATAATGGTTATTTCTAGAGACGGAATAGTTAATAGAGTTGAAGCTAATGACATTGTTAATGCAGCTATTCCCTCAATGGTAAGAGCTTCATTTAGTTCAGCTACTGATGTTACTCATTTAATTACTCTAAGCCTTGGTTTTGGTTACACTTTAGTTGAGTTTGATAATGAAATTATTGATTCTAATGATGAATTTGATCCTGCTACTTATACATTTACAGCCAAACAAAATGGTATTTATCATGCAAGTGCTCAAATAAGAATAAATTCAACCATTAGTGCTGATACAGATTTTGGCATTGGTATTTATAAAAATAATGTTTTAGTTGCAGAACAGAGTTTTACTAGTGTAACTGTTGCTATGGTTAATGTAACTTCTCCTTTTAGAACAGTATCTACAACTATAGATTTAACTGTGGGCGATACTATTACATTTAAGCTAGCAGCATCATTAGCCTCGGTTAATATATTAGGAAAAAATTCTGATAGCTATTGTTCTATCTACCAACTTAGATAGTATTACTATTTTGTTTTAATTTAAGCTTAACTTTTTGGCATTGAATTTGTTTGTAACAAACTAGAAACTTTTACTACTAACTAGTAAAAGCAAATTAAACTTAAAAGAAAAAACATGATTATTAATAAAGGAACCCTAATTGTAGGAGCTTTAATTGGTGCTGGTATTGGTATTTTATTGGCTCCTGAAAAAGGAAAAATAACCAGAGATAAACTTACCAAAGAAGGTAAAGATGTAAAAGACCAAATTACTAAAGATTTTAATGAAGTAAAAGACGATATTAGTAAAGCAGCACAATCTGGTAAAACTAAATTGAAGGAGGATTTAAAAGATTTTACCTCAAAAGCGAGTTATAAAACCGAAAAGGCCATTACATTTTTAGAAAAACAATTGGCTATTTTAAAAGCTAAAAATAAAAATTTGCAACAAACAAGTTAAAACTAAATAGAGCTAAAAAAAATTAATTTCTGTAAAAAGAATACAAAAATCCAACTCTTATGAGTTGGATTTTTTTATTTATATAAACCTAGTTGTAAAAACTAAGCATTTTGCTTTTTAATTAAATTTAAGGCTGAACCTTCTTTATACCATGCTATTTGCGCATCGTTATATGTGTGATTTAATTTAATAGTGTCTTTACTACCATTGGCATGTACAACTTCAACTGTTAATTGCTTGTCTGGAGCAAACTCATTTAAATCTAAAAAGTTAAAGGTATCATCTTCTTCAATTAAATCATAATCGTTTTCATTGGCAAATGTTAAGCCTAACATACCTTGTTTTTTTAGGTTTGTTTCATGAATACGCGCAAACGATTTTACTATAACAGCAGCAACACCTAAATGACGTGGCTGCATTGCAGCATGCTCTCTAGAAGACCCTTCACCGTAGTTATGATCACCTACAACTACTGTTTTAATACCTTTAGCTTTATATGCACGTTGTACATCGGGCACACCACCATAATCTCCTGTTAATTGGTTTTTAACAAAGTTTGTTTTTTGGTTAAAGGCATTTACAGCGCCAATTAATGTGTTATTAGCTATATTATCTAAATGCCCTCTAAAACGTAACCACGGGCCTGCCATACTTATGTGGTCTGTGGTACATTTACCAAACGCCTTAATTAATAATTTAGCTCCCGTTAAGGTATCTCCAATAGGTTCAAAAGGCGTTAAAAGTTGTAAACGTTCAGAATCATCTTTAACAACAACATTAACACCACTACCATCTGCTAAAGGCTCTAAATAACCATTTTCTTTTACTTCAAAACCTTTAGGTGGTAATTCCCAACCTGTAGGCTCATCTAACATAACTTCTTCGCCGTTTTCATTAATTAATTTATCTGTTAACGGATTAAAATCTAAACGACCTGCAATAGCAATAGCTGCTGTTAATTCAGGTGATGCTACAAAAGCATGTGTATTAGGGTTACCATCGGCACGTTTAGCAAAGTTTCTGTTAAATGAATGAACTATACTGTTTTTTGGTGCGTTTTTTGGATCAGAATATCTAGCCCATTGCCCAATACATGGTCCACAGGCATTTGTAAAAATAGTAGCATCTAGTTTTTCAAATACTTGTAAAATTCCATCACGATCGGCAGTGTAACGTACTTGCTCAGACCCTGGATTAATACCAAATTCTGCTTTTGTTTTTAAGTTTTTATCTAAAGCTTGTTGTGCAATTGAAGCCGCTCGTGATAAATCTTCATAAGATGAATTAGTACAAGACCCAATTAAGCCCCATTCTACCTTTAATGGCCACTCATTAGCAACTGCTTTTTCTGTCATTGCAGCTCCTACTTCAGTTGATAAATCTGGAGTAAACGGACCATTTAATAAAGGGCCTAACTCAGATAAATTTATTTCGATAACCTGATCAAAATACTGTTCAGGGTTTGCATACACCTCAGGGTCGGCTGTTAAATATTCTTTTACAGTATTGGCAGCATCAGCAACATCACTTCTATCAGTAGCGCGTAAATAACGCTCCATAGATTCGTCGTAACCAAAAGTTGATGTGGTAGCACCAATTTCGGCACCCATATTACAAATAGTACCTTTACCTGTACATGACATGGCTGTGGCTCCAGGACCAAAATATTCAACAATAGCACCAGTTCCACCTTTTACGGTAAGTATTTCTGCTACTTTTAAAATAACATCTTTTGGCGCTGTCCACCCAGATAATTTACCTGTTAACTTAACACCAATTAACTTAGGAAATTTAAGCTCCCAAGCCATACCTGCCATTACATCAACCGCATCGGCTCCTCCAACTCCAATAGCAACCATTCCTAATCCACCTGCGTTAACTGTATGTGAATCTGTACCAATCATCATTCCGCCTGGAAACGCATAATTTTCTAGAACTACTTGGTGAATAATACCTGCTCCTGGTTTCCAAAAACCAATACCGTATTTATTTGAAACCGACTCTAAAAAATCAAACACTTCACTACTAACACTATTGGCGTGTTTTAAATCTTTTTCAGCACCTTCTTTTGCTTGAATTAAGTGATCACAATGTACCGTGGTTGGCACTGCTACTTTGGGCTTTCCTGCTTGCATAAACTGCAATAAGGCCATTTGTGCAGTTGCATCTTGACAAGCAATTCTATCTGGGGCAAAATCTACATAATCTTTACCTCTAACAAACGCTTTGGTAGGCGTTCCATCCCATAAATGATTGTATAATATTTTTTCAGATAATGTTAATGGTTTACCCACAACTTCGCGTGCTTTATCTACACGTTCAGCCATAGTAGCATAAACTCCTTTAATCATGTCAATATCAAATGCCATAAATTTTTCTTTTTTTCTTATTTATATCAAACTAAAATATTAAAAAAAAGTGATATAAGTATCTATTATACTGATATACCACCTTAATTTAGATTGTGTTCAAGTTAAATAAAATATTAAAAAAAATATCATAAGAAAAGGTTAATAAAAAAGCCCAAAGGATTACTTTGGGCTTTATACATGTATGTTTATTGTATTTTATTGAAGTACTAATTGCTTTTGTGATGGTTTAAATTTAGTTAAAACAATACCATCAACAGCTTTTTCGTATTCTTCCATAGTTGGAGTTCTTCCTAAAATAGTAGATAATACTACAACTGGAGTAGATGATAATAATGATTCACCCTTTTTCTCTCCAGAATCTTTTACCACACGCCCTTGAAATAAACGTGTAGAAGTAGCCATAACCGTATCACCTGGTTCTGCTTTTTCTTGGTTACCCATACATAGGTTACAACCCGGGCGCTCTAAATACAACATGTTTTCGTATTTAGTACGAGCCAAACCTTTTGGTGCATTATCATCAAACTCAAAACCAGAGTACTTTTGTAATACTTCCCAATCGCCTTCGGCTTTTAACTCATCAACAATGTTGTAAGTTGGTGGTGCAACTACTAAAGGTGCTTTAAATTCAACTTTACCTTGTTGTGCTTCAATATTTTTAAGCATTTGTGCTAAAATCTTCATATCGCCTTTGTGAACCATACAAGAGCCTACAAAACCTAAATCAACTTGTTTTGTGCCTCCGTAATATGATAATGGCCTGATGGTATCGTGTGTGTAACGTCTTGAAGGATCTTCGTTATTCACATCAGGATCGGCAATCATTGGTTCTGCAATTTCATCTAAATCGATAACCACTTCTGCATAATACTTAGCACTTGCGTCTGGCTTTAAGGCCGATTTAATACCTGTTTTAAGTTCTTGAATTCTGTTGTTTGCTTTATCAACTAAACCTTGAAGCATTTGCTTTTCGTTATCCATACCCTTTTCAATCATTATTTGGATACGATCGCGAGCAATTTCTAAAGATTCTATTAAGGTTTCATCTTCTGAAATACAGATAGACGCTTTAGCTTTCATCTCTGCAGTCCAATCGGTAAACGTGAAGGCTTGATCTGATGTTAATGTACCAATGTGTACTTCTATTACACGACCTTGGAATACATTTTCACCTTCAAACTGCTTTAACATTTGCTGCTGAGTTGCATGTACTACATCACGGAAATCCATGTAGCTTCTCATGTTACCTTTAAATGTTACTTTTACAGACTCTGGAATTGGCATTGTTGCTTCACCTGTTGCTAAAGCTAGGGCCACAGTACCAGAATCGGCACCAAAAGCAACACCTTTAGACATACGTGTATGCGAATCTCCACCAATAATGATATCCCAATCATCAACCGTAATATCGTTTAATACCTTGTGAATAACATCGGTCATGGCATGATATTGTCCTTTAGGATCACGACCAGTAATTAATCCGAAGTCATTCATAAACTTCATTAAACGCGGAATGTTAGCTTTAGATTTGTCATCCCAAACCGAAGCGGTATGACAACCCGACTGATAACCAGCATCAACAATTGGTGAAATTACCGTAGCTGCCATCATTTCTAATTCTTGCGAAGTCATTAAACCTGTAGTGTCTTGAGAACCAACAATGTTTACCTCTACACGAACGTTAGAACCTGCATGTAATGTTTTACCTGGTGTTGTACCAACTGCATTTTTATTGAAAATTTTCTCTACAGCGGTTAAACCTTGACCTTCAATAGAAATTTCTTTAGACGCTGCATATACCTGTGGCGCCTCAATACCTAAAACTTTGGCAGCAAAGGTTTGTAATTTTTTACCAAAAACAACCGCGTAAGACCCACCAGCCTTGATAAACTCCATTTTTTGAGGAGTTAAAGCTGTAGAAATATCTTTAAGTTCTTTGTCGCCGTTGTATAATTTTTTTGTTTTTGTATTTATAGTAAGTACTGTTCCTGTTTCTACAGAATATACTTGCTCTAAAACAGGCTCACCATCTTTATCATAAACCGTATTACCATCAGCATCTTTTTTAGTAACCCAGTTTTTTAAATCGATTCCAATACCACCAGTTACGCCAACTGTTGTTAAGAAAATTGGAGCAATACCATTTGTACCAGCAATTACTGGCGCAATATTTATGAATGGTACGTATGGTGATGATGAAATCCCTGTCCAAAGTGCTACGTTGTTAACACCAGACATACGTGATGAACCAACACCCATAGTTCCTTTTTCGGCAATTAACATAACGCGTTTATCGGGGTGTTGCTCTTTTAAAGCCAACACCTCTTGTTGCATATCTTTATTGTGCTCAAAAATACATTGACCATGTAATTCTCTATCTGAACGAGAATGTGCATCTGCACCCGGTGATAATAAATCGGTAGAAATATCACCAACACCAGCAATGTAAGTTACAACTTGAATTTCTTCTTCTACCTCAGGAAGTTTCGTGAAAAATTCTGCTTGAGCGTAGCTTTCAATAATATCTTTAGCAATTGCACTACCGTTTTTGTAAGCAGTTTCTAATCGTTCTGTATCGGCTTCGTATAAAAATACTTGTGTTTTTAAAACTTTAGCGGATTGTAAAGCAATAGCTTCATCATTTCCTAGCGCTAAGTCTAACAATACTCCAATTGAAGGCCCACCTTTCATATGAGACAATTGCTCAAATGCAAAGGCTGGTGAAATTTCTTCAACAACAGCTTCACCAAGAATAATTTCTTTTAAAAATTTAGCTTTAACACCTGCAGCACTTGTGGTTCCAGGTAATGTATTGTAAATAAAAAATTGTAGTGAATCTTTACGATGTGGGTTGTTTACATCTTTAATTTGTGCAATAATTTCAGATAACAATTCACTGCCATCAATAGGCTTAGGGTTTAGCCCCTGCGCTTTACGCGCTTCTATCTCCTTGAGATAATCATTATAGGTATTCATAAAAGAAATATTTCAATGTTTAAGTTGGGTTGAAACTGTTTACTTTTTGCTAAAAAAAGCTTCGCAAAATACGAAATTAATACAAAGATTTAAAAATAAACATGCGAATACAATCACTTATAATACATTTTGATTATAGTGGTATTTTAAAATAAAATGACTGAGATTTTTCTAATTTTTAACACTTAATTATGCGTAATTCACAAAAAAATAAGGCTTAAATTTTAAAATAAACTGCTTATGATTTCATTTTCTGAAACACCCTCAGCTTCGGCTTTGTAGTTTTTTATTATTCTATGACGAAGGATGCTATGCGCAACAGCCTGAACATTTTCAATATCTGGTGAAAATTTACCATGAATAGCCGCATGCGTTTTTGCTGCTAAAATTAAGTTTTGTGATGCTCTTGGGCCTGCTCCCCAATCTATATATTGTTTTACTAAATCTGCTGCTGTGTTACTATTTGGTCTTGTTTTTCCTACCATTTTCACAGCATACTCTACAACATTATCGGCCACAGGAATACGCCTAATAACTTCTTGGAATGTAGTAATTTCAGATGCCGTAAAAAGTGAATTTATTGCTGGCTTATTATTACTTGTTGTGGCTTTTACCACCTCAACTTCTTCTTCAAACGAAGGATACTCTAAATTAATAGCAAACATAAACCTATCTAACTGAGCCTCTGGCAATGGATATGTTCCTTCTTGCTCAATAGGGTTTTGGGTGGCTAATACAAAATAAGGTAAATCTAGTTTATAATGATGCCCTGCAACCGTTACAGCTCGTTCTTGCATTGCCTCTAAAAGTGCTGCCTGCGTTTTTGGTGGTGTACGGTTAATTTCATCTGCCAAAATAATATTGCCAAAAATGGGACCTTTTACAAATTTAAAATGACGATCTTCATCAAGGATTTCGCTACCTAAAATATCACTTGGCATTAAATCTGGTGTAAACTGTATACGCTTAAAATCTAAACCCAAAGCTTGTGCAATGGTATTTACCATTAAGGTTTTAGCTAAACCAGGAACACCAATTAATAGTGAGTGCCCACCTGAAAAAATAGAGATGAGTATTTGGTTTATAACCTCATCTTGACCAACAATAGCTTTAGCAATTTCTTGCTTTAATGCTTTATACTTATTTACAAATTGTTCAATTGCGGCTACGTCAGACATATACTATTTTTTTAACCAGTTACTTGTATAGTTACAATCTCTATAAGTGCCGTTAATATTTATGTAGGTATCTGTTATTTTTTCAGACTGCCAATCGGCAATGGCTTTAAGCTTTTTTTCTTTTAATGCTAACTCTTTTATTTTTAAGAAATCTCTTGCGTAATCAGCTTGATGCTCGTCAATTCTATCGGTGACCATTAAAATTTTATACTTGGTATTACCTCTATTATCTTCATCTTTTAACACCAAACTTACTTCGTTGTCTTTTAAATTTTGAATTTGTGCGTAAAGCCCTGTGTCCATTCTTGTTAATTCAAAATTATAATCTTGTGTTTCTGGGTTAATTAACTGTCCGCCATCATTTTTAGTTTCTTTTTCATCACTTGCTTCCTTGGCTGCTTCTGCAAATGTAATGTCTCCATCAACAATACGTTGTCTTACTTTTTCAAGGCGTTCTTTAGCTTCTTTTATAGCATCATTTGATACTTTTGGTTTTAAAAGCACATGACTAACATCGTACTGTTGGCCTCTAATTTTTTGACAATACACAATGTGGTATCCAAAATCTGTTTTAAAAGGTTCAGATACTTCACCTTCTTGTAAAGCAAAGGCTGCTTGCCTAAATTCTTTAACCATTCTTGGCTTTTTTCTATCTAAAGTATAAATGTAACCTGATTGTTTCAGCCCCGGATCTTCGCCATAAAGTACGGCTTTAGACCTAAAGCTTGCGCCTCTTTCCATTACATCTTCTCTAAAACCATTTAGCCTATCAATTATGCGTTGTTCTTCTTCTTCAGATACTTTAGGTTCTGCTACAATTTGTGATACTTTTAATTCGGTACCGAAAACAGGACGCTGATCTTTAGGTATTTTATCAAAATATTCTCTTACTTCTTCTGGTGTAATTTCAATTTCTTCAACAATTTTAGCTTGCATTTTTGATGCTAATTGATTGTTTTTATTGATTTCGAACATTTCATCTCTAAAACTTTGCTCATCTTCTTTTTTATAATATTTAAGAAGCTTATCCATGTTGCCTCCAAAATATTGTAAAAACTGCTGAATTTGATAATCTACCTGTCCTCTAATTTCAGCATCAGATACTTGAATACTGTCTTGTATGGCATGGTGTGCATACAGTTTATTTTCTAGCAATGAGCCCATTAACTCACAATCTGTTACACCATCAACGTTACCTCCTGCTGCTTGTATTTGTTCTCTTTCTTTTGGAATATCAGACTCTAAAATAATAAAATCTCCAACTACAGCTGCAACGCCATCTACCTTTACCGATTGAAATGCTGATGAAACACTATCTGTTTTTTTAGTTGATTTTTCTTCAACTTTATCTTCAATAATTTCTTGTGCAGATAATGTATTTACAGTTAAAATCACTGTAAATAAAACCTTTACGGTTAGTGTATTATTTATAAATTTCAAATTGTTTGTTTTTAATAGCATCTTTAGTAATATCTTTTTCTAACTGCCTAATAAGTTCTAGTTTTCGTTTATTAATAACTATTTGATCTATTGTAGGCTTTACATATTCAAGCGGTGCTGTTTCATTTCTTAACAACACGTCATTTATTTGCATCAAATATACTCCTAATGAATCTTTGAGTTGCACAAAATTAGATTTTTTTAACAGTTCGTTTTTATTTTCTGGTGTAACTACTGGTATTTTATCAATTACCTGACCAAACTTAATCCAGATAGAATCATTTAAAGAATATGATGTAAACTGTATTGAAATAGAATCTAATTCCTTTTTATCAGCTTCGTTAAAACGTTCAAACTTTTCTTTAATTTGTTTAAAATCTAGTATGTTTTCTTTTACGTGAATGTACCTAAACTTAACGAGGTCTTCATTGAGTTTGAACACCTCTTTGTTGTTTTCATAATATGCTTCAGCTTCAGCAACATTAACAACGGTATCTACACTGCGTTTTACAAGAGCTTCCATGTAAGCTTTGGTGTACAAATCATTTTTATACTGGTTTACAAGCTTATTAAAAGCCTCTTGTTTTGACTCACTTAAATTACGCTTTGCTCCGTCAACTAAAAGCTGTTGTCTTGCCCATTTATTTATATAGTTTTGAATAATAAGCGTACTATCTTGAGTGCTAGTTTCTGGCGAAACCAAGTGCTTAATATCATCATAATACAAATATGACTCATTAACTCTAGCTATAGCAGTTTGCGTATCTGTACTTTTAAAAAAGTTACAAGATACCATTAACAACATCCCAAAAATTACAACACTCCTACTACGCACTTAGCTTTTATTTTTTATTATAGATTTTACGTTTTTTAACACAGCTTGGTTTACATGTATTGGGTACTTTTGTTTTAAGGTATTTACCCAATTATTTTCTTTAAATGTTTGATAATCACTTATTACATTACCCTTAGCCTCTTCAAATAATTGATGTGTTTGTGGTAGCACTTTATTAATTTGCACTAAAACGTAAGCATCATTATGTGCGTATACTTTAGAAATTCCTTCTTTAAACGGTATGTTTTTAGGCAATAAGGCATCATTAGCATCTATAACCGCAGTTGTAAATATTACATTAGTATTACCGTTGGTATTTAACTGTGATTTTATTGTATTTACGGCCACGCCTTTATTTAACAATTTAGCTACTTTTTTTAATGTTTTCTGTTTTGAAGCCGAAGCTACAACCGCATCTATTTGTTGTGGGGTTTTGTAGTTGTCTTTATGGTTTTGGTAGAATTGCTTAATGGCAACAGAGTCTGTTTTTGAAGCATTCCATATGGTATTTTCCATTAAATCAAACAACAATAAACCATCTCTGTATTCAGATAATACATGCGCATAATCTTCATTTTCAAACTCTAAATGTTCTTCTTTATATGCTACTAAAGTTTCGTTTAAAAACGTATTATAATGCTCTTTAACAAAAGCGTTTAATGGTTTTTTAATAATTCTTCCTTGTTGCTTTTTAAGTAAATAATTACCAAAGCTGCTATAGGTAAAAGTAGTATCGGCTATTGTAAACAATGTTGCATTCGCCTTAAAAGTTTCAGGTAATTTCCAGCTTCGTTTAAAATAATTTTCGTTTAAAATTGATGCAAAGTAAGCTATTGCTTCAGTATTTTGAGTTACGTTGTATTGCTTTTTTAAATTGTTATACAAAGCATCGTCTATGAGTTTTGACCTATCGTCTCTTTTCACCTTTGCTAATAAATCGGTTTTAACATCTTCAAAAGATGGTGTTAGTTTTTTATCAATTAGCTTGACAATATGCCAACCGTAAGCAGATTTTAAAGGCTCAGAAACATCCCCTATATTTTCCAATTCAAAGGCTACTTTTTCAAATTCTGGGGCATTAAGTTGTCCGCTAGTAAATGGTGCCATTTCCCCGCCGTTAACGGCAGAATTTTTATCATCAGAAAACTGTTTAGCCAAGGTTTCAAAAGCTTCACCTTGCTTAAATTTGTTGTAAATTTCGTGTATACGTTCTTCAGAATTGTTTAAAGTATCGCCTTTTTTATCTGTAACCATTATGTGTGCAACGGTACGCTCTCCTCTAGATTTTCTTTTATCTAAAACCTGAATAATATGATAACCAAAGCGTGTTCTAAAAGGCATTGAAATTTCGCCAACAGGTGTGTTAAATGCTGCATTTTCAAAACTGTAAACCATTTTAAAACCAGAAAAATAGCCTAAGGCTTCACCATATACGTTTTTACCATCGTGCTTTTGTTTCATTACGGTTTCAAACCCGTTTTTTAAAGCTGTTTGTCGCCAATTTACAAGTTTATTATAAACAGCTAATGTATCACTTGGGTTGGCATTTTCTGGTAATTTTATTAAAATATGATTAGCATTAACATCATATGAAATTCTTTGGTAGGCCTCTTCAAGTAAAGCATCTGTTACTTTGGTATCTTTCATAAAACTTTTAGCCAGTTGCTTTTGGTAGCTTTCTAACTCTGTTTTGTACGATGCTTTTTCATGAAGCTGCTGTGTTTTTGCTTCTTTTAATTTTAATTTATAGGTGGTAAATAATTTTAAATATTCATCTACATTTCTTTGAGATTCATCTTTTACCAAATCTAAATTCTTATTGTAAACTCTTAAAAATTCAGATACATACACGGGCTCATTGGCTACTGTAAAAAGCACTTCATCTGTTTTTAATTGTGCGTTACAAATACTAAAAAAAAGTATGGATACTAATGTAAATAAATGTGCTAATTTCATGGATAAAAAATTATTAAAGCAGCTACAAAAATACTAATATAAAGCTATTATGCAAGTGACTCTAGTTTTACAAACGTTTAATTGATTAACTTAAATAATTAATTAAAATTGTGCTACTCAATTAAATTTAAAACATCTTGTTTTAACACTTTTTAACACACTTAATTCATTTGTACCATAAATTTTTCAAATAGACCAAATACTACACTTTTTATGGGTGTAAATTGCACCCCGAAATCTATTTTAATTTATGAAAACAACTATTCAACATTTAACAACCTTTGCTTTATTAATGAGCTTTACCTTTTCTTTTGGGCAACTAAAAGGTAAAATTGTAGACGAAACAAACGCCCCTTTAGAGTATGCAACCGCTGCTATTTTTAACCAAAACACAAAAGAACTAATTACAGGTGTTATTACAAATATAGATGGCGAGTTTACTTTTGATAACTTAAAAAAAGGTACTTATTACATTGAAGCATCTTTTATTGGTTATGATGTAAATACTTTAAAAAACATAACCATTAGTAATACCAAAAACACCACTAATTTAGGTGTTATTAAATTAAAACTAGGTAATTCATTAAACGAAGTAGTGGTACAAGCAGAACGTGCAACTGTTGTAAATAAAATTGACCGACAAGTTTTTGATACCGAAAAATTTAAAAACGCTCAAGGCGGATCGGGTGTTGATGTTATTAGAAATTTACCTTCTGTAAGTATTGATGGCCAAGGTGAAATTAATGTAAGAGGCAGCTCTGGTTTTGTGGTTTTACTTAATGGTAAACCCACACAAGGTAACGCTAGTGCTTTAATGGCGCAGTTACCTGCCAATGCTATTGAACGCGTTGAAGTTATTACAGCACCTTCAGCTAAATATGATCCGGAAGGAAAAGCAGGATTAATTAACATAATTACTAAAAAAGGCGCTACAAATGGTGCTTTTGGGCAAGTAAATATTAAAGGTGGGCTACCTTCTATTGAAACATATAATAATGATAAAGCACACCAACGATACGGTATTGATGGTACTTACAATATGCGTAATGATAAATGGAACGTATCTTTAGGCGCCAGCTACCAACGTAATGATTTAGGCGGAAGACGTGAAGGTGACGTTTATACCATAATTAACAATACACGCACCCAGTTTCCATCAACAGGTGAACGTAGTTTTGATGAAGAAAACTATAGCGGACGCTTTACGGTTGATTTTACACCAGATGACAATAACACATTCTCTTTAGGCTTTTTTGCTGGTAAACGCAGTAAAGATCGTTTAGCTGATATTGTGTATTTTGATAACCATGCTATAACACCTGCCAACGGTACCAATGCTGATAGAGATTACACGTTTCAATATTTCAATCATAATTTAAGAATTAGAAAAAGTGATTTTGCTTTGGGTAGTTTTGATTATGCACACACTTTTAATAACAACTCTAAATTATCTACATCATTTCTATATGAATATACACTTTTAGGTGGCCCAACGGTTAACCAAAATTTAGGACACCCGGATAATTCAATTCTTTATCAAGATGAATACAATACCAATGATAATCCGCTAAACGGAGTAAGAGCACAAATAGATTATAGTTTTAAGCCTTTTTCTTTTGGTACTTTAGAAACAGGATATCAATACAGAAATTTAGATCATACAGGCGATTTTGTATATGAAAGACGTACAGATTTTAATGATGATTTTGTATTAGTTCCTGAATTTTCAAGTGAAGTTAACTTAAAACGAAGTATTCACGCTGCTTACGCACAACTTACAGGCAAAAAAGGAAAATGGAATTACAGCGCCGGTGCCAGAGTTGAAGTTAGTGATAGAACTTTAGATTTAAAAGATAAAGCCAATACCATAGATGAAACCTATGAATATGACTTTACAAAACTATATCCTTCAGCCTCTATTCAATATGAAATAAATGACAAAACAAACATAAAAGCCGCTTATAGCAAACGTGTAGAGCGCACAACAACCTTTAAAATGAATCCGTTTCCTGAGCGTGAACACTCTGAAACTTTAGAACAAGGTGACCCAAATCTTAAACCAGAATTTATTGATTTAGTTGAACTTGGCATTACTAAAAAAATAAAAGGCGGTAATTCAATTTTTGCTACAGGTTACTTTAGAAACGTAAAAAACTTGGTAAACAGAGTAAATACTATTTATAATGATACTATTTTAAACAGAATTTATTCAAATGTAGGTAATGCCAAAGCTATTGGTATTGAAGTTGGCGCCAACCTAAAACCAACAAAAAACTGGAGCAATTTTATTGGTGCAAATATTTATAATTATAAAATTGATGGCGAATTTGATAGTAGAGATGTGAACTCTGAAGCCACCATGTACTCTATTAACTTAAATTCTACATACAGTTTTTGGGAAAACGCCTCATTACAATTCACTTTCAATTATTTATCTGATAGAGTTACAGCGCAAGGTGAAGACTCGCGCTACTACTCACCAAACTTAACTTTTCAAAAAGCATTTTTAGATAACAGACTAACAGCTACCCTACAATGGCAAAATATTGATATGGGACTTTTAGATACTAATGAGCAACGCATTACAACCTTTAGGCCCAACGAATTTTTCACCACAACAAATTACATTTATGAGGTAGATATGGTTACACTAAACTTAACCTACACCTTTAAAAATGGTAAAAACAAAGCTAAATTTATTGATAGCGAATTTGGTAAAAGAGAGTTTTAAAACACACCCATTATAATTTATTTAAATAGCGATTTTTACTAAAACAAAAATCGCTATTTATGTTTTTAGGTGATTTAAAAACAACAATTAAACTATCTTTGCTAATTATAAAGTACAGCAATGCGTATAGATATTATTACCGTTTTACCAGAATTACTTAAAAGCCCGTTTGAAGCTTCTATTTTAAAAAGAGCCATTGATGCTAATTTGGTTGAAGTTCATTTTCACAATTTAAGAGATTATGCCACCGATAATTATAAAAGCATAGACGATTACCAGTTTGGTGGTGGCGCTGGTATGGTTATGATGATTGAGCCTATTGATAAATGTATTTCTGAATTAAAAGCAGAAAGACATTATGATGAAATAATTTACATGACACCCGATGGCGAAACCCTAAACCAAGGTATTGCTAATCAATTATCACTAAAAGAAAACATTATTATTTTATGTGGGCATTATAAAGGTGTAGACCAACGCGTGCGCGACCATTTTATAACCAAAGAAATATCTATAGGCGATTATGTTTTATCGGGTGGCGAATTAGGTGCTGCCGTACTTTGCGATGCCGTAATTAGGCTAATTCCAGGTGTTTTAGGCAATGAAACCTCTGCCTTAACAGATTCTTTTCAAGATAATTTACTAGCACCACCAATTTACACGCGCCCAAGAGAATACAACGGCTGGAAAGTACCCGAAATACTGTTTAGTGGTAACTTTCCTGAAATTGAAAAATGGCGCGAAAATAAAGCGTATAAACGCACCCAAGAACGCAGACCCGATTTATTAGATGATTAACATATATAAACACTAACACCCAACAATTAAAAGCAAAAAACTAAACCTTTTTACTTTCTACTTATAACTTTTTAATTATATTTGCAGCCAATTTCGGGTTAACCTCTGGCGAAAATCGTGAATGTTGTTCTGAATCAACCATTTATAAAATAAATACAAAGATGGAATCTTTAGTAAAATTTGTACAAGACGAATTTGTAACAAGAAAAGACTTACCAGAATTTAGTGCTGGTGATACTATTACAGTTTATTACGAAATTAAAGAGGGTAATAAAACAAGAACTCAGTTTTTTAAAGGTGTAGTAATACAACGTAGAGGTTCTGGGGCTTCAGAAACTTTTACAATTAGAAAAATGTCTGGTTCTATTGGTGTTGAGCGTATCTTCCCTGTAAATTTACCTGCATTACAAAAAGTTGAAGTTAACAAACGTGGTAAAGTACGTAGAGCACGTATATTCTACTTTAGAGGTCTTACTGGTAAAAAAGCTAGAATTAAAGAGCTTAGAAACAAGTAAAACTCACTACAAAACATATAAAAAAGCCTTGATTTTAACAATCAAGGCTTTTTAAGTTATTAACAAAAGTTAATAACTGTAGTTTATAACCCGTTGATATTTAAAAACTTAAACAACTTCATTTTTATTACAAAAAATTGTATATTTACAATAGAGATACTTAAACATAATATTGTTTTCATTTCAAAATTATTTAAAGTATATCTAAAATAATGTAACGTTCTTTATTATACTATTGTTTTTTTGAGGTTTTAAATATATCATGTGTATGTGTGATAATTTATAACCATGACACTATATTTAAATTGTATATTATGAAAATTAAATACAAAATATAGTTGAAAGCTTAAACACCAGTACATTCTGTAAATTAAGCTATGCTATTAGTTTAATTTTATTAATAGCATAAAGAAAAACAATATTTTGAGCATTTGGTAATTAGGTCAATACATTTTGAAAATTAACAAATGTTCCTTTTGTAATAGCTTTCTAGCTATTACAAAAAAAGCCATATCAAAGCAGATTAATTTCTACAGTGATATGGCTTTTGTTTTTTAGCAAGCAAAGGCACTTTTCTTTACATAAAAAGTAGTGGTTAACCAGTTTTTTACCATTATAACAATTATAGCTTTCTTAACATTTTCATTTAATAATAAGCCTGCTATATCTAGTCTAATTTTGTATATTCGCATCGCTAAAAATGTATCTTCTATTTATTTAACAATTTTTAGCAACCATTTTAAACAAAAAAAGCAATACTAATGTCTAAAATTATTTATACAAAAACCGATGAAGCTCCGGCTTTGGCAACACGTTCTTTTTTACCTATAGTTCAGGCTTTTGTTAAGTCTGCAGGAATTAACATAGAAACTAAAGATATCTCTTTAGCCGCTAGAATTTTAGCTGTTTTTCCAGACTATTTAAACGAAGACCAACGTGTACCAGATGATTTAGCATTATTAGGTGAATTGGCTAAAAAACCAGAAGCTAATATTATAAAATTACCTAACATTAGTGCTTCTATTCCGCAGTTAAAAGGTGCTATAAAAGAATTACAATCTAAAGGTTTTGCAGTTCCTGATTACCCAAATGAACCGCAAAACGATACTGAAAAAGATATAAAAAACCGCTACGATAAAATTAAAGGTAGTGCCGTAAACCCTGTTTTAAGAGAAGGAAACTCTGATAGACGCGCCCCTAAAGCGGTTAAAAACTACGCCAAAAAGAATCCGCATTCTATGGGTGAGTGGACTAGCGATTCTAAAACACACGTAGCCACAATGCAAGACAATGATTTTGCTCATAACGAAAAATCTGTTACATTAAATAGTGCTACAAATATTAAAATTGTACATACTGATGCAAACGGAACTGAAACCGTTTTAAAAGATAGTTTCCCTATTTTAAGTGGTGAAATTATTGATGCTACAGTAATGAACAAAAAAGCATTAGTAAGCTTTTTAGAAGCTCAAGTAGCTGATGCTAGAGAGAAAGACATACTCTTTTCACTACACATGAAAGGTACCATGATGAAAGTAAGCGACCCTATTATTTTTGGGCATGCAGTAAAAGCTTACTTCAAAAATGTATTTGATAAACATGGTGAAACACTACATAAAATAGGTGTGAACGTAAACTCTGGTTTAGGAAATTTACTTGAACGCATTAACGAATTACCTACTGATAAAAAAGCTGAAATTGAAGCAGATATTGAAGCTACTTATAAAAATGGGCCTTCAATTGCAATGGTAAATTCAGATAAAGGTATTACAAACCTGCACGTACCAAGTGATGTTATTATTGATGCCTCAATGCCAGCAATGATTAGAACTTCTGGTAGAATGTGGAATGCCAATGGCCAATTACAAGATACAAAAGCTATAATTCCAGATAGTAGTTATGCTGGTGTTTATGCAGCAACCATAGATTTCTGTAAAAAACATGGCGCTTTTGATCCTACAACAATGGGTACGGTTCCTAACGTTGGTTTAATGGCACAAAAAGCTGAAGAATACGGTTCACACGATAAAACTTTTGAAATTGAAGCTAACGGAAAGGTTTCTGTAATTGATGAAGCTGGCAATACACTAATAGAACACACGGTTGAAACTGGTGATATTTGGCGTATGTGCCAAACAAAAGATGCTCCAATTCAAGACTGGGTAAAACTAGCCGTTACACGTGCAAGAGCTTCTGAAACACCTGCTGTTTTTTGGTTAGATGAAAATAGAGCTCATGATGCCGAACTTATTAAAAAAGTAAACACATACTTAAAAGACCACGATACAAACGGTTTAGATTTAAGAATTTTAGCCCCAATTGACGCTACACTATTTACTTGTGAAAGAATTAAAAATGGCGAAGACACAATATCTGTTACAGGAAACGTTTTACGTGATTATTTAACAGATTTGTTCCCTATTTTAGAAGTAGGAACTAGTGCTAAAATGTTATCAATTGTTCCTTTAATGAATGGCGGTGGTTTATTTGAAACTGGTGCCGGTGGTTCTGCTCCAAAACATGTTGAGCAATTAGTTGAAGAAAATCACTTACGTTGGGATTCTTTAGGTGAATTTTTAGCCTTAGCAGTGTCTCTAGAGCATTTTTCTGAAGTTAACAATAATGCCAAAGCTAAAGTTTTAGCTGAAGCCTTAGATGATGCCACTGAAAAACTGTTAGAAAACAAAAAAGGACCTTCTAGAAAAGCTGGCGAATTAGATAATAGAGGTAGCCACTTCTACCTTGCAATGTATTGGGCTGAAGCCTTAGCTAACCAAAACGAAGATGCTACTTTAAAACAAGAGTTTGAAACCATAGCTAATGCCCTAGCTGCTAATGAAACCTCTATTATTAATGAGTTAAATAGCATACAAGGTGCACCAACAAATATTGATGGTTATTATATTCCTAACGAAGCTTTAACCAGCAAAGTTATGAGACCAAGCGAAACATTTAATAAAATAATAGGTTAAACAAAAAGCCTAACAACTTGTTAAAAGCTCCTTTTCTAGGAGCTTTTTTTATACATTTATAAAAAATTGTTATTGCATGAAATCCTATTATTTGTGGGTACTCTCCGTTTTTTTCTGTTTTTCAATTAATGCGCAAGAAAAATTCACATTAAGTGGCTCCATTTCCGAAGAAAAAAGTAACGAAACCCTTATTGGTGTAAACATCATTTTTCCAGATTTACAAACCGGTACAACAACTAACGAATATGGTTTTTTTTCAATTACCCTTCCTAAGGGAACTTACAAAATGACAATTAGTTATTTAGGCTACACTACCTTAAAAGAAACCATACAGCTAAACACAGATATAACTAAAAACTTCAATTTAAAAAATACTGTTGAAGATTTAGATGCAGTAGTAATTACTGAAAACGTTGAAAAACTAAGTATAAAAAAACCACAAATGAGCGTTAATAAGCTCACTTCTTCAACCATAAAAGAAATTCCGGTGGTGTTAGGAGAATCTGACATAATTAAAGCCATTACACTTTTACCTGGTGTAACATCGGCTGGCGAAGGCGCTTCTGGTTTTAATGTACGTGGTGGCGCTGCAGACCAAAATTTAATTCTTTTAGATGAAGCCACTATTTACAATTCATCGCATTTATTTGGGTTATTTTCTGTGTTTAATCCAGATGCTATAAAAGATTTAAGTCTTTATAAAGGAGGTATTCCTGCGCGTTATGGCGGGCGCGTATCATCGGTTTTAGATATTTATCAAAAAGAAGGCAATAGTAAAGAATTTCATATGAATGGTGGTATTGGGTTAGTTTCTAGTAGGTTGTTGGCCGAAGGCCCTTTAAAAAAAGATAAAGGCTCTTTTTTATTAGGCGGAAGATCTAGTTACGCACACCTATTTTTACCCATTTTTGATATTGAAAATAAAGCCTACTTTTACGATTTAAACACAAAATTAAGCTATAAAATAAACAACAATAACAACATTTATCTATCAGGCTATTTTGGTAGAGATGTGTTTAGTATTGAAGATACTTTTGAAAACACCTACGGTAATACAGTTTTAAATTTTAGGTGGAATCACTTATTTTCAGATAAGCTTTTTTCAAATTTATCACTTATATATTCAGATTATGATTATAACTTAAAACTTAATTTTGTTGAATTTGACTGGATATCTGGCATCAGAAACTTCAATATTAAATATGATTTTAAACATTACATAAACAACAAAATAAAACTTCAATATGGCATAAATAGTATTTATCATAAATTCAATCCTGGTGAAATTAACCCAACATCTTCAAGTTCAGGAATTAATCCGTTTAAATTAATTGATAAATATGCCCTTGAAAACGCTTTGTACTTTGATGTTGAACATAAAATAAGCAACAAATTAGCACTTTCATATGGCCTGAGGTTAAGCTCATTTTTAAGATTAGGGCAAGATGAACTTAACGTTTACGCCAACAACCAAGCAGTAGTTTTTAATAACAATTTAAAAATTTACGAAAAAGCTAATCCAATAGATACTGAAACCTTTAAGCGTAGTGATGTTATTGAAAACTTTTTTAACCTAGAACCAAGGTTCTCAATGGCTTATCAGTTAAACAACACAAGCTCTGTTAAGGCCAGTTACAACAAAATGTATCAATATTTACATTTACTATCAAACACTAATGCACCAACACCATTAGATATTTGGACACCTAGTGGCAAATACATAAAACCACAAGAATTACATCAATATGCCATTGGTTATTTTAAAGACTTTAATGATAATTTATTTTCTTTAGAAGTTGAAAGCTTCTATAAAACCATTAAAAACCGAATAGATTATATTGATGGGGCTGATTTAATTGCTAATAATGCCATTGAACAAGTTATTTTAAATGGCAATGCTAGAGCTTATGGTTTAGAATTTTTATTTAGAAAAAACGAAGGCCGTTTTAAAGGTTGGATAGCTTATACGCTTTCAAAATCTGAGCAACAAACAAAAGGCAGAACACCCACCGAAACTGGCATAAATAATGGCCAATGGTATAACACACCTTATGATAAAACACACGATGTTTCAATTACATCTAGCTATAATTTGAGTAAGCGTGTAAAACTAAATGCTAATTTTTTGTTTCAAACAGGGCAACCTGTAACATTTCCAAACAGCCAATATGAATACAATGGTGTTAATATTCCAAACTTTGGCTTGCGTAACGAAAATAGATTGCCATCATATAACAGATTAGACCTAGCTGTTAACTATACACCAAAACAAAAACGTGAAAAAAACTGGAAAAGTTACTGGGTATTTAGTATTTACAACGTTTACAACAGAAAAAATGCAGCATCTATTTCCTTCGGAAAAAACTTTGATAAAATGCAAAATGAAGCTACAAGACTTGCCATTTTTGGTATAGTACCATCTGTATCATATAATTTTAAGTTTTAACATCATGAAAAAAATTATAATCTTATTATCTCTATTTTGTTTAATGTTTTCTTGTGAAGATGTTATTGATGTTGATTTAGAAAGCGTACCACCAAGACTGGTAATTGATGCTACACTTTCTTGGGAAAAAGGCACAACAGGCAATGAACAAGAAATAAAATTAAGCCTAACCGCCCCGTATTTTGATGTTAACATACCACCAGCAACAGGTGCAAGCGTTACTGTTACAGATACCGATAATAATACATTTATTTTTAATGAAGAATTACAAGGATTATACAAAAATTACAACTTTGTGCCCCAAATTAACATGCAATATACCCTTACTGTTATTTATGAAAACCAAACTTATATAGCTACTGAAACCTTAATTCCTGTAGTTCCTATTGATTTTGTTGAACAAAATGACAATGGTGGCTTTTCTGGTGAAGATATTGAAATTAAAGCTTATTATACTGATCCTTCAAACCAAGAAAATTATTATTTATTTGAATTTGGTAACGATGGAAATATGCCAACTCTTGAGGTTTATGACGATGAGTTTAATAACGGAAATCAAATTTTCGGATTTTATGTTGATGAAGATTTAAAAAAAGATGACTTGTTAAGAATAAAGTTATCTGGCATTTCGCAACGTTGTTACAATTATATTTTTGTGCTCTTACAACAAACCGATGATGAAACTGGAGACCCTTTTGAAACCCAACCAGCAACGGTTAGAGGTAATTGCATAAATGAAACAAACCCAGAAAACTATCCGTTAGGCTATTTTAGGGTTACTGAAACTGATGTTTTCACCTATACTGTTCAATAAATTAATGTATTTTTGAATTTATGAACTTTACTAAAACTACCGAGCAAGATTCAAATTACAATCATTTAGAAAAAAAGAGTGTAAATGAACTGTTAACCAACATTAACAACGAAGATAAAACGGTACCATACGCTGTTGAAAAAGCGTTACCACAAATAGAAATTTTAGTTTCTGAAATTGTAAAAAAACTAAAATCTGGTGGTAGATTATTTTACATTGGAGCTGGCACTAGTGGCCGTTTAGGTATTGTTGATGCCTCAGAATGTCCGCCAACTTTTGGCGTAGATCATGGTTTAGTTATTGGCTTAATTGCTGGTGGTGATACAGCTATAAGAAAAGCTGTTGAATTTGCTGAAGACTCAACAACCCTTGGTTGGGAAGATCTTCAAAAACATAACATATCATCTAATGATGTTGTTATTGGTATTGCAGCATCTGGTACTACACCTTATGTCATTTCAGCTTTAAATACATGTAATGAAAATAATATTGTAACAGGTTGTATTACTTGTAATCATAACAGTCCGCTATCACAAACTGCTCAATTTCCTATTGAAGTTATTGTAGGCCCAGAATTTGTTACAGGAAGTTCTAGAATGAAAGCTGGTACTGCCCAAAAATTAGTTTTAAACATGATTACCACTGCAAGTATGATTCAATTAGGGCATGTAAAAGGAAACAAAATGGTTGATATGCAACTTAGCAACAATAAATTAGTTGACAGGGGCACAAAAATGATAATGAAAGAACTAAATATTCCTGAAAACCAAGCACAAAAATTACTAAATAAATATGGCAGTGTGCGTTTAGCTATTAATAATTACAATGACCAAAACTAACAGAACCGATAAAGAAATACTTATAAAAGGCCTAAAATTTATGGGTGGTTCATTAGGCTGCATGTTTTTAGGGCCTACTTTAATTTACATTTCGCAAACAAGTTTAAAAAAACCTATAGATACTATAATTTTAATTATTGGAATTTTAATAGCTATTACAGCAGTAGTTTTAGCTTTTAAGGGCATTAATACTATTTTAAATAGTATGTTTAAAAAACAATAATTATGAGGCCTTTACATTTTTTGGTGTTGTTGGGTTGTAACCAAAACTACTATCATTAAAACTAATTTTTAAACCTTCAAGAATATAGTTTATAATAGCATAATGATGAATGGTGTGGCTATTGGCTTGCGAAAATAAAGATGCCATGGTATAAGGCATTTCAACTTTTCCCATACCTAAATCATCAATAACTTTAACGGGTGTTTGTATATCTAAATTAAAAGATTTCAAACTATTTTCAATATTAGCTAAGTAACTTAATGCTTTACAACAAGCACATTCAACAGCCTTATTTCTACTTCTGGCAGTTAAATTAACCACGTTATTTTCATCAACATTAAAAATACAATCATAAAAATCTAAAATATGCCTAATATGGCAACCAATACTGGAGCAATAAGGCGAAACAGAAGCGTTTTGTAATTGTTCATCGGATAACTGCTCTAATAAAAATCTAGACTTTTCAAGGGTTTTTAGGGTAGCAGCAATAATTTTATCCATAGAAACTAAAATAGTTAAATAATTTGAATTGAAAAATTTTTGATGTTAGTCCGTTAACAATCCAATAGCTTACTTAAAATTCCGTTTTTTTAAAAATTATTGTTTTATGGTTTTCAAATAAAGCCTTGTATTCAAGTAAAATTTCAATGTTTTCAGATTCAAAATCTTTTTTCGTGTGCTTAAAATTTGAAATAACAATACCATTTTCATTAGCATCTAAAAACTTATTAATAGCTTCTTTGGTGTTTAAAACTTCAAAAGTTTGTTTGTAGTTTATAGGAAAAGCGGCATCTAAACGCTTATATGCTACAATTTTGGATTGCTTAGGAATTACAGAAAATGATTTTTCAACCGGGTTTAAAACAATCAATTTAGGATAAATAACTCCAAAAATTACCATACCTAAAACTACCCAACTAAAACCAATAACTACTATACCTCTTTTTAAAAAAGTTTTCTTTATAAAATAATAGCCAACAAAAGCCCCTATTGTGGCTATTAACAAAAATAAGCTGTACCATTTTACAGGTTGTAATTGTTTTTCAATATTAAACGCAACAAAAGCGCCTATTGGTAACAAAACTGAAATTACAATGAGCACAAAACTACTCCGTTTAAACCATTTGAGGGGCACTTTTTTTTCTATTATTTTTTGAATATAAAAAGCTATTAAAAAAGCCAAAAACGGATAACAAGGCATGGTGTAATTGGGCAACTTTGTACCGCTAATACTAAAAAACACAATAAATACCACAGATACAATAAGCGCAAATAGCACAAAGGTTTGGTTTTTATGTAACCAAGCATGTTTAAAGCCTTGAATTATATATACTGAAAACGGTAAAAGCCCTAAAATAACAAAAGCCCAAGTAATTAAAAAAATGCCTCCGTGCCCTTCCATTTTACTACTAAACCTATTAATATTATGGTTTAAAAAAAAACCTTCGGTAAACAATCCATTAGTAGCTTTATGCACAGCTAAAAACCATGGTATAGCAATACAAAAGGTTAGTAAACCTCCTAAAATGGGATAACAACTAAATACTTTTTTTGTAAAAAGCTCTTTTTTGAATAATAAAAAAACAAGAATGATTAATCCTGGTAAAGCAATAGCAACAGGACCTTTACTAAGCGTACCTAAGCCTAAAAACACATAAAAAAGTAACAAGCTTAGTTTTGCACTATTCATATAAAAATCTAGAAAGCAAAACAAACTCATACTCACAAAAAAAATTAAATATGGATCTGGAACTGCTTGATGAAATACTTGTACAAAAAATACACTGCTTAAAAGTATAAACCACGTTATTATAGCTACTTGTTTATTAAATAATTTAGCTGTAAAATAAAATGTACCTAAAATTGTAAGCGCCCCAAAAACTGAAGAAAAAAAGCGTGCTGCAAATGCATTTACTCCAAACATTTTATAGCTTAACATCATAAAAAAATAATGTAATGGAGGTTTGTCTGTCCGTAAAACATTATTAAATGTTGGAATAATAAACGTATTATTAATTAACATTTCTCTAGCTGCTTCACTATTTTTAGCTTCATCTAAAATATAAATTGGAAATCCGTGAATAAAAAATCCACATACAAATAAGCTTATTATAAAAACACTTAGTAATTTCTTATCATTAAGAATACGTTCTAATAGCATACATCAATTAATATTGCTGTTATAGTTCAAATTAAATGTATTATGGCATTTTCCAAATTAGATTATGGTTACCTTTCTGTTATCATTCCCGTTTATAATGAAGAAGATAATGTAGCTTTACTAACCGAGCGTATTGATAATGCTTTAAAAGGTTTTCAATATGAAATAATATTTATTGATGATTTTTCAACTGATAATACACGGGTAAATATTTTAAAAATGAATTTGCCTCATGTAACTTTAATTGAACTTAGAAAAAACTACGGACAAAGTTTAGCGCTTTCTGCTGGTATTGACACTGCTAAAGGCGATTATATAATTACAATGGATGGCGATTTACAAAATGACCCAACCGATATTCCTGCAATGCTACAAAAGTTAAAAACTGAAGATTGGGATGTTGTAACAGGTATTAGAGCCAAAAGAAAAGATAATTTTGTTAGAACAATACCATCTAAAATTGCAAATTTTATTATTAGAAAAGCCACAAAATTAGACTTAAAAGATCAAGGTTGTGCTCTTAAAATTTTCACCAAAGAAATAGCAAAAGAGCTTAACTTATACGGCGAAATGCACCGTTTTATAAATTTATCGGCCTTCTTAAATGGTGCTAAAATTGCACAAGTGCCTGTGAAACATCACGAAAGGAAATTCGGCAAATCTAAATACGGCTTAGGTAGAACTTTTAAAGTTGTAAATGATTTACTTTTAATTCTTTTTCAACGTAAATATTTGCAAAGGCCCATGCATTTATTTGGTAATATGGGCTTAATATTTTTTGGTATTGGATCTTCAATAAATATATATCTTCTAATTTTAAAAATTCTGGGGCAAAATATATGGGGAAAACCTATACTCATTTTAGGTGTTATGATGGTTTTAATTGGCATTCAATTTTTCACAATAGGCATAATTACAGATTTATTAATGAAAACTTATTTTGAATCTCAAAAGAAAAAACCTTACAGAATTAGAAAAATTTCAGCTTTTGAATCAAAAAACATGTATGAAGAAAATAAAATTACTTCTCAAATTATCAGTTAGTGTTCTTCTGCTTTATTTCGTTCTTCAAAAAATTGATATAAACCAAATTTTCAATTTATACAAAAACAGTAATCCGTTAATTATATGTTTAGCAATTGTTCTATTTACAATTTCGCAAATAGTATCATCATATAGACTTTTAACTATATTACATCAAGCTAATTTTAAAATTAAAGCACTAACAAACCTTAAATTGTATGTAGTTGGTATGTTTTACAACTTTTTTATTCCAGGAGGTATTGGTGGAGATGCTTACAAGGTATTTATATTAAATAAAACATATAAATGGAAAGTTAAAACACTCACGCAAAGTATTATTGTTGATAGATTAATTGGTTTAAATGCTATAATAGCCCTAATATTATTACTAACTTCAACATTAATAATAAAAACTATATGGCTAACTTATACATTAATATTACTAAGTATTTTATCCTTTCTTACTGGAAAAGTAATTATAAACTACATTTTTAATTTTCTTTCTAAAAAGGTATATAATAAAACTTTTTGTATATCTTTAATTATACAATTATTGCAATCAGCCTGTATTTGCTGCTTGGTTTATGCAATTACTTCACAGTTCAATTTAATTCCTTATATTTTAATATTTTTGGTTTCCTCGGTATTATCAGTCGTTTCCTTTTCAGGATTTGGTATAAGAGAATATGTGTACTTACAAGCCTCCAACTATTTATTAATTAATACACAAACAGGTATTGCTATTGGTTTAGCATTTAACCTTATTACTGCTATAATATCATTGTTAGGTGTTTATTATACTATTTTTGGTATAAAATATGAAGACAAAAAAATTATCTAAACTTAGGCGTTGTTAATCTTTCAGTTCTGGCAAAAACATCAAATACATTAGGGAAAATAAATCTGTTATACCAAGGTATTTTATAGCTGTTAATTATCATAAATGCAATTACCGAAGATAACACACCAAATATAGAACCAAAATATACATCAATAAAAAAATGCTGAACTAAATATATTCTAGACATACCAACAAGAAACGACAATAGTATTAATAAAAAAGTAATAATACTATTGTTTATACACAATGCTAAAAAAGTTGTGATAAAAAATATAGTAGCAGTATGTCCTGAAGGAAAACTTCCAAAGTTATATATTTTAACACCTTCTACTAAATTTAAAATAACAGCCCCTTCATTACTACCAAAATATTTAAATGGCCTAAAACTACCGTGTAATAAAACCTCTTTAAACATCAAAACAATAAATAATTGAATAAGAAAAGAAAATATAAATTGAAATGCATACTTAACTTTAAAAAACAAAAGCAATAAAACTCCAATAAAAACAATACTAAAACCATTACCAATACTACTCAATATTTTGAAAACGCCATCTAAAAAAAACGAATGATTTTTATTAATAAATAATAAAACTGTTCCTTTCTCTAGTAATAATAATGGAGTAATTAAGAATAAAAAACAAAAAAACACTAGCAATACATTAAATAGCCTTTTGTGTAACATAACTATAATTTTAAAAGTTTTCTAAAACTATAGCTTTAAAATAAACACAAAGTAAAACATATTTTAAACCAATATTATTAAAATAGTAGTAACCTAAAAAGAATGTTAATTTAAAAAACTATTATATGAATTTGAGTTAACAATTGATTTATTAAACAGAATATAGCTTAAGTAT
>NZ_VOSC01000027.1 GCF_007997385.1 Seonamhaeicola algicola
TTAGTGCTTAAACCACGCAACAAACCATATACAAACACGTTACCTGTAATTTACCCAAACCAATGAACAGAGTTTTAACATCAATACTATTTTTACTATTTATAAATTTTGGATTTGCTCAAAACGGAAAATTGCTCTCGAAAAGATTAGTTGATATTTCCAATACACCTATTTGGGATAGGATTTCACAAGACAATGAATTGAAACCAAACTTTGAGCATTTAAATAAGTTAGACTTCTATTTCATTACTTACCAAAGTGACAGCTTAAAAGTTAGAGGTTTATTAATCGAACCAAAAAATCAAGGGAAATATCCAGTTGTGATTTTTAATCGTGGTGGAAACAGAGATTTTGGAAGATTAACAGTTGCAACAATGATAATGTACACTTCAAAATTAGCTGAACAAGGTTATGTGATAATTGGGAGTAACTATCGAGAAAAAGATGAATTTGGAGGTTCTGAAATTAATGACGTGCTGAACTTGACCGAAACCGTAAAAGACATTGAAAAAGCTGACTCGAATTGTATTGGAATGTTTGGCTGGTCGAGAGGTGGAATGATGACTTATTTGGCTCTTCAGAAATCGGACAAAATAAAAACAGCTATTGTCGGAAATGGACCAACCGATTTGTTTGGATTAATTTCTGACAGACCGGAAATGGAATCGAAAGTTATTGCGGAATGTGTACCAAATTATCTGGACAATAAAGAATCTGAATTAAAAAAACGTTCTGTAATTTATTGGACAGACGAATTAGATAAAAACAGTAGTCTTTTAATTTTGTGTGGAACTAATGACAAAAGAGTAAATCCTACACAAGCTGACAAAGTTGCTGATAAATTAACAGAAATAGAATATGATTTTGAATTAAGGAAATTTGAGACAAACCATTCATTTTCAGATTATAGAATGGAATTAAACGAATTAGTAATAAAATGGTTTAACAAACGGTTAAAAAAATAAAAACTACAGGTAACAAAGTATAAAATTAATTACTTGGTAATAGCCTACTTACGAAAATCCTCGCGGATTTTCTATTCGGTTTTTATTTGCTAAATTAGTTATTTAAACCACGCAACTAATCTTATACGAGACCGTTGTGTGCAATTACCAAAAACCTACAACCTCAATGCTTGTATATAAATATCGAAGTGGAACAGAGAATGATATAAAAGCTCTTGAGAACAATCAATATTGGTCATCTTCTATTGAACAATTAAACGACCCTTGTGAAGCAACTACTGATACAAAAAGGGTTAAAAAATTTCTGAACTATATTGGACAAAAAGTTGGAGCTAAAACTAAAGAAGATTATGAATTAATTAATGATAATACCGACGAAGTATTATCAATGGATAATAAAATGGGGATTTATTCACTCTCTAAAACACCATTAGATGAATTACTTTGGGCTCATTACGCAAATTCACATAAAGGATTCTGTATAGAATATGATTTAGACATTTTGCTAAAAAACGACGGAGGTAATCACGTTCATTCTTTTCCTGTTTTGTATTCAAATAAACCACCAAAAATTGGTTTTTGGGATATTATAAAAAACGAAAAAAATAGTATGATAAAAAAGTTCGCTTTTCATAAATCGAAAAGATGGGAATACGAACAAGAACATAGAATTGTAACAAGTAAAATAGGATTAAATTCCTATAATCCAAAAGCACTAAAATCAATTTATTTTGGTCTAAAGATTAGCCAATCAGATAAAAATCAAATCATAAATTTGTTACAATCAAGAGGAATTAGTTTTTATCAAATTGAATTAGAAAAAAACAGTTATTCATTTAAAACTGTAGAACTTAAAGCAGATAAAGAACTAAAATCTAATTATTTAAAACAATTACCAACGTCCATAACAAATGGAAAAATTATAGAATTTGAAATCTTAAAACAGAAAATTTTCAACTTTTCAGGAATTGGAGAATTTAAAGTAATGTTGAAACAAGAGTTAAATAATTCAGAAATAGAAATTTTAATCAACTATCTGAGAAAAAACTTATTTTGTGACGGAAAAACATTGTTTTTTGAGTTCTTTACTGACCATAAACAAATTGAGAATTTACCTTGGGTTTCAGCAACATTGAAAGAAGAAAAAATAGAAATACAGTTTAACTATTAAAAATAACTGCACACAACAATGGCTATAATTCATTGCGGTTGAATTCCTCATCGGAATTCAACCGCAAATTTGCTATCTTTCGGCTACGGCGGAAAGAATCCTGCGGATTTTTCCGCAACGAAATCATAGCCGGAACCGTTAGCAAACAGTTGAGAAAAGAAATCCACATATTAATTTTTAGTCTGATTACGACTTTAGCACTTGGACAAACCGAAAAGGAATCTTTTTGGAAACCCTACATCGAATCTGACCGAATCGAAGTTGAACTAAAGCATTATGACAGTATAACATTTGAAAAGGCTTACCGAGTTTGGACTGACTATCAAGTTGTGGAATTAATTAAATTGAATGACTCGACTTATAACGGAGCACTTACAAATTTTGTCACTAAACATAAAAGGAAGAATAAAACAGAAACGATTTACCAAAAAATAAAAATCTCAACCGGAACAGCCAAAGAATTAATGACCTCATTGCAAAAAGAAAACATTGAAACATTAAAAGACTGTTCTGAAATTGAAAATTATCCTCAAGGATTTGATGGCAAAACTTATGTTTTTGAAATTGGAACTGAAAAAGAAAAAAGAATTTACTCATATTGGGAACCAGAAAACGAAAGATATCAAAATCCAGAAATGCCTGAAATCAAAAATGTTAGGAATATGCTTAATGCAATAAACGCAGAGTTTGATTTGTGGAAATATTTCAAAGATTTTAGGGATAGACTTCCAAAAGGCAGTTATTCTTATGGAATGATTAATATGATAAAAACATAAAAACCGTTTGCTAACAATGGCTATAAGTAATTGCTTGTTCTCGCCTACTTCTGAAAATCCTCACGGATTTTCAGTTTGGTGTGTACTTGCAAAGTTAATCGCTAAACCACGCAACTACTCATAGCCGAGACGTTGTGCATAATGAAGACAAACTTTATGAAAAGAATAATATTTGGAATACTGATTTTGACAATTTTTGTGAGTTGTGGAAAGGAAAATAAGTTTGTTAATTGGACTGAAAAAGAAAAAAGTCAATATGAAAAACTAACTGAATTAGCGGAATATGTGGATGGAAAACAGAAATCGGAAATCTCTAAAGATTTGCTATTTGACAAGTATATAGAGTTTGACTATGTCTTAAAAGACACCTCTGAAACTCGGAAAGAAAGCCGAATTCAATCCTTTGACACACTATTCTATTATTTTAGAAAACCGATTGATAGTATCGGAATTAAAAACCTTGACGCTAAACCAGTTCGATTTTTCAATGAACACGAAATATACAAACCATTCGAAAAGCAATTAGCGGAAATTGAACCGAACGTGTTTGCTTATTATGAGAAAAAGGAACCTGAAAATCCAAAAGGTGTTTTGTGGTTTGACCAAGAATCTGACAAACTGATTGCGTGGATTTTATTGAATCAAGGTGGAACAAGATATTTTCTATCATTTAATTTAATGTAAAATCACTATGCACAACAACGGCTATAGTTCATTACGGCTGAAATTCCTAATCGGAATTTCAAGCCTTTTTGCTAAATTTATGGTTACGGCGGAATGATACTCGCGTACCATTCCGTAACGAAACCATAGCCAAAACCGTTGTACACAAGCTCTGAAAAACCAACCGCACGTTCAAGCACATTTATTTTTCCCCAACGCTCAAAGCCAATGCCGAAAAACCAAAAGAGCTTTCACTTCCCCACCACCACCCGAAAAAAATCGAATGGATTTAGAAAAATTAAAAAGAAAACAATATTTTTGTCAAAATTTGACAAGTCTTATGAAAACAACATTTGGAGAATACATAAGAGAGTTAAGAACAAAAAATGAACTAACTCTGACTCAACTTGCTGCTAAATTGAATTTAGACAGTGCAAACTTGAGTAAGATTGAAAACAACAAAAGAGATTTTGATAAAAAGCGATTGCCTCTTTTGGCAAAAATTTTTGATTTAAACCTAACAGAATTGGAGAATGAATATATTTCTGACCAACTCGGCAAACAAATTTATGAATACAACTGCTCTAAACAACTTTTAAAAGTTGCAGAAGCAAAAGCAGAATACAGAAGAACCTTAAAAGAAAAAGCAATATGAATATAGTATCATTTTTTGCAGGTGCAGGAGGACTTGACCTTGGATTTGAACAAGCAGGATTTAATGTTGTTTGGGCAAACGAATATGACAAAGAAATTTGGGAAACCTATGAAAAAAATCACAAAAACACCAAATTAGACAGAAGAAGCATTGTTAATATCAAAGAGGAAGAAGTTCCTGAATGTGATGGAATAATTGGCGGACCACCTTGTCAAAGTTGGAGCGAAGCAGGTGCTTTAAGAGGAATTAACGATAAAAGAGGACAACTTTTCTTTGACTTTATTAGAATTTTAGAAGCAAAGCAACCCAAATTCTTTTTGGCAGAAAATGTAAGTGGTATGCTTTTACCAAGGCACAAGGATGCATTACAAAACATCAAAGAAATGTTCAGAAATGCAGGATATGAACTTTCTTTTCAGCTTTTAAACTCGTCTGATTACAATGTGCCACAAGATAGAAAAAGAGTGTTTTTTATTGGTATAAGAAAGGATTTAGGTTTTAAATTTGAATTCCCAACAATAACTTTTCCAAAAATCACTCTCGAAGAAGCAATTGGAGATTTGCAAGAAGGTGTTCTACCTGCCTTGGAATATAATAAGACAAATGGTAGTAATTGTACAATTCCAAATCACGAATATATGATTGGGAATTTCTCAACAATTTTTATGTCAAGAAATCGCGTACGCAGTTGGGATGAGCAATCATTTACCATACAAGCAGGAGGGCGACACGCACCAATTCATCCTCAAGCACCAAAAATGAAATTTATAGAACAAAACAAAAGAGTTTTTGTACCAGGAAAAGAGCATTTATATAGAAGATTAAGTATAAGAGAATGTGCAAGGATTCAAACTTTTCCTGATAATTTCATTTTCCACTATGATAAAGTAGCGGCAGGTTATAAAATGATAGGTAATGCAGTTCCAGTAAACCTTGCAAAATTTTTAGCTGAAAACATCAAAACTCAACTCGAAACAAAAACAGTAAATCAAACAAAAAAACAAAAAGAAATAGTCGAGGCGATATGATAAATATTTTAGATGCAATTTACAACATTGCTCAACGTGAAGAATTAGAAATTAAGGATATCACTTTTGGTAATAATAGGGCAAATAATATGGGCGAAGGGTTAGAAGCTTTTATAAAAGACTCTTTTGCAAATATGTTTGATGAACCTGACAAAAATTTAAGAAATATTAAATATAAGCAGGTATTTTCTTTTCAAGGTAGCAAAAGAAATCCACCAGACCTAATGCTAAAAAGTGGTCCTGCAATTGAAGTTAAAAAAATCGAGTCTTTAACTACAGAGCTACAATTAAATAGTTCTCACCCTAAACAGGTATTGAAGTCTGACAGCTCGTTTATTACAAAAAAGTGTGTTGAATGTGAGGAATGGACTGAAAAAGAATTTATATACGTTATAGGTCATATTCCCAAAAACACAAACCGTCTTTCATCTCTATGGTTTGTTTATGGAGATATTTATGCCGCATCTGAAGAAACTTATATATCCTTGAAGAATGACATTGCCACAACTATTGATGAAATCCCAGATATCGAATTCTCTGAAACAAATGAGATAGGCAGAGTAAATAAGGTTGACCCTTTAGGAATTACAAACCTTCGTATTCGAGGAATGTGGCTTTTACAACCACCATTTAAAGTTTTTGATTATATCCATAATTATGAACCTGGAAAAAGGTTTCAGTGTTTTGCATTAATACCATTAACCAAGTACAATAATTTTCCTGAATCATCTATAAATCGCTTGGCGGAAACAGAAGGTGTAACAATATCTGATGTAAACGTAAATGACCCAGATAATCCAGTTGCATTAATTGAATGTAAACTGATTGAATTTAAAGTAGAACCAGCAGCATAAAGCCATACACATTTGCAATTCGCTACAGCCAACACACAAACCAAAATTGCAAAAAAGTATGTCTTTTCCAACGCTGAATGACAATCTGAATGAAAAAAGCCAGTGTACAACAACGTATATAAAAAATAGCGGTTTAATCACTTAATCGAAAGAAAATAAACAAATTAAAGGTGTGTTATAATCTGAAAAGTTAGTGCTTAAAATCCGCCACTTTTCATATACAAGACCGTTAGGCGTCATATGAAAAAGACTCTGCTTCAAATCATAATTTTGCTGTTTTTGGTCTCTTGTGACCAAAAAGAAAAAACTGATTTTGAAACAGGAATTCTGTGGAGAATTGAATCCAAAAATGAAATAGAATCATTTATTTTCGGAACAGTTCATTTATACCCGAGGACTGAAATGGAGTTTCCCAAAAACGTAATTTCCAAACTTCAAAGTTGTAAAGTACTTGCATTGGAAAGGGATATAACCAATCAATCGGAACAACAAAAGTTTGCGGACTTTGAAATGCCGTCTTTTTTACTGGAAAGTTATGGGGTCATAATCGAGGAATACGGAGATGAACTTGTAAGTATGGAAAGTGAACTTATCAAGAATGCATTGGAATCGAACATGGAGTTGAGTGGTCTAGAATCTACCAACGAAATTCTAAGCATATTGAAAACGGTAGCAGATATAAAAATACCTGAAAATACATTTATCAAAGAACAAATGTTAACGGACTATCAAGAAAGTCTAAACCAATACAAAACCCAATCAATTAAAAAGTTTCATAAAAGTATGACAGTCCAAATGGGAGATGAAATCACAAAAACTCTTGTGGACAAACGAAACAACAATTGGATGTCGGACATAGAATACCTGATTGAAAAAGAAAGGACATTTATTGCGGTCGGAATGGGACATTTGGGAGGTGAAAATGGAATTCTAAACTTGTTGTCTGAGAAGGGATATAAGTTGCAAAGAGTGGAATAAAAAATACGCCGCCTAACAAAACCTAAACGTAATGCGGACTTCAGGGCAAAACCGAAAGGTCTGTGTATATTTATAATGTCGCTAAATCTTATGGGTTTAGCTTTGGATAAATAAAGAAAAAGCAAAACAATAAGCTTTAGCTTCGTGCACAAACGGAAACAAAAAGTCTCCTTGCTTCCGCACTACGCTTAGCCGAACCGTTACCTGCAAGCTGAAAAAACCACCGCACGTTCAAGCACTTTTGTTTTTTTTCCAACACACA
This sequence comes from Seonamhaeicola algicola, assembly GCF_007997385.1. GTDB lineage: Bacteria > Bacteroidota > Bacteroidia > Flavobacteriales > Flavobacteriaceae > Seonamhaeicola > Seonamhaeicola algicola. Next base: position 7,353 of record NZ_VOSC01000027.1, read on the forward strand.
AATCCAACGCTAAAAAACCAAAAGAGCTTGCCCTTCCTCACCACCACCCAAATAAAATTGTGAATAAAAATTATCAAATCCAACTAATATGAATAGTAAACTTTATTACCTTGTGTCGTTAAATAAGAGATAATGATTAAAGAAAGAATCGACATAGAAAACATTGAAGGACAACTATTTGAAATAAAAGTAGTTGACCCAGATAATTCTAAACCAGCTTCTTTTACACATTATTTACACAACCATAAGAATGGTGTTTCCCAATTTTACAAAAAAGATGCACTTTCTTATGTAAAAGAAATTCTTGAAAAAAAATATCCAACAGAAAAAGTCACAAATAAAATAGCTGAAGAAGCGCTTCAATATTTGATTTTTGACCTTAATAAATCTGTTCCTTTTCCAGCACCAGAAAAACCGAAATTTAAATTTATTGACCTTTTTGCAGGAATTGGTGGATTCCGTTTAGCTCTTCAAAATCTAAAAGGAAAATGTGTTTTCACTAGCGAATGGGATAAATATTCAAAACAAACTTATAAAGCCAATTTTGGAGAATTTCCTTTTGGAGATATAACAAAACCTGAAACAAAAAATTATATACCTGATAATTTTGATGTGCTTTGTGCAGGTTTCCCTTGTCAAGCGTTTTCGATTGCAGGAAGACGTGGCGGATTTGAAGATACAAGAGGAACACTATTTTTTGACGTAGCAGAAATCATCAAGAAAAAACAACCAAAAGCAATTTTCCTTGAAAATGTAAAAGGATTAAGAAATCACGACAAAGGAAAAACTTTGGCAACTATTTTAAATGTACTTCGAGAAGATTTAGGATATTATGTTCCAGAACCTCAAATTATTAATGCAAAAGAATTTGGAGTTCCTCAAAATCGAGAGCGAATTTTTATTGTTGGGTTTCATAAAGACACTGGTATTACAGATTTTGAATACCCAAAATCAACCAATAAGGAAACCGTTTTAGAAGATATTTTAGAACAAAATGAAGTTTCGGTTAAGTATTATCTTTCAACAACTTACATAGATACATTAAGAAAACACAAAGCAAGACACGAAAGTAAAGGAAACGGGTTTGGCTATGAAATAATACCAAATGATGGAACTGCAAATGCTGTTGTTTGTGGTGGAATGGGAAGAGAAAGAAATTTAGTATTTGATGATAGGTTAACAAATTTCAAACCTATAACTAATATTTCTGGAGAAGTAAACCGAGAGGGAATTAGAAAAATGACACCTCGAGAATGGGCAAGATTACAGGGATTTCCAGACAATTTTAAAATAGTAGTTTCAGATGCACAAGCATACAAACAATTCGGAAATTCAGTTGCAGTTCCAGCAATTCAAGCAACTGCCGAAAAAATAATAGAAAAACTTAACTACAAATGATAACAGGAAATAAAGGAGAATGGAGCGAAATTTATGCTCTTTTTAAATTATTAGGCGACAAACAATTATTTCTTGGAAACAAAGACATTGAAAAGTTAGAAGGTTTAGTTTATCCAATCATAAAAATACTTCGTAGCGAAAACAATGGTAATTTTGAATACTCTATACAAGATGAGATTATTTTAATTTCAGGTAATGAGGAAATTTTGAAAATCCCAATTTCAGAATTTAAAGACAAAGCTCTTTTTCTCTTAAATGCAATCAAGAAAAACAAAGAAAGAACTTTTTCTATTCCAGAAATTGAGGATTTTATGCAATCTATAAACTGCTTTTCATTAAAAGCAAGCTCTTCTGCTAAAACCGATATCACAATTGTTGTTCACGACCAAAGAACTAATCAACAACCTACATTAGGTTTTAGCATAAAATCTCAACTTGGTAGTCCTTCTACTCTACTAAACGCTGGAAAAACGACAAATTTCATCTTTAATATTGTTGGGATTAACTTAACTGAAAATGAAATTAGAGATATCAATTCAATTGCTTCGAGAAGCAAAATAATGGATAGAATTGTTCAAATTCAAAATAAAGGAGGACAATTTGTCTTTGTAAAAACAGAACGAAAAATATTTTCAAACAACCTAGTTTTAATAGACAGTTTGCTTCCCGAAATTTTATCACAAATCGTTTTTGATTTTTATTCAAGTGAGTTTTCAAATTTAACCGATTTAGTAAACAAAACAGCTGACAAAAATCCACTGAACTTTGACATTGAAAACGAACATAAATTTTACGAATATAAAATAAAACGCTTCTTGACAGATGTTGCATTAGGGATGATGCCTTCAAAAGTTTGGACAGGAAAATATGATGCAACAGGTGGATATTTAATTGTAAAAGAAAATGGAGACGTGTTATGTTATCATATTTACAACAGGAATGAATTCGAAGATTATTTATTAAATAACACCAAACTCGACACCGCAAGTTCTTCACGACACGGATTTGGAGAAATTTACGAGGAAAACGAAGAATTATATTTCAAACTGAATTTGCAAATTAGGTTTACGAAATAGCCACCACTAAAAGCCATACACATTTGCAATTCGCTACAGCTAACACACAAGCCAAAAATTGCAAAAGAGTATGTCTTTGCCAACGCTAGCAAGTTTGCGGAATAAAAGCCAGCAGGTAACAACGTATATAAAAAATAGCGGCTAAAGTGTTTAATCGAAAGAAAATGAATAAATTAGTAGTCAATTATAACCGAAAAATTAGTACTTAAATCCCGCTACTTTTCATATACAAAACCGTTGGGTAACATTTTGCAAAAATTCCGAAAATTAAATTAT
>NZ_VOSC01000028.1:0-1547 GCF_007997385.1 Seonamhaeicola algicola
TGTGATATCGGCTATGTTATAATCACAGGCGTCATTCCAATCAGTTGCTGGTTCACCATCTGGTGGCGTTATTTCATCTAAATCTGTTACACCATCGCCATCACAATCGGCAGCTACTGTAACTGCAACTGAAGTTCTAGTACTTTCACAAGAATTACCATCGGTTTGACTTACATAATAAGTTGTTCCGTCAGTTAAAGCAACTGTAGATGCTAAAGCAGTTCCACCGGTAGCATTTGCATACCATTGTAAGTTTGTTCCAGTAGCTACTAAATTGGCTACTGTTGGGTTAGCGCCTCTACAAAAATTTTGTGCATTGGCTACAGGAGCTGCTGGTAAAGGATAAACAGTAACTGATACTGGTTCTATTTGAAAACAACCTCCTGCTGACTCTAACCTTATATAATATGTTCCGCTTGATGTTACTGCACTTGGAGTTGTTAAAGTAGTTGTTGCAGCAGCATCAGTCCAGTAAGTTAGTGTACCAGCGCTACTTCCTGCTGTAACATTTGCATCAGTTATATCTACACTTTCGCATGCTGCTGGTGGATCTGTTATTACCAAATTTAAAGGGTTACTAACTGCACTTTGACCTATGCCCTGAGCTTGATCGCTTCCTACATCTGCAGCACCTCCTGAATTAATAATATTTGGTACTCCATCACCATCAACTGTTCCTGATATTCTATCAGCACCGTCTAGTTGAGCTTCAGTAACATTTTCATCGCCCTCAATGGCATCAGGACATCCATCTCCATCACTATCTAAATCTTCGCCGTTCGGAATAGTATCATTATCAATATCATTGTTACAACCAGTAATAAATTCAAAATTAAAATTATAACTTCCAATGTATCCTAGGTTTGTATATCTTATTTCAACTTGATCTCCTGCATTGATTGTTTGACTCTCCGCCACATTTGGATTAGTACTAGCTCCACAACAATTTGCTTTAAAAGAAACTCTAGTTCCATTTATAAAAACTTCTATAACATCATCAGTTGAAAAACCTGTTCCTCCATAAGTTAATTGGCCCGGTAGTGTAAATTGCCTTTTAAATATCGTTTGATAATAAGGCTGAAATGGTACATTATCAATATTATCACCAACATAATTGGCAGGAACTAAGCCTGTACTTGTGTTAGTATCAAAAGGGCCTGTTTGCGAATATGCTCTAGAATCTGATAATGAAAAAGAATTTATTCCTAAATAAGCTTCTCCTCTAAAGATAGGAGTACCAGGAGCGCCATTTAATTGACTATTTTGATTACTATTTCCGTAAGTAGAGCCCGTTATAGCAAAATGACCTTCATAATATTCTGCATCCCAATAACCTATTCCAAAGCTACCATCTTCTACACCGTCAGGTAATACATTACCTGGATTTGATTCATGACATTCATCTACATCTAAAATACCATCATTATCATCATCTAAATCACATCCGTCTGGGTATGTATCATTATCTGTATCAATAGTATCATCAAAACCTTGACAAACATCTGTACTATTTATAACTCCATCTCCATCATCATCACATTCGCCAC
>NZ_VOSC01000028.1:1611-2417 GCF_007997385.1 Seonamhaeicola algicola
CTCTAGAGCATCAAAACAACCATCTCCATCACTATCGTTATCTAGATGATCTGGTATTCCATCTCCATCAGAATTTTTGGCTATACAATATGACATCTCATATAATTGCATAGTTACAGCCAAATTATCAATGCTATTTTTACCTGCTATAATTACAACTTCATCTACTGGAGAATTAAAACTTATTAACAAACTGTTGTTTGGTGCGTTGGCTCCGCCAGCACTACTTTGTGCAAAATTTTGATTCACTGTTAAGTTTCCCCCTAAATTGATATCAGAAATAATAATATTACTAACATCAACAGGGTTACCATTATAAGTTGCTGTTACTCTAATGGCATCTTGGTTATCCATTCCTCCCCATTTAAAGTTTAAGTTATAAACAGTTTCTGAGAAAGTATATGTATACTCTGCTACATCACCATTTGGGAAATTAGTGTTATTAGGTTGCGTATTTAAATAATTTCCATCAGGTGCTATAGATCCATTATTTAATACTCTAACCCCTGATTGCCATGATGCTGTTCCTAATAGTTGATAGCTAAAATCAAAACTTGCTCCTGAAAATGCTCCTAAACCTGTTAAAGGAGATGATGCTGAATAATCTGTATTTAGAGCGTATCCGTTATTAAGCGGTACATTTGTAACACAGTTCATTTCATCTACATCTAAAATACCATCATTATCATTATCTAAATCACAACCATCAGGAACGCCATCATTATCTACATCTAAAGCATCATCAAAACCTTGACAAACATCTGAACTATTTATAACTCCATCTCCATCATCATCACATTCGCCAC
>NZ_VOSC01000028.1:2483-65283 GCF_007997385.1 Seonamhaeicola algicola
TTCAAGAGCATCAAAACAACCATCTCCATCACTATCGTTATCAAGTTGATTTGATATTCCATCTCCATCTGTATCGGGACATATGGTTACTGAAAATAAATCTATAAAATTACCTGTGGCTATACCACCTCCTGCTGTAGATACGCTTTCAAAACCAAAACGCGTTGTTGTTTGTCCAGCTGGTACTGTGTAGGTTCCTGTATAATTTACCCATGCAGTATTGTCTGAACTCATTAATTGTTGAACTACAAGAGTACCTCCTGCAGGGCCAATTAATACGTTAGCTTCATCAGTACCTCTTCTTCCTCTATGCCATATAGACCATGTTATTATCGATCCTGGTGTAGTGGCTACATCTTGGTATAGTTGAGCATCACTAGTGGCATTAATCTCGGCATGCGAACCACCATCAAAAGAAGGTGTTGGAGCTGGGTCTCCTCCATTATGACCAGATTCCCATATTTCAATTCTACCATCGGCAGCAGTTGTACTCCAACCATTAACATTTGCTTGATCAAATTGAAATGATCGATTAGGCGCAATTCCATATGTAACAACAGCATCGGACACATTATAATCTTCAAAACTATCATTAATTAAAGCACTTTCAGTACATTCATCGGCATCTAAAATACCATCATTATCATCATCTAAATCACAAATATCACTCACACCATCACCATCAAAATCGGGATTGCCAGATGTTAATGGGTTACAAGGGTCTGGTAATACATTATTTGATACCGTATCACTTACTCCTCCAAAGTAATCTGCATCTAGATTAGCTGTATTAGTAATGGTTGTTCCAGCAGCTCCAGAATCAACAGAAATATCTAAAGTCACCGTCATCGTTTCTCCTGGTAGTAAATTGACGGCATCACTTTCAACTATCATATTAGCAGGAGCATTAACTGAATTTGTAACCTGTGACCTTGACGGTACCACATAATTAATTGTGAAAGTTGCGTTATTTACTGTATTTACTCCAAAATCATTTGGGTCGTCCCAAAAAAATGTATAATTACCTAAAGCAGAAGGGGATCCATTAATTGTTCCTGTACCGGTCTGGTTTACATTACTCCCTGACACATTACCTCCAAAGGGTGCTGCTGTGACCGAACCACCACCTGGATAATTTGCTATCATATATATTTCTGACAACCAATCTGTTGTACTAACAGTAACATCATAACTATAACCTGTTAAAATAGCGTTGGAAGGTATATCAGCATTTGTTACTACATAAGTTTGTGTTAAACCTGTACTATTAAATGTTTGATTTGAAGGTGTCATTGTATAACTAAAACTACCAGGTGTATATACATCTGTATAATATGTTGAATTTGCCGAACCAGGTATATAGGTAACACCTGAAGGTAAAATATCGGTTACTCTTATATTATTGGCTCTTACTGATCCTGTATTTTCAATTTCAATATCATATGAAATTGTTTGTCCGACAGATACATCATTATTAGTAGAAGATGTTTTGGTAACTTGTAAATTTGGATTAGAAGGAGAAATTCCTGTAAAAACAAATTCAATCGCATCTCCACCGTCTGGTCCTCCTGGGGCTTGAGATGCATCAATGATTATTGTAGTATAAGCTCCGTTTAGTTGAAAGCTTCCTGCGGCGGTTCCATTTGTAGACACACCACATTCTGTAGAAGGAGGTTCTGTTAATAGGGTACCAGTGGTTCTATAAAAAGTTGATGCTGTAGACTCTAAATGTACCCCATTCTGCGATAATTCAGACCATGTACCATTGGTTAATGTAAATAATCCAGAATTAGATAATGTATTCCCTGGACTTCCTAAACTTCCTCCGACCCTATCAACATGTATAATAGGAGTGTTTACAGGCACTAAAGTTGTTGATAAAGGGCCATCAAAAAAGGCAAACTGCAAATTGCCATCAATAACTCCAGAAGCATTTACATTAGCCGTTAAACGTAGTGACGGATTATTATCTACAGATGTATCAGAATAAGCACCAGCACATCCCATCGTCTCTGTTTGTATTTGTGTAATATTATCAATTGAAACCAACCTCACATAAACACTTCCGGCTTGTGCTTGCCACTCCCCACCTGGACCTGATTGAGACCACACTCCTGTCGTTTGAGAATAACTTTTTGTTAGAAAAACAAAAATTAATACCATAAAAAGAAAAAACACTTTTAAATTTTTTCTTTTTGTTAAATGATGAGTATTTGTTGTGATCATGGTAAATTAGTATTTAAAAATTTATTCTAGCTTATTAAATCAACTTTACAGATTAACTTTAGTTGAAATTGTAAATTTATAGTGATATTTATTTAATATTTTTCTTCTTGTTTTAACAGCAATTTTGTGGTGTTGAAAAGCAGTTTTCTTTCGATGAATGATTTCTTTATTTTTTTCATTTCCCAAATTCCCAATCACTTTCTATATTAACCACTATAGACACACTATTTTTAACCTAAGTCACATCATATTACATAAAAATAGTAAGAATTTTATAGCACACCAATAAAAATCTAAATTATAAATTCAATTATTCACAACTCAGCAAACACTTTTAAATGCAATTTAATTAAGACGAAACACCTAAAAGTGTAGATGAATGGTAAACCTCTCCAAAACATAAAGTAAATAGTATTTATACCGCTATTACTTAGTAAGTATCATACTTATTTATATTTTTGCATACCTTAAAATACAACATGGATTTTTTAAAAGAAATAAACCGCAGACGTACATTTGGTATCATTTCGCACCCCGATGCCGGTAAAACAACACTAACTGAAAAACTATTACTTTTTGGTGGCGCTATACAAGAAGCTGGAGCTGTAAAAAGTAATAAAATAAAAAAAGGAGCTACCAGTGACTTTATGGAAATAGAGCGCCAGCGTGGTATTTCGGTAGCTACTTCGGTTTTAGCTTTTGAATATAACAACATAAAAATAAATATTCTAGATACACCCGGGCATAAAGATTTTGCGGAAGACACTTTTAGAACTTTAACTGCTGTAGATAGTGTTATTGTGGTTATTGATGTTGCAAAAGGTGTTGAGGAACAAACTGAAAAACTTGTTGAAGTTTGTAGAATGCGTAACATACCTATGATTGTTTTTATAAACAAACTAGATAGAGAAGGTAAAGATGCTTTTGATTTGCTTGATGAAGTTGAACAAAAACTAGGTTTAAGAGTAACACCACTTAGTTTCCCTATTGGTATGGGTTATGAGTTTAAGGGTATTTATAATATTTGGGAAAAAAATGTAAACCTTTTTAGTGGAGATAGCCGAAAAAATATTGAAGAGACTATTAAAATATCAGATTTAGAATCTACTGAACTAGATAAATTAGTAGGTCAAAATTCTGCAAATACCTTAAGAGAAGAATTAGAATTAGTACAAGGTATTTATCCTGATTTTGATAAAGAAGCCTATAAAAAAGGCGAACTCCAACCAGTATTTTTTGGTTCGGCATTAAATAACTTTGGTGTTAGAGAGCTTTTAGATTGTTTTGTAAACATAGCTCCAACGCCTAGAGCTAAACAAAGTGATACACGTTTGGTAAAACCCGAAGAAAAAAACTTTACAGGTTTTGTTTTTAAAATACATGCCAATATGGACCCTAACCACCGTAACCGCTTAGCATTTGTTAAAATTGTATCTGGTGAGTTTAAACGTAACACACCCTATTTGCATGTTAGAAACAATAAAAAAGTAAAATTTTCTAGTCCGAACGCTTTTTTTGCTGAAAAAAAAGAAATAGTAGATATCTCTTATCCTGGTGATATTGTAGGTTTACAAGATACAGGAAGCTTTAAAATAGGAGATACATTAACTGAAGGCGAAATTTTAAATTACAAAGGTGTACCTAGTTTTTCACCAGAACATTTTAGGTATATAAATAATGCCGACCCATTAAAATCAAAACAATTATTTAAAGGAATTGATCAATTAATGGACGAAGGAGTAGCACAATTATTTACATTAGAATTAAACGGAAGAAAAGTTATTGGCACCGTTGGTGCTCTGCAATATGAAGTTATTCAGTACAGATTAGAACATGAATATGGTGCTAAATGTACTTATGAAAATTTAAATGTTGCAAAAGCATGTTGGGTTGAACCTGAAGATGAAAAAAATGCAGAGTTTAAAGAATTTAAACAGGTAAAACAACGCTTTTTAGCTAAAGATAAACAAGGGCAATTAGTATTTTTAGCCGATTCTTTATTTTCATTACAAATGACACAGCAAAAATACCCAAGTATTAAATTTCATTTTACCTCAGAATTTGATTAAACACAAATTGAAAAATTATCAAAATGTTAAAAATTTTGTTTTTAAACGATAAATTAATACATTTAATCGATATTCATTAATAATCACCCAAAAGATCTACCAATGAAAGTAAATGCTAAAGAGTTTAGTAACAAAGATATTACCGTTACTTATAATCCTCAAAAATGCACATTATCAGGCATTTGTGCTAAAGAACTTTCAGAAGTTTTTAGCGACTCTATAATACCTTGGGTAAATTTAGATAATACCGAAAGTAGCAAAATTATAGAGCAAATTGAACGCTGCCCATCGGGAGCACTGCAATATTTAAAAAAGAAGCAGGAAGCTTTAGTTTAAAATGAAAAATGCCCTTTATAAAATTTTATAAAGGGCATTTTTTCTTCAAAAATTCATAAAAGCTATTTTAAATACTTTTATTTGAAAAAACATTAAGTATTAAATATATTTAGTTATTCAAAACTTAAAACAGATTTAAATGCGTTAAAAAATATAACAAAAATCAATTTTTAAACGAAAATAAATAAATTTAACTTATACCTATTAATTAAGCTTCGCCAGTTGGCCCAAAATTTAATGGTATAGGTGGCTGTTCATAATCTTTTATCTCGCCATGGGCATTTTCAAACCTGTTAACATTATCAGCTAAAGCCTTTAATAAACGTTTTGCATGTTGTGGAGTTAATATAATTCTAGACTTCACTTTATTTTTTGGAACACCAGGCATAATATTAACAAAATCTACCACAAATTCAGATACTGAATGATTAATAATTGCTAAGTTAGAGTATGTACCTTCAGCAACTTTTTCATCTAACTCTATATTTATTTGCCCTTGTTTAGGCTTATTACTATCGTCTGCCATAGAAATTTTTATTTTTAATTTCCGCAAAAGCGGGAATCTAATTTATATAAATTCGTTTTAATAAAAAAGCCTTCAAGTAAATTACATGAAGGCCTTTAATTTTATATGTACTCCCACTTTCGCAGGAATTACAATTATTAGTTATAGTTAAGCTCTTGCTTTACTTGCATCATTTCATCAAATTCTTCTTTTGATCCTACAATGATGTTAGAATAGCGTCTCATACCTGTACCTGCTGGTATTCTATGACCAACAATTACATTTTCTTTTAAGCCTTCTAAAGTATCAACTTTACCAGCTACAGCTGCTTCGTTAAGTACTTTCGTAGTTTCTTGGAACGATGCTGCAGAAATGAATGATTTAGTTTGAAGCGAAGCTCTTGTAATACCTTGTAATATTGGCGTTGCCGTTGCAGGTTGTGCATCTCTTGCCACTACAAGTTGTTTGTCTTCTCTTCTTAAAATTGAATTTTCATCTCTTAATTGGCGTGGTGTTACTATTTGACCTGCTTTTAGGTTGGTAGAATCACCCGCTTCTTCAACAACTTTCATTCCGAAGATATCATCGTTTTCTTTTATGAAATCTGCTTTATGAACTAATTGATCTTCTAAGAAAATGGTATCGCCAGAATCTATAATTCTAACTTTACGCATCATCTGTCTTACAACAACTTCAAAGTGCTTATCGTTAATTTTTACACCTTGTAAACGATACACTTCTTGTACCTCGTTTACTAAATATTGTTGAACTGCTGAAGGTCCTTTGATATTTAAAATATCATTTGGAGTTATAGAACCATCAGATAATGGCATACCTGCTTTTACATAATCATTTTCTTGAACAAGAATTTGATTAGATAATTTCACTAAGTATTTCTTAATATCACCTGTTTTAGACTCTACAATAATTTCACGGTTACCACGCTTAATTTTACCAAATGACACAACACCATCTATTTCTGATACTACTGCTGGGTTTGATGGGTTACGAGCTTCAAATAACTCAGTAACACGTGGTAAACCACCTGTAATATCACCTGCTTTTGCAGATTTACGAGGTATTTTAACCAACACTTTACCTACATTAATTTTCTCTCCATCATCAATCATTAAGTGCGCACCAACTGGTAAGTTGTATGAGCGAATTGTTTCACCGTTACCATCTTCAATATGAATGGTTGGTATTAACTTTTTGTTTCTAGATTCTGAAATTACTTTTTCTTGGAAACCAGTTTGCTCATCAATTTCAACTTGGTATGTAATACCTTGTTCAATATTTTCATATTTAATTTTACCTGCAAACTCTGATATAATTACACCGTTGTATGGATCCCAAGTACAAACAACATCACCTTTTGTTAATTTTTGGCCGTTTTTAATTAATAAATTAGACCCATAAGGAATATTATTAGTACTTAAAGTAATGCCTGTTTTCTCGTCAATTAACTTAATTTCTGATGTTCTTGAAATAACAATATCAACTTCATTACCATCATTATCAGTACCTTTAACAGTTTTTAAATCTTCAATTTCAGCAACACCATCAAATTTAACTGCTAATTTATTTTCTTCAGAAATATTACCCGCAATACCACCTACGTGGAATGTACGTAATGTTAACTGTGTACCAGGTTCTCCAATTGATTGTGCTGCAACAACACCAACAGCTTCACCACGTTGTACCATTTTACCTGTTGCTAAGTTACGGCCGTAACATTTTGCACAGATACCTTGTAATGCTTCACAAGATAATGGCGAACGTACTTCAATACTTTCTATTGGTGTATCTCCAATAGCTTTTGCTATTTTATCATCAATTAAATCACCAGCTTTAACTAATAGTTCATCAGTTAATGGGTTGTGTACATCATTTAATGAAACACGTCCAACAATTCTATCTTCAAGTGTTTCAACAATTTCATCATTTTTCTTTAAAGGCTCAACTTCAACACCTCTTAAAGTACCACAATCTTCAGTGTTAATAATAACATCTTGTGATACGTCAACTAAACGACGTGTTAAGTAACCTGCATCGGCGGTTTTTAATGCCGTATCTGCAAGACCTTTACGAGCACCATGCGTTGAGATAAAATATTCTAAAATTGAAAGACCTTCTTTAAAGTTAGAAAGAATTGGATTTTCAATAATTTCACCACCACCAGCATTTGATTTTTTAGGCTTAGCCATTAATCCACGCATACCGGTTAACTGACGAATTTGTTCTTTAGAACCACGTGCTCCAGAATCAAGCATCATAAACACCGAGTTAAAACCTTGCTGATCTTCACGAATACGTTTCATAGAAAGCTCAGTTAATTCAGCGTTAGTAGATGTCCAAATATCAATTACCTGGTTATAACGTTCGTTGTTAGTAATAAGTCCCATGTTATAGTTACCCATAATACCATCAACTAAACCATTGGCTTTATCAATCATTGTTTGCTTTTCAGCAGGAATAATAATATCACCTAAACTGAATGATAAACCACCTTTAAATGCAAAGTTGAAACCTAAAGTTCTAATAGAATCTAGGAAATCAGCCGTTTCAGGTACCGATGTAACTTTAAGAATATTACCAATAATATCTCTTAATGATTTTTTAGTAAGAACCTGATTGATATAACCTGCTGCTTGTGGTACGTGCTGGTTAAATAAAACACGACCAACAGTAGTTGTAACAATCATTGGTGCTAACTTACCATCTTCATTAATATCAATAACTCTTACCTTAATACCAGCATTTAAATCTACACGCTTTTCGTTAAAAGCAATTTCTACCTCTTCTGGCGAATAGAATGTTAAACCTTCACCTTTAATTGGTACTTCAGGTGTAGATTTGCGTTCTTTAGTCATGTAATAAAGACCAAGAACCATATCTTGTGATGGTACTGTTACAGGCGAACCATTTGCTGGGTTTAAGATATTATGCGATGCCAACATTAATAACTGGCACTCTAAAATAGCTTCTGGCCCTAATGGTAAGTGCACCGCCATTTGGTCACCATCAAAATCGGCATTAAATGCTGTACACACTAATGGGTGTAATTGAATAGCTTTACCCTCAATTAATTTAGGTTGAAAAGCTTGAATACCCAAACGGTGTAATGTAGGAGCACGGTTTAGTAATACTGGATGTCCTTTAAGAACATTTTCCAAAATATCCCAAACCACTGGCTCTCTTTTATCTATAATTTTCTTTGCAGATTTTACAGTTTTTACAATACCTCTTTCAATTAATTTTCTAATCACAAAAGGTTTGTAAAGTTCTGCTGCCATATTTTTTGGCAATCCGCACTCAAATAATTTTAATTCTGGTCCAACAACAATTACAGAACGTGCTGAATAATCTACACGTTTACCAAGTAAGTTTTGACGGAAACGCCCTTGCTTACCTTTTAAACTATCTGATAATGATTTTAACGGACGGTTAGAATCTGTTTTTACTGCTGAAGATTTACGTGTGTTATCAAATAATGAATCTACAGATTCTTGTAACATACGTTTTTCATTACGTAAAATTACCTCTGGCGCTTTAATTTCAACTAAACGCTTTAAACGGTTATTACGTATAATGACACGACGGTAAAGATCATTTAAATCTGATGTTGCAAAACGTCCACCATCTAATGGTACTAACGGACGTAATTCTGGTGGAATTACAGGAATAACCTTCATAATCATCCATTCCGGACGGTTTTCACGGTTATTGTTAGACTCACGTAACGCTTCAACAACTTGTAAACGTTTTAACGCTTCGGTTTTACGTTGTTTAGATGTTTCAGTATTAGCTTTATGACGTAATTCGTATGATAAAGTTTCTAAATCAATTCTAGCTAAAAGTTCAATTAAACATTCAGCACCCATTTTAGCAATAAACTTTTCTGGGTCAGAATCATCTAAATATTGATTATCTTGAGGAAGAGATTCAAGAATATTTAAGTATTCTTCTTCTGTTAAGAAATCCATTTTTTGTAATGGCTCACCTTCTTCATTTTTAGCATTACCAGGTTGAATTACTACGTAACGTTCGTAGTAAATAATCATATCTAATTTCTTAGATGGTAACCCTAATAAGTAACCAATTTTATTTGGTAATGAACGGAAATACCAAATGTGCGCTACAGGTACTACTAAGTTAATATGACCAACTCTGTCTCTACGTACTTTCTTTTCAGTAACTTCAACACCACAACGGTCACAAACTATACCTTTATATCTAATACGCTTATACTTACCACAAGCACACTCATAATCTTTTACAGGACCAAAAATGCGCTCACAAAATAAACCATCGCGTTCTGGCTTATGTGTACGGTAATTAATAGTTTCTGGCTTTAAAACTTCACCTCTAGATTCTGCTAAAATAGATTCTGGAGAAGCTAAACCAATTGAGATTTTATTAAATCTCTTAACTGTATTTTTATCTTGTTTTCTTGCCATTTCTTTTGAATTAGTTGTTGGCTGTTGGTTGTTGGTTGCTGGTTTTAACAACTACCAACAAACAACTAACAACCGTTAAAAATTTTACTCTTCTAATCTGATGTCTAATCCTAAACCTTTTAATTCATGCATTAATACATTGAATGATTCTGGTAATCCAGGATCTGGCATTGGTTCACCTTTAACAATACTTTCGTATGTTTTAGCTCTACCAATAACATCATCAGATTTTACAGTTAATATTTCGCGTAAAGTACTTGATGCTCCATATGCTTCAAGTGCCCAAACTTCCATCTCACCAAAACGCTGACCACCAAATTGTGCTTTACCACCTAATGGTTGTTGTGTAATTAATGAGTAAGGTCCTATAGAACGAGCGTGCATTTTATCATCTACCATGTGGCCTAATTTAAGCATGTAAATTACACCAACTGTTGCAGGTTGATCAAAACGTTCACCTGTTCCACCATCATATAAATACGTATGACCAAAACGTGGTATTCCAGCTTCGTCAGTCAATTCATTAATTTGATCTAGTGTTGCGCCATCAAAAATTGGTGTTGCAAATTTGCGACCTAATTTTTGACCTGCCCAACCTAATACTGTTTCATAAATTTGACCAATGTTCATACGCGATGGTACACCTAATGGGTTTAGTACAATATCAACCGGTGTTCCATCTTCTAAGAATGGCATATCTTCTTGACGAACAATACGTGCAACAATACCTTTGTTACCGTGACGTCCTGCCATTTTATCACCTACTTTAAGTTTACGTTTTTTAGCTATATAAACTTTAGCAAGTTTTATAATACCTGCTGGTAACTCATCACCAACAGAAATGGTAAACTTCTCACGACGTAAAGCACCTTGTAAGTCGTTTTCTTTAATTTTATAATTATGAATTAAATCTGCTACTAACTGGTTTGTATGGTCATCTGTTGTCCATTTACCAGATACTAAATGTGCATAGTCATCAACAGCATTTAACATTTTTAAAGTGAATTTTTTACCTTTTGGTAATACTTCTTCACCTAAATCATTATAAATACCTTGAGCTGTTTTACCATTTACAATAGCAAATAGCTTATCAACTAATACATCTTTTAATTCATCAAACTTTCTATCGTATTGTGCTTCTAAAGCTAAGATATCATCTTTATCTTGTGCACGTTTACGTTTATCTTTTACAGCTCTTGCAAATAATTTTTTATCAATTACTACACCGTTTAATGATGGAGATGCTTTTAATGATGCATCTTTTACATCACCAGCTTTATCACCAAAAATAGCACGTAATAATTTTTCTTCTGGAGTAGGGTCAGATTCTCCTTTTGGTGTAATTTTTCCAATTAAAATGTCACCAGGTTTAACCTCTGCACCTACGCGAATCATTCCGTTTTCATCAAGATCTTTTGTAGCTTCTTCAGATACGTTAGGAATATCGTTAGTTAACTCTTCATTACCTAATTTTGTATCTCTAACTTCTAAAGAATATTCATCTATATGAATAGATGTGAAGATATCTTCACGAACAACTTTTTCTGAAATTACAATGGCATCCTCAAAGTTATAACCTTTCCAAGGCATGAAGGCTACTTTCATGTTTCTACCTAAAGCTAATTCACCTTGTTGGGTTGCATAACCTTCACATAAAACTTGCCCTTTAGTTACTTTATCACCTTTTACAACAATTGGTTTAAGGTTAATTGATGTACCTTGGTTAGTTTTTCTAAACTTAATTAATGGATATGTTTTAACATCAGAATCAAAACTTACTTTAGCTTCATCTTCTGTTCTGTCATATCTAATTTTTATTTCATTTGCATCAACATATAGAACTTCACCAGTTCCTTCAGCATTGATTAATACTCTAGAATCTTTGGCTACTTGACGCTCTAAACCAGTTCCTACAATTGGAGAATCTACTCTTAATAACGGTACTGCCTGACGCATCATGTTAGACCCCATTAATGCACGGTTTGCATCATCATGCTCTAAGAATGGGATTAACGATGCTGAAATTGACGAAATTTGGTTTGGTGCAACATCGGTATAATGTAATTCAGATGGGTCAATTACTGGGAAATCACCTTCCATTCTAGCAATTACCTTATCGTGTAATATTTTACCATCGTCATCTACATTTACAGTAGCTTGCGCAATTAATTTCTCTTCTTCTTCTTCAGCACTTAAATATGTTGGTTCATTTTTAATATCTACAACACCTTCAGATACTTTTCTATAAGGTGTTTCAATGAATCCCATTGAATTTACTTTAGCATATACCGAAAGTGACGAGATAAGACCAATGTTTGGTCCCTCTGGTGTTTCAATAGGACATAAACGCCCATAGTGTGTATAGTGAACGTCTCGAACCTCAAAACCAGCTCTTTCACGAGAAAGACCACCTGGACCTAAAGCTGATAAACGACGCTTGTGAGTAATCTCAGCTAATGGATTTGTTTGATCCATGAATTGAGATAACTGGTTTGTACCAAAAAATGAATTAATTACTGAAGATAATGTTTTCGCGTTAATTAAATCAATTGGTGTAAACACTTCATTATCACGAACGTTCATACGCTCACGAATGGTACGTGCCATACGTGCTAAACCAACACCAAACTGTTGTGATAATTGCTCACCAACTGTACGTACACGACGGTTAGATAAGTGATCAATATCATCAATTTCAGCTTTAGAATTGATTAGCTCTATTAAATATTTTATAATAGTTATGATATCTTCTTTGGTAAGTACTTGCTTATCCATACCGATATCTAACTGTAATTTTTTGTTCATTCTGTAACGACCAACTTCTCCTAAAGAGTAACGTTGATCTGAAAAGAATAGCTTGTCAATTATACCACGTGCAGTTTCCTCATCTGGCGGTTCAGCATTACGTAATTGACGGTAAATATGTTCAACAGCTTCTTTTTCAGAGTTTGTTGGATCTTTTTGAAGCGTATTGTGAATAATGGCATAATCACCTTGTTCAGAACTTTCTTTATGTAAAAGAATAGTTTTAACATCGGCTTCAATAATTTCTTCAATATTATCTTTATCTAAAATAGTATCGCGGTCAAGCACAATTTCATTACGCTCAATTGATACTACTTCACCTGTATCTTCATCAACAAAATCCTCGTGCCATGTATTAAGTACACGTGCTGCAAGTTTTCTGCCTAAGTATTTTTTTAATCCCGTTTTTGATACCTTAACTTCTTCAGCTAAATCAAAAATTTCTAGAATATCTTTATCGCGCTCAAAACCAATGGCACGGAAAAGGGTTGTAACAGGTAATTTTTTCTTTCTATCAATGTATGCATACATTACTTGATTGATGTCTGTAGCAAACTCAATCCAAGAACCTTTAAAAGGAATTACCCTTGCTGAATATAATTTAGTTCCGTTAGCGTGGAATGATTGTCCGAAAAAAACACCTGGAGATCTGTGTAACTGAGAAACAACAACACGTTCTGCACCGTTAATAACAAATGTACCACTAGGTGTCATGTAAGGAATAGTACCTAAGTACACATCTTGAACTATGGTTTCAAAATCTTCATGTTCAGGGTCTGTACAATATAACTTTAACCTTGCTTTTAAAGGCACACTGTAAGTTAGTCCTCTTTCAATACACTCATCAATAGCATACCTTGGTGGATCTATAAAGTAATCTAAAAATTCTAAAACAAATTGATTTCTGGAATCTGTGATTGGAAAATTTTCCATGAAGGTATTGTAAAGACCTTCATCACCGCGTTCTTCAGACTTTGTTTCTAATTGGAAAAAATCCTGGAAGGATTTGATTTGAATATCCAAGAAATCTGGATATTCTGTTCTATTTACAATAGACGAGAAATTTAATCTTTCAGCTTGTGTTGACAACATCAATGAACGGAATTTTGATTAAAAAAAAATAATAAAAACGTATATACTTTTATATACGCAAAATGGTTTAGGTCTTTGAGAGGTACTCTCTAGACCTAAACCTTTGTTCTGTTTGGTTGTTAAGCTTACTTAAGCTCAACCTCAGCTCCAGCCTCTTCTAAAGAAGATTTTAAGCCTTCAGCTTCATCTTTAGATACACCTTCTTTAATTGCGCTTGGTGCATCATCAACTAATCCTTTAGCCTCTTTTAAGCCTAAACCAGTTAATTCTTTAACTAATTTTACAACAGCTAATTTAGAACCACCTGCTGCTTTAAGGATTACGTCAAATTCAGTTTTTTCTTCAGCAGCTTCACCACCACCAGCAGCAGCTCCACCAGCAGCAACAGCTACAGCTGCAGCAGCAGGCTCAATACCGTACTCGTCTTTTAATATGGTAGCTAACTCATTAACTTCTTTTACTGTTAAGTTAACTAATTGTTCTGCGAAATCTTTTAAATCTGCCATTTTTCTATCGTTTTAATAATTTTTTAATTTAATATAATTGTAATAAGTGCGTACTGTTTAATACTATCCTTCTTTTTCAGATAGTGTTTTAATAATTCCAGCCAGTTTTCCACCACTTGATTGAAGTGCTGAAACAACGTTTTTAGCAGGAGATTGTAATAATGTAATGATATCTCCAATAAGCTCTTCTCTAGACTTAATATCTACTAATGCGTCTAACTGATCATCGCCAATGTAAATAGCTTCCTCAATAAAAGCACCTTTTAATAAAGGTTTGTCAGATTTTTTACGGAAGTTTTTAATTAACTTTGCTGGTGCATTACCTGTTTCAGAATACATCACAGATGTATTTCCTTTTAATACAGTAGGAAGGTCCCCAAAATCTTTATCTGAAGCTTCCATTGCTTTTTCAAGTAATGTATTTTTAACTACAGCCATTTTTACGTTTGCTTTAAAAGCAGCACGACGTAAATCTGAGGTTGTTCCTGCGTTTAATCCTGAAATATCAGTTAAATAGATATTTGCATTATTAGCTAATTCGCCAGTTAACTCCTCAATTACTTGTGATTTTTCTTCTCTTGTCATAATAAAAGTTTTAACTAGTTATTAACCAATTTTAGGATCTACAGCAACACTAGGACTCATTGTTGAAGACATAAAAATACTCTTAACATAAGTTCCTTTTGCAGCAGTTGGCTTAAGTTTAATTAATGTTTGTAATAATTCATTTGCATTACCTGCAATTTTATCAGCACTAAATGATGCTTTACCAATAGCAGCATGTACAATACCTGTTTTATCAACTTTAAAGTCAATTTTACCAGCTTTAACTTCTGTAACTGCTTTAGCAACATCCATAGTTACTGTTCCTGTTTTTGGGTTAGGCATTAAACCACGAGGACCTAATACACGGCCTAAAGGCCCTAATTTACCCATAACACTTGGCATAGTAATAATTACATCTACATCAGTCCATCCACCTTTAATTTTGTCAAGGTACTCGTCTAAACCAACATAATCTGCTCCAGCTTCTTTAGCTTCTGCTTCTTTATCTGGAGTAACTAATGCCAATACTTTCATATCTTTACCAGTACCGTGAGGTAATGAAACCACACCACGTACCATTTGATTTGCTTTTCTAGGATCTACGCCTAAACGAACAGCAATATCAACTGATGCGTCAAATTTAGTATTGGTAATTTCTTTTATTAATGCTGAAGCTTCATCAAGTGAATAAAGTCTTCCTTTTTCAATTTTCGCTACAGCTTCTTTTTGTTTTTTTGTTAATCTTGCCATTTTTAATGTTTTAAAGATTAATTAGGGAATTGCCCTGTTACAGTAATTCCCATAGATCTTGCTGTACCAGCTACCATTTTCATAGCAGATTCAATTGTAAATGCATTTAAATCTTGCATTTTATCTTCTGCAATGGTTTTAATTTGATCCCAAGAAACTTTCGCTACTTTTTTTCTGTTTGGTTCACCTGAACCCTTTTTCACCTTGGCCGCTTCTAATAATTGTACTGCAGCTGGAGGGGTTTTAATAACAAAATCAAAAGATTTGTCTTTATAAACCGATATAACAACTGGTAATACTTTACCAGCTTTATCTTGGGTTCTTGCATTAAACTGCTTACAGAACTCCATGATATTAACACCAGCAGCACCTAGAGCGGGTCCAACCGGTGGCGAAGGATTCGCTGCACCTCCCCTAACTTGTAGCTTAACTACTTTACTTAACTCTTTTGCCATTTTTAATAATTTATTTTGATACCAAATCTTAAAAGTTTGGAAGCTAAAGATTGTGTATCTATTTAGTGTAACAATTATTATACTTTTTCTACCTGCATATAACTTAATTCTAATGGTGTTTTTCTACCAAAAATTTTCACCATTACTTCAAGCTTACGCTTTTCTTCGTTAACTTTTTCAATGGTTCCATCAAAACCATTGAATGGCCCATCAATAACTTTAACTGTTTCGCCTTTTGTGTAAGGTATTGCTACGTTTGTTGTTTCTTCAACAGATAGCTCATCAACCTTACCTAACATTCTGTTTACTTCAGATTGTCTTAAAGGCACAGGGTCTCCTCCTTTTGTTTCTCCTAAAAAACCAATTACATTGGTAACAGATCTAATAATATGAGGAACTTCACCTGATAAATTGGCTTGTATCATTATATAACCAGGAAAATAAACTTTCTCTTTGCTTATTTTTTTTCCGTTACGTATCTGAATAACTTTTTCTGTAGGAACTAAAACTTGGTCAACATAATCTTGCATTCCTAATCGAGCAATTTCATTCTCAATATAGGTTTTGATTTTGTTTTCTTGACCACTTACAGCCCTAACTACATACCATTTTTTTTCACTTACTTCAGACATACTCACCTTACATTTAACTAGTTTATTAAATCAAAATAAGCCGAAATAACTTTGCTAAAAACTGTATCTACTCCCCATATAGCTAATGAAAAGATTATTGAAAAAACAGCTACAAGCACAGTTAGATTTTGAGCTTCTGCCCAAGTTGGCCAACTTACGTTTGCTTTGAGTTCGTTAAATGATTCTTTTATATAATTTACAAATCCTGCCATTTATATACTAATTTGCACGGGTTGCGAGACTCGAACTCACGACACCTGGTTTTGGAGACCAGTGCTCTACCAACTGAGCTAAACCCGTAAATATAAGTCAAGATATCCCAACATAAGGAATATCTTGACTTATTATATTTAACTGTATTAGTCTAAAATTTCTGTTACCTGACCAGCACCTACAGTTCTACCACCTTCACGGATTGCGAAACGTAAACCTACGTTCATTGCAATTGGTTGAATTAATTCAACAGTGATAGTTAAGTTATCTCCAGGCATTACCATTTCAACACCGTCTGGTAAAGAAATATTACCAGTTACGTCAGTTGTACGTACGTAGAACTGTGGACGGTAGTTGTTGTGGAATGGTGTGTGACGACCACCTTCTTCTTTTTTAAGGATATAAACCTCAGCTTTGAATTTTTTATGTGGAGTTACAGAACCTGGTTTAGTAATTACCATACCTCTTGAGATTTGAGTTTTCTCAATACCTCTTAATAAGATACCTGCATTATCACCAGCTTCACCTCTATCTAATATTTGACGGAACATTTCAATACCCGTAATAGTAGAAGTTAATTTTTCAGCACCCATACCAATAATCTCAACAGGATCACCAGTTTGAGCAATACCAGTTTCAATTCTACCTGTAGCAACAGTACCACGACCTGTAATAGAGAATACATCTTCAATTGGCATTAAGAAAGGCTTATCCATATCACGAACAGGCTCTTCAATCCAGTTATCACATGCTTCCATTAATTCTAATACTGTATCTACCCACTTTTGCTCACCGTTAAGTGCACCTAAAGCAGAACCAGAAACTACAGGACCATTATCTCCGTCATACTCATAGAAAGATAATAAGTCTCTAACTTCCATATCAACAAGCTCTAAAAGCTCTTCATCGTCAACCATATCAACTTTGTTTAAGAAAACAACGATACGAGGAATACCTACCTGACGACCTAATAAGATGTGCTCACGAGTTTGTGGCATTGGACCATCTGTTGCAGCAACAACTAAAATAGCACCATCCATTTGAGCAGCACCAGTTACCATGTTTTTTACGTAATCGGCGTGACCTGGACAGTCAACGTGCGCATAGTGACGGTTAGCTGTTTGATACTCTACGTGAGAAGTATTAATAGTAATACCTCTTTCTTTTTCTTCAGGAGCGTTATCAATTTGATCGAATGATCTTGCTTCAGAGAAACCTGCGTCAGCTAATACTTTAGTAATAGCAGCTGTTAAAGTTGTTTTACCGTGATCTACGTGTCCAATAGTACCTATATTTAAATGTGGTTTTGAACGATCAAAAGTTCCTTTTGCCATGTTAAAATAATTTAATCTTAGTTATATAATAATATTAGTGTATCCTAATTAATTTTTCTTTTTTTGAGCCAATGACGGGATTTGAACCCGTGACCTCTTCCTTACCAAGGAAACGCTCTACCCCTGAGCTACACCGGCCTTTCATTTACGAATGCCGATTTTAATTTTACGATTTTTGTAATTCTCGTAATTCGTAACTTTTTTTTGAGCGGGAGACCGGGTTCGAACCGGCGACATTCAGCTTGGAAGGCTGACGCTCTACCAACTGAGCTACTCCCGCTTTTTCACAAGTTTAAAACTTGTTTTTTTTCAGAATGCACTCACTTTTCTCGCGCATTCAGTTTCGAGTTACCTCGAATATATTTTTGTGGGAAGAGCAGGATTCGAACCTGCGAAGGTAAAAACCAACAGATTTACAGTCTGTCCTCGTTGGCCGCTTGAGTATCTTCCCAATTTTTCCAGTATTTTAAAGAACTTGCCTTCTTTTTATTTTGAGCCGATAGAGGGACTCGAACCCACGACCTGCTGATTACAAATCAGCTGCTCTAGCCAGCTGAGCTATATCGGCGTTTTTTATACATTTTTACGCATAAAAAAAGTCCGCTATTTCTAACGGACTGCAAATGTATTGATTTATTTCTTTATTCAAAACATTTTTTGAAAAATTTTACTTAATTATTTATTATAAATGTGCTCTTAATTTTTCTTTTCGTTTTTTTAATTGTCTTTCTAAAGATGATGCTGCCATATCTGCACCTTCTTCAAATGTTTTGCATTGCTTTTTTACAACAAAACTATCACCTGGTACGCTTACTCTAGCCTCAAAAACCTTATTGACTTTATCGCTAGTATTTTCTAATTTCAAATACACATCAGACTTAATGACTTTGTCATAAAACAAATCTAGTTTATCCATTCTTTTTTGAATGAAATCTAATAATTTTTTGTCTGCATTGAAGTTAACAGATTGCGTGTTTACTTTCATACTCTTTATTTTATGGTTAGACAATGTTTTTTGCTGTTATTTTTTACTTCTTGGGTGTGCTTTTATATGTACTTTTTTTAATTCAGCTATACTATTGTGTGTATAAACTTGTGTAGCAGCTAAACTAGAATGACCCAAAAGTTCTTTTACAGCATTAATGTTTGCACCTTGGTTAAGTAAATGTGTTGCAAAGGAGTGCCGCAGTATGTGAGGACTCTTTTTAACTTTAGAAGATGCTTTACTAAAATAACTATTTATTATTCTGTAAACAAGTGTTTCGTAAATTTTAACGCCTTTTTTTGTTAAAAAAAAACTATCAGCATCTTTAATTATATTTAATTGATTTCTTAAAGTTAAATACGTTTTTGCTGTTTGTTGTACAGGTTTTAATAACGGCACAAAACGTTCTTTATTTCTTTTACCTAATACTTTTAACGTTTTATTATTAAAATTGAAATTATGTAATTTAAGGTTTACTAGTTCTATTCTTCTTATACCTGTTGAATAGAATAGCTCTATGATAAGTTTATCTCTTACACTTTCAAAATCATTTTCATTATAAAAATCATCTAATACAGTTGTTATTTCTTTTTCTGAAAAAGGTATTTGAACTTTTTTTGTTGTTTTTAAAGCTTTATGTTTTGATAACGGATTATCACTAATACTTTCTGTTTTTAAAAGAAACTTATAATATGTGTTTAATGCAGATATTTTACGGTTAACTGTTTGGTTTGACATTCCGTTTTCAACCAACACAACTATCCAGCGTCTAATTTGAGCATAATTTACCGTATCTATGCTGGAGTTTTGATATTCGTTAGATACAAAGGCTGAAAAACTTTCAATATCATTATTATACGCATTGACTGTTAATTGCGAATAGTTTTTTTCTAATAATAAATAATCTGTAAATGCAGCTAAATTCATTTTAAAAATTAGTTGTAAACTATGAATATACAAATACTAGTTTAATTTGAAGCAAAAAAAATCCCGCTTTACTAAGCGGGATTTATTTTTACATTGTTTGCTGTTATATTTCTTCAGCATCTCTTAAGCCTTGAATGTATTGCGCTTTTTGTATTTGCGCTCTACGAGCTACAGAAGGTTTTGTAAACTGCTTACGAGATTGTAATGCACGTTTAGTACCTGTTCTGTCAAACTTACGTTTGTAACGTTTTAAAGCTCTATCTATATTTTCGCCTTCTTTTATTGGTATTATTAACATAGTATCTTAACCTCCTCTCTTTTAAAGATTTCCGTTTTTTATGAAACGGGCTGCAAATGTAAACATTATTTAATAAGTAGCAACTAAAAAAATAACTTTTTAAGTTGCTGGTTTATAATCTTTACCGTCAATAATAATTTTTGATAGTATTTCTCTTAAAATTTCTGAAGTACCACCGCCAATTGGCCCTAGCCTACTGTCTCTTGAAAGTCTTGCTAATGGATATTCTTCCATGTAACCATAACCACCTAAAAATTGTAAACATTGATAAATTACATCATCAGCCATTTGTGTAGATTTAAGTTTAGACATGGTAGCTTCTTTCACCACATACTCACCTCTATTTAACCTAAATGTAACTACATAATTAAACTGTTTACACACTTCCATTTCAGTATATAAATCTGCTAATTTATGTCTTAAAGCCTGAAACTTATCTATAGTTTTACCAAAAGCCATACGCTCTGCCATGTACTGTTGGGCATATTGCAGTGCAAATTCTGCACGTGCATGTGCATTAACCCCCATAATTAAGCGCTCTAAAGAAAAGTGTTGCATTATATAAGAGAACCCTTTATTTTCTTCTCCTAGCAAGTTATTTAAGGGAATTTTCACATTATCGAATGCAATTTCACCAGTATCAGATGCTCTCCACCCTAACTTATCTAATTTTGTAGCGTTAATTCCTGGAGTATCTCTATCTAAAACAAAAATACTTATGCCTTTGTTTCCTACTTCCGGGTTTGTTTTTGCTGCAACTATTAAATAATCACTATAAACACCATTTGTGATAAATGTTTTTGATCCATTTAGTACGTAAAAATCACCTTGTTTTATAGCTGTTGTACGCATGCCTGCCACATCACTTCCTCCAAAAGGTTCTGTAATGCAAAGGCACCCTACTTTATTGCCAGCAATACTTGGCGCTAGATATTGCTGCTTAATAGCCTCGCTTCCTTCGGCATTAAGATGTGTCATGGCTAGATATATATGTGCCCAAACGGCAGCAGCAAAGCCTCCTGAATTAACTTTTTGAAGTTCTTCAAGTAAAATGACCATATAAAACATGTCTAAATTTAGACCGCCATAAGCTTCGGGGTAGCTAATACCCAAAAAGCCCATATCTCCAAGTTTTTTCCAGATAGATGTATCAATAGTTCCATTTTTTTCCCATGTATTTACATGAGGTACTACTTCTTTTTGTAAAAAATCTTTTAAACTTTCGCGGAAGAGATTATGTTCTTCGGTGAAGTACATATTGTTCATTTGCAACTTTTTTAATAGAACGACAAATATAATTTAATTATATCTATTTTGTTTAATGGAATGCCTTTAACTTTCAACAATTGTTCAAAATTTTTATAGCCTTCAAGTAAAATTCTTTGTTCTATAATATTATGAGCTATTTCATAATCTATATACTGAATTGTAACTAACTCATTTACAGTTGCTGTATTTATGTTAATCTTTTTTATTTGCCTTGGTGTTTTAACTGTAAACTTATTTGTTATACGGTTAATAACATCTGGTGTTAAACCATACACATCTTGCAATTGTACATCTGCTATAAAACCACCCTCAAATTTGTTTCGGTATTTAATTATACGGTTTGAAAGCACAGCACCTACCCCATTTACTGCTTGTAGTTGTTTAGCTGTTGCCTTATTTAAATCTAGCTTTTGATTAAATGTTTTAGATACTTTAACTACATCTGTTCTTTTTGAGTTTGAAGTGGTGTTAATATGCCTTTTAGGAAATTTAAAATAGGGAGAAATAATGTTTAATAATGAATCTGAAACTTGTGTTACTTTTTGAAACTCTTCAGTTGAATTAACCCATTTATCTTGTTTTCTGTATGCCAATAACCTATCTATTTGTTCATTAGTCATTCCTAAAGTTTCTCCTTTAAAATCCGTTATAAAATTAGGGTTAAAAGGAAATATTTTAGGTTTTCTTGCTTCAAGTTCTATTAGTTTTAATGAATCAATTTCTTTTTGAAACGCATTATACATATTTTCATCAACCGTTATTTCTTTTGTGTTTGGTGGCACAAAAAAATAAACAGTTTGTAAAATAGCAATACTTAGTAACAATAAAAAAATCCCATTTCGTTGTTTTTTAGTAAACGTGAAGTGGGATTTCATAAAATGAGATAATTATATTAATTACATGTGTTTTGTGAGATCTTCAGCTCCTTCATCTAAAGCTTCTTCTTTTACATTAATAGCTCTCATATACTTTTTCAATTCTTTACTAATAATTGGTGAAAGCACAATTACACCTATAATGTTTGGAACAACCATAGCGAATATCATGGCGTCAGAGAAATCTACAACTGCGCCTAAACTTATTGATGCCCCAAGGACTACAAAGAATAAAAACAGTATTTTATAAACTAAATCACTAATTTTTCCTTTACCGAACAAAAATATCCAACCTTGCATACCGTAATATGACCAAGAAATCATAGTTGAAAAGGCAAACAATATAACAGCTATTGTTAATACAATTGAAAAGTGTGGTATTACAGTATCAAAAGCAGTTGCTGTAAGTTCAACACCTTCTTTAATTGGCACGCCGTACTCCATAAACTGTCCGTCAAAATTGGTAATTACAATAACTAAGGCCGTCATTGTACAGATTACTACTGTATCAACAAATGGCTCTAAAAGTGCCACTATACCTTCACTTGCTGGGTATTTTGTTCTTACAGCAGAATGCGCTATTGCAGCACTACCTACACCAGCTTCATTAGAGAAAGCACCACGCCTAATTCCTTGAATCATTACACCAATTAAACCACCGGCAATACCTAAACCAGAAAAAGCACCTTCAAAAATAAGTCCGAAAGCATCATCTATTAAATGCCAATTGGCTCCTAAAATTATTAATGCAGCCAACACATAAATTCCTGCCATAAATGGCACTACTTTTTCTGTTACTGAAGCTATACGTTTAATACCTCCAATAATTACTATGGCAACCAAAAATGCCATTACTATACCAAAATACATGCCTGCATTTGAGTTTTCAAAATTAAAAAGCTTTGTAAACTGAGCTGCCGCTTGGTTAGCTTGGAACATATTACCGCCACCAAAAGAGCCTCCTATAACAAAAATGGCAAATAATACGGCTAGTACTTTACCAAAACCTTTCATATCCTTTTCTCCAAAACCTTTAGTTAAGTAGTACATTGGACCTCCGTAAACAGTACCATCTTCACCTACATCTCTGTATTTAACACCTAATGTACATTCTGCAAATTTTGAGGCCATACCTAATAAACCAGCAAGTATCATCCAAAAAGTAGCTCCTGGACCACCAATTGACAATGCTACTGCTACACCAGCAATATTACCTAAGCCAACGGTAGCTGATAATGCTGCGGTAAGCGCCTGAAAGTGTGACACCTCACCATGTGCACTATCATCTCTTAGTGTTTCTATAATGTTTTGGTCTTCGTTTGGTGTTTGGTCACCATACAAAGTATCGGCTCCATGTTTTTCAATGTCTTCATATTTACCTTGAACCACCCTAATAGCGGTTCTAAAACCTGTTACATTAATAAACCTGAAGTATATTGTAAAAAAAAGGGCGCCACCTATTAAAACGATTAGCACCCACGGAATTTTATATGTTTCAGAAAACGGAATTTCATAAAAAATAGCATCAACAAACCAGCCTGTATAATCTTTAAAAACCTTATCGATTTTTTCTGAAGTGGTTTCTTGAGCAAATGTTAAAAATGGAAAAATAATTGAAGTTATTAATAGAAGATATTTCTTCATATGAATATTATAATTAGTAAGTTTTTGTTAATAAATTGTTATTAATGGTAGCAAGATGCTAAAAATTATTGAATTTTTAAAATAACTAGCGTTAATTATGGTATTTCAATTTCAATATCAAATATTGAATTAAGCTCATTAATTTGCTCTGGACGCCCTAAAACTATTATTTTAGAATTTGGTTCTAACACCATTTCAGCTTCAGGGTTTACAGTATAAACACCGTTTGAGTTTTTATAACCTATTATATTACAGCCTGTTCTTTTACGGAGGTCTAAATCTTTTATAGTTTTTGGTAGTTTAGATTTGTATAGCTTTTCTACACTAATTTCTTCAATATTAATATTTGCTTCACCTACAATAGATAGGTTATCAATAAATTCCATTAAACCAGGTACTACTACTAATGATGCCATGTGGTCTCCCCCAATCATATCTGGTAAAATAACATTATTAGCACCAGCTAACTTTAATTTATTGTATGATGATTCTTGTGATGCCCTACTAATAATATTTATATTTTTATTCATTTGACGTGCAGATAACACCACAAATAAGTTATCGGCATCATTTGGTAAAGCTGATATGAAATTTGATGCTCTATCTACTCCTGCTATTAATAGCACTTCATCTTCATTGGCATTACCAATTACGTATGGCACATTATCGGCTCTTAATTTATCTTCTACCTCTTTATCTTTTTCAATAACAACAAATGCTTTATTGTGTGCCATTAGTTTTCTGGCGGCTTGTTTACCATTTCTTCCGTATCCGCAAATAACAACATGGTTGTTAAAACTATCAATTTGTTTTTGCATTTTTTTATGTTTTAATTCTTCAACATCATTTTTGCTTAAAATATACTCTGTTATAATGGAAATAGCGTAACCAACAATAACTACGCTTGCTAAAATTAAAAATATGGTGAAAACTTTGGCCTGATCATCTAACGGTACAACTTCACCAAAACCAACAGTGGTCATGGTAATAACCGTCATGTAAAGCGCATCTACCCATGTGTAGCCAGAAATAAATTTATAGCCTACAACACCAACCAGCATTAAAATTAATAGCAATGTTAATGCTGTGTATATTTTAGATCTGAAAAGCCTTATTAACGGATTCATACACTTATAAATCAAAAACCGATGAGCGTTTGGTGTAAATTA
This sequence comes from Seonamhaeicola algicola, assembly GCF_007997385.1. Lineage (GTDB taxonomy): Bacteria > Bacteroidota > Bacteroidia > Flavobacteriales > Flavobacteriaceae > Seonamhaeicola > Seonamhaeicola algicola. Next base: position 27,580 of record NZ_VOSC01000028.1, read on the forward strand.
AATCTTTAATTCGCATCCAAAAAGCTAAAAATAAGTATAATGCAAACCCAAAACCTACGGTAACAAAAGTTAAATACATAAACGACAACCTTACAACTTTTGCCCTAATACCCAACCTATCTGCAATACGTTGGCACACATAATACCCGTGTTTTTGAAAAAAATAAAGTGGTTTGTATTTATTCATGCCTGCAATTTAAACTTTAGTTTACTAATTGTGAAGTTATTTATTTAAAATTGAATTACCAATAGCACACTGTAAGCATTTATTTTTACTACAATACTCATTTTTAAGCTGAAGTAATGCTTGCGATTGTAATGAAGATTTTGATACTTTTTTTAATTTATTAAAGGCTGTAATTATACTATTTTTTTCGGAAGCAATTGCTAAAGCTAATTCAATAATTTCATCATTAACAACATTTCCTTTATGCTTAGCATAACAAAACTTTATTGGCAGAATGGTATTTATTAATAATAAATTTATAAATGATTTTGTTAGTGCTTTTTTAGTTTCTTTTGATGTTTTTTGAAATGTATAGTGTGTTTTCCAAAAGAGGCTAGTATCTATTGAAAAAAGATTATAAAAGCCCTCTAACGAGTTAGTTTCAATTATTTTAGAAAATAAATTTTGATGCTCATTATACAAACTTGCCAATTGCGCTAACCTAATAGTTGGAAAATTTAATGGACGTAGCCTAAAAAACTGAATAGGCGTAACACCTAATGTACTTAAACTAAACTTTTGCTTTAAAAAAACATACTCATTTTGCAAACTTATATAGTAAGGCTCTTGCACTGTATCTTGCAACAAACCTGCTTGCCCAAATAGTAATGCCTCTAAACTTAATTTGTTACTTTGTGTTTTTCTTATAACTGAAAAATTTACAGATTGTGAAATACTAAAAAAAGCATCGGCGTTTACTTTAAGTCCAAAATTTTTAGCCATTAACTTAAATAAAACAGCTTCCCAATTATTCATTGATGTTTTAAGCAATGTTTCAATAGCTTCTGTTTTTTGTTGTAAACGTTCAAAAAACAAGCGTTCTAACCAATTATTAATTAAAAAGGCATCAGTTTTTTCAAAATCATGTTGGCAATTTATCCATTTACCTTCTTTATTAAAAAGTGTTTTATAGTCGTTTATAATAGTTTCGCTTATATAATTTTTTAATTGAAGTGTAGGTATTGTGGTATTGCTGTTTCTAAAAACATCGGTATCATGCTCCCAAACCACATGCAAAATAACATTATCATAAGCGGTATCTTTTTCATGATTATGTAAAAACCAATCAGATGCATTTACATGAATTTCAACATTACCCGCCCATAATTGGTTATCAATAGTTATTTGCGCATTAAAAAAATCTGGTCCTGCATTGGTATTATGCTGCCCAACACTATTTATTACAATGGCTTCACCTTGCGTTGTTTGTAAATTGGCGGTGTTAATTTTTTTATGTTTCCAGAGGTAATGTAAAAAACTTTCTTGCATGCTTCAATATATAAAAAACTATACTAAATACTTTACAACCATTTGCTGTGTTTTTAAACTCATTTATATATTTTTAAAACGGGTTTTAAATTACATTAGCAACACATTAATAACTTTTAAATATGAAAAAAATACTTTTATTAGTTTTTGCACTGTTTATAACAGTTGCTGTAAGCGCACAAGAGAAAAAAACTTTTGAAGCCGCTGTTGAATACGCTAAGTTAGATAAAAACGAAGCCACTAAAGTACTAGCCATTCATAATGAACGAACAGCCAGTATTAAAGCTATTAAAAAACAAAAGTTAGACAAAGAAACAGAAAAGGAAAAAATTAAAGCAGTAAGACAAGAAGCATCTAAAAAAATTAAAGCCATAATTGGTAAAGAAAAGATGAAGGAACTGAATGCATACTGGAAAAAAAGTTAGTTTTATAGATTTTATGTTTAAGTTAAGTATTAAGGAGAAACCAGGTTGTTTCTCCTTTTTCGTTACATTAAAACACATTAGTAATAAGTTTGTAACTTTGTTGTAAAGTACATTTTTAATGGAAGCACTTACACTTACAACACCTGCACTATTATTTTCGGCAATATCATTAATTATGTTAGCATATACTAACAGATTTTTGGCCTATGCTTCAATAATTAGAAGTTTGCATGATAAATACACAGTAAACAAAAACAGCGTATTAAAAGCTCAAATACAAAACATAAAAAAAAGATTATACCTAACAAGATCTATGCAAATATTAGGTATTTCAAGTTTACTTTTATGCGTACTTACCATGTTTTTAATTTACATAAACCAACAAACTGTTGCCGTATGGATTTTTGGTTTAGCACTACTTTTACTTATTGGTTCATTAGCACTTTTAATTGTTGAAATTCAAATATCGGTTAAGGCCTTAGAGCATCATATTAGTGATATTGAAAAAAACTAAATAATAAAATTTATGAAAACAACACCAGAACACAATGCCCGCATTGCTAATTTAATTTTTGGGTCTGTATACCCGCATTATGTAAATAAAGTAGAAAAAAAAGGGCGCACTGTTGATGAACTTCTGCAAGTTATTGAATGGTTAACAGGCTTTAATAAAACTGATATTGATACACTTATTGAAAACAAAGCTACTTTTAAAACATTTTTTGAAAAAGCTACCATTAACCCAAATGCAAAATTAATTAAAGGGGTTATTTGCGGTTATAGAGTTGAAGATATAGACAATAAACTAACACAACAAACACGTTACCTTGACAAGTTAGTTGATGAGTTAGCTAAAGGGAAAAAAATGGAAAAAATTTTAAGAAGCTAATTACAAAACACATCAATAACATAAAAATAACCTTACGCAACTAGGTAGTTCATCGGTTATATTTCTTACATAACAAAAGTTTTTATATATTTAAGTAAGAAATGCAATTTTTATGAAATCCAACCAGAATAAAAAATTGTATGACTTAATTAAAGAAGACGAGTCCTTTTTTTCAACCATACAAGAAGGTTTGTTAGAAGGTTTACAAACATGGCGCATAGATAGCCCTATACACCAATGGATAAACCCACGCATCTTACTTTTTTTAGGTTATGCCCCATCACAAATATCATTTTTATCAAACGCTATACTTGATATCATAAACCCTCATGATTTACAGTTAGCCTTACAAAGTTTTAAAAAACATTTAGAAAACGAAACACACCCGTATGATCAAGAAATACGGTTTACACATAGTAATGGTAACATAGTTTGGATAAGAAGCCGAGGTTTTGCATCAAGAAATGCTAATGGTAAACCCGAAAAAATGTTTGGCTTTCACCAAGACATTACCGAGTTAAAAAAACTTCAACAAAAATTAGAACTAAAAGAAGAAGCTACAAACAAAAAAGAACAAATATTTATAAGCATATTTGAACAATCTCCTTTAGCCATTCAAATTTATGACCAAGATGGAAAATTAACAAATGCTAACAACCAAACTCTTACCCTTTTTGGCATAAAAAATAAAAGTGAAATTATTGGTTTTAACCTTTGGGATGACCCTAACTTAACAGCTGAATACCGTAAAGAATTAAAAGCAGGTAAAACAATAAAAGTTCCAGCCACTTTTAATCCAACACCCAAAAACCCTTCTAACGCAATTTATGTTGAAAATTTTGTACTTCCAATTTATAACAAAAATAAAGTTACAGGCTACTTAGTACAAGTAACAAATATTACTGAAAGTAAACTTGCACAAGACGAATTAATACATAATGAAAAAAAATTCAGAAGTATTTTTGATAACTCTAATATAGCAATGATGCTATGTACACCTTATGGTATTATTACTGAAATAAACAATCAATTTTTAAATCTTACTGGTTACACCCAAAAAGACTTAATAAATACAGCGTATAAAAATATTCCTTCTTTTAAAGTTTTTGAAAATGAAATTGAAAAACTTAAACAACTTATAAAAAAAGAAATTAATAATTACAGACTTGAAAAATGCCTAATAAAGAAAAATGGCAACCCCATATGGCTTGATATTGTAATTACAGCAAGACAAAATGATGAAGGAATAACAGACATGCTTATTATTATGGCTAGTGATATTTCTGAAAGCAAAAAAAGTGAAGCCATACTTAAAAATATGCTAAATGAACTCCAAGTTATTTATGATCATAACCCATCGTACACTTATCTTAAAGACACCAAAAACAATATTTTAAAAATAAGTAATACAGCAGCCCAAGCTATTGGATTAACAAAAGAACAAATAGAAGGTAAAAACGCTTCTGAAATTTACCCTATGATGGCTGATGAATATTACAAATCTGATTTAGAAGTTATAAATTCTGGTAAAGCCAAACTAAATTATTTAAACACTTTGCATAATAAATTTGGTGAAGTACGGTGGACTATTACTAACAAAATACCCATTAAAGAAAATGGTAAAGATGTTAGCGGTATTTTGGTTGTTTCAACAGATATTACTGAATTAAAACTTAACGAAGAAAAACTTAATGTTGCTATTGAAGGCGCTAACTTAGGCACTTGGGAGTTAAACTTAAAAACCAACGAAATTTACACCAATAAATACTGGCTAGACCATTTGGGCTATGAACAAGATGAAGTTACCTTAAAACTAGATTGGTGGTACAGCATAATGCACCCTGATGATGTTGAATATTGTAAAGATTTAATGATACAGCACTTAGAGGGCAAAACAGATATTTATAGAGCCGAAATACGTGTAAAAAACAAAGCAGGCCAATGGGTGTGGGTGCATGAAAGAGGCAAAGTTGTATCAAGAAATATTAAAAACAAACCCATTTTAGTTAGTGGTATACATGCCGATATTACTAAACGAAAAAATAATGAGCAAAAATTACTTAAACAAAATCACGACCTAAAAAAGGCTATTGAAAAAGCTGAAGCTGGCGAAAAAACATTTAAACAACTATTTTATGAGCACTCTGCAATAAAATTTATTATTTGTAAAGACTCTGGTAAAATATATGACGCAAACCCTGCTGCCGCAAACTTTTATGGCTGGAGTATAGATGAGCTTAAAAAAATGAAAATTTCAGATTTAAATCTATTATCTGCTTCTGAAATTAAAAATGTAATGGACAAAGTTTCTAACAAAGAAAAGTTGCATTTTGAGTTTAAACACAAAAAAGCCGATGGTAGTATTGCTGATATTGAAGTATACTCAAGCAACATTCTAATTGATAATAAATCATATTTTTATTCAATTGTTCATGATATAACCGAAAAGAAAAAACAAGAGCAACACATTAAACTACTAGGAAAATCTGTAGAGCAAAGCCCTGTAGCTATTTTCATTACTAACAAAAACGGTATTATAGAATATATTAATCCGGCATTTACAAAAATAACAGGCTACACGTACAGTGATATTGAAAATAGCTCACTAAATATTCTAAACTCTGGTTCGCATTCTCAAGCATTTTATAACAATTTATGGGACACTATTAAAAACAATAAAAAATGGACTGGTGAAATACAAAACAAAAGAAAAGACGGCACACTTTATTGGTGTAGTTTAGCCATTTCACCTATTGTGAATGAAAATAATGAAATAATAAACTTTGTTGCTGCTAGTGAAGACATTACCCATAAAAAAACAATGGTTGATGATTTAATTCTAGCTAAAGAAAAAGCTGAAGAAGCCAACAAACTAAAAACTGAATTTTTAAATAATATTTCTCACGAAATTAGAACTCCAGTTAATGGTATTGTTAACTTTTCTGAATTTTTAAATGAACCCGACTTAGACACTGAAAAACGCATACATTATGCTTCTATTTTAAAAAATAGTAGCAAACAATTACTAAATATAATTGATGATATTTTAGAAATTTCAACATTAAAAACTGAAAAAGTTAAAGTTGTAAACCAGCCTTTTAACTTAAATAGTTTTATGTTAGATATGTATGCTATATATAGTGTAAAATCAAAAGAAACTAACATACCTTTTAACCTAAATAAACCAAACTCAAAAGATATTATTTATATTAATTCTGATAAGTCTAGATTACAAAAAGCACTTAAGCACATATTAAACAATGCTTTTAAATTTACACACAATGGCTATATAGAGTTAAGTTATACTATTTCAAATAATGCGGTTTCTTTTTATATTAAAGACACAGGTATTGGTATAGAAGCAAAACACACCAATAGTATTTTTAATCGTTTTGTTCAAGAAAACAAAAGCATAGCGCAAAACTACGGCGGACTTGGTTTAGGGCTTTCAATAGCCAAAGAAAACGCCGAACTTGTGGGTGCTACAATATCTATAAAATCAGCTAAAGGTGCTGGAACTACTTTTTGTATAAACCTACCAACAAGCGTTGAAATTGATAAAAACCCCGATGATTCTTCAAAAAATATAATATCTCAAATTGAAAAAGATAATGTAAATATTTTAATAGTTGAAGATGAAAACTTAAACTTCATAATATTAAAAAAGCTTCTTTTAAAAACACATCAAAACTTTAATATAATGCATGCTTTAAATGGACAAGAGGCTGTTGACTTATGTAATAACCAAACTATTGATTTAATTTTTATGGATATGAATATGCCTGTAAAAAATGGTTATAATGCCACGAAAGAAATTAAATTAAACCATCCAAAAACACCTATAATTGCACAATCTGCCTATACTTTAGATAACGACATAAAAAAAGCTTTTGATGCGGGTGTTGATGATTTTTTAGCTAAACCAATTGATAAGAAACTACTCTTCAAAATTTTAAACAAGTATGTAAAAATTAAAAGCTAATCAAACCTAATAGCTTTTACTGGTGATATTTTTGTAATTAAGTATGAAGGTACTAAAAGCATAATTAAACACAGTAGCAAAGTGCCAATGTTTAAAGCTACTATATACCCTAAACTAATGTAAACAGGTGCTTCGGTAACATAATAAACACTTGGGTCTAGTGTAAAAATTTTAAAATACTTTTGGGTAAATAGTAAACCTAAACCTAAAACATTACCCCAAATTAACCCTAAAATAATTAAGTAAGACGCATTGTATAAAAATACTTTTCTAATGCTCCAATTACTTGAACCTAATGCTTTTAAAATACCTATCATTTGAGTACGCTCTAATATTAAAACTAAAAGCGCGGTAATCATATTAATACCAGCAACTAAAATCATTATACCAATTATACCATAAATGTTAGTATCAAAAATTTTAATCCATTCAAAAATAGAACTGTATTTATTGGTAATAGTTTGTGTGTTTAAAATTGATGGTGTGTTTTCATAAACCTGAGTTCCTTTTTGGTTTAATTCACTATAATCATTAATAAAAACCTCAAAATTACCAATTTGGTCATCATCCCATTTATTTATACGTTGTATGTGCCTAATATCGCCAATTATGTAATTTGCATCAAAATCTTGAAAACCTGAATTATAAATACCAACAATTTTATATGTTATTATATTAGGCAGTTTTTCTGGGTCTTCTTTAATAAAAACCATTTGAAATGTGTCATTCAATTTCAAATTAAGTCTGTTAGCTAAATATTGTGAAATTAAAACATCTTCATTTCTTTTATTAGTATAATCTGGCAATTTTCCTTCAACTAAAAACTCATTAAAATACTGCCAGTTATAATCTGCTCCTACGCCTTTTAAATAAGCAGCTTCAAAATACGCTTCTGTTCTTACAACACCATACTTTGAGGCCACAGCTTGTATGTGTTTTATGCCGTCAACTGTTTTAAATTCAGGATAAAACGCTTGTTTTTTTGAGATGGGTAAAATACTTTCTTCAGATGTGTTACTATCATAATTTGTAATAAGAATATGGCCATTAAAAGCCACTACTTTATCTCTAATTTTTTGCTGCAAGCCAATGCCTGTTGCAATAGTTATCATCATTACCAAAACCCCAATAGCAATTGCGGCAATACCAATTTTTATTATTGGTGCCGAAACACTACTTTTATACGATTTACTGCTAATAATACGTTTAGCTAAAAAATATTCAAAATTCAATATAATATGCGCTTTACCTTTGCCAAAAATACAGTTTTATTATTTGTTTTAATACTAATTTCTTGCGGAAACACAAATAAGGCAAAACACCAAATAGCTAGTGGTAATAAAACTAATACTGCAAATTTAAAAAAACATACAACAGAAAATATATTACCAATTGTTGGCGCAAACCAAACACAATTGTATTTACCGCTTTTAAAAACAAAACGCGTTGGTATTGTAGCTAACCAAACTAGTGTTATTTTTAAAAATAATACTAGTAGTTTGAAAAGTAATAACTATACACATGTAGTTGACTCTTTATTGGCTTTAAACATTAATGTAAAAAAAGTTTTTGCACCAGAACATGGTTTTAGAGGAAACGCCGATGCTGGCGAAATTGTAAAAGATGGTATAGACACCAAAACCAATTTACCCATTATATCTTTATACGGAAACAATAAAAAACCTAAACCGGAGCAATTAGCAAATTTAGATGTTGTTCTTTTTGATATTCAGGATGTTGGCGCACGTTTTTACACATATATTTCTACATTACACTATGTTATGGAAGCCTGTGCCGAGGCTAAAATTCCGGTTATTATTTTTGATAGACCAAACCCAAACGGACATTACATTGATGGACCAATTTTAGAAACCGAACATAAAAGTTTTGTTGGTATGCACCCAATTCCGGTGGTTCATGGTTTAACAATTGCTGAATATGCTAAAATGATTAATGGTGAAAAATGGCTAGCAAACGGTATAGCCTGCGAAATTAAAATTATACCTGTAAAACACTACACACACAAAACACCATACAATTTACCCATTAAACCAAGCCCAAATTTACCTAACCACATGGCTATAAATTTATACCCAAGTTTATGTTTTTTTGAAGGAACAAATGTTAGTGCCGGCCGTGGTACTAACCATCAATTTCAAATATTTGGTAGCCCGTTTTTAGATAAAACTATTTTCAATTTTCAATTTACACCGCAACCCAATGAAGGTGCTAAATACCCAAAACATCAAAATAAAATATGCTACGGAAACAACTTAACTAATACAAAAAAACTTGATAATTTAAATTTACAATGGCTTATTAAAGCTTACAAAAACACAGCTAACAACGCCAATTTTTTTAATAACTTTTTCACAAAACTTGCTGGTACAAAAAAGTTACAACACCAAATTGAATCTGGTTTAAATGACACTGATATTAGAGCCTCATGGCAAGAAGATTTGCGTGCTTTTAAAACCATTAGAGCTAAATACTTAATATATAATTAATAACATTAAGGTGTAATAGTTGGTTTTTCATAAGGTTGAAACGGTTGTTTTAAAAGCTCTGTTACACGTCCGTTTTTTTCTTCATCAGGAAACACATCAACCCCATAAATTAATTTATCTCTATCATATTCCATGTATGTTCCCAATAACCTGTCCCAAATTGAAAATATATTTCCGTAGTTAGAGTCTGTGTACGGTAACCTGTAATGGTGATGCACTTTATGCATATCGGGCGATACTAATAAATAACTCAATATTTTATCAATACGCTTTGGTAGTTTAATATTTGCATGATTAAATTGTGATGATACCAATGATAACGATTGATACAACATTACAATACCAATAGGTGCACCAACTAAAATAACACCAATAAGTGTAAATGTAAACCTTATTACACTTTCAATGGGGTGATGCCTGTTTGCTGTAGTGGTATCTACATTATGATCTGTGTGGTGTACTAAATGCACCATCCAAAGTATACTTACTTTATGCTCAACTAAATGGGCTAAATATGCGCCAAAAAAATCTAAAAGCAATATGCCTAAAAACACATATAGCCAAAGCGGTATTGCGGGTAGCCAATTAATAATGCCAAAATTATTAGCAGTTACCCAATCGGCAGATTTCAACAACAAAAAAGCCAACACAAAATTAATTACAACTGTGGTTAAGGTAAAAAATATGTTTGGCCATGCGTGTTTCCATTTTTTGTAATTGAATTTAAAAAGAGGTACAGCGCTTTCAATAAGCCAAAAAATTGTTAAACCACCTACTAAAATAAGGCTTCTGTGTAAAGACGGAATGGTTTCAAAATAATGTATTAGGTCTTGCATTTTTAATTTAGTTTTCACTAAATATACAATACAAAAATAAATTATGCACGCATAGTTTATTTTATATGTTGTTTCATAGCTTCAACAATATTAAAGGCCGCAGGACAAATAGCTACATTTTTTAATGTTAAGTTTGAAATTTGCTGAAACTTTTTTCTGTCTGTATGCGGAAACTCACGGCAAGCCTTTGGGCGTACATCATAAATTGAACAGTAATTATCTGCACCTAAAAACGTACAAGGCACGCTTTGCAATACATAATCATTCTCTTCATCAAGTCTTAAATACTGAGCAATAAACTGCTGCGGTTTTAATCTAAAAAACTTTGCAATACGTTCAATATCTTTATCTGTAAAAAGTGGCCCCGTAGTTTTACAACAATTTGCACAAGCTAAACAATTGGTTTTAGTAAATTCTTCATCGTGTAAATCTTGCATAATGTAGTCTAAATTTTTTGGCGGCTTTTTTTTTAACTTCTGAAAGAATTTCTTGTTTTCGTTATGCTTATCTTTGGCCTGCTTTGGAAGGTTATTTATAATGTCTTGCATGGTACAAAAATAATGGTTTTACTAATTACATAAGGCGCATTACAACGGTAATGTAACAAAATTTTTAACGAGTCTACAACGCATGTATTACTAACAATAATAAAAACTAAAAACTTTACTTAAACGCTACTTTGTAACAATTTCAAAATAACTTAAAAAAAAGATGAAAGACATTTTTGGAAAAGCATTACTTGATTTTTTTAACGGACATTATACAGAAGATATTATTACATCAACAAGTATTTCTGCAGAAGATGAGCTACCTCTTATCTATTTATTTAGAACGTTTTCTGAAATGCCTCCGTTAGAAAAAAAAGCTTTAAAATTAGCCAAAGGTACTGTTTTAGATGTTGGCTGTGGTGCTGGTAGCCATAGCTTATACTTACAAGAAAAAGGATTTGAAGTTAAAGCCATTGACATATCAAAAGGCGCAGTTGCTGTTGCCCAAAAACGCGGTATTATTAATGCTGAAGTTTTGAATATTTTAGATGAAACTAACGCTTTTGATACCATTTTATTACTAATGAATGGCACTGGTATTTTTCAAGAACTAAAACAGGTTGCTACGTATTTAAAACACTTAAAAACACTTTTAAAATCAAACGGACAAATACTTATTGATTCATCAGACATTAAATATATGTATGAAGATGATGATGGCGGTTTTTGGATGGATACCAACAGTAATTATTACGGTGAATTAGATTATTTTATTAGCTATAAAGGCGAAAAGGAAACACCTATGAAATGGTTGTATTTAGATTTTAACACCTTAAAATTAGCATGCGAAACCGTTGGTTTAAATTGTGAATTAATTGCTGAAGGTTCTCATTTTGATTATTTGGCTCGTTTAAGTTAAGTATGCGTTTTAAATGATGTTAAAACCTATAGTGTCCAATAATTTTATAATTAAACAAACAATCTTCTAAAACTTGGCCAGCTCCAATATTATGCACTATTAAGTAACGTTTACCATCATCAGATTTTTTATTTACAACAATACCAATGTGTGTTATTGCACCTCCTAAATTCCAACAAACTACGTCTCCAGGTTTATAGTCAGTGGCATTTTTAGTTATAGGTTTATTGTAGCCTTTTCTATTAAAATAAGTCATTAAATTAGGAACACGCCTGTGGTCTATATTTTTATCGGTGTGTTTAAGCCCCCAAATTTTAGGATAAACAGCAAAATTTAATAGCATATCTTCATGTACTTCCTTTTGCAAGTCTATTCCTAACATACGGTAAGCTCTTATAACAACATCAGTACAAACACCTTTATTTTTGGGTATATCGCCATTTGGGTAATCAATTAAAAAGTAACTAGGATCGTAAATTACCTTTTGCTTTGTTAATTCTAAAGCACAATCAGATAATGTTAGTTGACGTGTATTTACTTGAGCAGAAGAAGCAATACTAATAAATAGAATACTATAAATTAGTTTTTTAATTGCTTTCATACCTTACTTAATAGTTAATTAAAAATTACTTTTTTAAATAAATATCATCATCAGTGTTAAAAACACCATCATTTCCAGCAGATAAAACAACAAAATCTTTATTTATTACTTTATATTTATATTGGTTTTTCCATGCATCAGTAAACCATTGCTGTTTTATTGGGTCATTGCCAAAAGCTTCTTTTAAATCTTTAGGATATCTATTGTAATTGTTATGCCAATTATAAATCCAAGTAGTAATTTCAATTATTTCTTTTTTAGTTTTATTGGGGTATGCAACACGTTTTTGATATGTAAAAAACAAATAAAATGCTAAGCCAAAAACAACTATAGATACGTATAATGTTTTAGCACTTGGTTGCAAAAAATACTTTTCAAAAGAGCGTTTTTTTCCATCTTCTTGCTCTTTTTTTATTACCTTTTTTTTATGATTATAATCGCTTATTTGGAGCCAAAAATCTGCTATAATTTCTAGTATACCTTGTATCATAAATGTGCGTTTGGTTTGTTCTAAAAAAATAACATATATGATTCAAAAATAATTACAATTTCAAAACAAGTTTTAGAAATCAAACTTAAACGTAGCACCTGCTAAAAACTGAATACCCTGTACTGGGAAATTTTGCCAAAGTTGGTATTCATTATTAGCTATATTATTAGCTTTAGCAAATACTGATGTTTTATCATTTATATGGTAACCTACATGTGCATTAGCATCAAAAAAGCTATCTAAAGTTACAGTAAAAGGTGTAGTTGCTGTTACGCCATCATTTAAAAAGTATTGATCTTTACGCTCGCCAACATAGAAAATATTTGCGCCAGTAAACCAATGTTCATCAATTTGGTAATCAAAAAACAAAGAACCTTTTATGTCTGGTAAATTCCAAGCTTCATCTTGCGCATCGGTTGAGTAGTTAAAATATTCAGCTTTAATTCCTAATTTAAAATTTCGGCTAACATCAACGTTTATTTCACCCGAAACTCCAAATGTATCCATATCATCATAAACAATTCCGTATGAATTACCATAAGAATATGACTGATTTGGCATTAACGTTATGTCATTATTTTTAAATAAAGCCCTATTTCTATCAGCTTTATAATGTCCGCTAATGTTATAACTCATATTGCTAGACAATTTACCTTTTAAGCCTACATAAGCATTGTATTGTTGGTCTGTTGGTGTTATGAACAAGGTTGGAGATACAAACGGATTTTCAGAAGCAAAATCAAAATATGAATTCTGCAGCAGCTCACCCTCAATACCACCGTAAGCAATTAACACATCATTAACCAACCTGTAAGTAGCTGTAACGTTAGGATAAATGTAAAAGTTGCTTTCTTCATTTTCAGAATCTCTAGAAAAAGCTGCAGTTATGCCAAGATTAACGGTTAAATCATCTTGTTTTAATTGAAATTGAGGTGATGCACTTACAATAAAATTACCGTAGCCCAAAGCCTCTTCATTGTAATAACTTCTATCAAAATCGCCTTTTATATAATCAACTTTAAAGGTTGTTGAAATTTCTTCTCTATTCATAGGAATATCAATTTTTGCATTGGCTATAAAACGATTTTCGCCAGATCCTTGGTTATCACCAAAACGCCTAAAAATAAATCCGGCTGAATTTATGTATGTATCTTCAAAATTAATATCGCCACCAAAATATGCGTTATAAAAGGTATGTTTTTCATCAATACTATTATTAATAGCTGTTGTTGTAAATGTTGGTGCAACACCATACCAATTATACATTTGATGCTCAAAACCACCATTTACTTTCCATGATAAATCACGCAATTTGGTAGTATAGTTTACATTTAGTTTTGAAATGGAATAATTATCATCAAAATTAACACCATTTATACCGCCTTGTGATGAATTATGACTTAAATAACCGCCAACACTCTCAGTTCTATTAATAGCGTGGTTTAAATATACTTCACCTAAAATGGTTGTATATGAACCAAAGCCCAAAGTAGCATAATTATCATATAGTTTTATAGGTTTACGTTTTTCAACAACTGCTGCTTTTCCTTTGGCAGGTGTAAATGTTGATGCTACTGGAAACGAAAATATATTATACTTTACTTCTTTTTTTGTTTGTGTGGTTTCATCATTTAAAGTTGGTGTTTCTTTTACTTTAAAAGCATCAGAAATTGTAGGTGTATAGGGTTTTACAACATCAATAACACCTGTGTTTATAGTATCCTTATCTCTATTTTGTGAATGCATTACTATAACACTTAACAGTAATACAAAACTTAATATTTGTTTTATGTGCTTACGCATACTTTATAATTTTCTAATGATGATTTATAATTGTAATTAAGGCTATGATTTCACTTTTATGGTGCTTAGTAACATATTTTTGCAAAGGCGCTAAAACGCAAAGACTCCAAGCTTGAATAAGCTGAAAACGTCTATCTACAAATCTCAACGGTGTATTGGCTACTAAGAACTGTGTATTACTTTTTGAAAACTGCATACTGAACACTGATTTACTCTGGTTGAATAGAAGAATTGGTTTTAGCTTCTTCTGTTTTAATGTTGTTTAATGCTTCTTTTGCTTGGGTTACTACATCATCAAACTCAGCAAAATTTTCAATAACACTCTCTAAAATATAAGTGGCTTGAAATGCATCATTCAACGCATAAAAATTATTTGCCATTACCACTAAACCTTTGGCACTATAATATTTATAACCAGAAAAATCTTTTGCTAATTTTTGCACCGTTGTGTTAGATGCTTCATATTTACCTTCTTTATTTTTAAAGTAGGCATTGTAGTATAATGCTTCGGCAGCTGTTTCGCCAGTGGCAACCTTTTCAACATTGGTGTAGGCTGCTTTTGCTTTGGTTTCGTTACCTGTTTTTATTGCTGAACGGGCTATTATTATATAAGCATCACTTTTAATTTTATTATCAATAGTTGTATTTGCTAAAACTTTATCGGCATAAGTAACAGCAGCTTCATAATTTTCTAATTGATAATTAGCTTTCATTAAATTAGATTGTGCAAATATTACATTTTGCGGAAAATTTGCTTCAGCCTCCAAGCGTTTTAAAATTGGTATAGCTTGTTCCCATTTTTTTCCTTCTAAGTAATATTGTGATAATCTTGACAAAGCCTCTTCGGTATATTCATTTTGCGATGTTTCAACAATGTACTTATAATGTGGTGCAGCATTGGCCATTAAATCTTTTTTATAATACAACTGGCCTAAATAAAAATGCGCTTGTAAAATGTGAAGCCCGTTTGAAAATTCATTAACGTAACCATTAAATTGTTTAATGGCGCGGTCTGTATTACCATCTAAATACTGTTTTTCGGCAGCGGTGTAAGTGGCGTTATCTAAATCGGCATCAGTAACTTCAACAAAATCAAGTGTTTTAACCCACGCTGCATAATCATCAACACGCCCCATATCAATATAAATTAGTTTAGCAGTAGAAACAGCTTGAACCGCCTCTGGCGTACCAGGATAATTGCCCGCTACATTTTTAAATTTGTTTAAAGCTTTTTGGTTTTGGCTGCCATTATAATATACTAAACCTTGACGTAATAATGATTTTGGAACAAATGAACTCATTTTATACGCTGAGTTCAAGTTATCATACATAGCAATAGCTTTATCTATTTGGTTAGCTTTTACGTATGAATTACCAAGCTCATACATAGCGTCATCACGAAGTTTAGATGACTGATAGGTGTTTATAAACTGCTCTAATTCTTTAATTTTTTGCGAAGATTGCCCCATATAACCAGCACTTATAGCTTTTTGAAATGCGGGATAATCGGCGTTAATTTCTCCAATTTTTATGGCATTTTGGTAAGCCGTTATTGCTGCATTGTAGTTACTTGTTACAAAATAAGCATCGCCCAGACGTAAAAAGGCATCATTTTGCCTTACTTTATCATCGTTACTATTTTTTGTAAAAGCACTAAAATGCTCTGTAGCACTGTTGTAATTTTTTAATTTGAAATAGGTGTAAGCTAAATTATAATCTAAATTTTTAAACTCTGGTGCAGTAACATTCATTTGTTTAAACTGCTTAAAACCTACCAAGGCATCATCATAATTTGTTAGGTTATAATCGGCTTCAGCTTTCCAAAATGTGGCACGGGCCGTATAATTTTCATCTCTTGGTTCTTTTAATGAAGCATCAAATAATTTTTTAGCTTCTAAGTATTGATTATCATTATAAAGTTCTATACCTCTATAAAACGCAACTTTTTGGTAGGCTGCTTTATTATCAAAACTCTTCTTCCCTTCTAACAAAATTAGGGCCTCTTTGTAATTTTTTGATGTTATGTAAGAGTCTATTAACAGGGTTTCAATTTCATCTCTGTAACTTGTTTCAGGATATGTATCTAAATACCCCGCTAAAACTTGTGGTGCTGGTTGGTAAGGGTTACCAATTTCATAACTAATTTTAGCATAATTTAACCAAGCATCTTCTTGTATTTTTTTATTAAAACTCATTTGAGATGCATACCTAAAAGCATTTAAAGCTTCTTGTTTTTTATTTAAATGCACATAACTTTCGCCCAAATGATAATAGGCATTTTGCGCAATACTATTGTTACCGCCAATAATTTTATTGAATTCTGAAATGGCTTTTTCATAGTTACCTTGTTTGTAGTGTGCGTAACCCAATTGATAAAAATCGGTGTTATTCCATTTAGCGGTTTTATCGCGTTTTCCTTTTTTACCTTTATAGGCTGTTAAATACGGAATGGCAGCTTCGTATTCTTCTAAATTAAAATAACTTTCGCCTATTATTTTTGAAAGTTCAGATATTTCGTTTTCATCGCTATCTGGTAATCGTTGTTTTGCTAGTTCAATAGCTTTTTCAAAATTCCCTAATTTAAAATTTAAATCGGCTTGATAGTATGATAATTTTTCTTTGTAGCGTTCTTGATCACTTACTTGATCAAAATATTCGTTTGCTTCATCATAATCATCACCTTCATAAGCCATAAAACCAATATAGTATTTAGCTTGCGAACCATATTCTTGCGAGCTTTCTACTTTTGACAGGTATTTTTTTGCTTCTTTATATTGTTTGGTTGAAAAGGCTGTGTAACCATTATTGAAATAGAATGTTTCTTTATCGGCTTTACCTAAACTAGCTTCATCAACTTTGCTATACCATTTACGGGCATAGGCGTATTTTCCGTTTTCAAAATAATAATTGGCTACATCAACAAAAGCGGTATTACGCTTAGTACTTGTTGGGTATTCTTCAACAAAATCTTCAACCAAATCATCAGCATTTTGTTGATTGAGCCTTACTGCACAATTGGCTATATAGTAGGCGCAATCTGATTTTAAAACACCTTCTTTGGTTGTTTTTTTAACACTTTCAAATAAGGATTGTGCTGCTAAGTATTGATTGTTATTGTAAAGTGATAGTGCTTTTTGGTAATCTACCATATTGCTTGTGTATGCTGCAGATTGTTGCGCTAAAAGCGGTATGGTAAAACTTACGGCAAGTATAAAGGAGATAAAACTTTTTTTAGTCATTAACCAGTAGTTTTTAATTTTAATCAAAGATAAAAGTTTGGTTTTTAATCCTACAGAAACAGCTATAAATTTCTGTTAAAATAAAGACTAAAAACAGTATTTAGCAATGCTTTTGTTATAACGAAATAATCATGCCATAATTATAAAACACTTTATAATTTGTTAAAAAAGTTTGTAATTATTGCTGTTTTAACACAACAAAAAACATACATTTGGGTTTGTAATATGTAACATTACACGTAAACTTGTAATTTAAACGTAGTTTTTATGCCTAATACCATTTTACAATTAAAAGATGCTGCCATTTACCAAGGTGATAGCTTGGTTTTATCAAACGTTAATGTTGAAATTAATAAAGGCGAATTTGTATATTTAATTGGAAAAACGGGTACAGGAAAAAGTAGTTTTATGAAAACACTTTATGGCGATTTACCTTTAAAAGAAGGCAATGGCCATATTGTTGATTATAATTTAAAACAACTAAAAGAGAAGGATATTCCGTTTTTACGAAGAAAATTAGGGGTTGTTTTTCAAGATTTTAAATTACTTATTGACAGAACAGTTAATGACAATTTACTGTTTGTTTTAAAAGCTACAGGCTGGAAAGACAAAGATAAAATGAATGCACGTATTGAGGAAGTTTTAACTAAGGTTGACATGAAAACTAAAGGATTTAAATTTCCGCATGAATTATCGGGTGGAGAGCAACAACGCGTTGCTATTGCAAGAGCTCTACTTAATGACCCTGAACTTATTTTAGCTGATGAACCTACAGGAAACTTAGACCCACAAACAAGTGTTGAAGTTATGAAAGTATTGCAAGATATTAATAAAAATGGCAACACTATTTTAATGGCTACCCATGATTATGCTTTGCTTTTAAAATACCCTAGCAAAACACTTAAATGTGATGAAAACCAGGTTTATGAGGTTGTGCAACGTAAAGGTTAGTTTAAAAAATTATCTATGATTTTTTTACCAATTAAGTTTGCATTATAATTATTAAGAATATTTTGTCTTTTTTTGCAAAGCTTAAACTCTGTATTAAATAAAAGTTTTACTGCATTTATATAATCTGCTTTATTATTAATTACCGTACATATTTTTAAAATTTCAGGATCATCAACCATATTAGTATTTAAAATACAATGGCGCCCTTTAAACAATGCATTAAATATCTTAAGTTTAGTGCCTGATTTTTGAAAAGAATACAAAACATTAATATGTGCGTTTTCAATTAATAAATCTAGTTCTTCGCTAGTTTCAATTACCCTAAAAGATATATTATTATACTTATTTATTTCTTTAACTATATTATTTTGAACGGTAGAACTTGCTATTACTAATTTGTGATTTAATGACTTAAAAACATTAATTAAAAATAGTGCAGATTTTACATTATCTGAAACCGCTAAATCGCCATGATAAAGCGCATAATTTCCATAACCATTTTTACTTTTAATATTTATATTTTCCTGAAATACTGGTAAAAAAACAGTTTTGGGGCTGTAATTCTTTTTAAAATAAGCATACTCGTAATGTGATATTGGGAACAAAACATTTACATTATTTAGTATTTTTTCGTAATATTTAAGCTTATAGCCTTCAATAAGAAAGGCTATTTTTTTTAACCAATTATACTCACTATTACTTAAGCCCCAACTATAATTATGCTCTATATTATGGCACCTAACCGCTATAGGTTGGTTAAATGTTTCATTTAGCAAAACACCTGTTGTTCTAATAGACTCAAATAAAATAGGAGCATTTATACTCTTTAGGTTTTTTAATATGTCTTTTGAATATCTTGATTTAACACAAAAAGGGGTTATAGAAAAATGATTACTTAAGGTATTACTCTTATTATAAACAAAAACTTTATCACAATAAGGCTTAATGCCTGACAAATCATCTCTATCAAAACAATATACATGCAAATAAATTTTTACGCCTAAATTGTGCAACGCTTTAATTTTATAAAACATATCTATTGCGCCACCAAAGTTTGGCGGATAAGGATTATTAAATGTTACTATTTGCAGTTGTTTATTATGCATTAAACAAATCTAACTGTTTATTTAATATCTACCAGAACAGATTTAAAAAAACACTATTTTTGTTGAAAACAAACTTTAATGCTTCCCTTTTTTTCGGTAGTTATTCCTTTATACAATAAACAAGAGTATATACAAGAAACTATAAACAGTGTTTTAAATCAAACTTTTCAAGATTTTGAAATAATAGTTATTAATGATGGCTCTACAGATAATAGTTTGAAAATAATAGAGCAAATTCAAAATAATAGAGTTAAAATAATTAACCAAGAAAACAAAGGGCTATCTGCGGCCAGAAATGTAGGTATTAAAAACGCAAAAGCTAACTATATTGCTTTTTTAGATGCTGATGACTTATGGTGTAAAGATTTTTTAGAATCAATTTTTCATTTAATTGAAACTTACAATAATGAAAAGGTATTTGCTACTAATTTTAAATCTTTTAATAAAAAAAATATACCTTTTTTAAAACCGAATAATTGTAAAAAGTGTAGAAACTATTTAGTTACTAATTATTTTTCAACTAATAAAAACTTATATGCTTCAAGCTCCTTAGTTTGTAATAGAATTGTTTTTAATACCGTGGGTTATTTTGATGAAACGATTAATTATGGAGAAGAGGAAGACTTTGCTATAAGATGCTTTTTAAGATTTAATTTAGTATATAATCAAAATATTAAAGTTTACAGGTTAGACGGAATTAAGAACCAATTAACAGCACCACAAAAAAATAGTAATAGAATTATTCCTGATTATGAAAAATATTATAATAGTTATACAAACTACGATTTAAAAAAATATGTAGATTTTATTCATTTTAAACTTGTGGTTTTATATAAAATGGAATTAAACAACAAGTTAGTAAGCTTTTATAAGAAGAAAATAAACACCTCAAACTTAAATTTTACTCAAAAAATAAAATACTACTTACCAACAAAACTTTTTTATAGTATTAAAACATTTTACATCTGGGTAAAAAGCTTTTCCCATTGATTTATTATTGTTTCCTTTGAAAACGCTTCTAGCCCAACTGAAGTATTTAATTTTAAATGATTATAATAGTCTTCATCCAACAATTTATTTAAAGCACAAATTAATTTATCTTGATTTTGATCTTCAACTAAAATACCATTTACCTCATCTTTAATTATTTCATTTGGTCCACTTTTACAATTAAAAGAAATTACTGGGGTATTTAATTTTAGAGCTTCTAACAACACCATAGGAAACCCTTCTACTTTACTTGATAAAACTAATGCTTTAGCCTTTTTTATTAATGGATAGGGGTTATCTGTAAAGGGTAAAAGTTTTACATGCGCTTCTAAGTTTAGGTTAATTATAAGCTTGTGTAATTGGTTTTTACATGGGCCACTTCCTAAAATTAAAAGTTTAATATTTTTATATTTAAGATTAGAAGCTCCAAAACTTTCAATTAACACATCAAATTGTTTAATTTCAGTTAGCCTTCCAACTCCAATAATATAATTTTCATATTCATTATCATTATTACAAAGGCTTTTGTTAAGGTTAAAAAAATTGTATACCGTGGTGCTATCAATTTTTAATTTGCTCTTAACTTTATTTTCAATTGCTTTAGAAACAGACACGAAAGTTCTAAATTTTGAATGTGGTAATCTGGCTAATACTGGGTAATTAATAAATGAAAAATAATATTTTAACCTAAAGTTATGAATACAATAAATAACTTTACACTTGTTAAATACAAGTTTAGAAAATATTAGCTCTTTAAAGTATTTATCTCTAAGCCTATGATCAATAACATAATCAAAAGTATGCTGTTTAAAAAAAGTTCGAAATTTAAAAAAAGATTTAATTTTGCTAAATTTAACTTTATCTAGACCAAAATTATATAGTTCTCCTTTATACTCATAATCTACATCATTTTCCATTATAAATATGGTTACATTATATCCTTTATCGCTTAAAACAACAGACATATTAGCAACAAGTTTTTCTGCACCTCCAGAGCTTAGACTAGTAGTTAATAAACAAATTTTCTTACTCATTTGAAATTGTTTTCATCATCAAAATCTAGTCCATCTAAAACTAATCTTACTTCTTTTTTGTAAGAGGTACAAAAAATACTTTTATTAAAATCCATATCAATATACTTTATTCCCATAAGATGCCCTAAACTATCATAAGTATTGTCTGTAATAAACTGCCTATCGTAATCAAAATAAAAATCTTTTGGAAATTGAAAATCTTTAGATGTCCATAATAAAAATGGGATCTCAAACATGCTTTTTGTTATGGTATTTTCTGATCTTCCAAAGAAGTCTAAACCGTGATAAACGTTTTCTCCATGATCAGAAAAATACAACAATGCACTTTTACTATCTATATTTTTTAATTCTTCAATAAAAGAATAAACTACAAAATCATTATACGCTATAGCATTATCATATTGATTTATAATTTCTTGTTTTTTTGTTGAATTAGGTTGATTTCCAAATTTAGTGTATGATTTAGGATAACGCTTTTCATAATCAAAATGGGTTCCTATAAGATGTAGGAAAATAACTTTTTTACCTGTTTTTTTTAATACTTTTTTAAATTCTGGTATCAAAACTCCATCATAACTATTAGATTTTACTTCATTTTGATGATTGAAAAACTTTAAAAATTTAGATGCTGATGCTATTTCTGATATTCTATTGTCAAAAAAACCTATTGGTCTTTGATTTGACAACCAATATGTATCAAACTCAGCCTTACTAAAAACCTCTAAAATATTATTAACACTTGTACTTTTCAATTTACTAGTTAGTGATGTTAACACTTTAGGTATTACCTTCGTAGTAATAACACCTGAAGAAATAACACTCGTATAAATATAAAGTTCATCTTTTATTGAATTAAGTAATGGTGTTGTTTCTTTACTATAACCATATATTTGCATATTCTTTGAAGTTGTAGATTCTCCAATCACTACAACCAAAACTTCATTATCACTTGTTACCTCTATATCTTTTTTAGAAATATTAGTGTTAAATTTTATGTTCTTTCTGAGTTCATAATATCCATAAGTTCCTCTTACAATATTGTGGTAAGCATTACTTTCTATAAAACCTGTTACTTTTAAAACTATTATTATTACCGAGGCGCTAACCAAAGGCACTACCAAATGGTATTTTTTACTTGGTTTTATATTTTTAACAAGAATAAAATATGAAACTAAAACACTTATAAAAAACAATACTATTTTAATATTAATATAAGAGTTTGTAAACTCTGTTAATTCAGCTTTATTTGATTCTATTAACAAGTACATATATGACGATGTAAAATTTGAAGACACTGCCATATAGGATGTTGTTTCTAAAACCACATATATTAAGAATATAATTATTATAGCTTTTAAATAAAATCGTATTTTTAATAGTGGGAAATACACTAAAAAAAATATTATTGCAAAAAAGGCGATGTCTTCTATAACATCTTCAAAACTTACCAATTCAAATTGTATAGAAAACAATAAAAAAACATATTTAATAAGCATTGGAATACTTAATACTAGTAAAGTTTTTAAAATACTATGCATGCTTTTTTAAAAATTTATTATTACCTCTATACACACTTATTAAAACAGCTAAAAAATATAAAATTACACTAATAACATAAGCATAAAACACACCATACAAACTATAACTGGGTATTAGATAAACACTTATTAAATAGTATGAAGTGTACAAAATAAAATCTGACACAAAATAATATACTAGCATTTTTTTTGCATGAAATTGATATGCTAATGAGAATGCCATAACTTTTATAAAATCTCCAACAAACTGATAAGAAAAAAATAATTTTAAAGTTTTAAACTTATCTGTTAATATGAACTCTATAACAAATTCTCTAAAAGCATATAAAATTATAAACAATGTAATTATAAACGGAATTAAATACTTAAAATAAGTTTTCATTATCTTATTATAACCCCTTAAAGTTCTATTTAATACTAACTTTGGCAACAAATAAAGTGTAAAAAGCGAAGTAAAAAATACCATGTAAAACATTGAAATTTTATTCATAGCTTCCCATAACCCAGCATCAAAAACATTTAACACTTGTATTATATTATTTCTAATCAGTAAATAAGATATACTCATTAAGGCCGAAGAATAAATAGCCATAAACAAATAAGCTGAAATAGATTTTATAAATAAAACCGATACATGTTTTTTCCAGTTAAATGCTTCATAATAAATACGCCTTACATCTTTAAAAAGTAAACTTCCAAAAAAACTAAAAACTGGCACAAAAATACTAGCATAAAATGCACCATTTAATTTGTAATAATAAATTAAAACAAATGATATTAACGCATTTACAACATTTGCCAATGTTAAAATTATTGTGTAAAGTTTAAACCTTTCTAGTCCATTTATTATGTATACAGTTAAAAAATTAAGAGATATAACAGGCAATAAAAAGGCTAGCCATTTAAAAACATGAGAAAATAATTTATCCTTAAAAAGGTAAACACTTAAATTTTCTGACAGCAAAAAAAGAAAAACTGAAACAAATAATGATAATATAACAGCTAAAAAAGTAACTGTTGATAAAACTGTTTTTAAAACTTGTTTATTAGATTTATTTTCAGCAACATATTTTATAACACCACTTTGAAAACCTGTAGAAGTTACACCTAAAATACCCTGAAAAGCATTTTTTAAATTACCTACTAATGCATAACCGCTTGGTCCTAAAAAAATAGCACTTACTTTAGAAACTGTAAAAGAAGCTAACAACCTACCAATTACAACAATACCGTTGTAGGAGAAAACTTTTACAAAAAAATTGCTGAAAATTTTATTAAGCACTTATCTATGTTTTTTATACCCAAAAAGTGAGGTCCAAAAAATACATAAAATTAATATATAATACCCTAAATAGCTTACAAAATGTGCAACAACAGCACCTTTAACATCATCAAAATAATTTATAAAATAAACGCTGGTAAGGTATAGTGCGATTATTAAAAAAGCTTCAGTTAAAATGTAATACCAAAACATTTTTTTTGCTATAAATTGAAAAGCCACTACCATAGATAAAACCTTAATAAAATCACCCAAAAGCTGCCAAATAAATAAGTTTTCTACTGGTAAAAATTCTTCATTAAATATCAAAATTACAATAACATGTTTCAATACATATATTAATAATAACCCAAGCGCTAAAAATGGCATTACCGTTTTGTAAAACGCTAACACTTCTTTTTTAAAGTCTCTTTTGTTACTTATTTCTGTAAATCTTGGTAAGATATAAAGGGCCATTAAAGATGTAACAAACATTAAGTAGTATTTAGAAATACGCGTCATTGCTTCCCAAAAACCAGCATCTTTATAACCTATATTATCAATTATATAATTGCGTATTGCTATAGCAACCAAAGGCAACAAAACAGCCGAAAACATAGCCATTATAGAATAAGGTGTCAACTTTTTTAAAAATCGTAAACTTACATTATTGGCTTTAATTAAAGGTATTAAGCTTTTTCTATTTATAATACCAACTAAGGTTATTAAAAATATTAAAGATTCTGCTATGGCAACAGATATTAAGGCGCCTTTTAGTTTTTCCTGATAAATTAAAAGTAAGGCCACTGCTACACTTAAAATTTGCCCAATAATATTTATTATGATTAAGATTTTATACTTTGAAAATCCATTCATAATAGAAAACGAAAATAAGTTTAAAGCATAAAAAGGTAGTACAATGGCAAATACTTTAATTGCAAGTGTATAGTTATTATAACTAGGAAAAATTATATCTTTTATAAGCTCAGCATTATAATAACAAGCTGCAGATAGTAAAATAGTACAAATAAAACCACAATAAAAAACGGTTGAAATGGTTTTGCTTAGTTTAATTGCATCATCTTTAAACTTGCTTATATATTTTACAACGCCTTTGTATGACCCAACAATAGATAATGTTTGAAACGAACTAACAAAGTTTTGAAAATTACCTATTAATGCTAAACCTTCTGCACCTATAAAAACAGCAATGGCTTTTGAAGTTAACAAACCCGCTATAATTCTGGTAATTACAGAAACTATTTGCAAAGAAGCAACATTAACTAAAACGTGTTTGTTTATATAATCAATTAACTTTTTCAATTGATATTTTTTATCTCAAAGAAATGATGTTGGTTATTTTTTTGAGTGACTTTACCTATAAAACCAAATATACAAAATACATATACGTAAAAACTAGTATACTTGGTTTAATAGATAAAGTGTAGCACAATATCTTTATTTTACCTTTTTAAGTAAATAATACAAATTTATACAAAGTATGGCTGTATTAGTTATTATAATAGGTTTTGATATTGGCGATAATAATATACCGTATACCACAAAAAACAAACATCCTACTAGGTTTACTAACCTTAATTTAACAACAGATTTCATTAAAAATGATAATAATACTGTTGCCATGGCTAAATAACCTACCCATTCAGTTAAAGGAATTCCTAAAAAATCCATTAAAGAGATTTATTTCGTTTGCGGTCTACTTCTTTAAGTAAAATTTTTCTGATACGTAAATGATTTGGTGTAACCTCAACGTATTCATCTTTTTGAATATATTCTAGAGCTTCTTCTAATGAAAACTTAATAGCTGGTACAATTTTAGCTTTATCATCGGCTCCGGCAGAACGTACGTTACTTAACTTTTTAGTTTTAGTTACGTTAACTGTCATATCATCACCTCTTGAGTTTTCACCAATAACCTGCCCTTCATAAATATCTTCACCCGGATCAATAAAAAACTTACCACGATCTTGTAATTTATCAATAGAATACGGAATTGCTGTACCGTTTTCCATAGACACTAAAGATCCATTTTGTCTTTCAGGAATACCACCTTTTACTGGTTGATATTCTTTAAAACGGTGTGCCATAATAGCTTCACCTGCGGTAGCTGTTAATAATTGATTTCTTAAACCTATAATACCACGCGATGGTACAATAAATTCACAAACCATACGCTCACCTTTAGCTTCCATACTTAACATTTCACCTTTACGCATGGTTACCATTTCTATGGCTTTACCTGATACTTCTTCAGGTAAATCTATAGTCATTTCTTCAACAGGTTCGCATTTTACACCATCAATTTCTTTTATAATTACTTGTGGTTGGCCAATTTGTAATTCATATCCTTCACGACGCATGGTTTCAATTAAAACAGATAAGTGTAATACACCACGACCAAATACCATAAACTTATCGGCACTATCAGTATCTTGCACACGTAATGCTAAGTTTTTTTCTAATTCTTTGGTTAATCTATCTTTAATATGGCGTGAAGTTACGTATTTACCGTCTTTACCAAAGAATGGCGAATCGTTAATAGTAAATAACATACTCATTGTTGGCTCATCAATAGCAATAGTTTTTAAGCCTTCAGGGTTTTCAAAATCGGCTACAGTATCTCCTATCTCAAAACCTTCTAAACCTACTATAGCACAAATATCTCCAGCTTGTACTTCATCTACTTTTATACGCCCTAAGCCTTCAAAAACGTGTAATTCTTTAATTTTAGATTTAACAATACTACCATCGCGTTTAACTAATGATATGTTTTGTCCTGCTTTTAAAGTACCTCTTGTTAACCTACCTATGGCAATTCTTCCTGTAAAGCTAGAAAAATCTAATGATGTAATTAGCATTTGCGTAGAACCTTCAGCTATTTTTGGCTCAGGAATATGTTCAATTACCATTTCTAAAAGCGGTTCAATATTTTCAGTTGGATTTTTCCAATCATCACTCATCCAATTGTTTTTTGCAGAACCATAAACCGTTGGAAAATCTAACTGCCACTCTTCTGCACCCAATTCAAACATTAAATCAAACACCTTTTCATGCACCTCTTCTGGTGTACAGTTTTCTTTATCAACTTTATTAACAACCACACATGGTTTTAACCCCAAATCAATAGCTTTTTGTAATACAAAACGTGTTTGTGGCATAGGGCCTTCAAAAGCATCAACTAATAAAAGTACACCGTCGGCCATATTTAAAACACGTTCTACTTCGCCACCAAAATCGGCGTGACCTGGTGTATCAATAATGTTAATTTTAGTGTCTTTATAAGTAACCGAAACGTTTTTTGAGGTAATTGTAATACCTCGTTCACGCTCTAAATCGTTGTTATCAAGTATTAAATCGCCCGTATTTTCGTTTTCACGAAATAACTGACAGTGATACATAATTTTATCTACCAACGTAGTTTTCCCATGATCTACGTGAGCAATAATGGCAATATTTTTTATTTTTTTCATTTTAAGCCCTATTTTAAGCGTGCAAAGATACTCATAATTAATGGATATATAATATATTAAATGTATTTTGAATTTTCTTTTTTATGAAAAACGCCAACTGCTCTAAATATTTAAATATAGCCTCTTTTTAATAACTAGCAGCGCCTTTTATACAAAACAGAAAACCGCTAAATTATATAACTAAAGTAGTATATTTGTGGCCTAAAATTATCAAAAGCGTTTATGAAACTTCAAGATGTACCAAAACTAAAACACACCAATTCTAACAACTTTTTTTTACTATGTGGCCCTTGTGCTATTGAAGGCGAAGACATGGCACTTAAAATTGCCGAAAAAGTAGTTAAAATAACCGATAAGCTTGAAATTCCGTATGTTTTTAAAGGAAGTTTTAAAAAAGCAAACCGAAGCAGAATTGACAGTTTTACAGGTATTGGTAATGAAAAAGCTTTAAAAATACTTAAAAAAGTTTCTGATACGTTTGATATCCCTACGGTTACAGATATACATGAAGTTTCTGATGCTAATCTTGCTGCCCAATATGTTGATGTTTTGCAAATTCCTGCGTTTTTAGTACGCCAAACAGATTTGGTTGTTGCAGCGGCAAAAACAGGTAAAGTTGTTAACCTTAAAAAAGGACAATTTATGAGTCCGGAAGCCATGAAACACGCCGTACAAAAAGTTAAAGATTCAGGCAGCGATAATGCTTGGATAACAGACCGCGGCACAATGTTTGGTTACCAAGACATGATTGTAGATTTTAGAGGTATACCTACAATGCGCCAATATGCTCCAACTGTTTTAGATGTTACACACTCTTTACAACAACCTAACCAAAGTGCAGGTGTTACTGGTGGCAGACCAGATATGATTGAAACCATAGCACGCGCTGGTGTGGTTAACAATGTTGATGGTTTATTTATTGAAACGCATTTTGACCCCGCAAACGCAAAGAGTGATGGTGCAAACATGTTACATTTAAATAATTTAGAAAAACTACTTACAAACCTTGTAGCTATTAGAAAAACCATAATTAATCTTTAATTGTAGTTTTAATAACCAAAACTTAAAAACACAAATAAATATAGTAAACTATTTATTGCTTATTTCGTGTGCTACACTAGCATACAAATTTTCATGAATATTAAGCATATTTATTTGTTTACAACATTAGTTATTACCAGCACTTGCTTTTCACAAAAAAACAATAGTAATTTAGAATTTAACACCGCAAAAAAAGGGAAATTTTATGTGTATTGGGGCTGGAATAGAGCTAACTATACTAAAAGCGATATTTCTTTTGAAGGTCCAGACCATAAATTCACATTAAGTAAGGTAGTTGCACATGATAAACCACAAGATAAATTTGGTTTTAAGGAACATTTAAACCCAGCGCGTGTTACAATACCACAAACAAACTTTAGAATTGGTTACTTTTTAAATAATAAATATAGTATTTCATTTGGTTTTGACCACATGAAATATGTGGTTGACAACCAACAAAACGTTACAATTAACGGCTTTATTGATGATGATAGTGACTTTAAAGGCAACTACACTAATGAAACAATAACTATAAACGACAATTTTTTAAAGTTTGAATATACCGATGGTTTAAACTATATTAATTTTGAATTAAATAGGTTTGACCACTTAAGATTCATTAAAACAAATCCTGCAAAAATTTATTTTAATACAGTTGTTGGTATTGGCTCGGGCGTTATGTTTCCTAGAACAAATGCCACTTTTTTAGGCAGGCCAAAAAACGATAAGTTTTCAATATCAGGTTTTGGAGCATCTATTAAAACGGGTATAAATGTTACATTTTTAAAACACTTTTTTATACAAAGCGAGCTAAAAGGTGGCTATGTAAACATGCTAAATTCTAAAACCACCAACAGTTCTGTTAACAAGGCAAAACATCATTTTTTTTATTTACAACGTAATATAGTTTTTGGCGGCAGGTTTTCTCTTTTTAAGTAATATGCCAAGGCTTATTTTGTGCGTTAGCTATTTTGGCAGCAGCTAAAAGAAGTTGTTCAAAATTTTCTTGGTTTAAATCTTCTATGGTTTTTAATTGAACAGATCTTACTTGTTTTCGGTTACTATCATTTTTTAATACAGGAAAATCTTTTTCCAATAAAACACCATGTACAAAAGCAACATCTACATAATTTTTACCTTTTAAAACATTTAGGTAAAGCATTGGTTTTTTATTAATATTATAAAACGGTATTTTATAACTGTATCGCTCTGTAACATAGGGTAAAGTTTTCAAAATAACACTTCTAACATATAGCATTATTGATTGAAAGGGTTCTTTTTGATTAAAAAAATAAGTATCAACAGGTTTCAATTGTATTGTTTTAATGAGTTTAATTCAAACTTAACAAAAATTTATGATGCGCATATCAATTATATTTATTTACTTTGTAATTCAAAGTACTTTACCATGGATTCAAAAGATTATTTAAAAGATATTGGTGAAATTAAAGATTTAATGAATAAATCTTCAAGGTTTATATCATTAAGCGGCTTATCTGGTGTTTTAGCCGGTATGTATGCATTAATTGGTAGCGCCTTTGCATATTGGCTGGTAAACAATTATAGTAACGGTGTTTTAATTTTAAATGGTTGGGTGTTTAATTATTGTTTGCTAACACTTGCTTTAGTAGCTATTTTTAGTATAGTAACAGGTGTTTTATTAACCACCAAAAAAGCAAAAAAACAAAACGTTAGCACCTGGAATAGCACATCAAAACGATTAGTTATAAACTTTTTAATACCATTAGTAACTGGTGGTCTTTATATTTTAATAATTTTAAGTCAAGGCAAATATGGACAAGCAGGCGCTTTAATGTTAATATTTTATGGTTTAGCACTTATCAATGCATCAAAATACAGTGTTGGAGATATTCAGTTTCTTGGTTATATACAAGTTATATTAGGCCTAATTGGGGCCATAAAACCCGGATATGGTTTTTGGCTCTGGAGCATAGGTTTTGGTATAATGCACATTATTTATGGTACTTGGATGCTTTTTAAATATGATAAATAGACATAATGGAAACTGCATTCTACATATTTTATATTTTCGGTAGTCAATTTGTGTTGTTTTTTCCACCAACCTTATTATCTTATTTTTCTTTAAAGATTATAAAGCTATATAAAATTCCTTTGAAGTTTAATGTTCTAGCAATAGTACCTACACTTGTTCTTTCATCTTTTTTAGAAGCAAGAATTACATATTATTTGATTAATTTTTTACTGTTTTAATATTATTTTATTTTTCAAATTCAAAAACAATTAATTCTTGTATACACAGGAAATAATATGAGTATAATTAATAACATAAATAAACTATTTGATCATAGAATAAGGCTAGGTATTATGTCTATTTTAATGGTAAATGATTATGCCGATTTTAACATGCTTAAGGAGCTTTTAGGCGCTACCGATGGTAATTTAGCTAGCCACACAAAAGCCTTAGAAAAAGCTGAATATATAAAGATTGAAAAACAATTTATTGGCCGTAAACCCAATACACGCTATGCCACCACTGCCCTTGGTAAAACTGCTTTTAAAAAGCATATTGAAGCACTTGAAAAATTAATTAAAAATAAAACCTAAAATTTTTTACAAATACACTTTGAAATTCAAAGTACTTTAAAACAAATAATATGAATACATCAAAACAAGACCCGCAAAACAACAAATTTGTGTATTGGCTTAAAACATCAATTACTGCCCGCATGCTAATGATTGGCTTTTTAACACTATCATTATTGATTCCGCTTTCTTTTATTCAAAACTTAATACAAGAACGATCGCACAGGCAAAGTGAAGCTTTAACCGAAATAAACAACCAATGGGGAAAAGAAATTTTAATGTATGGTCCTATTTTAAAAATACCTTATAAGGTTTATAAAGAAAAATTAATTACTGATAAGAACACAAAACAAACGTATACAGAAACATATAGCGAAACTAAAATAGCCTACTTTTTTCCTGAGAATTTAAATGTAAATACTGTTATAAACCCTGAACAAAAAAAACGAGGCATTTACGCTACAGCCGTATACAATTCTAACCTAAAAATTGATGGAAACTTTACAAAACCAGATTTTTATGAAATGGGTATTGAATACAACAATATTTTATGGAATAAAGCTAAACTAATTATAAAAACATCAAACGTTAAAGGCATAAATACCGCAAATTTAAAGGTAAATAATACACCACAAAGTTTAACATCTAAATACAATGCTAAAAAAAATTATGGTACTAATATTTACAACTTACATAGCTTAGAAACCAAAAATATAGTTGTAAAAAATACAAATCCGCTAAATTTTACTTTAGAATTTAACATTAAGGGAAGTGAAAAAATTAGTTTTGTTCCTGTTGGAAAAACTACACAGGCAAACATAAAATCTAATTGGAAAGATGCTAGTTTTTTTGGTGAATTTTTACCCTATAATAATGATAAAATTACTAATAATGGTTTTAATGCAAAATGGAAAATTTTAGATATTAACCGACCATTTTCACAACATCACTTTAACAATTTGCCTCAATTAAATGATTTTGCATTTGGTGTAAACTTTATAATTCCGGTTGATGAATACCAAAAGAGTGAGCGTTCATCAAAATACGGTTTTTTAGTAATAAGTTTAACGTTTTTAATTTTCTTTTTAATACAATCTTTAAGTAAAATACATATTCATCCGTTTCAATACTTAATGATTGGGTTGGCATTAACTATGTTTTATACATTGCTTGTATCAATATCTGAACACAGTAACTTTTTAAAAGCCTATGTAATTGCTGCCGCATCTGTAATACTACTTATTACGTTATACTCTAAAACAATACTAAAAAAAGTAAAATTTCCTGTATTTATAGGCGCATCTTTAACTGCTTTATACACCTTTATTTATGTGATTATACAGTTAGAAAATTACGCGCTGTTAGTTGGTAGTATTGGCCTGTTTGTAATATTAGCTATAGTAATGTTTGCATCTAGAAAAATAGATTGGAGCAACGGATAATTTTATAACCTTTTTAAGCTTAAAAAATGTATTTAAAACAAACCTATATTATATTTACTTTACTACTGTTTATTACCGAAGTTGTTATAGCTTGCTTTGTAAAAACAAGTTTTATAAGACATACTTTTGGTGATTACCTTGTTGTTATTTTATTATACTGCTTTATAAAATGTTTTATTACTAAACACAACAACACCATTGCTTTGTGTGTACTAGCGTTTTCGTTTTTTGTTGAATTACTTCAATTAATACGTATTGTAGATATTTTTAAAATTAAAAGTAATATTGTGAAAATTATTATAGGAACTACTTTTGAAGTATCAGATTTAATTGCATATACTTTAGGTATTTGTACTGTTTTAATTTTTGAAAACAGAAACGTTATTTGGAACAAATTTTGCAATATTAATTACTAGTAGCGTTTTACCTATTACAAAAGTTTTGGTACATTTGCTGCCCGCGTTAAGGATTGAAACGGCATCCTTTTGCTTTTTGGCAAAAGATATAGTGGAAAGCCTGACCCGATAGGGTAACGCCCTTAATGAAAATTTACTATTTAATGGGGTCGACTGGTTTTGACAGCGAGATTAATTAAACGGTAAGCACGTGGTGTAAGGACTTTGATACACCTTAAAGGCTAAGTCAAACTTTAAACGGCGAAAATAATTACGCTTTAGCTGCTTAATAACTGAATTATAGTAAGTTCAAGCCTAGGCGCACAAGGTGCGCAAGCTAAATGTCTCCGGAAAGCCTTGGTTTATGGCGTTCTTTTTTGAGGCATCGTAAAAATAAACTAAGGTGTTATTTTGCTTTGATGTAACACCAAGATTTAAAAGCTAAGTTTTAAGTAGGTTGTTTTTTGCCAGCTTATTACCTAAAATTAAGTTAAAACTAAACGTGTAGAAAGCCCTTTGGTTACTTGTTTGGACCCGAGTTCGAATCTCGGCGACTCCACATAAAAAAGAGAACAACTTTTATAGTTGTTCTCTTTTTTTTTAAAATATAAAATTTAAATTTTTAAAATTAACATTTGTTAATATCCGTTAAAAATATAGGGAAAAACCCTTAAGATTAATTACGCTTTGGTTGTACTTTTGTAGAGCTATTAATTATTATCATAAGGGCAAAAAAATAGGCTCTAAACATTGAGAGGTTTAGAGCTTACTTTTGCTCTGTTTTTTTTAAATAAAGCCTTCTTCTTCGGCTACTTTAAACAACACTCTATCGCTTTTACCGTCTACTCTAAATTTTTCTTTTAATATGCGTTTTCTGCGCTCTATAGCTGCCATTGATAGGTTTAAAATTTCTGGCAACTCGTTCATTCTGGCACCTTTTGAGAGTTCTAAAAGCATTACTCTATCTGTGGTATCAAGCACTATATCATTGGTTGTTTTTTTTCGTAAAAACTTTAATACAGTTTTACAATAATATGGTGGATCTTGTATAACTGTTTCAATGGCTTGGGTTAAAATTTCAGGAGTTAAATCGGTTTTTATTAAAAAGCCATCTGGATTAATATTTTTTAATATACTATTAAGCCTTGTGTTTTTTGTATATGTTGTAGCAACTATAATTTTTGCATTTGGTATTTTACTGCGTATTATAATACCTAAATCTTCACCTGATACTATTTTACCGTCTGTTGATGGTGGTACGCTAATATCTAAAAACACCAAGCTAGCATTACTACATTTTTCTAGTTGAAGTATTTTAGTATTTGCTTCGTCACAATTATTAGCAGACTCAGTATTAAAACTGTAGTTTTCATTAGTTTTTTCTAAGTATTTTATGGCGCTATGATAGGCTTTTACTATTAAAGGATGATCATCTATTATTAAAACATTTAACGTTTTTGCCATAACTATAAATTATATTGAAACTGTAACTTGTATGGTTGTGCCTTTACCTAATTTAGACTTTACGTAAAAAGTACCGTTTAGTTTTTGAATTCTTGCTTCCATGTTTTTAAGCCCTATGCCTTGTTTGGTTTTTGTTGTATTAAAGCCTTTTCCATCATCATTAATACTTAAGCTTAAAACTTTAGAGGCTTCTCTAAAAGTAAGAAAAATATTGTTAGCAGATGAATGTTTTACCACATTTAACAAGGCTTCTTGCACTACCCTATAAAGTGTTATTTTTAGTTTATCTGGAATATCGCTCCAGGTAATTGTATCATCAAAATGAATTGAATAATTAAATCCGTGCGCTTTACTTTGGTTGGCTATATAGTCTTCTATTATAGATGTAAAATCTTTACTAGATTTTAAAATATTATTTTGAAGCGCATGCGAAATACCTCTAATTTCCTTTTCTATTTCATGAAGTTCATTTAAATAAAACTTATAATCATTTTCATCTTCTTCATCGCCTTTAAGGTTTAAAAACCCCATACCTACTCTAGCACCAAACAATTTACCTAAAATACCATCATGTAATTCTTTTGAAATTCTATGGCGCTCTTGCGCTCTTACTTCTTCTAAATTTGACTGTTGTTTTAAAAGCAAATCATAAATTTCTTGATTTACTTTTTCCTGATTCTTATCAAAAATCAATTCTTTGTTTTTTAAGCGCTGTTGCCTTATAAAATAAAGCATTATTAATAAAATAATTGCTATAGCAGAAAAAACAGTTATTAATATGTTTTGCTTTGTTAACCGCTTGTTTGTTTTTATATATGTATCAGTTTCAAAGGCTATACGGTTAAACTTATTTCTTATGCTACGTTCTGCTGCCTGTAAACTATCATTCAACTGAATATAGGTTTCTAAATAATTTGTGCTTTTAGTTGTATCTAATTTTGATAGCAGTTTTAACGCCTTTAATCTATCTTCATTATCATAAATTTCTACTGCTAGTTTTTCAGCTTCTGTAGCAAACTTAATAGCCTTTAGTGTATCTGTTTTATAAGAATAGTATTCGGCTAAATGAATTTTACTTAACACTATACCCGAAATTCTATTAACACTTTCTCTAATTTTTAATGCTTTTAACAAATTAGTTTCAACACCAATTGTATCTTTATTTAACAACTTTGTATAATATAAATTATTTAAAATTCTAGCATATCTAACAGGGTCATTTTTAAGTAATAAACTATCATTTAAAGCTTTATTGTAATTAGTTATAGCTTCATTATAATTACCCATAGCTCTATAAACATTCCCCATATTATTAAAACTGGTAATTTTATAAAATTGCTTTTTATCTGACTTTTCTAAATACACTAAAGCTTTATTGTGGTACATTAACGATTTATCAAACTCTTTGAGTTTATAAAAAATAACACCTAATAAATTATAGCTAACATATAATGACGTGTTTTTATTTTCTTTTTCAAACACTTTAATAGCATCAAATATTAGCTTTTCACAACCTGTAAAATCTCTAATATTATTTTTAATAACAGCCATAGAATATAAAACTCTTGCTGCTTTATAATCATTATTTGAAGCTTCAAAAAATTTTTTAGCTAAATTGAATGCATAAAAAGCACTGTCTAGTTGTTCTTTTGACAGATAATAATTACCATTAGCACAGTGATATTCAGCTATACCAAATGAATCTTTTATTTTTTTTGATAATTGTAATCTTTCAGAATTTACCTGTTTAAAAAAAGCTGAGTCTTTTAACTTATAGGCTCTATAAACTATAGTATCTAAATATTTATTTTTGAGTTCATTATTTTTTTTAAAACCTAAAAGCTTATGTGCTTTTTTAAGATGCAATAATTTTTGATTATACCTTTTTGAAGCATCTTTTGATGAAGCTATATACACTGAAACACTATCTGTTTTTAATACAGAATTGCCAAATGGTGACTTTTCTTTTTTACAACTAAAAACCGTTAGTAGCAAAAAAAATAAAAAGCACACTTGTAAGCCAATATTAAACTTATAATGATCCAACAACAACTGTTTTAAAGTGAAAAAAATTAAAATTTACAAAAGAGCATTGCTATTCAACACATTTTAGTTTGTCTATAAAAAACTCTTTATAATCTATATTAATAATTTCTTTTGAACCTTTGGTGCCTTTTAAAGTAATAGATTTTATAGGAGAGTTTTTAAGCGTTTCTACATAATTATTAGCTAGTTTTCCTTTAAACTCAAAACCACTGCAACTGGTTCCGTAAGTATGATATAATATAACAGAAGTTCCATTTTCTAAGCTAATTTTAACGTACGTATTTTTATTAGAAAACCCACTAACGCAGCCTATATTAATATTTGAAGTTAGAAATAAGTCAATCCTTTTACCTTTTTTGTATAGCTCAGCTTTTAAACCATCATCAATTTTGTATGCTTTAGTCATTATAACTTTTTCTTGATAAAGGTTATCAAACTCATTCATAACATAATGACAAGTGCTTCTATATTTCTGACGTTCTAATGCTTTTATGTTTATTTTTTTACTATTATTTCTTTCTTCAGCTTCATCTTTAGCAATAGCCTCTAAACGTTTTTTTTCTCTTAAAGCTTCTGCCTTTTTTATAGCCTTTTCTCTTACTAAAGCTTGTTTTTTTCGTTCAAACTCTTTTATTCTTGCTATAGAATCTAAACTGCGTTGTGCTTTTAGATTTTCTACGCGTTTTCTTGCAGTTTCTTCTTCTAATGC